>JBKICT010000007.1:0-288556 GCA_046566985.1 Acidobacteriota bacterium | reverse complement strand
CGCAGCACATCTCACGATGGGCCACGCAAGATTAGAGGTCAGGATGGAGTCGCTTTCTCCTTTCCCGTAGGGCTCTTGCATCCCCTACAACATGTCGGTTTATCCCGGCGCACGACGAGCAACGGGCGAGGCGTCAGGCTCGGGAGTAGGCTCATGGCCAACCGCGATGGAGGCGGCACGCCCGGGATTCTCTAATAGGACTATGAGTAAAACTTGCGTATTAATTATTTCAACCTGCCGGACTTGAAGTATCAGCAGAAATTTCAGGTCTTCATCTCCTGGCTCAATCACCAATCCAGGGTGCGCCATCCGTTGAGCGGCAAAGCCGCGCAATGGGCGGGAAACGACCAAACCCCTCCCACGCACGAACCACGCCCCGCAAGGGGCGCAAAGAAAGTAAACAAAATCCCGGAACCCATGAAAACAAATCAGCAGAGTAGAAGCTCCGCAGAGTCTTGTTTCATCATGCGGTACTCCGATCAAGGCAAACTCGAATTCCTTGCTGGAGACCGAACCATGTTTCCTTACCGCGGCCCCATCGGTCGCCGCACTTTCCGCTCGAAGCCTGGCTCGCCGCCTATTGCGGCGCTACATGCTTCTTCACACGCAGGTTGTCGATTGCGTAATCCACAAAGCGCTTTTCGAAGTGCGGCGTCTGCTCCATGAACCGGCATGTCGCCACAATCTGGTCCACGATGAACCGTGGCTGGTACGCCGCCAGCTCTAGCTGCTTTTCATGGCGCAGTTTGTTCACGATGTACTCGAACACCTCATCCGGAAGCGCGAAGTTGTGCCGCGCGCACTCGGCTTCGAAGATCCGCCGGTAGCGGCCGATCTCCGGACCGTTCACCTCGATCTTGTAGGGAAGGCGGCGCAGGAACGCCGGGTCCATCAGGTCTTCGGGCTCCAGGTTGGTTGAGAAGATCACCAACTCCTCAAACGGAATGCTGAAGCTCTTTCCGGTGTGCAGCTTCAGAAGGTCGAAGCGGCTTTCGAGCGGCACAATCCAGCGATTGAGCAGGTCGGTCGGACGCACCAACTGCCGGCCGAAGTCGTCGATCAGAAACGTGCCGCCCAGCGCCTTGATGTGCATGGGCGCCTCGTAATAGTGGCCGTTCAGGTCGTAGCGCAGGTCCAGCATGTCAAGCGTCAGCTCGCCACCCACAATCACGAACGGCCGCTTGCACGGAACCCAGCGCTGGTCGAACTCGTCCTGGCGCACAAACGTCAGGTCGTCCTCGGGAATATTCGCCGGATCCACCGCGGTGTGCACGCTGGCGTCGAACATGCGGATGATTTGGCCTTCAATCTCAAATGCATAGGGGATGTAGATGACGTCTTTGAAGACCGAAGCAAGCCGCATGGCCACGGTAGTTTTGCCGTTGCCCGGCGGCCCGTACATCAGCAGCGCACGGCCTGAGTTCAGGGCAGGCCCGGCCTGCTCCAGAATGGCCTGATCCACTTCGAGCGGCCCCAGCGCATCCAGAATGCTCTGCATCGTGATGTGCTCGTTGGTCAGCTTCTGCATGTTCACCTGGTCCACAAAGTCCGCGAGCCGCACCGGCGCGGGCCCCGCGTAGCTCAGCCGTTCCAGGGCATCGATGGTCCACTGGCGGCCCGCCTCGGTGAAGCTATAGGCCATGTCCAGCGGACTGTCGGAGTCGCGCGTGCCCAGCGTCTGCAGCAGCATGCGATCCACCGCCATCCGCACCAGTTCGCTGACGATGTGGTACGGCAGCTTGATCGCTTCAATGAACTGGCGAACGGTCTCCAGGCGGTCCTGGTAGATCACCTTCATCAGCAGCCCGATCAACTCGCTCTCTTCCATGCCCGTGGCCGCGATATTTTCCGGCTCGCGCGGAATGCGGTTGATGAAGCTGTTGAGCGTGCGCTGATCGATGGCGCCGATGCCCACAAGGCTTGCTCCCAGGCGCGTACCGTTCTCGCGCCCATAGACAAGCGCCTTCTGCACATCCTCTTCCGTAACCCGCCCGGCACGAATCAGGAGATCACCCAAACGCATGACTGACACCTCTGGTCTGCTACTCGTGCGGCATCCCTCCGCACCTGCGCCGCACAGACCGGGATCCCAGATCTCCGTGGGGGAAGCGGGGCGCTCGGGCTCGGTGGGCTGCAAACGATTTTAGCGGACACCGCACGGCAACTATGAAAGATCTCGAATGCCACTCCGCCGTGGGCATGAGACCTTTCTAATCTTTCGATTCTAAGAACGGCCTAACACGTGCACCGCCTGCCCGCGTGGAGCGAGCCCGTATGTCTCCCAAAAATCTCGGCGTCATCACGATCCTCGCGGCGGCCCTGGTTCCCGCGCCGCTCCTTGCCGGCGGGCCCCGCCTGGTCGCCGGCAAAACCTACTTTCAGCCCAGCGTACAAGGCCAGCCGATTCGCTGGGCGAACGGCCAGATTAAGTACTTCGTCGATCAGGGTCCGCTCAGCGCCACGGTCAACCATCAGCAGGCAGTGGCCATGGTCGATGCGGCCGCGGCCATCTGGAGCGCCGTGCCCACGGCCGCCGTGTCGCTCTCCGATGCCGGCACGCTCAACGAGGACGTGAGCGGCGCCAACGCCGCCCCCGGTACTCAGAACCTTGCGCAGCCCGCGGACGTTGCGCCCACCGCCCTTGCCTATCCCCTGGGCGTGATCTTCGACGCCGACGGCGCGGTGATGGACACCGTCCTCGGCGCGCAAACCAGTGACCCCGCCACCTGCCAACTCAACGGCGTCACGGTATGGACCGACAACATCCAGCCCGACGCCACCGTCGCGCACGCCATCATCCTGGTGAACGGCCGCTGCGCTGATACGGACAACCACATCCAGATGCTCAGCTTTCTGCTCGAGCGCGCCTTCGGCGCGGTGCTGGGGCTCGGCTACTCCCAGGTCAACCCGGGCGCGCTGCACAGCACGGACATGAATCAGCGCGCCGGCATGCCTGTGATGCAGCCGGTCGCCGGCGCGTGCGGGCCGGCGGGCGGCACCTGCATTCCGCAGCCCGCTCAACTGCGGCTGGACGACATCGCTGAATTGAACCGGCTCTATCCGGTCACCGCGGCGAACATCGCCAACTTTCCCGGCAAGGTCCTTACCGCCGCCAACACCATCTCGATCGACGGCACCATCACGTTTCGCGCCGGCTCGGGGATGCAGGGAGTGAATGTGGTGGCTCGTCCGCTCGATGCGAACGGCAACCCGCTGTATCAGTACACCGTGACCTTCGTCTCCGGCTCCTACTTCGGCGGCAACCACGGCAGCCCCGTCACCGGCTGGACCGACGCCAACGGTGTGCCGCTATCCGAGTGGGGCTCGACCGATGCCTCGTTGCAGGGCTACTTCGACCTTCGCTATCTGCCCTTGCCGCCGGGCATCACCACCGTGAACTACCAGATCAGCTTCGAGACCATTGACCCGCTCTACATCTACAACGATGCCGTGGGGCCGTACATTCAGGGCACGCCCGCGCCCTCCGGCACGCTCAGCCCGGTTGCAGTAAGCGGCATGACAGCAGGCACGGCGAAGACGCTCAAGGTGAACGTCGCCGATTCGGCGGTAGCCGACTTCAACGACGC
This sequence comes from Acidobacteriota bacterium, assembly GCA_046566985.1. Taxonomy (GTDB): domain Bacteria; phylum Acidobacteriota; class Terriglobia; order Terriglobales; family Acidobacteriaceae; genus Telmatobacter. The sequence continues at coordinate 284,969 of JBKICT010000007.1, read as the reverse complement.
CATCGGCACCGAGGCGGCTCCGCGGCTCCTGCCCGCGAGCGGCCTCTGGGTAGGCCGGCTGGGACAGGTGGAGCAGACGGATTGGTTCGATTTTCCCATCCGCGGAAACCGCACCTTCACCATCGTCACGCAGTCGCTGGATGAACGCGGGCAGCCGACCATGCTCAAAGCCATGCCGGCAATCGGCATCTGGGATGCCTTTGCGCCTGTGGGCACGGCGGCGGTCGGCTACGCCCCCGGCCTGAACGGCAGCGCCCTCGGCGAAACCTGGCTGCAGGTTACCTCAAGCGGCGACGATGTGGTGCGCATGGGCATCGCCGATATGCGCGGCGACGGACGCCCCGACTACTCCTATAACGGCTGGGTGCTCTACGCCGACACGGTGTGGCCGCAGCGGCTGCCGCTGGCCGGCGGCCCCATCGTCATCCGCGGCATGGGATTTCACGCCGCCGATACCGTCAAGGTTGGAGGGAAACTCGCGCAGGTCACAAGCATCTCGCCGAACGAGATCTCGGCCATTGCGCCTCCAGCCTCCCAGGGTGTCACCGGCGCGGTCGACGTGGAAGTGGAGGACGAGCCCGTGTACTACGCGATGGCGATTCTTTATGGCGGCGTAAGCTACGACGCCGGCACGGGCGACAGCCTGAAGCTGGCGACCGCACCCGCTGGCACGGTACCCATCGGCGTTCCCATGGCATTTGCAGTGACCGCTCTGCGTGGCGATCTTTCCCCTGCGGGTGGCATCACCGTGACCTACACCGTCAAAAGCGGCACGGCGACACTGGCCTGCGGCAAGATGACCTGCACCGTGATCTCCGCCGGCGACGGCTCCGCCGCTATCAACGTCACGGCCGTCGATGGAACACCGTCGGTCGTCGTGGCCAGCCTGAGTAACGGGGCCAGCCTGCAGGCGCACTTCACCGGCGGCACGCCTCCGGTGCTGGCGGCCATCAACCCCAGCATCTCCGTCGCCGCCGGCTCCGCCGTGACGTGGACGGCGCAGGCCTTGGCCCTGCAGAATGGCGCGCCCGCCCCCGGGCAGACGGTGGCGTGGAAGCCGGTCGCCGGCATCGCTGCGCAGGACGGCACCAGCGCAACCACCAGCGTCGCCGGTATCGCCGCAAAACAACTAGGTGTAGGGCCGTTGCTCAAAGGGCAGCAGGCTACCGCGAGCGCATGCTTGAACGGCACCACGCAATGCGTCAGCTTCACCGCCCTGGGGGCGCGCCCGGAGTACGCTTGGCTCGAACCAGTCTCCGGGGCCGCGCAGAGCATCGCCGTCAGCGCCACCCCCGCACAGATCGTCCTCCGCGTGCGCGACGCGGACGGCAATGCCATGGCGGGCGCGATTGTCACACTGCACCAGGCTGTTTATGCGTGGGCGCCGCCCTGTCCGCCGCATGGCCGCTGCGCGCAGGCGGAGTTGCTGTCCTCGCAGACTGCAGTAGCTACGTCGGGTGTCGATGGAACCGTAGCATTCGCACCCGCTTTGCTGCCCGGCGTCGCCACCAATGTGCTTGCCGTTGCCACCACCGGCGACGACGGCGTCGTCAACATCGCCATCGAGCAGCATCCGTAAGGCATCCGCCGCCGCGTGTCGTAGAATGGCAACGCCTTCAGAAAACGGTTTCTACCGAACGCCGGTAAGCCGCAACTGAACACCTCATCCCAGGAAAGCGAGTGACATGAAGCTACCCGTTGCCGCATGTATGCTTCTCTTCAGCATGGCTATCTCTTACGTACCCGCAAGCAATGCGCAGGCCGCCCAGGAGATCGGCGGCGAAAAGCTCGTCACCCTGCACCGCGCGGTGACCGACAAGACCAGGCCCGAATTCACCAGCCTGACCCTGATGCCCGGCCGCGGCATGGAACTCCTGCAAATCACGGCGAACTTTCCCGGCAAAGGCAACATGGATGTGCTGGCGTCGCCGGATTTTGCCGGCGCCAAAGAGATGCTGGACGTGAAAGACGATGACTTTGGCGATCTTGGTTACCGGCTCGGCGCCGCCTTCCTGTTCCCATACCCGAACAGGATTATCGGCAAGCTCTCGCCGGACGGCAAGACGCTGACCACCGAGTGGGAGGGCCACAAGATCACTCTGCCCGCCAACAACGTTGGCTCAAAGCCCGGCGCGGAGCGGCACGCCATGCACGGTCTGATCCTGAAGGCCAAGGCGCAGGACGTGAAGGTGACGAAGATCCCCGGCGGCGAACAGGTGACGGCGGTGGTCCACGGCGGCAACTTCAACGGACACTGGTTTTCGAAGACCGATCTGGACTACACCATCTCGCTGCACGCCGACGCGATTGATGTTGCCATTGTGGCGCACAATGTGGGCGAGCAGGCAGAGCCGGTGGCGATCGGCTGGCACCCCTACTTCAATTTGCCGTCCGGCGACCGTACCCAGGTGCGCATTCACATCCCCGCCGAGAAGACCGCGCAAGTCGACAACTACGACAACGTGTTTCCGACGGGCAAGCTGGAGCCGGTTACCGGGCAGTACGATCTGCGCGCGCCTGAGGGAAAGGCTCTCGATCATAACTTCTACGACGACAACTGGAGCACGCTGCACTGGAAGAACGGCGCGGTCACGGTAAAGGTGATCGATCCCAAGGCGAACTACGGCGTGGCCATCGAAGGGCTTTCACCGGAGATCAAGACCATCCAGATGTATGCGCCGCCGACCAAGCAGTTCGTCGCCATCGAAGACCAGTACAACTTTGCCGATCCCTTCGGCAAAGAGTGGCACGGGATGGATACCGGCATGGTGACGCTCAAACCGGGCCAGAGCACCAAGTGGCATGTGCGGCTTAAGGTGTTCGTACCCGAGAAACAGTAATCAGCTTTCAGGTGTCAACGCAATCGAGGCCGGCAATCGCCGGCCTCCATGTTTCTGCTGTGAGCAGAGAAGCTATTGCGATTTCCACGTCATGTCGACGTGTACAGGAATCTCGTTCTTAATCGGCACAGTGAGAAAGCTGGGGCGCTCAATCTTGAAATCAGAGCAGGTGCTTGGGATGGTGCCGACGATGCGCACCTCGTTGCCGCTGCCGGTCTTCTGGAACGGAATGTGCTGGTAGTGAGCGGTCTGTCCGGCGAACTGTACCTGCAGGTCGGCGTCGATAGTTGAATTCACCAGCTCGGATTCAGGGAAGGTGGCCCGGACCACAACCATGGGATACTCGGCGCCACGGACCACTTCGATCATGTGCAGATCGCGATTGCTATCGCCGGATTTGAAGGTGTTGACAGGCGCGGCAATCAGAAAGTCGCATGTGCCGTTGGTGCACGTGCCCTTGCCCCGCGCGGCGGTGCTGGTGCCGTCCACCTCGTGAATGGGATGTGACATGTGATAACTGAGCGTGGAGTGTTCAAGCAGCCACTGCGACTGCGCGAGCACTGCCAATGGCGCACAAAGCAGCGCGAAACAGATGAAAACGGATCGGCGAAGCATTGGGTTCTCCCGAGATCGAGTGATGCCAATCATTATGAGTGATGGTGGAAGGGCGGCCATGAGACCGCAAGCATGGCCGCGGCGTAGGAACCGATAGTGACAGCAGCGACCGGGCCGTGCGCCGCAGCAATCCCGTGTACCTTCTCGCCCGCGCTTTCCTGCTTATAAGCCATGGCGCCGAGCACCGCCGTGGCGAGCATTCCCGGCGCGTGAATAAACGCCAGAGCTTCATGGAACTTGATGGGACCCTTGTGTTTCACGCCCGGCACCTTGGGAGCCGCTATAGCGTAATACGCTGTGGCGCCGTACATTAGAGCGGTAATGCCACCCAGGGCCACATGCGTATCGAGGTTGGCAGCCGTTGGCGCTTTGTAGGCAAGGTGATTGCGGCCTGTCCCCTTGGCCATGGGCCCCGTTATAAGGGTGGCAGCCATGGGGATCAAGGTATAAAGCCCGAGCGTCTGGTGCACCTTGAGCATGTGCGTGCGCTTGTTGAGCAGCGCCTGCAGTTTGGGGTTGGACTGCGTCTGCGCCGTCGAGAAACCCAGATCGCCGAGATTGGGTTCGGCGGGATTTTGCTGGGCCGGCTTTTGCTGGCCCTGCTGCGAGGAGCTTTGCTGATCCGGATCGAACGCGGGCATGGGCGCCGAGGGCAGATCGGCCACAAGCACAGGCGCAGTTGGCTTGGAAGATTGTGCTTGCAACCCGGGAGCCAGCGTGCAACAGCCGACTATCAGGACGACACAGCCAGAATTTCTCAAGTATTTAAGATGCACGGATTCCTCTGCCTCCACACTGCTGGTCAGATTCGCAGATCGTGAAGCGCACTCGCAGTTCGGGGTAGGTGCGCCTGCATCGATGCTACATCTCGGACGCGGACGGCGCTGCGACGTAACGGGTGGGATGACGAAAACTTCATGCGATGCGGAGGAGCCGCTGCGCCGATTTTTTCCGCGTCCTACAATGGTTCCTTGCACACCCTCGCGCAATCTGTGGACGTGGTGCTGGTCGCTCCGCGCAATCCCCTCAACATCGGCGCTGCAGCCCGTGCTATGGCGAACTTCGGATTCGCGCATCTCACCGTCGCTGCACCCTACGCGCCGCATTGGCGTGAGGCAAAGTCGGCCGTCGGTGCGCCGCAGGTGCTCGCTGACGCGCGCGAGACTGGGACCCTGGCTGAGGCCGTGGCGCAGTGCACCTTCATTGCAGGCACCGGCACGCTCGTTCATCGCAGGCCGGAGCAAGAAGTGCTGCAACTCCCCGCGCTTGCGCCGCGCATGCTCAATGCCATCGCAAAGGGAGGCCGCGCTGCGCTCGTCTTCGGACCGGAGAAGCACGGTCTCACTCGCGACGATCTCTCTTACTGCCACGTCCTGGTGGAGATTCCTACAGATCCACGTCAGCCGTCCATGAACATGGGGCAGGCGGTAGCGGTGTGCCTCTATGAGTTGTGCCGATCGGCAGACACACTCTCGCGCCCCAATGACATCCAATCTATCGGCGATGCAGGTCATCGCCTCGTGGACAGCGCTGCGCTGGAACGGCTCGGTGAACTCATTGAAGAGACTCTGAGTGCTGCCGATTACTCCCCGGAAGTCATGCGCAATGCGAATCGCCACGACCTGCGGCTGCTTCTGCGCCGCCTGAACCTGAGCGCGCAAGATACCCGCCGGATCCTCGGAATCTTCCGGCGCATCCTGTGGCGGCTGCACCGTGGAGCGCCGTAATGCCAGCGCCGCAGGAATACTGGTACATTGACCTCCAGCGGGTTCTCACATGGGCGTATACACTCGGATTCGTCGAATCGAAGCCATGGCCGCTCTCGCGGCCCTGTACACCCTCCTGACGGGGATCTCCGCCCAGGCTCCCCTGTCGAGCGCGCCGCTACCGGACCGAATCGCGCAAACCTCGCAATCCAAGCAGGCGCCCACCGCCGCTCCCGAGGTTCCCCCCATCACGGAGGAGGAACTCAGACAACAACTTTTAGGCAAGACGTTCTACCTGCGCGGCGATTGGCTCGACGACAATCTGCACTTCGACGAGGATGGAAAGCTTGACGGCACATCGCCGCATGCCTCATTCACGCTCAGTCTCGTCGAGATCACGCGCGTGCATCTCGCCAAGCACCGCCTCGAACTGGAAGGTGACCGCTACGGTCTGCACTTCCTCGGCGCGCTCGCCAGCGAGGATCAATCCGCCGCTTTTGACAAGGTACGGCTCACCTCGAAGAAGAAGCCGCTGCGCATCAGCGTCGAGCGCGTCCGCGTAGACAAGCCCAAAAAGCCAAAATCCGCAAGGAAAAAGAAGCAGCCGCTTGCCGCGCCAGGCGCACCTTCCGTTCCTCCTCTGAACGCGCCCGCGCCGGGCCTTTCTGATCAAGTGCACTCGAGTGAAAGCACGCATTCAGTGGCAGACGCCAATCGTGCACTGCGGTCCGCGCTTGACCGCATCTTTTCCAGCGGTATGGATGCCCGGATGGTCGAAAGCCTGCCCCAGCCCTGGCATCTCTATTACAAAGCGGTCAATGCGCACACCGACTATCAACCCTCCGACCCCTCTGTGCTGCGGCAGAGCCAGGTAGACCGGAAGGCGAAACTGCTCACCGCGGTTGATCCAGCTTCAAACGATTACGCGCAAAAGAACGGGGTGGCGGGTGTCGCCATGTACCACGTAGTCGTCGGCCCGGACGGCAAGGCCGCGCAAATTGCGGTGGGGCGCCCCATCGGCTTCGGGCTGGACGAGAATGCCGTGGCTGCCATTCGCAAGGCGACATTCCAGCCCGCGATGAAAGACGGCAAGCCGGTCCCGGTGCTCCTGAATTTGATCGTGGAATTTCGCATCTACTCGAAGCGCACCGCCGTCGCGGCCGGCACAGCACCCCCGCCTGCGCAGCCTGCCCCGCCGGAATTGCCGGGGCCCTACAGTGCGAATCGGCCCAAGGGGCCGTAAGACCGTGCAGGACGGTTGCAGGGCATGTCTTACACGATTCACGCCGGTTGTAAGACACGTAAGACGGTCGTAGGACAGCTCGTTTGCGCCGTCTGACGGGGTCATACGAGCAGGGGCGCCTCGACTACTCCTCCTCCCGGAGCAGGTCTTCGAGCTTCGGCTTGTGCTTTTTTTGGCGACCCGTGCGCGGCGGCTCCTCGATGACACGGGCCGGCTTGGGCTGGCCCACGCGCTCCCTGGCGTTTGCCTTCACCGCTTTGGCTGCTGAGAATTGCTCTCTCTTACGCTTCGCCATCATGCTCTCTCCGCCCAGCTTGTCCCACCCGGCCTTGCACTGCACGCCTGCAAGGGTCGACTATGGAGATTGTGCCCCAGCCGTCGCGCCGGAGCGAACACGAGAATCTCGGGAGTAACTTGGACATGGAAGAGCGCGACTTTTTCAATGAGACCGTCGAACAACGCACTCACACCCTGGTCTGCCCCAAATGCGGCCAGGCGGGCGAATACAAGGTGACTTGGGTGGTTCGCCGGAAGCGTGCGCAGCTGCCGCGCCATGCCGACGAGCGAGACCGCGCGAAGTTTGCCAAGGCCCAATCCTACATGGTTCGTCGCGACGACAAACTGGGCTGCGCGAATATCCGCTGTCGCAAGCCCTTCGAGATCACAACCCTGCAATCGCTGGCATTCCTGCAGGATTGATTCCCTGGTCAGCCAGTTGCCTGTCCTTTAGCATCGGGGGCGCCACTGGCGCTCCCCGCCCCGCATGTGATTGAATCGATGCGTAACCGGTGTGCCGTCCCCGGCCGCCTCCCCAAGGAGATCGCAATGCCTAATCCTCTGCTTCCCCCGGAAGAGCGCAATCTTACGCCCGATCAGGTGGAGGCTCTCGACAAGCGCCGCGAGCTGGGACATACCTTCCTGGTCATCGCCGGACAGTTCTCCGTTATCGCCACTGTTCTGCTGTTGTGGGTGGGCCAGGACCTCAGCTATTCGCCCGGCTGGAAGCATCCCATGGCGTACTACTTCTTCGTGGCCTGCGCCATGATCGTGGGCTTTGGATTGACCGGACTGGCACTCCGCCGCGGCACCCCGCGCATCGATTAATCGCCGCATCATCCTGAATCCAGCCGCATCGCCTTCGACTCCAACGAGGTGAGTGGCTGGATTTTGCTTTTCTCCAGCTTTCCCCCTCTCTTCGCTTTAGGATGGAAATCAGGCGAAAGGGTATAGGCTGAAGGAGCCGATGGCCGCACCTCTCACTACTTCCCCCGCGAAGACGCACACCGGCCGGCTTACCGACAGCCACGGTCGCGTGATCCACGATTTGCGCGTCTCAATCACAGACCGCTGCAACTATAAATGCGTTTACTGCAGGACCGGGGAGTACGGCGCACAATATCCCGAGTTGGCAATCGACGAGTATCTCCGCTTGATCCGGCTCTTCGTTTCCCTGGGCATCACCAAGGTGCGGCTCACCGGGGGTGAGCCGCTGCTGCGCAAGGGCTTGCTCGATTTGATTACCGAGCTCTCCCGCATGCGGACCTTTGAAGGGCGGCCGCTCGACCTGGCGCTTACGACCAACGGCCACTTGCTGGACACCCTCGCGGAACCGCTGAAACAAGCGGGGCTGCATCGCGTAACCATCAGCATGGATGCGGTGGACGAGCCGGTGTTCGAGCGCATTACGCGCGTTCCAGGCAGCTACCAGGCGGTTCTGCGTGGTGTCCGAGCCGCCCGCGAGGCCGGGCTGGCGCCCGTCAAGATCAACTGCGTTTTGCTGCGCGGTTTCAACGACGACCAGATCGAAGGCTTTGCGGAGTTTGCGCGCCGCGAAGACGTCATTGTCCGCTTTATCGAGTTCATGCCGCTCGAAGAAGGCCGGCTTTGGTCGCCGGAAGTCGTGGTCCCATTGCGTGAGATCGTCGGGCGCATCGGCCGTGCTCTTCCCCTGCGAGAACTCCCGCCCAACGAGCCGAGCGAGACGGCCCGCCGCTACACGTTCACCGATGGCCGCGGGGAGATCGGCATCATCGCCCCTGTCACCCAGGCATTCTGCGGCGCTTGCAGCCGCGTCCGTCTTACCTCCGACGGCAAAATCCGCACCTGTCTTTTCTCGCAGGTAGAACACGACCTCTACGGTCGCATGCGCGGCGGCGCCGGGGACGACGAGCTTCGTGCCTACATTGTGCGCACCGTCGACCAGAAGGAGGCGAGGCACCATATCGGCGAGCCGGGCTTCCTCAAGCCATCCCGGTCCATGGTGCACATAGGCGGGTAGTAACTCGCGCTACCATTCATTCTGCCCCTGTCCCACCGTCGCTCTCTGTGACACAATCAAGGTGAGACCTTCCCCAGATTTGGCACCCATATGAACCAGCCAGCCGAGAACCGCATCCCGCTGGATGACTTACTTGTCTTCCATCGGCTGACGCGTTCTCTTATCTCCAGCTTCGATCTTGATACGATCCTGCGCACCATTCTCGAGCACATGGAGCGCACCATCGACGCGGAACTGTGGACACTGCTCATGCTGGATGTGAAGGCGCAGGAGCTTTACTACGCCATCGCCGCCGGAGGAAATGAAGCTGCACTCCGCGACCTGCGCGTGAAGGTGGGAGAAGGAGTCGCAGGCTGGGTGGCCGAGCACGGTGAATCGCTCATCGTGCCGGAAAGCGTGGGCGATCCGCGCCTGCACGCCGAGAAGCCGGCGTTGGTGCGCAAGGTGCGCTCCGTAGTCGCACTGCCCTTGCGCGGCCGTAAAGGCACGCACGGGGTCATCGAGATCCTCAACCCACGCGCCGGGCAGCTCGACGATTACACCATCGCGTTCCTGCACATCCTCGCCGATCACGCGGCGATCGCCATCGAGAACGCCAACGACGTGGCTCGCATTCAGCAGCTTACAATCACCGACGACACCACCGGGCTCTTCAACGTGCGCCACCTGTACGAGGTTTTGGCGCGCGAGCTTGATAGCAGCGCCCGCAAGCATCTGCCGCTCAGCCTGGCGTTTCTTGACCTTGATCGCTTCAAGCTCGTGAACGATGCGCACGGGCATCTGGTCGGTAGCGAATTGCTCGCCCGCACCGCGCAGCGGTTGCAGGACCTGAGCCGCAAGCATGATTATTGCTTTCGCTATGGCGGTGACGAGTTCGTCATCCTCATGCCGGAGACAGATGCGGCGACGGCTCTGGCCCAGGCCTCAGCACTGCATCGGGAGCTGTTGGCCACGCGCTTCCGCATGAAATCCGGACTCGAACTCCGGGTCAGCGCCAGCGTGGGCATCGCCACCGCGCCGCGCGACGGAACTACGGTCCACACAATCGTGGGAGCCGCCGACACGCGCATGTACGAGGTGAAGACCCACGGCCGGGGAGCAGTGCGCGGCGCCTGAGAACGAATTCCGCGACAGCCTCTCACAATTTGATTGGGCAGATGAAGCGGGAGGGATTACCGCCGCTGGACTCGAGGCCCGTGGTCCTCGGCACGATCGACTTCCTCGGCAGCACGCGCCAGCAACAGATTTCCGCAACGGCATAGCCGGTCGCGGGCAGTCAGGAATAGTCGCAGTTCTCGATGTCCCATCCATTTCGCAGCACTATCGCGCAATGGGGGAGCACCAATGCCTACTCTTCCGCTTTCTCTCCGGCCTGCTTCTCGGCGATCCGTTCGAGTTGGCTTCGCCAGTCGAGCGACTCCACAAAGCCGCGCGACTCGCGCCAGCCGGGTTCAACGATCACGTGTAGCTCCAGATACACCCGCGTGCCCAGCAGCGATTCGATCTGCTTGCGTGCGCCCGTGCCGATCTCCTTCAGCTTCGATCCACCTTTGCCGATCAGGATCGCTTTCTGTCCTTCGCGCTCGCAGTAGATCGCGGCGGCGATGCGCGTAAGCGGAAGCTTGGCTGGCTGACCCTTCTTGCGAGGCCGCTCATCCGTTCCCGGCTCTTCGAAGCGCTCGATCACTACCGCCGAGGCGTAGGGAACCTCTTCGCCTGTTTCCACCAGAATGCGCTCGCGGATCAGCTCCGCAACCATGAACCGCGCAGGCTGGTCCGTGTACTGATCCTTGGGAAAGTAGCGCTCGCCCGTCGGCAGCACGGCGACGATCTTGTTCAGCAGGATGTCGAGGCCGTCCTTTTTGCGCGCGCTGACGGGGACGACTTCGGCGAAGTTGTGCTGCTTGATGAGCGAATCGATCATGGGCAGCAGGCGATCCTTGGGAACGAGATCAATCTTGGTCAGCACCAGGAAAACGGGACAGTCGAGCTTGCGGACGAGGCCGAAAAGAAATTCATCTTCGCTGGCCCAATTTGCCGATTTCTGTTCTCTATTCTCTGAGCTCTCTTGGCTGACGCCCGGCTCCTGCAGCCCCATCCGCCTCGACGCATCTACCAGCACCAGAACGGCGTCGCGTGCTTCCAGCGCCTCGTACACCTCCTGCAGCATGCGCCGGTCGAGGTGCGAGCCGGGCTTGTGCACCCCGGGGGTATCGACGAATACGATCTGTGCAGCCGGATGTTTGCCCTTGCGCGCGGGCACCTCCACAACGCCGGCGATGCGATTGCGTGTGGTCTGCGGCTTAGCAGTGACGATGGCGACTTTCTCACCGATCAGCGAGTTCAGCAGCGTGCTTTTGCCCGCGTTAGGCCTTCCCAGGATGGCAACGAATCCGCTCTTCAACCGTGCAATCTCCTCGCCCTATTATCGCGAATGCCCCAGAGTACTGGTGAGCGCTTTGTCTGCGGACCCTGGAGACAGCGTCCAGATTGCTGGATGTGGGGCGTCAGGCGGCGGTTTTTGGGAACCATCCACCACATCTGCTCTAAAAGATGCGGTAGCCGATGCCGGCGCTAAAGCCATAAGGGGCGAGCGATTGATTATTGATCCAGACTGGCCAGTACTGGTATTCGAAATCGGCGGCGCGGACCGTGAATCTATGTGACAGCCGGTAATCGAGCGTTCCTCCGAAAGCGAGATCGGTGAATGTGCCGTAGCCGTAGTTGAACGGAAACGTCATCTTGCCATAGCCCACCAGGGTTTTTCCGTAGAGTCCGAATTTGCCGAACTGCTTAACGGGAACACGGAGACCGATCAGGTAATTGTCCTGGTGCTCGCCGTAATACTCATTCCAACGCAGCCAACGGCCTTCCGCCTCAACCTGCACCCAGCGTGAAAAATCGAAATCGACAAAGGTTCCCACCCCGGCTAGATTGTTCTTACCTTCATCGGGCTGGAAGTACGAGCCCATCACCCCCGCGGTAATTTTCAAGCGATGAGCAGTTGCATCGGGAACTGCCTGAGCAAATGCTCCGGCCACTGCGCCGGCGAGGAGGAAAACAAACAAAAAAAGAGCAGATCGTCTCATTGGGTCAACCTATTCCGCCGTGGCAAAAAGTTGATAACAGTGCAAACTTGGATGATCTGAGCTGCAAACGAAGATGGCCGGGAGTTCGTTGATCCCGGCCATCTTTTTGGAACGAATTGAATTTTAACGCTGCGGAGGCGCTGGCGGCTGTTGCGCCTGCGCCGAGCCTGCGCTGGGAGGCGCCGCGGTGTTCGCAGGCGCCGTGCCTCCACCTTGGTTGCCCGTCGGCTGCGACGCGTTGTTCGGAGCGGCGTTCGTGGCACTGTAGCGTTGCAGCTTGAAATAGACCGGCGTGACTTCGAGGGGCATCTTGTCCCGCGGATTCATGGGCAAATAATGCCTGTAGTTCAGCATGTACACGCGATCGTCCCAGGGATCGGTCTTCAGCCAGCTTCCCAGCGGATAGGCCGGAATCTGCGCCAAATCATCCCAATTAATCTTGGGCGCCTCGTGAGCGAGCTGGTTCATCCACGGCGTGCCGTCAGCGCGCAGTAGCGAATCACCCAGCTTAGGCGTGTTGAGAGCCTTCAGTGCGGCCCCGCGGTCCGCAAGCTGCTCCCAGTACTCGCCCGCCAGCGGGAGCTGGTCTTTGTACATCGATGCCTCGAGGTACTTCATCGCCCGCGCCTGGGCTTCCTCGTTGTCGTGAACCGTGTGATACATGTCGATGCGCTGGAAGGTCGACTCGTCAGGGAAGAGGAGACGATCATTGAATGCATAACGGGTATCGATGTGATGCCCCATCACGATGTGTGCCAGTTCCATTGCCACCACCGATGCGATGGTCGGCTCGTTCGGCATCGTGTCGATCAGGCCCTTGCTGATGAGAATCGTGTTCCCGACAGTGGTGGCTTCAATCGTGTCGGTGAGCAGTACGCGGCAGTGAATCGGGCTGGTAAATGCCAGGTTGTTCGGCACAGCCAGGTTAGTCACGATCTGCTCGAGCACTTTCTGCTCGTATCCATCCGGCGTAAGCGGAGCCACCAGCCCAGCCTCAACCAGGCGGTCAATCACGTTATTTTCAGCCTGCGTGATCCACTCCCGCTGCGCTTGCAGAGGGCCCACGTCCTGCGAGTCGTCGCTCTGGTCTTCAGCATTCTCCACCGTCATGCTGACGTTCTCGCTATCGTGCGAGGGAAGCTTGAGGCTATACCCCCAGAAATGCGTTTGCGCCTTCAGCCCGACGATCTTCGAGCCTTCCATACGCTGTGTCTCTTCCACGTAAATCGCAACGGGAAGCCAGACCCCGGGCTGCACGTTCATCCGCCAACTGTCGAAGTGGAAGTACATCTTGGAGGAGTCTTCGTTCTTTGGGGGTGTGAAGGTGCCGTTGAACCGGACGATGTTGCCGTCCTGGTCTTCAACCCAGATCCGACCGAAGAAACGGCCCATTCCGGCATCCTTGGGATGCACATCGTACACCCAGGTACGTACGGACCCGAGGAATTCCCGGCGAACATAACTGAAGACGTAATGATTCTGGTCGAAGCCACCCCGCGGATCGAGGAACATCATCTCAGTGAAGCCGAGCGGGTTATAAGTGACGGCGCGATCCAGACCGAGCGCCTTGGTCAGGCCGGTAATGGACGCCAGCGAACCCTTGAACCATCCCTTTGCCTTGACCTGGCGGGGCGTGTAAGCTTCGTCGATAAAGGTTTTGCTGAAATCCACGCGGCTCAGCATGTAGTGGTCGCCGATCGGAACTTCATAGAGTTTCTGGTCGGGACGTGTGTCCTGGATGTAGGTCTCTACCAGCGGAGTGCGCTGTTTAATGTTCTGGATGAGGACCTTTTCGCGCGCGATAGCCTTCTGGACAAGGGCCGCCTGGGCTGCGGTCAGCTGGTGTGCTTGTTCGTACTTGGGATGCTTGCGCGCCAGCGCGGATTGAGCACCAAGGGCGAGGATGAGCACTGTGGTGGGGATCTTCCGAAACGTCATGTCAAGCTCCTACTGCATTTTCGTTCATTGCGGCTTGCACCGTTTCGGCAACCCGCGGCTGCATCCAGCCAGTATTCATATGGACCACTGTTTTTTGCAAATCCTAAGCCAACTGGAAAGTGATAGTGATATTGGTGGTGAGGTCAACCGCCTGACCGTTGCGGGTCGCCGGACGGAAGCGAATCTGCTGGGCCACGCGCCGCGCTTCTTCGTCGAGTCCATGGCCCAGGCTATGCACGACGCCTTTGACCAGAACTTGCCCGCTGGCAGTGAAGGTCACGCGAAGTACTACGTCGCCCTGAATGCGGAGTTGGCGAGCCTCCGCCGTGTACTGCACAGGCGGCTTGGAAAGCACTTCGAGATTGGTGAAATGCGGTGTCCCGGTGACCTGCGGCGCAGCCACGGCCGCCCTCTGCATCGCCGGAATTCCGGCCGAGGCCACATGATCTCCGCCATACGCATTTCCCGTGCCGGTGGCCCCCGGAATTCCTGCTGAGGCGACGTGGCCCACCATTCCCGCGTTCGAGCCCGAACGCGTGCCATTGCCAATCCCGGTCGAGCCCACCACGCCGCGTGGTGCTTGGACCGCACCTGACATCCCGCCATAGGGATTGCCGATAGCGGCCACCGTCGCAGGTCGACTTGCGTTGGCATTAGGCATCACCCCGAAGGTTTCCCCAAGGTGCACTGCCTTAGTTTGGGGATGCGCCTGCGCCACCTGGGCCGGGGCAGCGGCCGTCAGTGCGGCTTTCGGCTGCGGGGCAAGAATGATCTGGGGCTTGGCCGCCTTCATCAGTGGCAGTGCAGGCTTGGACTCCATCTGGATCTGCTTGATCACAGGTTTGGGTTCAGGTTTGGGAAGATTGATCCGAGGAGCCTCCAGCTTGGCGACCTCAGGCGGAGCGGGCGGCTGAATCTTCGGCGGCGGGGGCAGCTTGACCTTCATCGGCGGAGGCGGCGGAGTCGTCGGTAAAATCAACTCGGTCTGTTCAAACCTATGCGCCTGGATGACCTGTTTGGCAGTCATTCCGACATACAGAAGGATGGCCAAGATGCTCAGGTTGATGATGCCGCTGGTGACGAAGGAGGCCGTACTTCTCCGCGTTTCGGGGAGCAATCCGAAGTCAGCTCGAATCGGCAGTTGTTCTGCAGTCATGGGTCTCAATCCTCGTCAATAAAGATCGAAGGTGGGGAAGCCGCCCTCGAACGCAATATTTTGATTCTGCATACTGAGGCCACCCGAACGAACTCTCTCGATATTGAATCTAAGGTCTGTGTCAGCGATGAAACGGTTCGTTCGCATTTTGTGGCGATCCGAGTACACCAGTCTGCACTGACAAAACGGGATTTAACCGAAGGACTACGCCCTTCCGCGTTCGACAGTCCCGTTGAGCAGAACAGGTCCCCTTTTAATCGGATGGGGAAAAGGAGAAATCTGTTGCCATTATTGTAAATTGCCGGGAGCAATAACGGGCTCCCCCGATAGTTGTACAAGCCGGGATCGGCAGCAGCGAACATGATAATTCCAAAGGACATACAATCACTCCCGATTCATGTCCAGGGCCGTTCCAGGCAACAGAAACTCGAGGATTTTCATTTGTAAATGGGGCCTCCCCATGCCGCCATCGAAGACGGTCTGAACCCGTGGGGACCGGAGAAAGCCTGCCATTTACTCTATAGACTCAGCTTATCGCAGAATGACGCGCGAAAGGGACAAATAGTGAAGATTCTGGTGACCGGCGGAGCCGGGTATATCGGAGGCACAGTAGCAGGAACTTTGGCCGAGCAAGGCCATCGTGTGACAGTTTTCGATAACCTTAGCCACGGCCGGCGGGACTTGGTGCCGCCGAGCGCCGAATTCGTCAAAGGTGAACTTGCCGATCGTCTCCACCTGGAAGACCTTTTTGACAGTGCGGCGAAAGCTGGTCATCCGTTTGATGGCGTCATGCACTTTGCGGCGCTGATTGAAGCGGGCGAATCGATGCTGAAACCCGAGATATTCTTCCGGAACAACACTGCGTCCACCCTGAGCCTCTTGGAGGCGATGCTTGCGAAAGGGCCGAAGAAGCTTGTGTTTTCCTCCACGGCAGCCGTTTACGGGGAACCGGAGCGAGTGCCTATACCGGAGGACGCGCGTCTGCAGCCCACGAATGCGTATGGCGAATCAAAGCTGCTCGTTGAGCATATGCTCAGCTGGCTTCATCGCATTCATGGCTTCCGCTATGCTTCGCTCCGGTACTTCAACGTGGCGGGAGCGCCGGAGGGGCCCGATGGCATAACGCGCGGCGAGGCGCATGAACCTGAGTCGCATCTCATCCCTTTAATTCTCGATGTGGCTCTCGGTAAGCGCCAGTCGATCCGCATCTATGGCGATGATTACCCCACGCCGGACGGCACGTGCATTCGAGATTACATTCACGTTTCGGATCTGGCCGACGCGCATCTGCTCGCGCTCGATGCTTTGGAGAAGCAGGACCGGCTGATCTTCAATTTAGGGAACGGCAAAGGCTTTAGCGTACGTGAAGTCATCGAATCGGCACGGCGGGTGACGGGTCACCCTATCCCGGCCGATGTCCATCCCCGCCGACCGGGGGATCCGGCGGTGTTGGTGGCAAGTTCGGAAAAAGCCGTTCGCGAACTCGGCTGGGCCCCGAAATACGCGCAGCTCGACGAGATTCTACGCACAGCCTGGGCCTGGCATCAGAAGCGCTATCGCGCGTAGCGGTACTTACCGGCGCTTGAATCATTGCGTGGGTGCGGCGGCCGTTGCGATACTGGTCGCGATGCGACAGGAAGATGACCAGTTTGGAGCGGACCGGCGGGCATTTCTGAAGCAAGCCGGATGGATGGGATCGGCAGCGATGCTCGGCGCGGCGTTTGCCGCAGAGCGGGGAGCGGCGGCGCAGGAAATTTTGCCGGTCGAACCGCAGCACGAGCCCCGATATCACATCAAGTTTGCCGTGTGTGGCATGAGTCATGACCATATCTACGGCATGACCGATGCTGTGAAGCGGGGCGGCGGCGAATTGGTGGCTGTTTGGGGCGGCGAGCCGGACAAGTTGGCTCGCTTTCGCAAACGCTACCCCGACGCAAAATACGTCCAGACTCAGGAAGAGATTCTCAATGATCCTTCGATTCAACTGGTTCTGAGTTCCCAGATTCCCGTCGAGCGCGCGCCTCTCGGCATCCGCGTGATGAAGCATGGCAAAGACTATCTCTCCGATAAGCCCGGCATCCTCACGATGGAGCAGCTTGCAGAAGTGCGAAAGACCATCGCCGAAACCGGCCGCATCTACGCCATCATGTATAGCGAGATGCTGGAGGTGAAGGCCGCGGTTTACGCTGCGCAGTTGGTTGAGCAAGGCGCCATCGGCAAGGTTATTCAGACGATCAACATTGCGCCGCACCAGATCTATCAGCGCCCCGGCGACGCCGGCGGTGCGGACCAGCGTCCTGCCTGGTTCTGGATTCCAGACAAGAATGGCGGGATTCTCTGCGACATCGGATCGCACCAGGTGTATCAGTTCCTGTATTACACCGGTTCGAAGCAAGCAAGTATTGTCGAATCGCAGGTCGCCAATATACGACATCCCGATCACCCGCTGTTCCAGGATTTTGGTGACATGGTCCTGCGCGGCGACCGCGGTTTCGGCTACGTACGGCTGGACTGGTTCACACCGCATGGGCTCGGAACATGGGGCGACGGGCGGCTCTTCATACTTGGCACGGATGGTTATATCGAACTCCGCAAATACACGAACGTCGCGGTCAGCCCCAAGGGCAACAACCTGTTCATTGTCGATAACAAACGGGCACGGTTCATCGACTGCAACAACTTGGCACTTCCATTCGGGCCGCAATTTGTGAGCGATATCGTGAACCGCACGCACACAGCGCAGGATCAAACCCAGGCGCTTCTAGCGGCAGAGCTGGTAATTCGGGCGCAGATGCAGGCCACGAAGGTGAAGCTCAAGGAGTAGGAAGCGGCGGTTGCGGATCAGATACTCCGAATTCGCTCTTCAATCTTGCGTCCTGCCATGGCTGGATAGCATCTCTGGAGTGATATGGCGACGACATCTTCGATTCCACTCAAAGCCCTCGGCAATTCTGACCTGAAACTTACCCCCATCGGCTTCGGCGCTTGGGCCATCGGCGGTGGCAACTGGGAGTTTGCCTGGGGACCGCAGGATGACAGCGAATCCATCGCCGCAATCCATCGTGCCCTCGAACTGGGCATCAATTGGATCGACACCGCCGCCATCTACGGGCTGGGGCACTCAGAAGAGATCATAGGCCGCGCCCTGAAGGATTGGTCAGGCCCTCGCCCGCTGATCTTTACCAAGTGTTCGATGCGGTGGCATAGCGACCGTTCCATCTACCGTTCTCTCAATGCGAAGTCGCTGCGGGATGAACTCGAGGCTTCGCTGCGGCGCCTCAATGTGGAGAGCATCGATCTTTATCAGATTCATTGGCCGAACCCCGAAGAGGAGATTGAGGAAGGCTGGGAGACGCTGGCCCGGTTCCGCGAAGAGGGCAAGGTGCGCTGGATTGGCGTGTCGAACTTCAGCGTTGCGCAAATGGAGCGCGTCATCAAGATCGCCCCTATTACGAGCCTGCAGCCGCCTTACTCAATGCTCCGCCGCGCCATCGAGCAGGAGATTTTGCCGTTTGCGCAGGAACACGGTATCGGGGTAATCAACTACTCGCCCATGCTCTCTGGATTGCTGACCGGAAAGATGACGGCGGAGCGAATCGCGGTTCTGCCGGCGGATGACTGGAGGCGGCGGAACCCGGAGTTCAACGAGCCTAGGTTGAGCCGGAATCTCAAGCTGGTGGCCCTGCTGCGGGAGATCGGCAGCGTCCACGGGGTAGAGCCCGGTGTGGTCGCCGTCGCCTGGACGTTGCATAATCCGGCGATTACCGCCGCAATCGTAGGGGGACGGAGCGCACGTCAGGTGGAAGGCGTGGCGCCAGCATTGGACTTTCGCCTGAACGAAGAGGAATTCGCACGGATCCTGAACTTTCTGGCCGAGCACCGCGCGTAGACGAAATCGGGGAAAACACAAAGAGCCCCGGCTTCGGCCGGGGCTCTTTGTGTTCAGAATCGAAAGACGCGATCACATGGCAGCTACGAAGTCGGGGATGATGTTGGCATCATGCTCCTGAAGGAGCTGTGTCATCCGGGCTGCCATGGCGGTGTACATGGCTGCGGCGCGATAGGCGTTCACGCGGACGCCTTCGCTGGCCTGCGTGAAACCGTACTGCGCCAGCCCCATCAGCACGCATAGGCGAATCTGCATTGCGTCACTGCGCAGGGTTTCAATGACTACTCGATCCACGTCGGGGTGATTGCGAGCGGCGAAATCCGCCATTTCCAGCATGACGCGGGCATTCTGATACATCACCCAAAGCCCTTTGGGGCCTTCCATGCGCTGCCAGGCGTCGTCAGGAGTGGCGTTGAGGCTGTCCTTCCACAGAAACTGATCGCTCAGCTCGCGGGCGCTCCACTCGGGGCGCAGACGAGCAAGAAGGGAATCCCATGACTGGGTGTTTCTGCGGCGGAGATTCGATCTCCAACGCGTAAAGTAAAACGCGATGGCGGCGAAACCAAGAAGTTGGATAAGAGGAAGGAGCATGAGTGCCCTCAAAACCCGCTGTTGGTAACCAAGAGTCGGTCGTACATCCGCCCGGCTAAGATTGCTATTCCATTAACTAGTACCAGAATTCGGCAGGGAGCGCACCAAAAATCAACGGGTTGGTAATTTTTGGGCTAATCGCAGGTACCTATTCGCCATAGAGACTTTGGTAACATTTTGGCTTTTGGGAGGCTCGTCGACAGTACTTCAATGGCGAACGCTCTTCCGGGCCTGTTCCATGGCCAATCGATCTGCGTGAGCTGCGCCGGCGATCGCGAGCAGGAACTTCTGCATCCGGGGGCTGAATTCGCGGCGGGGGGCTTCGTTGCGGACGAAACTTGCCACCCAATAGAGAAGTGAGAAGAGGTAGCTCACAGCGACGAGTTCGTCTATTGCGTGATAACGGAGCGGGGAAACCTGATGCGCCTGAATCATGAGCGCGCCCAGACTCACCATGGAATAAAAGCCCAACCCCGTGGCCACCTGCAGTTCACGATTGCGCCAGCCAATCGCCAGTAGTTGGCTACATGCGGCGAGCGCGAGGAAAAAGACGATGCGGAGTATGGTGAAGGTCTGTTGCAGATGCATCGTGAGATGCCACTGCGAGGTTAATCCGGAAATTGCTGTAATGCCAGCGAATGGCCAAATGGCTGCCCCTGCCAGCAGAATGACTGCCGCAACGCCAACAAATGATCCGCGCGGAAGGAGCGCGCGGGCGGGACGGAGCGCGGACCACGCTAGTTCGACGAGGACGCCAAATTGCAGAACAGAGTCCAGAGGCATCTCGACGTTGTAGATTTGGAGATAATGTGCCGGAAATCTGTGTATCAAGAGCGATGAGACCACATCGCTCATAATGGTCCAGCTAACGTAAATCGTGAACACCGGAAGCAGCCGAGAAACGCGTCGCTGGAGCAGCAGCGCAAGGACGGCCGCCTCCCCGGTAATCGCAAGGAACAATAGGCTCGTGTCCAACGACACTGTCAGTCTCCGGCCCAGAGCGCAGAAGTTGCTGCTCGTCGCAGCGTCATATGCAAGCTGGCTGAGTCGAGTCTAGCAGAGCTCTGCGAGGGCGATTAAACCACTCGCGGGCTGGGAGACGGAAATGGGGGCGGCGGAATCAGCCCTGGACCCGCAACGGTGGGAGCTGGTGCTGGAGTCGGTGGCGGAGGCAGAACTGCCGGTCCGGCGGCAACTGCGCAGACTGTTAAGGCAAAGGTGAGGACGGCGACAACACGGTTGAAACTGATCGAAGCAATCATGGAACCCACTCCCTTGGAAAAACTTGTACCGCAAGAGTAACCTATAAGTGGACCGGTGTATACAACTAAAGTAATCACAGTGGACGATCTTTGGTGTGTCCAGGTAATCTGCCTTGTCCTCGTCGAATGAATTCCAACCCAATAGGCCAGAGAGGCGACACCCAAGCAGAACTTCGAATGGCTGCAAAGGCGCCGACAGCAGAGGGCGTTAACCCTAGATGGATAGACTGTATCTTCGTAGGTGGGACTTCCTATTCAGGACCTTTTCGACGCTGGGAATTGGGGGCAGACGTGGAACTCTTTCAAGAACTTCTCCTGATCTCGACGGTCTGTACGGAGATCGTGCTTTTCGGAATCGTCTCCAAGCGAGGCATCAGCCGCATACTTCCCACCTTCTACGTTTACGTCCTTTGGAGTGTATTGGGGGACATCGTCGCGGGGGTGGTGTATCCCTATCGTGTTCTAAAGGTCTACGCAATCTTCGCCGATATCCAGGCGGCAACCGAGGGGGTCATCCTTCTCGTCGTTTTACTCGATCTTGCCCGAGCAGCACTGCGTCCTTTGCCGATCGCGAGGGTAATTGTCGGATTGCTTGGCCTGATAACGGCGGTCGCAGGCGCGATCCTCTGGAAGCTCACCAATTCCTGGGCCTTATGGGCTCATTACCACTACTACCATCAGTTCCTTCGAGAGCAGCTGACCTTTTCGGTTCTGAGGGTTTTTCTCCTGCTGTTGATTGGTGGATTGGTCCAGTACTTTGCCCGGTACTCGATCCCCATGGGATGGCATGAACGCGAGATGCAAATTGCCACCGGAATCGGCGTCTACGCATTGGCGAGTCTGGCGGAGAGTCTCGTGACGACCTACCAAAGCTTCGTAGTTCCGGTGGTATTCAATGCGATCTACGGGTCGGTAGGTGCAATTTACGAGCTTTGCCTCATTTATTGGATTGTGTGCTTTCTCCGTCCGGAGCCGGCAAACGCAGAGCAGCGCGCCGAGGAGGCGCAGCCCGAATCCGGTCCTTCAACGCTGTGGGAGAAGGGCATTGAGGGCAGTCTTGCCGGGTTCGGCACGCAGCACATCCCGAAAGGGGACTGCGCGTAGCTCTCGCCTACCATGAATGGCCAGCCATTTCGGGTGTTTGCCGTTCTTTGAGCCTGCACCCAGCGGACGCGAGTCTGTTGTGCATGCGACGGCCCCCGTGGTAGGGTTCGCTTCATCGGAAAAAACTGGGTGCGGGGCATTCGGGGGCCAGAGTGTCTGTCTTTTCGATCACATTGGCGATCTTGGGAACCACGGCGGAGATCTTCCTTCTAGGTATCCTCTTAAGGAGAGGCGCGGCACGTCAGGTGCCCGCGTTTATCGGGTATGTTTATTGGCTGATCCTCAGCGATATCGCGATGTACGCCGCACTCGGACTGAACGTGTATGCCAGGGTTTTCCCTGTAGAAGTATGGTGCGATGGGATGGTCCTCTTCGTCGTATTGTTTGACCTGGCGCGGTCGGTGCTGCGGCCGTTGCCCAGGATCGCGTCGCGAAGCATTCTGCTCCTCCTGGTCGGCATTGTGGTGGGCATGGCTCCTATTTTCTGGCGCATTTCCGACTCATGGTTGAAGGATGAATGGCCCGGGGTATGGCACTCGGTCATACGCATGCAAATGACCCTTGCGCTTTTGCGCATTCTGTTCCTGGTGCTCTTGGGAGGACTGATCCAGTTTCTGGTGAATCATTTTGTGCGGGTTGGCATGGGAGAGCGCGAGTTACAGATTGCCACCGGCGTCGGAATTTACGCCCTGGCCAGCCTGGCAGGAAGCCTGCTCCTGACACATCCCTGGTCTGCCTCGGTGACTGTGGGGATTGAGGAGGGCGAATCGTCGATCTTCTTTGGGGTTCTTATCTATTGGATTGTGGCGTTTTCGACGCGGGCGTTTGATGCAGCGGGGATTTCACCGCGGCCTAACCCATTGAGCGACGGAGATCCCTCCACGTTGTGGAAAGATCCCTTGCAGGTAACCAGCAGAGCGTCACGGGCAGGGGCCGTTTAAGCCCGCGCTGGGGGCGGATGAGGTCAAACGAAGATTACCATTCTGGAAACTATTGTTATCTGCGCTCCGCCTGCAATCTGGCATAGAGTGTTGGTAAGAGCGACAGTTTTACCAGAGAGCACAACCAGATTGATGAGTGAGATTGCAAACTCGGGGCTCAGGGTGGTTGCCGCCCCAGCACTGGCGACGGAGCACAAGCAGGAGGTCAGGTGTGCGGTCCGATTTCCTCTCCGGCTTCCGATCGTGGTTTCTGGAACGGACGGGGACCATCGGGCCCTGACGGAGAACATTTCGGCCAGCGGGGTTCTGTTCATCATGAGCGACTCAATTGCTGTGGGCGAGAGAATTGATTTCTCGCTGCGGATGCCAGGTGCCGTGCTGGGTACCCCGCACGATGTGCTGGTGAATTGTAGAGGACGTGTGGTACGCTGCTCCATGAGCCAATCCCAGTCCCAGGTTGCCGCAACGATTGACGATTATCGATTCGTTGAGCAATAACAACTGGCCGGGAAGCGCCGTGCCCGTATGGAAATTACTCAAGACTCCCCTGACGCCGAAGCTTCGGACTCGCCTGTAAAGCCAGGCACGATCCGCATCATTCTTGCCGATTCCCAGGCCATTTACCGCGTCGGGATACGGAAAATCTTCGCGCTCGAAGACGACCTGCGGGTGGTTGCGCAGGCAGATTCATTGGAGAATCTGCATGCTGCGATTGAACGCTATCCCACCGACGTGGTCCTGTTGGAGGGCGCGCTGCTGGCCGGCACCACAAATGCAATTCCTGACCTGATGCGCATCGCGCCAGATGTGAAGCTGATCGTCCAGGCGGTCTCAAACGACGAGAATCACACGGTGGAACTCTACCGGCGGGGCGTTCGCGGAATTATCTCGCGGTCCATTTCGCCTGATTTGTTGGTGCGCTGCGTCCGGCGGATCGCTGCAGGAGAAACCTGGATCGACAATCAATCGGTGAATTGGGTTATCGAGGCTTATCGCGCCCAGGCAGCGGCATTGGTCAGCCCGAAGAGCCAACCGCGGCTCTCTCCCAAGGAGATCGCGATCATTACCTGCATCACCCAGGGCAAACGGAATAAGGAGATTGCGTTTCAACTTGGAACTACGGAACAGGTAATCAAGAACTACCTGCGTAAGATCTACGATAAGCTCGGCGTAAGCGACCGCCTCGAACTCGCTCTATACTGCCTGCATAACAAGATCATCCAGTCCGACGCGGATGAAGAAGTAGTCGCCCAGCGCATCGCGAACCACTAGCCACCTATTTATCCCATCTCAATTTTCCAAGTTAGCTTCATGATCGGGATTTCGCAGAAGCGTCGCAAGAAAGCTCTCCCTTCTCGCCCTCACAACTGACGGCCGCTGCGGCATCGCCACAGTGTTTGCGTGCCAATTCGAGCAGGCGAATGAACTCGCTGATCTCGGCCGTACTCAGGTGACCGAGATAGTCCCCTGGCAGCCTTTGAACGAGCGGCTCAATATCGTCGAGCAGGTGCAGGCCGGCGGGAGCTATGGTCGTCCAGCGGATTCGCCGATCGTGCTTGTCCCGCTGCTGCCGGATGAATCCCATGTGCTGCAGGCGCCCCAACAGGCGCGTAATATCGGGATCGGAGGCGATCATGCGCTCGCTGATTGCCGAACAGGTCAGGCCTTGAGGACCGGCGCCGCGCAAAATCCGCAGGACGTTGTATTGTGTGGACGTGAGGCCGTGTTTGCGGATTGCCCGCTGCATGTCGCGCTGCAGGCAGTCGGCAGTGCGAAAAAGGTTCAGGAGGGCCTCTTCGGCTTGGCTCGAAAAGGGGCGGCTTTGCTGGATCTCATCTTTCAGCTTTGGCATAAGCCCTCCTTTGAAGGCTGAAGCGAACCGTCGAGGCCTTCCATTCTTTTACTGCTGTTCCACGGCCTCGAGATCGATCGTGAGCTTAATCTGGTCCCCCACAATGGAATCAGGGTAGTTGCCGCCGATTCCAAAATCCTTGCGGTTGATGGTTGCAGTGGCGGAGTATCCGGTATGGGGTTTGTGGTCCATCCCGGTAATCGTTGGGCTGGGACCTTCCACATCGAGCTGGATGGGGTGTGAAACGCCATGCAGCGTGAGATTTCCAGCCACCATGAAATGTGTCCCAGAGCCGCTCACGCCTGTGCTGGTGAACGTGGCCGTTGGAAACTTGGCAACATCGAAAAAGTGCGGACCTTTTAGATCGTTATCGCGGGCGCTCACTCCGGTGTCGATGCTGGCGACGTCGATCGTGACCGAGACGGTGGATTTGGCCAGATCGGTTCCATTGCGAACGATAGTTCCCTTGATCCCGCCGAACTGGCCGTGAACATTGGAGATGCTCATGTGGCGAACGGTGAAATCGACTTCGCTGTGAGCAGGGTCGATGTTCCATTGAGAGGTCTGGGCCATCAGCATCGGAGCGGCGAGGCCGAAAGCGGCGGCGGCGAGTGCAAGTCGATTCATTGAGGAATTCCTTTCAGAGTTCTGGAGTACCAAAAGGGGATTCGGCACTCTTCCCGGTCAGCTACAACCTGATGGCACCCAAGTGCTGGATGCCTCCACAATATTAGACGTTACAACAAATATTATTGTGCGAGGGTGCTCCGAAACTTCCCTTGAATGCCTCAGTGGTACTAATGCTCTCGTGAGGTACAGGATTGCACCTTTTGCCGCCACGTTAGCACGAACGGGGCATTGTTGGCGTTATCACCAAGACCTAACATCAAGTCAACTTCAGCAGTGCCAGCGGGATTGGAGGGGGCGGCCCGAGCTTCACCGGCCCCAAGAGGTGTAGAATGAGAATCCACCCTCCCCCCGGTGCCGTTTACCTATTTGGGCTAAGCCCCTTTGTCCGGCTTTCGGAGGAGTTCGTCGTGAGTCCCGTTCGTCTTCACAACATTCCCAAGCCTGCAAATCCGCTTCTGGAACCGCTGACTCCCGGCGAACGCGAGATGTTTTCCGAGGGGTCCTTCAAGCGAATGATTGCACTGGAGCGCAAACGGAGCGAACGCTCACATGAGCCGTTTCTGCTGATGCTGGTCGACGTGACAGAAAATCCGGATTCTCCGATGAGTCACAAGGTGCTTGACCGGATGATCTCAGTTCTGATGAACGCAAGTCGCGACACGGATATCGTCGGCTGGTATCGGGAGCGCGCGACGCTCGGTGTAGTTTTTACTGAGTTGCTCACTACTGACAGGAACTTGATTCGCAACACGATTCTCGCCCGGGTGAGCGCGCTGGTTCGCGAAGAGCTGGATGGTAACGAATTTGACCATGTGAATATCTCATTCCACTTTTTCCCCGATGAGTGGGATCATGCAGCACCCGAAGGCTCGACGAACACCACGCTCTACCCGGACATCATGAATCCAGGGGGCCGGAAGAAATCGCTGCTCATGGTCAAGCGTGCTCTGGATATAACCCTGAGCGCGCTTGTAATCCTTGTACTCTCGCCTCTTCTTGTCGCCATTGCCCTCGCCATCAAGTTCACCTCGGAAGGGCCAGTGCTGTTTCGCCAGCAGCGCGTCGGTCAATATGGCAAGCTTTTTACGGTTTTGAAGTTTCGTTCGATGAAGCTGAATAGCGATCACGGCGTCCACAAGGAATACGTGATGAAGCTCATTAAGAACGAGGCAGAGCCGAAGGGGACGGACGAAAGCGGGAAGGCCGTTTTCAAGCTGACGGCCGATCATCGCATTACACCGATTGGGCACCTGCTGCGCCGCACCAGTCTCGATGAACTGCCGCAGTTTTTTAATGTGCTGAAAGGCGATATGTCGCTGGTGGGGCCGCGGCCCCCTATTCCTTATGAACTCGCGGCCTATCAGACATGGCATCGGCGGCGCATCCTGGAGGCAAAGCCAGGCGTCACTGGGCTTTGGCAGGTAACGGGGCGCAGTTCAGTGAAGTTCGACGACATGGTTCGGCTCGACTTGCGGTACGCGACCTCTTGGACCCTTTGGATGGATATCAAAATTCTTCTGATGACGCCCTTGGCGGTGATCAAAGGCGCCGGAGCGTATTGAATTCGGCCAACTCCGGCAAGTAGCATTCGAGCATAGGCTCAGGCCAACGAATACAAATGATACGCGCGGCCCCCCGACTTTGCCGCCGTAAGATCCTCTCCTTAATGGCACGCAAAGAGTGGTGAGACATTGAATTTCGGTGTAATCGGGTACGGCTACTGGGGACCCAATATCGTCCGCAACCTTGCGTCCCTCGAAGGTTCGCAGGTGCTTGCCATTGCCGATCTGGATAGCGGAGCGCGGTTGCGCGCCCAGCGGGCACATCCGAACGTCCACGTCACCGGCGATCCGGGAGAGATCCTTGCCTCAACAAAGATCGACGCGGTAGCGATCGTCTCGCCGGTCTGGACGCATTACCAGTTGGCTAAGACAGCTTTGCTCAATGGCAAGCATGTGTTCGTGGAAAAGCCGTTCACAACGAACTCCGCGCAGGGTGAGGAACTGGTAGAGTTAGGGCACAAGCGCAATCTAAAGATAATGGTTGACCACACGTTCCTTTTCACAGGTGCGGTGCGCAAGATCAGCGAAATGATTAAAGATGGCGAACTTGGAAAGCTCTACTACTACGATTCCACACGCGTGAACCTTGGTCTGCTCCAACACGACGTCAATGTCTTGTGGGATCTCGCACCACACGATCTTTCCATCATGGATCACCTGATGAAGGGCCAGCCGGAGGCGGTGGTGGCAACCGGTGAGAAGCATGTCAACCAGTACGAAGATGTTGCGTATCTAACGGTGTATTTCCCCGACAAGCTCATCTCCCACATCAACGTGAACTGGCTCTCTCCAGTCAAGGTGCGCATGACTCTGATTGGTGGCGAAAAGCGCATGGTGGTGTGGAACGACCTGGTGGCGGATGAAAAGGTTCGGGTCTATGACCGCGGGGTGCAGACCACCAGCCAGGAGGGTGTGTACAAGCTTCTGGTCAATTATCGGTCGGGAGACATGTGGGCGCCGCGCCTGGAGCAGTTGGAGGCCCTGCAGATGGAAATGAAGTATTTCGTAGAGTGCATTGAGACGGGGAATCAACCGATCAATGACGGTCACGCCGGCCTGCGGATTGTGAAGATGCTGGAGGCGGCGACGGAATCGCTGAGCAAACGGGGGGCTTTGGTTTACCTATGAATGCCTACCAATGCATTGCCGAGGATGTGCGACTTGGCAAGGACGTACGGCTGTCGAAGTTCGTCAACCTCTATGGTTGCTCGGTGGGAGACGGGACGAAGATCGGCGCCTTTGTTGAGATCCAGAAGAACGCTAGAGTGGGGCGGAACTGCAAAATCTCCAGCCACAGCTTCATTTGTGAGGGCGTCGAGATTGAAGACAACGTCTTCATAGGCCACGGCGTGATCTTTACGAACGATAGGTATCCGCGAGCGACAAATGCGGACGGTAGCATGCAGACGGATGCGGACTGGAGGGTGGAGCATACCCGGATAGGCAAAGGCGCTTCCATTGGCTCCGGTGCGAAGATTCTCTCGAACCTGACGGTGGGCGAGAATGCCATTGTGGGGGCGGGCAGCGTGGTGACCAGGGATGTGCCGGCGAACGCTGTGGTGGCGGGGAATCCGGCGCGGATTTTGCGGTTCACTTCGATAGCAGCCGAGAGCACGCAACCGGGCCCGATTCCGTTTTTGGATCTGGTCACGCCCCATCGCGAGCTTGAATTGGAGTTGGTGGAGGCATTTCGCAAATGTTTGCGGACGGCTTCGTTTGTCGGCGGCTCGCCGGTAGAGGAATTTGAGACGGCATTTGCGGCCTTTTGCGATGTGCCGCACGCGGTGGCCCTGAACAGCGGGACGGACGCGCTGCGGTTTGCGCTGATGGCCTGCGGGGTTCAGGCCGGGGATGTTGTGCTGACGGTCCCGCATACCTTTATCGCAACCACAGAGGCGATATCGCAGGCTGGCGCGCTGCCGGAGTTCGTCGATATTGACGAAGGCACGTACAACCTGTCGGTGAGCGCGCTGCAAAGCTATCTCAAAACCCAGTGTGCGCGGGATGAGCGTGGGCGAGTGATCAGCATTCGCAGCGGACGGCCAGTGAAAGCGATCGTGCCGGTGCATTTGTACGGACAGATGGCGGACATGGACGCAATCCTTGGCATGGCGGAGGAGTACGGCCTTTCGGTGATCGAGGACGCCTGCCAGGCGCATGGAGCTGAGTATTTTTCGGCTCGCCATAACCGATGGATCAAAGCGGGCTCGATGGGGCGCGCGGCGGCGTTCAGCTTCTACCCAGGGAAGAACCTTGGAGCACTCGGCGAGGGAGGCGCTGCGACTACGCACGATCCAGAGGTAGCTGCACGCATAAGGCTCCTGCGCGATCACGGGCAGGCGAAGAAATACTATCACGACATCGAGGGATATAACGGCCGGCTGGATGCGATCCAGACGGCGTTTCTCTCGGCCAAGCTGCCGCACCTGGCGAGTTGGAACGCGCAGCGCCGCGAGCGGGCCCTGGCTTACAACCGGCTCCTGGCTGATGCGCCGAACATTGTGCTTCCCATCCACCCAGCGTGGTCCCGGGCGGTGTATCACCTGTACGTAATCCGCGTGCAGGATCGCGACGGTTTGATCGATCACCTGAAGAATGCAGGTATCGGCACGGGCATTCACTATCCGATTCCGCTTCACCTGCAGAAGGCATACGCCGCAATGAATTACGAGCGCGGCGCATTTCCGGTGACAGAGCGTGTCGCTACCGAAATTGTCTCGCTGCCGATGTATCCGCAACTTTCCCCCGCGCAGCAGGCACGCGTGGTAGCCGAGGTGCTGGCGTTCTGCCGGAAAAGCACTCCAGATTTACCCCCTGCGACGCCCAAGCTGGAAGCAGCGGCCGGCGCGTTGTAAAACGGCGGTGTACCCGAGGATTTGCCCATGAGCAACTGCAACCACGGATCCATCGGCCTGCCACGTTATGTGCTGGTTACACCGGCGCGGAATGAGGCTTGGGTGATCGAAGGCACAATCCGCGCTGTGGTAGCGCAAACGGTTCGCCCGCTCAAATGGGCTATCGTCAGCGACGGTTCCACGGACGGCACGGATGAGCTTGTGCAGCGCTACGCAGCGGAGCATCCTTGGATCGAGCTGGTGCGCACCCCGGAGCGCAAGGAGCGCCACTTTGCCGGAAAGGTGATGGCATTCAATGCTGGATGGTCGCGGATGGAAGGCCTGTCGTATGAAGTCATCGCGAGCCTGGATGCGGACATTACTTTTGAGCCGGACTATTTTGAATTCCTGCTGGAGAGAATCGCAGGGGATCCGGAGCTTGGGGTAGCTGGGACGCCCTACCGTGACACCACCAGCGAAATCTACGACTACCGTTTCATGACCGTGGATCATGTCTCCGGAGCGTGCCAGGTCTTCCGGCGGGCGTGCTTTGAGGAGATTGGCGGCTACGTGGCGGCCAAAGGCGGCGCGATCGACACGATAGCGACTCTGACGGCGCGTATGAAGGGGTGGAAGACGCGCACCTATACGGAAAAGATTTGCCTCCATCACCGCGCCCTGGGCAGCGCGCAGAGCGGGCCGATTCGGATGCGGTTCAACCTTGGCAAGCGGGATTATGCCGTGGGCAACGGCCCCCTGTGGCAAGTCTTTCGCGGACTTTACCAAATGACGAAGAGGCCGTTCATCGTTCGCGGATGCGCGCTGATCGCGGGATACATATATGCTGCGGCGCGGCGCATCGAGCGGCCGGTTCCGCAGGAATTAATAGCCTTTCGCCGTAAAGAGCAGATGGAGCGCCTGGCACGACTGTTCTCGCGCAAAGCCGTGGCGGAAGCCGAGCCTCAGCAATCTCATGCAGAGCCCGCGCCTACACGCACTCCATAATCAACCAATGACTCAGCAGATCGCCATTCCCGATTCGACGCGCGTGGCCACCGCTGCGGAGGCATCGGCGGGCCCATCGCCCGCAATGATTATCGTGAATGCAGATGATTGGGGCTGCACTGCCGGGATTACTGACCGAATTCTTGAGTGTTTCCGGCGGCGGGCTGTGTCTTCGGCCAGCGCCATGGTTTTCATGGACGACTCGGAAAGAGCAGCGGAGATCGCCCGCGAATACAACCTGGATGCCGGACTGCATTTGAACTTGACGACGCCCTTCACAGGAAGGAGGGCCCCAGCGGAACTGGTGCGAAGGCAGGGGGACCTGGCCCGGTATCTGCGGTCCCACCGCTATGCGCCCGCCATCTTCAATGCGCTTCTAGCGAAGTCGTTCGAGTACGTGGTAAAGCACCAATTGGAGGAGTTCGAACGGCTGCATGGCGCGCCTGCCACGCGTATCGATGGGCACCATCACATGCATCTCAGCGCAAACGTGCTTTTCCAGAGGCTTCTTCCGAGGCGCACGATTGTGCGGCGCAATTTTACCTTTGGCCCCCGGGATAAAAGTCCTCTCAACAGGCTTTATCGTGCGCTGCAGGATAGAATCCTGGCAACGCGGCACTGGTCAACAGACTACTTTTTCAACCTGGCGCCTATTGATCGCGAGCGGCTGGCCAGGTGTCTGCAGTTTGCGCGGACCAGTTCTGTGGAGATAGAAACTCATCCAGAGCTGCAGCACGAATACGAATTTCTGATGAACCGCGGCTTTCAGGCGATTGCGGAGAACGTCGAGGTTGCGCGTGGATATCAATTGGGGGCGCCTGGAAAAGCTCCTGAGCTTCCAGACCGCGTTGGCGAAGCGGCAGCAGACGGTGTGCGCATATTGCCGCACATCGCGGTGTGTATTTGCACTTACAAGCGCCCCGAAATGCTGAAGCGGCTCCTTCTTAACGTCGGGGAGCAGAGAACGGATCTCGCCTTCACCTATTCAATCGTGGTGGCGGACAACGATGAAGGCCGATCCGGAGAGCAGACGGTCGAAGAGGCGCGCGCCCTCCTGCCAGTCCCCGTGAAGTACTGTTCCGAGCCGCATCGAGGAATCGCGCGCGCGCGAAACAAGGTGATCGAGAACTCCGAGGGCGACTACGTTGCTCTCATCGACGACGACGAACTCCCGGAGCCGGATTGGCTGTTGAACCTGTTGCGAGCGTATTGCCGATACAACGTCGCCGGCGTCCTGGGCCCCGTAAAACGATTCCTGGAGCCCGAAGCACCACAATGGTTGCGTCGGAGTTCACTGTATGATCGCCCCGTCAAACCTACAGGGCTGGAAGTGAAGTGGCGCGAGGCACGGACCGGGAATGTCTTGCTTAACCGGGCGATCTTCGCAGGCGATCCTGCCCCGTTCCGTCCCGAATTCAGAGCGGGCGAAGATCAGGATTACTTTCAAAGAAAAATCCAGCAGGGATATAGATTTGTTTGGTCTTCGGATGCTGTGGTATCGGAAGTGCTTCCTCCGGCCCGCTGGTCGCGCAAATACTACATCAGGAAAGCCCTGATGCAGGGTGCAAACGCGGCGATTCAGCCGGATTGCGGGCTTATGAGTATTGCGAAATCGCTGATTGCCGTTCCGCTCTATGCGCTGGCGCTGCCGGTTGCCTTTCTCATGGGGCAGCACAGATTTATGACGCTGCTGGTGAAGCTCTGTGATCACGCCGGCAAGCTGCTCGGCCGTTTGAAGATGAACCCCGTGAGGGAAGAGTACGTAAGCGGTTGAAACAGTGTCCATGCAAAAGCGTGGAAAGGATTAGAAGGAGATCTATGCAGGTGTGTGGTCGGGAGATCAAGATATCCCGAGGAATGGTTCGAGTGGCTCGGCTGGATGCCGATATGTATCAGTTTCTGTCTGATCCGGAGCCGTTGATTGCAGAACTACGCGTGCGCAAGCTGAGCATCGACCTGTTCACGTTCACGCAGACCATTACCAACACCACCCCGAAGTATAGGTATCCGATGGAGTGGGAGAACCTGGCGGTCCTCCCGGTATCCACTTTTCAAGACTGGTGGGACAAGCAGATCGGATTCAAGGCCCGAAACAAGGCCAAGCAGGCTGAAAAGAAAGGCGTGGTGCTGCGCGAGGTACCTTTCAGCGACGAATTGGTGCGCGGTATTGCGCAGATATACAACGAGACGCCGGTTCGCCAAGGGCGAGCGTATCCGCACTTCGGCAAAGATTTCGCAACAGTGTACAGAGAAGAGGCCACTTACCTCGACTCCAGCGCGTTCATCGGTGCTTACCTGGGCGAGGAACTCATCGGGTTTATCAAGATGGTTTGGGATGAGGAGCGGATCCAGGCTGGCTTGATGAACATTGTCTCCAAAATCCAGCATCGGGATAAGGCTCCGACAAATGCGCTGGTGGCGTATGCGGTGCGTTCGTGCGCGGCGCGCGGTATTCCAAATATCGTGTATTCGCACTTCGCCTATGGCAAGCGCGAGCGCGATAATCTGACGGAATTCAAGGAGCGAAACGGATTCAAACGCGTGGATTTGCCTCGTTATTACGTTCCGATGAGCGCGTGGGGAAAGGCCGCGCTGCGGTTGGGGCTTCATCACAGGATGCTCGACCGGTTGCCTGAGCCGGTCGGCGAAAGGCTGCGGGAGATTCGCAGCCGTTGGTATTTGCGACGGCAGCAGGCGGAGAAGCAAGCGACGTAGGAAAAGACATGCCGGGAATTGCGGGAATCATTTCACCCAAACCGCGAAAGATCGCGGCCCAATTGGTGCAGCGCATGGTCGCGTCCATGCTGCATGAGCCGTTCTACGTCTCTGGGCACTGGTGTGATGAGGACCTGGGCCTCTATTTGGGTTGGGTGTTGCGCGACGGCGATACCCAAATGCCGATGCTCGATGCGAGTCGCCAAAAACTGCTGTTCTTCACGGGCGAGGAGTTTTCGGGGAATTTGAAGCATCATGCCACGGATGGAAATGGAAATCGGCCGGCGTGCGGTTTTGAAGTACCTCCTGGCGAATCGGATTCTAACTTTCTGGCGCGGCTGAACGGGCAGTTTCAGGGCGTGCTGGCGGATCGTGCGGACCGCACTGTGGTCCTGTTCAACGATCGCTACGGATTAACGCGCATTTACTATCACGAGGCGCTGGACGGGTTTTATTTCGCCGCGGAAGCAAAGGCGATTCTCGCGGTGCGCCCCGAGTTGCGCGAATCGGATGTGCGCGGAATCGGCGAGAGTCTGGCTTGCGGATGCGTGCTTGAAAACAGAACTCTGTTCAATCGGATCTTCCTGTTGCCCCCTGCATCCGGGTGGCGCTTTCGCGCCGGACAATTGGAGGCCAAGGATCTGTATTTTTCCCGAGATGAATGGGAGAGTCAAGGAACCCTGCCGCCGGAAATCTACCACCGCGAAGTGAGGGAGACGTTTGCGCGAGTATTGCCGCGGTCGTTTGCGGGCACGCAGAAGGTGGGTCTCTCTCTGACCGGCGGCTTGGACACCCGCATGATTCTGGCGTGGTTCCCGCCTGACGCTGGGTCTCTGCCGTGTTTCACCTTCGGCGGAGCGCATCGCGAATCGCGCGATGTGAGAATCGCGCGGCGGGTGGCTGCTCTGTGCGGCCAAAGGCATTCGGTTCTTACAGTGGGTAAGGACTTCCTGGCCGACTTTCCCAAAATTGCCGAGCGCGCGGTCTATCTGAGCGATGGTAGTGCCGGCACGCAACATGCGCCGGATCTATACGTGAATCGGTTGGCGCGCGAGATAGCACCAATTCGAGTGACGGGGAACTATGGGGACCAGGTGTTGCGCCAAATAACGATGTTCCGGCCGCAATACTCCGATCCTGGAGGGTGCGTTCCGGGATTTGCGCACGGAATTGGAGCGGCCAGTGGGACGTATCACGCGACGATGACGGGACATCCGTTGACGCTTGCTTCCCTGCATCAGACCTCGTGGCACTACCCAGGAATTCTCTCTGTTGAGTCGTCGCAGGTGGGGATGCGTTCGCCGTATCTTGACAACGATCTCGTGCGCCTCTTATACCGAGCCCCCGGCAGCGTTCTGCGCAGCAATGACATGCGAGTGCGCCTCATTCGAGAAGGGAACGAAGCGCTGGCGAATATTCGGACAGACCTTGGATTTGCAGGCCGAGGGGGAACTCTCACCGCGCTCTGCAGCCAGCAACTGCATCGAGCAACCATGCGGGCGGAGTACGCCTGCGAACATGCATCGCCGCGGTGGCTCGCTAATATGGATCAAACTCTGTTGGGGGGCCAATTAGAGCGAACCTTCGTGGGGCGGCACAAATTTACGCATTTTTCGCTATGGTTTCGCGGCGAGCTGGCCGGCTACGTTCGTGACATGCTGCTCGACGACCGCACGCTATCCCGCTGGTATGTGGATCGCGCGCGCCTGGAAACGGCAATACGGAGGCATCTGAACGGGGAGGAAAACTTTACGCCGACGATTCACAAACTCCTCAGTCTCGAACACTTTCACCGGTTGTTCATCGACGCGGCATGAAGATTCTGGCCACTCTCATCACCGCGGGTCTCGTCGCCGCGCTGTTCTATCTGGCCCGGGAGAAGGATCGGCGTACCTCCTGGGCGTTGTGGATTCCCGTGATCTGGCTCTTGATTGTGAGCTCGCGGCCGGTCTCGATGTGGCTGCAGGTCAACCGCGAAATGACTCTCTCCGATCGATATACGGAAGGCAGCCCGCTAGACGCGGCTGTTTACGGGCTCCTGATCGTTGCGGCTGGACTCGTGCTGAACAGAAGGGCGGCCCAGGTCAGGCAGTTTCTGCGCATCAATCTCCCCGTGCTGTTGTTCTTTGCATACTGCATTGCAAGCGTAGCGTGGTCCGATGATCCGGCGATCGCCATCAAGCGGTGTGTCAAGGCCGTAGGCGACATCTTGATGGTGCTGGTGGTGGTTACGGATCCGCAGCCAGCAGTGGCCATTCGCCGCATGTTTGCGCGGGTGGGATTCGTTTTACTGCCGATGTCCATCTTGTTTATCAAGTACTATCCGGCGATGGGATCGGCGTACAACCAGACCGATCGCGTGATGATGTATTTTGGTGTGACCACGTTCAAGAATCTTCTAGGCGTGCTCTGCATGTTCTCCGGACTAGGTGCCCTGTGGTCGTTTATTCGCGCGTACCTGGATCGCGCCATGGAGCACCGTGGGCGGCATCTGATAGCGCAAGGAGCGCTCGTCCTGATGGCGGTCTGGTTGATCATCAAGGCAGATTCCATGACTTCGCTTTCGTGCCTCGCACTGGCCGGAGGGGTCATGGTGGGATCGGCTCTTCCGCGAATATCACGAAATCGGGCCGCCGTGTCGGGACTGGTGTTTGGGGCCATTGGTTTTGCGCTGTTCGCTTTGTTTTTGAGCACCGGGGCTGGCCTTTTGCATTCGATTGGAAGAAACTCGACACTCACAGGAAGAACACAGATCTGGGCGGCAGTTCTTGCGCAGCACACAAATCCGCTGATTGGCACTGGGTATGAGAGTTTCTGGATGGGCAACCGGATGCAATCCGTCTGGGATATGAGCCAGGTGGGTATTGAGGAGGCGCACAACGGATATTTGGAGATGTATCTCAATTTGGGTTGGCTGGGAATCGCATTACTTGGATTGTTGACCGTGACCGGTTATCGAAATGCGATGACTCTGTTGGGAAGAGATCCGCATGCAGCTAGATTGAGACTCGCGTTATTGACAGCGGGGTTGATTTACAGCTGCACTGAAGCCGGCTTTCGGATGATGAGCCCCACCTGGATCGGATTTCTGCTATCGGTCACGGCTATTCCGGCGTTTTCACGAGCGGCGTCGAGCGCGATGCCAGCCTCTTGGGAAGCGCGGGTGAATGGCGAAACGCGGATTTTGCGATGAGACGCCACGCGTGCGGCTCTTGAGGGATTTGGTTGAAACCATTTGATGCAGAAGGAAGGTTCGCGCCGGTCGTGCCGAATGCGGGCGGATCGTTGCGCCGCCTGGCCGTGCGCAGTGCCGGAATGACGATCTTCTCGGGGGCGATGGGGATCGGGATCCAGATTGTGGCAGCCGCGACGCTTTCGCGATTGTTGACGCCTCGCGATTTTGGCCTGGTGGCAATGGTGACCACTTTCAGCTATTTGCTCATGAATGGACCAGCCAATGGTTTTTTCGATCTGATAGTGCAGGGCCATGAACTCACAGAGGAACTTGCGAGTGCTCTTTTCTGGATCAACTTTCTTCTCGCTATCATTTTGTCCGCTGCGTTTGCGCTTGCCGGCCCCTTAATGGGTTGGTTTTATCATGAAAGACTGGTCGCGGGCGTCGCCGCCGGCATATCGGTCGCTGTGCTCCTAACCTGCCTTCCCACGCTACACGTCGCGCTGTTGAAACGTGCCATGCGATTCACGGGTGTAGCCAAGAATGACATTGTTGCGCGCGCCGTGGGCGTGCTCACCTCGATTGCATTTGCCATTGCTGGTTGGAGCTACTGGTCCCTGGTCATGGGGGCATGCGCCCTGGCGCTCAGCACCGCGATAGGCGCTTGGTTCATGTGTCCCTGGGTACCGCGGCTGCCGCGCCGCGTGCCGGGAATACGGGACGCGATCAGGTTCACCAGCCACATTACTGGCCGGTACAGCATCAACTACTTCGCCAGGAATGCGGACAACCTCCTTGTAGGCTGGCGCTTTGGCGCGCATTCATTGGGGTTTTACAAGAAAGCATATGACCTCTTCGCACTTCCTGCGAATCAATTGGTTTCCGCTACTTCTAACGTGGCGGTTTCCGCACTAAGCCGGGTACGTGACGATCATGCACAGTTGAGGCGCTACCTGCTGGGGGCGATCGCGGTGATGTCGCTGATCGGGATGGGCCTCGCGGGCGATCTCACATTGATCGGCAGGGATCTGATTCGAGTGCTGCTCGGACCCGGCTGGGAGACCAGTGGCATCATCTTTACCTATTTTGCTCCGGGTATCGGCATGATGATCGTCTATGGAGTCCATGGCTGGATTCATGTGTCCCTGGGTCACGCGGAGAGATGGTTTCGTTGGGTCATCGTCGAATGGACGGTCATTCTTCTTTCCTTTATGGTTGGACTGCACTGGGGCCCCCAGGGCATGGCCGTAGCATGGTGCGTATCGTTCTGGATCCTTGTCGTTCCCGCCATGTCCTATGCCGGCAAGCCGATCCACCTCCGCGGGCGCTCTGTGTTCTTCATCCTGTGGAGGTACTTGGTCGCCTCGCTTGCGGCATCGTTGTTGATTGTCTACGGGCTCAAGCGAATCCCGCGCCTCGATCACCTAGGCGGAGCAGGAGGCGCCGCTCTGCGCGCAGCACTGATGACCATTGCATTTGGAGTGCTGTATTTCGCGTTGATCGTGGTGCTCCACGGAGGCACTCAGCCTTTGCAGAGGATCGCGCGGCTGGTACGCGAGTTGATGTCTCGCAAGGGAAATCGCACCGAAGAGGCCCAAACGAACGGGACGCTGGACGAGGTGCAAGCATGACAGCGCCGGTCGACCACGTCCGCTGCATAGACGGTCGCGCATGGTCAGGAGCGGCGCGATGAAAGCATGCATGCTTGCCTACACCTATTATGAGACGGACAACCGCGTGCGCCGGTACGCTGAGGCGCTGGCGCGACGCGGCGACCGCGTGGATGCCATTGCGTTGGGCCGCGAAGGGCAGCCCTGGTACGAAGTCATCCAGGGGGTGCATGTATATCGCATTCAAAAGCGGGTAATCAATGAAAAGGGACCGTTCAGCTATTTAATCAAGTTACTGATCTTCTTCTTGCGGTCGGCTTGGTTTCTCGCCGTTCATCATCTTCGCGAGCCATACCGGTTGATCCACGTGCATTCCGTGCCGGACTTTGAGGTGTTTGCAACCATCGTGCCGCGGCTGTTGGGCGCGCGCATCATCCTCGACATTCACGATATCGTTCCGGAGTTTTATGCGAGCAAGTTCAAGGTAAGTGAGCGCTCGCTCGTGTTTCGATTGCTCGTGACCATGGAGCGTCTTTCGATCGCGTACGCAGATCATGTGATCATCGCCAATCACCTGTGGCAGCAGAAACTCACTCGCCGCTCCGTGCGTGCGGAGAAATGCACGGCGATCATCAATTATCCCGATCCTGCAATCTTCTGGCCGCGCCCGGCTCCGGCACGCGGCGCGAATGAGTTCGTGATGTGCTATCCCGGCACGCTTAGCTGGCATCAAGGGCTTGACCTTGCCGTCGAAGCGGTGGGGTTGCTGCGGAAAACCGTGCCGCACCTGCGTCTTATGTTGATTGGCGACGGCCCGGAGCGCGAAAACCTAAAGCGCTTGATTCTCGAGCGCGGCCTGGGGGACTGCATTTCACTTGCCGGACTGGTTCCGCTCGAGGAGGTGGCTGCCATCATGTCGGGTGTGGATCTGGGAGTAGTGCCCAAGCGCAGCGACACCTTCGGAAATGAGGCGTTCAGCACGAAGATTATGGAGTTTATGGCCATGGGAGTTCCGGTGCTGGCCGCGAGGACGCGCGTCGACGAATACTACTTCAACGACAATTTAGTACAGTTCTTCGAATCGGGTAACTCGCGCGACC
Source organism: Acidobacteriota bacterium (assembly GCA_046566985.1). Lineage (GTDB taxonomy): Bacteria > Acidobacteriota > Terriglobia > Terriglobales > Acidobacteriaceae > Telmatobacter. Next base: position 245,834 of record JBKICT010000007.1, on the reverse strand, counting down.
TTGCCGAAAAGATTCTCGAACTGATGCAACGGCCGGAGCGTCGTACTGAGCTGTGCGCGGCATCCCGGGAGTTCATTGGAGAGAACAACTGGGGAGTGCGAAAGCAGGAATATCTGGGACTTGTGGAACGATTGACGGCGGGAACGCGATGAGTGAGGTCGTGCGGAAACTCAGGCCTGGCCGCTTTGCCATGTTGGCCGTGGTCTTGATGCTGCCCTGGGCCTTGGCCAACGGACAATCGCCGAAGCTGCTGCTTGCACCGGGTCGCGGGATCGACTGGTCGCAATCTGGAGTCGCGACCATTCCGGTGCGATCCGATCTTTGTGCCACGTTGAGCCCACCTGCCAGCGAAGCGGAGATCAATGCGGCGCTCGCGTCGTGTGCAGCGGGGAAAACGGTATTGCTGCGCGCTGGAACCTACACGATCCATGGAAGCATTCAAGTGCCATCTAACGTTACGCTGCGCGGAGCCGGGGCGGACGAGACGATTTTGGATGCCCGCGGAGCTGGACAGGCAGTGGTGCAGATGGGCTTCGGCTCTGTCGCTTATCAGCCGCGAGTGATCAGCCGTGGCGCGAATGCCGGGTCCAACGAGATCGAGTTCGTATCTTCGCAGGGAATCTCAGCCGGGATGCATTTGGCGATAGCGGAGCAGAATAACCCGGCCTTTGTTACGACTGCGGGAAGCGGTGGGAACTGCAACTGGTGCGATGGAGGCTGGACCAAGGACGGAAGTCTGGCCCGCGGGCAGATCGTCGTTGTAACCGCTGTTCACGGGAACCGGGTAAGCATCGATCCTGCTTTATACAGCGCCTATACGCGTTCGGCCATTGCTGTGCCGTTTCAAATGGCTGCGACTGAGGCGGGTGTGGAAGATCTGCAGGTTCGAGCGAACCATACGGGATATGTGACCAACTTCACCATGGAGATGTGCGCATCTTGCTGGATCAAGGGCGTGGAATCGAATTACGCGGATGGGGATCACATTTCCGTGCAGTGGGGATTTCGCGATGAGATCCGTGACAGTTACTTCAGCAACGCGTATTTGCACGTACCGGGGGAGCGGGAATCGGATATTCAGCTTGCGCTAAAGACCAGCGCCACTCGGGTGGAAAACAACATTATTGAGCGGACGCACACCGCCGTGATGCTCGAATGGGGCGCTGCTGGAAACGTGATCGCCTATAACTATTCGACTGGCGAATTTGATAGCGAGGCACCGCGGGTGGTGATCGGCGGCATCGATTACCATGGCGCGCACCCCCAGTTCAATCTGATCGAGGGCAACGTGCTGACCGCGTTCTATGCGGATTCGGTGTGGGGTAGCTCCAGTGATACAACCGCGCTCCGCAATTGGTTCGTCGGCACAACCAAGGTGTGTTTGCCGCTGACAGGGCACGGACCAGTGGACTGCGGCGGAGCCCATTATGCGTTTCAGGCGGCGCGGGCGGTGCAGGTATCCTACCTTTCAACCCGCAACAACTTCTTCGACAACGTGGTCGGAAGCGCTCCGATGCAGTCGCTCTTCGGGTACTCACGGCCGGTACCGCAGATTGCGATGCTCGAATTTCCACAGCATCGTCTTTATGAAGCTGCGGTGGGTTGGTCCTTTGGATACGGCAGCGCGAACGACGACGGGCACGGAACCGGATGTGGCGGGGGAAACCCGCCATGCCACGCTGCGGGGACTTCCAGGAGTGATGTACTGAACGGCAACTACAACAATGTGACGCGAACAATTTCCTGGCAAGCTGGAATGAGCCATCATTTGCCGGCCTCGTTCTACCTTAAGGCGAAGCCGGCTTGGTGGGGTACGATGCCTTTCCCTGCGATTGGGCCGGATGTGACCGGCGGCAGCGGGCCCGGCGCTCACGTGTTTGGCAACCCCGCCCGCCATTGTTACCTGGATATCATGGGCGGGGCGGAGGGTGGTCCAGGTAGCCCCCTGCGGTTCAATTCGGGGCGTTGTTATCCAATAAGTAACGCCGAACCGCAGATTCAAAGGAAGCTAAGAGTCTCGAGTGGAATAGAATAAGCGGCATCGCTCCTGGAAACCTTCGGAATTCTCCATGACGAACCGCTGTACTTTCAGCGGGTTAAGTGAGGTCACTTGAGACGGTTACCAAGGAGGGCAGAAAAATATCCCTGTTCGTGGGATACGGAAAGGATCCAAATTCCTGTACGCTCAGCTTAATTGGCAAGGCGAACGAGGTAACCACGTTTAGCGATTTTCGATGAGTCATCGACCCTCCATGGCGTGCACGATTGCGCTTCTTGCAAGCGCGTGCATAGGTGCGCTCGCCCAGGCTCCGATGAACGCAGCGTCCCCTGCGCCTCTGCCGCAGGCGCAGTCGGATCCTCCCAACCCCACGCTCAAGCCGAATCCCATCGACGCCATGCGGAAGTTCGAACCGCCGGCGGACGAAGAGTACCGGCTGGGCAAAGGGGATGAGATCACCGTCGACTTTGCAGGGCGGCCGGATATGCAAGCAAAACTCGTGATTGGTCCCGACGGACGAATCACGTTGCCGCTGGCGGGCGAAATCGTGCTCGCCGGGCTGACGCGTGCTGATGCGGCGCAGGCTATCTCGAAGGCGCTCTCACCGTACTACGCAAACCTTTCCGCGCAGGTGACGGTGACGAAATACACGGCCAATCGGGTTCTGGTACTCGGAGCAGTGGAGCATCCCGGCCCAATTGAGTTCGACGGCACGCCGACGCTGCTGGAAGCAGTCACCCGAGGTGGGCTGCCGCTGGTCGGGCCTGAGAAGAAACCGCAGATTCCGGACCGCTGTGCGATCTACCGCGGAAGCGACCAGGTGCTTTGGGTTCAGCTAAAGCAATTGATCGATTCCGGGAATCCACTTGCCGATCTGCGCTTGCGCCGTGACGACGTCATCTATATTCCCGATCCGAGCGAGAGATTCGTCTCGGTTCTTGGGGCAGTGGACCATCCGGGCGCGGTGCCGCTACTGACCAACTCCAGCCTGGCCAGTGTGATCGCGGCAGCGGGAGGAGTATCCGATAAAGCCGGCAACAAGCCGCGCGTGCAGATTGTCGATCCCTCAAGCGGAACCTCACGCATGGTTGCATTCAACGACCTGATGAATCCCAAGAAGTCGCTGGAGGTGACGCTCAAACCCGGCGAAATTGTCTACGTGCCGACGAGCGGATTTTATCGCGCCACCTATTATCTGGAACGCTTGAATCCGCTGGCCACGGTTGGAACGATTCTGGCCTACAGCGGGGTGTTATGAACGCGCTTCGTGGCCCATCTGGTTTGGCAGGCATGCCACAGGCGGGCACTGTGGCGGCTAGTGACACGAACGGCGTGCGGCCCATGCCTGCGGGCAATCACGACCAGGTCTTCTTCCATTTTGATTTTTTGCGCAGCCTGCGCATGCATCGGAAGCTCGCAGTTGCCATCTTTGCTATTACACTCTTGGCGGCCGCGGCCTATGTGGCAAGGGGCTGGAACAACTACACTGCCCAGGCACTGGTCTATGTTCAGCCTGCGCCTCCGCGCCTTCTGGCGACAGCTCCGGAGAATCGCTGGCCTTACGATGCGAATACCTACGAGTCATACATCGAGCAGCAGATTCACAATGTGACGCGGCCCGATGTCTTGTCGGCGGCAGCGCAATCGATTCCTGGCTGGGTACGCGGCGGAGAGAAGTTGCAGACTGCAGCGGCGCGGCTGGGGCGCGCGCTGGAGGTGGCCCGCGTGGGCACCGGATACCAGATTTCGATCACATCGAAAGCCAAGAGTGCAGAGAGGGCGGCGCAAATTGCCAATGCCGCTGCGGCCAGTTACATCCAGAGCGCAACGCGCGAGTTGCGCGCCGGCGACGATCAGCGCATCCAGCTATTGCAGGATGAACGGGAGCGCGTGCAGAAGGAAATGGCCGTCGACCGCGCGGAACAGGACGAGCTAAACAAACAGCTGGGCGTCGCGTCAATTGCCAGTGCACCGGTAGATCCGATCGACCAGCAGATTAACGCGGTTCGCGCCGAATTGATTAAGGCGCGCGCCGACAACGACGAAGCTGCAGCGCGCCTCATGGCAACCGACAAGGGAGGAGCGTCCTCAACGGCCGCGCTCAATGCGGAGGCGGATGAACTGGTGTCCGCGGACGCCGGTATGGTGAGCATGAAGACGGCCCTCAATACGCGCCGGTCGCAGCTCATTTCGCAGATGGCGAATCTGACGCCGAACCACCCCCTCTACAAGCAGGACCAAGAGGAGTTGGCGAAGATCAATTCTTCACTGGAATCCATGACGAATGATCTGCGCGCCAAGGCCGCCGCCCATATCCAGCAAAAGCTCAAAAGCGATCTCGAGCGCACCTCGAACATGGAAGCCAGGCTGAATGCGCAGCTGGCCCAACTCACGGCGGCCGCGGGCACAGCCGGGCCGCGTCTCCAGCGCCTGAGCGAGCTTGGTGCCGACATCCAGCGATTGCAGAGCCGCTTTGCGCTCGTCGATGAACAGTATCGAAATCTCACGCTTGAAAACCATGCCCCGGGCGCCGTGTACTTATCTGCTCCCGCAGTGGCTCCGTTGGGCGCATCGCGCGACCTCGTATTTCGCAAAGCGTTCGTGATTTTGCTTGGCGGTCTGCTGCTCGGCTGGGGCACAGCAATACTTGCGCACAATCTGGATCCGCGGGTCTACATCGCCAAAGACGTGGAGCGGGTTCTGGGCTTTATGCCCATGGCTCAATTGCCGGATTTTGCCGAGGTCGGCGCAGGCGTGGAGGAAGAATACCTGCTACGGCTTGCGGCCGCGCTGGAGCATGCCTATCAACAGGGGGCCCTGAAAAGCTGCATTTTTACCGGGGTAGCCCCTGGCACCGGAGCCACAACCGTTGCCACCCGTGTGACCGCCATGCTTGAGGCGATGGGACGCTCCACGGTGCTTGTGGATGCATCGGGCAGCCCCGTCCCGGAAGCCCGGACTGAGAGCACGGCGGAGACTGAATCGGGGCTGGTTCCGGCGCCACGCGGCAGCCGCTCGTCGGCGTTGCTGCAGCAGATGGCCGAAGAGACCGGGGAGGGCACGATCGTTTTGAGCGATACGGCTCCACTGCTGGTTTCAGGCGAGACGGAGTACCTCGCTCGCTTTGTCGACTCGGCCATCGTGGTGATTCAATCCGGGGCCACCACGAAGGCACAACTGCGGGATGTGGCGCATACGTTGCAGCGGCTGGACGTTTCGGCCGTGGGTTTCGTCCTCAATCGCATCTCGAAAGAAAAGGCAAATACTTCCTTCCTGGATGCCGTGCGTGCCGTCGAGCAGCGGATTTACGGGGCAACCAGGCCGAATGGACGAGAAGAAAGCAATCCCAAAGCGGCTCGCGCTGCAAAAAAGAAGAAGAAGGCGCCTAAAGGCAAAGATCCAGAGCCGCCCCAAGCTGAGAAGCGGAATAAGGCAACGGATACCCCGGCCCAAACCCCAATGGGCGCCCCTGGCCAGTTTGCCGAGAGCGTGCCGCAGACCGCGAGTGTAACCGCGCCGGAGCCGATTCACACGCCGCAGCCGGCATTCGTCGCCGAGACAACTCCCGCCCCGATGGAGTTCGCCGAGGAAAAGCCGCGCGCAGACAGCTTGGTCGAGCGGCTGGATGAACCTTCTTCAGCAGTCCCATTGCGTGGAAGGCCATTACGCGAGACGGTGCGGGTATCAGCCGCAATTCCTACGCCAGCTCAGCCGCGCATGCCGGAGCCGGAGCCGCAGAGCCCCGCGCCTTCGGCCCCGCCGGCGCATGCAGCCGTAAGCGCCATGGAAACCGCTCCAGCGAGTACCCAACCGGCGGCTGGCGAAGAACCGGCGGAGCAGGTGGCATCCAAGCCGCCCATGGCTGGAGCCAATCCGGCGGCCATCCAGGAATTGGCCCTGCAGACGCGCTCCAGTGCGCCCGAAGGCGATCTCCGCGAAGTTCCTTATAGTGCCGCGCGTTTGGGTGGGCTGCGGAACCTGCTGGTGTCCCTCGGCCTCCGCTCTCTCAGCAAAGATGCAGAATTGCGAGAAGCCGAGACTGCGGAGCCTCGCATCGCCCGAGCGCCCGAGCGTCCAGCGGAGAGACCGGTGTATGCTGAACCGCTGGCTCCCCTCGCGACGGCAGCGGCAGCGGAAGTGCCCATGGCGGATCCGGTTGAAGTCGTCGCGACGCCGGAATTCTTGCCTCCCAGACCCATGACCGAGATTGCCGAGAAGGAGCCGGAGATGGAACAGGTGCGACCCGCTTCGCCGGCCCGTAATAACCGCAGGGATTCATCCGACGATATCGAGACGCTACCCTCCTGGCGCGGCCAATACCGCAAGAGAAGGTAATGAAACGGCGAGCGCGATTGCTCCTCGGCACGACGCTACTCCTTAAAAGGCATTGGCTTTAGAACCAACCGGGGTGAGGAGTGAGGCACCTCGGCGCGATTATTTGCCGGCGTGTAACATACAAGATGCAGAATCGATTAGAGGAGTGAACTCCATTGCCGCGCATTCACTTTCAACAGCAGCTTGCCGAACTGAAGGACAAGCTTCTTGCCATGGCGGCGCTGTCGCAGCAGGCGGTGGAGACCGCAGTGGACGCCTTTTTGCAGCGGGATGAGCGGCTGTGCCAATACGTACGCCAGAATGAGACGGCGATTAACACCGCGCAGCGGGAGCTTGATGAGATGGCCTACGAACTGCTCGCGAAGGAGCAGCCGATGGCAATCGACCTGCGGTTCATCCTTGCGGTTATTAAGATCAATGGAGATCTTGAACGGATTGGCGACCAATCCATGGCGATCGCGCGGCGCACTCGCGAGGCCCTGCAGTTTGCCCCCGTCGATCTGCCGGTGGACTTTGCCACTATGGGCGAATGTACCACCCGAATGATTCGGTCCGCGATTCAGTCACTGTTGGATGGCGATGCCCGCCTTGCGGACGGCGTGCGCGAGATGGATGACGAAGTGGATCGGATGAACCGTCGGGCCCATGTCGATCTGCTATCGCTGATCCAGGAGAAGGCAAAGCTCACCCAGCAGGCCATGAACGGGTTGTTCGTGGCGCGGTCGCTGGAAAGGATCGCGGATCACGCCTCGAACATTGCCACGGATGTAATCTTCTGGGTGCGCGGAGCGGACGTGCGGCACCAACTCAGCCTCGCCAGCGACTAAACCCCCTTTTCCCTGAACGGGTCGAGTGCCGGCGATTTGCCCCGATTCTTACGGACGCAATGCGAGAACGTATGCCCGGCGGCTCTGATATTCCACTTCGGGAGCGTATGCCCCGCGTTCCACAATTTCCTGCACGATGAATCCCGCTTGTTCCATCCGCGCAACAACTGCAGCCCGCTGAAAAAAGTGGAAATCGAGAGAGACAGTTTCTCCCCACATCTCGTCCCGATGCTCAACCTGCTTTCCCAAATGAAACGCTACAAGCGCCATTCCGCGGGGCTTGATGACGCGCGCCATGTCGAGGAAAACGGAGTGGAGCAGGTTGAGCGGAAAGTGGACGATGGAGTAGAAGCTGACAATTCCCCCGAGATAAGCCGGCGGAAAATCCAGCCCCAGCATATTTCCCTCCCGGAACGGAATATCGGGATGGAGCTCCCGCGCCTGTGCCACCATGGCGGGCGACAGGTCGATTCCAAAAGCCGGCAATCCCGCGTTCTTGAGATAGCGAGCCACCTGCCCCGGACCGCAACCCAGATCGCAGATGTGGCCCTTGCCACGCACCTGGGCTGCGAACCGATCCAGGATTTGGCAATCGAGCGGCTTTTGGGCCAGTTCACCGGAAAGCCGCCGCGTATACTCTGCTGCGATCTGGTCATAGCTGGCGCGAATCGTCCATGTCTTGTCGGATGACATTGGTCCTATTTCTATCCGTAGCGGTGTGCTGCAATCAAGAGAATTGCGCGCTGCCACACCGGCCGCGCAACTTGGCGTGGAAGTGCACAACTGATCGATGACGAAAGGTCAGCGAATCGAGCCAGCCTTTGCGGACGGATTGCGCAGCGCCAAAAGATGGCGCTCCGAATGAAATGGATTTCCACCGGCGGTGTACCGTTGGTAGCCTGAGGAGGGGAGACTCTGTGCGCGTACTTGTTGTCGAGGATGAAGTCCGCCTGGCGGAAAACATTGCCGCGGCCTTGCGCGACGGCCCGAATTACGCCGTGGACATCTGTCACGACGGGGAGCAGGCGCTTCTTTTCTGCCAAACCGCCGAGTACGATTTGACCATTCTCGATCTGATGATCCCGAGGATTCGCGGGGATGAGGTTCTCCGGCACCTGCGGCGGCGCGAATCCGAGGTGCCCGTACTGGTCCTTACGGCGGTCAGTGGGCCGCAAAGCGCAATCGAGCTTCTGAATCTCGGCGCCGACGATTACATGACCAAGCCGTTTGACCTCGGTGAGCTTATCGCCCGCGCAAGGGCGCTCATCCGCCGCGGCAAAGGCGTGAAGACACCTTCGCTGCGGGTGGGCGCGCTGGAACTCAGGATTGCGGAGCAGACGGTCACCGTTGCGGGCACGCAGGTGGATCTGTCGCCCACCGAATACAGGATTCTTGAATATCTGATGCATCATCCGCGGGCGGTCATCTCCAAAGAACAACTCCTCGAACATCTCTACGATTTCACATGGGAGCATCACTCCAACGTGATTGAAGCTCACGTCTCCAATCTGCGCCGCAAGCTGCGCAATGCGAGCGAACTGGCGGTGGTGGAGACGTTTCGAGGACGCGGCTATCGATTGGCCGCAGATGAGGCGGCGGGATGAAGCCCGGCTCACTCGTTCGGCGCGTCATCCTTTCCGTCCTGCTCATCGAGTTGCTCTGCGCGGCCGCATTTGTTTCCACTGCGCTGTGGCATGAGTGGCACACGCGCTTTCACGCGCTGGATGTTGCTCTGAAAGGCCGATCCGATTCGCTCATCGGCGCGGTGCAGGACGCAGAGGATCCTGAGGACAACGTCACCGTCAATCCAGCCGAATTCAAACCCACTCCGGTCGATTCTTACGCAGTCTTTAACGACAGGGGCCGCTTGATCGGCGAATCGCACGGAAACGCGATCGAGCTTACGGTGCGCCGGCAAGATGGATTTCGCAACGTTCGAGCCGGCGGCCATCGCTATCGCGTTCTGCAGAGCCATGCACTGCGCATCATCGACCGCTACGAGACGGGCGGAGTGGGTCTGCGGCGTCCCATCGTGGTGCTCTACGCCACGAGCACGGATCACATCTGGCGCGAGTTGGTTGAGTCCGCCAATTACTACCTGCTGGTGAGTCTCGGCTTGCTGTGCATCACGGCTCTTGTTCTCGTGCTGATTCTGCGCAGGTTGCTGGCCCCGCTTCAGCAACTCGCAGACCGGGCCGCGGAGATCGACGCCGGCACACTGATATTCAGTCCACCGGCCGCCGCCACTCGTGTTCGCGAACTCATGCCGCTGGCGGAGGCTCTTACCGGGATGGTAGCCCGCGTGCGCGCAGCATTTGAAGCACAGCACAGGTTTATTCACGATGCTGCGCACGAGTTGAAGACGGCAGTGTCCGTCGAACGTTCATCCATCCAGGTGCTTGGAATGCGCAATCGCACGCCGGAGGAATATCGCGCCGGCCTTGATCGCGTGCTTGCGGATAACGAGCGCGTGGAAGAACTGGTGCAGCAGATGCTCAGCCTGGCGCGATTTGAAGAGCAGGCAGGAGCACCGCCGGCGTGGATTGATTTCGGTAATTGCGTCCGTGAGGCTGCTGGAAATTTAGACTCCATGGCGGAAGCGCGTGGCGTCGTGCTGCGCTGTTCACTGGAAGCAGGCGTTGTTGTTCAGCTTTCGCCGGAGGCTGCGCGAGTGCTTGCATCGAACCTGATCCTGAACGCGTTGCAGCACAGTCCGCAGGGATCCGAAGTGATTGTTGCCGTGGCGATGCGGCGGCAGCCGGAGCTTTCCGCCGCGCTCACGGTCCGGGACTGCGGACACGGTATCGCTCCAGAGAACCTGGGGCGAATCTTCGAGCGTTTCTTCCGCGAAGATCCCTCGCGCTCTCGCCAGACCGGCGGCGCCGGCCTTGGCCTCGCCATCTGCAAGAGCATCGTAGATGGAGTACACGGCGCGATCCAGGTTGCTAGCGAACCCGGCAAAGGCACTCTCGTCACGGTGACGCTACCGGCCGCCGACAATATTGGGCTGGCTCAGTCGCCGACCGATTTGGCAGAGCCGGACGAAGCCGCAGTACGCTCGTTGTCCTGATCCTCCTCGGCGCCTTTGCAGAGATCTAGGCCCTCGCCGCATCGTGCCGGTTCTTGGTCAGCAGGTAGTACACCATCGGCGTAACCACCAGGCTGAGCAACATGGAGATGAGCAGGCCGCCGATCACCGCGATTGCCAGCGGCTGAAGCATCTCCGACCCCGATCCGATGGCGAATGCCAGCGGCAGCATGCCGCAGATGGCGGCGATTGCGGTCATCATGATGGGGCGCAGACGGCGTTGTGCGGCATGCATCATGGCATCGCGCGCCGAAGCGCCCTGAGCCCGGAAGCGTTCGTCCGCATCGAGCAGCAGGATGCCGTTCTTGGCCACGATGCCGATGACCATGATGAGGCCCATGAACGAAGCCACGTTGAATGTGACTCGTGTAATCAACAGCGCAACGATGACGCCGGAGATGGACAGCACGGACGACGTGAGAATGGCGATGGGCGCGGGGAAGTTACGAAACTCCGTAAGCAGCACACCGAAGACCAGCGCCAGGGCGAGCAGCAGAACGATGAGCAAATCGTGAAAGGATTTCTGCTGCTCCTGATAGGTTCCGCCGTATTCCACGCGAACGGTGGGCGGCAGGTGCAGGCCTTCAACGACCTGCCTGACCTTGGCCATCGTACCGCCGAGGTCCGAGCCTTCCAGCGATCCGGTAACCGTGATCATCCTCTGCAGGTTCTCCCGCAGGATCTCGTTTTGGGGCGGTAGCTGCTGGATGTCGGCCATCGATCCCAAGGTTGCCATGTGCCCGGATGCACTGCTGAAAACAGTGTTGCGAATGGCATCGAGCGAGGCGCGGTGTTCATCGGCGAGCCTGACCCGGATGTTATACGGCCGGGCGTTGGCGATCATGGGATTGTTGGTTTCGATGCCATCGAGTATCGCGGTCGCATCCTGCGCCACTTCCTGAGGCGTGAAACCCAGGCGGGCCGCCACGGTGGGATCGACCGCGAAATTGGTCGCCGGGCCGCTGATCGTGTTGTCGATGCCGTTCTCTACGTCGGTTACGCCGTCGATTTTGGTGATTGCATCGCCGACCTCCGGCCCGATCCTGTTCAGCAGCGCGGCGTCTTCGGAGAAGATCTTGATCTGGATGGGCTCGGGTGAGTTGGTTAGATCGTTAATGTTGTCCTGCAGTATCTGGGAAAGCTCGATGTCGAGCTCGGGTTCAGTGGATTTGATCCGCTGACGCACCTCGTCCATGACCTGCCATACTGTGCGACCGCGGTGCGCCTTCAGCTTGACGGTGAAGTCACCCGTATTCGCTTCCGTGACCGTGGCGAGTCCCAGTTGCATGCCGGTGCGGCGCGAAGTGTTCTCGACCTCCGGAATGCTGTGCAGCATTCGCTCCACATGATCCAGCACGCGGTTGGTCTCGCTCAGCGAACTTCCGGCAGGCATGATGTAGTCGAGGATGAACCCGCCCTCATCCATGTCGGGAAGCAGGTTCGAGGGCAGGAACTTATATCCGAACCACGTACCGGCGATGAGGGCCAAGGCTATCGCTCCAACCCAAAGCGGCCTGCCGAGCGCCCAGTTCAGGATCTGGCTATGGCGGCGAAGGAGCCATTGCATCATTCGGCCGCCGTGATGCTCATGGTGGGCTTCGCCATCGCGGTGATTCCGCAGCAGCACAATGCTGAGGCTGGGGGTCCACGTCAGGGCCAGGGCAAGCGAGGTGATCAGCGCTACCGACATGGTGATGGCCAGCGCGCGAAAGAAGGCGCCTGTGAGCCCAGTGGTGGCGATGAGAGGAAGGAATACGACAACGGGGGTGATGGTGGATCCGACGAGCGGTTTCGAGATCTCCGCCAGAGCCTTGCGGACCGCCTCCGTGCGTGACTCTCCGTTATCGCGGTGCATCACCACGTTCTCCACCACCACGATGGCGTCGTCGATGACCAGGCCGACCGCCGCGGCCAGACCGCCCAGCGTCATCAGATTGAAGCTTTCGCCAATCGTCGCCAGCACGAGGATGGTAATGGCGACGGTGACAGGTATGACCAGGCCCGCAATCAGCGCCGAAGACCAGTCGCGCAGGAAGAAGAACATGACGATGCAGGCGAGCAGGAGCCCGATGGCGATGGCGTCGCGCACGCTGCTTATGCTGTCGCGCACCAACTGCGACTGATCGTAGTACACGCTGACGTTGACACCCGGCGGCAGCTTGCTTTTGAGCTGATTCATTGCCGCATTGGCTGCGTCCACAACGGCCACGGTATTCGAGGATGGCTGGCGCGTGATGCTGAGCAGCACGGAGTTGACGCCGTTGGCGGTCACGATCGTGAACATTGGCTCAACAGAGTTCTCCACCGTGGCCACATCCGACAGGTGGACCGGTGCGCCGCCGGCAGTCGTCTTCACCACAAGGCGCCGCAACTCGTCGAGGTTGTGCACCTGCGCGCCAACCAGGCTGAGAATGAGCTGATGATTAGCCTCATAGAGCCCCGGCGACTCGACAATGTTGGAGGCCTGGATGGCGTTGACAAGATCGGGAATGGTGACGCCGGCGTTTTGAAGCTGGGCCAGGTTTGGAATGACGTGCAGCTCGGGAATTTTGCCGCCCTGCACGGTCACGGTGCTTACCCCGTAGACGCGGTTGAGCGGGGGCTTCAGGTCATACGTTGCAAGCTCCCAGAGCTGCGTCTGCGAAAGCGTATTGGAGGTAAGGCTGTAACCAAGAATGGGGAAGGTGGCGAACGTCAGGCGATTGGTGGTTAGAATTGCGGTGGATGGAAGCTGCACCCGGTTCAACGCCGCGTCCACCAGTTGCAGCGTCGTGATCATGTTCACGTTCCAGTTGAAGAAGAGGTCGATTTCAGCCGAGCCGCGGCTGGTGGTGGAGCGCACCGACGTAAGCCCCGGAACGGAGTTGACCCCGTCCTCGATGGGCCGGGTGATGGTCACTTCCATCTGCTCGATGGGCATGACACCGTTGTCCACGCCAATGATGACGCGCGGAAAATTCGTCTCCGGCAAAACGGAGATCGGCACCCTGGTGGCCATGAAGATGCCGGCCACGGTGAGCACAATGGCGAAAAAGAAGATGGTGCGCGTGGAGCGAGCCAGCCAGAAGGTTTCTTCGGCGGGCATCTCTGCGGAAGCGATTGTCGCCATCAGTCAGCGCCTCCAGCCGGCTTTGCGTCGTCGGCCTCGGGCGCGCCGACCTTCACCTTCGTGCCTTCATCCAGGCCGTATGCGCCTACTGTAATCACGGTGTCTGATTGCGAAAGGCCGCTGAGCACCTGCACGTCTTTGCCGTCGTGGATGCCAAGTGTGACGGCCTGCTTCTTTGCTGTGCTGTCGGGCGCTATCACCATCACCGACTTGCTTCCATCCTGCGCCGTCTGGACCGCTGATAGCGGGATCTTCAAGGCATTCTGGACTGTCTTTCCGGTAATGGTGACATTGATTGGCGTGCCGACCTTGAGTGCGCCGTCTTTGTTTTGAATCTTCAACCAAATCTCGATGGTGGTGCTGCCGGGGTCGAGCGCGGGGCTGATCAACGAAACCTTTGCGGAAATGGGCTTGTCCAGTCCGGGCACCTGCACCTGTGCCTCATTGCCCACTTTCATGCGCTGGGCAACGCTTTGGGCCACATGCGCTTTTGCGATGAGCACGGAGGTGTCCATGACAGTGAGCAGCGGCGCGCCGGCCGCAGCCGTTTCCCCGGCGAACAGCGGCCGGTCGGTGACCACGCCGTCAATCGGGCTGCGAATCTCAGAGTAAGCAAGCTGCGCATCCGCGCCCTTCATCTTGCCTTCTGCTGAAGCAAACTGCCCCTTGGCGGCCTGCAGTTCGGCGTCGCGATTCACTTTTTCCATGGACTGCAGGTGTTTGGCCGCAGTATCGTATGCCGCTTTCGCTTGCACGAGCGCGGCCTGCGCCGTGTCCAGATCGCGGCCCGGAATTGCGCCCTCGGCAAAGAGCTGCTTGCGGCTGTTCACAATGCTCTGATTCAGGTCCAGATTTGCCTTGGCCTGCGCATAATCCAATTCGGCTTTTTGCACGTCTTCCGGAACCTGCGACTTTGTTGCGGTGTTGTACGCAGCCTGGGCGGCCTCATAGGAGCCTTTGCTGTCGAGCGCCGCCGCCGCAAGGTCCGCGTTTTCAAGCACCGCCAGCAGTTCGCCCTTGTGCACCTTGCTGCCGCGCTGGACGTAGAACTTCTTCACCGGCGCGGTGATCTTGGGCGCGATGGCCGATTGCGACACCGGCGTGAGGATGGCACTCGTCACGATTTGCTCAGAGATGACGCCCTTCTCGGGGTTCTCTGCTTGCACGGTAACCACCGTAGGCGGGGCTGACTCTTTCTTGCAGCCGGCCACTGAAAGCAAAATCATCGCAAGGGCCGCCGAGAGAAAGCGCAGGCCGTTGAGAGTCTGGGATCGCTTTGCGAAAGGGTGTGTGGTTCCGGTCAGATCGTTCATCATTTCACATGGTTCCTGTCAGCATTTGCAGGGCCGCGAGCGCAGACTCGTAGCGAACTCTTCCGTCCTCGCGCGCGTTTTCCGCGGTTACGTAAGCGGTTTGCGCAGCCACCACATCGAACACGGTGGCGTCGCCGCCCTGGTAAGCCGCTTTGGTCAGGCGAAGGCTCTCCGCGGCTGTCTTGACGCTGAGGTCGAGCGAGGCAAGTTGATCGCGGGCGGTCGCAGCCTCCGCGTAGGACTCGTCGAGACTGGCGATCAACTGCCGCTGGGTGTTTGTCAACGCCACTTTCGCCACCTGACGCCGAATCTCGCTCTGTTTCACCTTGTGCTGCGTCGAGAGCCAGTCCCACACGGGAAGACTCACCGTAAAACTTGTGGAATAGCCGAGATTATTCACCTGGAACTGCTTTGGCGTTCCTTGTGGATCGGTGACGGTGACGAGCGGAGCCTTGGTGGCGAACTGGTTGGCATCAATGCCGTACGCTACGTTGAATCGGACGTCGGGCAGATAAGCGCCCCGCGCGGCGAGCACATCCGCCTGGCTTACGCGCATGGCCGCGAGTGCGCTCTTCAACTCTGGATTGTTTTTCGCAGCGGCGCCCTCGATGTCCTGACGGGAAGCCAGCGCGGTGGGGGCTGCCGGTGTGTCAAGCGTGTAGGGAGTGCGAGGATCGGGAAACAAGAGCACGCCCAATTGCAATCTCGCCTTCGCAGCGGCCAACTGCGCGTCCTGCCATTCGCGAATCCTCGTCTGCTCCTCGAGCTGCGCTTTGATCACATCGGCATGCGCGGCCTCGCGCGCCTGTTCCCGTTGCTGCGTGATCTTGGTGAAGTCGGCCGCTTCGTCGCGCGCCCGCGCGGCAACTTTCGCCCGTGCCTCGGCCGCCGCCGCCGTGTAGAACAGGGATGTGACGCCCGAAACCAGCCCGCGCCGTGCGATTTCCTGCTCAGCCGCTGCCTGTGCCGCGGCTGCGTCTGCCCGGCGCAGGCCCGAAACTGCAGCAAGGTTGACGTCCTCGTCTACCATTCCCTGCGCGATGTACTCCCAGGGGCGGGCGTCGGCCGAGACGAATTTCGGCATTGGCGCCGAATGCTGGCCGGCATCTCCCTCCGTAAAAATCCCGTTTGGCTGCACATAGACGTCCTGGCTGAAAGCCCGCGCAGTGGGCAGCAGCGCGGCGCGCGCAATGGATTTATCCAAACCGGCGATTCGCTCCTGCGCCTTCGCCGAAGCGTAGGCCGGATCGTTCGCTTCAGCGCGATGAATGGCCTCCTCCAGGGTGATGGACACCGGGGGCGCCGGGGCGGGAGCCTGCGCGCGGAGCATTGGCCCGCCGAGGGCTAAACCTACGATCGCGGTGAGAGCTGCTTTTCTGCGTTTCATCAACACCTGAATTGAAACTATCGACATGATGCTTAAGACTGTCTGAAATCGAGCGAAGAGTCTCCCCAGGAAGCCCAGAAGCTCGCTTGTCTTCCCGGCAGAGCATTGACCGATACTAAAAGGCGTAGCCTAGCTTTCGCGGCTTAAGGCAATGTTAAGGGTCCGCCGGAGCGTGCGCGGCATCAGGATCCAATCACGCCGCCCAGCAACCCGCCCTCGCGGCGTACTTCGGGATTACGCAGGCAGAGGCGAGCGTCAGGCTTCGTGCTTCGATAGAACCCGGGCCCAGTTCTGCACCATTGCGCGGGTGATTCTCTCGCCCCTTTGTTCTGCCGATGATAGCTGGACGGCGAAGTTGCCGATCGTCGAGCTCTCGGGGCTTCCGCATTCCACCGGCAGCCCGGTTTTTTCCGCGGTAAGCCGCGTCAGAAGCGCGTTGCGGCTGCCCCCGCCAAGCAGGGCGATGCGTTTGGCGCTGCGATGCATCACGCGGTGCAGATCTCGAACCGTACTCGCGTACTGCTCGGACAGGCTCTCAAAAATCATGCGAGCGAAGAGGGGCTCGTTCCCCGGTCTGTCCTCAATCTCGGTGCGTCCAGCCATACGCAACTGCTCGTTCAACAGGCCGGGCATATTACCGTCCAGCAGGAGAGAAGGGGCGGAGACCGGCACCGTTCCGGGATTGCTCTCGCACTCCTCTGCTTTCCGGACGAGTTCCTCAAGGTTCCACGGCCGACCGGATTTCTCCCACCAAGTCAGGCATTGCTTCAAGATCCACATGCCATTCACGTTGGTGTGGAAGCAGAAGCCGCCACCGGCGGCGCCAAGGTTTGTGAACCCCGCATCGAGCGCGGACGTGGTTGCGATGGGTGTATCGATGAGACTGCCCACCAGGGACCACGTTCCCGATGAGATGTAGGCCGTTCCATCCAAATCGCTCGAAATTCCCGCCAGCGCGGAGGCAGTGTCGTGACACGCCGGAGCGATCAAGTCTGTGTCGCGGAATGCAGGCAGCTGCGCGAGTGGACCCTTGAGCTTCCCTAAAGCGGTGCCCGCCGGCACGATCGGCGGAAAGGATCTGCGATCCAGTTGAAGAACCTCGACGAGCGAGTCACACCAGTCGCCGGTTTCGAGGTCGACGAGGCCGGTGTGGGTTGCGTTCGTGTATTCGGCCACCGGAGGTGCACCCAGCAAGTAGAGGATGTACTCCGGAAGGCAAAGCCATCGTGCATGGGTGTGTCTTCCTTCCGCGCGATCGGCCAGGAGCTGATAGAGCGTGTTGATACGCAGGGGTTGCGCGCCGGTCTTTGCAAACGCCCACTGCGGCGTGGCGATCTTGTCCGCCTCCGCTTTGCTGCGGACGGTTCTCTCATCGCGATAACAATACGGTTCGTCGAGGGCAACGCCGGACTCGCCCAGCCGGACGTAATCGACGGCCCAGCCATCCACGGCGATGGATGCAATGCCTTCCGGCGCGGCGTCTGCGGCCTTGGTGAGGCCATCCATCACTCCCGCGACAATCTTCTCGATGGGCCATACCAACCGGCCGCCGCGGTGAACCGGCCCGTTGGGAATGCGATGCAGCAGTTCAATCTCCCCGAGACCGTTCCGCCAGCGGAGCAGCGACACGCGACAGCTCTCCGCGCCCAGATCGATGGCAACCCGGGCGCGCAGATCGGAGGGTGGGGCCGGCTGGTTCCGGCTCACCGCAAAAACGCCTCCGGAAGGCCGCCATCCACCGGGATCAGATGACCGGAGGTACAGCGGGAACGCGGCCCGGCGAGGAACAGGATTGCCTCCGCGCAATCGGAGGGATCGATGGGCTGATGCGTGAGCGTGCGCTTCGCGTAGAAGGCGGCGAGCAGATTGCGCAGCTCTTCATCGGACATCGCTTCTTCAAATGCGATTCCATATTTCGCAAGGGAGGCGCGCACGCGGTCTCTGGGAAACATGGTGGAGCCCTTGACCACGGTCGCCGGAGAGATTCCGTTCACGCGCACTTTCGGTGCAAGGCCCACTGCCAGTTCGCGGACGAGGTGACTCAGCGCGGCCTTGCTTACGTCGTAGGCTTCGCTGCCGCGTTTGGGCACCACCGCATTTGCGGAACTCGTGAGCACCACGGAAACATCCAGGTCCTGCTCTCGGAAGACCTTTGCGGCTTCGTCGCAGAGCAGGTAATTCGCGGTCACGTTCACGTCGAGTGTCGTGGCCCACATGCTCTCGTCGATAACGCCATCTGGAGAGGAAGGAAAGAGCGCGGCCGTGTTGATGAGAATGTCGACGCCTCCGAAGGCGGCGACGGTTGCGTCCAGAGCCTCGCGGATGGCCGCACGATTCCGTATGTCGACCGTTGTCGAACGAACCCACTCTTTGGGCGTGATCTTTGCAACTTCTTCAGCGACACTCGATGCGGAGTGCTCATCGCGGTCCGCAATCATGATGTGTGCGCCGCGATTTGCCGCGAGCAGAGCCACCTCACGGCCGATCCCGCTTCCACCGCCCACGATTAGGACGATTTTGCGGCTCAGCTCCTTTTCGGGCGGCTGGCGGCGCAGTTTAGCTTCTTCCAAAGCCCAATATTCGATGCGAAATGCCTCTCGCGCAGGGAGGGCAACGTAGTTGGTAAATCTTCCGAAATCGGACGGGGCCATGCCTTCGCCGCACTGTGGAATCTCTGCTGGTGCTTCGCCCGACTCACCGGGATCCGCAAGCAGGCTCGCGCCCTCCATCACGTGAATCGCGTTCCGATAGAATTCGCTGGTGATCCGCGCTTCGGTCTTGTTCTTGCCAAAGCTGAACATGCCCAAACCCGCCACGAGGACGACGGCAGGATTTGGATCGCGGAGCGCCGGAGAATCGGCCGCGGCGTGCCTGGAATAATACGCGCGATACTCATCGCGGTATTCGTTCAGCCGCGCATCGATTCGGGATTTCAAGCCGTCGATGTTCTCGCCCTCTGGCCATTCGACAAACATCGGCCGTATCTTGGTGCGGATAAAGTGATCGGGGCAACTGGTTCCAAGGTGAGCGAGTTCCCTTGCGTGCGCGGAGTCAACAAAGGTCACCACATCGTCCGAGTCGCAGAAATTTGCGATGGAGCGCCGGTTGGCGCTTAACCGCCCGCGCAGGAAGGGAACAATCTGCGTGGCCAGCTCGGATCTGTTGCTGCGTGACGGCAGAAGCTGCCCGCCGAACAGGGCCGTAGCTTTGGCGGCGCGGTGATGCTCGATGAATTGGCCGATCTGATCGATCACAAGCAGAGTGTTCAGGTAACACTCGCGCTGCGTCTGGCCCCAGGTGAAGAGCCCGTGGCCGCCCAGGACGATTCCGTCGCAGCCGGGATTGCGTTCGACGGCGCGCTTCATCATCATGGCCAGCTCAAAGCCTGGGCGCTGCCAGGGCACCCAGATCAGGTTGTGATTGAACTCGCGGTTGAACTCCTCCATCTTCTTCTTGCCGTTGGCGGAGGCGGCAAGCGCGATGCCCCAGTCGGGGTGAAGATGATCCACGTGCGGGAAGGGCAGGAATCCGTGCAGCGGAGTGTCAATGGACGCCGGGACCGGATTGCTGCGGAAGGAGCACAGGGAATACATGTCCGCCATCTCATCCTCGGTATCCTGTCCCCGGTAGAGGTTCTCTAGGGCCAGCAGCTTTTCCTGGTAAAGGGTGGCGAATCCGCTGCGCTTGATGCTGCCGAGATCGCCGCCGCTCCCCTTCACCCACAGAACTTCAACATCGCGCCCGGTTAGGGGATCTCTCTCCAGGACCTTGGAGCTGGTATTTCCGCCGGCAAAATTCGTAATGCGCAGATCGGAACCGAGCAGATTCGACCGATAGCGCAGGAGTTCCGGCTCGTCCAGAGTCTCGGCGAGGGAGTTGTTCCATCGATCTTCAAGGAATTTCAAGCCGGGAAAAATAGTGGATATAGACACCTGTTACCGCCTTCACAGTTCAGTTTTGACCTTACGATAGCACGGGCTCAACAAGAGACAATTCGTTACCTCAGCCGGCTCGCGGGAGCCTTCAGAGCGGCTGATCCGCGGCAGTTGGTTCACGCGATGGCCGGGAGTTTGCGGAGAGTTTAGGGTTCAGCGGTGGTGCCGGAACCCAGATGCCCAGAGTTGGCTTCAGCCAAGGGCGAGAAGACTGGAATTTTTGCTGATGATTCAAGTTTGGCAGGTTGAAATAATTAATACGCAATATTTTTAGAAATATTTTTTGTTGATGGGAAAAGGGTTACGGGAGTTTTCCACAGGTGAGTGGGTTGACGAGATTTTGGGCTGAACCCCTGCGGATGGGTATGAGGACTTTCTTGTTTCACGGTTCGGGCTGAGGGCCTGGTGAGTTCCCTTGCGAATCCGTTGACGAGAATCGAATGAGCGGGGGGTACGAGGCCTTGACCGTGAGGCCTTGAGAACTGCGAGCGCCGTCTGCGGGTCTGAGCAACGCAATCTTGTTTTCGGTTTCGATTTCTCTGAGGGTGAACCTGAATTCTCCTTCACCAAGGTTTCCCTGTGTGTTGAAATCCGGCAGCGCAACTTCGAAGTCGCCGTTCTGATTGGGAACCGCCGTGGTGATTGGAAGAACGGCGAAGGGCCCATCGTAAATTCCAAAGAAGCGGTGGCCCCACTCCGGCACGTAGGTTACCTCCACTTCCATCGGCTGCTGGATGGTGGGCGGAGGCGTGATTTCGCCATGGACAATCTTTGTTGCGAGAGGGACGCACGATAGTTGTTGCGGAACCATCTGGTATTTCAGCTGGATATCGAGCGCTTCGATCCGGCATCCAGGCGCATAGGCGACAATCTTCACTGTTTCGGCGGGCCTGTTCTCCACGGCCGCGACGATCTCGTAGAAGGTCCGGCCTTTCTCCAAATTCAAGAACCTGCCGTAACCGCCGAATGGGCCGGTCATGAAGTAGTCGATGTGGATGGTGTCCGAAGGAATGCCTTGCGGGAGGTTGAGACGGATGGTTGGGGGGCGCGCCGAGTCGATGTGCTGGCTGGCCGCGAAAGGGCCGGAGCTCAAGCAAAGGACGATACCGAGCGCTGTTCGAAGCATTGAGCGGCATCCCGCAATCGCGATCATTGTACAGACGTTTTGACGGGAGATGGGTGAGACCGAAGTGACTACCTACTCTGCCGATGGACGAATTCGATCCATCGATTTGGCATTATCCGCGCGGTTTGCGCGGCGCAACCTAGATGTTGGACTGGATGGCCGGGTTCTTGGCCGTGGCTGGCTGGCCGCTTTGGATGGCGGTGCGGCCGATGCTGATGTAGGTGAAGCCGTGCTGGGCCATGACTTCGGGCTTGAAGAGGTTGCGGCCGTCGACAACGATGGGGAATTTCAGGGCGGCTTTGAGGCGGGCCAGGTCGATCTCCGCGAACTGTTTCCAGTCGGTGAGAATCAGGGCGGCATCCGCGCCTTCGGCTGCGGCGTAGATATCCGGGGCGTAACTCATGGTCTGGGATGGCGGCAGCGTCTGCTGCGCGCGCTCCATGGCAGCTGGGTCGTACGCGCGGACGTGGGCGCCGGCTTCGAGGAGCCTGCGAACGATGTCGACGGCGGGAGACTCGCGGATGTCGTCGGTTTCGCCCTTGAAGGCGAGGCCGAGGGCGGCGAGGCGCTTGCCGCGGAGGGTCCAGAGGGTGGAGCGCACCTTGTTGAAGAAGACCTCGCGCTGGGCGTCGTTGATGCGGCAGATGTCTTCGAGGAGGGGAAAGTTGAGGCCCTGCTGCTGGGCGACCCAGTGAAAGGCGGCGACGTCTTTGGGAAAGCAGGAGCCGCCGTATCCGATGCCGGCGCGGAGGAAGCGGGGGCCGATACGGCTGTCCATGCCGATGCCCTGGGTGATGTCCTCGATATCGGCGCCAACGGCTTCGGCCAGGTTGGCGACGGCGTTGATGAAGGAGATCTTCATGGCGAGGAAGGCGTTGGATGCGTGCTTGATGATCTCGGCGCTCTGGGCCGAGGTGACGAGGAGTTTGGCCGGGCGCTCGGCGGAACAGGGGCCGGGAATGGCGCCGGGATTTGCGTAATACGCGCCGCTGGTGAGGGGGGCGTAGATGCGCTGGAGGAGGGCTGCGGCGCGGTCGGTTCCGGCGCCGAGCACGATGCGATCGGGATGGAGAAAATCTTCGACGGCGGTTCCCTCGCGCAGGAACTCCGGATTGGAGGCGACGTCGAAGTGGTCCGGCTGGACACCGTGGCGATGGAGGACGCGGCGGATCCACTCGTTGGTGTAGACGGGGACGGTGCTCTTTTCGATGATGAGTTTGTAGTCCTGGATGACGCGGGCGATCTCCGAGACGACGGCTTCGACGTAGGAGAGGTCCGCGGCGCCGGTCTCATCCTGCGGTGTGCCAACAGCGATGAAGATTGCGTCGCTGCGCTGGACGGCGGAGGCGAGTTCGCCGGTGAACTCGACGGAGCTGCCGAGGTGCTTGCGGAGCAGTTCGGGGATGTGGCGCTCGAAGATGGGGGCGTGACCGCGGCGCAGGAGGCTGACGCGGGCCTCGTCGTTTTCGACGCAGACGACCTGGTGGCCGATTTCGGCGAAGCAGAGCGCCGCCACGAGTCCGACGTAGCCGGATCCGATGACGCAGATTGATACCGGCTTGGGCAAGCGCGGCCTCCTGATCGCTTACCGGCAAGGCGCTTTTACAGGCTGGAAACGGGCGCGCAACTGGCGGCAATTTGCCTCGATTATAGCCGCGGGAGATGACCGCGGCGATGAACACGATCGGCTGCGCGGCGATTCCGATTCGCGAGCGCCGGCGGCGAAGCGCGGGGTTCGGCGGCTCGTAGAATGTGAGAATGCAATGGTTATGGAACGCCAGCGGGAGAGGTGTGCGGCGGCGAGTGCGGCGGAGCACACTGGTGGGCGCAATTGGATTGGCACTGTGTTTCGGATCGGCAGTGAGCGGCGTTGCGGCGAGCCCTGCCGTGGGTTCCGATGCCGGCGCAGGGCAGCCCGGAGCCATGGCGGGGACGGGCGGCAACTGCCTGGCGGATGATGCCGGCTCACCCTACGTTCCGGTGGACTGGTGGGTCTATCCCGCGGTGCTTCGCCTGTATTCGCTGGGATATCTGGATCATGTGTTCCTGAACATGCGGCCGTGGACGCGGGTCAGTATGGGGCACATGCTGGAAAACGTCGCCGACAAGCTGGGGGACGGGGATCCCGGGCCGGGGCGCGATCAGGCAGAGGAGATCTTCGATGCACTTGCCCGCGAGCTGAGGTTTGATGCATCGGGATCGTGTCTGGCGGACGCGGGTCACGGCGAACTGGAGTCGACCTATTCGGTAGTGCGGGGAATATCCGGGACGCCGCTGCGGGACAGCTTTCACCTGGGATCGACGATTGTGAACGACTACGGGCGCCCGTACGCGCACGGGTTCAACAACTACACCGGTCTGAGTGGGTACGCAACGTCCGGGCGGTTTGCTCTGTATGCACGCTGGGAGTTTCAGGGATCACCGTCGGCGACCGGGTACTCGGCTGCGGTGGCGCAGAACCTGTCAGAGAATTTGGATCAGATTCCCTTTATCAATCCGGCGACCGGGCAGCCGTACCAGCAGGCGACGATTCCGCTGGGACCGATCTCCGCGATGGCACAGCCGCGGGTGGTTGAGGCGTACGTTTCGGCCAACGTGTTGAACCATGTGATTTCACTGGGCAAGGTGGACCAATGGCTGGGACCTGGGCAGGGTGGGTCGTTTGCGTATTCGAATAATGCGGAGAACATTTATGGGTTTGAGATCAACCGTATGGAGCCGCTGCGGGTGCCGTTTCTATCGAGGTTTACGGGACCGTTTCGGTATGAATTCCTGATTGGCCCGCTGCAGGGGCACACGTATGTGCCCAACCCGGCTTATGAGGCGAACCCGTCGCCCTATATCGCGAATGTGATCGCTCCCGGAAACCCGTGGGTCCACATGGAGAAGGTGAGCTTTCGTCCATCGCAGAATCTCGAATTCGGGTTCGAGCGGACGGCGATCTGGGGAGGCAAGGGCCATGGGCCGATCACCCTGCACACGTTTTTGAAGAGCTTCTTCAGCGTGACCGCTCCGGGGGGGCCGGGGTCGACCGGACCGGATCAGAAGTTCGGACGCGACGATCCTGGGGCGCGTTTTGGAGCCTTTGATACTTCCTATCGCTTGCCGTTCGTACGCAACTGGTTGACGTTGTACGCCGAGGGTGAGGTGCACGACGATTTGTCGCCGATTGATGCACCGCGCCGTGCAGCCTGGCGGCCGGGCATTTATCTCTCTCACTTTCCGGGGGCCCCGAAGCTCGACCTGCGTGTGGAGGCCGCCTACACGAATCTTCCGATCAGCCTGGCGGGACACGGCGGGCCGGGGAGGTTCATGTACTGGGAGACAATCCAGAAGCAGGGTTACACGAATCAGGGGCAGATCTTCGGAGATTGGATTGGGCGCGACGACAGCGGGGGCCAGGCATGGCTCACATGGCATCTGAGCGGGAACGAGTGGATCCAGGTGAACGCGCGCAATCAGAAGGCCGCCAAGGACTTCATCGCCACGCCGACGACGCAATATGGAAGCACGATCAACGATCTGGGGTTTCAGGCGGTGAAGCGTATCGGCAAGGACTTCGAGATCAATGGCAACTTCACGCTGGAGCACTACAAGGAGCCGATTTACCTGCCGGGGCAGCAGACGGTGACGACGACGAATGTTCAGCTCACGTGGTTTCCGGGGCGCAAGGTGAACTTCTAGGCAGGCGCGCGATATAGGCGCAGCTCGGTTGCCCGTATAATCGAACGCATGGCCGTGCCCCCGACCAGCGGAACAAAAAGCAACTTTCTCAGTCCGGATTGCGCGGAAAAGCTGCGTGCGCTTGAGGAAAGACTGGGTGGGTTGAGCGCGCTGATGGTGGCTTACTCGGGAGGCGTGGATTCGGCGTTTCTGGCGGCCACGGCGCACCGGGTGCTGGGGGATCGCATGCTGGCGGTGCTGGCGGACTCGGCCAGCCTGGCGCGGCGCGATATGGAGCAGGCGCGGGCGTTCGCGGAGGCACATGGGATTCCGCTGCGGGTGATCGAAACGGAAGAGCTGGAGCGGCCTGAGTATCAACGCAACGACGGGAACCGGTGTTTCCACTGCAAGGATGAGTTGTTCTCCGCGATGGAGAAGCTGGGCGGAGAACTGGGTTACCGGCAGATCGCCTACGGCATGAACGCCGACGACACGCGGGATTTTCGTCCGGGGCAGAGGGCGGCGCAGCAGCACGAGGTGCTGGCTCCGCTGGCGGAGGCGGGACTGACGAAGGCGGAGGTGCGGGAGTTGTCGAGGGCCGCAGGGTATCCGCTGTGGGATCGGCCTGCGTCGCCGTGTCTTTCGTCACGAGTAGAATACGGCCGTGCCGTGACGCGCGAGGTGCTTGCGCAGGTGGAGCGCGCGGAGGAAGGCGTGCGGCTGCTTGGGTTCCGCGAGTTCCGGGTGCGGCATCATGGAGAGTTGGCGCGGATTGAGATTGCGCGCGAGGAGTTGCCACGGGCGCTGACGATGGCGATGTTCGATGCGCTGACGGCTGCGGTGCGTGAGGCTGGGTTCAAGTATGGGACGATCGATCTGGCTGGTTTCCGGTCGGGGTCACTGAATGCGCTGCTGCCCGCCGAGGTTCTGTTGCGGCGCGGAGCCTGAGACGGGCTGAACCCTCCTTGACTTAGAATCAGCTTCGATGCGAATTGCCTATCTGGAATGTTTTTCCGGCATCAGCGGAGACATGATGCTTGGCGCGCTGGTGGACGCGGGCGTGCCGCTCGATCATCTTGCCGGAACGGTGGCTGCGCTGAACATTGGTGCGCGGCTTGAGGCCCGCAAGGTGACGCGCGCGGGGATCACAGCGACCAAAGTGGATGTGCTGACGGCGGAGTCTTCGCAGCCGCAGACGCACAGTCATGAGCACGAACACGAACATTCGCACGAGCACAGTCACGAGCATGGGCATTCGCACTCGCATGAGCATCGTCATTCGCACAAGCATGAGCATTCGCATACCGAGCATCGGTCCCTTTCCACGATTTTGAAGATCGTTGGGGAAGCGCACTTGCCCCCAGGGGTGAAGGAGCGGAGCGCGCGCGCATTCCGGATGCTGGGCGAGGCGGAGGCAGCGATCCACGCCATTCCCGTGGAGAAGGTGCACTTCCATGAAGTGGGGGCGCTGGACACGATTGTGGACATTGTGGGCGCGGCGGCGGGGGCGGAGTTTCTGGGCGTAGAGAAGTGGTTGGCATCACCGCTGAATGTGGGCAGTGGCACCGTGAAGTGCGCGCATGGAACGCTGCCGGTTCCTGCGCCGGCGACACTGGCGCTTCTGGGCGATGCGCCGATCTACTCCGGTGGCGAGGCGATGGAGCGGGTGACGCCGACGGGCGCAGCGATCCTTCGCATGTTGAACGTGGAGTACACTTCCCTTCCCTCGGTGCGTGTGGGCAGGTTCGGTTATGGCGCGGGTGGGCGCGACACCCACGAGCAGGCCAACGTGGTGCGGCTGCTGGTGGGAGAGGCCGATGCGGAAGAGACTGGAACCGAGCGGATTGCGATCCTTGAGACGGTGATCGACGACTCGACGCCGCAGTTGCTTGCCTACGTCAGCGAGCGGCTTCTCGAAGCCGGCGCGTGGGATGTCTACCGGGTGCCGGTGCAGATGAAGAAGGGGCGGACCGGGATGCAGGTGACGGTACTGTGTCCTCCGGAGCGGCTGGCGCGGCTGCGCGAGATGATTTTCCGCGAGACCACGACGATCGGGGTTCATTGGCGCATCGAAGACAAGATGGCGCTGCGCCGCGAGTTTGCGGAAGTGCAGACGGCCTGGGGAATCGTACGAATGAAGATTGCGCGATTTGCGTCGGGGGCGGAGGCGAATGCCGCGCCGGAGTACGAGGATTGCCGCCGCATCGCCGCGGAGCACAACATTCCGCTTAAGCAGGTGATGAGCGAGGCAATGCGCGTCTACAGGGCCGCCAATCCCTGGGCGGTGGAGGACAGGAATGGATAAAGTCAGGCTCGAGGCGCTGCTGAACGATGTTCGCGACGGGCGCACTGGAGTGGACGAAGCGCTGCATTCGCTGCGGAACCTTCCTTTCGAGGACCTGGGGTTCGCGAAGCTCGATCATCACCGGCCGTTGCGGACCGGGATGCCTGAGGTGGTTTTTGCTTCGGGCAAGACGGACGCGCAGGTTGCGACGATCTTTGCGCACATGGCGAAGGCCGGCGGGAATGTGCTGGCGACGCGGGCTTCGCGGTCGTGCTTCGAGGCGGTTTCCGCGGCCGAGCCGCGGGCGCAGTATCACGAAACGGCGCGGTGCATCACGCTGGAGCAAGCACCTGCGCCGCAGGGCAAAGGGACCGTTGCAGTGGTGTGCGCAGGAACGAGCGATCTGCCGGTGGCCGAAGAAGCGGCAGTGACCGCGCGGCTGATGGGGAACAAGATCGAGCTGATCGCCGATGTTGGTGTGGCGGGGATTCATCGGCTGCTGGCGCAGCGCGAGGCCTTGCAGTCGGCGCGGGTGCTGATTGTGTGCGCGGGCATGGAGGGCGCGCTGCCGACGGTGGTGGGCGGACTCGTAAATGCGCCTGTGCTGGCTGTGCCGACGAGCGTGGGTTACGGAGCCAGCTTCGGCGGAGTGGCGGCGCTGCTGGGGATGCTGAACACGTGCTCACCCAACATCTCAGTGGTCAACATCGACAACGGCTTTGGCGCGGCGTGCATGGCGACACTGATCAACCGGCTGTAAGCGGATTTCGCTTGTCGGTGCCCGCGCGTAGCGCGATAGCATGGTTCCCATGGATTGCGCCCGTGCCCTTCGCTGTTCTCTGCTGATCGCCGCCACTCTGATCCCCACCTTCTGCATTGCACAAACTGAGAAGCCTGCACAGCCGGCCGCTCCTGCGCACGCCGCAGCGCCCGCGCAGAAGGTGCGGCATGTTCGGCCGGTGGATGCGGGCGCGCCGATTCCCACGCGCTACGACATGCTGCGCGGGGCATGGGGTCCGTTCCGCGCGAACAACGACCTGCTGTACTACCACCTGGACATTCGCGTCGATCCGGACAAGAAGTTCATCAGCGGCAAGAACACGATTCGTTTTCGGATGCTGAAGGACGGCACGCGCATCCAGATGGATCTGACGGAAAAGCTGAACATCGACAAGATTCTCTTTGGGAAGACGGAGCTGAAGTACACGCGCGACACGGGCGCGGTGTTCATCGATTTTCCGCAGACGCTGCATGCCGGGCAGGTGTACTCGATCGATTTCTATTACTCCGGGTATCCGGAGACGGCGGGACGCTTCGGAGATTTCGCGTTTCGCAAGGATCCTGCGGGGCGGGTGTGGATCAACACGGCCTGCGAGGGGGACGGCGCCAGCACCTGGTGGCCGGACAAGGATCAGTGGCGCGACGAGGTGCAGAACATGGACATCAGCGTCGCAATTCCGAACGACCTGGTGGATGTGTCGAATGGGCATCTGGTGAAAAAAACGGACCTGGGCGACGGTTACACGCGCTGGGACTGGCACGTGAGCTATCCGATCAATAACTACGATGTGTCCGTGAACATCGGGCATTACGTGCACTGGTCTGACAAGCTGGGGACGCTGCCGCTCGACTTCTATGTCCTGCCGGAGGATCTGGATAAGGCCAAGGTACAGTTTGCGCAGGCGAAGGGAATGTTGGAGGCTTTCCAGCATTACTTCGGGGAGTATCCCTTTGCGAAGGACGGTTACAAGCTGGTGCAGGCGCCTTACTCGGGGATGGAACACCAGAGCGCGGTGACTTACGGGAATCTGTTCAAGAACGGATACCTGGGCCATGACTGGACGGGCGTCGGCATCAGCACGAAGTTCGATTTCATCATCATCCACGAGAGCGGACATGAGTGGTTCGGCAACAGCATTACGGCGGTCGATCCTGCCGATATGTGGATTCACGAGGGGTGGACGACGTATCTCGAGAGCCTGTATGTGGAGTACCGGTGGGGCAAGGCCGATGCGCTGAAGTATCTGAGCGGGTATCCCGCGAAGGTGGTGAACATGCGGCCCATTGTGGCGGAGACGGGCGTGAATGCCGATCCGACCGAGGACCAGTACTTCAAGGGCGCGCTGATGCTGAACACGCTGCGGAGCATGGTGAACAATGATCCAAAGTGGTTCGCGCTGATTCATGACTTTTATCAGCACTTCAAGTATCAGAACATCTCGACCGACCAGGTGATTGCGTACTTCAACGCGCACACGGGCATGAATCTGACGCCGTTTTTCAATCAATATCTGCGACGGCCGCACATTCCGCGGCTGGAGTTGCTGTTTGGCGAGGCTCCGGGGATGGTGATGTACAAGTGGGCCGCCGAGGAGCCGGGATTCACGATGCCGGTCCGGGTGGGCACTCCGGGGCATTGGCAGATCATTCGGCCTACGCAGCACTGGCAATGGATGAACTCGAGTTTGAGCAAGGATCAATTCCAGGTGGCGACCGATCTTTACTATGTCGATGTAAATAAGCAGTAACTGCAATCGGAGCAGACTGCGCCCCGGGGCCCGAGCGCTGTGCTTGCTGTGGAAATGGCGAACGGGCCCGCTGCGCAACTTAGGAAAATCCAATCAAGATTGGGACGATTTTCGATTGGACAGGCGCAGCTTTGTGGCAAGATAGAACCATCTCCCCCTTTTCAAGCGGATCTGCGGTCATGTGACTGCAAGCTCATCCGTGTGAGTGCAATGGGGTGCGCGGGTTTACCGCCCGCCCAGGCGCGCCCAGTGGAAGCACACCGCTGCGGCGCAATGGGAATAACTCTGTCGGATCGTCCCCGACCGGCTCCAGCACGAAAGAGGCCGCCATGATCAGTCGACGCCAATTTCTCAAGACCTCAGCTGCCGCGGCAGCTCTGCTCGGCATTCGGGAGGCGCGCGCTTTGGGCGCCAGAAGTGTGGGGACCGTCGTTCCCGAAAAATCGCGGGTGGTGCTGGCTCAGGATCCCCTGTTGCGCGACGATTTTGGCGATCTGATTCCATCCCGCGTGGAGAGCCTGCTCGATCGAGCGGTGTTTACTTATACGGGGATTTCCCAACCCACGGTCGCGTGGAAGAGCATCGTGGGGAAGTCGCGCCGCGTTGGGATCAAGGTGGACGGGCGCGGCGGCAAAGAGATTGCGACGCACGCGCTGCTGGTGAACGCGATTGTCAGACGGCTGGAAGAGGCCGAGATCCGTCCCGAACATATCGTGATTTGGGATGCTACCGCCACCGGGCTGGAGGCATGTGGCTTCACGCTCAACGAGCGGCCGGGCACGGTGCAGTGTCTCAGTTCCGAGACGGAGGGCTATGAGGAGACGCCGGAGACGTGGGGCACGGCGCGGGTGCGGCTTTCCAAGATTCTGACGCGCGCCTGCGACATGGTGATCGCAGTTCCCACACTGAAAGACGACCCCAAGTCCGGTGTGGGGTTTGCGATGGAGAGCATGTACGGGGTGGTGGCGGACCGCCAGCAATTGGAGGCTCTGGGATGTTGTCCCGGGCTGGCCGATTTGAACTGCATTCCCACCATTCGGGAGAAGGTGCGATTCACGATTGGGGATGCCTTGTCGGGCATTTACGACGGCGGCCCGTCGGTGCATTTGGATCGTCTGTGGTCTCCGGACACGCTGCTTTTGGGCGCGGATCGGGTGGCGATGGATGAAGAGGCCTGGCAGATGATCGACGAGCGCCGCAAGGAAGCGGGTTTGAAGAGCCTGGCGGCGGTTGGCCGGGCGCCGCGCTACCTTGAAGTTGCCGCCGACGCGGAACACGCCCTGGGCAACGATGACGCGGGGCGGATTGAGCTTGCGCGTATCTGACCGCACCTGATCGCGGGGCAGACCGGGACTACTGCGGTTTGGCGGGCGATGGCTTTTGGGACGTCGTGGTGCTGTGGGGCTTTTTGGCGGTACGGCGGCGGACCTTTCGGTGCGCGGCCGTGGCGGGAGTTGCACAGGGCTTTGCCGCAGCAGGATGCGCGGCTGCCTCGGCGGCTGCCTTTTCGCGCTGCACGAGAGCCACACGCAGATCGCTCACCTGCTTCTCCTGAACCGCCGCCTGCTTTTGCAGTGCGTCGTCGAGTGCGAAGCGTGCCGCGCCGAAGACGGTGAGCGCGTCCTGCAACTGGCTGATCTGTTCGCTGGGGGCGGCGACGCGGGAGGCCTCCTCCACGCGCAGCAGCACATCGTAGAGCGCATCCAGATGCTTCACCAGCGGCATTGCTGCGCTGACGGAGTCCGGGGCGGCATCGGCCGCTCCCATGAGCGGAGGCAGGTTGTTCTGAATGTCGCGCAGGATGGACTCGACGTTCTGCCCGGCTTCCTCTCGCACGGAGCCCTTCTTCCACTTGTCGAGCTTGAGAGCGTTGAGCACGGTGACGACCGAGTTGATGGACGGCTGCAGCAGCGTTGACGCGCGAACCGGTTCAGGCGGCGCACCGGGTGCGGCGGGAGCAGGGCTTACTGTCTGCGCGATAGCGAGAAATGCGGGTGAAAGCAGCACGGCCAATGTGGCGACTGCGAGTGGCTTTTGCATAATGTGCTCTCGAGTGAGTTGCGGGGCCCAGAACCGGGCAGGTTGCCGAAAAACCCGCACCCCTGTTGGATGCGGGCGACTGTCCAAGGCATCGTGCGGCGGGGCGGAATTTCTGCGATTCCCGCTCCCCTGGGTGCACTGACTGATTCGCACAGCCGGTGTACACTTTCCCTTCGCACAGGGTACCGCATTCAGCCTGCGCGTACAGGAAAGCCTATGAAAATCCGTTCCTTTGCTTTGTATGTTGCTTCTGCCGCCTTTTGCTTTGGATCGCTTTTGCCCGCTCAGTCCAAGCGCCCGATGACGTTTGAGGACATGATGCACGTGAAGCGGCTGGGCGAGACCGCCGTTTCGCCGGATGGGAAGTGGCTGGCCTACTCGGTGACCACCGTGAACCTGGAGCAGAATACGAAGACGGCGGAGCTGTGGCTGCAACCCATTGCGGGCGGCGAACCGCACAGGATCGCGGTGACGCAAGCGGGGGATCGCGGGCCGCAGTTCTCGAAGGACGGGCACTCCATGCTTTTCCTCTCGGGCCGCGAGCATGGGCAACAAGTGTGGATCGCGGACTTCGATACGGCGACGGGTGTGACGAGCCATCCGCGGAGGATGACGAATATCTCGACGGAGGCGGATAACGCGATCTGGGCTCCGGATGGGAAGTTCGTGGTGTTCACTTCGTTTGTGTATCCGGATTGTCCGGCGATTCGGCCGGGGGATGATGGCGCGGGGGATCGCTGCAACGCGGAAAAGGACAAGGCTGCCGCGGCCAGCAAGGTGAAGGCGCGCATCTTTACGCACTTGCTGTACCGGCACTGGAACCAGTACACGGGCGACAAGCGCAGCCATCTCTTTGAGGTTTCGCTGGAGGACGGCAGGCTGCGCGACTTGACGCCGGAGGCGAAGAACGATGTGCCGGCGTTCTCTCTGGATGGGGGCGGGTGCGGGTGCGCGATTTCGCCGGACTCGAAGGAACTGGCGTTCACGTTCAAGGATGTGCCGGTGGAGGCGGTGAGCACGAGTTCGAGCGTGTTCACGCTGGACCTGACGAACCCGGATGCGAAGCCGGTGAAGATCAGCACAAGCGCGGGCGGGAACTTCGATCCGGCGTACTCGCCGGATGGGAAGTATCTGGCGTGGCGGAGCCAGGCGCGGGCGGGGTATGAGAGCGATAAGTTCCGGCTGTGGCTGTATGACCGGGCGAAGGGCGGCAAGTCAGCAGGTCAGCAAGCCAGCGAGTCAGCGGGCCGGGACCTGCTGCCGAAGTGGGAGAACTGGGTGGATGAGTTTGCGTGGGCGCCGGATTCGAGCTTCCTCTATTTTGTCTCAGGTGAAAGAGGCGAAGAGCCCGTCTTCGCAACCGATCTAGATGGATCGATGGTGCGGCTTTGGGATGGCGGAGAAGCCAGCGATTTGCACCCGCTGCAAAAGCGCGGTGAGTGGTTGGCGTCGGTCATGACCGTCTCAAAACCCAGCGAAATAGTTCACTTCAACGGGGATTTCTCCTTCTGCACGGGCGGGGAATGCCCAGGCTCTGGCTTTTCAGTGAGTTCGGTGACACATCTAAACGAAGCATTGCTTGATCAGCTCGATCAGCAAAGGATGATCGACTTCTGGTTTACGGCGAAGGATGGCGTGAAGGTGCAGGGATTTTTGATTCCGCCGCCGGGGTTCGATGCGCATAAGAAGTATCCGGTGAAGTTTTTGATTCACGGAGGGCCGCAGGGGGCTTGGGGCGATTCGTGGTCGTATCGCTGGAACGCGGAGCTGTTTGCCGCTAACGGGTACGTGGTGGTGATGATCAATCCGCGTGGGTCTACCGGCTACGGGCAGAAGTTTGTGGAGGGCGTGAGCGGCGACTGGGGCGGCGTGCCTTACACCGACCTGATGACCGGGCTGGATTATGCAGAGCAGCACTATCCCTTCATCGATAAAAACCGGGAGTGCGCGTTGGGAGCGAGCTACGGCGGCTACATGGCGAACTGGATTCTGGGGCACACGGACCGCTTCAAGTGCATTGTGACGCATGACGGGATGTTTAATGCCGAGTCGGCGTTTGGATCGACGGAGGAGGACTGGTTCAATATCTGGGAGTTCAGCGGGCATCCCTGGGACTACTATGGCAAGCCGGATAGCGAGAATCCGTTCCGCAAGTGGTCGCCGTCACTGTATGCGAAGAACTTTAAGACGCCGACGCTGGTGGTGCATGGGCAGCTCGATTACCGGTTGGATGTGAGCGAGGGATTGCAGCTCTTCGACACGCTGCAACTGCTGCATGTGCCGAGCGAGATGCTGTACTTCCCGGACGAGGGCCACTTTGTGCTGAAGCCGCAGAACTCGCAGCTCTGGTACAAGACGGTGAATGCGTGGGTGGATAGGTGGACGGCGGCGGCGCATTGAGACGCATGCAGCCGGCCGGCTCCCGATGACCAAGACCCTGCCGACACTGTGCAAGGAGGCAGCGTATGGAGAGTGCATCTGGCGCGAAGGCGCGGCAGCTGATTACGCGAAGCCTGGAGATTGTTGAGGATGTGGTGTATGTGGGGCTGGGCGCGCTGCTGGTAGCGGCGGCCATTGCACTGCTGTTCACCACGGCGTGGAATTTTGGAGCCGCGCTGATGGCTGGGCAGCTCTCCGGACATGTTGTGCTCATCCTGGACCAGATACTGCTGGTGCTGCTGATCATCGAGCTGCTTTACACGGTGCAGGTATCGTTTCGCGAGCACACGCTGGTGCCTGAGCCGTTTCTGGTGGTGGGGCTGATCGCGACGGTGCGAAAGCTGCTGGTGGTTACGGCGCAGTTTCCACAACTGGGCGAACTGCCGGACGTGGCGTTCAAACATACAATGGTGGAGCTCGTTTTGCTTTCCGGCATGGTCGTGGTGCTGGTTGTGTCGCTCCTGCTGATGCACCGGTATGGCCGGCTGCCCGGTCATGAGCTGAAGTAGAGCGCTGGGAAACAAGGAGATCGAACTGCCGTTTCAATCCAAACCGAAGGCGCCGCTGAATGAGGCGGGGCTGTATGAGTATGCGGTGAAGTCGCTGGGGCGGGCGATGCGCACGGAGGCGGAGTTGCGCCGGCTGATGCGGCAGCGCGTGGAGCATGGGCCGGGCGGCGATGCGGTGGTGGATGCGGTGATTGCGCGGCTGAAGGAACAGCGGTACCTGGACGACAAGTCGTTTGCCGAAACCTATGCGCGGCTGCGGCAGGAGAACGAGAAGCTGGGGCAGCGGACCGTTCGCCAGAAGCTGGCGCAGAAGGGCGTGGAGCGCGGGATTGTGGATGAGACGCTGGAGGTCCGCTACGGCAACACGGACGAGGAGGCGCTGGCGCGGCAGTATCTGGAGCGGAAGCGTATCCGCAAGCCGGAGGACGAGAAGGCGGCGGCGCGGGTGATGCGGCGGCTGGTGGCGGCGGGCTTCGCTACGCGGACGATCTATAAGATTCTGCGGCAGTGGGATGTGCCGGATGAGTCGCTGGCGGCGCTGGAGGCGATCGACGCGGATGCGGGGGAGCACCCTGAGGAGTAAGGTGTCATGGCCGCGCGGTGATTGCCTTGCGCACGCCCGCGAGCGGGGCGGCATCGTTGAAGCGCACTGTGCCGCCGTCCACGGCGACGCCGAGATCGCGACCTAGCTTGGCGAGGTCGACGTTGACCGGCTTGTCTTTCCATTTGGAGTACATGCGGGTGAGGACGTGGGTGCCGGTGGCGCGGTCGCCGATCTTGAGCGCCCTGGGCAGATCCCAGTTCTGATCGATGGTGCCGCCGGCGTTGACGATGGCGCGGAGGGCGTCCTGCAGGCCCTTGCGATTGTGTGTCTGGCGGCGGATGGTTACGTCGGCGACGAGGCAGAACATGGCGCCACCCCAGTAGGTGCGGCCCCAGGTGGGTGTGCGGTCCAGGCCCTGATCGCCGGGCTGGGGCTCGCCCTTGGGCATGTCGCGGAGCATGTCGTGCCAGATACCGGCGGCGGGGAGTTCGCCGGCTTGCACGCGGGCGATGGGTTCGACGTAGGTGGCGAGGCCTTCTTCCATCCAGTGGTTTTTATCGGGGAGCGAGGGGAAGGCGGTGTGGACGAGCTCGTGGGTCATCATCCAGTCGTTTGCAAGGTCCGCCTGGGTGGTGGCGGTGCCGATGGAGATGCGCGTGAAGGCCGGCCAGCCGTGCAAGCCGCCCCAGGTGGTCCCGTGAAAGACGCCGCTGCGGGCGGCGATGGGGAGGATGAGGACGCGGTCGCGGGGCACGGGGAAGCGGCCGTAGTAGGTGGTGACGGCGTTTGCGGCCATGCGCACGTGGTTGAGAATCGCGGCCTGGCCGAGGTTAAATGTGCCCGGGGCGAAGTCGACCTGGATGTTGGCGTCGCCGATGTGGAGGGTTTGCGACGAGGCCACTGGAACGCGCGAGAAGGGGCCCTGGGCGGCTGCGAGGCCGAGGGTGAGAAAGGCGAGAAGGGGAATGATCCGCCAGCGCATATTGGTTGAGACGATTTGGCGGCGGGCGGGTTGCCGGTTTTGGGGCTGTTGCGGCCTATAAACTGAAATAGATATGCAATACCGCACTGGGAACGACATCCGCGAGCTGTTTTTGCGCTTTTTTGAGTCGAAGGGGCACCGCCGCGTGCACTCCTCCTCGCTTGTGCCGCACAACGATCCGACGCTGCTGTTTACCAACGCCGGCATGAACCAGTTCAAGGATGTTTTCCTTGGAGCGGAGAAGCGCGATTACAACCGGGCGACGACCTCGCAGAAGTGCGTGCGCGCGGGTGGCAAGCACAACGATCTGGAGAACGTGGGCTTTACGCGGCGGCACCACACCTTCTTCGAGATGCTGGGGAACTTCTCCTTCGGCGACTACTTCAAGAAGGACGCGATTGCATTTGCCTGGGAGCTGGTGACCAGCCCGGAGTGGATGGGCATTGCCAAGGACCGGCTGTACGTGACGATCTTCGAGGGCGATCCGGCGAACGGCGTTCCGCGGGACGACGAGGCGGAGCGGTTCTGGATGGAAGTGGGCGTGCCGAAGGAGCGCATCTTCGAGTTCGGGCTGAAGGACAACTTCTGGCAGATGGGCGAGACGGGGCCGTGCGGGCCGTGCTCGGAGATCTTCTACGACATGGGGCTGGAGGCGAGCGAGCACGGGAAGGACCTGCCGTTTGGGCAGGACGATGCGCGGTATGTGGAGATCTGGAACCTGGTGTTTATGCAGTTTGATCGCTCGGCGGTTGTGGATGCGCTGGGCAAGACGACCGGGTACAAGCTGACGCCGCTGCCCAAGCCATCGATCGATACGGGCATGGGACTGGAGCGCGTTGCGGCGGTGCTGCAGGGGAAGATCTCGAACTTCGAGACGGATTTGTTTACGCCGCTGATTGAAAAGGCAGCGGCGTTAGCGGGGTTAGCGGAGTCAGCGGAGCTAGTGGGCAACGCGAGCCTGAGGATTATCGCGGATCATGCGCGCGCGGCTACGTTTCTGATCAACGACGGCGTGCTGCCGTCGAATGAGGGGCGCGGTTATGTGCTGCGCAAGATCATGCGGCGGGCGATTCGGCATGGGCGGTTGCTGGGGCAGGAGAAGCCGTTTCTGTATCAGATGGTGTACGCGGTGCGAGACCTGATGAGCGGGGCATATCCGGAGCTGAAGGACTCGGCGGATCGCGTGGCGAAGGTGGTGGAGGCTGAGGAGAAGCAGTTTGCTCGCGTTCTTGAAGCTGGAGCAATCGCATTCGAACGAATTGTCCGCAATTCTACGGAAGCTAATTCTGCGAGCAGAGAATCAACCGGGAAGTCGACCTACGTCCAAGCAATACGGTTTGAATCAAAGATTTCGGGCAAAGAAGCCTTCCACATCTACGAAACGTATGGCCTTCCGCTCGATTTCATGGTTGATGCCGCCCGGGATGCGGGCATCAGCTTCGACATGGAGGGTTTTGAAGCAGCAAAGGCCGAAGAACAGGCGCGGGCGCGCGCTTCGTGGAAGGGTGGAAGCCAGAAGACGGCGAGCCCGGCGTTTCGCGAGTTGCCGAAGACCGCGTTTGAGGGTTATCGATCGCTGAACTCCACCGATTGCGAAGTGCTGGCCATTGTGAAGGACGGGCAGGGTGTGCCGGCCGCGGCCGCGGGCGATGCCGTGGATGTGGTGCTGGATCATACGAGCTTTTATGGCGACTCCGGCGGACAGATTGGTGACACGGGTGTTTTCGTGTCGGTGGACGGGAACACCACAGTTGCAGAGATTACCGGCTGCGTGTTGCCGGTGCAGGGCGTGCGCGCGCACAAGGCTGTGCTCAAGCAGCCGCTGGCGGTTGGGGATCGCGTGAACACAGTGGTGAATGGCGAGCGGCGGGATGCGATTCGGCGTAACCACACGGGCACGCATCTTTTGCATGCGGCGCTGCGGCAGGTGCTGGGCACGCATGTGAAGCAGGCAGGTTCGCTGGTGGATCCGACGCGGCTGCGGTTCGACTTTTCGCACTTTGCGCAGGTGGCCGATGAGGAGTTGCAGGAGATTGAGAACATCGTGAACCGCGAGGTGCTGGCCAACGCGAAGGTTGAGACGCTGGAGGATGTGCCGATCGACGTGGCGGTGAACGAGTATCACGCAATGGCGCTGTTCGGCGAGAAGTACGGCGACAAGGTGCGGGTGGTGAAGCTGGCCGATGGCTTCTCGACGGAGCTGTGCGGCGGCACGCATACGGCGGCTACGGGCGAGATCGGGCTGATCAAGCTGACGAGCGAGGGCGCGGTCTCAAGCGGCGTGCGGCGTGTGGAGGCGATCAGCGGGATGGGATCGCTGGATACGTTCCGGCGCGACTTCGAGGTGGCGCAGCTTGCCTCGCAGATTGCGCCGGCCCCTGCGGGTGGCAGCCTTTCGGAAGGATTGCGCGCACGGATCGACGCGCAGGAAGACGAGCTGAAGCGGCTGCGGCGGGAGCTGGAAGAGATGCGGATGAAGTCCGCGGCCGGGGCGCTGGATGAGGTTGTTGCAGGCGCGATGGAGGTGAAGGGCGTGAAGCTGTTGCGGCATCGCGCGGACAACCTGGATCGCGGACAGCTTCGCACGCTGGTGGACAACCTGAAGCAGAAGGTGGGCGAGGGCGTGATTGTGCTGGCGTCTGCGCAGCCGGAGGGCAAGGTGGCGATTATCGCGGGCGTGACGCCGGAGCTGACGAAGCGCGTGCAGGCGGGCAAGCTGGTGGGCGCGGTGGCAAAGATCGTGGGCGGCTCGGGCGGCGGCAAGGCGGAGATTGCGGAGGCCGGCGGCAAGGACCAGGCGCAGATTGGCGCGGCGCTGGAAGCTGCGCCGCAGATTTTGGCGGATCTGCTGGGGTAGGTTTTTGCTGGGCTGCATTGATTCGGGTGAGGGACGTGCTGTCTCAGTTGCCGAGAGGCGGGGCATCCAGCATGGGAAGAGCGAGGACGACAGCAGCAGGGGCTGAAGCCCGCACTCTTTTTGGGCGTCGGTGTGGCCCGGCTAAAGCCGGGCCCTTGTTACAAAACTTGCTCCGCTTGATCCTTCCGCAGTCTCCAAACCGACTTGCTTCGGAACGGTCTCGTACTACTTGAGTGACGCCGTTACTTCCGCGCCGGTGTAATGGATCTCCTTGTCAAAGGTGGTGGCGGGCTGCGGGCCTGCGCCTTTGCCGGGCCCGACCAGGACTATGCGGAAGTCGCGGTTCTGCGGCATGCCGGGATAGCTTCCCTGGCGCGCGGCGAGGGTTAGAGTTCCTGCGGCGTCATTCCAATGCAGCGGAATGGTGGCGTGCTGGCCCTTCTCGTAGTCGTAGGTGTCGCCGGCGTCTTCATAGAGGGTGAAGTCCGCGTCCGCGCCGCGATAGATGCGGAGGGTGATGGGGGCATCGGGCTTCTCGGTGGCGTACTGGACTTCGGGACCGAGGGGCAGGATTGAGCCAGCCTTGATGTAGAGCGGAATGCGATTGAGCGGCGCCGGGGCCATGATGCGCTTGCCGCCTTCGAGCTTTTCGCCGGTCCAGAAGTCGTACCAGGCCGGCGCGGGCGGCAGATAGACCTCGCGCTGGGTTGCGCCTTCTTCAGTGACGGGGTTGACGAGGATGGACGGGCCGAACATGTACTGGTCGCCGATGAAGCGGACGTTCGCGTCTTCGCGCCAGTCCATCACGAGCGGTCGCATGATGGTGTAGTCGCCGCTGGTGACCTTCCACGCGAGCGAGTAGATATAAGGCAGCATGCGGTAGCGCAGCTTGTCGTACTGGATGAGCGTGGGCACTTGCGGGCCGTAGGAGAAGATCTCGTTGGTGTTGTTGGTGCGGTGGCCGTGGGTGCGGAAGATGGGGCAGAACGCGCCGAACTGATACCAGCGCGTGTAGAGCTCCTGATATTTGGGATCGCGGGTGTCGCGCTCATAGGGCCAGCCGTAGCCGGCGATGTCGGTGGTCCAGTAGGGGATGCCGGAGAGCTCGAAGTTGAGGCCGGCGGCGATCTGCTTTTTGAAGACGGGGAAGGTGCCGATGACGTCGCCGGACCAGACGGTGGTGGCGTAGCGCTGCTGGCCGAGGAAGGCCGAGCGGGTGAGGATGAAGATGCGCTTGCGATCGGTGGCGGCGCGCCAGTGGGTGTAGACGCCGCCGGAGTGCATGAGCGGGAAGATGTTGGTGTAGCGCGCGCCGTTGCCGATGAAGAGCTGGCGGTCGTCGAGCGTGGCGTCGCTGAAGCCGCCGCAGCACTCGGGTTCGGCGCTGTCGAGCCAGTAGCCGTCCCAGCCCATCTTCATGAGCGGCTCTTCAAGGTGATGCCAATAGACGTCGCGCGCTTTGGGGTTGGTGGCGTCGTAGTCGGTGGTGCCGGGGATGAGCAGGTTTTGGGCTTTTAATTCTTTGTAGAGGTCAGATTTCTCATCGGTCACGGCCCAGGTGGAGATGATGGTGTGGACGTGCTCGTCGTGCAGCTTCTGGATTGCGCCGGGGACGTCGGGATAGGGCTTGAGGTATTCGTCGGTGAACTCGGGGTCACCCTGGCGCTTCCACCAGAACCAGTCCTGCACGATCATGTCGAGGGGGACGTGCTGATCGCGATATTCGGCGGCGACGTCGAGCAGCTCTTTGGCGGAGCGGTAGCGATCTTTGGACTGGATGAAGCCATAGGCCCATTTGCCGAAGAGCGGGGCGTGGCCGGTCATGTCGCGATAGGCGTGAATGACCTGGTCCATCTCAGGGCCGTAGATGAAGTAGTAGTCGATGGCGTCGGCGGCGTCGGCGATCAGTTTGAGCTCGGTGGGAAAGCGATTGTCGAACCAGGAGTGGGCGGCGGTGTTCCACAGGATGCCGTAGCCGTTGGTGGAGAGCAGCAGGGGGACGGCGACATCGGTGTTGGCCTGGGCCAGCTCGACGACGTTGCCGTTGTAATTGAATGCGCCGCTCTGGTGCTGACCGAGGCCGTAAAAGCCCTCCAATGCCTGGGGCATGAAGCGGTCGCTGACGCGGTAGAGTTTCTCGCCGTTGACCGTCTCCGGAAGGTAGACGCGGGGGCGGCGGAAGGATTCCATGAGGAGCAGGTGTCCGGCGGAGTCGCGGAAGAAGAGCAGGCCTTGCTTTAGCTGGATGCTGACCCGCATCTGCGCAGTTTTCAGCGTAGCTTCGCGGGCGGTCTGCGCGAAGTCGAAGGTCTGCGGCTTGCAGGGACTTGTGATCCACGGCGTGTGGGGCGAAGCGCCCTTGGGATCGCCGGGGCCGGCGACGACGTGCACGATGTTGGGACCGCACACGGTGATGTGCATCGTCTCCGCGCTGCCGTTGTGCATGACCACGCCCGTGGCGTCGCGCTGCACGGTGATGGCCTGGGCGATGATTTGAGATGAGACCGTGGCGAGAGCCGCAACGCACAACCATGCCACACGAATGATGCGGGAATTGCCCATGGTACGCTCCGCTGGTGCTGAAGAAATTGGCAGCGCGGCTGAAGGTAAAGGCGCGCCGAGAGAATTGTAAGCGTTTCCCGCGGCAAAGATGAGCACGGTGGATTGACGTTCCTCGACTTCTACCGCGCTAGGATGGACGCATGCCAAAGCGCAGCGCCGGGATCCTGATGTACCGCGTCCGCAGTCCTCATCCGGAGGTTTTTCTCGTGCACCCCGGAGGCCCGTTCTGGGCAAAGAAGGATCTGGGCGCGTGGACGGTGCCCAAGGGCGAGTACGACGACTCCGAATCACCGCTGGATGCCGCGCGCCGCGAGCTTCAGGAGGAGACTGGGTTCGCGGCGGACGGACCGTTTCACGCGTTGGGCGAGGTGCGCCAGTCCAGCGGAAAGATTGTCACCGCGTTTGCATGCAAGGGCGACTGCAATCCCGCGGAACTGGTCAGCAACTTCTGCGAAGTGGAATGGCCGCCGCGGTCAGGACGCAGGATGGAGATTCCGGAGGTGGATCGGGGAGCGTGGTTCACGCTTGAAGAAGCACATGATCGCATCTTTACGGCTCAACGGCCTTTTCTGGATCGGCTGAAAAAGCTCGTGGATGCCTCGCATGCCTCGGCGTAGTGGTGCATCCTTCCGGTATGCGGCTTTTTATTGCGATTCCCGTTTCGAGCGAGGTCCGCGGGGAGCTCGCGTCTCTGGTACAACGCTGGCAACGCGCCGACGACGATCTGCGCTGGATGCCTCCGGAGATGTGGCACGTGACGCTGCAGTTTCTGGGAAGTGCGTCGGCGCAGCAGTATGCGTGCGTTGCCGATTCATTGCGCACTGTCAGTTCACCGCCGTTTGCGGTCCAGCTTGGCGGCCTGGGGTTCTTCGAGCGGGCGGGAATCTTTCATGTGAGTGTTGAGCGCAGCGCGGAGTTGCTGACACTTCAGCAGCGCATTGTGACCGCTACTTCGAAGTGCGGATTTGTTGCGGAGGATCGTCCGTACAGCCCGCATATTACGCTGGCGCGCAAGCGGGGGCGCGGAGCGGGGATACAGAGACTGAAGGCGCGCGTGGGTGCGGGGCCGAAGTTCCATCCATTTACCACGCGTGAGTTTTTGCTTTTCGAGAGCTTTCCCGGCTCTTCGGGCTCGCGCTATGAAGTCCGGGTGCGGTTTGCGCTGGGATCGTGATGATGACCACCTTTCGGGTGCGCTGCACGATGTTGCATAATTCGATGCGGGAGACACGCATTGGCGTTTCTCAACGATCGCATCGCGAAGGCTGGGTGGACTCCACTAAACTGAATATGAGCGGGGCTGCTTCACACTGCATGGTGAACGGCAAAGAATCCCAATCCGGAATCCGACGCATCTTCACGGATATTCTCGGAAGCACGGGCGTGTATGCGTGCTTCCCGGTTTTGCCGATGAGCCATTTCCCGCGTTTCACTCGCCCCGGAGATCACTCTGCATGAAGCCATCGAAAGGCCGCTCCCGCGTCGTCATTGAAGACATTCTTCCCCAGGTTGATGGCGGGCGTCATCCGCTGCGCCGTGTTGCCGGCGATGAGATCACTGTAACCGCGGCTGTATTCGCCGATGGGCACGATCATGTGCTGGCGCGTCTTCTGTATCGGCGCGAATCGGAGCGGCGCTGGCGCTTTGTCCCCATGAAGGCGCTAGGGAACGATCTGTGGTCGGGGTCCTTCAAGGTGGACGCACTGGGCTGCTGGCAGTATGCGGTTCTGGGGTGGGTGGATCATTTCGACACGTGGTTGAGCGATCTGCAGAAGCGGGTTGCGGCACAACCGGCCGCGACTTCCGCAGCCGGGGCATCGCTCGACGCTGTGAATGCTCCGGGCGGTTTGCAGTCGGGGGCGCAGACGACAGCAGCGCAGGATGTGGCGCTGGCGCTGCGCACCGGGGCGATCCTGGTCCGGCATACGGCAAGCCGCGCGCGCGGCAATGATGCAAAGCGACTGGCGAAGGCAGCCGAGGGGTTGGAGGCTCTCGCTGCCGAGAATCGGCCGTACTACGATTTCGCGATGGACCCCGAGATTGTGGAACTGGTGAATCGGTATCCCGACCTGACGCTGGCGACGCAATCCGAGCCGGCGCTTTCAGTGTGGGTCGACCGCGAACGGGCGCGTTTCTCTGCGTGGTACGAATTGTTCCCGCGGTCTACATCGCTGGTTCCGGGTAAGCACGGCACGTTTGCCGATGTGGAACGACAGCTTCCCGAGATCGCTGCGATGGGCTTCGACGTTCTTTACTTTCCGCCGATCCATCCCATTGGGCGAGCGTTCCGTAAAGGCAAGAACAATACGGTGAACGCGCAGCCGGGAGATGTGGGGAGCCCGTGGGCGATCGGCGACAGCGCGGCCATTGCGCAACCGGCGCACTCGGATGACAACGGCGGGCACAAGTCGATTCTGCCGGAGCTGGGCACCTTTGCGGATTTCGATCGTCTTGTGGCCGCGGCCAAGGAACACGGAATGGAGATCGCGCTTGATATTGCGTTTCAGTGCGCGCCCGATCATCCGTGGGTGAAGAACCATCCGAATTGGTTCAACATTCGGCCCGATGGGAGCATCCAGTATGCGGAGAATCCGCCGAAGAAGTATCAGGACATCTATCCGCTGAACTTCGAGTCATCTGACTGGCGCGGACTGTGGGATGCGCTCTACTCGGTGTTCGAGTTCTGGATTCAGCGCGGGGTGCTGATCTTCCGCGTGGACAATCCTCACACCAAGGCGATGCCTTTCTGGGAGTGGTGCCTGAACGCGCTGCGCACGAAGTATCCGGAGGTGATCTTCCTCTCCGAGGCGTTCACGCGACCCCATGTGATGTACTGGCTGGCGAAGGTTGGCTTTACGCAGTCGTATACCTACTTCACATGGCGCAATACGCGGTGGGAGCTGACCACCTATCTTGAGGAGATCACGCGGCCGCCGGTGAGCGATTTTTTCCGTCCGAACTTCTGGCCGAACACGCCGGACATTCTGCACAAGACTCTGCAGGAGGGTGGACGGCCCGCGTTCATGCAGCGGCTGATTCTGGCCGCGACGCTTACTGCGAATTATGGAATCTACGGGCCGGCATTTGAGCTGGGTGAGAACGCGCCCGCGAGGCCCGCGCCCGGCAAGACCGAATCGGAAGAGTATCTGAACAGCGAAAAGTATGAGATTCGGCAGCGCGAGCGCAATGCACCGGGGTCGCTGGCGCCGTTGATCACGCAGTTGAACCAGAT
Source organism: Acidobacteriota bacterium (assembly GCA_046566985.1). Taxonomy (GTDB): domain Bacteria; phylum Acidobacteriota; class Terriglobia; order Terriglobales; family Acidobacteriaceae; genus Telmatobacter. The sequence goes on along the minus strand of JBKICT010000007.1, from coordinate 201,075 downwards.
TCGGCGCGCGAATCCGGCGCTGCAGTCGAATACTTCGCTGCGGTTTCATGCGACGGACAACCCCCAGCTTCTTTGCTATTCGAAATCGACTGCGGATTTCGGCAACACGCTGCTCATGGTGGTGAGCCTGGATTTCGTTTATCCTCAAGCCGGGTGGACCGACCTCGACTTGTCGGCCCTGAACCTTGCGCCGGGTGAGACGTTCATGGTGGAAGATCTGCTGACTGGAGAGCGTTTCAACTGGCATGACCGCCGTAATTATGTAGCACTACGCCCCGGTGACCGGCCAGCGCATATTTTGCGCATCGTGCGAAATCCCTGATGGTTGTGAGATTCGACGGCTTGCCCAGACAGAGATTTCCGAGCAGGATGCATCCAATCTCCGAAACGGCATCATTCCCCGGAGAAGGCGCAACGTGAAAAAGATCGCCAGCGCAATCGATCCCCTCTGGTACAAAGACGCGATTATCTACGAGTTGCACGTGCGCGCCTTTGCGGACTCCAACAACGACGGGATCGGAGATTTTCCGGGGCTGATGTCGCGGCTGGATTACCTGCAGGAGCTCGGCGTCACGTGCCTTTGGCTTCTCCCGTTCTTCCCCTCCCCGCTGCGCGACGACGGGTATGACATCGCGAATTACACGGATGTGAATCCGTCGTATGGAACGCTGGCCGACTTCAAAGCATTTTTGGACGCCGCCCACCAGCGGGGCATGCAGGTGATGATCGAGCTGGTGATTAACCACACGAGCGATCAGCATCCCTGGTTCAAGGCGGCGCGGCTGGCGCCTCCGGGTTCACCACAGCGTGACATGTACGTCTGGTCCGACTCCGAGCAGAGGTTCAAGGATGCTCGCATCATCTTCACGGACACAGAGAAATCCAACTGGACGTGGGATGAAACGGCGAAGGCGTACTACTGGCATCGTTTTTTTTCGCACCAGCCGGATCTGAATTTCGACAATCCACTGGTTCTGGAAGAAGTACTCAAGGCCATGCGGTTCTGGCTCGACATGGGTGTGGACGGGCTGCGCCTGGACGCCATTCCCTACATTGTTGAGCGCGAGGGTACCAACTGCGAGAACCTGCCGGAGACGCACGCGGTCATCAAGGAGCTTCGCGCGGCGATCGATGCCGAGTATGACAATCGCCTGATTCTGGCCGAGGCCAATCAATGGCCCGCGGACGTGCGCCCGTACTTTGGCGACGGCGATGAATGCCACATGGCGTTCCACTTTCCGCTGATGCCGCGCATCTACATGGCGCTGCGACAGGAAGACCGGCTGCCGATCACGGACATCATGGCGCAGACACCGCCGATCCCGGACAACTGCCAGTGGGGCCTGTTCCTGCGCAATCATGATGAGCTGACGCTGGAGATGGTTACGGACGACGAGCGGGATTATATGTACTTTGCCTACTCGGCGGACCCGCGGATGCGCGTGAACGTGGGCATTCGCCGGCGGCTGGCGCCGCTGGTGGATAACAATCGCCGCCGCATCGAGTTGCTCAACTCACTGCTCTTCAGCTTTCCGGGAACGCCCATCCTCTATTACGGCGACGAGATCGGGATGGGCGACAACATCTACCTCGGCGACCGCAACGGCGTGCGCACACCGATGCAGTGGAGTTCAGACCGCAACGCCGGTTTTTCGCGATGCGATCCGGCGCGGCTCTATTTTCCGGTGATCATGGATCCCGTTTACGGGTACCAGGTTGTGAACGTGGAGGCGCAGCTCGGAGATCAATCGAGTTTGCTGCACTGGATGCGCAACATGATCGCGCTGCGCAAGCTGTTCCAGGTCTTTGGCCGGGGCACGCTCACGTTTCTCAATCCATCGAATCGGAAGGTGCTCGCGTATATTCGCGATCTCGATCGCGGCGACGGCACGCACGAAACAATCTTGTGCGTGGCAAATCTGAGCCGGTTCGCGCAGCCGGTTTCGCTCGATCTGGCCCTGTTCACGGGAATGGAGCCGGTGGAGATGCTGGGGTATGTTCCCTTCCCCACGGTCACCGAAGAGCCGTACGCGCTCTCGCTGGCGCCGTACTCATTCATCTGGCTGGAACTGCAACCGCCGAGTGTACAGGCGGAAGAGAATGCCGAGCCCGCCGCCGCGAAGGAGGAGATTCCGGAAGGCGAGCCGGCGGCGCTCGATCTGCTGACCAAGGGATGGGCGGGGTTCGTTGCGGGGCATGGCCCCGCGCTGTTCGATTCGGTGCTGCCGGAGTGGATTGCGCGGCAACGATGGTTCGGCGCGAAGACACGGAGCATTCAGAAGATCAAGCTGCTGGACTGGCTCGAGCTGCCCGCGGCGATTGCGGCAAATACGGAGGTTTTGCCGGCGGCCGATTTGCCGGCGGACAGCTCCATTCCGCCTGCGCTCTTCTACTTTGAGATCAGTTACGGCGACAATCTGCGCGATGTGTACCAGGTGCCGCTGGCGTTTTCAACGGGAGCCGATGCCAACGCGCTGCAGGCGCAGAGGCCCGGGAGCGTCGTGGCAGTTCTTCCCACCCCGACCGGGACCGGAATCCTTCACGACGCTACCTATCGCGAGGACTTTCGCCAGGCACTGCTGACGCTGCTGGAACGGGGGGCGCACCTGGAACTGGCGAGCACGCGGACGGCCGCCTTGCAGGTTGCCGCTTCGCTTGCTGCAGCGGCGGGGGGATACTCGGCGCGGGAGGCGGCGGAGTCCGGGCAGGCCGAAGCTCTCCTGCACCACCCAGAGAAGGCCGGTCACGGCGTGTCCGAACCGGGCACAGCGCATCTGCGCCCGCATGAAGCGTTCCCGCCGGCTTACGAGGGCGCACCCGAAGCACGCCCTCGCACGGAAGCGGACGAGGATCTTGGGCCGCATCCCCTCTCCGGAGGGGCCGTGGCGCCGCTGCCACTCACGACCCAGCCGGGCGAAGCGGCAGGCGCCGCGCGTTCCGACTCCGCGGGACCGGCATCCAGCGGCCAGCGCATGCAGCCGCGGGAGTCCCCTTCGGCCGGAGCTCCGGAAGCCGAACGGGGCTGGATCGAGGCACAAACGTCGCGCGTTTTTGGCGAGTATCGAGGAACGAAGCATCTCCATGCGCGGGTGGGATTGGCGGAACAGTCGAACACCTCGATTTTGTACGCCGACAAGCTGATTCTCAAGCTGTTCCGGCGGCTGCAGCCAGGTGAAAATCCCGATGTGGAGATCGGCCGTTTTCTCACCGAGTCGGGCTCCTTCGGACATATCGCGCCGTTCCTCGGCGCCATTTCGATTGCGCCGTCTGAAGGAGAGAAGACCACAGCCGCAATGCTTCAGGGGCTGGTGACGAGTCAAGGGGATGGCTGGGAGTGGTTCGTCGATCAACTCGCGGGATTCTTCGCGACGATAGCAGCCGATGCTGCCTCTTCCGATCGGCAGCAGCAGCCTGCGTTGATCCGCAGATATGCGGCGGCGTCCGTGTCCGCGGCGGCTCTTTTAGGACAGCGCACTGCCGAGATGCACCTCGCGCTCTCGCAGCCGAGCAGCGATTCTGCATTCGGTTCGGAGCCGATCACCGGGGACGATCTGCGCCTTGACGCTCTGCGGATCGAGGACCAGATCACCTCCGCCTTGAATGCACTGAAATCGAAACTCGCCAGCCTGCCCGATGAGATCATTGAGCCCGCGGCTCTGCTGCTTTCGCGCCGGCGCGATCTGATTGCGAGGGCCCGCGAGCTGGAGCATGGTGTGGCGTCCGGCAGCCGCAGTCGCATCCATGGCGACTATCACCTTGGGCAGGTGCTGGTGACACCGCCGGCGGGCGCGGATGCTGTAGGCGACTTTGTGATTCTCGACTTCGAAGGGGAACCGGCGCGACCGGTTGCCGAACGCCGGCGCAAACAATCGCCGCTCAAGGACGTGGCAGGCATGCTGCGCTCCTTTTCTTATGCAGCCCAATCTTCGCTGGCGGCTTATCGTGAAAAGCACCGCGAGGCGCCCGCTTCCCTATCAGCCTGGGCCGATACCTGGGAAGCTGTTGTATCCTCTGAGTTTCTGGAGGCTTATCGAAGAGTCGTCCAGCAAAATCCCAGGCTGTTGCCCGAGCCGGATCGGACACAGCAGTTTTTGTCGGCGTATCTATTGGAGAAAGCTCTCTACGAGGTTCTCTATGAGCTCAACAACCGCCCGGCCTGGCTTCACATCCCACTGCGCGGCATCCTAAGAATGTAGCCGGTGGAACGCTATCAACCCTCAACTCTCACGAATTAACCCTCACGATGTCGAGTCGTTTCCCGGGAGGCTATGGCAACCGTTGACCCCATTCCCGATCTGACGCCCCCTGCGCCGCAAGCGGGCTACGAGTTGCTCGTGGTCCTTGCTCCCCTGCCGCCGGAGCAGCTTGACTCGATTGTGGGGCGCCTTACCGGACTGTTTCCGGCCGAGGGCTTGCTCATCGCCACGCAAAACGGGTTCTCTCCCGAGGCATGGCCCGGGGCGCACATCGTAGCCGCACCCGCATCGAACAGCACCTGGACGCTGACGGCCGCCGACTTTGCCAACGCGGCGCAACTTGCCCGAGAGCACGATGCACGCAACCTGCTGCTTCTGGGTCCCGAAGCGGGATCGCTTTCTCCGGCTGCGCTGCGGCAGCTTACCAACAGCGTTCTTGCGGGAATCGCCGACCTGGCGCTGCCGCATTACACGCTGCCGCCCAACGTGGGACTGGTAAATTCGGCGATTCTTTATCCGCTCACGCGCGCCCTGTTCGCCTCTCGCGCCCGTTATCCGCTGGCCATCGATATGGGGCTGTCGCAACGCATGGCGGAACGTCTTGGCGCCGCGGCCAAACGGTTCACCGGCCTCGGGCAGACCGACGCCATCCTGTGGCCGATCCCCGAAGCGGTAATCGGCGGTTACATTATTGACGAGTTCGAAGTGGGGAGCCGCACGCTGCCTCACCCTCCCGATCCGGACATCCGCACGATTCTGGTGCAGATCACGTCGTCACTTTTCTCCGACATCGAATCGAAGGCCACTTATTGGCAGCGCGCACGCCGCCTGCCGCCATCGCGCATTTCGGTTCCGCCTCAGCCGGCCACCGACGGCTCTTCGGAGGTCGGATCGATGGTCGAGAGTTTTCGCCTGGCCTACAACAATCTGCTGGAGCTATGGTCTCTGGTCCTGCCGCCGAATTCGATGGTGGGGCTCAAGCGCCTTTACCTGCTCGATCCGCCGCGCTTCCACATGCCTGACAACCTGTGGGCGCGGATTGTGTACGACTTTCTGGTCGCTTATCGTCTGCGCTCGATCAATCGCGGCCATTTGCTGGGGGCCCTGATCCCGCTCTACCTGGCCTGGGTAGCGAGTCACATCAATCTCTGCGCTTCCGGGGTCGATCCGGAGCGGCACATCGAAGCCGTCGCCGCCGCATTCGACGCAGACAAGCCATACCTTGTGTCCCGCTGGCGCTGGCCCGACCGGTTCAACCCATGATTCGCCTGAGTTTGATTGCCATGACCGCGATAACACCAATCCGGCTTGCAGCAACAGCGATTCCAGGAGTCAGATCCATGCACGCGATTCTTTCCGCTTTACCCGCTCGACTTTCCGAGATCGGGCCACCGGTGTATTCCGATACCGGCTCGGTGTGGCATCACATGTCCGTGGCGCTGGATCAATCTCTCTATCGAGTTGCCGGTCTGCTGATTGCGGTGCTTCCTGGTCTGCTGGCGTTCATTGTCGCGCTAGTTATCTTTACGCTGATCGGTATGGGTGTGTCGGCGCTACTGCGCCGCGGGCTGACGTGGATCCGCTTCGACGAGCGCCTGATCCGCAACCGAGCCGACTGGACGCCCTCGAGCTCGCCGACCGGGCTGGTGGCTCGCGCATCGTTCTGGGTCTGCGTGGCGCTTGGACTGCTGATCGGCATCTCGGCGTTCGATGCCTCCTATGCCACCGCCACGACACCTTCGATCCGGTTGCTGCCCTACTTTACGCACTTGATTGGCGCGGCCGTCATCCTGCTCTTCGGCACCATTATTGCGCGCTTCCTCGCCCGTTCTGTTCTCATCAGCGCGGTGAATGCGCAGTTGCAATACGCGCGCTTTCTGTCGCTCGGAGTGAAATGGCTGGTGCTTGTGCTCACAGCGGCGATGGTGCTGGATCACCTTGAAGTCGGCGGCCGGATCGTGGAACTCGCGTTCGGCATTCTATTCGGCGGAATCGTTCTGACTCTTGCGATTGCCATTGGACTTGGCTCGCGCGACCTGGTTTCCCGGTCGATCGAGAATCAACTGGAACGTTCAGCGGAGCGAAGCGCCTCGCCCTTAGCCGCGCCGGAGAGCCAGAGCTCCGAGACGATTCGGCACTTCTAGGCGTCTGCTTCAGCCACCGATCGGCCAAAAAAGCGGCCGTGGCAGGACAGGAGGAGGTTTGCCCCGATCCTGCCACGGCTTAGTACGTCCTATGCATGCGCCGCCCGGCGCGTGCTGCGAGATGACCCAAACGCGCCATTCCAGACTCCCAGCGCCGGGGGTATACTCCTCTCAAAATAGCTTTACTCACGGCCTTCCCCCCACTACCCCGTCTGCTCGTCGAGAAGGTCAGTTGTATCCGGGTCCGGGCCTATGTGTGTCCCCTTCTTAGGGCTTTGAAAGCATGCAATTGTGCTGATTGCACTGGAGTTATATCCATGAGTTGTGTCTTCCCTGCCTCCGGCAAGCTCTGCGGCCGGAAATCCCTGTTCTCGAAATTTCATTTCATGACGAGCCTTGCGCGGCGGACGGCCGGCGGCGCCCTCGGGCTGAGTGCCTTCTTGCTGGTGACCGGCGTTGCACAGGCTCAGGGATCTTTCGGGGCCTCGCCGGTGGGGACGGCCGTCTCGCAGACGGTCACCGTTACGGCGAGTCAGGCTGGAACCGTAAGCTCGGTGCGCGTGCTTACCGCGGGAGCCTCGGGGCTGGACTTTACCGCTTCGGGGGGCGGTACATGCACCGCCGGCCTGAACCTCGCCGTCGGGGGACAGTGCACCCAACCAGTCACATTCACGCCGCAGTACCCGGGGGCGCGGGCGGGGGCCGTGGTTCTGCTCGATAGCGCCAACAACGTTTTGGGAACAGCATTTGTGAGTGGCACCGGTCAGGGTGGGCTGGGCCTGTTGATTCCCAGCGCGGCCCAATCCGGCGCAGCTTCGCCCAATACGACAGCCGCGAACGTAGGCGTCGCACAGACGCTCGCGGGTGATGGCAAATGGCAGGACTCGAATGTGGGCGATGGCGGCCCCGCCAGCGGCGCAGAATTGTTTCTGCCTTCCGCCGTGGCCGTCGATGGTGCGGGCAACTTCTACATTGCGGATAGCGGCCACAATCGGATCCGCCTGGTGTGCGCGGGCACCACGGCGACCATTGCCGGGACCAGTTGCCCGTCTGCGAATCAAATCAGCACCGTTCTGGCCTCGAATGGCTTACTGAAGACGCCTTCCGGAGTGGCGATTGACGGCGCGGGCAACCTCTACATTGCTGATACGGGGAATCACCAGGTGCGGGAGATCTCGGCAGCAAGCGGGACAATCACCACCATCGCCGGCAACGGGACAGCCGGGAACAACGGAGATGACGGCCCGGCGAACGCCGCCGAGCTGAGTTCCCCGTTTGCGATTGCTGTCGACGGAAGCGGCAACTTGTTCATCGCCGACAATCAGGCGAACGTTGTCCGCGCCGTCTGCGCGACAGCTGGCACAGTTCTGGGCGTTCCGTGTCCCGTGGCGGGCGATATCGTTACGGTGGCAGGCACGGGGGCAGCAGGGTTCAGCGGCGATGCCGCACTGGCTGTGGCAGCGGAACTCGATGAGCCCTATGCTGTGGCACTTGATGCTTCCGGAAACCTGTTCATTGCGGACACGCTGAATGACCGCATACGCGCGGTGTGCGCTTCGGCGGGAAGCATTGCCTCCGGCTACGGCGTGTCCTGCACTGCGGCAGGCGTGATCGCCACAGTGGCAGGCACCGGCAGCGGCAACTTCGCCGGGGACGGGGGGCTAGCTGCCAAGGCGGAGGTGAACTCACCTTCAGGGCTGGCATTTGATCCGGCGGGGAACCTGTACATCGCCGACACGCAGAACAACCGTATCCGCAAGGTCAACGCGACCAGCGGTGTTATTGTCACGGTTGCGGGCAACGGCGGAGCGGACTACGGCGGCGACGGCGAGCCGGCGCTGGTGGCGAGCATCCACGGACCCTACGGCCTTGCGTTCTACAACGTCACACCCACGACATCGGGAGGGGCGCAGCCAATCGCCAAGCTTGGGGACCTCCTGATCGCAGACTTCTTCAACCAGCGCATTCGTTTGCTGCAGAGCGAGGTGGCGATCGAGAGTTACACGAGTGCGGTTCGGCAAGGATTTACCTCGCCAGTTCCGACTTCGAATACCGATCGCACCCTGGTTACGGTGGAGAATGACGGCAACGCTCCGCTGAACCTGACTACACTGGCGGCAAGCGCTAACGTGGAAGCGGGAACGGGAAGCATCTCCGGCATCACTCTGTGCGCCAACGGCAACACGCTGGCACAAGGAACACAATGCACGGTGGAACCGCTCTTCGCGCCAGCGGCGACACCGCCCCTAAGCACGGCAAGCGCCGCGGAAACGGGCAACATCGACATCAACAACGATGTGGTTGCGAATGTAACCGCCGCCAACTCGCCTCTCGACATCCAGATCAGTGGTACGGCGAGCAAGGTGAATCCGACAACGGTGACTCTCTCGAGTTCGCCGAATCCATCGGTCTTCGGGTCGAGCGTCAAACTCTCGGCGCAGGTGGCTATCACGTCGGGCAGCGGAACTCCGACCGGGAACGTGACTTTCTTCGATGGCGCCACGCAACTGGGTGCGCCAGTCGTCATCAGCACATCCGGTCTGGCGAGTCTCTCCATTTCATCGCTGACGGTGGGGGCGCACACCATTACAGCCACCTACAATGGCGATACCAATGATTCATCGAGCACCTCAAGCGCGGTGAATCAGACAGTCAACGAGGGAACGGCCACCACCATCGTTTCCAGCGGCAGCCCGTCCAATCTTGGCGCGAGTGTAACTTTCACCGCGACGGTGGGCACGCCTGCGGGTGGCGGAGTGACACCCGACGGATCCGTGACATTCATGGACGGGTCGACAACATTGGGCACCGTGGTGCTCACCGGGGCCACCGCGGTCTACTCGACTTCTTCACTGCCGGACGGCAACAACGCTATTACCGCGGTCTACAGCGGAGACGCCGCGAAGTACGTTGCGGCCAGCACGAGCGCGGTTCTGAACCAGGACGTTCTTGGTTCCAGCACCGTTTCCGTGCAGTCCAGCGGAAGCCCGTCGATCTACGGAACCGCGGTCACATTCACCGCGAAGGTCACGAGCACGGCCAGCGTGTCTCCCACGGGAACGGTGAATTTTCTCGATGGCACGACAAAGATTGGCGCCGGCACGATCGTGGGAACCAGCGGGACCGCCTCCTTTACAACTTCTTCGCTCGCGGTCGGCTCGCACGCGATCACTGCGGCTTATCTGGGCGATGTGAACAATGGCTCAGGCACCTCCTCGCCAGTTGTGCAGGTGGTCAATCTTGCACCCACGACCACAGTGCTGGTTGCGGCGCCGACGCCTGGGATTGCAGGGAAAGGCGAGATCCTGACAGCGACTGTAAAAGGCTCCGCCAGCGGAACAATCACCGGGAAAGTAAGCTTTACGGACGGCACTGTCGCGCTGGGCTCAGCGAACGTGGCTGCAAACGGCACGGCCGCACTGAACGTGACCCTGGCTCCCGGCAGCCACGCTCTGGTAGCAACCTATTCGGGTGACAGCAACGACGGTGGCAGCGCGTCCGCTCCTGTTCCGTACACGGTCGTACTGGCCACAACTTCGGTTGCGCTGAAGAGCTCCGGCTCTCCTGCCGTGGTGCTGAGTCCGGTGACGTTCACCGCGACGGTAAGCGGCAACGGCGGCGTGCCAACAGGGACCGTCACCTTCCAGGTGGATGGAGCAACGGCCGGCACCGGCACACTGAATGCAAGCGGTGTTGCCACCTTCAGCGACTCGAAGCTTGCGGTTGGTTCGCACACCGTGAGCGCCAGCTACGGCGGAGACACTGACGATAACCCCAGCACCTCGCCATCGATCACCGAGGTGGAGACCGCTATTTCGACAACCACCAGCCTTGGCGCGTCGGCCACGGGCGGCACCAATACGCAAGCTGTACTGGTTTCCACAGTGATTGCTCCGAGCGGGCCAACGCCCACCGGTACGGTCACGTTCAAGAGCGGGACCACTGTGATTGGCGCCACTACGCTGGACTCCAACGGTGTGGCAACGCTTGTTCCCGATCTCGCGCCCGGCACCTACAGCATCACCGCCAGCTACGGTGGTGATTCGCTGCACGCGCCGTCCACCTCGGCTGCGGTTTCTATTTCCGGCAGCCCTGCGGGATTCGGCATTGCCCTGAGCCCTCCAAACCTCACACTGGTGACATCGCAGAACGGGACCATTAGCATCACTCTCACCTCGCAGAGCGGATTTGCCGATACGATCGGGATGGGCTGTCTGTCACTACCGGCTGGGGTCAACTGCCACTTCTCCTCGAACGACGTGGCGCTCAAGTCGGGTCAGTCGGCGACCGTGCAACTGACCATTGACACCAACGCGCCGCTCAGCGGGGGCGCTACGGCAAGCAATCTTCAGCCCGGCAGGCGCACCACGGTTCTTGCGGGTCTGTTCTTCCCGTTAAGTGTGATCTTTGGGTGCGTGTTCTGGCGTTTCCGGCGCAGGCATGCCGCAGCGCTGGTGATGGCGCTGCTGCTGTTCCTCACCGGAGCGTTTGCGGTAACGGGCTGCGGCGGTTTCAGCCAATCCACCGCGGCACCCGGTACGTATACCATCCAGGTGGGAGGGGTCGGCACAGGAACCAATCTGTCGCACTACCAGAGCCTCAACCTGACCATCACGAAGTAGGTAGCATCTTGAGCAAGGGCCGGCAGACGCATCGTCGCAACGCCGGCCCATGAACGCGCGGAACACTGCTGGTGCGCGCAGGAGAACGATGAACATTTTTGGCGTCTCACCAAGCGCAGGTGGCAAAAGCTTGTATCGTCGCGCCCTCTTTCTTTTTCTGCTCGCAACCGCGATTCTGGCTCTGAGCCGGCACGCCGCTGCTCAGGCCGCCGAATCTGCCAACGCGGGGAACCGGTTCCTCTATGTTGGCGGCGGCGGATCGGGTTTTTATCTGCAATATGGTGACCGCAAGAATCTGGGCCTTACCGCCTGGGTGGATGCCGACACCATCCGCCACTTCGGCATTGAAGGCGAAGGCCGCTGGCTGGAATACCACCAGACGGCGAATGTGCACGTGGAGACCTATCTGATTGGGGCACGATATCACTTCGACGTGCACCGCTTCCAGCCGTATGTGAAGGGCCTGATTGGCGACGGCCGCTTCAACTTCCCCTACAACTATGCCTACGGGCACTACTTTGTGGTTGCGCCCGGCGGAGGCGTGGACTACCGCCTCACGCGCCGCTGGAGCGCCCGCGCCGACTTTGAATACCAGTATTGGCCGCAGTTCACGTTCGGAGCCATGAACTCCGTGGGAGGCACTGTGGGCCTTCGCTTCCGGATCTTCTAACAGCATTCGCCAGGACTGGCGCGCCTGGCGGAGTCTGCGCATTTCATCGCGCCTGACTCCGTTAGCATGAAGCCATCGGGGTTGCACCTGCCTGCATGCACGGACCGCTCCAATGGATTCTCCTCGGGTGCGCTGCTCTGGCGGCTTCAACGCTGGCCGCGGTCACTGGATTTGGCGGGGCCGCCATGCTGCTGCCCGTCCTGGTGCTTGTCTTCGGCGTGCGCGCCGCGGTGCCGATTCTTACTGTCGCCCAACTCATCGGCAACGGCAGCCGCGTGTGGTTCAATCGCCGCGAATTGAATTGGCGGGTTGTTGGTTGGTTCGCGCTGGGCGGGGTACCCATGGCGCTGCTCGGCGGATTTCTCTTCGCCACCGCTCCGCTGCCCGCATTGACACGATTGCTCGGCGCATTCCTGCTCTTGGTGGTGATCTGGCGCCATCTGCGTCCGCGACGGCCTAAGCCATTTCCGGTGCAGGCATTCGCGGGCATTGGGGGTGGGGCGAGTTTCCTTTCCGCGCTGCTGGGCAGCGTTGGCCCCATTATGGCGCCGTTCTTCCTCGCATTCGGTCTTGTGAAAGGAGCCTACATCGGAACAGAGGCGCTTTCTACGGTCGTCATGCACCTGACAAAGCTGCTCGCCTACCGGGAGGCTTCCGTATTGCCCGCCTCCGCCGTTTGGTCCGGGCTGGCGCTGGGGCCGCTGATGGTCCTTGGCTCGTATCTTGGAAAGCGCATCCTCGACAGGTTGCCGGAGCGGGTCTTCGTCGCTCTGATCGAGCTGGTGCTTGTATGCGCGGGGGTGGGGTTTCTGGTGCGCGGGTAGTGCATTCAAGGAGCGGTATACTGGCTCGTCCCGCGAATCCCGATTGAATTCTGCTGAACGCCGAAGACGTCCCAATCCTTGAGCCGGAGTGAGCCGAAGATGAAGATCAACCTTCTTTCTATTGCCGCAGCCGTAACCGCCTCTTTCCTGACTGCGTCTGCGCTGGCGGCAGTGCCCGCTCCGGTGCATGTACAGAACGGCTTGGTGCAGGGGACGGCGGAGAATGGCCTCACAGTGTACCGGGGAATTCCTTTCGCCGCGCCTCCAGTTGGCCCATTGCGCTGGCGTCCGCCTCAGCCGGCTGCGAACTGGACCGGCACACTGCGCGCCGACCATTTCGCTCCCGCCTGCATGCAGCACCTGGAAGCGTGGATGGGGCCGCTGACTGACAGCGAAGATTGCCTTTATCTGAACGTGTGGACGCCGGCGAAGACGCCGAATGCCAACTTGCCCGTGATGGTGTGGATCTATGGCGGCGGCTTCACGACGGGATCCACCGCCATCCGGCTCTACAGCGGAGAGAAGCTTGCAGAACACGGCGTTGTGGTGGTGAGTATTGCCTATCGCGTGGGACCCATGGGCTTTCTCGCTCTGCCGGCGTTGACCGCTGAGTCTTCGCACCACGTCTCCGGCAATTACGGCATGCTGGACCAGATCGCGGGGTTGCGCTGGGTGCAGCGCAACATCGCCGCGTTCGGTGGAAACCCACACCGTGTAACTATCTTCGGCGAATCCGCCGGCGGAATTTCCGTCAGCATTCTTGCAGCTTCGCCGCTGGCCCACGGCCTCTTCCAGGGCGCGATTTCCGAGAGTGGCGGGTCATTCGGTCCAACCACTACACTCTCGGACGCCGAACAGCAGGGCGAAGTATTTACCAAACGGCTCGGGGTGCAATCGCTCGCGGAGCTGCGGAAGTTGCCGGCCAACGTGATTCAGGATGCGCGGCCCGAGGGACGCGAGTTTTGGCCGGTGCTCGACGGCCGCGTGATCGTCGGCGACCAATACAACCTGTATGAGGCTGGCCGGTACAACGACACACCAATTCTCATTGGCACGAATTCCGACGAGGGCGCTCTCTTCGGCACTCCGCCCAGCAGAGAGATTTATCTGAACAGGATGAAGCACCGCTTCGGACCGTTTGCGGACAAGCTTCTCAAGCTCTATCCGGCCAGTCCTGCCGACTGGCGCCAGTCGAGTATGAATGTGATGCGCGATTCTGGCTTTGCCTGGGGCACCTGGGCTTGGGCACGTCTTCAGTCTCAGACGGGCAAAGGGGCCGTGTACGTCTATTACTTCGATCGGGTTCCGCCACGGCCTGCTGATTCGCCCTGGAAGAATGCCGTTGGCGCGGCCCATTCCGAAGAGATGGCCTACGTCTTCCAGCATCTACGCCAATCGCCCAATCTGCCGTGGAGCGCCGCCGACCGCTCGCTTTCAGACGACATGGCCGCCTATTGGACGAATTTCGCGAAGTACGGCGATCCGAACGGGCATGGTCTACCCGAATGGCCTGCATTTACCCATAAGCAACCTGCAGTGATGCACTTTACCGATGCCCCGCACGTGGGAGGCGTCGCCAACCTCGACGATCTGAAAGCCTTTGACGCGTACTTCGCCTGGCGCCGGACACCTCAAGGCGAGGCCTGGACTCGCGAGCACAGCCATGAGCCGAAGCCGTCGCATGCACAGTGATTTCCCTGGGCCTCGGCGGCACTCTGTGGCGGCTCACATTTGGCGATTTTTCATGTGAAACAGGTTGTCTCCTTGCCGGATTTTTTATCCGCTCTGGTTTGCCGATCCGGCATCAGACGTTTGCTTGCGAGCGTCGTGCCGAAACCGGCAGCTTGCGCGATCGGGATATCGTGAGGTCTTCCATCGTCGGTTTTAACCTCGGTAAGGGAGCGCCGACGGCGGACGATCTGCCCTGGCCGCTCCCCAGTCTTTGTTTGGCCTGTTCGTCATCCGCAGAACGAGCTCGCCACCGTTGGCAATGTCCGCGTGGGTGAACCAGGATCGCGTCAATTCCTTCCCATTCAGTTCGGCGCGCTGGATATACATATTCTGTGGCGAATTGTTTTCCGCCACGATCGAAAACGTGCGCCCGTTCAGCGGGTTGCGGATGCGCGCACGATCTACCAGTGGACTGCCGATTACATAGACGCCCGTAACCGCGTTGACCGGATAGAACCCAAGCGCAGCCAAGACGTACCACGTGGAGATCTGCCCGCAATCGTCGTTACCGGGAATGCCCGCCGGCGTGTTTCTGTAGATCTGCGCTACACGCCGGACCGCTTGCTGCGTTCTCCATGGCGCGCCCGCAAAGGAGTAGAGATACGGAATATGATTGCTCGGCTCATTCCCCTGCGCATCCTGGCCGATCATGCCCGTGATGTCCGGGGGCGAGTCATACACATTCGATGAAGCTGCGAACAGAGCATCGAGCTTGGCGATAAAGGCCGCATCGCCGCCGTAGAGATCGATGAGCCCCTGCACATCCTGCATCACATTGAACGTTGCCTGCCAGCCATCGGACTCGGTGTAGTCTTCCCAGTACTCCTGGTCCGGACGAAACGGCTCGCGGAATCGCCCGTCTTCGGCTTTGCCGCGCATGAAGCCGGTCTTCGCGTCGAAGATGTTTCGATAGTTCTGGCCGAGCTTGTAGAACATGGCGGCATCTTCTTTCTTGCCCAGCATGTCTGCCATCGCGCCAACGCACCAGTAGTCGTAGGCGAAATCGAGGGTCCGCGAAACCGATTGCTTCTGCTTGCCGGTCGGCACGTAACCGAATTTTCGAAACTGTTCCTGCAGGTCCTTGTTGCCGTTCAGGGTCGCTCCTGTCAGGGCAGTGTCCCGCATGGCCGCATAAGCCGTCTCCGCGTCGAAATCCCGCAATCCGCGCGCATACGCGCCGGCAATCATTCCCACCACGTGAAAGCCGGTCATGCACCAGGTTTCGTTGCCCCACAGCGGCCACACAGGAAGCGAGTGCTGCCCCAGCTGGTCATAATCGGCCAGCAGCGTTCGAATCACATCGCCTGTCCGATGCGGCTGCGTCAGCATCATGTAGACGAACTCGCCGCGATAGATATCCCAGATGGACAGCGTCGTGTATTTTGTGAATCCCGGATTCGGGTAATTGCGATGATCCTGCCCGCGATAGCTTCCGTCCACATCGTTGAAGACCGATGGCGCAACCAGCCCGTGATAGCAGCCGGAATAGAACGTCTGTCTCATGGCCGCATCGGACGTACGCGCCTCGATTACGCTGAGTGCCTTTCTCCATTCCGCTTCTGATTGCCGAGCGACCCGATCGAAGTCCCAGTGCGGAATCTCCGCGGCAAGGTTCTTCCGCGCGCCGTCGATGCCTGTTGCCGATATCCCGACCCGTACCGTGAGCGGTCCCGCTCCCGGCCCGTCTGTGAAGATCGCTTGAATGCTCTTTCCCGAGAACCGCGCTCCCACGGAGGCAGGCTTGGCTGCACCGTCCACTTTGACTTCGATGGCCGCAGCCGGCCGCGAAAATTCGATGACGAAGTAAACTGTCTTGTCCGCTGCCCAGCCGTGCGTCGCGCGATGTCCGCTCACCCGCGTCGGACTTTCCACCGTGAGCGAGGCTTCGTATACTTCGCAACCGATCCCATGAATGAGATCGAGCAGCAGTCCACGATCCCCGTCTCCGCTCGCGTTCGAGTAAGAGTACCGGTGCATTCCGCAACGCGTTGTCGCCGTCAACTCCGCGCGAATCTCCGGCGTGTCCAGATTCACAGCATAGTAACCGGGCCGCGCCACCTCATGCTCGTGGCTGAAAAACGAAGGATATCCGGACTCCGACTTCTCGAGGACCCAACCCGAATTGGCGCCGACAGCCTCGATCTGCGCCTCGGCCTGCTGGCCTGGAACGCCCTTGCTCCAGCTCCAGTTGCGCCCCTTCGCCAGCGGCATCAATAAGACATCGCCAAGGTCGCTTGCACCGGTGCCCTGCAGGTGCGTATGGCTGAAGCCGACGATCACGTTATCGGGATAGTGATAGCCCGAGCAATGGTCCCATCCGTACACGTCCCACTTGCCATTCCAGCGAGCCTCTGGCGCTCCGGCCGTGTCGGGGCTGAGCTGCACCATTCCGAAGGGCGCGACGGCGCCGGGAAACATGTGGCCGTGCCAGCCGGTTCCAATCACCGGCCGCGCTTCCAGAATTGGGTCAATGCCTGCATTGCCCGCAGCCGCTGCTTGCGCGGGGGCGCTCTCGCACAGACCCAGAAAGCCGCTGGCCGGCAACATCGATCCGGCCGCCACGGCCGTAATTCCCTTCAGCAGATCGCGACGTTTTGTTTCAAAATTCGGATTCCTCACTGCAGCCCCCTTCGTATCAAGACTCGCCAACTCCTGGATCTATCCTAGTTTGAGCCCAGGCTCCCCTTCAGCCTCGATCAGGGCGGTGGAGGAATGACTCGCACGGGCCGGCCAGAATCGTGCAGGAGCTGCTGCGGCATGAACGGTGAAAACCACGATGGAAAAGTACGCGCTGACCCGGAGGGCTGCCAAACGCCGCGCGCAGATGGGGGCGTGCGATCGGGGCGCACGCAAATGTGGTCCCGGACGGGTTCCCTGCGGGAAAGGCAAGTCGGTTAAAGGATTTTTTCTTGGCGTCCCCGACGGGATTTGAACCCGTGTTATCGCCGTGAAAGGGCGGTGTCCTAGGCCGGGCTAGACGACGGGGACGCGATGCGGAGTTCGAGGCAGGACCCACCGCCTTGGAGGCGGCTTCCGCGGGCGTCGTGGCAGATCCGGCGCGCCGGATAACCAATATTGAGGCTAACAACTTGCCTCGGCCCTGTCAAAGTTGGCGCAGCGGCGCCCTGCCCGTTGGATCAGATTCCGCGCCCGTGCGGCTTTGCAATCGGCGATCCCAGTTCCAACTCGAGCCCCCTCTGCCACCCAACAGGCGAATTTTTTGCGACAATGGAAACTCTGACGTAATCCCATACGTAATCAGTTCGTATGCGGTCGATTCCATTCATTTTGCGCGTAAAAGCCCCACCCAAGACACGCTGACAGACGAGGAACTTCGGTGAGACAGACTTTACTTTTCAGTTGTTGCCTGCTTCTCGGGCTGGCGATCTCCGGCTGCCAGAACCAGAAAAAGAATGCCGCCGCTCCCGCAAGCGCCGGGATGCAGGCGATGCCGGTGCAGACCGCCGAGGTCGCGCTGAAGCCGGTGCCGCAAAGCAGCGAATACGTGGCCACGATCAAGTCGCGCCGCTCGGCGACGCTGCAACCGCAGGTGGATGGGCGTTTGACGTCGATCATGGTCCACTCCGGTGATCACGTGAAATCCGGACAGCCGATGATGACGATCGACCCGCTGCACCAGCAAGCCATGGTGGTATCGCAGCAGGCGACAGAGCGCCAGAAGAAGGCTCTGTTCGACTACGACAAGATCCAGTACCAGCGCCAGAAGAAGCTCTTTGAAGCCGGGATTATCAGCCGGGACGCGTACGAACAGGCACAGCAGGCGTATCAAAACTCGCAGGCCGACTATGAGGCGGCGGCGGCATCGACCAAGACCCAGCAGGAACAGCTCGCCTACTACACCATTCGCGCTCCCTACGACGGCATCGTGGGAGACATTCCGGTCCATATCGGTGACTACGTCTCCGCCTCCACGGTGCTGACCACCGTGGATGAGAACAAGGACCTCGAAGCTTACATTTACGTGCCCACCGAGCGTGCCGCCGAACTGAAGCCGGGGCTTGAAGTGGAGCTGGTGGACAGCAACGACAAGCCCATCGAAAAGACGCACATTGATTTTCTCTCGCCGCAGGTAGACAGTTCGCTGCAGGGAATCCTGGTTAAGGCGCCGGTGCATACGCCTCTGGACGTGTTGCGCAACGCGCAGCTCGTCAAAGCCCGCATCATCTGGAGCACGCAGCCGCAGGCTGTGATTCCCGTTCTGGCGGTATCAAGGCTCGGCGGGCAGAGTTTTGTTTTTGTGGCCAAACAGCAGAATGGCCACTATATGGCGGTGCAGCAGCCCGTCACCCTGGGTGAGACGGTGGGGAATTCGTATGCGATCACCTCCGGCCTTAAGCCCGGCGACCGGGTGATCGTCTCGAGCACGCAGTTTCTGGTGAACGGAATGCCGGTCATGCCGCTCGGCGCCTGACAGCAGTTCCACTCGTTCCTGCCTCACGTTGAACCTTTTCTCACGAGAAGGAAGGATGGCTCTCCTTGTTCGTTGATTTCTTTATTCGTCGGCCGGTATTCGCCACGGTCTGCGCTCTGCTCATCATTCTTGCGGGCGCGGTGTGCATTCCCAATCTCCCCATCGCCATGTACCCCAACCTGGCGCCGCCGCAGGTCGAAGTCACGACCGATTACGTGGGCGCCAATGCCGACACGGTGGAGAAGGCGGTCACGATACCGCTCGAAGAAGCCATCAATGGCGTTGAAGGCATGCGCTACATCCAGTCTTCAAGCACCAACAGCGGCGTCTGCACCATCACCGTGACCTTCGAGACGGGATACGACCTCGATATCGCTGCCGTGGACGTGCAGAACCGCGTGGCCAGCGTGCAGGGACGTTTGCCCGCGGCGGTAAACCAGACCGGCATCACCATTACCAAGGCGAACAGCAACTTTGTATTCGGCGCCGGATTCTTTACGCGCGACGGCCGTTACTCCCAGGAGTTCATCTCCAATTACCTCGACGTTTATGTGAAGGACGCCCTCAAGCGCGTCCCCGGCGTCGGTGACGTCGAGATCTTCGGCGAGCGCAAGTACGCCATGCGCATCTGGCTCGATCCCGTGCGGCTGGCAGCGCGCAATCTGACCGCTCTCGATGTGGTGAATGCGCTGCAGGAACAGAACGTCGAGGTTCCGGCGGGCCAATTGGGCCAGCAACCCGCGAACAAGCAGCAGGCGTTTCAAATTCCCGTTCGCGTTGTCGGACGCTTGAGCGATCCGAAACAGTTCGAAAACATCATCATCAAGAACACCCCCAACGGGCTGGTGCAGCTCAAAGATGTTGGTCACGCTGAAATCGGCGCCGAAGATTACAGCTCCACCCTGGAATACAACGGCCACAGCGCCATGGGCATTGGTGTGCAGCAGCTCTCCAACGCCAACGCGCTGGACGTGGACCGTCAGGCCAAAGCGGTATTGGAGAAGCTCAAGCCCAGCTTCCCGCCGGGCCTCGAGTACGCGATCGCCTTCGATGCCACCACGGTGGTCGGCGACTCCATCCGCGAAGTTCTGGTCACCCTGGCGGAGGCGATCATCATCGTCATCGTCGTGATCTTCGTCTTCCTGCTCGATTGGCGCGCGACCATTATCCCGGCAGTCACCATCCCGGTTTCGCTCATCGGAACCTTTGCCTTCGTAAAGCTCTTCGGGTTTTCCATCAACACCCTCACGCTCTTCGGCATCACGCTCGCTACGGGGCTTGTAGTCGACGACGCAATCGTAGTGATCGAGAACGTGCAGCGCCACATCCACCTGGAGCACTCCGATCCGCACGCGGCTACCTCGCGCGCCATGAAAGAAGTGACCAGCGCCGTCATTGCCACCTCCCTGGTGCTCATTGCGGTATTTGTGCCGGTCTCCTTCTTCCCCGGCACCACGGGCATTCTCTACCGGCAGTTCTCACTCACGATTGCGTTCTCCATCGCGATCTCCGCGTTTAATGCTCTTACGCTTTCGCCAGCGCTTTCCGCGCTGTTCCTGCGCGGTGAGGAAGAACGCCCCCACCAGCTCGATTTTCTCCACATCGGCTTTGTCTCGCGCGCGTTCGCCGGATTCATCCACGGAGCAGACGCCTTTATCACGTGGCTGGGGCGCACCTATGCGCGTTCCATTCACCTGGCATTGCGATTGCGCTATCTGCTCCTGATCCTGTTCTTCGTCGGACTGGCCGCGACGGTGTGGATGTATCGTTCTGTGCCCACCGGCTTCATTCCGCAGGAAGATCAGGACTTTTTGATGGTCATCGTGCAGACGCCGCCGGGCTCGTCGCTGTCATACACCACCGCGCTCGCGCAAAAAGCCGAGGCCATCATCGGCCAAGATCCGGATATCGCCGGCGCCTTCTCCGTCATGGGATTCGGGTTCGGCGGAGGCGCCGCCAACCAGGGCATGATGTTTATCGCCACCAAGCCAGCCGATCAGCGCAGGGGCAAGGGGCATTCGGCCGCGGACATCGTGGCGCGCCTTTCGCCCAAGTTGCAGATGCTCATGTTCGCACCCAATGGCGGCCTGGTCGCCATGATCCAGCCACCCGCGGTGCAGGGCGTGGGCAGCTTTGGCGGTTTCCAGTTCATGCTTGAGGACCAGGGCCAGAACACGCTGGCCGATCTGGACCGCGTGGCGCACCAGATTGTGAACGCCAGCCGGGCGCGCAAAGACATGACGGGCCTGATCACCACCTTCTCGGCAAATGACCCGCAGGTGCTGGTGACCATTGATCGCGAAAAGGCCAAGGCGATGGGCATTCCCCTGTCGCAGATCACCACCACCCTGAGCGTGTTCATGGGATCGCAGTACGTCAACGATTTCGATTTCAACAATCGTACCTACCGCGTCTACGTGCAGGCCGACCAGCCATTCCGGATGCGCGCGACAGATTTGCACACGTTCTATGTCCGCTCGGACTCAGGACAAATGGTGCCGCTCGACAACCTTGTGACGGTAACCCAAAGCTCCGGACCCCCTGTGATCACCCACTACGATCTTTTCCGTGCGGTGGAGATCGATGGCTCACCTGCCCCCGGCTACAGTTCGGGCCAGGGCATTGCCGGCATGGAGCAGTTGGCGAAACAGGTGATGATGCCGGGGATGACCTATCAATGGACCGGCCTGACGCTGGATGAAATCGAATCGGGCGGCAAGGCTCTGATCATCTTCGGCCTGGGAATCCTGGTCGTCTATCTCACGTTGTCAGCTCAGTACGAAAGCTTCGCATTGCCGTTCATCATCCTGCTGGCGGTGCCGATGGCGGTGCTGGGAGCCCTCGCACTGGTGTCATGGAGGGGTCTCTCGAACGATGTCTACTGCCAGATTGGCTTGGTGATGTTGATCGGCCTGTCGGCGAAGAACTCGATTCTGATCGTCGAGTTCGCCGAGCAGCTGCGGCGCAAGGGGAGATCCATCGCCGATGCCGCAATCGAGGCGGGAGAACTGCGCCTGCGACCCATTCTGATGACCTCATTCGCATTCATCCTGGGCATTCTCCCGCTGGTCTTCGCCACGGGCGCCGGCGCGCTCGGCAGGCGCTCTGTGGGAACAACCATCGTCGGCGGAATGTTGCTTTCGACGGTCCTGAACCTGTTCTTCATCCCCACGCTGTACGTAATTCTCAGCACGCTGTTGGCGCGCTTCAAAGGCAGCGGCACCAAGCAAGCGGCGCATGTCGAGGCTACTGCTTTGGGTGGTGCGCGATGATTGCGTCCTTGATCTTGCCGTAGACCGATCCGGGAATGATTCCCTCTTGCATTAGATCCAGCTTTGTCCGGTAGGGCCGAAAGCGCACAATGCGTTCGGCCCATACGCGGGTGATGCCTGGAACCTTCATCAGCTCATCCAGATTTGCGCGATTAATATCGACCAGATCCGCGGAGTTGTGTTGTCCGGATGCCCGTGGAGGATTCTTCGCGCTTGCCGGTGCGGCGTGCAATGCGCCGCACAGCACCAGCGCGATGCAAAGGGCCGAAGATCGAAACAGAAGCACTGATCATTCTGCGCCGAGTGTCCCCTTCGCGCAAGCGAAGCGCCCCCGGCCCCTTAGCTCGCGAAAGAAAGGGGTGTCCCGCTGGCGCGGAAACTGGGAAAATGGCAGAGTATGGCAACTCCCTCCAAAAGCTCCGGCTCCCTGCCAGATGCGAGCAACCACGTGTTCGGCCGAACGCGTGCCATTCTCACCATCATTCTGCTTGCATTGCTTGCCCTTTGCATCGTCTTCGCTTGGATGACGCGCGATGTCATGCAGCATCGGCCCACCATGAGAGGCTCGGCTGGAGCAACGCTCGTGGACGAGAGCCCCTGGCTAACCGCTCAAACACTCGCATCGCTGGCCGTTACGGCGGAAGAAAACACCTACGCCCGGGAAGCGGAACGCCTTGCCGATCACGACGTGGATCAGGCATTCGCGGCAGCTTTGCGCGAGGCTACCCTTCGCGCGCAGCATCGCACGTTAAGCGGCCCGGCTGTTGAGATTTCAAAGCAGATCGAGCAGCTCAAGGAAGCCGTTGCTCTGGATCAGGCCACGGTGCAGAAGCTGACCGCGGCTCAGCCTAAAGGCACGCAGGCGAGCGCCGGATCCGATTCCGACTCCGGCGGCACGAATCTTGACATCGCCAAGGCGCAGCTGGCGCTTGATTCCGACGAATTGACCGACGCCAATCGCGACCTGGAACGTGCCACAGGCGATCAGCGCGCCGAGATTCAGGACGAACTCCAGGCACGCGAACTGTCGATGAAAAAGTACGACACCGAGGTGCAGGATGGCGGGCAGGCTGCCGTGTTATCCGTCCGCAGATACGGGACCCTCGCCACTCGAATCTCCGCCTGGAACCGGCAGCGCTCGCGCCTGGCCATGCTCCAACAGGCCCGCCAGGAGACCCTCGCCGACGCCGCGGCTATGGAGGGGAAACAAAACGCTCTGCGACAGACCGTGAATGCCGAGTCCACGAACTCCCAGGCGAACGGGGCTCAAGATCGCAAAACGCAAATCGCAGGCCTAAAGGATCGAAGCCTTGAACGGCAGCTGCTTAACATCTACGGAGATCGTATCCAGACCGAGCAGCAGTTGGCGTCCGTCTATGGCAAGTGGGCCGCGCAGGTGGAGCTGCAGCATCGCATTGTGCTCCACCTCATCCTCACGTCTCTCGCATGGATCGTGGTGATCCTCATTGCAATCGTGCTTGGGGATGCGATGGTGCGGCGCCTTACGGAGTATCCAGCGCTCGACCGCCGGCAGCGCCACACCCTGCGCGCCATCCTCGAAATGGCCATTCAGATCGTCGGCCTCATCTGTGTTCTTCTGGTCATCTTCGGCGTTCCGCGCCAGACTTCAACCATGATCGGCCTCACCACGGCCGCGCTGACAATCGCTTTGCAGGACTTCATTCTTGCGTTTCTCGGCTGGTTCGTTCTCATGGGCAAGAAAGGGATTCGCGTCGGCGATACCGTGGAAATTGAAGACGTCGGGGGAGACGTAATCGAGATCGGATTGCTTTCAACCACTCTGCTGGAGACTGGGCCCCTTACTGAGCACGGCTACCCCACCGGACGACGCATCAGCTTCATGAATGGATATGCCATCCGCGGCAAGTACTTCAACTTCTCCACAAACGGCCAGTGGATGATCGACCATTTTGAAATCACAGTCCCCTCCGGGACCGATACCCATCATTTATGTGAACGCATTCTCGAAGGTGTCCAACAGGAAACGGAGGCAGATGCCCGGCTCGCCGAACAAGAGTGGAAACGCTGGCTCCGCGGAGAAGGAGCCACCAAGCTGCACGGCGCCGCCGATGTGCACCTCCGCCCCTCCGGCAGCGAATTCACTCTGGAGGTCCGCTACGTGACGCGCGCCTCCGAGCGAGCGGAAACGCGCAACCGGCTCTATCGCCGCGTCATCGACCAACTGAATGCTACGGATGAAGTAGAGCCGGAGGCATTGCAACGCGCTCCCGGAGTTTGACAACGCTCGCCATTCACGATAGTTTTGAAGCAGATGCAGTTCCGCCACCATCACGGCCATCACCACCATCATGGACATTCCATGCCGGCGGACTGCTACGGCCTGATTTAATCGGCCCACAGGTTCAAAGAAGTTCCAAGCCCGCCGGCGACCAAGCCGGCGGGCTTTTTGATTTCTGCACCTAACAACGGAGATGAAAGTGGCAATCGATTTCGACAAGATGGATGGACTTGCGCCTGCAATCGTGCAGGACGCGCGCACTGGTGAAGTGCTGATGCTCGGCTTCCTCAACCCCATCAGCTACGCCAAGACACTTGAGACCGGCTTCGTCACTTTCTGGAGCCGCACTCGCCAAAAGCTGTGGATGAAGGGCGAAACCAGCGGCAACCGCCTGCGTATCATCTCCGCCTCCACGGATTGCGATAACGATACGCTGCTCTTCAAAGTTGAAGTCGAAGGCGATGGGCTAGTCTGCCACGAGGGCACGGTAAGCTGCTTCACTCGCTCCATTGATATTCCCGCGGCCAAGGAGACCAACAATGCCTAAGCTTCGTCTCGGAATCCCCAAGGGCAGTCTCCAGGATGCCACCATTTCCCTCTTCAAGCGCGCCGGCTGGAACATCTACGCGGACGGCCGCTCCTACTTTCCTTCCATCGACGACAGCGAGATCGAGTGCATGCTGATCCGCGCGCAGGAGATGGCGCGCTACGTCGATCACGGCGTTCTGGATGCCGGCCTCACTGGCATCGACTGGGTGAAAGAGAGCGGCCTCGATGTGCCCAGTGTCACGTCCCTCACCTATGCCAAGCAGAGCCGCCGCAAGGTGCGCTGGGTTCTCGCCGTGCCTGAAGACAGCGGCTTTGAGAAGGCGGAGGATCTCGAAGGCAAGATCATCGCCACCGAACTGGTTGAAACAAGCAAACGCTACTTTGCCTCGAAGGGCGTGAACGTGAAGGTCGAGTTCAGTTGGGGCGCTACCGAAGTCAAGCCGCCCATGCTCGCCGACGCCATCGTCGAAGTGACTGAGACGGGAAGCTCGCTTCGCGCCAACCACCTCAAAATCATCGATACCGTCATGGAAAGCGAAACGCACCTGATCGCCAACAAGGCCGCTTTAGCCGACGAGTGGAAGAAGACGAAGATCGACCAGATCGCTCTGATGCTGCGCGGCGCCATCGATGCGCAGGCCCAGGTGGGGCTGATGCTCAACGTCAAGCGCTCCGATCTCGATGCAGTGCTTGCCGTTCTGCCGGCGCTGAACTCGCCTACCATCTCGCACCTCAGCAACTCCGAGTGGGTCGCGGTCAACACCATCGTGGAAGAGCGTGTCGCCCGCGACGTCATTCCTCGCCTGAAAGCCGCAAGTGCCACCGGCATTGTGGAGTATCCGCTCAACAAGGTGGTGCTGTAATCGCAGAATTTCCTGAGGCACTGCCGGGCAGGAAAGGAGTTGTTCCCATGTTGTCGAAGGAATCCCGGAGAGAAGCAGCCCGGCAGTTCCGAGAGAAGAAGCCTTCCGTCGGAATCTACGCCGTGCGCTGCATCTCGACGGGCCGAGTGTGGATCGGGGCCTCGCGGAATCTTGAAGCCACAAAGAACGGCTGCTGGTTTTCCCTGCGCAGTGGTCTGCATCGAGACAAGCCGTTACAGGACGAGTGGAATGCGCAGGGGGAATCGGCGTTTCAGTACGAGATCGTCGCTGTCCTCAAGGACGATACTCATCCTTTGGAGATCGCCGACTCCCTCAAGACAATGAGGCTCGACTGTATGAAGCAACTGAATGCTCAGCCACTACTGTAAATCAGCGGCGATGGCGCCGAGGACCCGTCCCTGACGAGGAAAATGAAAGAGCAGAAACGATGAACCTGATACGAACAACCGGGCGCGGGGCGCGCAAGGCGGCGGAAATGCTGGCTGCGCTGGAACAGCGCGGCGGCGCGGCGCTGGATGCCGTGCTGCCGGCGGTGCGGCGCATTGTGGCGGACGTGCGCACGCAAGGAGATCGCGCGCTCCTGCGCTACGCGAAGCGGTTCGACGGCCTGCCCTCGCCTGCCGCCCTGCGCATGAGCCGCGAAGAGATGCAGCAGGCATGGGAAGCAACAGAACCCGCGCTCCGCTCCGCTCTCGAAACCGCCGCCGCGCAGATTCGCACCTTCGCTGAAAAGCAATTGCCGCAGTCCTGGACCATCGAATCAGCCGACGGCTTAAGGACGGCCCAACTCGTGCGCCCGCTCCAATCTGCCGGTTGCTATGTCCCCAGCGGACGCCACCCGCTGCCCTCCACGCTGCTCATGACAGCAATTCCGGCGCAGGTGGCCGGCGTGCCGCGCATCGTGGTGGTGTCGCCCAAGCCCGCTCGGGAAACCCTCGCCGCCGCGCACCTGCTCGGGATCGAAGAGTTGTATCGTGTCGGCGGAGCCCACGCCGTTGCCGCGCTCGCCTACGGAACGGAGTCGATTCCGCGGGTAGATAAAATCGTCGGCCCCGGCAATCTCTATGTCACCGCTGCCAAGCGCCTCGTCGCCTTCGATTGCGCGATTGACATGCTCGCCGGTCCCACCGAAATCGTGGTCACCAGTGAGCGCGGGCGCCCAGCGGACATTGCCACGGACCTGGTCGCGCAGGCCGAACATGACCCTGAAGCCCTCGCCATCTTCATCACTACGCAGGAGGGTTTGGCCAAGAAGGTCATCGACGAGTGCGCCCGGCGCAGCCGCGGCAACCCTACAGCAAAAGCCGCCCTGCGGCGCAATGGCATAGTGCTCATCGCAGCCGACAAAGCAGAAACGCGCGATCTTACCAACCGCCTTGCTCCCGAACATCTGACCGTAGACTCTGTCGCGGACCTGGCCTGGGTACAAAACGCAGGGTCTGTGTTCGTTGGCCGCTGGTCCGCGCAGCCCATGGGCGACTACATCTCCGGCCCCAATCACACGTTGCCCACGGGCGGCATGGCGCGCGTTCGCGGCGGCCTGAGTGTGAACGACTTTGTAAAGCTCATCACCGTTCAGGAATATGCAACCGATGCGCTCGCTTCGCTCGGCCCGAAAGCCGCACTCCTTGCCGATGCAGAAGGGCTCACGGGCCATGCCGAAGCCATTCGTACGCGCCTGAAGGCGTTGCCAAGGCAAAGGAGAACCAATGCCTGAAACCACCATCGTACAGCCGCAACCCCGCGCGCGTGTGAAAGCCATGAAGGAGTATCACCCGCCCCTGGGCTGCCGCAACGCGCTCCGTCTCGACTTCAACGAGAACACGCTGGCGTGTTCGCCCGCTGTCGGCAACGTTTTGGCCAACATCTCCACCGGCGCGCTTACGCGCTATCCCGAGCGTGAACCGGTGGAAGCCACAGTCGCGCAATATCTCGGCCTTGCTGCGGATCAGGTCGTCCTGACCAATGGCGTGGATGAAGCCATCCACGTGCTCTTCGAAGCATTTCTCGATGACGGGGACGAGTTGCTTCTCCCCGTCCCGACCTACACCATGTACGAGGTCTACGCGTCCGCCACCGATGCACGCGTCGTTGCGGTGCAGGCCGGCGAGGATCTGCAACTTCCATTCGAGAAGCTGCTCGACGCCATCACCCCGCGCACCAAAATCATCGCCATCGCGAATCCCAACAGCCCTGCTGGCACGGTGATCGCGCGAGCACAGATCGAGGAGATCGCCCGCCGCGCGCCTCACGCCATTGTCCTCATTGACGAAGCCTACTTCCATTTCTATGGCGAGACAGTTGCCGATCTCGTCGGATCGATTCCCAACCTGATGATCGCGCGCACCTTTTCAAAAGCCTATGGCCTCGCCGGGTTGCGCGTCGGCGTACTCGCCGGCACAAAAGAAACCATGGCATGGGTGCGCCGCGTTCTGTCGCCTTATAGCGTCAACTCGGTTGCGTTGGCATGCTTGCCCGCAGCACTCGAAGACCGTGCATACCTTGATTGGTACGTAGGTGAGGTGCTCGCGGCCAAGGCGGACTTCGATGCCGCACTGGATGCGGAGAGGATTCACCGCTGGCCCAGCCGCGCCAACTTCGTCCTCGTCGACATCGGCCCGCGGCACGCAGAGTTTGTGCGCCTCATGAGCGCCGCAGGCGTGCTGGTCCGCGACCGCAGCAACGATCCCGGATGCAACGGCTGTGTGCGCATCACCGTTGGAACCCGCGAACAGATGACCGCTGCCGCGGCAGCTCTGCGCGAAACCATGCGCGCTCTGCGGGCGGGAGGAGACAAAGCATGAGCACCACCACTGAAGCCCGCTCCGCGACCATCGAGCGCAATACAACCGAGACACGCATATCCCTGCGCCTGACCATTGAAGGCAAGGGCAGTTATAAGGTCCGCACCGGCATCCGCTTCTTCGATCACATGCTGGAGCTGTTTACCAGGCACGGTGCATTCGACCTCGAACTCGCGTGCGACGGCGACCTCGATGTGGATCAGCATCATACGGTGGAAGACGTGGGCATCGCCCTCGGCGAGGCCTTCGACCGCGCGCTCGGCGACAAGCGCGGAATCCTCCGCGCAGGCTACTTCCTCATGCCCATGGACGAAACCCTGGCCATCGCCGCGGTCGATCTGAGCGGCCGCGCCGCCTACGCCGTCGACACGAAGGTGCGCACGCGTCTGGTCGGCGACCTGCAAACTGAATTGGTGACAGATTTCTTTGAGGGCTTCGCGCGCGGCGCCCGCGCCAACGTACACGTCAAGACCATGTACGGCCGCTCCAATCATCACAAGATCGAAGCCATCTTCAAGGCCTTTGCGCGGGCGCTACGCGTGGCGTGCAGCCGCGACAAGCAACTGGGCGAGATGCTCCCATCCACCAAGGGGCTGCTCTGATGCGCGTTACGGTCATCGATTACAAGGCCGGTAATCTCGCCTCGGTGGTAAAGGCGCTTCATCATCTCGGCGCCGAAGTCGAGGTCACCGATTCGGATTGTGCCGCGGTGGAACGGGCCGAGCGTATCGTGCTCCCGGGCGTTGGCCACTTCGCCGCCACAGAGCGTCTCACCTCCACCGGCATCGCCTCTGCAATTCGCAGCGCCATTGCGCGTGGCGTGCCATTCCTCGGCATCTGCGTGGGCATGCAGTGGCTCTACGCAGGCTCCACCGAAGCGCCCGACTGCAGCGGGCTAACCCACTTCAGCGATCGATGTGCACGCTTTCCTGAAGGCAGGGAAAAGGTTCCACATGTCGGTTGGAACTCGCTGGAAGTTCGGCCCTCGTCGCGCCTGCTGCGCGGCGTCAACTCCGGCGAGTACGTCTACTTCACGCACTCCTACAGAGCGCCAGTCACCGCCGACACCGCTGCGACAACACACCATATGGAAGATTTTGCTTCTGCAGTGGAGCGCGGCAACGTGATGGGTGTGCAATTCCATCCAGAGAAATCCGGCGAAACAGGCCTGAGAATCCTGCGCAACTTTCTGGGTTGGCAGCCCAAGGAGTCCTCATGTTGACCAAGCGCATCATCGCCTGCCTCGATGTGCACGCCGGCCGCGTGGTGAAAGGCGTTCAATTTGTCGATCTCGTCGATGCGGGAGATCCCGCCACGCAAGCCGCGCGACACGCTCGTGAAGGAGCGGATGAAATCGTCCTCCTCGATATCACCGCGACGCACGAAGGCCGTCAAACGCTGCTCGATACAGTGCGCCGCACGGCGCGCGATCTCTTCGTTCCCTTCAACGTAGGCGGTGGCATTCGCACCGCGCACGATGCCGAGCAGGTGTTTGAGGCCGGCGCGGACAAGATCAGCGTGAACTCCGCGGCTCTGGCCAATCCGCAACTCATTGAAGACATCGGCCGCAGCTTCGGTGCTCAAGCCGTGGTTGTCGCCATCGATGCCCGCCGCGACCCGGAAGCAGCCGATCCCGTGCGCGACGCGCAGGTGTTCGTCCAGGGTGGCCGCAAGCCTGCCGGGCGTCGCGTAGTGGAGTGGGCACGCGAAGCCGAAGCCCGCGGCGCCGGAGAAATCCTGCTCACTTCCATGGATAGCGACGGGACGCGCGCCGGCTTCGATTGCGAACTGACGGCTGCGGTCAGTCAAGCCGTTCGCATTCCTGTGATCGCCTCCGGCGGCGCGGGAACGGTAACGCATTTCGCTGACGTATTCACACGCGGCAAAGCCGATGCAGCCCTCGCCGCAAGCATCTTCCACTTCGGCATCTCCAGCGCTCGCTCCCTCAAACAGGAGCTTGCCAGCCAGGGAGTATCCGTGAGGCTTCCATGCTGATTCCCTCTATCGACTTGCTAGGCGGACGCATCGTTCAACTGGTCCGCGGCGAAAAGCTCAAGCTCGCGTTCGATGACTTCGAGTACTGGATCGAGAAGTTCTCCAGTTATCCCCTCGTGCAACTCATCGACCTGGATGCGGCTATGCGTCAGGGTGACAACTCCGCATTGGTCGCGCAGATTGCAAAGCGCCTGCCGTGCCAGGTAGGCGGCGGCATCTCCACCACCGATCGCGCGCGCACGGTGCTCAGTGCCGGCGCAAAACGCGTGATCGTGGGCTCGGCGCTGTTTCAGGATGGCTCTGTGAACACAGCCTTTGCCGCGGAGATGGCCCAGGCGATTGGCGCCGAACACGTCGTGGCCGGCATTGATACAAAAAACGGCCGCATCGCCGTGAAGGGCTGGAAGACAAACGTCGAGCTCACGCCGGATCAGGCCATTCCTGAGTTGGACCCATACTGCTCAGCCTTTCTCTACACGCACGTCGACGGCGAAGGCATGTTGCAGGGCTTTCCCATCGACGTGGCGGCACGCCTGCGAAAACTCACCAGCCGGCAACTGATCGTAGCCGGCGGCATTCGCAGCCAGCAGGAGATCGACGCACTCGGCACGCTGGGCGCAGATGCCGTGGTCGGCATGGCCGTCTATACCAACATGCTTCCGGTGTAGGGGGCAGAGCACCATCCCGCATCGGCTATGCTGGTTCAGGATGTCCGGTGCGGGAGGGGGCAGGATGGTGGTAAGCAGGCAGAGCGGGATCCGGGTGGCGCGGCGGTTGGACGAGGTCGGATTCTCTGACATCGTCCAGGTACGCAACAAGATCATGGCCCTCCGCGCAGAGGGTGTGCGGGTCTATTCGATGCACGGCGGCGAGCCGTACTTCGAGACTCCCGACGAAATCAAGTTCGCCGCCGTCAGGGCCCTCGTCGACAATCAGACACACTATGCTCCATCCTCCGGCCTGCCGCTGCTGCGGCAGATGCTGGTGGAGAAACTGGCGCGCAAAAACGCCATCCAGATCACGACAGATGAAGTAATCGCGACCGTCGGTGGTTCGCAGGGACTCTATGCCGCGTTCCAATGCGTCCTTGACCAGGGCGACGATGCACTCGTCTTCTCACCCTACTGGACTCCCATCGGCGATCTGGTCACCGGCGCGCAAGCTCGGCCCCTGCTTGTGCCCACCATTACCGCGCGTCGCAATGGAATCCGCAAAACCCTCGAGCAGTTCTCCACGCCCAAGACGCGCGCCATCTACTACAACACTCCGCAAAACCCCAGCGGGCTCGTATTCACGCGCGCCGAAGCGGAAGAGGTAGCCGCATTCGCACGCGAACGCGATCTGATCGTGATCGCTGATGAAGCCTACGAAGATCTTGTCTACGACGATGAGCACGTATCGATCGCGTCATTGCCCGGCATGCTGGAGCGTACGATTACTTGCTACACGTTCTCCAAAACCTATGGCATGACGGGTTGGCGCGCGGGTTACACCGTCGCCAGGGAGCCCTTCATGACGGCTCTGCGCAAGATCGTCCTCTACTCGACGAACGGCGTCGCAACGCCGGTGCAATACGCCATGATCCAGGCGCTCGCCACGCCTGAAGCTCAAATTGCGGCACACCGCGAAGAGTATCGCCGCCGCCGCGATCTGCTGGTTGCGGGGCTGAATGAAGTCGGTCTCGAATGCGAATCGCCGGCCGGCGCGTTCTACGCATTTCCGAACGCGGAAAAGATCAGCAAAAAGAGCCGCGACGCCGCGCAAACATTGCTGGACAAGGCGCACATCGCCACCATTCCCGGCTCCGTGTTTGGTGCCCAGGGCGAAGGACATCTGCGCTTCGGCTATGCGGTTCCTCTCAAGGAAATCGAGGATTGCGTAACCGCGCTGCGCAAATTCTTTGCCTGATGTTCACCCGCTCTGCGCCTCGCCGATTGCGCGGCTTGTTTCCACGCGCGAGGCGCGCAGCAGGCGTGCAATCTGCTTCAGGTGGAGCTGCACGGCATAGGCGCGCAGAATCTCCGCCTGCGAGAATGCAATGCCGCTGGGTCGAAGCTCGGTCATCCGCGCTTCCAGGTCTTCAATGTCCAGCTCAAGCTGCAAATTTGCCGGCGCCACATGGAACCGCCATGCATGAATGCAGCCCGCCACGTAATGAAAGCCCGTGTGAATGTCGGTGGCCAGCTTTCCCAGTTGCGGTTCAAGCTGTTGCGCGTATCCGTCTTCCACGCTGT
The DNA here is from genome assembly GCA_046566985.1 of Acidobacteriota bacterium. GTDB lineage: Bacteria > Acidobacteriota > Terriglobia > Terriglobales > Acidobacteriaceae > Telmatobacter. The sequence goes on along the minus strand of JBKICT010000007.1, from coordinate 168,458 downwards.
CCTTCACCGACAACTCAAGCGCAACCAGCGAGTCGAACAGCGATCGTCCGAACTGCGCCAGCATCCCTAGGCCTTCCCGCCACCCTGGGCCGCCCGACGGCTCGCTGCGCGATGCTTCCAGCAGCTGATTGTTACCACGCAGCAGCGCCAGCGCGTCCTCACGAAGCTGCGGCAGATTGGGCGCAGGTTGTCCGCGAAAGCCCTGCAGCACCGCCTCGAACAACGCGCCCAAAACAAGGAACTCCTGCGCCAATCCATCGCGTAATCCCAGCCGTGCGCGATCCGGAAATACTAGCGTGGTTACTGCCACGGCCACCACGATGCCGAACAGCACTTGAAAGACGCGATCCAGCGCCAGCGCCTTGTGGGAGCTCGACTGAATCATCATCACAATCGTGATGGTCACTCCGGCCAGCCGCGAACTGCTGCGGAATCCAAGCAGCCCGCACAGCACCATCGCCAGGAACACAGCGAGCAGGTAATTCCATGGGAGAGTCCAAAAGAGCGAAAAGCCGAATCCAAACGCCGCGCCGATGAGGGTACCCAGGATCCGATCGCGCGAAGCCTTGATGGTTGAACCGAAGTTCGATTGCAGAACAATGATTGCGGTGATCGAGCCCCAGTAGCCTTCATGGAATCCCATCACCCGCGCCAGCCACCAGCACAGCCCCGCTGCCAGCGCCGTCTTACCCGCATGCACAAGCAACCGCTTGCGCTCCCAGGTTAGGACGCCCTGCCCTGCTGACACGGCACCCAACTTCAATGCAAGCTCTTGCTGTGACAAGGTTCTCTTCGCGTGCGAGCGCATCCATTTACTCCTGAAGCGTTCCTTCAAACAGGATGCCTGATCGGGCCGCTCCGCCGCGTGACCAAAAACACGTCTTGCCGCGGGCAATCCTGTGTAGCATGAGAATGTGATGCGAGTCGGCTATCCCGCGAATATCGATCCGTCGCTTCTCAGCGTTTTTCCTTCTGGCGTCGAACTGATTCCGCTTGCCGACGGCATGCAAGGCGAAGTGGACATCGACGTTTGGATCCCCGATCCCTTCCTGACGCGGGCCAAGCGCATCTGGCCGCACCTGCGCGGCGTGCGGCTCGTGCTTTCCATGTTGGCTGGCACGGAATGGATACCCGCGACCGTTGGCCCACACGTTACCATCTGCAACGCGCACGGCGCGCACAACGTCTCCACCGCCGAGTGGGCCCTCACGGCAATTCTAGCCATGCTCAAGCAGATTCCGCTCTTTCTCGATATGCAGCGAGCGGCTGACTGGCGCCGTCGCAATGAGGCTACCGGCACATACCAGCGCATTACCGGAGATGCGCGCAACCAGCATCCCCCCGTCATGCTCGAGGAGTTAACCGGCAAAACGGTGCTGCTGGTAGGCTATGGAGCCATCGCCAAAGAGATCGAACGCATGCTCGAGCCATTTCGGGTCTCGATCCTTCGCGTGGCCCGCACAGCGCGGCCCGACCCGACTGTCCATTCCATCGGGAATCTGGACACGCTTCTTCCCACAGCCGACGTGGTTGTGCTGATACTTCCACTCACCGCAGAAACAAAAGCACTCATCGGTGCACAACAACTTGGCCTGATGCGCCAGGGCGCACTGCTCGTCAACGCCGCGCGCGGGCCAATCGTGCATACCGAGGCACTGGTCGACGCGCTGAACTCCGGTCGAATTCGCGCAGCCCTCGATGTGACGGATCCCGAGCCGCTCCCGGCAGATCACCCGCTTTGGCAATGCCCCAATCTGCTCATCACCCCGCACGTCGGCGCATCGAGCCCGCAATTTGCTCCGCGCGCCCTGGAAGTTGCCGCCGCGGAATTGCGGCGCTACGTGAACGGCGAACCCTTGCAGAACGCAGTGCAGCTTGCGATCTAAGCTTCAGCCGGTGCGCTCTGCCACTCGCGCAGCCCGAGCACTGCAAGTCCCACGAGCACGGCATACAACACGGCGGTGAGCCAAAGATCCTTGTAGATGTATTCGCCGATGTAAAACACATTTACCGGAATCCAGAGCCACCAGTTCGCGATGTGCTTGCGCGCCTGCCACCAGCTCGCCACCAGGCTGAAGCTTGCCAGTGAGGCATCGAGATAGGGCAATGCCGCATGCAGGTGCTTGGCAACCGCACCAAGCAGGAACGTTCCAGCTACTCCAGCCATCACCGCAACGGCGCCGCTGAGCGCGCCAAGCTTCACCACGCGCACTTCGCCTTCCTGCTGCACGCCCCGCCACCAGTGCCACCATCCATACAGAGTGAATGCCACAAAGAATGCCTGCAGCAACGCATCGGAAAAAAGACGCGCCCGGTAGAAGACAACGAGGTACAGCACATCGGCGATCAGCGTGATGGGCCAGCAAAGCAACTTTCGTCGGGTCGTCAACCAGATTCCGATCAGCGTGGTTGACCAGCCCATGACCTCGATCCAGTCGGAGAGCAGGTAATGCAAAATCCGCATCATCATGCGCGTCCCGCCTTCCGCAGATGCGAACCCGCAGCCCAGGCACGTACTTCATCCAGCATGGCTGCACCCGCACCCCGCCACCACTTCGCGTGTCCCACCAGGTAGTCTTCGCAAGCCACTCGAGCTTTCTCTTCCGAGTGCAAGGCCGTCAGAAAGTAATCCGCCTCCGACAGCGCGAACTCCGCATGGCACAGCGCCAGCATCGGCGCAATTGCGGCGCGCTCGTCAGTCGGAAGAGGGCGGGCTGCTTCATATCCGTCCAGCAGAGCCCAAAGGTGATCGCGATGGATGCGAACACCTTCAGGGTATTGCGGATTCTGCATCAACGCCAGCCACTCCACGCAGTTTCGCTCGATCGCCTGAGCCAAATCGTGTACGGCGTTAGTGCGGTCGCACAAGCCAAAATCAATCACCGCCGTCGCGCGGGCCTTATCTGTCCCATCGCTCCAGAATAGGTTGGACGCGTGCAGATCGTTGTGCGTCCAAAGCGGCTTCAAATACGGAATAAACACCAAGAGTTCCTCATGAAAGGGGGCAAGCACCTCAAGCGCGGTCTCGCGAATCGTGCTCTCCGACAGATAGGCTCGCAGCGCCGGACGGGCCTGCGTATACCGGTTCCACGCCCCGCCGGCATGGCTCGATGCGAAGATGGTGAAGCTCGCCACCAGTGGACGGTCCGATCGCGCGGGTGCCTCGTACGACTCGGCCGCCACATGAAGCGAAGCGAGCATCTCTCCGGCAGATCGAGCATGCTCCGGACTCAAGAAAGGCGTCCACGAGATCGCGTCCTGATACAGGTCCACGCCCTCTGGAACGGAATGCAACTCGTAAATCGAGGACTCGTCTTCGACAACTGTGTCGCCGGCCTCAGTAGGCAACACCAGCGGCACGCCGACACCATGATCCAGCAGATGCGCCATGAACCGATGCTCTTCGCGCAGCGCCTCAGCCGTCCGAATGAGCCGCGAATGGCGCTTTACGAAGACTCTGCCCTTACCCGTCGCAATCACGCTCGCGGCGGAGAAGGGCCTCGGGCTCACCGAAAGAATCTCCGCCCGCTCATCCATTCCCTCAAAGCAGGAAAGCACCGGGCGCAACTCAGGCAGCGTCAGAGGCGGCCAGTCCGGCTCCACTAACGTCCCATCCAGTCCGTGCGCAATCGGTGACTCGCCCACCCGCTCTCCTTAAAACGTATAGTGCGCGCCCAGCCGCACCGTGGTCGGCGCGCCAAGGTGAATAAACGTATCGCCATAGCTTGCGCCCGTATCTTTCCAGTAGCGCCGGTCCGTCACATTGTCTGCATAAAGATGAACAGTCATGTGGCCTCCCTCACCGCCCGGCGTATAGCTCGCGCCCAGGTTAAACAGGTTATAGCCGCTCACGCTCACCGCGTCGTCCCGCGTCGCATATTTGGCGGCCGTATAACTCCATCCCGGCATCACGTGCAGCCCGCGTCCATGCGGCACCAGCACATCGGCAAACACCGCCGTACGCACGCGCGGCACGTTGATCACCTGCTTGTTGTCAAACGCCGGCGTTCCGGTATTGCTTGACACCGCATGAATCGTGGCCACCGATGCCGTCAGATTCATCCACTTCGCGGCCTTCCCCTGCGCGCTGAACTCCGCTCCATTGTGCGTCTCGTGTCCCACTGACTCAAAGCAAAGATCGCCCGGCCCGTTGAACTCGCTGGCCGGACAGAACGCGTCAGGGGCATTGATAACACGCGGATAAAAGAACGGCGCGCGCATGTGAAATACGCTGCCGGTCAGCAGGATCCGGCTACCCGCCTGGTACTTGGCGCCTCCCTCGGCATCCCGCGTCTTGTATGGATTCAGGAAAGCGCTTCCGTTGTCCGTCCAGAACGGCCCCTGCGGGCCCAGCGAAAGCATCACGCCATAGCTTCCATACAGCATCAGGCTTTCAACAGGATTGAACGTGATGGCATACTGCGGCAGCACTACAAGCTGATCCGTCGGAATCATCGGCGACTGCGGGTCCGTCGCATTCAACGAGTAGTTATGATCGTGCAACCGATCGAATCGCGCGGCTGCCAGCAATTGAATTCGTCCCGGTATCAACACGCGATCCTGCGCGATTCCTGCGGCCTGATGATCGTCCTCGTAGAGCCGCCGGGGCCCCGCCGACTGCACCGGTGACTCAATCGGGTACAGAACGTTCGGCTGGTAGATGTTCTCCGATCCGATGTAGGTGTAGACGCCGCCGTCCTGAATCACGCCATCCGGCGAATATGGATTCTGCGCGCTGTAATAGCCGGGCATCCGCACACTGCGCAGGAATAGCTCTCCGCCGGCGGCAAGTTCATGCGTCACCGCGCCGGTCTTCAAACGCCCCATCGCAAGCGCCTCTGCCTCCGCGTCGATGCGCAGCTCACCGGGGTTGCGATAGTCATAAATGTCGTAGGTTCCATCCGGCGCAAAGAAGAATGGCGGCGGCCCGCCCGGCGTGTTGCACTGCGCTTCGTAGTAGCAACCATAAGGCCAGATGACGTTATCGTCGATCAGCGAGTGGCTCAGGCTGACGTCTGCAAACGCCTCCCACTCGCGCGGCAGGTTGTAGTCGAGCCGCGCACCGGTGTTGTAGGTATCGAAGGTGTTCGGCTTGCTCCATGGCTGATCGCCCAACATCGTCGACGGCGAAATGCGGCTCAAATCCGGAACCGTGGTACCTCCGAGCAACTGGTATCCCGCCACCGACCGCTGCACCTTGTGCTGATATTCAAAGTCCGTCTTCAGTATGGCCGCGGAGTTGATCTTCCAGTCGGCGGCTCCGGCGCCCATCGCCCGCCATCCGTTGGCGTCCTCTACATATGTGGCGATGCGCTCCCCGGCCAGATTGACGCGCGCACCCACCTGCTTGCGCGCGCCGAAGAAGCGGCCGAGGTCCACGTCTCCAAAGGCGCTGCCGCGGTGATCGGTGGCCAGATCCATTGCCGTGATCAGTTCGGGACGCTTGGTCACAAAGTCGAAGAGTCCGCCCCCACTGGTCACGCCGCTCTCCACCCCTGCAATTCCCTGCAGAATCTCTACGCGCTCTTTATTCTCCAGCGGCACATCCTGTTCGCCGGCAATGGTCATGCCATTGATCTGTAGCCCAGTGGCCAGATCGATCGGGAACCCGCGAATCTCATAATCACCGTAGTAGCCCACCGGCGCATAATCCTCGCCCACCGAAGCATCGTTCTTCACCACATCGGAAAGCACGCGCGCCTGCTGGTCCGTGAGCAGTTCGCGCGTGACTACGACGGCAGACAACGGAGCCTTCGCCAGCGGCAGTCCATCGAGCGTACCCACAGTAACGCTCTCCGGAAGATAGTGATCGCGCGTCTCGGCGTGCACCTCGATGGTCGTTGTTACCGGCGGCACTGCTGGCTTTCCCGTCTTCGTCTGGCCAGCAGGCGCGTTCTGAGCAGACTGCGCCCAAGCCGTGCCCGCGGCAAGCGCAAGCAGACATGCTGCAGAGACGATGACCCGAATCGTTTGGGGGTGGGTCTTTCTGGAGCTGCGAAGCATTGCGGTGTCCTCTTGCAAAACACGGAAACAGGAGCGCCCGCAACTTCGAAATTTTCGGAAGGCCGTCAGCCTTCGGAAACTTCCCACGCCGGTATTATCCGGATCGGGTTCGAGGGTATCTCTCAGCCCCGGGTTTCACGGAGCACCCCTGTTTCAATTACAGCTATTGGAACACTGCGGATGTCCTACTTGCAAATACGATGTCGCATATAGCGAAATGCCGCGGCAAATGATTTGCCCGCGGCATTCCAGACCCAGCTTTCAGCAATCTCTATTTGCCGCTTCCTTCGGTGATGGTCAGGATTCGGTCCACACCCGGAGCGCTGAAGTGCTCGACCTTGCCGTTGGGCCAGTGCACCTCAATCGCATCCACCTTTGTGGCCGCGCCTAACCCGAAGTGGGGCCGCATATCGTTGCTCGACAGGTAGCTTCCGCCGCTGATCACATCGCCGCGCTGCTTCATGCCGTTGGCCGTCACGTACACCGTGGCGCCCACTGCATCGCGCGGGCTCCCATTGCGGACGTCGGTCGCCCCTACCAGCTTGAGCTCAAGCCAGTGATTGTGATCGGGATTCACGTTGCGCAGCAGAACGGGATGACCATCCATCACATTGATCACCGCATCGATCTTGCCGTTGTTGAACAGGTCGCCCACTGCCATGCCGCGGCCAGGAATCACATCGGCAAGTCCCGAACCCACCACCGCAGGCACCGGCACAAACTTCTTGCCGTCTACGTTGTGAAAGAGCATGGGCCGCTGTGCCCAGGTGGTTCCCCACGCGTATTTATCGGCTTCCGGGTACACGTGGCCGTCAGACATCATCAGATCCTTCCAGCCGTCGTTGTCGTAGTCGAAGAACGCGTCGCCCCAGCTCAGGAATGGAACGGTGACCTCACCCAGGCCCACGTGATAGCTGATATCCGTCAGGTTGGCATCGCCTTCATTGTGATAAAGCGGCTTGTAGTCGTCGCTGAACGTCGTGTCGAAGACATCGAGCATGCCGTTGTTCTCGTAGTCCCCCACGGCTATGCCCATGGATGCGGTTTCGCGCCCCGCCTCATTTAACGCAAAGCCCGATGCGTAGCTCACGTCATCGAAAGTGCCATCGCCCTTGTTGAGATAGAGATAGTTCGGCGTCGAGTCATTCCCAACCAGCAGGTCCGGCTTGCCGTCGTTATTGATGTCCACAAACACCGCGCCCAGGCCGTAGTAGCCCGGCTTGTCGGCCACGCCGGCCTTCACGCTCACATCGGTAAACGTGCCGTCACCGTTGTTGTGGAACAGGTGATCTTCTTCGCCTTTGAGCCCGCGCGGCCCGCAGCTCACCCGTTCTCCCCGGAAAGTGCAGAATGCATTCGGCGCGCTGCCATCGCCCGCCGTGGGCATGTGGTGCCGGTCGTAGTGCAGGTAGCCGGCAACAAACAAGTCGAGTTTGCCGTCGCCGTCATAGTCACCCCAGGTCACGCCTGTGTGCCACGCGTCGGGGTCATCGAGCGCCACGCCGGCCTTGTCCGCAACATCGGTAAAGGTTCCGTTGTGATTGTTGTGGTACAAGCGATCCTTGCCCCAGTTCGAGATGTAAATGTCCGGCCATCCGTCGTTGTCATAATCAGCAACCGCACATCCAAATCCCCAGCGATCGTTTGTCACTCCCGCCTTGGACGCAACTTCAGTGAACGTCCCATCGTGATTGTTGTGGAACAGGGCGGCATGAGGCGGCGTCTCTTTGCCGTCCAGAGCATTGAAGGTCGACCCGTTCACCAGGAAGATATCGAGCCACCCATCGTTGTCGTAGTCCAGCAGGCAAACGCCGGAGCCCTTCGTCTCCACGATGTAGCTCTTCGCCGGCGTGCCCATCTTGTGCGTCCACTTCGTCAGGCCGGCCTTCTGCGAGTCATCCTCAAACACAATCGGTCCCGACTGAACGAATCCCCCCGCCGTGATGGGCCGGTGCTGCGCGTCCATCTGCATGGGATGCGGCGAGCCGGTTTCCTGTCCGCTCTTTGCGGCAGGCTGGGCCCCCTCCACGTTCTTGTCTTCGTGCTGCTCCGGCGGTGCTACGGCCTGGCTGATAACAACGGCAGGAAAAACGACAAGAAGGGCCCAGACGGGGAAGAAACGCATGGCCTTGAACATGGAGGCCAGTATAAGGGCCCGGGGATGGACTCGAAAATCCACCGGAAGGTGGAGGAACGGGCGTTGCCTGCTCAGGACGCGCGCTCGACCTGCACGAATGCAGGGCAGGCGCCCATCTCGGCAACGTTGGCCGCTTCCAGTTCCGCCAGCATCGCCCGCTGCGCCCGCGCCCAGACCGGATGCGCCGGGCACCAGCTCTTCCGGGTGCAGATGCGCGCCGGATCAAGGCAGACATTCAGATGGATCGGACCATCGATCGCCTCAATGACTTCCCGCACCGATGCGCCGCGCCCTGTCGGCGTGATCTCAAATCCCCCGCCCTGCCCGCGGTGCGACACGATCATGCCGGCGCGGCCCAGCGCCTGCAGCACCTTGGACAAAAAGCTGTCTGGAGCCGCGGTGGCGCGCGAGAGAGCCGAAAGCGAAATTCGGCGATGCCCCTCCAGCCCCGCCATGTGAACAAGGACGCGCACAGCGTAATCCGCGCCGCGCGTCAGTTGCATCGATGAGTTGCAAATCTCCATCCCATCCTCGATTCCGCGGCACGATTGCATCGCCGCAACGAAACTGGAGTGTAGAACGCGACAATCACACCGGTACGTGTTCACCGTCACAGCGGTACCAGTCAGCGGTCCCCTACCTTGAAGTTGCCCATAAAACCGGAGGTAAAAACTCCATTTTGCGGGCGGCGGCCTCGCCGCTTCGTTGCGACTTTGGAAAGGATCCCTCGCGCTCTTATGCAATTTCCTGCAGTCGATCCCATCCCCCTGCCGGCCCCGGTCTGGCTCTTCAAGCTGCTCCACATCGTCACGCTGTCATTGCATTTCTTTGCGGTGCAGATGCTGCTGGGCGGCTTGCTCCTCGCTGTTGTGCTCAGTGCGCGGCGCCGGTCGAAGAACTCCCAGGTTCTCTCCCGCGCGCTCGCTCGGCGTCTGACCGTGGTCATGACCTATGTCATCAATCTCGGAGTTCCGCCCCTTCTCTTCGCACAGGTTCTCTACGGACGCGCTCTCTACACCAGCAGCGTGCTCATCGGCGTCTACTGGATCTCCGTGGTCGGGCTTCTGATGCTCACGTATTGGCTGCTCTACCGGTTCAGCGCGCGTCTTGAAGCCGGCCGTCCAGCATGGTGGGTGGGCCTGGCGGCATGGCTGCTGGCAGGCAGCGTCGCACGCCTGCTCTCCACCAACATGACCCTCATGCTGCGGCCCGAAGTCTGGCGGAAGATGTACTCGGCCTCCGCCGCCGGCGTGTATCTGCCCACGGGCGACCCCACGCTCGAGCCGCGCTGGCTGCTCATGCTGGCGGGAGGCCTCTTTGCGGGCGGCCTCTGGCTGGTCTACCTGGCGGGGCGCAGCACCTTCACCGCTGCAGAACAACACTTTGCGGCGCGACTTGGGGGTTTCATCGCGGTGGTTTGCGGCGCGATCTATCTTGCCGCGGGATTCTGGGCCGCAGGCGTGCAACCGGCGGTCGTCAGGGCCGGGCTTGCCGCGGACCCGCTGTACCACTATGCCGGTCTGCTCGGCTACGCGTGGATCGCGCTGGTAGCGCTTGCCATACTGCTCGGCGCAGCAGCGGCATTCGCCAAAAACTCAGCCCGGTGGATTGGCTGGATAGCGGCCGCCGTTCTGCTACTGATTGAGATTTCTTTCACCGTCTACCGCGATGGCGTGCGCGATCTCACGCTCCTGTCGAAGGGCTTCGACGTCTGGAATCGCACCGTAGTCACCAACTGGAGCGTCGTCGGCCTCTTCCTTGTTCTCTTCGTTGCCAGCCTCGGCGTCGTCGCTTGGCTTGTCAGTGTCGTTGCGCGCGCGCAAAAGCCGATGGAAGGAGCCGCACAGTGAGCAGTCACATTGTTCTCGAACAGCCCCAGCCCAAATCCCCTGAAACCGCCACGCGTCGCGGCTTCCTAGTCGCCGCAGGAGCGGCCGGCCTGTGCTACCTGGGCGCTCTCGGCTACCCCGTATATCGCTATCTGGCTTCCCCGGCGGAGATGGCCGCCAGCGAAGCCGCCGTCACCGAAGTCACTCTGAAAGACGCACAGAAGCTGCCCGAGGGGTCGGCCCTGATGTTCAAATTCGGCCCCGCGCCGGCCATGCTCATCCATCACAAAGACGGAACCTGGGTGGCGCTTACGGCGGTCTGCACCCACCTGGGCTGCACGGTGCAATACGAGCCCCAACTCAATCGCATTCATTGCGCATGCCACGGTGGCGTTTACGACCCCAACACCGGCGCCAACATCAGCGGTCCCCCACCCAAGCCGCTGCGCCGCTTTAAGGTTGCGGTCACCGACACCGGCGTCCAGGTATTGCGCGCATAGGCTTAGCCACTTTTCCACTTTGCAACTTCGTCACTCTCTCAAGGAACGCAGCATGACTACGAAGTCTCTCGCAAACTCGCTGTACGGCTGGGCGGATGAGCGGCTCGGCCTCTCGGACATGGTGGCATTTGCCCGTCACAAAACCGTGCCCGTGCACAAGCACTCCTTCTGGTATTACTGGGGCGGCATCTCGCTCTTTCTCTTCCTGGTCCAGTGCTTCACCGGCGTGCTGCTCCTGGTCTACTACCGCCCCGGAGCGGAAGCCTTCGAATCCGTCCGCCAGATCACGTTCGTGATGCACTTCGGCTGGCTCATTCGATCGGCTCACTCTTGGTCGGCGAACCTGATGTTGTTTGCCATCTTCGTCCACATGTTTTCGGTCTACTTTATGAAGGCCTACCGCACGCCGCGTGAGTTCGGCTGGCTCAGCGGGATGGCGCTGCTTGGTCTGGCCACTGTCTTCGGCTTCTCCGGCTACCTGTTGCCCATGGACGAGCTCAGCTTCTTCGCCACCAAAGTCGGCCTGCAGATTCCCGCGGCGGTACCGTGGATCGGCCCCGCCATCGCCACCATGCTGCGCGGCGGCCCGGAGGTCAGCGAATTCACGGTGCAGCGCTTCTTTGCAATCCATGTCGTCGTGCTGCCCGCGCTCTTCCTGCCGCTGCTCGGCTTTCATCTTTGGCTGGTGCAGCGCCACGGCAATGCCATTCCGCCCAGCGAGGAGGCCAAGCACCCCAGCGACCGCAAAACCATGCCCTTCCTGCCGGCCTTCCTGCGCAAAGACCTGGCGATGTGGATCATCACGCTCAACATCCTCGCTCTGCTGGCCTCCGTCTTCCCGTGGTCGCTGGGCAAAGCCTACGATCCGCTGTCCCCGGCGCCGCTCGGCATCCATCCCGAGTGGTACTTCATGAGCCCCTTTGAAATGCTCAAGCTGCTCGGCAGCATCCTGCCCGGAGAAGCCGGTGAGATCGCCGGCCTGATGCTCTTCACGCTCGGCATCGTGCTGTGGATTCTGATTCCCTTCTACGACGCACGACACGAGACAGGCCGCCGCGCGCGAGCCGCCCACTACTTCGGCCTCACCGCCGTCATCCTTCTCATCGCCACCACCGCCATCGGCTACTTGACGCTGCGGTGAATGGCAAATCGTGAACCGTGAACCGGGGATCGTGAACCGCGAATCGTGGTCCGACACCAAAGGGAGACTCAATGACTATCGGCTCTGTTCAATCTTTTCGGGACCTCGAGGTTTGGCAGCGGTCAATGGAGCTGACCGCGATGATCTACCGCCTCACCCTTGGATTTCCACGCGAAGAGGTCTTTGGCCTCACTCTTCAACTTCGACGCGCGGCGGTGTCCATTCCCAGCAATATCGCGGAGGGGCAGGGAAGGTTAAACACGCGCGAGTTCAGACAATTTCTGGGTGTTTCCCGCGGATCGCTTTGCGAACTGCAGACGCAACTTGAAATCGCTCGAACGCTCGGGTTTGGCGATCCAAACCTTATTGCCGAGGCCGACGAACTCGCGAAAAGGGTGAGAAAAATGCTCTTCAAATTGCTCACCGTATTGCAATCGAAGTTGACCGATCGAGCCTGAATGCGGTGCGATCCACGGATCACGGTCCACGGCGCACGAAGACGATTCAAAGGAGCCGAAGATGAACTACCCCTTTTGGGACATTCCGACAATTGGATCAGGCTGGGTGATCGGCATGATCGCCATCTTTCATGTCATGATTTCGCAGTTCGCGGTTGGCGGTGGACTGTACCTGCCCATGGCCGAGCGCAGGGCTATGCGCATGGCCGACAAAGAAACCGCCGACGCATGGCTCAAGCAGCTCATCAGCCACTCCAAATTCTTCCTGATCGTCACCGCTGTCTTCGGCACCGTCTCCGGCGTCGGAATCTGGTTTGCCATCGGCCTCACCAGTCCTGAAGCCACCAGCACCCTCATCCACAACTTCGTCTTCGGCTGGGCCATGGAGTGGGTTTTCTTCATGATCGAACTCACCACGGTCTCGGTCTACTACTACACGTGGAATCGGATCGATCCCAAACTCCACCTCAAGGTTGGCTGGGTGTACGCGGGCGCCTCCGTCGCAACGCTCGTCATCATCAACGGCATTCTCACCTTCATGCTTACGCCCGGCAACACATGGCTCTCCGTTGCCGGCACCGGCCAGGAAGCCAGCAAGTTCTGGAACGCCTTCTTCAACCCCACCTACTGGCCCAGCCTGTTTCTCCGCGCCGGCGTCTGCACAGCTCTGGCCGGCATCTGGGCGCTCATCACCTCCAGCCGCCTCGACGGGGAAAAGGACCCCGAGCTCAAAACAAGCCTCGTCCAGTGGAGCGTGAAGTGGCTCGTGCCCTCCTTCATGGCAACGCCATTCATCCTGGTTTGGTACCTCGCCATGGTCCCGCAATCGCAGCGCGCACTGCTCACGCTCGGCATCGACACCATCGCGGGCGGCACATTCTCCACCGTTACGCGCATTGCGCTCATCATCATCATCACCTCGGCCACCATCGTCGGCGTCGCCTACTACCTCGCTTACAAGAATCCGCTCGACTTCAACCTCTCCCACGCCATTAGCATTCTTCTGCTGGGCCTCATGGCCACCGGCGCCGGCGAGTATGCCCGCGAAATGCTGCGCAAACCCTACGTGGTAGGCCGCTGGATGTACTCGAATAGCAATCGCGTAGCCTACATTCCGCGCATCAACACGCAGGGCTACCTTGCGCATTCCAACTGGATATGGGACGGCAACGGGGCGCCTCCCTCCAGCTACTCGCGCGGAGAAGCCATCTTCCGCGGGGAGTGCGGTTCCTGCCACACCATGGACGGCTATCGCTCCATGCGCCGCCTCATGGCCGGCCGCGATCGCGCCGGCATTCACAACTTCCTGGTGATGCTGCACGACTACAAGCCCGATTCGCCTTACCGCAAGTTCATGCCGCCACTCGCCGGCACCAGCCAGGACCTCGACGATCTGACGGACTATCTGGATGCCAGAACGAATCCGCGGCACGCGGGAGCGCAGCCAGTCCTGACCGCGCAACGCTGAACAGCCGATCGAACAAGCGAAGGGGGCCGCGAACGTTCGCGGCCCCCTTCGTTGTATGCGAAAGTTGAAGCCCTATCTGCGGCCGAATCCGCGCGGCCGAACCGGCGACTTCACCGGAAGATGCGTCTGCCCTGCCGGGAAGACGGCGAGGAAGCGGTCCTGGCCTTCGCCGGAGCTGGCGGTCTCCACACCTTCAATATCGCGGAAGGCCATGTGCATAAGGCGTCGCTCACGGCTGTTCATGGGCGGGAAGGCGTAGGGCACGCCGGTGCGAAGAACCTTTTCAGCCGCCGTTTCGGCGGCCATGCGAAGCTCTTCGGCGCGCAGCGCCTTGAAGTTGCCGGCGTCGAAGCTGATGAGATCGTGCTCACGCTGATCCAGGCGCAGCATCTGCGCGGCGACGGTCTCCAGTGCGCGCAGCAGTTCGCCGTTGTGCTGCGTTACCAGCGGCGTGTCGGGGCCCGCCAATTCCACGTAGATCTGGCGCGCCTCCAGCCCCTGCGGGTCGCGTGCGCCGTCGCCGGCGGTGATGCGGTATTTGAGGCGGAGCCCGCCAAGCTTGTTCAGGTTGGCTAAAAAGCCGGCAATTTTTTGAGCAGCCTGCTGAAGATCGTCGATCGGCATGACAAACCAGTATCGCAGAGCGAGCCGGGTTGCGGACCGGATTTGATCGAATTGCGGGCCATTTACCCGCATCCAGCCGAGGTGGACGAAAATGAAGATATGCCCGAAGGACCGTTTGCTCTTACCGCTGCCGAAGCTCGCGTTCTGGGCGCGCTGATGGAAAAGGAAGCGACCACGCCCGACTACTATCCCCTCTCGCTCAACGCGCTGATGAATGCATGCAATCAGCGTTCAAACCGGGAGCCGGTGATGGACCTGGATGAAGATGCGGTGCGGCAGGCGCTCCACGGCCTTGAGGATCTGCGGCTGGCGGGCCCCGCGCGCGGCGCCGACAGCCGCGTTGCGAAATATGAGCATTGGCTTGGAGAAGCCTTCAACCTGAGCCGCGCCGAAGGCGCGCTGCTGTGCGTGCTGCTGTTGCGCGGTGCGCAGACGCCCGGCGAGCTACGCGGCCGCACGGAGCGGATGCACCGCTTTGAAGAGATCGCCGACGTGACGGCGGCGCTGCAGAAGTTGATGGACCGCGAGCCGCCCCTGGCCGCACTCCTGCCGCGCCAGCCGGGCGCACGCGAGCAGCGCTATGCGCACCTGCTGTCGGGGCCGGTAGACACAGCCACCACAACCCAGCCCACGCTGGGTGGAGCTTTGGGCTCCAGCGGTTCCGGCGAGAGCAGCGAACGGATGGCCCAGTTGGAGTCGGAGGTGGCGGAGCTCAAAAAAGAGGTCGCCGAGCTGCGCAAGCGCATCGACGACCTCTTTGGTTGATCTTTTTGTTCGGACGATTCGATTTCAGCGGCGCCAATTCCCTGACACCTGAAACCTGCCCTACACCAGCTCGTAACCCGCGAACCAGTAGCCGATCTCGAAGGCGGCGGTGTCCTCGGCGTCGGAGCCGTGGATGGCGTTCTCTTCGATGGAGCCGGCAAACTTCTTGCGGATGGTGCCCTCTTCGGCGTTGGCCGGGTTGGTGGCGCCCATCAGTTTGCGCAGGTCGGCGATGGCGTTGTCCTTTTCGAGCACCATCAGCACGATGGGGCCGGAGGACATGAAGCCGGTGAGCGAGTCAAAGAAGGGTCGGGCGCTGTGGACGTGATAGAAGCCCTTGGCCTGTTCCTTGGAGATGGACATCTTCTTGATGGCGACGATCTGGAAGCCGGCTTTTTCGATCTCGGCCAGAATGGCTCCGGTGTGGCCCTTGCGAACCGCGTCGGGCTTGATGATGCTGAAGGTGCGTTGCGGCACTTGCTTGCTCCTGCTGGAATGATTCGTATCCATATTGATTGTAACTGGCGACTTAACCCGCGCGCCCTTTATAGCCGATCTGGTACATTGGCGGGATGAATCGCCTGCAAGCTGCCTTGGTTCCCTGCTCTCTTGGGCTGTTTTTTGCCGCGGCCATAGTGCCCGCCTACGCGCAGAAGGCCTCGTCGTCCGCCGCGCCACAGACCTCCACGCTGCGCGTCTTCGATCCAACGCTGATCGATAAAAGCGTGGACCCGTGCGACAACTTCTACCGCTATAGCTGCAACGGCTGGTTCAAGAAGAATCCCCTGCCGGCAGACCAGACATCGTACGGGCGCTTCACGGAGTTGTACGAGCTGAACCGCGTGCACCTCCGGCAGATTCTGGAGCAGGCCGCAGCAGCCCCGGCGGCCTCGCGCACAGCCAATGAGCAGAAGATCGGCGACGAGTACGAGAGCTGCATGGCCGCGCCGGAGATCGACGCCAAGGGCATTGGGCCGCTGAAGCCGGAGCTGGACCGCATTGCCGCCGTGAAGTCGAAGAGCGAGCTGCCGGCGCTCATCGGGCATCTGCACCGCATCGGAGTCAACGCTTTCTTCGGCATGGGTTCGAATCAGGACTTCGACAACGCCAGCCAGGTCATCAGCTTTTACTTCGCCGGCGGCCTGGGCCTGCCGGAGCGCGACTACTACACGCGCACCGACGCCAAGTCCGTCGAGCAGCGGCGCCAGTACGTGGAGCACGTAAAGAAGATGCTGATGCTTGCCGGCGAGCCGGATGCGCAAGCGGCAAAAGATGCGGACACAGTGATGAACATCGAGACGAGGCTGGCGAAGGCCTCGCTCACCATCACGGAGCAGCGCAATCCGCAGAACCTGAACCATCCGACGACCATTCCCGTGTTTGCGAAGGAACTGCCGAACTTCTCGCTGGCGGGCTACGACGAGGCGGCGCACGCGCCCACCGCGGGCAAGATGGACGACACGGAGCCGAAGTTCTTTGCCGAGTTCAATGCGCTGATCGGCGACACGCCGCTCGATCAGATCAAGGCGTACCTTCGCTGGCAGACGATTCACGCCTTCGCCGGCACCAGCATGCCGGAGGCGTTCGACCACGAGAGCTGGAACTTCTATGCGCACATCCTCAACGGCGCCGAGAAGGAGCAGGACCGCTGGAAGCGCTGCACCAGCCGCGTGGATCACGAGATGGGCGAGGCGCTGGGGCAGGTGTTCGTGGCCAAATACTTTCCGCCGGACGCCAAGGCGCGCGCGCTGAAGATGACGCTGGCCATCGAGCAGGCGATGGGCCAGGACATCGACAGCCTGGACTGGATGAGCCCCGCGACCAAGGTGCAGGCCAAGATCAAGCTGCACGCGGTTATGAACAAAATCGGCTATCCCAACAAGTGGCGCGACTATTCGAAGCTTGAAATCGTCCGCGGCGAGGCGCTCGGCAACCAGGAGCGCGTGCGCGAGTTCAACTTCGACCGCGATATGGCGAAGATCGGCAAGCCGGTGGACAAGGACGAGTGGCTGATGTCGCCGCCCACGGTGAATGCCTACTACGATCCGCAGCAGAACAACGTGAACTTCCCGGCCGGATATTTTCAGCCGCCGTTCTTCAGCGATAAGGAAGACGATGCGGCCAACTACGGCGACATGGGTTCCACCATCGGCCACGAGCTCACGCACGGCTTTGACGACCAAGGCCGCCAGTACGACGCGAACGGCAATCTGAAGGACTGGTGGACGAAGGACGACGAAGCCAAGTTCAACCAGAAGGCCGAGTGCGTGGTGAAGCAGTATGACGCCATCGAGCCGGTTCCGGGCGTGCATCTGAATGGCAAGCTCACGCTGGGCGAAAACCTGGCCGACATCGGCGGAACGCGCCTGGCTTGGCTGGCATGGCTCACGGCCGCGGAGGGCGACCACGTGGACATGAAGTCCACCATGGACGGCTACACGCCCGATCAGCGCTTCTGGATCGCCTATGCGCAGCAGTGGTGCACGGACACGCGCCCCGAGCAGTTGCGCACCCAGGCGCAGACCGATCCGCATGCGCCGGACGAGTACCGCACCAACACCGTGTTGCAAGACCTGCCGGAGTTTGCCAAGAGCTTCAAGTGCAAAGCCGGCGACAAGATGGTGGACCCGCAGCCCTGCAGAATCTGGTGACGACTGGCCGTCCACGCGGCGTTCAAGAACTCGAAGGCCCGGCGCGCGCTGGGCCTTCGCTGCCTGCGTACAGGCAAGGCCCTCCTGGCTCGCTACTGCAGTCGCGGCGGGATCCTCCGCGCCTCATCCGATCCTGACCGCGAAGTTCAAAATCGGCGGGCGCCGCCAGCGCCGGCGTCCGCTCTCAGGTTTGCAGCCAGGTCTCGGCAGCCTGTTCCTGTCCCGACTCAAAATAGCGGACCTGCGCGCGAACGAACACATCGGCGAAGCTGGCCATGGCATGCTGCCAGTGCTTGCTGCCCACCACGGCCAGCCGTTCCACGCGCTCCAGATGCTTGATGTCGAACTTGATCTCCTCCCAGAACGCCGCCGGCTCCCAGCCCTGGAGCGCGGTCATGTCGACCAGCATGCGCAGCTTGTCCTGCGACCCGGTCATCTGCCGGAACAGCGGTTCAAACGCGTTGTAGTCCTGCTTAACCAGCGTGCCGGAGACGCGTACTAAGTACCAGCCGGCCGGTTCCTTCCTCATCTCAATCGGCATTGGTTCCCTTCCCTCCCGGTTGGATGCGCGCTGCGGCAATCACAGCGGCTCGCTAAGTCAGTGCGGGCGGCGCTCATCCCTACGTGGCCTTCTATACTGGACTTTCATGAGCACGTTTCTTCCAGTTGACGAACAGCTTGATCTGCTCCAGAAGGGCGCGGCGGAGATCATCCGCGTGAGCGACCTCCGCGAGCGCCTCGAAGAGAGCCGCAAGACGGGACGCCCGCTGCGGGTCAAAGCCGGCTTCGACCCCACCGCGCCCGATCTGCACCTGGGCCACACCGTGCTGATGCGCAAGCTGCGCCACTTTCAGCAACTCGGGCATCAGGTCATCTTCCTCGTGGGCGATTTCACCTCGCTGATCGGCGACCCGACGGGGCGCAACGTAACGCGCAAGCCGCTGACGCGAGAACAGATTGACGCCAACGCCGAGACGTACAAAGAGCAGGTCTTCAAGATCCTCGATCCCGAGAAGACCGAAGTCCGCTACAACTCGGAGTGGCTGGGGAAGCTGGGCTACGAGGGCACCATCCGGCTGACCGCGCACTTCACCGTCAGCCAGATGCTGGAGCGCGACGACTTTCACAAGCGCTTCCAGAACGAGCAGCCCATCAGCCTGCACGAACTGCTGTATCCGGTGATGCAAGGCTACGACTCCGTGGCGCTGGAGTGCGACGTGGAACTGGGCGGCACCGATCAGAAGTTCAACCTGATGTGCGGGCGCGAGTTGCAGCGCCACTACGGACAGAAGCCGCAGATCGTGCTGATGACGCCGATCCTGGAAGGCCTGGACGGCGTCCAGAAGATGTCGAAGTCGCTGGGCAACGCCATCGGCATCAACGAGCTGCCGCAGGAGATGTACGGCAAGCTGATGAGCATCAACGACGAGTTGATGTGGAAGTACTGGGTGTTCCTCACCGACCTGCCACAATCTCAGATCGACGCCATGCGTGCGGACGTTGCCGCCGGCACGCTGCATCCCATGACGGTGAAGAAGAACTTGGCGCGCACTATCACGGCCGGCTTTCACGGTGAAGAGGCTGCCGCGCATGCCGACGAGAACTGGGCGCGCATGTTCCAGCAGAAGGAAGCAAGCGAGGATCTGGAAGAGGTACACATCGCCTACGCCGATCTCGTTGCGCCTTCGTCCGGCGAGGCCGGCGCGTTGCAGATCCGCTTGCCGAAGCTGCTGATCCAGCTTGGCCTTGCGGCAAGCGGCGCGGAAGCAAGTCGTAAGATCGCCGAAAAGGCAGTCAAGCTGGACGGCGAACCGACGACCAATGCGCTCATCGCATTGCAGAGTCTGCCCGCGCGCCTGGTGGTGCGGCTGGGCAAGCGCGCCAAGGTCGCCGTAATCGGGAATGTGGGCGAAGGCGTGTAAAGACAGGTTTCAGGGATCGGGTATCAGGTGTCAGGGAATCTGAAGCCGGCGCAGGTTCTGACACCTGTCACCTGAAACCTGACACCTCACGCCGGGTACGCTCCCGCAATGTACCCCTCAAGCGCTTCAATCGCGTGCTGCTGCCCGCTGATGATCCACTTCACCAGATCGCCGATCGAGACCATGCCGATGACCTTGTTGCCGTCGAGCACCGGCAGATGACGGAAGTGGCGCTCGGTCATCAGGTTCATGCAATCATCCACCGTGTGCTCCGGCGTGATGGACAGGACGGGGCTGGTCATCATGTCGCGCACTTTGGTTTCCTGCGAAAGGTGTCCCTTGAGAACGCCTTTGCGGGCGTAGTCGCGTTCGGAGAGAATGCCGACCAGCCGGCCCTGCTCGCAGACCATCAGGCAGCCGACATCGTACTCGGCCATCATCTGCAGCGCCTCGTAGACCGACTGTTCAGGATCGAGGGCCAGGACTTTGTTGAATTTTTTATGCTTCAGCAGGGTTTCAATCGTGTCGGTAACGCGCATGGGGAGCCCTCCTTTTACGGCCCGGCAGGTTTGGGATACCGGGGAGCATGCCTTTATGGAGATGCAGTGTAGCGCGAAACTGAGACGCTTGTCGCCCGAGACAGTGATTTTTTATCCTGCGTCCACTCCGAGGGGCTCGGCTGTGCGCGATGCCATTTGCTTGGCAGGCCTACGCGGATGCGTGCCCTTGCGGCTTCCTGGTCAGCAGCCAGATCATCCCCCCCACCACCGCCAGCGTGAACAGCCCCGCGATGCTCAGTACGCGCAGTATGGCCACCGAATACTTTCCCGACACAGGGTTGTAGCTGCAGCAGTAAAGAAGAATCAGGTCTTCAGGATTGCTGATCTTGCGATGCGACGCATCCAGCACAGCCAGGCGCACGTCCGTCGGCTGATACTCCGCCCCCGCAATGTACTTGGAGAGCCGCCCCTCCGGCGTAGCGAACATGATCACCGTTGGGTGGGCAAACTGGTCCATCTTGCCGTCGGGCCCCGGTACGCGCACAAAACGAAAGCCGGTCGCTGCGGAGATCGCCTGGATGCTGCCTTCGCTTCCGGTGAGAAAGTGCGTGGCGTTGCCGATGCCTGACATTCCGACGTCACTGACGAAGCGGGCTTTTTCGGGCACCGCGTCCGCGGGCTTGTCGGTCGAGTCAATGCTCACGGTCAGGACCTCGTAGTCCCTTCCCGGCGTCAGGTGCGTCCCCTTGAGCGCCGCCGCAAGCCCGTGCAATACCTCGGGGCAGAGCGACCGGCACTTGTAATACACCATCACCAGAATCACGGGCTCTCTGCCCATCCAGTGGCTCAGCGGGGCGGTATCGCCCGTCTCGTCGGTGAAGACGGCGCTCAGGGGAAGGGGATGGTTGAGATGCTGCTCGATTCCGGTGTGCTGCAGATACGAGGGGAGCTGCTGCGCCGTCTTGCCCATCGCGCCCTGCTCGCCCGAGTACTGCCCCTGCGCGGCCATCGCGCCGCACACCATCGCCGCAACCAGAAAGACCTTCACTGCCCGGAAAACACCGGACCAAATAGGAATATCGTCATCCGACTGAATCGCAGGCACGCCTTCATCCTACGCTTGCGCGTCGCGGACGCGCGGTACCCGTTCCGGATCGTGGAACGTCCACCCGTTCCCATTCCCCCTCAGAAGCCGAGGAGTTCGCCAAGCTTCAGGAGCAGCGGGATCATCAGCAGCAGCAAAAGCCCTGTGGCGACCGAATATACGACCCCGTCATGCGCCGCAACGTATCCCTGCTGAATCGCCAGCACCGCAAGAAGCGGCAGAATCGGCAGGTTCAAGGTGGCTGCGGTAATCACACCCGGCATAAGACTGCGTTCAGCGACGGAGACGGAGATGTGGGGGAACACGGCATTGATGAGCATCGCAATCATGTATCCGAAGGTGACTTCGGCCCAGAACGTCCTTGCCCCGCGCAGAGCGCTCAGCACCGTTACCACGACAGCAAGCGCTGTAAAGGCCGCCAGGGCAAATCGAAGCGCCCCCGGCGTAGCCCCGCGAAGCCACGGGCCCGAACGCTGGGTCCACCGGGGCAGAAGAATCGCCTCCTCCACGTTGCGCAGGCCAACCAGCACCGGGAAAAGCAACTGCAGGTAACGAAATGCCATGAGTTTCGCGAATAAGAATAGCGCGCCAAAGCCTGCAGGCGAGTCCCCTGATTGCGATACCCTGTCGGCATGCTTTTGCGTACTCGGATTTTCATTCTTCTGCCGCTCCTTTGCTCCTGTCCGGGCTTTGCCCAGGCGCCCGCGCATCACGAAGACACGCAACTTGACCGCACGCTGCAATCCATCGCCGCGCAGCACCGGGGCGGCCTGGCGGTGTTTGCGGAAAACCTGAAGACCGGCGAAACCGCGTCGTACCAGCCCGACCTGCCTGTCCAAACCGCTTCCACAATCAAAATGGCGGTGCTGCTGGACGCCGCCGAGCAGGTGCGCGCCGGCCATGCCAAATGGGACGAGAAACTGGTGCTGGAAAAGCGGAACCAGGTTCCCGGATCGGGCGTGCTGGCGCAGTTGGACACGCCCCTGGCGCTCACGCTCAAGGACGTGCTGACCTTGATGGTGATCGTAAGCGACAACACCGCGACCAATATGGCCATCGACCGGCTTGGCCTTGCGCACATTGACCAGACAATCCGCGACGCCGGGCTCAAGCAGACGTGGTTGTACAAGAAGGTGTTTATGCCGGCCAGCGGCCCCATGCCCGCCGACCAGCCGAAGTTTGGGCTGGGCAAGACAACACCGCGCGAGATGGCCTCCATCATGGCGCGCTTCGCGCGGTGCGACCTTGCTCTGGGCAAGGATCACCCCCGTCCCGGCGACGGCCAGATTTGCGGCGTGATCCTGCACATGCTTCGCGAACAGCAGGACCGGGACGGGCTCCCCCGCTACATTGAGAACCTGGACACCGGCGATCATGGCTCGGCCATCGCCAACAAAACGGGTGCGCTGGACCAGGTGCGAAACGACGTGGCGCTGATTGCGAGCAAAGCCGGACCCATCGTCATCGCCGCCTTTACCTTCAACAACGCCGACCAGCGCTGGACCGGCGACAACGAGGGCCAGAAGACGCTGGGGAAGGTTGGGCAAGCGGTAGTGCAGCGCTGGTCGCCGCAGGGACTGGATGCGGACAGCTTTCCCTGGGACAAGGCCGCCCCTTCCGGCGCCGCCGCCACGCCTTAGGGGATGCTCCTGGACGATTGGCTGGCCGGGGCCTCGCGGTGGAAAGCAGGCCGCGAAGCAGTGCTAAAATCACCTTTTCCGGCCAGCCAGCCGCGCCAAATCCACCGGCAGAAAGCCCGCACCGTGCCCAAGAACACTCCCACCAACAAGTCTGTGACCTATGCCGATGCCGGAGTGGACATCACCGGCGGCGACCGCGCCAAGGAACGCATCAAGTATCTTGCGCAAAAGACCTTTAACCGCAACGTCTTGGGCGGTATCGGAGGGTTTGGAGCGCTGTTCCGCCTCGACCTGCAGAAGTTCAAGGCGCCCGTTCTGGTCAGCTCGGCCGACGGCGTGGGGACGAAGTTGAAAATCGCGTTCCAGCTTGGAAGCCACCACACGGTGGGTCAGGATCTGGTAAACCACTGCGTGAACGATATCGCCGTACAGGGCGCCACGCCGCTGTTTTTTCTCGACTACTTCGCCTCGGGCCGCCTGGAGCCTGAGGTCACCGAAGACGTGGTCACCGGCCTGGCCGAAGCATGCAAGGCCAACGGCTGCGCGCTCATCGGCGGCGAAACCGCGCAGATGCCCGGCTTCTACGCCGATGGCGAGTATGATCTGGCCGGCTTCATCGTGGGCGCGGTCGATCGCGACAAGATGGTCACCGGCGAGGGCATCCGGCCCGGGGATGTGCTGATCGGCTTTTCATCCACCGGCCTGCATACCAACGGCTATTCGCTGGCTCGCAAGCTGTTCTTTGAGGTTGCGGGATACAAGCCCTCCCAGTACATCACGGCGATCAAAGAGAAGGCCGGCGCCGCGCTGATGAAGACCCACCGCAGCTACCTGCACGTGATCCAGAAGCTGGTGGCAGGCGGATTCGCGGCCGGCATGGCACACATTACCGGCGGCGGCATCACGGAGAATCTCCCCCGCATTCTGCCCAAAGGCACCGCGGCGCAGATCGAGATCGGCTCGTGGCCCGTGCCGCCCATCTTCGAGCATCTGCGGGAGCTGGGCCAGGTGAGCCAGGACGAGATGATGCGCACCTTCAACATGGGCGTGGGCCTCATCGCGGCCATCCCCGCGGCAAAATTCACGCGCGCCAAGGCCATGCTCGACCGCGCCGAAGAGAAGTTCTTCGTCATTGGCCGCGTGGTGAAAGGCGAGCAGCGGCGGGTGCAGTACACGTGAGTCAAAGCGGAGTTGGCGCTGCCAGGCTTCGGCTGGGCGTTTTACTTTCCGGCCGCGGTTCAAACTTCCTCGCCATTGCGAAGAACATTCGCGAGGGCCGCTTGGCCGGCGTTGAGATCGCCGTCGTCATATCGAATATTGAAGATGCTCCCGGCATCGCGGCCGCGCGCGAGCTTGGCCTGGCCACCGCCGTCCACGTCTCCAGGGGCCGCAAGCGCGTCGAACACGATGCGGACATGCTGGCCACGCTGCGCGCCCACAACGTTGACCTGGTCATCCTCGCCGGATACATGCGGCTGCTCTCGCCGGACTTCATCGCGGCGTATCACAACCGCATCTTGAACATTCATCCCTCGCTGCTGCCCGCATTCCCCGGACTTGACGCCCAGCAGCAGGCGTTCGACTATGGCGTGAAGGTGGCCGGCTGCACCGTACATTTCGTTGACGAGCATCTGGATCACGGCGCCATCATCCTGCAACGCGTAATCGCGGTGCTCGATGGTGACGACGCTCACTCGCTCGCCGAGCGCATCCTGGCGGAAGAGCACATCGCCTACTCCGAGGCGATTGCCCGCGTCGCAAGCGGTGAGTATGCCATGGAAGGCCGCCGCTACGTTCAACGCTCCTGAGACCCCAATCTGGGCTATTCTTTCTCCGCGACATTCAATCATCGGGAGGATGGCCCATGCGCTTCCGCGACCGGTTCGATGCAGGGCGGAGGTTGGCCGCCGAGCTGACCGCCTATGCCGGCCGGCCAGATGTCCTGGTGCTCGCCATTCCCCGTGGCGGAGTCGTGGTTGGATATGAAGTGGCGCGACTGCTTCGTGTACCCCTCGACGTGTTCATCGTGCGCAAAATCGGCGCCGAACACATTCCCGAACTTGCGGTTGGCGCGCTCGCATCCGGTGGGGTGCAACTCATCGACGAAAGCATTGTGCGGGCCGTACACATGTCGCACGAGGCATTGGATCGGATCATCGCCGGCGAGCGCGCCGAACTGGAACGGCGCGAGAGCGCCTATCGCGGAGTGCACGCGCCTTCGCTGATTGAGGGCAAGGTGGTGCTGCTGGTCGACGACGGAGTTGCCACCGGCGCCAGCATGCGGGTGGCGATTGCCGCGTTGCGCCGGCACGTACCCACGCAGATCGTGGTCGCCGTCCCCGTCGTCGACGTTTCCGTGGTGCCGATTCTCGCCGCCGAGGCCGATCATTTTGTCGCAGTTTCAACTCCATCGCACCTTGGCGCGGTCGGTGAGTGGTACGGAAACTTCGATCAGACTACGGACGAGGAAGTCATCGAGCTTCTCCGCCGGGCTGACAGAGCCAGCCGCGCCGCAGACTAAGCGGCGAACCCTTGCATCAGACTCCGATGCCGGAATGCCTTGTGAGATGAGCGCGGCGAGCGACCCGGCAATGCGGCCGAAAGGAGCGCAGTCTCAGATTCCGCCGCCAATATCGGAATTCAGGACTACCGCAGGCATCACACGTCCGTTCGGCGGCTCCTGCGGTGCGAGAGGTAACGCAATGTCGAGCGCGGCCCCGCCGTCCGCGGTTGCCCCGGCCACAATTGCGCCGTTATGGGCCCGGACCACCGCATCGACGAATGCCAGCCCGAGCCCGTGCCCCCGGGAGCGTCTTCCCTTCACGGGCTTGGTGAATAAATGCGCGCGGACCTCCGGATCGAAGCCGGGGCCGTTGTCGCGCAGCAGCAAGTGCGCCTGTCCGCTCTCCCGCTGAAGTTGGATATCCACCGTGCAGCCCTGGGGAAGGTGCTTCAGCTCGTTATCAAAGAGATTGGCCACCATGCGATGGATCAGGCCTTCGTCGCCCGCGATGTGCAGTGGGCCGGGGCTGTGCAGATGGACGCGAATGTCCTTCTCAGCCAGCGAAGGCTCGTAGAGATCGATCATGGACTGCAGGAGTTCGTCCAGATCGATGGTGCTTACCGTCAAGCGCAGTGCGTCGGCTTTAGCCTCGGCCACGTCAAGGGATTTATTCAGAAAGTCGGTGAGGCGATCGAGTTCATCGATCGCCGAAACAATCGGCTCCGCCTGATCTCCGTCGCGCAACAGCGCAAGTGAAGTCTCCAGCTTTCCGCGGATGGCCGTAAGCGGGCTGCGCAGGTCGTGCGCCAGCGAGTCAGTAATGGTATGCAACTGGTGCACGCTGCTCTCAATGCGGTCGAGCATGCCATTGAGGGTGTGGGCCAGTTGAGCAATTTCGTCGTTGCGGTGCGTCGTAGGCACACGTCTCTTCAGGTCGGAGCGGCCAATTTGCGACGCGGCCTCCGTCATCCGTCTCACGTGACTCAGCGTTCGCCACGCAGTGAAGAACACGATCGCAGACCCTAAGAAAACCAGCGACAGCCACAGAACGAAGAACCGGGCGCGAAGTTTCAACAGCACCCGCTGCTGATCGCGTTCGGAGACTCCCAGGTAGACGCGGCCGCCATCGTTCACCGTGTCGGTTGCGACACGAAATGGATTTGCATAGCCGCGCACCCGGATGCTGAACGGCTTTCCGGTCACGAAAGGGCGCGCTTGGATGGCCTTCAGATGCTCCTGTCCGTCGCCCACACCCACCCATAGCTTGAGTGCTCCATCTTTGCCCGTCTGGATAAAGAACACCGAATTGTTTTGGGCGCTCTGGGATGCGGCTTTATTCGGCACCTCGCGAGAAGCCAGTTCGGCCACCTCGCTCACAACCCGGTTGTAGAGCGCATCGTTGGGCGTTCGCTCCGCCACATCGCCCAGCACCTCGACCTCCCCGCTGAGCCACGCGTCGGTCCGGCGCTCGATATCGTTGGCGACAAACCGGTCCAGAACGATGAAGACCACGATGCTGCCCAAAGTGAAGGCAAGCATCGCCCAGATGGAGATGCCCCAGGCTGCGCTGCGAACTGCGGATTTACCGTTCTTTGAGGACATAGCCTACCCCGCGAAGGGTTCGAATCAGCGGCGGCTGCCCAATGCCGTCCACTTTGCCGCGCAGGCGATAGATGTGGACGTCCACGACGTTTGTGTCAGGCTGAATGCGCATGCCCCATACGTTCTCAAGGATCATGGAGCGTGTGACCACGCGCCCGGCGTTGCGGCAAAGGTACTCAAGCAGCACGAACTCCTGCGGCGTGAGTTGCAGGGCCTGGCCTGACCGCGTTGCCTCGCGCCGCAGCAAATCCAGTTCGAGATCGAGCACGCAGAGGCGCGTTAATTCGGTGCCCGTCGGCGCGTTGCGCTTCACCAGGTTCCTGAGCCGCGCCACCAGCTCTGCAACGGCAAAGGGCTTCGTCAGGTAATCGTCGCCCCCCTGCTCCAGGCCGCGCACCCGATCATCCACCGAGCGCCGCGCTGACAGGATCAGCACCGGTGCCCGCACACCCATCTGCCGCAAATGCGTGATGACGGCGATGCCGTCCTGGTCCGGCAAGCCAAGATCCACGATCAGGGCATCGTAGGCATTGGCCCCCGCCAGGCTCAGCGCGGTCCTCCCGTCAGAGGCAACATCGACGTCGTATCCCGCCTCAACCAGGGCGCGCTGCAAAAATGCCTGAATATCGTACTCATCCTCAACGATCAGGAGGCGCATGAAGAGATGTTAGTCGATAGGGAGGCCAGCGATCTCAATCCAACCCATCGCATTGCAGAGAATACAATGGGGGCTGCATGCGACGACTCCTCTTGATCCCTCCCCTTGCCTCCGCCGCATCGCCGTATGGCCCTTCAAAAACCCGGACAGCGGCCCGGGTTCCCTCACCTTCGCCTGCGGGAAGGAGCCCGGCGTGCGGATGCGCGCACCAGCGCGGAGAAGCGGGCCCTCGAAGCTGGTCCATGCTGCCCCACCGGCACTGAACGCGACAACTCGAACACGGGAGAACTGAAAATGACAAAACGGCAGAGGCGGCTGGCGGCCGCGGTGGTGATGTGCGTTGCCCTCGGAACGTTTGCGCGGGCGCAGGACTCCGCCGGCGACCTTCGTCCGGCCCCGTATCAGACCGCGTGGCAGGACCTTGAATTTGGCGTCATCCTTCATTTCTCCACCAACACCTTTCTGAACCGGGAGTGGGGGGATGGTACGGCGAGCCCGTCGGTCTTCAACCCAACTGAGTTCAATCCGGATCAGTGGATGGAAGCGATTCGCGACTCAGGCGCAAAATACGTGGTTCTGGTGGCGAAACACCACGACGGCTTCTGCCTGTGGCCTACAAGTCAGACCAGTTACAGCGTAAAGAGCAGCCCGTGGGAGAACGGCAAGGGCGACGTGGTGGGCGCGGTAGAGCGCTCGGCGCGCAAATATGGCCTCAAGTTCGGGGTCTACCTTTCGCCCTGGGATCGCCACGATCCCCGCTACAAGGATTCAGCCGCCTACGATGACTACTACAACGCCGAGCTTGCCGAGCTGGCCCAGAATTACGGCAATCTCGTCGAACTGTGGCTCGACGGCGCCGGCAGCGCAGGCCATGTCTACAACTTCAAGAAGATGATCGAAACGCTTCGCACCTACCAGCCGGACACGGTCGTCTTCGCCGATACAGGCTTATTCGAGTACGGCGATGCGCGTTGGGTCGGGAATGAAGCGGGCGTGGTGAGTTACGAGAACTGGAACGTGATCGACCGGCACGGATATCGGCGCTGGCGTCCGGTGGAAGCGGACACCCCCCTGCGGAAGTACCACTGGTTCTGGCATCCCGATGACGTGAAGTCACTGAAGAGCCTGAGCGAGTTGCTCACGACCTACGACGAAACAGTCGGGCGCGGCGCGCAACTGATGCTGGGCCTTGCCCCCGATCGCCGCGGGCTGTTGCCGGATTCCGACGTGGCGCGGCTGAAGGAGTTCGGCGCGGCACTGCGGGCGCGGGCCGCGAATAACCTCGCATTGCAGCATGAGCCAACAACTCCTGAGGCCGCTGCGGCGCTGGACGACAACCCGGACACGTTCTGGTCGGCTCCCGCCGGATCGCATCATGCCACGCTCGAGGTCAGATTCTCCAAACCCGTGCGCTTCGACCACGCGGTGACGATGGAATGGCTCAATGACGGCCAGCATGTGCAGAAATACGCGATTGAGATCTGGAACGAGAAGAGCCAGAAATGGCAGGCGATTGCATCGGGCCAGGCCATCGGTCACAAGAAAATCGATGCGTTTGCGCCGGTGCAGGCTCGCCGCGTGCGGCTGAATATCCTCTCCAGCACGTCCCAGGCGCATATTCGTGAGTTTCAGCTCTTCGACTGGTCGAAACTTCCGCCCGGCGCCAGGTAGGCTACACCGCCAGTACCCGTATGCCGTTGGCTTCAAATCGCGCCCTCAACTCATCCCCGATGCTGTTGTCGGTGATGAGTAGATCGATCTCTTGCGGTGTACAGACGATCGCGGGGCTGACCAGCCCCAGTTTGCTGGCATCCGCCACCAGAATGCGCTGCCGGGATTGTCGAACCATGGCGCGAAACACCGCCGCCTCTTCCGGCTGAATCAGCGTGGCCCCGCGCTCCGGGTCGACTCCCGTTGCGCCGATAAAAAGTCGGTCCATCACGATTGTCGTGAGGGATTCGATGGCCGCCGGTCCCACCAGCGAGAAAGCCCCTGCCCAGCGCATGCTGCCACCGGTAAGCGTGGTTTGCACCCGCGAGTTGGAACTCAGTTCCATTCCCACATTCACGGCGTTGGTGATGATGTGGATGTTCTTGCGGTGGGCGAGCTGACGGGCAACAAGTGTGGTCGTTGTGCCGGCCGCGATTCCGATCGTCTCGTTTTCCTGGACCTGGGCGGCCGCGGCGCGGGCAATGCGCTGCTTCTCCCCTGCAAAACGATCTTCTCGGATCTGAAATGCCGCATCGAATCGGAACGGCTCATACACTGAAGGTCCGCCGGCCAGCATCGCTCCTCCGTGCGTACGGTGCACCAGGCCCTGCTTCTCCAGCCGGACCAGATCGCGGCGAATGCTGGCAGGGGAGGCGCCGAGTGTGGCCACCAGGTCTTCAACGGAGGATTTGCCGTCCCGCAAGAGCAGGTGCAGGATCTCTTTTGCGCGCTTGTCGGTCTTGACGGACATGGCCCCGGAAGCTCCTGACCGCGAGAATCGGAATGGAGTGCTGACAGGTAATTGTAACCGGGTTGCCTCAGATCGATTATGCGAGCGGAACTCCGGCCGTGACACCATCGAGAGCGCGGCGGAGCTTGAGAACGTCGCTGCGGGTGATGCAAACGTGGGACGGCCCCTTCGCTTCAACGCCGAGGATGGAGTCTGCATTCTGCGCGGAAGGATGGACATCGGAGCGGGATCGCAGCGAGGAATGTATCTCGCGGACGCCGCTGGCCTGCACGAACTCACGGACATTCGAAGAACGGATGCCCCCGCCGCCGAGAAGGGCAATGCGATCGCCGGCCACGCGCAGCAGTTGGGCAATTCGGGCCGCGCCCTGCAGCCCGAGGCGTCTGCCGCCGGACGTGAGGATGCGGTCCGCGCCGACCGCGATGACATCCTCAAGCGCGCGATCAAGGTCGTTGGCCACGTCGAAAGCGCGGTTGAACGTGACCTTCATGGGACGAGCGGCGTCAATCAGCGCGCGGGTTCGCTCCATGTCGACGAGACCGTCGGGCGTGAGCACGCCGAGCACCACGGAGTCGGCGCCCAAATCGCGCGCGCGCAACACGTCGTCGCGCATCACCTGAAACTCATGATCGGTGTAGCAGAAGTCTCCCCCGCGAGGGCGCACCAGCACGCAAAGCTCCAGCGGAACAGCCGCCCGCACGCTGTGGATCAGGCCCGCACTTGGAGTAATGCCGCCTTCCCGCAATGCGCTGCAAAGTTCAACGCGGTCCGCGCCGCCTTCATGGGCGGCGAGAGCTGACTCTACGGAATCAACACATACTTCGAGGGCAATCGACATTCAATGGGCCAACGCAACTTCGAGGGTTCGATGCTGCAAGAGTGCATTAATCTGCAAGCGGAAGGTTTTTCCTAGTGTACTGCGCCTGGCGCGCGTTGAGTCCG
Organism: Acidobacteriota bacterium; assembly: GCA_046566985.1. Taxonomy (GTDB): domain Bacteria; phylum Acidobacteriota; class Terriglobia; order Terriglobales; family Acidobacteriaceae; genus Telmatobacter. The sequence continues at coordinate 137,549 of JBKICT010000007.1, read as the reverse complement.
GCCCGGAATGAAAATTCCGGGCCGGTCATCGGTTAGAAGGTGAACTGGGCCGTGAGTTGGATGACCCGCGGATTCCAGAGAGACGCTGTTCCATAGTTGGCGTTGATCAGCGACCCGAAGTTCGAATCCGTGACCGTGGCGTCCGGGAACAGGTAATCGTTGAAGACCGTGGTGGAGTGCCAGGTCGAACCAAGGTTGAAGATATCGGCGCGAACCAGAAGAGAGGTCCCCTCCATCAGTTGCGTGGACTTGCCGAAGTTGGCGTCGAGATTGGTGTAGTAGGGGGTGCGCTCAGGGCTCTTGTTCGTATTGCCATAGCGTCCCAGGGCCGGAGTCGAGTACTTCGCAGTATCGAACCACTGGCCCAGGCTGCTCTTGAACCCCGGCGAGTTGCGGAACGTGGAGTTCGCCAGGATTCGGCTGGCGTAATACTCACCCATCTGGTCGGCGGATTCGCCGGCGTTGATGGCAAACGGGAAGCCGCTCGCCACCTGGTAAACACCACTCGCTGTCCACCCCGCCACCAGCCAGTCCATGCCTCGACGGAGATGGAAGAGGTCCTTCGGCACTTGATAGGAGTACGTCGCCACCAGGTGATGCGTTTGATCGCTGGCCGCCAGTCCGTACATCTGGTAAGGATGCTGCGGATCCTGGATCAGCCCGGGCTCGCCATTGATGAGGTTAATGCCTGACGTCAGGTCCATCGTCTTGGAGTACGTGTAGTTCACGTGGTACGTGAGCCCGCGAACCTCGCGCTGGATAAGCTGCACCTGCAGGCCGTTGTAACTCGACTGGAACCCGTTGCGGTTCCCGTAGAGATACGGCGGCATGTTGGCATACGGCTCGCGCGTGTCGATGGGTTGGAAGTTGGGATCGCTCAGGCACGAAGACGGCGCCACCGAGACATCCACGATGGAATTGCAGGGATCGCCGGCAACCGTGGGAGGAGTGGCCACCCCCAGAATGTCCTGGCTGGGCTGGCGCAAGCCATGATCGCCCACATAGCCGATGTCGAGCATCAGCTTGGACGTCAGGCTGTACTCGGTATCCAGCGACCACTGCTCGTCGTAAGGCGTGTGGTTGGTCGGCCAGTTCACCTGGTTAAAGGGGAACTTCCAGCCCGGCGTGACGAAAAGCTGGTCCGCATTGACCGGCGGCAGCCACATCTGGCTCACCACCGCAGTGGACTGCGCTTCCGTGCCCGAGGGCGCAGGAATGCTGGCCGCCGACTCGTTGTAGAGCGCATTCTTATCGAACTGGGAGCCGTCGTAGTAGCGGTTGTAGAGCCCATAGAAGATGCCGAAGCCGGCGCGAACCACAAACTTGTCGCTGAATTGCGGCCGGTAGGCAAAGCCCACGCGCGGCGCGAAGTCCTTGTTGTCAATCGGCACAAGCGTGTTGCTCGCTCCGCATTGCAGAAAATTGGGGTTTCCGCCTGCCGCCAGAATCGGCTTGGTGAAAGCGCAATTGGCCCACACAAACTGGCCGCCGTTGTTCGGGTTGAACGCGTAGCCGTCGGAGTTGCGGCTGTGGTAATTGGCCGGACGCTCCCAGCGCAGGCCGGCGTTCAGCGTCAGGCGATCCGTGGCGTGGTAGTCGTCCTGCATGTACAGGTTCCAGTTCGTGCCCCACAGAATGTAGTTGTCCGTCGCAATCGGAGGCGGGTTGGAGACGCTGGCAGTCTGGCCGAGCAGGAAATCGGCCAGCGCGTTGCCCTCGTAAGGAGCAGTCGCGCTATACGAGCCGTTGCTGCCCATAGAGTTGCCGGCATAGCCCGGCACCAGCGCCGTGAACTCGCCGTTGAAGTTCAGCGAACCGGTGCCCAGATAGTTGTCCAGCTCGAACAGTTGAACCCTGCGAATATCGGCGCCGAAGTTCAGCGTGTGACGCCCGCGCACCAGCGTCACTCCGTCCACAAGCTGATAGATGTTGTCGGCATACGTTGTCGGTTCGCCGCCGCCAAATCCCTGGTAATTGAAGATGGAGACCTGCGGCAGATCGAACGTTGCGGGATTGGGGTTGGTGTTGCCAAGACCCACCTGCGCGGACAGGTTCGGACCATACGCGGTGTTCGGCCCGTTCAGGAAGTGGTCGCGGCTGTAGCCCAGGGTGAACTGGTTGAGGAAGTTGGGGCTGAAGGTGTGCGCCCAGGTGCCGCCAAAGAGTTTGGGGCGCTGGTACACCTGCCCGCCTTGCCCTGCGCGAATGCTGGTGTTGATCTGCGAAAGCACGCCCCAGTTCGCGGTCAGGTAAACATGGTCGTTGTTGCCAAAGTACTGGTCGATACGGCCGGTGCCCACCCCCTGATTCCGCGTCGTCAGGGTATCGGCGGTGTAGTTATAGCAACCGGTCTGCAGGTGATTGCTCTCGGCGCAGGTGCTCAGGTTGGCCCCATCGAAAAACGCTGCGAGTTTAGCCGAGACCGCATCGATGCGGTTGGCGGGAATCTTGTTTCCGGGGAACTGCTGGCGCACCACTGGACTGGCGTCCGGCCCAACATAATTCGTTGGAGGATTCGGATTGTAGTTGGGGTTCGGCGCCGTGGTCGCCGGATCGTAAATGGGAAACGGCCAAGCGCTGAAGTCGCCGCTCAGCTCCGCGGCGGTCGGAACAAAGTCGGACGACGGATTGTTGACCCGGGCAAACAGGCCCTCGTCGTAGCTCAGAAACCAGAACGACTTGTCCTTCCCGTTGTACACGTGCGGAATGGTAAAGGGGCCGCCCAGCGTGCCTCCGAACTGGTTCTGATGGAAGGGCGGATTCACCGAGCTGGGATTGCCCGGATTGGCAGCGTTCACCGCCTCCTGGTACTTGCTGTTGGGCTGCATCCACTGCCCCTCCAGCGCCCAATAGGCCGCCCCATGCAGGCGGTTGGTCCCCGACTTGATATCGACGTTGACCTGTGCGGCGCCTTGCCCATACTCCGCGCCGTACATACCATTCATCATCTTGAACTCCTGGATCGCGAGTTCGTTGGGGATGTTGATCGGCACGCTGAAGAAGTAGTCGGCGTCATAGATGCCGTCCAGGCTGTAGCTCGTCGACTGCGCCTGGGTTCCGTTCGAACTTACCTCCTGGTACGCCGTATTCAGGCCGTGATAGGCCCAGTCGGTTCCCGAGCCGCCCTCGGTGATATTCGTGCCCACATTAGTGATCATCAGGTTTGTGAAGTCACGGCCGTTAATGGGCAGGTTCTCGATCATGTCCGCGTGCAGCACCTGCCCGATCGTCTGATCATCCGTGTGAAGCATCTGCGAGGAGGCGGACACTTCTACCGTGTTCGACACGCTCCCCACCTTCAACCCGAAGTTCTGGCGCAGAGTCTGCTGAACCTCAAGAACCAGATCGTTGCTCTGCGCCGTGCTGAATCCCGACGCATTCACCGACACCGAATACCGGCCCGGATTCAGCGCCGGGGCAACATAGTCCCCATTGGAATTGGTCTTGTACGTGAGTTTGACTCCGGTATCAATGTTGGTCACGGTCACGGTGGCGCCCACCACCACCGCTCCCGATGGATCGGTGACATGGCCGACGATGGTGCCCTGCGCATTCTGTGCTGCCGCGGGTTGCATTGCCATCAGCCACAGAACGAGCCCGGCCAGGACCAGGTGCGCGATCCGCACGAAGGAGAAGGGTCCGTTTCGATGCATGGGGTTTTCCTCTCATTGGGAGAAATGACAGATCAGGCGACGGAGAATCAGCTTTCGGCTGCGTCGCAGGCCTCAAAACTTCGAGCAACAACACATTAACGTATTTGTGATCATTTTTTCCATAAAAATGACATATATGATCATTTTCACTAATGAGCAGCGATTCATCTGGTCATGTGTGCCCACGAAGTGATCGTTTCTATCTTTTTAAGGTCTTGATTTTGAATGCTTTGCTCATTCGGGGCGCGCGGGAAGGGCGAGTCGGGCGGGGCGCGGGAACGGCTTCACCGCAAAAAGAGGTCAAGCAGCCATTCTGTGGAAAACTTTGCTAAACTCTTTCCCATCAACGAAAAATATTTCTAAAAAACTTGCGTATTAATTATTTCCACCTGCCAAACTTGAAGTATCAGCAAAAATTCCAAACGTTCCAACCCAGGTTCAAACACCGATCCAGGGTAGGATAGCTCGGCCTCTAGCGAGTTCCCGCACCACCAGTGGGCGCCGCAGACCCGGGGTCCCCACGGACAGGTCTTCGTCCGTGGGGTGGAGAGCTTGTCCTGAGCGAAGTCGAAGGATGCCCGGCTTTTGGGCACGTGGGACAGCATCTTCACGGGCTTCCATACGTCCCAGCACCACTACCGGAGTGGGAAACCACAAACCAGCCCACACACCACGCCGTAGAGCCTGCCCACACCTTGCGCCGGAGAGCCTGCCCTGAGCGGAGTCGAAAGCGCAAGGGTCAGTAGCCCCGCGCTTCAGCGTGGGGTGAACAGCCACCAGATTGCCTGCCCCGTTGGGGGCGCAGGAACAACCCTCATCTTTTCTTCCACAGGCAGATCAAACTATGAGTAATCAACCATCCATCAACCGCGTGAAAACACGCGGCATACAAAACAAGCCGCCCAACTTGTTCCCTCGTTCCCTCGTTCCCTTGTTGCCTTGTTCCCTGCCCCCCTGACTACCGCCCGTTCTCCGTCCACGACGGAGCAGCCAGCGTCATCGTCCACACCGGCCCGCCCTCATACAGCGCGCCGGCCAACTTGATGAACACCGGCACACTCGGCCCCAGCACCCACATCTTGAAATCGGGAGGCTGTTTGCCGAACGCCGACGCCAGCACTCCCGCCACGCCGCCAATCTCGATGTGAACGTTAAAGCGGCGCGCCTCGCGGCTCTGCGACCCAATCAACGTCTTATCGCTTCCATCCGGAGTGACGATGAAATGAACCACCCTCGGCCCCGACTCAATCACCAGATACGAAACCTGCATGCGCCCCGCGCCGTGGGGAAAGTTCTGCACCGCCAGCGAAACCATACCGTTCACCAGATCCGATGGCAGGTCCATGTGCTTGTGCTGCGGGCCTTTCTTCGAGTCCTCCGTCCACGTCACTTCGCCCTTCGGCACGTCGATCGTCAGATCCAGCGGCTTCGGAAACGACGGACCCTTTTGCACGTGGTGGTCGTGAATCAGTTGAAACGTGCGCCCCTGGCTGAAGATCGCCTCCTCGTCGTCCACCGATCCGTCCAGAAAGTGGAACGTCAGCCGCGCGCGAACGCGGTTGCCTTCCGCCACGTCCACCTGGTCGCCGGTCGCAATCACCTTCCCGTTCGCATCCCGCAGCAGGAGGAATCCGTGCAGGGTTCCCATGCGCGCCGCAGCGGGCACCTCCTCGGCCCTCAGGCCGGCCGGAATGAGGGAAGCCAATGTCAATGCAGCGCATGTAAGCAGGAAAGGCAGGCCATGACACGAAACGGTGCGATCGTCCATTCCTGTCTTGGACGGGAACAATCAGGGCCGGAGTTGCACTCCGCGCCACAGCTTGGTTTCGCGCTCCGCCGCCGCCAGGCTCTCCGCCTTGCCAAGATCGCGCCAATAGAACCCGTCGGCTCGGAATGCAGTGATCGGCTCGCCCTGCGCCGCCAGCCGCAGATAGCAATCGATGATCGAGAAAGCGCCGCTTTCATCCAGCCTGTCAAAGATCCGCGGCGAAATCACGTGGATCCCCGCGAACGCCAGCGGCTGCACGCCGTCCGCGGCCCGCGCCATCTCGGCCGCGCCATCTCGGCCGGGGCGTCGCCCGCAGAGCAGACCATCCTGATCGAAGAGCAAATAACGCGAGGTGGCGCGATCCTGCACGGCCAGCGTCGCCAGCGCGCCGCGGTCGCGGTGAAACCGCATCATCGCCCCCACATCGATGGTGCTCAACACATCCACGTTATGCAGCAGAAACGGCTCATTGCTGTTGTTTTCGAGGAAAAACCATGCGGCGCGCTTCAGGCCCCCGCCCGTATCCAGCAGCTCTTCCTCGCGCGAAATCTCAATGCGCATGCCCAGGCCGCTGAGCCTGGCGACGTAGTCCTGCACCTGATCCGCAAAGTGATGGGCGTTCACGATCACTTCGTGTACTCCGGCGGAGCGCAGCCGCTGCAGCGTGATCTCCAGCAGCGTTCGCCCGGCAACCTCCACCAGCGCCTTGGGCCGGTCATTCGTCAGCGGGCGCAGACGCGTGCCCAGCCCCGCGGCGAGAATCATGGCCTTCACTTGCCCCACTTCTCCAGTTCCATGTGCCGCACCACCACGTCCAGGTTGCTGTTGTGCGCACGCAAATGCCGCGCCAGCAGTTCGGCCAGAAATACCGAACGATGCTGTCCGCCCGTGCAGCCAAACGACACCATCAGGCTCTTGAACCCGCGCTTCTGGTACGACGCCACACTGGTCTCCACCAGCGCCGCAACGTTGGAGAAAAACCGATGCACAATCTCCTGCTGGTTCAGGTACTCGATAATCGGCACATCTTTGCCGGTGAACGGCCGCAAACGCTCATCGCGCCCGGGATTCGGCAGCGCCCGCGCATCAAAAACAAAACCGCCGCCATTGCCCGTAACATCGCTCGGCGCGTCGCGGTGAAAACTGAAGCTGTAAATGCGCACCGTCAGATTCTCGGAGGCAATCGCCATCAGCTTCTCCGACCCCAGCATCGCCGTAAAGGCATTCATCAGCGCCGGCAGCGCAATCGGCAGCTTCACGTTGTGCGCCAGCCAGCGCAGGTTCTTCAGAGCATAAGGAACGCTCTGCAAAAAATGTGTCTTGCGCTCATAAAACCCGCGGAATCCGTACGCGCCCAGCGCCTGCATAATGCGCACATAAACAAACGCGTAGTAGTGCTCCATGAAGGCTTCGCGGCTCACGTTCCCATACTTGGGCAGCGTCTCCAGATAGTGATCCAGCAGTTCCTGCCGCACATCCGGCGGAAGGTCTGCCTTGCCGTCGAAGAGCAGCGACGCCACATCGTACTGCAGCGCGCCCTTACGCCCGCCCTGGTAGTCCAGAAAGTACGGTCGCCCCTCCCGCAGCATCACGTTGCGCGACTGGTAATCGCGGTAGAGAAAGTAGTCGCGCGGCGCCGTAAGCAGAAACCGCGTCAACCGCCCGAAATCATCCTCCAGCGCCTGCTCGCTGAATGGCACCCCCGCCAGGCGCAGAAAGTAGTACTTGAAATAGTTCAGATCCCACGAAATCGACTGCCGATCGAAACTCGCCCGCGGATAGCAGACCTTGTAATTCAGATCGCGCGCCGCTTCAATCTGAAATCGCGGCAAAACCTCCACGACCTTTCGATAGGCCTCCACCACGGGCGCCTCGATCCGGTCGCCGTCACGATGCTTACTCAGGAAATCGAACAGCGTCGTATCGCCCAGATCCTCTTCGAGATATGCGCCCTGGTTCAGGTCCTCAATGTAGATCTCCGGCACCGGCAGCCCGTGCTTGCGAAAATGGCGAGTGAATTCGAGAAACGCGGCATTCTCTTCCCGCACCGGATACGAGATGCCAACCGCCTTCGCTCCGCCGCCGGTCAGTCGCAGAATCGCACGGCCGGAACCGCCCAACTGCCCCTGCAGCGGCTGAACCTCTTCGGCGGGGCGCCCAAAATGCTGCTCGAAAAGCCGTTCCAATACGTCCATTCGGTCTCGTTTCTTATGTCTCTCGCTGCTCAAAAGATACTCAGCCTTGCGACAACGCTGCAAGGTGCGCCTGCCGCACTCGCAGCCGCGTCCATCGTTGACAAGCGTCCCGGCGGGTGCGAAGGTAGCAACTGTCCGGCCCGCAACATTCCCTGTTCCGACAACATTCGCAGGACCGGCAAGGTGATTCCATTCATGAAGAAAATTGCTCTGCTTTCCGCTGCTTTCATGCTCTTCTCCGCTGTCGCCGCGCGGGCTGACATCGTGATCCTTCGCGATGGAAGAAGTTACTCCGGCACCTTTCGAACGGCGCCAAACGGCAAGCTCGCCTTCAAGGACAACCAGGGCATCCAGTACAGCTTCCCCGTCGCGCAGATCCAGTCCCTCGTCTTCTCCAATCTGGCAGATCACATCGCCCTGCGCGGGGGCGACTCCTACAGCGGTCAACTCCTCGGCGGTGCCACCATCCATTTCCGCGGCGCCAATGGGATCGGCTATGTCTTCCCGCTCAAAGACGTCTCCTCCATCGTCTTCACCCACGATGCCGCCTCCGCCGCATCTCCCGCACCCGGCGGCCCTGCGATGGATGTAGCCCCGGCTCCGCGCAACGGAACCCCCGGCTTCCATCCCGCCACGGAGACCCCCTCGATCGTAATCTCATCCGGTACGCCCATCTCCGTGCGCACCGACGAGGCGATCGACAGCAACGTCGACCAGGCCGGAAAAATCTATAGCGCGCGCATCGAGCAGGACGTAGTCGACAGCACCGGCAATGTCGCCATCCCGGCCGGCACCCGCGCGCAACTTCACATTGCCAACCTTGCCACCGACGCCTCCCACCCCGACTTGGCTCTCGATCTCTATTCCATCGATCTGAACGGCCGGCAATACAAAGTTGACAGCTCATCCGTCACTGAAAACGGCAACGCTGGCTACGGCCTCAACAAGCGCACCGCCGAATACGCTGGCGGCGGCGCCGGCCTCGGCGCACTTCTGGGAGCCGTCTTTGGCGGCGGCAGAGGCGCCGGTATCGGTACCCTCGCCGGCGGCGCTGCCGGTGCGCTCACGCAATACTTCACCCGCGGCAAGCAGGTAAAGGTTCCCGCTGAATCCACGCTGAACTTCCAGTTACAGCGCACCCTGGTTCTCCATCCGTAACTTCGCCTAAACATGCCCGGGCCTCCTTCCTGGAGGCCCGCGGCAATCTTGCTCCTCCTCCATTCACAATCCGTTCATCCCATTCGAGCGCACTTCATCTGCGCCGCCGCCCGTCAATCGTTTTATGATGGGAGCGTCCCAAGCGGAGGAACTTCCATGAGCGACAAACTGAGTGGACGGCAACAGGGCCGCCGCGAGTTTCTGAAGGCTGGCGGAGCCGTGGCCGCCGCCCTTGTTGCACCCGGCGCCATCCTTGCCGATCCCAGCAACAAGACGATGCCACCGCTGCCCTCCAACCCAGTCACGCTCAAAGCCATGCCCACCCGCAACCTGGGCAAGACAGGCTACAAAGTCGGCATCTTCTCCCTCGGCGGCCAGGCCGCGCTGGAAAAGCCGAACAACTTCGATGCAGCAGTGCCAATCATCGAAAAGGCGCTCGACCTCGGCGTGAATTACATCGACACCTCCTCCATCTACGGCGGCCCCGAACGCTGGAGCGAGCAGTATGTCGGCAAGGTCATGGCCCACCGCCGCAATGAAGCGTTCCTCGCCACCAAGACCAAGGAACGTACCCGCGACGGCTCCATGCGCATGATTGAGAAGTCGCTCCAGCTACTCCAGACCGATCACGTCGACCTGTGGCAACTGCACGACATCGGCACCCACTATGACGTCGAACAGGTCTTCGCCAAGGGTGGCGCCATGGAAGCCCTGTTCGAGATGAAAGAGCAGAAGGTCGTCCGCAATTTAGGAATCACCGGCCACTATCGCCCCGACGCGCTGATCGAGTGCATCCATCGGTATCCGTTCGACACCATCCTGATGGCGATGAGCGCCGCCGACCCGCACCACTACAGCTTTAACGCCGAACTGCTGCCCCTCGCTGTCGAAAAGCAGATGGGCATCATCGGCATGAAGATTCCCGGCCGAGGCCGCCTGCTCTCCTCGTGGACGCCGCAACCCATCGCAGTGCAAAAGCACATGTGGGAGGGCATGGTGCTCGCGCCCACGCCCGGCACCCTCACCATGCAGCAGGCCATGTACTACGCGCTTTCGCGGCCGCTCAGCACCGTCATCATCGGCTGCGACAACATCCCGCAGCTCGAACAGAATGTGAATCTGGCGCGGACGTTCACGCCGTTAACGGACAAGCAGCAGGAGGAGTTGGTGGCCAAAGCCGAGCCCGTCTCCAAGCCATCGCTCTTCTTCCGCTTCTACGACCGGCCTTAGCGTATAGCCGTTAACCTGCTAACAACAACCTCTGTCATCCCGAGCGAAGCGACGCGTAGCGGTGCGAAGTCGAAAGCTTGCCCTGAGCGAAGATCGCGAATGCGATCGGAGTCGAACGGGGATCTGCGGCTCCTCCGCGCGTTGTTCCCTCGGGCTTAAAATTGGCCCAAAGGAAGTGTCTATGCCAGCCTACGAGTACGCCTGTCAGTCCTGTGGCGATCACTTCAGCCTGCGCCAGAAGATGAGCGACCCCGAAGTCCAATCCTGCCCGAAATGTGGCGGATCGGTTCACCGCCTCATCAGCGGCGGCGCCGGGGTAAACACAAAAGGCGGCGCCGCGCCTGCTCCGGCCTGCGGCATGGGTGCATGCTGCTCGCGCGAGATGCAGAACGCCTGCGGTTGCGCCGAGTAGTCGCGCCTTAGTTTTCCGCCTTCAACACCGCGTCCGCAATCCGCGCCGCCTCCACCGCAGGGCGCACATTGTGCACGCGCACAATCGATGCCCCATGCAGAATAGCCGCGACCATCGCGGCAGCGCTCGCCGTCTCGCGTTCATTCACCGGCGCAGGCTCACCACCATACAGCGACGCCAGCGTATGCCCAAGAAACGATTTCCGCGAAACTCCAGCAAGCAGTGGCCGCCCCAGCGCAAGCAGCTCACCCTGCCGCGCCAGCAGCGAATAATTCTCGCCAAAGCGCTTGCCGAACCCATAACCCGGATCGAGAACAATGGCTTCCTCCGCAGTGCCTTCATCCCGCGCCGCCGCGAGACTTCGTGCCAGGCCTTCACGCACCATGGCAAGCACCTCATCGCCGCCCAGCCGCTCCTGCGTCCGCCAGTCATCCGGACGCCCCCGGGTATGCATCAGCACCACACCGCATCCCTGCTCAGCGCAAACCCGCGCCATCTCCGCGTCCCACGTAAATCCGCTCACGTCGTTGAGGATTTCCGCGCCGGCCCGCAGCGCCGCCCGCGCCGTCGCCGCTTTGTATGTGTCCACGGAGACAATCGCATCGGGCCGCGCGCGCAGCACACCTTCAATCACCGGCAGCAGTCGCGCCTGTTCTTCTTCGGCGCTCACCGCCGAACTACTGCCTGCATGCGAGCCAGGCCGCGTGCTTTCGGCGCCGATGTCGAGCAGATCTGCGCCCTCCTGCATGAGCTGCAAAGCTCGTACAACCGCCAACTCAGGATCGAGAAAGAGCCCGCCGTCGCTGAACGAGTCCGGCGTGACGTTCACCACGCCCATGATCAGCGTGCGCTCGCCCAGCGCCAGGCTGCGCGTGCGCATCCGCCAATTGATCGCCAGCCGCGAGGATCTCATAGATGCTGCCAGTCTACCTTGACGAATCTGCCGTCTCTAAGTCGCTCAGTCCTGCGGCGAACCCTTCGTGGCGCGAAGATGCTGGTCGAAGAATTCCGCCGTCGCGGAATAAGCAGCCATCCAGTCGCGGTGCAAAAGAAAATCGTGCACCTCGTCCGGAAAGATCAGCTCCTGCACATCCACCTTCCTCTGCCGCAACGCTGCCGCCAGTTGCACCGTCTGCAGAAACGGCACCTCGTCGTCGTTATCGCCCTGCACCAGCAGCACCGGCGAGCGCCAGTCGTCCACCCGCGCAAGCGGTGATGACTGATACGCAAGCCGCCAGCGCGCATTCACATCGGCCGCGGTGTCCGATATCTGGAAGTTTTGCGGGTTATCCACGTTCCAGTCGTGTACCCCTGACATATCCACGCCCGCCGCAAACAAATTCGACGCGCGCGCCAGCGCCATGGCCGTCAGAAAGCCGCCCCAGCTTCCACCCCAGATGCCGATATGCGTCGGCTCCACATCGCAGCGGCCGCGCAGGTACAGCCCAGCGCCTTCCACGTCGCGAAACTCGCTGGCCCCGGTAGCTCCGTACTCCAAAGCCTCCCGGAAGTTCAGCCCATATCCAATCCCGCTGCGATAGTTGATCGAAAGCACCACGTACCCACGGCTGGCGAGATATTCGTTCAGCGCATAAGCATTCGAGTAATAGCCCATGGAGTGCCAGCCCAGCAGCATCTGCCGCTGCGACCCGCCGTGCACAAAAACCACAGCAGGATGCCGCACGCATGTGCTCCCGCCCGGCGGCAGAAAGAGATCCCCATGAATCCGCATTCCATCCGTCGAGGAGTAGACAACCGGCTCAGGCGCAACGATCTGCGCGGCGGGAAAATCCGCCGGGATCATCTGCGGCGCAAGATCGCGCAGCGTCTCATTCGCACCAATCACTGCCGGCCGTATAGGAACACGCGCATCCGACCGCAAAACCGCGATCGTATGGTTGTCACTACCAATCACCGGCTGCGTCTCGATGCCGTTCCCGCGAGTGAGCTCAATCGGAGTGAGCGCAGGCAGTTCGAGTTTCCAGATGTGCCGCCTTTCGCTGTCATTTTCATTCGACGAGTAGACGATCTGCTTCCCATCGTGGCTGCCCGAAGCGTTCTCCACTTCGAACTGCCCCGCTGTCAGCAGACGCGCGGGTCCGCCCGCATGCGCAACCGCATACAGATGCAGCCAGCCATCCCCCTCCCATGGAAAAACGATCCGGTTATCCGCCAGCCAGTAGAGCTGCTGCTCCGCGTCGAGCGCGCGAAACACGCTTCCCGGCCCCGCATTCGCTCTCCAGATTTCATGCCCTTTGCCCGTAGCAGCATTCGCCACGCGAATGGACCACGGCCGCCCCGAACGCTGCGGCCCATCGAAGTTCTCTTCTTTGAAATAGGGAATGCGAACGAATGCGATCTCTCGTCCATCCGGCGACCACACAGGGGAGCTGTCGTGATCAGTCCCGGGATCGAGGAACGTAAGCGCATCGGCTGCCGGAGAAAACACAACAATGAAGCTATGACTGCCTCGGTCGGTCACAAACGCAAGCTTGCTTCCATCGGGAGACCACGTGAACGATTTGAAATCGCCGAAGACATGAATCGACTGCGGCCGCTTCGCACCAATCTCCTGCGCCTTCTCAAACCAGATCTGCCCATCGTGAAACCACGTGATCCACTCACCGGAAGGCGAGAACGTCGGCCACATTCCCTGCCCAACCTCGCGCGGTGCTCCACCATCAGTGGGCACCATCCACACGTCCTGCTCCGCACCATCCGGCAAATGCGCTGGGTTCGGCGCCTGCTTCTCGGGATTGTCGGACGAACCTCCTCGGACGTAGGCGAGAACCCGGGCGTCCGGCGACCAGGCGAGATCGCTGATCGCCTGACCGTCATCGCTTCGATAGTCCGTCAACTGACGCGCGCTGTAGCTCTTCCCCCCATCGGTCGGAAACGCTACCCAGACGTTCCGCTTGCCTTCCGCGTCCGCTACCCAGGCAAAGCCTTCCTTCGCAGGCGCCGCCACCAACTCGGAATTGAATGGAGCGCTCATCACCTGTGCCAGCGTGAATGGTCGTGGCGCTGGTGGCTGCCCAAGGCCCCTCACCGAGAAGCACCAGCAAAGCAAGATCAGACAGGACACGCGGATAAATGAAATCATCGGCAAGTTCTCTCCTGGATTCGCACGATTGTACCGTCCATTGTGCCTGCAAATCGTGGCTCGTGGACAGGGGCGGAGAAGGTCAGTTTCCGCCTCCTATTCCTCAGCACCAGCGCAAACAAATCAGGCAAGGGGAATCGAAACCCGGAAAGTGCTGCCCCGGCCAGGCTTACTCTCGACCGTGATATCGCCGCCGTGGGCTTTCGCCATCGCCCGGGCAATTGCTAAGCCCATGCCGGTGCCACGCGATTGTCCCTTCTGCCGTTTGCCCCGGAAGTACTTATCGAAAAGGAAAGGAAGATCTTCGGCTTCGATTCCCTGACCGTTATCGGCAACCGTGAGCACTAGATGGGCTGCATCGCGAGTTGCTGACACTGTGATTGTCTGCCCCTCGGCGGAATACGCAGCCGCATTCTCTAGAAGATGCTGCAGGACTCGCTCCATGAGCGCCCGGTCCATGCGCACGCGGGGCAGGTTGGGTACGATTTCCACCTGCATGGAATGACCGCGCAGGACGCTCTGCATGCGATCAAGCGTGACTTCCACGAGTTCACGGGCATCTTGGGGAGCCAGATTCGGCCGCAGCGTCTCCGAATCCAGCCGCGCCATCTCAATAGCCTGCCCGATGAGGCGATCGAGCCGCCGGCTTTCGTCATTGATCACTTCAACCAGTTCCGACTGCTGCGCCTGCGACATCTCCGATGAATCGAGCAATGCGGTGGCAGCGGCCCGAACTGCGGTAAGCGGGGTGCGCAGGTCGTGCGTGACGGAGTCCACCAGCGCCGCGCGCAGACGTTCGCTCTCCCGCGCTGCTTCAGCGCGAGCGGATCTCTCCAGAGCCGCTGCGCGCTCCAGCGCCACAGAAACAACACTGGCCACCGCCTCAACATAGGAGTGGCTCTCCGGCCCTCCCGCAATCGCGAGAGTGCCGAGCGAGTGGCGTACGCCCATGCGGAGCGGAAGAATCAGCGTCCCCCCAAGCACCTCCATCGCATCGCGTTGCTCCAGTGTGATGGCACGCAGATCGGCCGCTGGGGCGAGGATGCGATCGGGATCCGAGTAGAAAGCCGTATCCGCCGCTGCCACATACAGAGCAACGGCATTGAAGCCGAAGATACTCGTCAGAATCGCCGGGGTGTTCCTTGCAATTTCGCGTACTTCATCCTGAACCAGCAGCTTTTGGCTGAGTTGATAGAGAAGATCCACTTCGCGGCGACGCCGTTCGGAGTTTTCGGTCTGGCGCCGCTCGCGTTCTGAGAGGTGGCTTACGAGCACGCTGGCCGCGAGAAATGCGCTCAGCGCAACCCAATTCTGTGGATCGGCGACCGTGAGTCTCCCCACCGGCGGCAGAAAGAAAAAGTTGTAAAGCAGCGTGCAAAGCACTGACAGATAAACGGAACACACAAGACGCCAGCGATAAGCTGTGAGCAGAATCAAGACGAGAAACACCATCGCGACCGTGGTCTGGTTGACGCGCGCCGTGTGAGTGAAAAGCGCAACCAGCGCCGCAGCGGCCACGGTCACGATCGCTAGCCGCATGATCGTGATGCGAATGGGTAAAAGCTTCTGCATCAAAGGGGATGATACTCTCTCCACAGAATGCACGAACGAATCCTTGTTGTCGACGATGAGCCGCAGATCACTCGCGTTCTGCGCGCGGCGCTCTCTTCGCAACGCTACGACGTGCGCACCGCCAATGACCCCGAGGAAGCGCTGCGTCTCTTTGCGGAATGGAAGCCAGACCTGCTGATTACCGACCTCGCCATGCCCGACATCAATGGTGTGGACATCTGCCGCAAGGTGCGCAAAGCCAACAAGACTCCCATCATCGTGCTTTCCGTTCGTGACCAGGAGCATTCCAAGGTTGAAGCCCTGGATGCCGGCGCCGACGACTACGTAACCAAGCCTTTCAGTACCCAGGAACTGCTGGCGCGCGTTCGGGCGCAGCTCCGCCGTGCCCCCGAGCGTTCCGCGGGTGGTCTCCTCGAAATTGGCGATTTTCAGATCGATATCGACGGGCACATGGTGCGCGTCGCCGGCTCGCTCGTCCATCTCACCCCAAAGGAATTCGAGCTCATCGTGTTCTTCTCGCGAAACGCGGGGAAAGTACTGACCCATCACGCCCTGCTCGGCGGAGTCTGGGGCGCCGAGGCCGTCCAGCAGCCGGAGTACCTTCGGGTTTTCGTCGGTCAGCTCCGAAAAAAGCTGAGCGGTGCCACGGGCAAGGACTACATCCAGACTGAGCCGTGGATCGGCTATCGCTTCAATCCCGAAGGCGCCACCGAATAAAAGCCTGCCCCTCTGCCATTCCCTGAATATCGCCGCTCCCCGGTCAGCTCTCCAGGCCTTTATGACTTTTTTACGCACCTCTTAGCCGCGGCTTAGCGCGGCAAAGCTAAAAACTAGCTAGACACTTTTCGGAGAGGTATCCCATGTGGGATTTCCTGATGATCGCACTCACGATCGCCTTCTTCGTCATCGCGCTCCTGTACGTGAATGCGTGCGAACGGTTGAGGTAAGCAAACAATGAGCATCACTACCTTCGTTGTCCTTCTTCTCACCATCCTCCTGATCGGCTACCTGGTCTTCGCCCTCCTGTATCCGGAGAAATTCTGAACATGACACTTAACGGCTGGGCTCAATTCCTTGTTTACTTTGCTGTGCTCTGCGCCTGCATGTGGCCAGTCGGCATCTACATGACCCGTCTCTTCAACGGCGAGATTCACTTCCTCCGCCCCATCGAGAACGGGATCTACCGCCTGTGCGGCATCCGCCGCGACGAAGAGATGAACTGGCGTGAATACGCCGTCGCCATGCTCCTGTTCAGCCTGGCCTCCCTGGTGTTGACGTACATCATCCAGCGGACGCAGCAATGGCTGCCATGGAACCCGCAGCACTTCGCTGCTGTCGCTCCCGATCTGGCCTGGAATACTGCCGCTTCGTTTACCACGAACACCAACTGGCAGGCCTACGTACCCGAGACCACCATGAGCTACTTCACCCAGATGGTAGCGCTCGCTTATCACAACTTCTTCTCGGCGGCCGTCGGCATCGCGGTTGCCATTGCGTTCGTACGCGGCATTGCCCGGCGCGAAACCAAGCTCATCGGCAACTTCTGGGTGGACACCACGCGCGCATGCCTCTACCTGTTGCTGCCCATCTGCACGGCCTACGCGCTCTTCCTCGTCGGCCAGGGCGTGGTGCAGAATCTTCACCCCTACACCACCGCTCACACCCTCGAGCACGCCACCCAAAGCATCGCGCAGGGCCCGGTTGCCAGCCAGGAAGCCATCAAGATGCTCGGCACTAACGGCGGCGGCTTTTTTAACGCCAACAGTGCACATCCTTTCGAGAATCCCACGCCGCTCTCCAACTTTGCCGAGATGCTTTCTATCTTCTTGATCGGCGCCGGCCTCACCGTCACGCTGGGGCGCATGACCGGTTCGCGCGGCCATGGATGGGCGGTCTTCGCTTGCATGTCCATCCTCTTTGCCGCCGGCTTCGTCGCCGCCTATACCGCCGAATCACACCCCGCCCTCCACTTCCACGGCGTGAGTGATCACGTAAGTGCACAGCAGGCCGGGGGCAACATGGAAGGCAAGGAGACGCGATTCGGTATCGCAGATTCCGCGCTCTTCGCCACCATCACTACCGATGCAAGCTGTGGGGCCATCACCTCCTGGCACGACTCGTTCACTCCCCTCGGCGGCATGGTGCCACTTGTCAACATCATGCTGGGCGAAATCATCTTCGGCGGAGTCGGTTCAGGCCTTTACGGCATGCTCATCTACGTCGTGCTCGCCGTATTCATCGCCGGCCTCATGGTGGGGCGAACCCCCGAATACCTGGGCAAGAAGATCGAAGCCTACGACGTGAAGATGGCCATGCTCTACGTGCTTATCTTCCCCGTCATCATTCTTGCCTTTTCAGCAATCACGGTTCTCGCCCCGCAAATGGGGTTGACCAGCCTCGCCAATCACGGCCCGCACGGACTTAGTGAAATTCTCTATGCATTCACCTCGGCAGCAGGAAACAACGGCTCCGCCTTTGCCGGACTGAACGCCAACACGCACTGGTACAACATCACCCTCGGCATCACCATGCTGCTGGGCCGTTTCGCCATGATGATCCCGATGCTTGCGCTGGCCGGCAATCTTGCCCAGAAGAAGCAGATTCCGCCCTCGCCTGGAACGTTCCCCGTCAACACTCCGTTGTTCACGGCCCTGCTCACCGGCGTCATCCTCATCGTCGGCGCACTCACCTTCTTCCCCGCCCTCAGCCTGGGCCCCATCCTCGAACACCTGCTCCTGCAGCACGGAACCATGTTCTCGTAAGGAAGCGAAAGCCATGGCAAAAAAGCAGACACTCTGGACTCCTGAACTTATCCGGCCCGCCATCGTCGATTCGTTTCGCAAGCTGAATCCGCGCACGATGGCGAAGAATCCCGTGATGTTCGTTGTCGAAGTGGGCAGCGTTGTGACCAGCGCGCTCCTCATAGCCGACGCCATCCATCACCAGCCCATCGGCTTCAACCTGCAGATCACTCTGTGGCTCTGGTTCACCGTGCTCTTCGCCAACTTCGCTGAAGCCGTCGCCGAAGGCCGAGGTAAGGCACAGGCAGACACTCTGCGCAAAGCGAAGGGCGAAACGATCGCCTACCGCTATCGTGAGAACGGCAGCACCGAAGCCGTCTCCAGTTCCGCGCTTCGCTCCGGCGATATCATCCGCATCGAAGCCGGTCAATTCATCGCGGGCGATGGCGAGGTGATCGAAGGTGTCGCGTCGGTTGACGAGTCAGCCATCACCGGAGAATCCGCGCCCGTCATCCGCGAGGCCGGCGGCGATCGCTCCGCCGTCACCGGCGGCACGCGCGTCCTCTCTGACTGGATCAGGGTACGCATCACCTCCAACCCTGGCGAAACCTTCCTCGATCACATGATCGCGCTCGTGGAAGGCGCCACACGCCAGAAGACACCGAATGAGATCGCGCTCAGCATTCTCCTCTCTGGCCTCACCATCATCTTTCTGCTCGCCGTCGCAACGCTGCAGCCCTTCGCCATCTACTCGCACGCGCCGCAGACCATCTTTGTGCTGGTGTCGCTGCTCGTGTGCCTCATCCCCACCACCATCGGAGGCCTGCTCTCCGCCATCGGCATCGCCGGCATGGACCGCCTGGTGCAATACAACGTGCTGGCCATGTCGGGCCGCGCTGTGGAAGCTGCAGGCGACGTGAATACGCTCCTCCTCGACAAGACCGGCACAATTACCTTGGGCAATCGGCAGGCAGTCGAGTTCTTCCCCGCACCAGGGATCACCACCGAACGCCTCGCCGATGCCGCGCAGCTCGCATCCATCGCCGATGAGACTCCGGAAGGCCGCTCCATCGTCGTGCTCGCCAAGGAACGCTACAACTTGCGCGGCCGCGACCTCGAAAGCATCCGCGCCGAGTTCGTTCCCTTCACCGCCCAAACCCGCATGTCCGGCGTCGACCTTCCTGCCGCCAAGATTCGCAAAGGTTCTGCCGACGCCATCGCCCGCTTTATCGAGTCGAGCGGATCCACCATGCCCCGGGCCGTGACCGATCGAGTGCAAGAGATCGCGAAGCTCGGCGGGACACCCCTGGTCGTCGCCGAGAACGACACCGCCTTGGGTGTGATTTACCTCAAAGATGTAGTAAAAGGAGGCCTCAAAGAGCGCCTCGCTCGTCTTCGCGCCATGGGCATCCGCAGCATCATGATCACCGGTGACAATCCCTTGACCGCGGCAGTCATCGCGCAAGAGGCCGGAGTCGACGATTATCTTGCCGAGGCCAAGCCCAAGGACAAGATGGATCTTATAAAGCGCGAGCAGGCCAAGGGCAAGCTCGTCGCCATGACCGGCGACGGCACCAACGACGCACCCGCGCTGGCACAGGCCGATGTGGGCGTAGCCATGAACAGTGGCACGCAAGCTGCGAAAGAAGCCGGCAACATGGTCGACCTCGACTCCAATCCGACCAAGCTCATCGAGATCGTGGAGATCGGCAAGCAGCTCCTGATGACCCGCGGAGCCCTCACAACGTTTTCCATTGCCAATGATGTGGCTAAATACTTCGCCATCATTCCGGCCATGTTTCTCGCGGTCTTCCCCGCATTCCAGGCACTCAACGTGATGCACCTTGGCACACCGCAGTCGGCCATCCTCTCCGCCGTGATCTTCAACGCGTTGATCATCGTCGCGCTCATACCGCTCGCACTCAAAGGGGTGAAATATGAACCAATGTCCGCCGAAGCTTTACTCCGCCGCAACCTCATTATTTATGGAATCGGGGGCATCATCGCTCCGTTCATCGGGATCAAGCTCATCGACCTGGCCCTCAACGGACTCCACCTCGTCTAGCGGAAATTCCATGCGCGCATCCCTCAGCATCGCTTTTCGCTACACTCTGGTCACGACTGTCCTGCTCGGTCTCGTGTACCCCCTGGTTGTCACCGGCATCGCGCAACTCACCATGCGCAACAAGGCCGATGGCCAACTGATCATCCGCAACGGCGAAGTCATCGGCTCCGCTATCATCGGCCAAGGCTTCAGCAGCCCCCAGTACTTTCACGGCCGCCCCTCCGCCGCCGGCAATGGCTACGACGCCGCCAATTCCGGCGGCTCCAACCTTGCCGAATCGAACAGCGCTCTGCTCGATCGTGTGAACGCCGCGGTCGCTACCTATCAGAAGCAGAATCCCGGCCAACCCGTGCCGATCGATCTGGTGACCACCTCCGCATCCGGAATTGATCCGGACATCTCGCCCGCCGCGGCGCTCTACCAGGTGCATACGGTCGCCCTCGCACGCCATCTTCCCGAGGATATGATTCGATCTCTCGTGAAGAAAGACACACAAGGACGCACCTTTGGCCTGCTTGGAGAACCGCGCGTGAATGTGCTTCGCTTGAATCTCGATCTGGACAGTCTTGGTTCCGGCCAGTCGAAAGAGTAAGTCGGAATCCTGACATGCATGGCCTTCGAGCAGCCTGCATCACGGCGTGCACTGAAGCGGGCTTCCATCTGGGCTTCGTGCAACTTCTTCATCGCTGTCGGCCTGATGGGCATTATGGAAAATCCGGAGCGCGGCTCTATCTAGCCTGCCACGCCGCGCTCTTCGAAAAATGCGATCAATTCATTCTGATCAATGAATTGTACACATGCCCAGACATGCTGCTATAGTCGCCCGCGTTGTGCCAGATGAAGCACTCCGGAGGCTGTAAATGGATCGGTTCGGGAAGCTTGCACTTACTTTGATCATTGTTTTGTCGGCGCCATCGGTTTTCTCGCAGGCGGGCGTCGTCAGCACAGAATCAGGGAAGTTGCAGGGTCGTACGCAGGGCGACGTGGAGTCATTCAAAGGTGTGCCATTCGCTGCGCCACCTGTCGGAAGTCTGCGCTGGCGGGCTCCGCAACCAGCAACGTCCTGGAATGGTGTGCGGCAGGCCGATTCCTACTCCGCCGACTGCATGCAGGTTCCATTTCCGAGCGATGCCGCCCCACTGGGCACCAAACCGGCGGAGGATTGCCTCTACCTGAACGTCTGGCGTCCGGCGGGTACAAAGCCCGATGCAAAGCTTCCCGTGATGTTTTGGATCTATGGCGGCGGCTTCGTCAACGGAGGCAGTTCGCCCGCTGTCTACGACGGCAGCAAATTTGCCGCAAAGGGCATCGTCTTCGTCAGTGCGAACTATCGGCTCGGCCGCTTCGGTTTCTTCGCGTTTCCCGAGTTGACCAGAGAAAGCGCGGACGGCATGGTCGGCAACTACGGATTCATGGATCAGATTGCCGCACTGAAGTGGGTTCAGCGGAACATCGCCGCTTTTGGCGGCGACCCGTCCAACGTCACTGCATTTGGCGAGTCTGCCGGCGGTTTCTCGGTCAGTATGTTGCTCACGTCGCCTCTTTCGAAGGGTCTCTTCTCGAAAGCGATCATCGAGTCCGGAGGAGGACGCACGAACCTCGGTGGACCGCGCTATCTTGATACCGCGCTGCCAAATGGACCTGCTTCAGCGGAATCGGTAGGTGAAGAGTTTGCACGCAGCATGGGTATTAGTGGAACCGGTAAGGAGGCTCTCGATGCATTGCGCCGGCTTCCGGCGGAGAAGGTGCTCGGCAATCTCAACATGGCCACTATGAACCAGCCGGGATACTGTGGGCCTATGATCGACGGCCACGTAGTCCTCACTGATCCCCAGGAGGTTTACTTGGCCGGCGCGGCTTGGCGTGTTCCCATCATGATCGGAACCAACAGTCTCGATATCGGGTTTGGCTTTGCGCCAAACAAGGAGGCTTTGTTCGCGCCGTTCGGCGCCAATCGCGCAAAGGCAATGGCGGCCTACGACCCGACGGGGAAAGGCGACTTGCGGGCCGTCCAGTACATGGTCTCCATGGATCGCTTTATGGTCGAACCGGCACGGTTTGTGGCAAGCGTCTTCGCGTCGCAAGGGTTGCCGGCCTATGAATACCGCTTCTCTTACGTTGCGCAATCCATGCGAAGCAAATGGCCCGGAGCACCGCACGCAACTGAAATTCCCTTCGTGTTCGATACCGTGCAGGCCAAATATGGAAAAGACCTTGCGCCCGAGGACGAGAAGATTGCGCAGGCAATGCTCAGCTACTGGGTTTCGTTCGCTAAGACGGGAGATCCCAGCACAGGCAATTCTCCCGCTTGGCCGCGTTACTCACCCGAGACGGATATGCTGATGAACTTCGCTCCGGACGGCCGTCCGGTCGCGGAAGCGGATCCTTTCAAGGCGCGCCTCGATGTAACGGCGGCATATGTGTCCAGTTCGGCGCCTCCTGCGCTTCCGAAGCCCCCTTCGCGGCAGCAAGCCGGGCGGTGATCGCTGCTTCTGGCGGGGCGAGGAAATGATTCCCTCGCCCTGTGACAATCCCGCATGTCTGCCCCGCGCTAACGGCAGCCCTGAATCACGTCCTGCCTGCACCAAAACTGCCAGACAGGACGCAATCCCTCCCAGAATGGCGAACCAGAGCCGCGTAATTGGCCGAAGCTTCCGGCGAGATCCATCCCTCCACCTCCCGCCGAGTCGAGCAAAGTAGACGCACGCCGGCCTTGGGCTTCAGTCCAAAATTCTATCCTCGAATGGACCTTCGGGAACTAGGCTCCCTCCGCCGTCCGGAGCGAAGCACCCTCCGCGCTGCAATTCAGAGCAGATTTGGCTGGATGCCGGCCGCTCGGCTATCCTTGGTGGCCTACGAGGATTGAAGGCTCATGGTGAATCGATTTTCTTCAAGGCTCTTGTTCACTTCTGGATCCCTGCTCGCGACGTTGTTTTCGCTGGCGACGTTCGGTGCTGATGCCCAAATGCAGGTGGTCAAGAACGACTACCTCAGCACGCAAGGCTTCGACGTAATGCTCTACGACAGCAAATACCACCCCGTCTTCGTAGACCAGAAAAACACGGCTATGGAGATGATTCTCCACGATGAGCGGATTGCGACCAATGGCGACGTCCGCCTGATGCCGACCCCCGAGCAGTGGGATTTGGTGGCAACCCTCAAAAGCCGTCATGCGGACCCGGCAAACAAACGGCTCACTGCCGATCTCGCCTACCCGACCTTCGGTATCAGCTACACCCTCGAAGTCGCAGCCGAACCGGGAGGCGTGCGAGTCAGCGTCAATCTCGACAAGCCTTTGCCACAAAACCTGGTTGGGCGCGCAGGATTCAACCTGGAGTTCCTTCCCTCCATCTACATGGGTAAGGCATACCTGATTGACGGAACCAAAGCCGGAATCTTTCCCCGCACACCGGACGACCCCATGATCAAGGTCCTGCCGTTGCCGGATGAGCCGAAGCAGGCCTATTACCTGGAAGACTGGGCCAAGGCCAAGGGATACATGCAGCCGCTGCCGTTTGCCCACGGCAAAAGCATCACGCTCGGTGTGGACGACGCGTTGGCTCGCGTCAGCGTCGAGTCGGATACCGCCGACCTCATGCTCTTCGATGGGCGAGACCGCGCGCAGAACGGCTGGTTCGTGTTGCGTTCGCTCATCCCCGCGGGCAAGACCACGGACGCGATCGTCTGGCACATCCGGCCGCATGTCATCCCCAACTGGACACGGCCGCCCATGATCGCGCACAGCCAGGTGGGTTATGCCCCGAATTTCTCCAAAGTCGCGGTCCTTGAACTCGACCCCAAGTACCACGGTCCGAAGACAGCTCAGGTCCTGCGCCTCATGCCCGACGGATCATACAAGCAGGTGTTTGAGGGGGCGATCACTCCTTCGACGCCGTGGCTGCGCTACGTCTACTCCAAGTTCGACTTCACCGCGGTGAACGAGCCCGGCCTTTATGTCATCGAGTACGC
Source organism: Acidobacteriota bacterium (assembly GCA_046566985.1). GTDB lineage: Bacteria > Acidobacteriota > Terriglobia > Terriglobales > Acidobacteriaceae > Telmatobacter. The sequence continues at coordinate 113,683 of JBKICT010000007.1, read as the reverse complement.
AGGCCAGCGTACCGCGCCATTCCCCATTTCCAAGGATGCGTACGCGAACATCTGGCAGGACAGTTTGGACCATCATCTGGCTGAGCAGATGGATCACGTCTCAGTGCGCGAAGGCTACCGGATGTGGCATGGCGCATCGCACCTGGACGACGGCCGCATGGCGCCGGTGGTTGGGGCGCAGTTTGACGGTTGGTATCAGGACAAAGCGACGGATGGAAAGTGGAAGGGCGGCGATCACATTCCGGGAATGAATGTGGGCGGCTGGTACGATGCCGGCGATTTCGACCTTGAAGAGCCGGCCCAGTTGAACGTTATTCAGAGCCTTGCTCTTGCCTATCGCGAGTTCAATCTGAAATACGACGAACTTTCAGTGAACGAAACCGCACGCGAGGTGGAGATGCACCGCCCTGACGGCGTGCCGGACGCGGTCGAGCAGGTGAAGCACGGCGCACTGTACATCCTGGCGCAGTTCCAGAACATCGGCCATGCCATTCGCGGCACGCACGAGCCAGACCTGCGCCAGTACACACAGATCGGCGACGGCGCCTCAAAGACCGACGGCCGCATCTATGATCCGAAGCTCGGACCAAACGAAGTGAAGGGCAACTACTCAGGCAAGCCGGACGATCGCTGGATCTTCACCACCAACAATCCCTATTTTCAGTGGAACGCCATTGCAGCATTGGCCGCGGCGGCAGATGTCCTGAAAGGGTATGACGACCCGCTCGCGAAACAATGCCTCGACACCGCAATTAAGGCATGGAACGAGGAGAAGATTCATCCGACGCAGTCGCCGGCGGGCGGTGGCTTTGGCCCCGGAGCCGGGGTCTTGGCTGCTTCTCAGGGTGTGGTGGCCCACGCACAAGGCAAGCCAAAATCCCAGCAGCGTTCAGGTGCCGCTAACAGCACGCCGGCAGCTCCTGCAGCAATCTCGCGTCGGGGACCATTTGGCGTGGGACTTGACTGGAACGCGGCCTTGGAATTGACGATCGCCACCCATGGCGCCGAGCCCTACCGGTCTCGGCTCAAGGAGTTGTTTCCTCAGATGATCACCCCTCAGCAGATGGAATTCCATGGCTGGACGGCTGTGCGGGCATTGCCGTATCTGGATCCGAGCGCAAAGGAGCAGATGCGGGAAGCCGTGAAGACTTACATGGCGGGCCTGGATAAAAAGCTCGATGCCACGCCGTTCGGCGTACCCCCGAGCCTGGGCACCTGGGGCGGATCAGGCGCCGTGGTCGACATGGCCATCCGAATGTATTTTCTGCACAAGGCCTTTCCTGATCTGGTGGGATCCAGATATACGTTACGCGCGGTCAATTACATTCTTGGCACCCACCCGGTATCGAGCACTTCTTATGTGGCCGGCGTCGGTACTGTCTCAAAGACCAAGACCTACAGCAACAACCGCGGCGACAACTCATACATTCCGGGCGCGGTGATCCCTGGATACATCATCATCAAGCCCGATTTTCCGGAGTGCATCGATGACTTCGGCTTCCTATGGTTCGAGGATGAAGCGGTCGTCGCCGGATCGGCGAACTGGGTGGTGGCCGGCAACGCTGCCGAAGCACTCGTCAGGGAATCAAACTAACTCAAGTGCAAAACCTGGTGCTGCGACGCCGAGCCGATGCAGCACCACCTTGGGCAAATTCGAAGGCGCAGCAAGTGCCCACGGAGATCTATCAATGCGCCGTTCGGCGATTCAAGGCCAGAATTCGCGCTGGGTCCGCTTCGTCTGTCATAGAATGGGTTTGCTGACTTCCCCATGCGATGCTTCCGCCTCATAACTTCGGTGTTGCTCTCTTCCTTCGCGACATCCGGTCATCTTCAAGCCCAGCAAATCTCAGATGCGCTCCGCCGCGCAGACGCTGACTATCGAGCCGGTGTGGCTGCTTTGAATGGTGGCGATCTGAACACAGCGCAGGCGAAGTTTGAATCGGTTGTCCGACTGGAACCTCGATTGGAGCAGGGCCACAGCGCTCTCGGAGCGGTTCTCGTCCGTGAAGGCCAATGGCAAGCGGGTATCCGGGAATTGGAAAAGGCTCTGTCTTTGCAGCCGGTGGATCAGGCGGCGCAATTGAACCTTGCACTCGCCTATGCGGAAACGAAAGCTTACGCCAAAGCCATCCCGCTCTTCGCAAAGGCTGAAGCTACGGCACGTGCGCATGGGTCCAGCCTTCCGGCCCAAATGCTGCCGCTCTATGCTCAATCCCTTGCGGCCACTGGACACTCGCAAGCTGCAATCGCACACCTGAAGGAAGCCGCCGCTCGTGGTGGAAGTTCCGCGCGGATTTATGACGATATTGGATCTCTCTATGCGCAGCAGCAAGAGTGGCCTGAGGCGGAACAGGAGTTCGAACGAGCATTGCGCATTGAGCCCGGATTCGCCGCGGCCCACCTGCACCTCGGCTTTGTTCTTCAAGCCGAACAAAAAGGTGATCCAGCTGCGGAGTGGACCAAAGCCTGCGCGCTTGCACCGCAAGATGCCCAAGTCAATTCACTGGCCGGTAAGGCTCTGGCCGACGCCGGCCAAGACGCTAAGGCCGCACCAATTCTGGCACATGCCCTGCAACTCGATCCTCGCTCTATTCCAGCGTTGAATGCGCTTGCGAACGTTTATCAGCGCAACGGGCGAATTCCCGAGGCCGTCGCACTATTCAAAAAGGCCGTGGAGGCTGAGCCTGAAAATACAACGGCTCTCATCAATCTAGGCCTCGCGCTCAGCCAGCTTCATCGAGCTCAGGAGGCATTGCCTTACCTTCAGCACGCCATTGCTCTCGACCCCAAAAGCCTCACTGCTCATCAGGACCTCGCCGCCGCATATATTCAGGTGGATCAGGTGGCAAACGCCGTCACCGAACTGCGCGTCGCCCTCAAGCTCGCGCCCGATTCACCCAAAGCGCATTACGATCTAGGCGTGGCGTACAAGCTTCAAGACGATGCCGCTGATGCCATTCCGCAACTCCAGACTGCGGAAAAACTGGACCCTTCAGGCTACGAAGCGCCCTACGTGCTGGGACTGCTGTACGACCAGGTAGCGCGCTATAACGAGGCCGCTCAGCAACTGAACACCTCGCTCAAACTGCATCAGCAAAATGGCGACGGCTGGTCAACTCTGGGCAGCATTTACTTCAAATTGAACAAGCTGCCCGAGGCAGCCGCCGCGCTCCGCAATGCTATCCAGCAGTTACCCGCCCAATCCGATCCTCACCTTCTGCTTGCGAACGTCCTAATCAAGCAGGGTCGAATCGAGGATGCTGCGGCCGAGCGAAAGCTCGCTGCGCAACTCATGCGCGCCCATATGAACCGTCAGCGCGCAGAGGTATCGACCAATTCCGGCAAATCACTGCTGGTCGCAGGGAAAGTCGATGAAGCCATCGTTGAGTTCCACAATGCGATTGGCTTCGATCCCAAATACGGCGAGGCCCACCTGGAATTGGCGCGTGCCTTGGACAGCCTGGGCAAAATCAGCGAAGCGCAAGCCGAGCGCGAGCTGGGAACGGCTCTTGAAAACGCATCCGCCGTCCCCTCCTCCGCGCCCTGAATTCGTTCAATCCATTGCCGGCTCTGGGCGATTGCTCCAGGATCTGTGTACACGCTTCTCCCCCGGGGCTATACTTTTCAATGGCAGTTCCCCAAACCTCTCTTTTTTGAGTCGTTCCCCGTTCGAAGCACAAGATCGGCCGAACTAGAGCCGCCCTTCGAGCAGGTCGCTGGCTGCCAAGGAATTCAGGCGTGTTGAAGAGCCAGACCCGGACCATCTGTGCCTTCACCCTGCTATACATCTTTGCCTGCGTGCTTGGGTTTGGCGTCACGCATGCCGGCGAAGGTCCGCGGGTACAGGAGCAGACTGCCCGAAAAGCCTACGATGCCGCCGTACGCAAAACCTACAACTTTGCATTCGCCAAAGACAATATTTCTCTTCCCGGCAACGCCGCGGTAGAGGGAAATGAGTTTCTCCCTCCCGGTGCGTTTCCTGATGCTCGCTACTGCGGCCACTGCCACAAGGAGGCGTACAGCCAGTGGCGCCAGGCCCTCCACTCCAACTCCTTCCGGACGCCTTTCTATCGCCAAAGCGTAAATATTCTCTTGCGAACTAAAGGCGTTGAGTTTGCGCGCCACTGCGATAGCTGCCACAATCCCGTGGGCGTTTTCGCGGGTGCGCTGGATTCGCATTACACCGGCGACCGCTCATTCGATCAGGATGGCGTAACCTGCATGGTGTGCCACTCCATTCAGAGTGTCGATTCGAAATTAGGCAACGGTGGCTTTGTTCTTGGAGTGCCTGCCGTCATCGTGGATGAAAAGGGCCGCCGTATTCCCGGTGTCGTGCCCGACTCCGAAATCCTGGCCCACCTCGATCGCCATTCCAAAGCCGTGATGCAGCCCATCTATCACAGCGCAACTTTCTGCGCCGCATGCCATAAAGCGAATCTCCCGCCGATGTTGAACGACTACAAGTGGATTCGCGCGTTCTCGGCGTACGATGAGTGGCAAAACTCCAAGTTCTCCCACCAGAATCCCTTGACGTTCTACCAGGCAGATGCCAAAACCTGCCAGTCATGCCACATGGTGCGCTCGACCAGCACGCTTCCTGAGCCCGGCGCCAAGAACGGCAAGTTTGCATCGCATCGCTGGCTTGCCGGCAATACGGCTGTGCCGTTTTATTACGGCTTCAACGAGCAGCTCCAAAAGACCATCGAGTTCCTGCGCAGCGGCAACTACCTCAACGTGGATATCTTCGGTTTGAAGATCGGAGAAGATTCGAAACTCATCGCCCCCCTCGGCTCCACTCCCTTCAATCTGCCGGCCGGAAAAACCGTGGAAGTATGGGTGGTCGTGCAGAACAAAAACATTGGCCACTCGCTCATCCCTGAGGTTCGCGATCTCTATGAAGGATGGGTCCAGTTCACCGCAACAGATGCCTCCGGCGAGACCATCTACTCCAGTGGCTTTCTCCGCCCCGATGGCAGCTTGGATCCCCGCGCGCACAGCTTCACCAATCGACCCGTCAATGTGACCGGCGACTTTGTCGACAACCACATGGTATGGGGCATCCATTCCGTTGCCTATGACAACACAATTCAGTCGGGCCGCTCGGCGCTCGTCCGCTACCGCTTTGATTTGCCAAAGGACATCAAGGGCCCCATTACTCTGACCGCCCGCGTCAACTATCGCCATCTCCGCCAGTCTTATTTGAACAACGTTTTCGGCGCCGATCACCCAGCATACCCAGTGGTCGAATTGGCATCGCGCACCCGCACATTCAAGCTCGGCCAAAATTTGCCCGAGCCTGCCCGGCCGGGCGACAACCCTGAATGGATGCGTTGGAATAACGTTGGTATTGGCCTCCTCGACGAATTACAGCATCAGGAGGCACTCGACGCCTTCGAACACGTCATTCATCTCAATCCCGGTTACCCCGACGGCTACGTCAATATCGGTCTCGACTACCTCGACTGGGAAAAGTACGACGATGCTCGCATGCCCTTGGAAATGGCCCTCAAGCTGCATCCCAATTACGCCCGGGCACTTTACTATCTCGCGCTGGTGGAGCGTCGGGCGCGCAATACGCCCGCTGAAACCGCGGACCTTGAGAACGTCGTAGCGCAATATCCTGATTGCCGCGACGCGCGACGCGAGTTAGGCATCTCCTACTACCAGCAGGATCGCGCCGATGACGCCATCGCGCAATTCAAAGCACTGCAAGCCATCGATCCCGACGACCTGGCCGCCCACTATAACCTCGCCATCCTCTACCGGCGCAAGGGCCTTAAGCAGCTTGCACAGCAGCAAGCCGCACAGTACGCCATCAAGCGCATTGACCCCGGCGCTCCCACGTACTCACTCGACTATCTGCGCAAGCACCCTGAAATATCGATCGAAAGCGTCCCCTGGCACGTACACACCGAAATGCAACCGCCGCCGCAGCGTGTCGCCGTCAAACCCTAGGAAGGATTTCTCTTGAGTCTTCGCCACTGCACCCGCCGCCGCTTTATCCGCTCCTTAAGTCGATCCGCGCTGGTTCTTCCGTTCGCAGACATCGTCGCGCTCGCCTCCCCGGCCCAGCAGCAGACGCCCACCAAAATTGGTCCGCAGGAGCGCAGTTACGACGCCAAACCCGCGCCACCGCCCACCGGCGGACCCAAGTCACCCGTTGAAGGCACACCTCTCGGCGTCAGCTTCGTCGAGGTTGCTCCTCAAGCGGGTTTGACCGACATCACCATTTACGGCGGAGTAAAGCACAACAAGTACCTGCTCGAAACCACGGGCTGCGGCCTCGCCTTTTACGACTATGACCACGACGGATGGCCTGACCTTTTCATGGTCAACGGCTGGCGCCTCGAAGGCTTTCCAAAGGGCCAGGAGCCGCATTGCCGTTTATTCAAAAACAATCGGGATGGCACGTTCATCGACGTCACCATCGGCAGCGGCCTGGAGCATAAGACCGGCTGGGGCCAAGCCTGTTGCGTGGGCGATTACAACAACGATGGATGGGACGACCTCTTCGTTACCTACTACGGCCAAAATGCACTCTACCGCAACAATGGCAATGGCACATTCACGAACGTCACTGCGCAGGCGGGCCTCATCCAGCCCGGGCCCAAGATTCGCTGGAATACCGGTTGCACGTTCGTCGACTACGATCGCGACGGCCACCTCGATCTCTTCGTAGCCAACTACGTGGATTTCGATCTCAAGACTGCGCCCCTGCCGCAAGATGGCCCCTGCACGTACAAAGGCATCCTCGTCGCGTGCGGCCCTCCCGGCCTTCCCGGCGGCAAAAACATCCTCTATCACAATCAGGGCGACGGCACCTTCGTGGATGTCAGTGAGAAGTCCGGCATGTGGACTGCCGTTGGCACCTATGGTCTGAGTGTCGCCGCATCTGACCTCGATGGGGACGGCTGGCCCGACATCTACGTCGCCAATGATTCCGCGCCCGCCACCCTTTACCAGAACCAGAAAGACGGCACCTTCCGCGACATCGCTATCGAAGCCGGAGCCGCGCTCTCCGCCGAAGCCAAGCCTCAGGCCGGTATGGGCGTTTCCATCGGCGACTACAACCACAAGGGCCGCTTCGACATCGTCAAGACAAATTTCGCTGGCGACACCGACTCCCTCTATACCAACCTCGGCGACGGTAACTTCGAAGACCGGACCTATCCCGGCGGCCTCGGTGTCAACACCCGCCTGCTCGGCTGGGGAGTCGGCTTTTTCGACATGGACAACGACGGCTGGCTCGACATTCTGATGTCAAATGGACACGTCTATCCGGAAGTCGATCTCTCTAAAGAGGACCTTCGCTACGCCGAGCACAAATACCTTTATCGCAACCTGCGCAACGGACGCTTTGAAGACGTGACCGACAAAGGAGGTCCAGGAATCCTCGAGAGCATGCCCGCGCGCGGCTGCGCCTTTGGCGACTACGACAACGACGGTGACATTGATATCGCTGTCAACTGCATCAACTCCACGCCGCAGCTCCTCCGCTGTGACTCCACTTGGAATCGAAACTGGATCAAGTTCAAACTTGTCGGCACAAAATCAAACCGCTCCGGCATTGGCAGCAAAGTCATCGTATCGGCCATGACCTCGCCTGCCGCGGAACGCCCGCTGGTGCAGACGGACGAACTGCGCAGCGGCGGCAGCTACTTCTCCCAGAATGACCTTCGCATGCATTTCGGCCTTGACCAGGCCAAGACCGTAGACCTCGTCCAGGTGCGCTGGCTGAGCGGTCAGGTCGATCAATTTCGCAACCTGCAGCCTAACCGACTTTATGTTCTCGAGGAAGGCGGAAAAATCCTCAAAGCCGATGTGCTTGAGCCGGCGCGGCCGAAGAAATCGGCCAAATCATGATCGCGCGCATCCTGCTTCTCCTCACTCTTTGCATGTCTACGAGCGCCTGGTCGCAAGCTTCGCAGTCATGTCCGTGGCTCAATGCCGGAACTGCCGCGAAAGTCCTGGATGGTCCGGTTACCGTCACGGCACACTCCAGTTCTCCATGGAGAGGGTCCTGCCGCTTTGTGCGCTCAGGCATTCCTGCCGCAAGCATCGCAGTCACTGTCGATGGAGCAGATCGACATCCCTGCGGAACCGCCGGAACGAGGCTTTCTGCCATTGGGAATAAAGCTCTGTTCTGCTCTTCGAAGCAGCCGGATAGAAGCGATGCCCAGACCATCACGGGCCGTGTCCGCGACGCGTGGTTTGTGGTCGTGCTGGTGAGACCGCCAGCCACAAGACACGTTCCTTCAATGCAACTCGGCAAAGACAAAACTGATTCTTCCACAATCGAGTTTCTAGCCGAGCAAATCTCTGGAAACCTCTATTGATCACATACCGCGCAAAGCAGATTGAGTGTGCAAATGGGTGGTGAGCCGGCTACAAGGCACAAGAAAATGTGTTTAGTGCCGCGGCCCTTCAGCGAGTTTGAGACTGGCTGTCGAGAACCCTGCCGGCAATGCCATTTAGAATAAGTCGCTTCGATAGCGCAGTGGCGGAGAGAGGGGGATTCGAACCCCCGATAGAGCTTTTAGGCCCTATAACGGTTTAGCAAACCGCCGCCTTCAGCCACTCGGCCATCTCTCCGGGTCTGACATGTCGGATTATACCGGAGATTCCCGTGCACTGCTTGCCCGCGGCCCCAGAGCAGTCGATGAAAGCGCCTGCTCTCCCCAACGATCTACAACCTGCGGCAATTTCGCTGACTTGGCCTCGCTGGCGCAATGCTGCCGACAATCCACGTGTGCACTCACTTTCGAGAATGCAGCAACTGCAAATCCTGCTAGATTCAGGAATATGCCCCCCACCCTGAGTGCCAAGCGAAAGATGCGGCTGCTGCCGCTGATCGCTGCCACGTTTTTCATGGTTTCGGGCGGACCCTATGCGATTGAAGACATCCTCGGCGGCGCCGGATACGGCTGGGCACTGCTGATCCTCATCGTCCTGCCTGTCGTCTGGAGTCTCCCCACTGCTCTCATGATCGGCGAACTGGCCAGTGCCATTCCGGCGGAAGGCGGCTTCTATCTCTGGGTACGCCGCGCCATGGGCCCGTTCTGGGGATTCCAGGAGGCTTGGCTCTCTTTGGCGGCCAGCATCTTTGATATGGCAATCTACCCTGCATTTGCAGTCAGCTACCTGGGCAAACTCGACCCAACACTGATTGCGAATTGGCACGGATACGTCCTGGCCCTCGCCGTTGTAGCCCTCTGTTGCCTATGGAATCTCTTCGGCGCGCCCGCGGTTGGCGACGGCTCGGTAGCAATGTCGGTGCTGTTGCTGGCTCCGTTCGCCGTCATGATCGTCGTTGGCGTATGGCACAGCCTGCGCGTCCATGCAGCCGTTCAATGGACCGGGCCCGCTTCCGGCGCGACGCTTACCACTGCGATCCTGGTGGCCATGTGGAACTACATGGGATGGGATAACGCCTCCACCATCGCGCAGGAGGTGGAGGCGCCGCAAAGCACCTACCCGCGCGCCATGATCGCCTCCACCGTGCTGGTCACCCTGACCTATGTCCTGCCTCTGCTGGCAGCCGCCATTGCGGGCCTCTCCGTGGCGCGCTTCCAGACGGGCGAGTGGTCCGACGCGGCAGCGGCCATCGGGGGACATTGGCTGGGCATCGCAGTCTCCATCGGCGGGGTCATCACCGGTGTGGGCATGTTCAACGCACTGGTGATGAGCTACTCACGCTTGCCCTTGGCCATGGCCCAAGACGGCATGCTGCCGCGCGTGTTGGCGCGGTGCAATACGCGCGGCGTCCCGTGGGTGAGCGTGCTGCTGTGCGGGGTGGGATGGGCGCTCGCGCTCAATCTGCCGTTTGAAAAGTTGATCACGATAGACCTGGTTCTGTACGGATCCAGCCTGCTGCTCGAGTTCGTCGCGCTCCTGGTGCTGCGCGTGCGAGAACCGCACCTCCAGCGCCCGTTTCGTGCCGGCAATTTTGGCATCGCCTGCGCGCTCGGCCTTGGGCCTGCTGCACTGATTGTCTATGCTCTCCATGCTTCGCGCAGCGAGTCCGTGAAGCTGGGCAGCCATCCGATCTCCGCGCTGCTGTTTTCTACCGCCATAGCGCTGCTCGGCCCGTTTCTATACCTGGCCACCGTCCCCGCAACATCCGCGGGCGCGCTACCGGAAAGCGAAGAGGGATGAGATCGCTTCCGGCGCTCGTTACGTTGCCGTTGAACCTCTGATTACGCCGTTGCCTCCGGTTTTCGGGATGTCTGCCACGTCCGCAAGCTGAAAGCCGCGCCCTTTCAGAATCCGACCGGTTGGAGTTTTCAATATGCTCGCCAAGCGATGGCTCGAGACGTTATCCTGGCCCGCCTTAGACAAGGCATAGATGAAAGCTATGGTGAAAGACCACACTCAAGATCTGGCGGAGTTCCAGAAAGAGGCGCTCAGCGGAAAGTCATCCGCGGTTAAGGCAGCCGCTCAGAATCGCGCCCTGGTCATCAAGCAACACCCGCAACTTGCCAATAGGCTTGCCGGAGAAGTGGGAGCGATACCGGGTGGCAAGGAATCGAATGTACGCACGAGGATCAATTAACTCCCGCCCAACCAAAAAGGCCGCCCGTGGACGGCCCTCTCGGAAACGCGTATCTTGCCGCTAACGAGCAGCTTTCATCTTGCCCTCAAGCTGCTTGCGTGCCTTGCTATCGTCGAACATCTTCGCGGCTTTCACCACATGGTCGCGGGCGTACGCGGCATCGTGCCAACCCTTGATCTCCACCCGTTTGCCTTCTAGGTCCTTGTAGATCGAGAAAAAATGCGTGATTTCCTTCAGCATGTGCGGATAGATGTCCGTGTAATTCCACACATTGGTGTAGCGCGGGTTGTTCTTGCCCACCGCCAGCACCTTCTCGTCGAGCACGCCCTGGTCTAGCATCTCCAGCAAACCAATGGGCCGAACCTCATGCACGCATCCTGGAAAGGTGGGATGCGGCACAAGCACCAGCACGTCCAGCGGGTCGCCATCATCGCTCAAAGTAGAAGGGATAAAGCCGTAGTCTCCCGGATAATGGACCGGCGAATGCAAGTTTCGATCGATCTTGAAGACGTGGAGCTGCTTGTCATACTCGTATTTGTTTGTGCCGTCCTTGGGAATCTCAATCACCGCGCGGAAAATCTCCGGCGATCGTTCGCCAATGGGCAGCTCCAGATAGTTCACCATTCTTTTACTCTCCTCTGAACGATGGCAGTGTCACGTTTACAACCTTGGATGCGCGGCGCCCGATATATGGAAGATGGGGTTCTCCTGCAAGGGAAGTACGCTGCGCCGCTGGAATTAACCCAGGCCTCTTTGAGGCTCCCCGGCGCTCCATTGACCGCCAGAAATATATAATCACGGATAATGAAGGCACATGTCTATGTCACGCCGAAGCCATCGGTCCTCGACCCCCAGGGCCAGACCATCCAGAACGCGCTCCGCAAGATCGGATTCAACCAGGTGGATGCAGTGCGCCAAGGGAAATATTTCGTGCTCTCCCTTGCCGACGGACTCCCTCCGGAACAAGCGGGAGCGCTGGTGGAGCGGGTGGCGCGTGAGGTGCTCACCAACCCCGTAATCGAAGAGTTTACTTATCGCATTGAGGGGTGAAGCGGCCCTGATCGAATTCGCGGTCGTTTTATGTGCAGCGGCCATCCTCAAACCATTTCTCCCTTAGAATCAACATATGTGCGGAATTGTTGGGTACGTAGGCCGGCAACAGGTGGTCCCTGTCATTCTGGAGGGGTTGAGGCGTCTCGAATACCGCGGGTATGACTCCGCCGGTATCGCTGTCGGCGGAAACAGCGCCCTGCTTGAGGTTTGCCGCGCGCCAGGCAAGCTGCAGAATCTCGAAAGCGCCCTGCGCAACCAGAACCTCGCTGGCACCTTCGGCATCGGCCACACGCGGTGGGCCACCCACGGTCGCCCCACCGAAGAAAATGCCCACCCGCATCGCGATTGCACCGGCCAAATTGTGGTGGTGCACAACGGTATCGTAGAGAACTACCTGGAACTGAAACGCGAACTCACCGGCAAAGGCCACAAGTTCGTCACCGAAACCGATACCGAGATCATCGCCCACCTGATTGAGCAGGTGAAAAAGGAAGCCGCTGTCGAAGGTAAGCCGCTCTCCCTTGAAGATGCGGTGCGGCGTGCTGTCAAGCGCCTCACCGGCGCCTTCGCGCTGGGAATTCTCTCCTCGGAAGAGCCCGACAAGATCGTCGCCGCGCGGTCCGGGCCGCCCGTCGTGATCGGCGTGGGCGATGGGGAATATTTCGTTGCCTCGGATGTCCCAGGCATTCTGCATCACACCCGCAATATCTATTTCCTTGCCGACGGCGACATGGCGATCCTGACTCAGGACGGCGTAGCGCTCACGGACTTCGAAGGTAAGCCGATCAGCCGCGAACTGGTCCGCATCCAATGGGATCCCATCCAGGCGGAAAAGGGCGGCTTCAAGCACTTCATGCTCAAGGAAATCTGGGAGCAGCCGCGTGCCATCACTGACACCACGCTGGGCCGCGTTTCGCTCGATTCGGGCAAGGTTTTCCTGGGCGAAATGGAACTCGAGGACGAAGAGATCGCCGCGGCCACCAGCATCAACATCGCCGCGTGCGGCACAAGCTGGCATGCGGCACTCGCCGGCAAATACATGATCGAACGTCTGGCGCGGCTTCCGGTAGATGTGGACTACGCCAGCGAGTATCGCTATCGCAACCCAATCGCCGATCCCCACGCGCTGGGCCTGCTGATTACGCAGTCGGGCGAAACCGCCGATACCCTGGCGGCGCAGCGCGAAATGAAAGCGTTGGGCTCGAAGACCGTGGCCATCTGCAACGTTGTCGGGGCCATGGTGGCGCGCGAAGCACACGGTGCCATCTACACGCATGCAGGGCCGGAGATCGGAGTCGCCTCAACAAAGGCATTTACTTCGCAGCTCACTGCACTCTTTCTGCTCGCCATGAAGCTGGGTCAGTTGCGTGGCCACTTGAATAGCGATCACTCGGTGGCTCTGATGGAGGAACTGAACCGGATTCCCGCAAAGATTGAAGAGGTCCTCCGCGCAAGCTCCGAGCAATGCGAGAGGCTGGCGCGCGAGTTCTCCACCGCCCGCGATTTCCTCTATCTCGGGCGCGGCATTCACTTCCCAATTGCCCTCGAAGGCGCGCTCAAGCTGAAAGAGATCTCCTATATTCACGCCGAAGGCTACCCGGCGGGCGAAATGAAGCACGGTCCCAATGCGCTCATCGATGAGAGTTTACCGGTAGTCGTACTGGCCACCCGCGACGAGACCGATCCGGCTTCGCGACTACGCTATGAGAAGACGCTCTCCAATATACAGGAGGTCACCGCCCGCTCCGGCCGCGTGATCGCCATCGCCACCGAAGGCGATATCAGCATTGCTGGGTTGGTGGAACACGTGATTCACATTCCGCATACCATCGAACTGCTCTCTCCGCTGATCGAGATCGTTCCCCTCCAGCTTCTCGCCTACTACATCGCCGTGCGCCGCGGCTGCGACGTGGACCAGCCCCGCAATCTCGCCAAGTCTGTCACAGTGGAATAACCCCGCGGCGCCTCAGAGAGCGGCGGCGGGTCACTTCTCATCTGCTACTCCTCTCTCTCTGCCTCCGAATAACCCCGCGGCGCCTCAGAGAGCGGCGGCGGGGGCGCTCCCGCAGCACACCACTCCCGACCCCGAATGCCCTGCGGTCACCTGACCGCAGGGCATTCTGCTTGCCTATCATCTGCACCCCTGGAAACCACTCTCCCCGTCCCCCGCGCGCGTCACAAATTCTGGAGTTCCCCGGCTCCAGATTGCAGGGCACGCGTGTGGAACAGCGACACTCCATTCTCCGTAACTAAATTCTTGGCAGTGTATCGTTCATAATTGGTCAATTCTCTCGTCCTCCTTATGAGTGTTCTGGAGCCCAAACCCGTGAGCGCCGCGACCGCACACCTTCCGGCAGTGGACCGAAGCGACGCGATCTCGCGCCTCTTCACCGAGCATTACCGCAGGGTCTTGCACGCCGCCTATCGCATCACCGGCGAGCTTGCCGATGCGGAGGACATTGCTCAAAGTGTGTTTCTGCGGATGGGCGCGGGCCCGGTTCCAGAGCTATCGAATGCCGGAAGTTACCTCTATCGGGCTGCGATCAACGGCGCGCTCGATCTGATGCGCAGCCGCAAGAGAAGGCCCGCCGAACCGCTCGATGCCGCGGAAGCATGCCTGTCGACGGGGCGAGGCGCTTCTCCTGAGGCTGAGTTAGGCAATCGGGAACTGGTGGAACATCTGCGCCGGGCCCTGGCTGAACTCAGCCCCCGCGCTGCGGAGATCTTCGCTCTTCGTTACCTCGAAGAGCTGGAGAACCGCCAGATCGCAAGTCTTGTAGGAAGCTCCCCGGCTGTAGTGGCTGTCACCCTGTACCAGGTGCGGGCCAGGCTCAGAAAACGATTCGCCGAGCTAACAGAGAGGACGCGATGACTGAGAGAACGAAATCGATACTGGATCGGGCCACACGCGCGCTACGCGACGACGTGCCGGACGCGAATGCAACCGAAGATTCGGCTGAGCGGGTAGCGCAAAAGCTTGGTATCGCGCTCAGCGCCGGTGCCGCGAGCGATTCCATCCATAGCTGCAGGGACGTACAGCGGCTCTTCAGCGCCTATCGCGCGGACTCGCTGCCGGAAGCAAAGGCCCTGCTGGTGAAGGCTCACCTGCACGATTGCGGCGTCTGCCTGCGCCAGTTCCGCGAGGGCTCCGGCGCGGGCGCAGTGGACTGGTCCGCGCCACGCATCGCATCGTCGCCCCGCAATCGGATGGCCTGGAGTTGGGGATTTGCCGCGGCCGCGCTCCTGCTGATCGCCGGTGCATTCGTCTATCGTGCGTACTGGGCGGTTCCCGCGGGCGTCCGGGCTGAGGTCCAGTCAGTCGATGGCGCCGCCTATCTCGTCTCAGATAACGTCGACCATCGCATCATGCCCGGCACCGAATTGCGCGAAGGTGACCGTTTGCGCACCACCGGCGGTTCGCGCGCCGTACTGCGTCTCTCCGATGGCTCGACCGTGGAGATGAACCAGCGCAGCACCGTGGCAGTGGGCGCGCGCGGACAGAACATGACCGTGGCGCTCGATCACGGCGCTGTGATCGTTCAGGCTGCGCACCGCACCTCGGGCCATCTCTATGTCCGTACTCCTGATTGCCGCGTCGCCGTGACCGGCACCGTGTTCACCGTCGATGCCGGCCTTAAAGGATCGCGGGTGGCGGTTTTGCAAGGATCGGTACAGGTGGCGCACGCCGGGCTCCGCTCGGTTTTGCGTCCCGGCGAGCAACTGGCCACCAGCGAAGCCCTCGCGCCGGAGCCGCTGGCCCAACAGTTCGCCTGGAGCCCCGATCGCCAGAAATATATCGGCATCATCGCCGAGCTAGCCAACGTTGAACATCAAATCGCGCAGATTCCATTTCCGCAGGCACGCTATGCCAGCGATCTGCTGGCGCGCGTACCCTCGGACACGCTCCTCTACATCAGCATTCCCAACCTGGGCGACTACATTGCGCAGGCCAACAGCATCTTTCAAGACCAGCTCAAGCAGAGCCCGCAGCTCCAGGAGTGGTGGCTCAAGAGCCACGCAAGGAATCCCAACGCCCTCAATGAGGTAGTTGCGAAGCTGCATGACATCAGCCAGTACCTCGGCAACGAGGTCGTCGTAATCGGCTACGGAGCGGGCAAGCAATCCGGTCTCGCTGTGATCGCCGATGTGCAGCGCAGCGGTTTGGAGCAGGAACTGAAACAGCAGTTCGTGGACAATGCCAATCGGCTGACCGTGCTCAATCCGGCGACGCTCGCATCCGCTTCCGAAACATCGGGGCCCGTTCGCGGCGGCTATGCCCTGGTTCGCGACCGCGAAGTCGTCTTCTCCAACAATCTTGCAAACCTGCGCAAGATCAATGCGCAGCTTGACGCCGGCGCCAGCGGATTTGCCTCCAGCGGCTTCGGACAGCAGATCGGCGCAGCCTACAGTCGCGGCGCTGGAATCATCCTGGCTGCGAATCTGCACGACATGATTCGGAAAACCATGGCGCAAGCGCCGCAAAACCCGCACAAGCAGGCGGCTCTCGAGAGCACCGGTCTGGGTGGGCTGGAGTACTTGATCGCCGAACATCGCGAAAACAACGGCCTGCCCCAGAACCATCTCAACCTCCAGTTCGCCGGAACCCGCCAGCGCATCGCATCCTGGCTGGCCAGTCCCGCGCCTATGGCCTCGCTGGATTTCGTCTCCCCGAATGCGGCCGTCGCATTCGGCACCCTAACCAAGGATCCCGCCGCCATCGCCGATGATCTGATGCAGATCGCTACCCAGAACGGCAAAGCGATAGATTGGAACGAAATCGACTCCAAACTGCGGATCAGCGTGCGCGACGATCTGATGGCCAACCTGAATGGCGAGTTCCTCTTTGCCTTCGATGGCCCGGTCCTTCCCACGCCCTCGTGGAAGATCGTGATCGGCGTCAACAATCCCGAAGCGCTGGAGACTGCTCTGGAACGGGTGGCAGCAGCAATTCGAAGCCAGATGCAGGACCCGAATGCGCATCCCGTCACCATCGAACCCAGTACCGTCAGCGGCCGCCGCTACTATGCCCTTCACGACGAGAAGACTGGCGCGGTCCTGGCATACTACACGTTCGCCGATGGATACATGATCGTTGCCCCCACCGAGGCCCTAATCATGGACGCATTGCAGTCGCACGAAGCTGGCAATTCGCTGGCGCGTTCCGCATCGTTCCGGGCGCTGCTGCCGCACGACCAGAATGAGAACTACTCCGCGGTGGCCTACCAGAACCTGAGCCCGGTCTTGACGCCGCTGCTCTCGCAATTCAACGGCGAAGCCGCCAACGCGCTCCAGAAACTTGCAGCCGACTCCCGGCCTACCGTTATCTGCGCCTGGGGCCAGGACAATCGCATTGAAGTCGCCAGCGACAGCCGTCTCTTCGGATTCGATTTCCTTACGCTGGGCGCGATCTTCGATCGGAACAAACCGCATCTGGGGAACGTAAATAGGTGATATGGGCGTAATCGAGCTCGATGGATTGGAAGTGCGGCTCGGCGGACGGACCGTTCTCGACGGGCTGACAGGTCAATTGCGCGGAAGCGCAGTTGGCCTGCTCGGCCCCAACGGTGCGGGCAAATCCACGCTCATCAATACGCTGCTCGGCTTTCATGCACCTTCGCGCGGAACGGCCCGGGTATTCGGCCTCGATGTACGGCAGAATCGCTCGACCATCCGCCAGCGCATCGGCTATATGCCGGAGAATGATTCCTTCATCGGCAACATGAGCGGAGTGCGGTTCGTCCGCTACATGGCCGAACTCGCCGGTCTGCCCCCGTCAGCCGCGCTCGAGCGTGCGCATGAGGCGCTCTTTTACGTCGGCCTGGGCGAGGTACGCTACCGCAAGGTGAGCACCTACTCGCTGGGAATGAAACAGCTGGTCAAGCTTGCCCAGGCCATGGCACATGGGCCACAGTTGCTCATCCTCGATGAGCCGACCAACGGCCTCGATCCCATCGCACGCCAGCGCATGATTCAGACGCTCCAGGATATCCGCAAGCAGGGCAGCATCCGCCTGCTCATCTCGTCTCATCTCCTGCGTGACATCGATGACACTTGCGACGAAGTCATCATGCTCAAGCAGGGCCGCATCGCCGGCCTCTGCAACCTCGAGCAGGAACGGCGCTCGCATCGTAACTTCATCGAAATGGAGGCAGCCGGCAAAATCGACGCGCTCTGTGACGCGCTGCGCGCCCAGGGATGCGAGTGCGCGTCGTTCCCGGGCGGCCGCATCAAACTGGTGATGCCCGATCAAATTCAGATGCGCGATTTGTATGCCTCGGCGGCTGCCCACGGTGTCCAGATTCGCCGCATCAATCGCCGCCGCGATTCGCTCGAAGACATCTTTCTGCGCGCCATGGATGGTGCACCGGAAGGGGGGCAGCTTGTCAGTTTATAAGCATGAGTATCGTGCCTATGATGGCCCCATCACTTCGCTGGGCGCGCGCATCGGCGTCCTCACGCGCTACGCCTTCGAAGAGGCGTGGTCCTCGCGTCTCACCGTGGTCCTGTTCATCGTCTGCCTTTTGCCTGCGCTGGTGTTTCTCGTCGGCATTTACCTGGCCAATAATCCCCTTGCCCGCGTGCTCGTCATGCATGGCGGCTCTCCGCCATTCGAAATCAACGCAAGTTATTTCGCAAAAGTACTCGCCAACCAATGCTGGTTTGCCCTTGCGCTCACCGCGTGGGTCGCGCCGCGGCTGATCTCATTTGATCTCGCCGATAATGCGCTGCCCGTCCTGCTCAGCAGACCCGTCTCCCGCTTCGGTTATGTGCTGGGCAAGTTTCTGGCGATGTTCGCATTCCTCTCCCTGGTCACGTGGATCCCCTGCCTGCTGCTCTTCCTCTACCAGGGCTACACATCCGACAAGCCCTGGGTCTTCGACAACCTGCGAATCGCGACCGGGCTTCTGGCCGGCTCAGTCCTGTGGATCACGGTCCTGGCATTACTCGGCCTGGCGCTCTCCGCACTGGTCAAGTGGAGAGTCGTCGCAACCGGCATCATCTTCGCCGCCGTCTTTGTCCCGGCCGGCGTAGGTGGAATCATCTTCGGCGTTCTGCGTACGCACTGGGGCTTCCTCATCAACCTTCCCGTCGTCATGATGGAGCTCTGGGAGTGGCTGCTGGGAGCGCCCTATTCCATGCCCCGCATCGAGCCCCTGCCCATCCCGGCCATCTTCATCATGCTCGGTGTGGTCCTTCTCATCTGTGTTGCCATGCTTAACGCGCGCATTCGCGCCCGCGAAGTAGTGCGAGGCTGATGATAATGAGCGATTGCATCATCTTCGACAACGTCTCCAAGTTCTACGGCGAGGTTCTGGGCGTGAACCGTGTTTCCCTAAGCATTCCGCCCGGCATCACCACCTTCGTCGGTCCAAACGGCTCAGGCAAGACGACCCTGATGAACCTGATGACCGGCCTCGTGCAGCCCTCCACCGGCAACATCTCCGTCCTGGGCGCCTCCCCTCTCGATGCGGATCGGTTCTTCCGCATGGTCGGCTACTGCACCCAGTTCGATTCCTTTCCGCGTGGCCTCACGGGCTGGCAATTCCTCCTCGACAGCTTGTTCCTTTACGGCATGAGCGAGCTGGACGCATACCGACTGGCCGAAGACGCAATCCGTCGTGTCCAGCTTGGCGACGCTGCAAGCCGCAAGATCGCCGGTTATAGCAAAGGGATGCGGCAGAAAATCCGCCTCGCCCAGGCCATCGCCCATCATCCGCGCGTCCTCATCCTCGACGAGCCGTTGAACGGACTCGATCCGATCGCGCGCGCGGAGTCGCTCGCATTGTTTGAAGAACTGAGCCGCCAGGGCATGCACCTCATCATTTCGAGTCACATCCTCGACGAAGTCGACCGCATCTCCGATCGCGTTGTGCTCATTACCGGCGGCTATATCGTGGCGGAAGGCAACATCCACGACGTCCGCCGCGAGGTGCACGACAAGCCCATGCAGGTGCTCATCCGCTGCGATCGCCCGGAATGGCTCGCCTCGCGCATGTTCTCCCTGAACCACTGTGTGGAAGCCAGGCTTCACACCGACGGCAAAGGCGTGTTCTTGCGCACCGGCGACATCGATGAGTTCTATCGGCTGCTGAACCGTATTGCCTCCGACGAGTCCATCACCATCGACGCAGTGACGCCGGTGGATGACGACACCCAGGCGATCTATCAATACCTGATCGGTTCCGAAGGGAGCGCTTCGTGAAAAACGAGAAAATCGACGCGGTCAAAGCCTCCCTGCTCCAGAGACCATGGGGACTGTGGTGGCTCCAGGCGCGCCGCGCGATCCGCATTGAGGTGCGGCGTAACTTGTTTTCCCTGCGCGCATGGTGGATCTACTTCTTGGCGTTTGTGCCCACGGGGATCATCTTCATCCACCTCATGTTCAACCGGCACTCAGCGACCGACATCAATGAAGACACCAGCGTACTCGCCGGCATCGTGCAGTTCTACTATATTCGCCTCGGCATCTTCTTTGGGTGCCTGGGAATCTTCTCGCGCCTCATTCGCGGAGAGATGGTCGAGCGCAGCCTGCATTACTATCTGCTCGCTCCCATCCGCCGCGAGATCTTGCTGCTGGCCAAATATGCCGCGGGAGCCTTCACCGCGATCGTTCTGTTTGGGGCCGCCATCCTCGCCGGCTTTGCATTCATTTACCTCGCCTTCGGGCCGCTAGGGCGTGACTATGTCTTTCAGGGTCCGGGGCTCGGGCAGCTCGAAGCCTATCTTCTAGTTACCGTCCTCGGCTGTCTCGGCTACGGGGCGGTCTTTCTCCTGCTGAGCATGATGTTCCGCAACCCCACGCCCGCGGCAATGCTGGTCTGGGGCTGGGAAATCATCAATCCCATCATGCCCTCAATCCTTCAGAGAATCAGCATCGCTTCCTACCTGCGCCATCTCATGCCCATCACGGTGCCCGGCGATGGTATCTTTGCTCTCCTCACCGTGCAAACTGAGCCGGTGCGCGGCTGGGTTGCGGTTCTCGGGGTGCTGATTCTCAGCGTGGCAGTGCTTGCTTACTCCTGCGTTCGCATTCGCCGACTGGAGATTCGCTACACCACGGAATAGATCGGATAACACCTCGACTGGGATACCCATTGGGACCGGTATAACTGCCATTCAAAGTAACAAGCCTCGATTCGTTCTGCTGGGATCGCGGCAAACGGGTACCGGCACGGTAGAATCCAGAATTAACTAAATCTCTCAAAAAGTTAAACGCGGTTGAGGCAATCATCGCGATCGCCTTCCGGTGTAATCTTGTCCTGCCACCAAAAGGAACAAATCTCCGGGAGGCTGCGTATTTCGCCTGGACTTGCTATGCCTGAGACGAGTGTGAAACCAGATCTGGGCGCGCTGCGCATTGAGGCCCACAAGCGTGGCTCGCGGAAAGCCGGCAAGGGAATAGCCATTGCCGCCGGCATATTGCTCGCTGCCCTCGTAGGCGTGGGCGGATTCTATGCCTACACGCACCGGACGCCGTCCGTCCAGGTGACCACGGTGGACGCTCCGGAAGACGGTCCTCAGGCACTGCTGAACGCGAGCGGCTATGTCACACCTCAGCGGCGCGCCACCGTGGCCGCCAAAATCACCGGCCGCGTTACCGGCGTGTTCTTTACAGAAGGCATGCACGTCCAAAAGGGCTTTGTCCTCGCCACCCTGGACGACTCCGATGCCCAGCGCTCGCTCGCCTCCGCCAAGGCAGATCGCAACGCTACGCAAGCCAGCATTCTCGACCTGCAGGTGCAGTTAAAAAACGCGCAGATCGAGTTACGTCGGGCCCAGGAGCTAAGAACGGCAGGCATTCAAACTCAGGAAGCTCTTGACAATGCAACCATGGCCGCCAACAGCCTTAAGGCGAAGATCGACTATGCGAAAGAGCAGGTGATTGCTTCCGACGCGCGCATCCAGGAGGCGCAGCAGGCGGTGGATAACTGCGTCATCAGCGCCCCCTTCAATGGCATCATCGTTTCCAAAGATGCCCAAGTAGGAGAAATGGTGTCGCCCATCTCTGCGGGCGGCGGCTTTACACGTACCGGCATTGCCACCATCGTCGATATGGCTTCCAATGAAATCGAAGTCGATGTAAACGAGAACTACATCGCGCGCGTGAAGGCCGGCCAGGAAGTGACCGCGGTTCTCGATGCGTATCCTGACTGGAAGATTCCCTGCCACGTGCGCACCATCATTCCGACCGCAGACCGCCAGAAGGCGACGGTCGAGGTGCGCATCGCTTTCGACAAGCTTGATCCGCGCATTCTGCCCGATATGGGAGTGAAAGTCACCTTCCTGGCAGAAGAACAGAAGCAGGCACAAAAGGCACCGGTGGGCATCATGGTTCCGCAAAGCGCCCTCCGCAACGAAGGCGGTCAGAAGATCGTCTTCCTGCTGAAAGGCGACCACGTCGAGCGCCACGCCGTGAAGGTTGGCACATCCGATGGCGCGCAGGCTCAGATTCTGGCCGGGCTCACGGCTGGAGACACAGTCGTAGTCAGCGGCCCGTCCGATTTGAAAGATGGCGAAACCGTAGCGGTCAAGCGGTAGCAGTTCGTTCTGGCGGTGCAGTTTTTCGCCGGGCTTTCCTCTGGATCTGAATTCTCTTGGGATTGCGGAGCACGGGATACCGTGGCTGCATGATATCGGCGCCGTTCCGCCGCTCGGCGGCCACGGCGAACACCAAGGAGTCTTGAATATGGTACGCGTAGATGGCAATGGTTCGGCGGAAAGCCTGATTCAGGTACGCGGCCTGGATAAGACCTATCGGCGTGGCAATGAGGACGTCGACGTTCTGCAGGGATTGAACCTCAACGTCGACAAGGGCGACTTCGTGGCATTCATGGGACCGAGCGGCTCCGGCAAGACGACTCTGCTCAACCTGCTCGGCGGCCTCGATGTCCCCACGCGAGGCACAATCAGCGTGGCCGGCGATGAAATCACCCACATGTCGCGCGGCAAGCTGACGGACTGGCGCGCCCGCCACGTCGGCTTCATCTTCCAGATGTACAACCTCATCCCGGTGCTCAACGCGTTCCAGAACGTAGAGCTCCCCTTGCTGCTGACCAGGCTCTCCAAGGCCGAGCGCCGGAAACACGTTGAAATCGCGCTGTCGATCGTCGGCCTCGGCGAGCGCATGCAGCACTATCCCCGCCAGCTCTCGGGCGGCCAGGAACAGCGTGTCGCCATTGCCCGCGCCATCGTCGCTGATCCCACTTTCCTGCTCTGTGATGAGCCCACCGGCGACCTGGACCGCAAGAGCGCCGACGAGGTGATGGATCTCATCAAGCGCCTGGTGAAGGAATACGGAAAAACCGTGCTGATGGTCACGCACGATCCCGTGGTTGCGCGCCAGGCCGACATTACCCTGCATCTCGAAAAGGGCGTGCTCGTCGAAGCAGGAGCCCGCCACGACGTGGTCGCGGGAGGTGTCTCATGAAATACAGCAGACTCATCCTGGCAAACCTGTTTCGCAAGAAAGCTCGCCTGGTGCTCACCATCGGGTCGTTCGCGGTTGCGCTCTTTCTCTTTGCGCTGCTGGGCGTCGTCAATGAAGCCTTCGGTCGCGGCGCGGACGTTGTAAGCGCGAATCGCCTCGTGACCATCAACCGCACGTCCATCATCAATACCATCCCGCTCTCCTATCGGGATGAGATTCTTCGCATCCCAGGCGTGAGCTACATCACCCACGACAACTGGTTCGGCGGGGTCTATCAGGATCCCAAGAACTTCTTCCCTCAGTTCGTCATCGACCCCGAAAACCAGCGGCAGGTTTATCCGGAGCTCATCGTTCCCGATGACCAGTGGGCCACATTCTTGAAAGATCGTCAGGGCGCGATCGTTGGTGCGGCCACCGCGGAGCGCTTTGGCTGGAAGATAGGCGATCGCATTCCCATCACCACCACGCTGTACGGCCTTCAGAACAAGGCGTTCGAGTTCAACATCGACGGCATTTATCACGGTGCAAAGCCCGAGGATGACACAACCCAGTTCTGGATCCAGTGGGAGTATTTCAAGGAGAGCATCCCCGATAGTTTGAAGGGACAAGTAGGATGGTACACGGTTCGCATCGCGAATCCAGATGACGCGCCGCGGATCGCCAAGACCATCGACAACATGTACCTGAACTCGCCCTACGAAACGCGGACCCAGACTGAGTCAGCGTTTGCGGAAAGCTGGGTCAAGCAGTTCGGCAACATCAAATTCCTGATCATCTCCATCGGTACTGTCGTTTTCTTCACGCTCCTGCTGGTCACCGGAAACACCATGGCCATCTCCGTGCGCGAGCGAACCAATGAACTGGGCGTGCTCAAGGCCATTGGCTTCTCCGATCGCGCCGTCCTCGGATTTATCCTCGGCGAATCCATGGTCATCGCGCTCGCAGGTTGTGTGGGCTTAATCCTGGCTGTGGTCGCGATTCCCGCGCTCAGCCGCGCGATGGCCGGTTTGTTGCCGCCCCTGCTTGTCACAGCCAAAACGCTGGCCTACGGCGTGATCGCTGCGCTCCTGGTCGGCTTCGCCAGCGGGATTCTTCCTGCCTATGGCGCAATGCGCATGCGCGTCGTCAATGCGCTGCGGAGGGTGTGAGCATGTTGGCAAAGCTCTTCTTCGGCATCGTGATCACTCTTTTGGCAATCGCGGCGCTGCTTCTGGTGTTGACCATCCTCGGCGGCATCATCGCCGGATTGCTCGCCCCAGTCATTGGCTCCGTTCCCATCTCGTATAACTTCCGCAGCATTCGCGCGCGCTGGACCTCCACCATCGTCGCCGTCCTCGGCATCGCTGGAACAGTCGGCGTATTCGTGGCCATGCTTTCGCTGGCGCGCGGCTTCCGCGCCACCCTCGTGGCGTCGGGCTCGCCCGATGATGCACTCGTCATGCGCGCCGGATCAACATCGGAGATGATGGGGGGCATCACACTCGACTCCGTGAAACTGGTGCAAGACAAGCCCGGAGTGGAACGTGACGCCTCCGGTCAGCCCATGATCACGCAGGAAGTCGTCGGCGTTGTGCCCGTGCCACTCATCTCCACGGGCACCGACGCGAACGTGCAGATTCGCGGCGTCTCTTCAAATGTGCTCCAGATTCGACGGTTCGTGAAGATCGCTCAAGGTAGGATGTTCCACTCCGGTCTTGATGAATTGGTCGTCGGCAAGAATGCCTCGAAAACCTACGCCGGCCTCACGCTTGGCAATACCGTCGATTTCGCTGGCGGCCATTGGAAGGTCGTGGGAGTATTCGACGCCGGGGGCTCATCTTTCGACTCCGAGATATGGTGTGATGCTCGCATTTTGAACGAGGTGCTCAAGCGCCCCGACAACATCTTCCAATCCGCCACCGTTCACCTGACTTCGGCCGCGGCCTTCAACCAATTCAAGGACTCCATAACCTCCGATCCGCAACTCAATCTGGAAGTCGAGCGTGAAGTCGATTACTACGCGAAACAATCCTCGGCGATGACGCGCCTCATCACGATTCTTGGTGGCCTGGTGGCTGGCGTCATGGCCATCGGCGCAATCTTTGGTGCCCTCAACACCATGTACTCAGCTGTCGCCGAACGCGGACGCGAAATTGCCACCATGCGCGCTCTCGGCTTCTCCAGCCTCAGCGTTGTCCTCTCGTTTCTCTTTGAGGCGCTTCTGATCTCGTTCATCGCCGGGGTCATTGGCTGTGTCGCCGTTCTTCCGCTCAATGGGATGACAACCCAGACCATGAATTTCTCCACCTTCTCGAACATAGCTTTCGCCTTCAAGATCACGTTCAATCTGCTCGTCATGGGTGTGATCTTTGCGCTCGCCATGGGTGTTCTTGGCGGCCTGTTGCCCGCGGTTCGCGCGGCGCTGCGCCCCGTTGCCGTGTCCCTCCGCGAGCTGTAGTACTCCGGAATTGAGGGGTTCCGAGGCACACTTCCGGCCTTCCAGGGAGGAGAGTCGGAGGGCTTGCCTGACTCGGCACCCTCTCTCCACCGGAGTACTCTGCTCCATCCAGAGCTGGCTTTCGAGCGGCTATGCGTAAGACGTAGCCGGTGCGGCCTTGCCAGCGCGCTCGGCGGCGATGCGCTCCACATACCCGCTCTCTGCCAGGGCTGCCAGAGGATCCTCAGGCAAGCCGCGCATGCGACGCCACTCGCGAACGAGCGGGCGCACGTCGCGCCAGAATGCGGAGCGGAAGAGTTCCTCGGCGGCGACCAGTTCGCAAGAAGTCTGCAGCTTTTCGAGTGCTTCCCGCTCGACAAGCGCCGCTTTAAGCCACAGCTCCTGCGCCGTGGCGACGGTCTGGACCATGGCTTCCATCTTGCCTTTGAGATTGTGGCTCTGGTCGATCATGAAGGCGATGTTGCCGAGCGGTGAGCCGGAGATCAGAATCTCGTGGAAGATGCGGAAGATCTGGTAAGGATCGATGGAACCGAGGGTGAGGTCATCGTCGGCGTAACGGCGATCGTTGAAGTGGAAGCCGCCGAGGAGGTCGAGGTGGAGAAGCCAGGCCACAATCTGCTCGATGTTCTGCGCCGCGTAGTGATGCCCGGTATCGACAAGCACGCGGGCCTGCGGTCCGGCCTGGGCGCAGAGATGGGATGACATGCCCCAGTCGGCAATGTCGGTGTGGTAAAAGGCGGGTTCGAACGGCTTGTACTCGATAAGCAAGCGCTGATGGGGCAGCAACTGCGAGTGGGCGCGGCGGAGCGCCTCTTCAACCCAGTCGATACGCTTGCGCATGCTCTGTGTGCCGGGATAGTTGGAGCCATCGGGCAGCCAGAGCGATACGTCGCGGGAACCGAGGTCGCGCGCGATTGCGATGGAGTCGAGCAGATGGGCGAGGGCTTTATCGCGGATATCGGCGGAGGGATTACAAATGGAGCCGAACTTGTAGTCCTGATCCTCGAAGAGGTTCGGATTGATGGAGCCGGAACTGACTCCGTATTGCTGCTCCAGAGTGCGGACGGGAGCGATATCGGCGAGGCCGCCGGGGAAATCCCAGAGGACGTGAAGAGCGAGGGTGGGCGTAACGCCGGTGAGCTTGTGCACCTGGCCCGCGTCGCTGAACTTCTCTTCCAGGGTGGAGGCGGCCGCGGGCTGGAGATACTTGCCGAAGCGCGTTCCCGTGTTCGCGAATCCCCACGAAGGAAGCTCGATCTGAAATGCATCGAGCGCGCCGAAGGCTTCTTGCTGAAGTGCGGAAGCTGATTGTATCTGCGCCATGTCTTTACCGATCGAATCCTATTCCCTTTGGACGCAGTTCGTCTATTGGGAGGGATCGCGCGAAGTGCGGCAACCGGGATGGAGAGGGCAGTGCTGCCCCACTCATCGCGCGGTGAAGTTCCGCACCCGTACGAAGACCTGTCGCGGGGGGCCCAGGGTGCGCGATGAATGGCACCCTGGATAGGTGGAACGACTTGTGGTGCGATGGATCAGAAATGGAGACCGCCGCCACAGATGAGCACCTCGCCGGTAACGTAGTCGGAAAGAGGCGAGCAGAAGAAGAGCACCGGACCGGCGGCGTCTTCGGGCGTGCCGAGCCGGCCCAGAGGGCACGTGCGCTTGCAGAGATCAAGCAGGCTCTGCTGCACGCCGAGGCGGATGTGCTTGCCGTGCATGTCCATGGAGGCGCCGTTGAGAGGCTGCACGAGGCGTGTTTCGATAAGGCCGAAGCCGACGGCGTTGACGGTGACGTTGTAGCGGCCCCATTCCTTGGCGAGCGTCTTGGTGAGGCCGATGACGGCGGCCTTGCCCGCGGCGTAGCCGGCCTGGCCGGGGTTGCCATCGGTTCCGGAGATGGAGGTGATGTTCACGACCTTGCGCATGACATGCTGGCCGGCCGCGACCTCGCGCTTGGCGGTGTCGTGAATGTAATGGGAGGCGGCGCGCAGGATGCGGAAGGGAGCAACGATGTGGATGTCGAGCATGGACTGGAACTGCTCGTCGGTGGTCTTTTGAATAACGCTGTCCCAGGTGTAGCCGGCGTTGTTGACGATGATGTCGAGAGCGCCATAGGTATCGATCGTGGCTTTCACGACGCTGTCGGGAACGTCGGGCTCGGTCAGGTCGCCCTGCACATGCTGCACACGATCGGTGGGGAGTTGAGACTGCGCCTCCTGAAGCGCGTCGGCGTCCAGATCGTTGATCATGACGGATGCGCCTGCCAGGGCGAGTCTCCGGGCAATCTCCTTGCCAATTCCTCTGCCGGCTCCCGTCACCAGAGCCACTTTACCCGCCAGCGTGAACGGCGCTTCAATCGCGGTCACGGGCGCTGCTTCTACGATTTCCATCGGACCTCCTCGTCCTCCCATACTGCATAGCAGCATCAAATATGCTGCAGTGCAATATTACATGAGATGGCGGAACGCGGCAGATGGTTTTGAAAATTTGGTGAAGTTTAGTCCTATTTGCGTCTAATTCTTTCCGGCGCCGAAGGGCGTTCAGTAGCGCGTATCACTGCGGGAAAGGATGGAGCACGGATCTTAACTTGGAGGAATGTTGTGGATGATTCGAGACGGGCTATGCAGTTACTTTTTGCGGCGACCCGCTGACTTTGCGGCGCTCCGAGGGCGCTTGCCGCGGGGGGCAAGAGACGAAACCATTCGCTCAAGCTCGGCAACGCGCTCCTTCAGGTGCTGCACGTCATCCGGCGCTTCAGAGACGCGAGCCTTGGGTGGATTGGCTCCTGAACCCGGCGCCGAGGCGGCGCGGTTCTCCGCGGCCTCACCGTTCATGCCCATGAATTCGAAGGGATTTAAGGCTGGCGTCATCGCGCGGTAGGTGTTTTGATACAGATCAGTGAGAGCTTTGAAGTAGCGAATCGCACCCTCTTGCGTTGCTTGCCCTGAGGCAATGACCATCTGCCGCAACACATCGAGAGGAAAGCTCGAGTCCGGGGTCCTTGCACCATCGGCGATGATCTGGGTGAGAATGAGGCGGGTGATGTCCTCTCCGGTCGCTACGTCGACGGCGCGCACGTCGTAGCCCAGCCTGACGAACTGGGCCACTTCGTCCAGGTTCACATAGCGGCTGTTGGTCGCGTCGTAGAGCCGGCGGTTCTCGTACTTCTTGATCAGGATGGTTTTTCGTTCGGTCATCAAACGTCATTTTATGCCTTGACAGGAGCGGGAACGGGCGTAGGATATTTTTATGCTGCATTGCAGTAATATTTGCAGCATGGTAAAGGAGGAGCGATGAGTCCCGTCCCGAAGATGAATCAGGAGCCGCCGCCGGAGCCAATTGCCATGCCCGGCTACGACGTGGTGCAGAACATGGCAGGAACATTGCTAAAGGGAGTTGAGCGGCTGGCAGAAATCCAGAAGCAGACGCTCAGCCTGGCGGTGCAGCAAAACACGGAGATGGCGGCCGTTGTGAAGAAGGCCGCGGAGAAGCTGCCGATTGTGCCGCGGCTGGCGTTCCTCGATCTGGCGGTGGGAACGTTCGACCGCTACGCAGAGGCACAGAAACAAGCCATCGATTTCGCCCTGGAGCAGAGCAAGCTCTGGACCGATCTGTTCAAAGAGCGGTCGCGGCTTGCGAAAGATGTCTCCGATTCGAATAACAAGGCATTCAAACGGTCGATCGAGAGCACGCTGGCGGCGAACAAGAAGGGGCTCGATGCGGTCGCCGTGGAAGCCAAGGCCGCAGTGGACGCGGTAAGGGAACAGGTTGGATTGGGCGGCCCGCAGGTGGTGACTGTGAGCGACTCGTTCAAGAAGGGCATCGACACGGTGGTCGATGCGCAGAAGGAGTTGCTGGAGTTGGTCGCCCGTTGACCCGCTGTCTGTGCGCGCATCGCGACCTGCACTGGTGGGCCTTTGATATTTTCGCCGGAGGTGGAACCGGCGATATCTCCGCAACCCGGCGGCGGCGGAAACTGGCCGCCGCCGGGGGGGATGTTTTTGCGTGGCATCACAGACCGGAAAACAAGCCGGGTGTATGCTTCGTGGCACCTGGAGCGTGGTATATGGCTGAAACACGAACTGACGAGAAGAAGACACGCGATCCGTTCGAGCCGTTTCGCGGGATGCGAGACGCCTATCTGGAGAGCTTGTCGAAGAGCATGATCGACGCCGTGAACACTGAAGGGTACGCGCAGGCCACGGGGGCGATGCTGGACTATTACCTGACGGCATCGGCTCCGTTCCGCGAGGCGCTGGAGAAGACGATGCTGCAGGCGATGCAGCAGCTTTCAATCCCCTCGCGGCAGGATGTTGCTAGCTTGGCAGAGCGTTTCACGAATGTGGAGATCCGGCTCGACGATATGGATGCCAAGCTGGATCATCTGGCCGAAGAACTCGCCGCGCTGCGCAAGGGAGCTGCCAAGGAACCGCCGACGTCTCCGCCAGGAGCGGGTGGCGCTCGTCCTGTGCGGCATGGCGCCGCTCCCGAGGGACACGCGCCTCGGACTTGAAGAGCGGCATGGGATTTCTCCAGGGCTCGGCCGTGAGACGCACCCCGCGGGAGCAAGGCGAGGGACATATGCCTGTCGAGCCTCCCAAACCGAAGTGCAAAATCTGCCGGCGGGTAAAGCAGGAGGCGAACCGGTGGTTTCGCATTGAACGCATTGAAGAAGAAGGGCGCGCGGTGGGAATGCGCTGGCAGATGTTCACGGCTGAGGATGTCCACAAAAATGATGCCGATTTTGTATGCGGGCCCGGATGCCTGGCGAAGGAGACCTGCGAGATCGCGCAGTGGGTGATCGAAGAGGAACGGCGGCGGAGTCTGCCAGCGCCGGAGAATCCGTCGGCACGCCGCAAGAGAGAGCCCGGGGCAGTTGTGGAGTGAATTGATGGATTGCATGCAGGGAGACGAGTGATGCCCCAGGAACCAACAGCAGATGCAGTTTTCGGATTTCAGCAGAGGCTGAGCAAGTTCAACAAAGTCCTGTTCTCTAAGGCTGACATTGCGCGGACGCCGAAGGAGACGGTTTGGGCGTTGAACAAGGCACGCCTGTATCGGTACACGCCGGTGGTTGCTCCCGACGAGCGGTACCGGGTCCCCCTGCTGCTGGTGTTTGCCATCATGAACCGGCCGTCGATTCTGGACCTTCGCCCTGGGCACAGTTTTGTGGAGTTCATGGTGCGCCGTGGATTCGATGTGTATCTGCTTGACTGGGGGGCGCCGGGGTACGAAGACCGGCATCTGACATTCGACGATTACGCGCTGGAATACCTGCCACGTGCGATTCGAAAGCTGAAGTCGATCGCGAAGACGGAAGAGTTCAGCATGCTGGGCTGGTGCATCGGCGCGATTTTAACGACGATTTATGCCGCGCTGCGCCCCGATGACGGGTTACGCAACCTGCTGCTGCTCACCGCGCCTCTGGATTTCTCGAACCAGAGAAGGCTCACGTTCGCGCGCTGGACGAACGAGAAGTATTTCGATGTCGACAAGGTGCTGAAGACCTTCGGCAACATGCCGGGCGAGATGATCGACTACGGCGCGCGCGCGTTGCGGCCGGTGGAGAACTACGTCACCAGCTTCTGCAAGCTCTGGGATAACCTCGATGACCCGGCAGCCGTGGAGAGCTGGCATGCGATGAACACCTGGGTCACCGATACCATTCCAATGGCGGGAGCGGCCTATCGGCAACTGATTGTGAACCTCTACCGCAACAACGAATTGATTCAGAACCGTCTGCAGATCCGCAATGAGACGGTGAATCTGGCGCGGATCAAAGCCAACCTGCTGGACGTGATTGCCGGCGCGGATCACATTACGCCGCCCTGCCAGTCGGAGGCGATTCTGGAGAAGGTAGGCAGCACAGATAAAGAGATCTACCACATCCATGGAGGCCATATCGGGATCATGGCGGGGAGCAGCGCACATCGCACCACCTGGCCGCACATCGCGGACTGGCTGGGCCCGCGCTCGCAGTGAGCCGGGGGCGTGGGACTTAAGCGTCCCACGCTGGTCCCACGCCCCGCGGGGACGGCAGCACTACATGTAGATGCCGCCGTTCACATTGATCTGCTGCCCGGTGATATAGTCGCCATCGCAGATAACAAAAGCCACGGCCTTCGCGATCTCTTCCGGCTCTGCGAAGCGGTGCATCGGAATTCGACTCCTGAGTTGCTCCTGAATCTCGGGAGGTATCGCAGCCACCATATCCGTACGTGTGAAGCCGGGGGCAATCGCATTTACAGTGATGTTGTATTTGGCCAGCTCCTGGGCCAGCGCTTTGGTCATGGCGATCAGGCCCCCTTTGCTGGCGCAGTAATTCACTTGCCCAAAGTTTCCCATCTGCCCGCAAAACGAGGTCATATTGACGATGCGGCCAAAATTCCGTTCGATCATCACGGGCAGCACGGCCGACGTGCAGTAAAAGGCGCTGTTCAGGTTTGTCTCAATCACCTCAAGCCACTCCTGGTCGGTCATCTTGCGGAAAGAGCGGTCGCGGGTAATGCCCGCGTTGTTCACCAGCACGTCGATGTGGTGAAAGCATTCGAGCACATCTTGAACAAGCTTCCGGGCCTGCTTGCCCTCCGAGACGTCTCCCTGAAATATTTCGCAGCCCTGCCCACAGTTGCGGATCTCATCCCGCAAGTCTTCCGCCAGCAGTCGGCTCTGGCGGTAGTCGACGGCCACTGTGGCGCCGCGCACGGAGAGCTCTTTGCAGATGGCGCGACCGATACCTCGCGACCCACCTGTCACGAGGACAACCTTGTCTGCGAGAGGCAATGTTTTCTCAACCTGTATTTCGGGAAGGGTGGCGACGCTCATATAAGTTCTCCCTTCATTTATGTATGGGTGTATCAAGGTACGTCCTCGTCAGTGAGGTTGCACCCCGCTTGGACCATGCAGCCGTGCACTTCTGTGAGTTGTGCGGCCGGTCCATCACTTCTAATCAAAGAACTCCCATAGGTATCGACGTGCCTGGGCCCGATCGGAAAGTTCCTCCTTGAAGATTTCGTTCACGATGTCACCGAGTTCCGTTCCCCCCTCGTTTTTCAGAATGGTCTGTTCGCAATAGAGCAGGAAAGCGGAAGCTTCCATTCCGCTTGCCGGCGACGTGCCGAGAGGGAGATACCGTGTTGGAGAAGCTGGGATGAGTGGCACAACCATCGATTGGTTTTCAGGACGCATGGCGGCACCTCCTTCTTTGTCTGCTTGAAAGTGGCGGCGATTCCTTGCCCGCCGCCGCTATCCATGGTGAGTGATTGAACTCTCTCAGGATGCGCATCGCGCCGCCTGGCGCGGAAACCACGGCTCCGAAACTGCCTTCCTGCTGCGGGAGTTACCTGCGAGAAACGTTCTTGCATTCCGGCGAAGAAGTTCGATGCGACCAGGGAGGCACTCACTCCGCTCCGAATGCAGGCAGCGTCTGGAGCGAGCTGTCCCCGGACATGCTGTCCGCTACCGCGTGATGGTTCGATAGATAAGGGCTGGAAACAAATGCGGCACAGCCCGAATAACGGACGCCAACACTATGTGTCCAGAGGTGACCGGTGTCAACTAGGGTTTATACGAGTTAATCAGATGAATAGCAGGAAGTGAGCTGGATGACCAGATAGGTAACTCGTCTAGGGAATACGGTGGGATGAATCTGCCAGCGGCAGAGGGGCGCGCTCTGGCTGAAGTGGCACGCCCGAGCCGGGAATCCGGAGGGATCAAGCGGCCCTTTAGACTCAGACCTGATGCCTGGAAAATGCGAATCGGCAGAGCGCACCCACTCGTTCGACCAGACCTGGCTTCTCCGGACAATCGAAGTAGATGGAGCGGTTGAGGGCCATGAGGATCTGAATAGCTTCGAGCTGACCGGCAGCCAAGTCATTCGTATCGGTCGGTTGCTCGACATACTGATCAGTCAGATACTCGATGGCATGACCGAGGATCTCCAAGGCATGGCCGGCAGACCGACTGACAAGGCGGGGGCGCGGCAACTTTCTGGTTGCCATCGCCAAGGACGCTTCCACGCGGGAACCGTGTTCTGCAAGTGCAACGAGTGAAACCATCCCATCTCCTTCCGCGGCAGCCCTATATTAGCTTCAATCCAAATCTACGCTTGTTTATTCACTTACAAGCAATTCTGCTGCCAGCCGTTCCCGCCGCGATGTGATTTTCGTCACCCCTGAGCAATTTAGCTCCGAACTTTCCTGCAGCAGCCCGGCGTCGCCCTGTTTGGAGCCCGTTCGGGAAAATCTTTCACGTTCATCGACCGAAATCCGTGTTTCTGCAGTGACTGGACCGTCTCTCCAATCCGCTTTTCGTCGTTGTCTGATTACGGATCGTATTTGGCTGTATACACTTACCTCGCCAAAAGTCCCGCGCAAAGATTGGGATTTCCACAGAAACGCTTTGCTGATCACCCAAAGCGCCCGCACCGGCGTCCCTGAACCTCCTCCCGGTCCGAAAGCTCCCATGGTTGGATCGGTCGGTTGGGCCGCCTTCCAACTACGCACGGCTGTTCTCGAAGACTGCGTAATCCCATTCCCCGTCAAAGGATGCCTCAATGTAACTCCCGTAAGCGAAAGAGTAACCAGACTCTATTACCAATGTATGCGGGCTGGAGATGACGTTCATAAGAATTCCATTGGCAGTCGCATTAGAATTCGCTAATATCGGTTTCGGTATTAAATATCGACTGTGCCTGGATCCGTGGCCGTCCTCGAATCATAGGGATTCGCCCTCCTCTTTTAAGGTTGCGTCACTTTCGCGAATGAGCCTTATTTCATTGGTTCCCTCTACATTCACTAGCTAGTGCGTGTTCTGACCAGGCCCAGCAGGTAGGGGCGCGGACGGGTCGAGATCAAATTCACTGGCCGCTGGAGCCGAGTGGAGTGCACGGAGAGACACTTCGAATTGGACACGGCTTGGCCGGATTGATGGCAGCCTTTTCCTCTTCTTCGCAAGTGGAGACCATTGATGGCGATGACAGAGTTTTCTGAGCGTATTGCGCATTTCCCCGCTGCGCGGCCATTTCGCGAGATCTGGGACCGCCCCATTGAATTCGTCGGCTGGTCGGCATCTTCCCCACCCTGTCGCGAACGCCTCTGCAGGGTTTCGGCTCTTCTGAAGCGCTCAATGGACGTCGCGCTCGCGATGGCGGGAATCGTCATGCTTGGCGCGCCTATGCTTCTGGTGGCTTTGCTGATCAAGCTGGAGTCGGGGGAAACGGTTTTTTACCGCTCCCAGAGGCTGGGGTTGAAAGGCCGCCGGATCCGGTGCACGAAATTCCGCACCATGGCCGGCGGCAGCTACCGGAAATCAGCAGCGGCAGCCGATTGGAGCGAGCGCGAGCGGAAACTATCGGCGACGGTTAACGATGTTCACGTCACCCGAGTTGGCCAATTCCTGAGGAAATACTCGCTGGACGCAGTACCCCAGCTTTTCGATGTTTTGCGCGGAGAGATGAGTATCGTGGGTCCCCGGCCACCCATGGCGAGTGAACTAGACGACTGCAAAATACCCCACCTCCGCCGCCTTGACGTGAAGCCGGGTATGACAGGTCTCTGGCAGGTCCAGCCTATCCACGATCCTTCCTTGGACAGTTATTTCTCCGTCGATCAAGCTTACGTTCAGACGTGGAGTCCGTGGCTTGACGTAAAGATTCTGGCGAAGACGATCGCTGCAGCCTTGGCTGACGCCCGCTGATTACGGAATTGGGATTGGGGATTTCCGGTTGATGACGGGCGCATCAGCGAGTCCATCTCCGTAGAGTTGCCTCCCACCGCTCGCAATTCCCAATCGGCGCCACTGGACCGGCGGCGGCTCCGCGCGGGGCGCTCGGCTGAGCCGGCCGCCCGAACGTCAGAATTCGACAAGCAATGGCATTCGCCCCGCGCACCGCAGCGCTTGGCCCACTTCGGTTTAGATCCGGATTCAAGTAATCGTGGCGCATCTAGCGAGCCATTCCGGCGAAACCGTCCGAGGGCTCGAAATCAGTATCCTCTGTTCCCATTCTGCTCTCGGCCGCCGGCAAACGGCCGCAGAGTGCAGCGAGCATAATTGAGGCAGCCAAGGCATCCACCGGATGGTGCATGCGAGATTCCGGGGCATGCGGCGCGTCATAAGACACAACGCTTCTGAAACTTTCTGACTGGGATGCCGGCGGCAGAGGAGAACAGATGAGCGCAAATTCGAGTTTCCGAACAGAAACCGACAGCATGGGAGCAATCGAAGTTCCTGCCGGCCACTACTGGGGTGCTCAGACGGAGCGCTCGCTGCACCACTTCTCGATTGGGGAGGATCGGATGCCGGAGGAGTTGATCCGCGCCTTTGGCATTCTGAAGAAAGCCGCAGCCCTGGTGAACCAGGAACTGGGCAGGCTTCCGCGCGACAAGGCAGAGCTGATTGTGCGGGCTGCCGACGAGGTGATCGCGGGTCGCCTGAACGGCGAGTTCCCGCTGCGCATCTGGCAGACCGGCTCCGGCACGCAGACCAACATGAATATCAACGAGGTGATTGCGAACCGCGCGATCGAACTGGCGGGCGGCGTGATGGGAAGCAAGAAGCCGATTCATCCCAACGATCACGTCAACATGTCGCAATCATCCAATGACACGTTTCCAACCGCGATGTACATTGCGGCTGCCAGTGCTGTTCATGAAAGGCTGTTGCCTGAGGTGCGAAAGCTGCACGATGCACTGCGCGTAAAAGCGGAAGCATTCAAAGACATCCTCAAGATCGGGCGAACGCATCTGCAGGACGCCACTCCCCTCACGCTCGGACAAGAGGTGAGCGGCTGGGCGAGTCTGCTGGAACGGGATCTGGCACGCATCGAGACGGCCATTGACGGCCTTTATGATCTCGCCATTGGCGGTACAGCCGTCGGCACCGGGCTGAATACGCACCCGGAGTTCGCCGAGCGCGCGGCAGCTAAGATCGCGGAACTCACCGGCCTTCCATTCCGCTCGCACCCGAACAAATTTGCCGCGCTCTCGGCCCACGACGAACTGGTCTTCGCCAGTGGGGCCATCGAGACACTCTCGGTTTCGCTGATGAAGATTGCCAACGACATCCGTTGGCTGGGATCGGGGCCGCGCTGCGGGTTAGGCGAACTGTTGCTCCCGGAGAACGAGCCGGGCAGTTCGATCATGCCCGGGAAAGTGAACCCCACGCAATGCGAGGCATTGACGATGGTGGCCGTCCAGGTTCACGGCAATCACACCGCACTGGCATTCGCCGGAAGCCAGGGCAACTTCGAACTGAACGTCTTCAAGCCCGTCATGATCTACAACTTCATGCATTCGGTTCGGCTGCTCAGCGATGCGTGCCGCTCCTTCGTGGAGTTCTGCATCAACGGACTGGAGGCAAATCTCGCTCGCATTCGCGAATATGTGGAGAGCAGCCTCATGCTGGTGACAGCATTGAACCAGTACATCGGCTACGACAAAGCTGCAAAGCTCGCCAAGACGGCACACGAACGCGGACTCTCTCTACGCCAGGCCAATCGTGAACTTGGCTTTCTGACCGAAGAGGAGTTTGACCGGTACCTGCGGCCCGAGAAGATGATCGGCCCAGAGGCAAAGCAATAACGGCTAGAAAACACCAGCAACTCAAGTTACACCGCGATTCACCTGTGCTCATTTCCCACCAGAATCCTGTTGCGAGGCGCGGTAATGCAGAGATAAGTTACCGTAGTCATTTTCCCGCGCTGTTTCAGTTACCTGATATATGCGCAATGAATACCAAGAGAGACTCTAATCAACCCCTCATAGATGAGTACTAAAATCCTGCAAATCCCCGCGATTTTATTGATGAAAGTTCACAAATTTGTCCATATAATTCAACCTACTCCACGCTGGATGCGCTTCCTGCTTCCCTATGGAACCCTGGGATTCGTTTCACTCAGTTTGGAAGCAATCCGGCATCGGTAAGTCGGCAAGCAGTTCCAGGTTGCCGTCAACATCCCTCGCAGAAGGGGATACGGGTCCAGATTTCTTGGAATAGCAATTCGTTCCGCGCGATGCGGTTTATAGAGGAAGGTCTTCCCCGTTTCAGTTCTCTGAAACGGATTTGAAGATTTCGGAGGGCATGATCCGTTTCATTCCAAATGTGTGCGCGCCGGAGCGCGGGCTGGGGAAGTTCTGTGCCAGCGTGCGCCGGAGGTGGTTCCTGACGGCATGGCTGCCGTGCGTGTTTGCAGCGATGTGCGCGCATGCGCAGGCAGTGCCGGCGGGCAGTCTACTGGTGACGGTAAGCGCCGCGTCGAAACTTACGTTTGCCTTTGTGAACGCCTCTGGCGCTGGATCACCTGGGTACTGTAGCCTCGGCGGCGCAGGTACGAGCACGGCGTCATTGAATCTGGGCACCGCTTCGATTGCGAGCGACGACCAAACGTGCGTCACGTTTACGCCGGCGAGCACCGGCAAGAACTACACGCTGGCGAACACGGTTTACGTGAACGTGACTCAGACGGGTGGCACTTCCACCAGCTACACGCTGGCGGCCGCGCTGCCCAGCACGCCTACCACGGGGGTGAAGTGGACGGCCGACGGAAAAGTGCTCGCGACCACCAAGAAGAATCTCATTACCAGCGGCGTCTATGGAGCCAACACGGGCGTTAGCCTCTCGGTGACTGTTCAGTATTCCGTGGCCACGGGCAGCCTGGGCCAAACCATTGACTTTACGGCGACGGCTAACTGATGCAACTACTGCGCACATTACGGCTGATCGGGCTTGGCCTCTCCGTGATTCCTGCGGCCAAGACGCAGAAGGCATCCACGAGCGGAACATTGAACGTGCAACTCACGAACACTTCGGCCATTGTGATGCTTTTGAATTCCAACCCCAACGGGATCGCACTGGGAAATACCGGGACGTCGGCCGCCACGATGAATTTTGGGACGGTATCGGATTACAACAGTTCGCCGGCCACGGGAGTGACGGTGAAGTCGGGCAAAACGTCGTTTACGGCCTCAAGCCCGTTCGACATCCGGATCGAGATGAGCGGCTCAAGCAGCACGAGCTATACCCTCTCGGCAGCGCTGGCTTCCACGGCACCTACGGGGATCACGATTGATCTGAATTCCACGACGTTAACCACAACGGCGCAGACCATTACCGCGACGGGGAGTTATTTCAGCAACACAAGCCACACTCTGAAGCTCATCATCTCGACTGCAGCCCCTGGATCCGGCGGACCTGTCACCGGTACCCAGTTCACATCCACCATCGATCTAACGGCAACGGCCAATTAGCCGTTGCTCAACTTCAAATACGGAGAAGCTCAACATGCGGATTCACAAATCACGGCTCGCGAGCATGGTTGCCATGGCGGCAGCCGCGCTTTTCACGGCAGGCACCGCCCACGCCCAAACCGCCAGCGCCACACTGAACGTTTCGGCCACCGTCACCAGTTCGCTTCAAATGGTGATCGACACGGCCACCGGCGGCCCGACGCTCACGAATTCCGGTACAACTAACGCCACGCTGCCCTTCGGGAATATCTCAGCCTATGGTTCGTATACCGGAACCGGAGTGACGCTGGTGGCCTCCAGCGATACATCGCATGGGACCTGCACGGGGACGAACCCTTGCTTCGTGGTGAGCGCGCCGGTCCAGGTGGTGGTGAATGAGTTCAACAGTTCGAGCAGCAAGTTCACATTGAGCGCGCAGCTTGGAACTGCCGACAACACCAACTTCTGGGCGGTGGGTACGGAGTCGAGCGCGATCAACTCAACCAGCCCAACAAACGTTGTGACCGCCGGCGGAAAGTATGGAAGTACCGGCAATGTGGAAACGGTCTATCTCGGGGTGCCAACTGCCACCGCCAGCAGCACGATAATCAGCAACAGCATCGATTTTGTGGTAACGGCGAACTGAGGGGATGGAAGGCGGAATGCGAACCCTGGGTCCAGCGGCTGCATGCGGCCTGATCTTGTTTGCCGGCTGCATGCCCGCGTGCTTTTCGCAAGGCAAGCACATTGTGCGGTTGAGACCCGCGCCGGCGCCAGTAGCTGCGCAGCCGGCTGCGGGGCCGGACCTAAGCTTTCTTCAGGTCGCCGGCGGGGCGCCGGTCTTCAGCGCGAATAGCGCAGGTGTTCTACCCATGGGCAACATGGCCCCTGTGGGCGGCCCTGCGCCGGGCGTGCAGGCGGCGCACACGGGCAGGGACCTGAGCGTGCGGACGACTGTAGGCATCCGGCTGGGCAACATCTCGGGTTCATCAGGACCGGTCATCTTGAAGGCCTGGTTGAGCGCACCGGCCGATCCGTACGAGGTGTTCGTGGATCATGTCCGTCTTTCCGAAGTACCCGCGGCTCTGCCGGTGGTCAACTCCAGCGATATCACGCAACACGTGGTGGAGGTTCGCATTCCCGACTCGGCCCACGTGGATGCCGATGAAATGAAGGCCTTGATCCTATTCGAAATTGTAAAGAACTAGCCATCTCCCCGGCTTGTTAACTTCCGGAGGTCCCGTGCAACACTCTCTTTCCGTTCTGCGCCGCGCCATTGTAGTGTCTTCCCTGCTCCTACTGGCGACTTTCGCGGGTGCGAATGCCGCCGCCGCCTCCCTCTCCCTTGGGCCTGCCGTCATTACGGCCAAAGGAAGTTACGGGCAGAGTCTTACGGAGCGTCTCTCCATCAGCAATCAGACCGCCGGCACCTTCAACTTCGAGATGATTGCGCAAGACATCATCGTGAAGGATGGAAAGCGTGTCTTCGTTGCTGCCGGCCGCATGGACAACAGCATTGCCGCGACCGCGGTCTTCTCGCCGAAGGAGCTGCGGGTGCCGCCGAACACCACGGGATTTGTAACGGTGACGCTTACGATTCCCCAGAACACGCCGGTGCGCGCGATTGCGGCCGTCTTTCACACCAAGGTTGCGCATGCCCCAAAGCCCGGCACGGTTGGGCTCACCGCATCGCTGGGAGCCCTGATTACTTTCAACATCACAGACAATGTCTCGGTGGCTGCCAGTCCGGTGAAGGTGAGCCTGCCGACGCCGACCGCAAACCTGTCTTTCGACGATGATCTGGAAAACACGGGCGCCGAGCCGGTCATTCCCAAGGGTGTGGCGGCGATTCTGGCGAACGGCCAGAAGCTGGCGGGCAAGGCAAAGTTCGAGGTACAGCGTTTGTTGCCCGGCGAAAAGCTGAGCTTCCATGCGGAGTACGCGGGGGAGTTGCGCAGTGGGCACTACAAGGTGCTTTGCACGTTTCAGTACCAGAACAAGACCGCGACCCAAGAGGCTGACTTCACAATTCCATGATGAGATGGCGTCTCTCGATTCTGCTGGGAGCCATCTTTTCCATCTCGCTGCACGCGCAAACGGCCGATAAGACGGCCCTGGTAATCGAGTACCAACATAAGATGTTTTACGCCGAGCCCGGCGTGACGGCGGCCTATGCCATTGATCCGGCCATCGCACAAGCCACGGCTGTGCCCGGTGGATTTCAGATTGTAGGCGCCGCACCGGGCCAGACCAGCGTGATTGTGGTGGGAGCGCGGGGGGCTCATTCGATCCTCGTGACCGTGATCGCTCCAAGCAGCTCAAGCCATGGCGCTCCCGGAGAAGCTGGTCCCGGTGAGACCTCGAACTTCGGCCAGTACATGATCTCGTATAACAACAATCCCAACCAGATCACGAATGTTTCAGACCTGACCCAGATTTCAGGCGACCGGCAGATCCACATTCAGATTACGAACGCCAACATCTTTCCCATCCAGGGGGAATCGCCCATCGGCTTTCCCATTCTCAGCTACGAGATCACACGTCCTGGACGCAGCATTACTTTTCTGGACAAGATGATGCACAACAGCGATTTGACCATCGATGGGGTGCTGCTGCGCGGGTTCCATGCAAGCTTTGGGCCGTGGGAGCTCCACGCCGGCATTACATCGGTTTCGCAGTTTCAGAATTTTCTGCTCGATGGCACTCGCTATGAAGTGGGCGGGATATCCCGGCATTTTGTGCTGAGTAAGCGGTCAAATCTGGAAGGCAATTTCTATTACATCGATACGAACACGAACGTGAACGAAGGCGCCACCCGAGGCGGCATCGGCACGTTGCTCTATCGCTATACGAATCCAAGCAAGCTCGACCTGAAACTTGAAGGAGGAGTGGGCAACGGCTTCGGTTTTGCCGGTTCAGCCGACTGGACAAGCGGACACCAGCAGATGCACGGCGACCTGCGCTACGAGTCGCCGAGGATCGCCACCCTGGGGATTAATCAAGTGCATGGCCGCGTGGACGACTTCAACTGGACGAGACAGTTCGGCAAGCGGTTCACCAGCCAGGTGTTCGCCAGCGATACCTCCATCAATCTTCCCATTGAGCAGCAGCAGATCAGTACCATCGATTTCAATCAGACGTTCTGGGTAACGCAACACCTGGGCGCAATGGGCGGGTACACCATCTCCAGCTTCAATTCGAAGACGCCCGCAGCGGTTTCAGTGAACAGCCATGGATTCTCCGGGGGCCCGGAACTCCGCTGGAAGCGTTTCGGCGCATCGTATCAATACCAGGACCTGCAAAACAGCGGCAACACTCCGAGCAGTGCCAACCAGGCGGTCACGATGCAGTTCTCCATGGCGCGGGCGAGCGTCTCCGGCTTTTACAACGAACAGTCGGAGACTCCGGTGTTTGCCCCTGTTTCCAGCGGGAACCCTTCGCTGCAGGAGGTCCTTCGTGAAAGCGGCGCGCGGGCCATGACGCCGGCGCAGATGGGATCGTTCCTGCGCCAGAATTCGTCGCTGCTTGCGCAGGGAATTGGGCAGCCGGTGGTGATGGGGATCGCGACGCTCCGGACGCAATACGGCGGGACCATCAACTGGGCGGGACAGCGGGCAGGCCGCTTTTCGGTGAACGGGCTTGTGAATACATCGAGCGGCGGCAGCGTGCCCGGAATGCGGCTGATGAGCGGAGGCGTAACGTGGACGCGACAACTCGGCTCCACGAATATGCTGGACACGAGTCTTGCCTTCTTCCGGACCGCATCGCAGGGCCAGACCACCACGGCACCAGTCATCCAGGTGTCGCTGCAGCATCAACTTTATTCAATTCCGCACTGGCTGGCGCCCGGCCGGCGCGGCACCATTGAGGGGCATGTGTTTGTGGATTCGCAGTACCGGCAGGCGTTTGCGCCGAGTGATCCGCCGATATCGGGAGTGCTGGTGCGGCTCGACAAGCACCGCTCTACGCATACCGACAAGAATGGCTATTACTCGTTCCGCGGAGTGCCCTTCGGATCGCACGCGGTAGCAGTGGATTATCACGACCGGCGTCCGTTCTTCTTCACCAGTAGTTCTCCCAAGGACACCGCCATAGGCGAGACGGCGGATTTTGGGATCAGCTTTGCGCAGGGCCATCTCTTCGGCGAAGTGGTAAACGATGCCAAGGCAGGTCTGCCGGTGACGCTGACGGTTTCGGGCGCGGGAATTACTCGCGAGATGGAGACGGATACGGACGGCCAGTTCAGCCTGGCAGGCCTTCCGGACGGGGACTACACGGTGCATTTGGCCGATGTCAGCCTGCC
The DNA here is from genome assembly GCA_046566985.1 of Acidobacteriota bacterium. Classification (GTDB taxonomy): domain Bacteria; phylum Acidobacteriota; class Terriglobia; order Terriglobales; family Acidobacteriaceae; genus Telmatobacter. Next base: position 70,687 of record JBKICT010000007.1, on the reverse strand, counting down.
GGCGGGCTACTTCGTCGGCGCCCTGCAAGACTCGATTGTGCACGTCGCAGCCGAGCACGCCGGCGAAGTGAAGATTGTTGTGCCCGCCCAGCGCAGCATCGCTGGCAAAGTGGAGCTGTACGATCCCGTGGCCGGCAACAACATTCCGCTGAATCACGCCAGAGTGACGATCACGCCCAGCGGCCAGGTTTCTACCACCGACAACCTGGGCCGATACCTCTTCCGGCATCTGCCGCCGGGGACGTGGACAATCGCCTGCGATTACGAGGGGCGGCACTTCAGTCGCACGGTATCGCTCGCGCCCAATCCCGACATCGAAACCGGCATTAACTTCACCATCCCGCTCACCGGCCTCGCATCCACACCTCAGGCCGAGCCAGAACCGTCCAGTTCATCCGGGGGAGGGCTCGTGAATCCTTCCGAGTTCCAGAAGCACGCTACGCCGCCGCGGCCGAAGAAGAAATAGCGCGGAGATCGGCGTTGGCCGGCCCGGTACAATGCCCCTGAGGTCAATCGCTCATGTCATCCCTGCTCTTCTGCCGCAGTTTGTGCGCTCTGGTTGTGCTTACGCTCGCTGCAGCAATGGCTGCCGCGCAAGCAGCACCCGCGCCTGCATCGCACGCTAGTTCGTGGGCCATGGAGATCCACGGCGGAGCGGGGGAGGAGGAGTGGCTGCACATGGATGCCGCTACGGCTCGCGCGTATCACGCGTCGCTGGCGCGCGCGCTTGCGGCGGGAACGGCTGTCTTAGCGCACGGCGGTAAGGCCATTGACGCGGTGCAGGCCGCGGTGGTGGTGCTGGAAGACGATCCCCTCTTCAACGCAGGACGCGGCTCGGCCTTTGCTGCCGACGGCACCAACGAGATGGACGCAGCCATTATGAATGGCGTCGATCTGGCCGGCGGAGGCGTCGCGAACGTGCACTTCACGAAGAACCCAATTCTATTGGCGCGGGCGGTGATGGATCATACGCCCTACGTGCTGATGGCGGGGCGCGGCGCCGATGCATTTTCGCGCGAGCAGCACCTGCAGCAGGAACCGCCCGGCTACTTCTTTACCGAGATGCGCTGGAAAGAATTTGAAGACGTGATGCGGGCCAGCCACCGGCGCATTCCGCCGCGCCCGGCGGGGGTGCCCGCGGTACAGAGCACATCGCCGGCGGGTCCGGCGGCATTTTTTCATCGCTTTGGCACGGTGGGCGCTGTGGCGCGCGACAGTTTCGGGCATCTCGCCGCCGCCACTTCCACTGGCGGCATGCAGGGCAAGCATCCGGGCCGCATCGGCGACTCACCCATTCTGGGCGCCGGCACATTTGCCGACGACCGCGGCTGCGCGGTCTCCGGAACTGGCGTGGGCGAATACTTCATTCGCCTCTCGCTCACCCATTCCGTCTCCGCGCTTTGCCAGGCCGGCGAGACGCCGCAGAAAGCAGCCGACCAGCTGATTCACCACGATCTGCCCGCCCTCCCCGGAGGCGAAGGCGGCGTGATCGTAGTGGCCCGCAGCGGCGCGCCCATCTGGAGTAACAACACTCTCGGCATGTTTCACGCGATGCAGGTGGAGGGCGGCGAACCGCGCGTCTGGGTAAAGTAGCAAAACGCCGCAGCAACGCCGGTGAACGTCACGCGCTTTGCATGGCCCGCCACAACGCGCCGCGCACCGGGTCGGCAATCTCCGGCACGAAGCCGATGTCCGCATAGCTCGTGCGCAACGCGCTCTGAAAGGCCGTTCGCACCCGCGCCACGCTGGCCAGGATACTGCCGGCCATGGCTACGCGCGGAGTCGTAAATGAATCGCCTTCGCTTCTGCGCATTCGTTCGATGACCAGCAGGGCGAGATACGCGAGCTCTGCGCCGCCGCGGTCCAGGATCTCCAGCGCAATGGCGTCGCCTTCATCGGCCGCTGCCACCACCTCACGCGCGAGCTGCGAGGCATAGCGCTGCGGCTGTCCGGCGTTGGCAAATTCGATCAGCGCGTCAATCGAGGGTAGATTCCACAACCGGCGAGCACGTTCCAGAATCTCGGTGGGCCGCTCTTCGTCGCGAGCCAGAAAACCGCGCCGCAGCGCCTCCATCCCGATCCAGTGCCCCGATCCCTGGTCGGCGAGCATGGGGCCCCATCCGCCGGCTGTAAGAATGTTGCCGCCGGCGTCGCGCGCCGCCAGGTTGGATCCTGTGCCCGCGAGGGCCAGCACACCGCGGCCGCCCTGGAACGCGGCGTCGAGCGCGATCTCTTCGTCGCCTACGATTGTCAGTGTTCCGCCCACGCGCCTGCCGAAGTTCGCGTGCAGCCAATCGGTGACGAGCGGGACAGAGCTGCCGGATGTTCCGATGCAGGTACTTACCACGCTCGACATCGCCACGCCCGTCTGCTGTTCGAGTTCCGCAAGCGCCTGCTCCAGATTGCGCTCGGCATCGCCGGCATCGGCATTGACGCGCTTGATGGTGCCCGTGCGGGCGCGCGCCAGTTCGCGGCCATTCTCCGCCAGCAGAAACTCCGCCTTTGTCCCGCCCGCATCGACGGCCAGGAGGTATGCCATCTGATCTCCTTTACTGATGAAGACCAGTAGAACAGAGTTGCGCAGGGCGCGGCCAGTGCAGCCACAAAGCATCGCCATGGAGATGGATGGACTCAATCACGATTGACCTGCGCGGGGCGATTGGATGCCCACGCGCTATAGTACCCCGGTGTGGCTACAATGGATCGAACTCCGCACCGAGGCGCTCGATGAATATTCGCTCCTGGCTCAACTCCCGGCCGGCAAAGCTTGGCACGCTGCTCACGCTCGACAATCCGGCAATCATTGAAGTCGCTCGCCTCGCGGGTTTCGATTGGCTGTGGATCGATGCCGAGCATGGGCAGTTCGATGAGCGCAGCGCAGCGACGGCTTGTGCGATCCTTGCCGGCGGACCACCCGCCTTTGTTCGGCTGCCCGACTTCGCATCCACCACCATCAAGTGCTATCTCGATACCGGGTGCGATGCGATCATTCTGCCGGCCGTATCAACGGTAGAGGACGTCCATGCAATCGCGCGCGCCGCGCTGTATCCGCCACGGGGGCAGCGCAGCGTTGGCATTGCGCGTGCCCAGGGATATGGCGCCACCTTCGAAGCCTGTCTGCGCGAGAAGAGCTATTCGATTGTTGTGCAGATTGAAACCGCGGGAGGCATTGAACACGCGGAAGAGATCGTCGCGCACGATGCCGTGGATGCCATCGTGATCGGGCCCTACGACCTGAGTGGCTCGTACGGCATGCCAGGGCAGGTGGATGCACCACGTGTTGTGGATGGCATGGCAAAGGTGCTGGCGCTCTGCAAGAGCGCACAAAAACCCTGCGGCATCTTTGCGGCAACTGCGGAGAAGGCTCGTGCGTACGCCGAGCAGGGATTCGATATGCTCGCCGTCGGGATGGACAGCACATCTCTGCTCGGCGCATATGGCACGATGCTCAATAATATCTGCCGCTGATCGCCCTGGATCTCAATCCGTTTTCAATCCAAGGTCATCGCCCATGGCCCTCAACTCCTTCTGATAAGCGTTCATCGCGCGATCCGTTTCTCGAGCTTGCCGCGCAACGCGCTTGGCATCCGGGTTCGCCTGCGACAGCTCCTGGTTCATCTCCTCAACCCGGTTCTGAATGCGTTCATGCATCTGCTGCAGCTTCTGATTGCGCTGCTGAATCGCATCCTGCTGGTCCTGGTTCAGTCCGTTGTAGAGCCGGTCCCGCTCCTGCTGCATGCTGCGCAACTGCTCCTGCACGCGCGCCTGATGGTCGCGCATCTGGCCGGCCTCGAACGTCGTTCCATTCGCAGCCTTCGCCATGGTGCGCGTCTGCGTTTTGGCCTGGGTCATGGTCCGGTCGCAGGTGCGGTACTGGTCCCGCTGCTGTGCGGTTGCCTGTTGGTGCAAGCGATCGCGCTGCTGCACGCGGGTTTGGTCTTTGGCTCTATCTCGGGTTCGATCCATGGTGCCGCCGCCCTGGCCCTGGCGGGCGCCGGCCGCAGGCTGTTGCTGCCCCTGCCTGTGCTGCCCCCCGCCCCGGTTCTGCGCGATCAGCATCACAGGAGAGACGGCCACCAAAAGCGCCAATGAGATAATTCCCTTCGGTCCCATGGCAGCTCCTTTCCGGCGAGTCGGCTTTTACCAACTCACGAACGTATGGACCCCGCCAACAATGGAAACATTCGTGACGGCGGTCACGCTGATGTGTGCTGATCTTTCCTGCGCAGAAACAGAAAGACCGCCCGCGCAGCGCAGGCGGCTCTCTGGCTACTCCCGTTACTTCTTCGGCTGGATGATGCGGAACTCACCACCGGCGTGCATCATGCTCATCAGGTAGAGCATGCCGTCGTAGTAGCGCCCGCGCCCGCTTGGAATCGGTGAATCCCACAACGCTTCCGTGAACTTCCTCGCCCGCGCTTTATCTGTCGCCGCCAGCCCCGCCACCGCATTGGTCCCCACCAGGCCTTCGGGATGCGACTCATGTGTCAGCCCCGGCGTAGCCCCCAGATCTTTGCCGTCCAGCGTATACACCGGCCCGTACTTGTCGATACCCTGCGACTCGAAGAACCCCTGAATACGATCGCTCAGCTCCTGCTCCGCAGGAGCCTTGTGCCACCATGACCAGTCCACGCTCCAGTTGCTCGCCACGCGCCACGCGTCGTATCCGAACTCGCCCGACTGCGGAAACCGCGTCACCCGCGGCGTTCCGTCAAAGTTCGCATAGACCGGCGCCAGCCCGGTCTTCGCATTCGCCGTCTCGGGAAAGAACCTCCGGCTCGTCTCCGCCGCCTTCGCCCAGAACGCGCGATCCTCCTTCGGTCCCCACCGCGACCACAGCTCATAGAACGCCGGCAGATGATACGAGGGATCGGTAAACGGATGCGGCATCACATCCGGCACAAACAAAATCTCCGGCGGATCGGCGTGCATCATCGGTCCCACGCTGTGCGGACCCCACTTGCTCTGCCCCGTGATCACCGCCCGATGCACCATCGCCTTCAGCAGCTTCTCCGCCTCGGCATGGTAGTCATAAATTCCTTTCCCATCTCCCCAACGGTTCGACGCAAACAACAGCGCCATCGCAAAGTACGATTCCCCGTCCGGTGCCGCTCCCTCCGAGTTATGCCTCCCATCCGTCTTGCACGACCACGCAAAGTACTCGTAACTCGGCGCCTTCGGATCGCTGATGTACATGTACGTCTTCGCCCAGTTCCAGATCGCGTCAAACTCCTTCTTCTTGTTCAGTTCCACGCTGATCATCATCCCGTACGACATGCCTTCGGTCCGCACGTCGTGATTCGCCCAATCCGTCACGTACATCAGCGGCCCGTTCGCATTCTTGCCCGCATCGAACGCAATCGCCTGCGTCTGCGGGTCGCCATGAAACAACTGCTGATAGGCAGCCTCCACCTTCGCGCGAATCTCCTTCGGCTTATGCCCGTCCTCGGCAAACAGGTTGCGATACTTCCCCGTCGCAAACGCACCCGATCCATTCCCGTCCACAGCCTGTGCGCACGCTTTGCTCCCGCACATCCCTATGCTGGCAATTCCCAAGAACGCCAACCCAACAGCCATCCGCAAACCCTGCATAGCATCTCCGCCCATTCCAAAATCGATTTACTCCATCAGAGCAAAACGCCTCCCGAGTATAAAGCAAAACAGGAAACAGGCACCCAGCCCCGTCTCCTCGGTCGATCTTTTCACTTTGTCACTTTATCCCTCTGTCACTTTGTCCCTCTGCCACTTTGTCACTTTGTCCCTATTGCCTATTGCCTGCAATTCTCACTTCGGCCCCGCCCCCAATGGCTGCTTCTTTTTGCGCGCAGCCTTCTCCGCCCAGTCCTGCGCCCGCATCCTCGCATCCTGCCCATCCGTCGGGTCCTTATGAAAAAGCTTCCGCGAAAGATCGGGCCAGAACTCCACAAACACTGAACCCACGCCGCCCTCCGCCGTCACCACCATGCCGTTCGTGATCGTCTGGCCCACACCGGCGCCCGCCGACGGGTAATAAAGATTCGAAATCGCCCCCGCAATCGTGTTGCCGGCTATATTCGAGTAGTTCGTCTCCCAGCGCCCCGTGCGGTCGTGTTTGCAGATGAATGGGCTGGCCAGCGCATACAGAACGCGATGCTTCGCGCTTCCGTGGCCCAGCCGGAAATAGCGCGGATCCTGGTGAAAAATTACCGGCAGAATCCCGCCGCCGATCATCGAGCCATCGAAGGCATCCAGGTATGCAGCACCCGCGCGTTTGCCGTATCCCGCCGCACCCCAGCCAAATCCCTTGTCCTCGTCGCCCAGTTCATGCGTCCCGCCCACCAGCGCCGCAATCGCAAAGGTCCCCGGGTCAATCGCCGAACGAAACGCAAGCTGCATCTTCTGCCCGGCCGTGAGCGACGCAGCATTGCTCACATAGGTCGTACCAAAGTTCGGCACCACGCCCAGAATCCGCTGCTTCTCCTCCTGCCGGATCTGCTCCGCTGCCTTCTCGTGCTGCGTCTGCTGCACCGGAGCGTCCTGCTGCGGCGCAGGCGCATCTACAAGCTCCGCAGATCGCCCTGCCCCGCCCGCACCCTGCGCAAAAGCAAGCGCCGGCCCAAAGGCCAGCGCCACCACCATCAACAACCTGGAAAGGATTCTGCCGGGCTCAGCACGCATGCATCCTCATTGGATGACCCCGCACCGTCCCATGGCAAGCTTCAAGACTTCGGATGCATATGCAACACATGCGTCGCGATATCCGGCCAGAACTCGCGAAACACGTTCGTGGCCGCATCGCGCATCACCGCATAGCCGAACTTCTCGCTGAAATCCCCCACGTTCTGATCCGCGCTCGGGTAATAGCTCAGCGATACCCCTTGCGCGATACCCCGACCCAGAAGTTCCGCCGCATTGAACGTATTCTTCCCGTGATAATTCGGCGTGATCAGCACCCGGCTCGCCGCATAGACGCCGCGATTGAACTTGCGCCCCTGCCCCTTGGCGAAAAAGCGCTCATCCTCATGCAGCACCGACGGCAGCGCCCAGATCACCAGATAATTGCCATCCGTCTTATCCACAAAGCCGCGCCACGTGTACGCCCAGTAGCCGGGAAATCCCTTGCCCAGCGTGGGGTGCGCATCCTCACCCTTCGCAATCAGCGAAGTCAACGCCACAAACACAAACGATGAGTAATCGAAGCTGTTCTGGCCCGCCAGCTTGAATGCCTCCCTTGCCGTCGGCGGCGGCGGAATGGCTCCCGCGCTCACGGCCCGGTAATTCGGCATGAACCCCAGAATGCGCTTCGGCTGCTGCTGATTGGCCGGCACTTGCTTGTCCGCCTGCCGGTTCGTGACCTCGGGGTTCTTTTCCTTCTGGCCGATCGGCTCCTGCGCGTTCTGCGCGTCGGGCGCGTCCGGCAAGTCCGTTGAAGCCGATTCAACCGCGTGATTCACCGGAGCAGCCGACTGACTCTCCTGCGCCTGGGCGCCCATCCCCAACGAAAGCAGAAAAAGCCCTGCCCCACAAAAAATAGTACGAAGAAAAGAAGACATTCGTGCACCGTTCAAGGGAGTTCGCGCCTGAGGATGCGTTCGGAATGCATGAAGCAGCCGCGAGTACCCTGGGAATATACCCGAGGCACTTCAAGCGCCTGCCGGGGCGGTCCAGTCGCCTGCCGGCGCCGAACCGTCAACCATTAGACGCAAAACTTAGCTGCCCGGCTACATTTCCTTCGCCGCCCCAGTTATCCCTGGGGCAGCGCCTTCCGGCTCTTCAATTCCTTCAGCAGCAACTCCACCTTGTCTTCGCTTTCCAGGGCCTTGAAGCGGTCTTCCAGGGATTCCGGCGCCATCACCTCGGCGACCGCCGCGCTCTGCGCCGACGCCACATGCACGCGGCTCCGCATCCGTGACATCGCCTGCTCAGGCTGCACGCCCGCACCCTGTCGCGCCTTCGCCGCCTTACCCACCAGCTTCGCCCGCCGATGCTCCGCAATCAGCATCTCGCTGTGCGCACGCGTCTCGGCCAGCTTCTGCTCCAGCTTTCGCAGCGCCTGGCGCAGGCTGTCCGCCTCGTGCTTCTGGTCTTCCACCTGCGTGGTGAACCCCTGCATCAACTGCTCGTGGCTCAGCGCCCGCTCCAGCGCGGCACGCGCCAGATCGTCCTCACCCTTCTCCACTGCAAGTTCGGCCTTGCGATGCCACTCGGCGTTTTGCTGCTCGTGCTCCTTGCGCTTCTTCTCGAGCAGATGCTCATCGGCGATCGCAATCGCCACCTGCGTCTTCACCTGCATAAGCTGATTCTCCATGTCGAGCACCACCTGCTTCAGCATCCGCTCCGGATCCTCGGCCTTATCGACAAGGTCATTCAAATTCGCCCGCAACAGCGTGCTCACCCTCTCCAGCAACGACATAAAACCTCCTCACTGCCACTTCCTGGGTGCCCCATCCATTTCACAGCTTCACCGTGAAATGGGTGGGATACCACTAACCTTCGTTCACCCTCAATCCTGGGGCCCACACCTTCGAACCCGTCGCCCTACTTCTGCTCCGGCTTCGTCCCGGTCTCAGGCGTCTTCGCTGCCGGCGCCTTCATCACAGTCGTCAACTCCTGCGTCATCTCCAGAATCAGCGGCCGCATCCGCCCCTGCATCTTCTGCATCACCGTCGGCATAAACTCCGTCATCACGGCCGAGCTCATATCCAGCATGTGCTGCCCCGCCGGCGTGCTATAAAACGCGGTCACCGCCTCCACATCCGCGCCCGTCATGTGCTTCTTGTAGATCGCCCCCATATCCGCCACCATCTCGTCCGGCGAGTACAGGCTAATCGCCTTCGTCATATACCTCCCCATGATCGCCGTCATCTGCTCCCGCTGCTCGTTCGTAGTCGGCCGCATCTCCGGATGATCCTTCTCCATCTCGGCAAACTGCTGCCGCATCTGCTGCTGCATCACCATCGGCAGCATCTTCGTCGTGGCGGCCATCTGCTCCTTCAGCCGCATCACTTCGAACAGCTTCGCAAGCTGCGCATCCGTCGGCTGCTCGCTCGCCGGAACCTCCGCAAGCGCCTTCGGCTGATCCGCCGTCACCTGCCCAAACACCGGCCCCATCCCCATCGACAGCGCCGCCGCCACCACCAGCATTCCAATCCTTCTCATTCCCATTCCTCTCTTCCTCATCGATCTCAATCCTCAGTGCCCCACCCATTTCACAGCCTCACCACAAGCTGGATTGAAGCAAACTCGACATCAACCCTCACTTCAGTTGAGGCGCACGCGTTTTAACTTCCGCCAGGAACCGATCCTGCTCTGCTACCGCGATCACCCACTGTCCACTCTGTGTAGTGTTCAGGTAAATCCGGTGCAGCGAAAACACAGGAGCGCTGAGCACACCATCTTCCGCCCGCATCTCGTTTAGATCCGCGTAAGGCAGCACCGCTTTTCTCCAGCCTTGCCGAATGAAGAGCCCATCCTCCCTCACGTCGTAATACTGTGGAAGCGTCATCCATAAGACGAACCCTATTGCCAGTGGTCCGACCAAGAAAATCCACAACCATTTTGCGGGTACCGCGCCACCTAAATAGATACTGGCCGGGATTCCGACTTGAATTACGCCGGCAACAACCAAAACCGCGAGTATCCAACCGTCGTACCGCGTCTTAAATCGCATCTGAGACACCCCTTGCAGTCTCGTTTGCTGCCCCAGGTCCCACGTTCGCCGCGGCGGAGGGACCTGGGATACCTCAGCACCGCTCAAGCGCCCGCCGGCGGCTGCACCTCCCCATTCGCCGGCTTCTGTCGAATCGCCTGCACGTTGGCCATCAACTGCTTGATGTCCATCCCGCTCAGCGCCTCAAACAACGCCGGCACCTGTGCCGCAATCTTCGTCATGTCGCCGGTGATTTTGTTCACTCCAGCAGCGCCATCGCTCCCCGTGGACACGATCGTAATCTTGTCCACCTTCGCCAGCGGCTCCGCCATCGCGCGCACCACGTCCGCCATGTTGGTCAACAATTTGTCCACCACCGCGGCCTGGTTCCACTCCTGGTACGCCTCGGCCTTCACGTTCATCGCCTTCGCCTCGGCCTCGCCCTTCTGGAAGATGATCGCGGCCTCCGCCTCGCCCTGCGTGCGAATCGCCGAAGCGCGGCCCTCCGCCTCTGCCGTCAGCCGGTTCTTCTCCGCCGCGGCCAGCGTCTCAATCCGCTGCCGGTTGATCTCGGCCTCTTTCAGCACCGTGGCGATCAGTTCCTTCTCGTGCCGCGCAATCTCGGCCTCCTGCACCTTGATCTGCGCCTCCTTCTCCACCTGCTGCACCTTCACCGCTTCGGCGGTCACCTGCTGCTGCATCACGTTCGTCTGAATCTCATACGCCTTGTCCGCCGACGCCTGCTGCTTCCGGCTCTGCTCGGCATACTCGGCTTTCTTGATGTCGAGATCGCGCTGCGCCTCCGCCTGCCGCGTCTGGCTCGCCGTCTCCGCAATCACCCGATCCTGATCCGCCTGCGCCCGCGCCACCGCCGCCTCGCGTTGCGCATTCGCCCGCTGAATCGCCGTGTCGCGCTCCGCCTCCGCCGTCGCCACATCCGCGTCGCGCTTGATCCGCGCCACGTCCGGCCGCCCCATGTTCGAGATGTACTCGTTCTTGTCCTTCACTTCCTTGATCGTGAACGAGATCACCTCCAGCCCCATCTTGCTCATGTCATCGGCGCACGTCGATCGCATCCGGTCGCCCACCATCTCCGGCTCCTTCACAATCTGCTCCACCGTAAGCTGGCCGATAATCCCGCGCAGATGCCCCTCCATCACCAGCCGGATCAGTCCTTCCCGCTGCTGCGGCATCTTCGTCAAAAACTGCTCCGCCGCCGTCAAAATCGACGCCTGATCACTCCGCACCTTGATCTGCGCCACCGCCTCCACCGTCACCGCCACGCCCTGCTTCGTGTACAGGTCCTGCTGCGGCGCCACGTCGAAGCTCATCAGTTCCAGGCTCAACTCGCGGCAGTTCTCCACCATCGGGAAGATCACCGTTCCATGCCCCTTGATCACCCGCGGTCCGCGGAACCCGTACACAATCAGAGCCTCGTTCGGCCCCGCCTTGCGATACATCCTGGCCAAAATGCCCATCAACAAAATGAGCATCAATACACCGAGTCCGACAAAGAGAATCAAATCGCTTGACATTGCTTTCCCGGTCCTTTCCACCGGGATCGGAATGGTTGATGGTTAGTCTTCGGTGGGCAGTGATTGGTGATTGAAACCGGAAGCCGCATTCGACCACTTTGTCACTCTTGCCACCCTGTCACTTCGCCTCTCATTACATCGGTCCTGCTCTATCTCTGTCCCTTTGTCCCCGTGTCCCTCTGTCCCTGCCTCTTCGGGAACAACTTCGCCAAAAACCCCAGCAGAAAAACTCCCACCAGGATCGACATGTCCACAACCAATACGCTGTTACTCGTCATCGCATTCCCGGTCCTTTCCCCCGGGAAACCCGTTCACACTTCACGGTTCACGGCTCACGGCTCGCAGTAAAGGACTACCCGTGTCACTTTGTCACTCTGAAAAACTCTGTCACTCTGCCACTTTGAAACTCTGTCCCTCAGTCCCCAGTCCCTCATCCCACCGCCGCACATACGCAATCCCCTTCTCATACCGCACAACAAAGACCTCTTCCTGCCTGGGGATCTCCACGCCGTCCTCCGAGCGCGCCGGCGCCGACCGCACCGCGCCCAGTTGTTCGTACACAATCTCCCCGGTCCCCGCAGCCCGGATCGTCGACGAAACGCGCCCCACCGCGCCCACTACATCCGTCTCGTCCGCGGTCAGCTCGTGCTCATGCGGCATCAAAAAGCGCGTCAGAAAGAGAAAGATCATCCACCCTCCTGCCGCACCGCAGATACTGGCAAGCACTAGCACCACCCCGGCCACAAACCCGCCGTAGCGCGTCAGCAGGTACCCCGCCGCGCCAAACCAGCAGAGAAAGATCATGATCGAGAAACCGTTCCACCACGGCACCGTCGCGCTTGCGCGCGTTCCCCGAGCCGCACCCCTCACCGCGCCCGCCGCGCCGTGTGCAATCGAAGCCCCGTGCGGTACATGCGGCGTATGCGGCATATGCACATGCCCGCCAAAGTGCCCCATCCCGCCCAGCAGCGTCACCACGCTCAGCATCAGCCCCGCCAAAAAACACACCAGATAGAACGTCAACATGCAAACGCTCCCTAAGAACCCCTCGTTCCCTAACTCCCTCGTTCCCTAGCTCTCTTGTTCTCTCGTTCCCTTGTTCCCTTGTTCCCTGCTTCTCAACACTTCCATCAGCCGCCCCACCAGCCCCGGCGTCTCCAGAATCGACTCCATGAGCAGCAGACAATCCCGCGTATGCTCATGCCGCGCCAGCTTCAGCAGCGCCTGCTTCAGCTCCGGGTCGCGCCGGAACCGCTCCGCCCCGTCCACCAGCCACAGGTCCAGCTTGTCTTCCACATTCCGCAGCTCGCTCTGCAGCTCCGGCGAGTACCCCTCGGGATCATCCACCAGGTATCCCGGATGTACTTTGAAAAAACCGGAAAGAATCTGCCGCGTCTTATTCGTCAGGTGCGGACGCGCCCCGCTCTCGATCTGCGAAAGATAGCTCTGGCTGATCTTCTGCCCCGTCTCCGCCTCGATCGCCCGCATCACCTCCAGCTGGCTCATCGCCCGCCCCAGCCCCCGCAGGCTCCCTTCCACCTCGCGCAGATAACGAATCTTGTCCCCCAGCTTCACGCTCGCCTCATCCCTTTCAACCGTTCCGTTCAGGCTCTCTGCGGGCGACAGAGCCTCCGCACCTGCCCGACCTTCCCCTGCGACTTGGAAGGCCGTGGCCAAATTCCATATCGCAATGTGCAATAACACTATTGCGATTTGCAATATATGTCAACACAAATCTTCGCGGTCGCCCCGCATCGGCTAAGTTGTTCATTTCCAACCCAGTAGGCGAACCGCCTCTTCCTTCGGGCCACGTTTTCCACATTTTCCACAGACCGTGCCGGACTCCGAACTTGTCAAGCCCCCAGTTGACCCAAAAACCATCCCAAGCCTTTGATAAGAAAAGAGAAAATAAATCTCAAAATCTTGCGTATTAATTATTCGGTATTTGCCATACTTGAACTATCAGCGGAAAAAGGAAGAGGGCCGGCCACAAACCGGCCCTCTTCCTTTGCCTCGAACCGGGGAACAAAAACCGCGCGAGCCTGCCTGTACTCGAAGGCCGAACGCTCACGCGCTGCAAAATGTCAGAGATCCGACCGGTCCATACCGCAGGAAGGACCCCCTATGCTTCTTCGTTTATGTGCCTCGCGGTGTGAGCCGCCTCACCACGCTTCCGGACCAGACGCGATTCCGACAACCTTCGCCTCCCTCGCATCCAACCTCATCGAGGAGCACCGATGCCCAACCCCATCGTCTACTTTGAAATCTCCGGCAAAGACAAGGCCGTCCTCGAGGACTTCTATCGCGCCGTCTTCGACTGGCAGCTCACCCCCGCCAACGCCCAGTACACGCACGTTTCCCCCGGCGGCGGTATCAACGGCGGCATCGGCAAATCCATGGCCGGCCCCGGCTACAACACGTTTTATGTGGAAGTGGCAAACGTTGCAGAGAGCCTGTCGCTGGTGGAGAGCCGCGGCGGCAAGCGCATCATGGGCCCCGAGCAGATGCCCAAAGGCCCCATCATCGCGTTATTCAGCGATCCCGAGGGCCGGGTGGTAGGACTGACCCAGGCAGGTTCATTGCGCGCCAGCTAGCGGGGAGACCATCTATCCTGAGAGCGTCCGGCTCAACAGCTCACGTTCGATAAGCGGATTTCCACGGGCCCTGATGAGCAGCCGAATTCAAACAGGAGAGCCCACCTGTCGCTGATTGAATCCTTGTTGCTGCTTCTCCTTCTCTCCCGCGTGCTGGGGGAGTTCGCTGCGCGACTCAAACAGCCTCCAATGCTGGGTGAGATCGCTGCCGGCATCCTGCTGGGGCCATCGTGCTTCGCACTGATTCGCTTTACCCCTGAGATCAAGGCCATCGCAGATATCGGCGTTCTGCTGCTCGTCTTTCTCGCGGGCATGGAGATGGAACTCGATGCGCTGTGGTCCTCGATTCGCGGGCGCAGCCTTTGGGTAAGTGCGGCTGGATTTGTGACGCCTCTCGTACTGGGCGTTTCGCTGGGCTATGTCTTCGGAATGGACCAGACACGCATGGCGTTTCTGGGACTGTGTGTCGCCATTACCGCCCTTCCGGTCAGCGTGCGCATCCTGATGGATCTGGGAAAATTGCAGACCAGCATCGGGCAGAAAGTGGTTTCCGCAGCCATTGCAAACGACGTGGTGTCGCTGCTGGCGCTGGGCATCATTCTTGACCTGAAGGCCTCGCCAGCCACATTGGAAGGCCTGCTGGTGACCATGGGCACCTCGATCGGCAAGGCGCTCCTATTTATGACCGTGATCGCTCTCGCCGCGCGGCTCATTCGGCGATATTCCCCCGCCCGCTTGATTCCCTCCGCCGGCGTCGTTGAGAAATGGCTGAATACCTTGAAAGGAGATGAGGGCCGGTTTGCCCTCGTTCTCTTGTTCGTAATCGCCTTCGCCAGCTTCTCGGAATTCCTTGGCCTGGACTTCATCGTCGGAGCGTTCTTCGGGTCCATGTTGCTGAGCCACCAAGCCCTCGGCGAACAGAACTTCAGCCGCATCCAGAAAACTGCATCGAGCGTCACCATGGGCTTTCTGGGCCCCATTTTCTTCGCCGCGATCGGACTGGAGTTCAATGCGGCCAGTCTCAGGAACTGGAAGCTCGTCGTATCTGTGCTCGCAATCTCGTTTGCCGGCAAGATTCTGGGCGGCTACCTCGGCGGGCGCCTGGCAAGAATGACAAGCATAGAGAGCTGGGCGCTCGGTATGGGGCTGAATGGCCGCGGTGTGATGGAACTCGTGATTGCCAATATTGCACTGGCCAGCGGATTCATCGGCCCACAACTTTTCACGACGCTTGTGCTCATGGCGGTCGTCACGACATTCGCCACGCCCATGCTCTTGCGCGCGGCATTTCAGCGCCTCGACGCGGAGGAGCAACAACACGCCGCGATCTGCTGAGAAGGGAAACGCTGGTTTCCGAGCCGGAGCCGCGGCGCTTACGTCACCGCGAAGTCAATAAACCCGCGCTGCGGATCGGTCCCGATCAGCTTCACCCGCACCCGCTCGCCCACGTCCAGTCCCTTGGCGCCGTGCACCACCATGCCCTCCGTGTGGGGATCGAGCGTGCGCACAAACGTGCCATATTCGTTGACGCCGGTGATCACGCCGCGGAACACCTGCCCGATCCGCGGATGCAACACGACGGCGGCAATCCGCTTCTGCATCTCGCGCTCCACTTTGCGCGCGGCGTTCTCCATCAAGGTGCAGCGCTGCGCAATGGTGCCGAGTGCGCCCTCGTTGTAAGGGCTCTGCACCTTCGCGAGCAGAGCCTTCAAGATGCGTTGGGCTACAAGGTCGGGAAAACGCCGGTTCGGCGCCGTCGAGTGCGTGTAATCCTGCACTGCAAGTCCGAAATGTCCCGGCGAGGGCTCGTTGGGCTTCACCAGCACGTACTCGCCCGGGCCGATCAGCTTGACAACCGCGAGAGACAAATCGGGAAAGTGATCGGGATCCTTCTTCTTCTGTGCGAGAAGAAAATCATTGAGCGCCTTCGAGTCCGGTTCTGCTGGAAGCTTTGTGCCCAGCCCCTCGGCCAGTTCCACGATCCGGTCCCAGCGCTTGGGCACGCGCACAATCCGGCGAATGCTGGCGATCTTCGCATCGTCGAAGGTGCGCGCCATCACGCCGTTGGCCGCCACCATGAACTCCTCGATCAGCGACGTAGCGCGATTCTTCTCCTGGCGGACGAGATTCACCACGTCCTTGCCCTGCGTGACGGGACGCGTCTCCACCGTCTCCAGGTCGAGCGCTCCATGCTGAAAACGGCTGCCCACCATGCGCTGCGCCGCTTCATCCTGCAGTCTGAGTTGCGTGGCCAGGTGCGCATCGGCAGCTACTTTAGCCGGGGCGGGCCCTTTGCCTTCCAGCCACGCGCCCACTGCGTTGTAGGTAAGCTGGGCACGGTTGCGCACAATGGCTCGATACGTCTTGCCCTCGGAGACCGTGCCTTGCGCGTCAACGCAGAACTCGATCACGAGCGCCGCGCGCTCTTCGTTCTCGTTCAGCGATGTAATGCCTTCTGAAAGCTCCGGCGGCAGCATGGGAAACACTTTGACGCCGGTGTAGACAGACGTCGTCTCTGCGCACGCATGGGTATCAATCACCGTGCCGAGATGCATGCGAGCATCGACGTCTGCCACGCCGACCAGGACGCGAATGCGCCCGTCCTTGAGGCGCTCGGCCCATTCGATCTGGTCGAGATCCTTGGAGGTGTCATTATCGATCGACGACCACAGGAGGCTGCGCAAATCGCGAAGCGTGGAGTTGAAAGCCGCCGATGCCGAGGGAGGCGCGGTTTGAGAGAGTATGGCGGTGAGTTCCCCATCGGTGCCGTCGGGGAAGTCGGGCTCGAATCCATGTTCGATCATGGCGGCACGTGCCGCGGCCACCAGGTTGAAGTGCAACGGCTGTACAGCATTCATCCGATGGAAGCTCCTGGGGGAATAATGCCAGCGTACCATCCGGCAAGCGTGCGTCGCTCCCCTCCACATTCTTCAATTATCTATCCTGCGGGAATGACGTTCACGGTCAGGTAAACGCTGTGACTGACAACAACGTTATTTTCATAGGCCGTTGCCGTAATGGTGAGGGTGGAGACCCCCAGGGGCGTCCCCTGCATTCCCGGCGGCGTACTCACGCTCTGACATCCCAGCCCCACGCCGCACAGGCCCGCGAGCAGTAGCCCAAGCACGAGGAAGCGCCGGCCGCGCTGCTCCAGCAGTTTGCGGCCGCGCCGCGGCACAAGCAGCAGCACAAGCGCGGCAAAAGCAATGCCGCCGCCAGTCCGCGGCCACAGGGGCTCGCGATTCTGGCTGTAGGCAGGTCCCCCGCTGCTGAAGGTGTTGATGGTAAAGGTGGCCGTGGCTGTGGGCGTAAGCTGTTGGGGACTCGGAGAGCAGGTCATGTCTGCCGCGGTGGGGACCGAGCAGACCAGTTGCACTTGCTGGCCGAAGCCACCCAGCGCCGTCACCACAAATGCGGCGGTACCCGCCTGTCCCTTTGTGATGTTCAGGTTGGTCGGCGGGTTCGTCGGCGCAGGGGTGAGCGAGAAATCCTGCACATTTACAGTCAGCGCATTCGATGTGGCGGCGGCATAGAACTGATCGCCCGAGTACACAGCCGTAATCGACGCCTGTCCTCCGGCAAGTTTCCCGGTCGGCAGTGAAGCCACCGAGCTGTTGTTGAGCGAGGCCGCAAGGGGCGCGCTCCCCAGCGCCGTCAAGCCCTGGTAGAAGGTGACCGTGCCGGTCGGATTCTGCTCGCCATTGGCAGTCGGCGCAATGGCCGGCGTTACCGTGGCCGTGAGCGTGACGAGCTGACCGGGCGCTGGATTGGCCGGCGCAGCCGTAAGCGCGACGGTAGCGCTGAGCAGCACCGCCGTCAGCGCTACCGGAGTCGACGTGCTGGTCGCCCAGTTGTTATCGCCTGAATACACTGCCGTAATCTGATGCGCCGCCGTGGTCGACAAGGTGATGTTCCCCAGCGTCGCCACGTTCGCGGCCAACGTCCCTGTGCCGAGCAGGGTGGTGCCGTCGTAAAACGTCACAGTGCCAGTCAGGTTGGCGGTCGTCGTCGTGGGGTTGAGCGGAGCCACCGTCGCCGTGAACGTCTCCGGCGTTCCCGCCGTCAGCGTGGCCGGCGCTGCGGTCAACGTGGTGGTCGTCGCGCCCTTCGTCACCGTCACCTGTGCCGGCGCTGAGGTCGAGGTGACGTAGTTGCCATCGCCCGCATAGGTGGCCTGCAGCGCATGCACTCCACCGGTCGTCATCGTGAGAGTGAAATTTGCGCTGGTGGTCCCATTGGCCGTGGCGACGTTTTGAGTGGAGCTCGCCACTCCATCCACACTCAGCGTCATCTTGCCCGAGGGCGCAACCGATCCCGCCGCCGGAGTGCCCACTGCGAGAGTCGCCGTTGCCGTGAAGCTTTGTCCCACGGTCGGGGCTGTGACCGAGGTGCTCACCGTCACGCTGGTCGTGCTCGGCTGAATATTGATTGTGACAGCAGGCGAGGTCAGCGCCGCGTAGTTCGTGTCGCCGCTGTACTGCGCCACAATATTATTCCCGCCATTGGGAAACGGCCCGGTGACGGTCAGGCTTGCTGTGCCGTTGGTTCCCAGCGTCACGGGTCCACTGCCCAGATTCGCATTCGACGCCTGATCGACGAACTGCACCGTCCCCGTCGGCGTTCCGCCGCCCGTCTGCGACGTGACCGTCGCCGTCAAGGTGATCTGCGCGGTCGGATTGTAGGTGGAATTCGCAGCCGTAGGGGACACGGTGACGTTCACCGTCACAGCCCCCGTGCCTGTTGCATCCGGGCGCGCCCAGTCGCTCACCAGCTTATCCGCATGGACCGACCCAAGCCCCGTGGCCAGGTCATATCCATTCGCTGCGTCGTATCCGATGGTTCCGGAAGAGTTGCATCCCGGGCTACCCACCACGCAGCTCAACCTGGCGGTGCCCGTTTGCACATCGTTGAACACACCGGCATCGCTGCGCAGCGCGTACAACCGCGGCGCCAGATTCCCCTGCTCGCCATACTTTTGATTCAGACGCGCAGAAACTCCGCCCAGGATTGCCGCGGCAAGAGCGCTTCCGCCGCCGCGCATCGTAGTGCAACTCTGCCCGCCCATGCAGAACATCAGGCCTTGATCCGCGCTTGCGTCTGCCGCCGTGGGCAGCGACAGATCGGGCAGCAATCTGCCCGGCGCTGTGCCCGGAACCGCGGGTTGCCACCCCGGCAGCAGATGTGCCGCGCTGACGCCGCCGCCGCTCGCGTACCCCGAGGACGAAGACCACGCCTGCAATCTGCCGCTGCCGTCCGCCGCCGATGCACCCACCGCGGTATTCCACGACGTCGATGCAAGGGCGTTGACCGCGAATCCGTGGACGACCGCAGCATCGCTTCCTGCCGCGTGGCACGCCGACGCGCCGCTGTCGCCGGTGGCCGCGATCACCGAGATGCCTTCTGCGGCAGCCTGCCGATAGAGCGCCGCGTAGAACGCCTGATGCGCGGCGCTCAACTCCGGCTCGCATGCCGAATAGCCGACGACCAGTGTTGCAGCGAGATTCTTGTCAACGGCCTCGGCCAGCGACAGATCGATTCCATCCGTGGCTGCAGTCGTTGAGGCTGGTACAGCGAGCACCTGCGCCCCGGGGGCCGCTGCCCCCGCCCATGAAGCCATGGCCGTTGCGGCGGCCTGATCCGCGGTCTTGCCTGGGTCGGCGCCCGCTGGAAGAACATTGAGCGGCTTAGCCGCAAGTCCCGCCGTGGTCCGGAATGCCGCAACGTCCTGCGTAGCGATGTCGCTGCGCGTGGGAATGGCGATCTGTTCTCCGGTGCCATCGGCATTCTCAATCGAGTTGAGCCCCAGAATCGCTTCGACTGCGTCGGGGGTGCCCGCCGTGCCGGTGGAGTCGGCGCTCGCACTCTCCGGCGCGGTCAATGCCGGGGTGGAAAGCGATCCGTCCAGCGAGACCAGCCCCTCGATCAGGGGAGCGAGCACTGCGGGAGCGGTGATTGCGTCACGCAGCACATAGCGCGTGCCGGTGCTTGTGGCGATCTGCCGCACCGGCGCGCCGAATGCCTGTTCGACTTGCGCCGCGGTTCCGGAAAACTCGATCCAGCCTCGCCCCGCGGGAATGGGCGCAACCGTGAAGCCAACGCCGCGCAGCCAGTCGGCGACGGCATTCACGTCGCTCGCCGAGTTCGCGTACGCATCGGCGAACTGCTGGGCCGTCATCCATTGGTGGTACTGGCACGATCCGGACGTCTGCAATGCGCTAAGAGTCTTATCGAGCGCCTGCTTCTGCGAGGGCGCAGGCCGCAGCAACAGCAGCATCCGATCAAGGCGCGTATCCGGCGAGGCAATCCCGAGGTCCGTCCCAACGGTCAACACAGCGGGCTTGCTGCCCGGCAAAGGAAGAGGCGCACTCGCCCGCCAATCCCCCAGGATGCGCGCACCGGGTGCCACCTGCGCCTGAGCACTGGCACAGGCCGGCGCGGGTGCGGCGGCAGGGCTCTGCGCGCCCAGAGCGGCAGCCCAGGCAAGCCCTACTGCCAGGCCTAAACCAAGCCTCTTCATCTGTGCCATGTTCCTCTGTTTTACACCAATGCGGCGCGAAGATAATTACCATCTTCCCGCGTTCCGGCGGCGCGCGCCCTCACACATTCGGGTCAATGCGCAACATCCTTGGTGATTCGGCCCGATTGTATCGCGGCGCGGGCCTAGGCGCTCTGGCGCAAAATGCGAAAAGGCCGGCAGGCGCGGCGTCTTTCGCCGCTCCTCCGGCCTTTGACCTGACCCCGGTTATTGAATGCCGAGGTCCGCGAGCACCTTCGGCTTGGTTTCATCCACCGCCAGCAGATTGTGACAGGCCGCGCAATCCTGCGTAATCGACTGTTTCGCGTCATTGGTTACGTGATCGCCGTCGTGGCAGCGGAAACACCCCGGATAGCTCATGTGCCCGATGTGATTGGGATGCGTGCCCCAGGTCACCTTCATCTCCGGGAAGGCGTTGTGCGTGAAGATATCCACCAGCGCCGCGCCGGCCGCCTTGATCTCGCCGGATTTTGCCGCATACACATCGGGGTACTTGGTCCGATAGAACGAATCCAGTTCGCGCGGGATTTCGCTCTCGGCCTGGGGGGTTGTCGCGTAGTTCGCCTTCAGCAGTTCCAGACTTTCCTTGTGCACCCAGGGAATGTCGGGGTTCACGGCGCCGTCGGCCATGGCGCGGTTCAACGCGTCCTCCGCCGTCTGCATGGTGTGCGCAGCGCGGTTGTGGCAGTCGATGCAATCCATAACGCGCCGCTCGCCCTGGGGCATCTGGCCCTTGAGGGCCGAAGAGGCGAACACCGTCTTTGTGCCATCCGGATTGGTGCGCTCCACCCATGGAATGGTGGTCCGCGATTCGTCGGTGGCGATGTATTCGATGTGCCCCAGGTGCACGCCGTGAATGCCGGTCAAGTGCGAGAGCGAATCCAGACCGCCCAGGTGCAGCACGACCACGCTTTGGGTTTCGGAGTTCTTCTCGTCATCGGCGAAGCTCGACTTCACCAGCAGCTTCTCGCCCACGAACTTGGCCGGCGTGTGGCACCCTTCGCAGATCACGCGAGCCGGGCGCAGATTCCGCACCGGGGAAGGAATCGGCTTGGGATAGGTGGGGATGAGCTTGGGGGCGTAAGGATAGGCGGGCCGCAGGCTCACTTCAATCAGCTGCTTGGTACCGTTGATCTTCGCTTCGAAGTATGATTCGGCGCCGCTGCCGATGTGGCAATCTACGCAGGCCACGTGCGAGTGCGCGGAGACGGTGTAGGCCGCATATTCGGGATGCATCACGTGGCACGACTTGCCGCAGAACTCAGGCGAATCCATGTAAGTCGCGCCGCGATAGCTGGCCACCGAAACCACCAGCAGGTTCACGATCGTGGCGATGAGCACGATGTCGATCCCGTGCCGGAAGATGCGATCGTTGAAATCAACTTTGGGATAAACCGCGGGAATTGAGCCGGCCTTCTGCAGTTTCTTCCAGCGCAAAAAAATGCCGATGGGAATCAGCACCAGCCCAAGAATGAAAAGCGCTGGCAGCAACAGCGAGAAGATAATGCCCAGGTAAGGATTGGTGAGCGGGTGACCGATCAGCTCGATCACCCACGACCCAATCATGGTGAGCCCGGAGCCTGTGGTGATGGCGCCGCCTAACAGGCTGAGGGGATTGTTGCCAAAAAAGAGCGCAGGACGGACCCAGTTTTCGCGAAATTTCAAAAATACAGGCAAGAGAATCCCCTCCAGGGAAGAAATGGCCCGTGAATCGGCCCCAGCCCCTCGACTCGGAGGAGCCAGGTGCAAATGGAAGCCGGGCCAGGGGCGGGGGAGTGCGCCGCGGGCCCTTGGGTTCTAACTACTTGAGGGTGCGGAAGTAGGTTACCGCATCCTTGATTTGCGCATCGTTCAGCTTGCCGGAGAAGGCCTTCATCTTGCCCTTGCCGTTCTTGACGGCCCCAATCATCTCGGCTTCGCTGCTCTTGTACTCAGAAGCAGGCTTAACGCCCATCATCTTGGCGATGCCGGGGCTCGGCGTTCCGGTGCTGCCGTGGCAAGCCTGGCAGTGGGCTTTGTAGATCGCTGCGCCGGACTCGGCGAAGCACATGGAGCCGGCCATCGCGAATACTGCAGCCAACACCACTTTGGAGCGAATCGATTGTTTCATTGCAATATCCCTCATTCACCGCCCCGGCTCTACCCCATCCGTCCGTTGCGGAATCCTCAAGTGCGCGGCCGCAAGGTCCCGGGCCGGCCGAGGTGGTCTTCATTTGACCACCTCATTCCCGGCTCGCGCAATTTCAATTGCAGCGAACCGGATTCGGTGTCTATTTCAAAAACGTCCTGAAATGCCCGACCGCATCTTTAATCTGCGCGTCGCTCAGGCTGTCTTTGAAAGCCTTCATCTTGCCCATGCCGTTCTTCGTGGCCGCGATCATCTGCGCCTCGTTCAGCTTCTTCACCTCGGGATCGGTAATGGGCTTCACCTTCATTGCTTTGCCCGCGGGCGAATCGGCCATGCCGCTCGCTCCGTGGCACATCTGGCACTTCGCTTTGTAAATCGCTGCGCCGCCACTCTGAGCGAATGCCGGCAACGTCATTGCCGCCAGCGCCGTCGCGATCACTAAACTCATCCCCTTCTTCACTGACAATCTCCTTGCAGTTGCCACCGATGCAAGCTGAAGCGTGGGGCGTTGCCGCCCCACTGCATCAGAACTCGTAGTGCACGCCGACGGTCATGTTGTTGGCGCGGAAGTTCCGCGGTGCGGTCAAGCCCGAGGTCGGCTCGGTTAAGCCGGTCGGCTGGGGCAGCGAAATACAAGGCACCACCGTAGCGCTGAAGGAGGTTGACATCGAGCAATACTGCGGCCCCGAGGGTCCACCTTCTGTGTAGCCATAGTAGTTGTACTCCGCTTTCCAGGTCAGACCAGGATGCGTCGTCCACGCCAGCTTGACGTAAGGCATCTGGTAGTCGGAAACCAGAGAGCCATTCACTTCGCGGGCGTCGTTGAAGAACCGGCTGCCATTCACGGAGTTAATCGCATACCCAAACTCCGCCTTCATGTCGTCGCTGGGTTTATAAACCAGAGACGCGGATCCGGCGTTCGTTGGAGCATCCATGAAGTCGCGGCCGTGCCACGCCACCAGAGTCGTCTTTGATCCCAGGGCAAACACCCCGGGGCACACGTTCGGACCGCCGCTGCTGGTCAGCGTCGCCGTACCCGGAAGGGTGGCGGACGCGCCGCTGGTGAAGCACACGTTTGTGGCCGTATAGACGTCCCCGTAGCTGTAGTTGAGGTCGAACGAGAACTGGTCGTTCGGCGCCAGCACCGCTCCCATCGCCACCACGCGGCTGTGATCGACGTGATCAATCGGACCCTCATAGGGTTCGATACCCGCTGCCACGACAGCCTGATTGTTGTTGGTGTTGTTCTTCCGTTCGATGTCGTTGTAGGCCCCCGTGACGGTTGCCCAGGTCTTCGGGTGGAAGGTGGTGTGCAGCCGATAATGCCAGGCCTGCCGAGGAGCTACAGGAGTAAAGACGTTATCGAAGAACATCCCCTCCACACTGCCGTTGACGTTCCAGGTGGTGGTGGGACGATACGCAATTGTGAAGATCCCGCCGTTCTGGTTGATCTCCACCGTGCCATTGACTGGATCGGCGAGTTCCAGAGGAATCGGGCCCTTGTGCGGAACGCCCTGCCCGATCTTCCGGTTTCCGTAGCGATAGCCCAAAGACAGGGTCGCCTTGGGCGAAGCCTGCCATTGCGCGGTGAGCGTGTTGTTCAGGAACTCCATCCCGAAGTAGTTGTAGTTCAGAACACCTTCGATGCCGTGCGGCAGAGTTCCCGTCCCGCCAACCAGCGGACCGGTGTAGTTGATCGTTCCATTCCCGGCCCCGGTGGGATCGGAAAGCGTAAGCGGCTTCGGAACATCGGAGTAGCCGGGCTCCGCGGAGTTGAAGAAGTCCAGTTGATCTTGCAGGGTAACTGTATTCGTCGCCTGCCAGGCCACGCCGTAGTCAGCCGAGAGAACGGACCGATGGGCCTGTGCGTAGCCGTTCCATGTCGTTGAACGAATCAGTCCGTTCAGGCCCTGGGCATTCTCGTAGTAATAAGGAAGGCGCATGGTTCCCAGGGTGTAACGGAAATCGCCGTTCATCGCCACGTTCCGGATGCTTGAGCTCTGAAAATGGATGAACGATGTCGGAATGGTGATCCGCGTCGGCTGGCTCCGCATGTAGCTCGTCACAACCGAGCACGCGGGGTTGATCACCGGCAAGCCACCCGGCGTCTGTGAGGGCGACAGGATGGTGTATGTGGTGGAGTTGGTGTACCCGCTCCCCATGCTGTTGGTGTTGCAGGCGGCGATTCCGTATGGCACCTGGCTATCCCAGTTGCCCAGATAGGCCTTCGTTCCATCCGCTTCCTGCACCTGGAATCCGTTGGGATTCAGCGTGAAGTAGGAGTCAGCCTTGTAGTGATTGATCTCTTCCTGCACGGTGACGGTCGTCCGCTCGACCGGCTTCCAGTCGACGGCCACAAGGTAATCGTCGGTGCTGTTGCGAAGATACTGCTGCAACAGACCGTCATACTTGAACACCGAGTAAGCCGGGCTCAGCGTCGGGCCTTCGAAAACGTCCCGCGCATATGCCAGCCGGTAGGTGAACTTGGCCAGTGGCATCAGCGTCAGGTTGTTGTCGAGCATACGGCGAACCGTGTTGAACAGCAGGGGCGATTGATTCACCGGGCCCCATGGAATAGAACCGGAAGGTGCATTGGAGGCCCCGATCGGCACGGAGCCGGCAACGATGTTTGGGTTGCCCAGAAGGTCGTAATCGAAGTACTGCCGATCGCGCCGGAACAGACCGGAGTAGTCGTAGTACTTGCCTTTGGACGCATCCAGTTTCGCGAAGGTGTAAGGATCGCCGCCAAACCCGCTGCCGAACGCCTTCAGGTAATCCACCGGAGCGTTCTTCTTGCCCGGCAACGCGCGCATTTCGAATGACTCGCCAAGAACGCGCGGACCGGACTGCAGGTTGACCAGCGTGTCGTACATCGCCTGGCTGCCCGACAGACTCGACATCCGGCCACCCAGGTCTACGCTGTGGTGCGCCGTATACCCATCTGGAACAGTCATCTGAGCAGGCGTCGGAATTTCAGCGCTCGGCGCCGCATTCTGCGCAACAGCCATGCCCGTCATCAGCAATAAGGCAGAGATCCCCAAGCCCGCAACCGCCCGCGCTCTTGCTGCGCTGTAGCGTTGCTCTCGGAGCCGCCTTGAAAACCACCCTAACTTCTTCATGTGAAGCCTCACTCGGAAAAAACCATCGTGCTGATTGCTTGAACATCACTCCCATATCGCCGCGAACCTGCACCGCCGCGCCCAACGGCGCCGCGGCACAGCGCCCTAGCGAATGAACGCCTGGCTGAGGTTCGAACCGTGCACCATCGTGTGGCAGTTCGTGCAGGGCGTATTGGTGTTCGATCCACCACCCATGCCGTGCACTGTTGCCGCTGCGACAGGACTGTGACACTGTCTGCACAGCTCGATAATGTTCGGTTGATTCAGCAGTCGAGCGTTCTGGGAACCGTGCGGCGTATGGCAAGCCATGCAGCCTTCCGCACGCACCGGCGCATGCTCGTAGACAAACGGTCCACGTGTATCCATGTGGCACCGCGTGCAAATCGCATTCCGGTCAGCCGTGGTCCTCAGATTGTTGTCCTGGAAAGTGCCGTGCACGTTGTGACAATCGGTGCAGTTCACCACACCCTCATTCACCTTGTGGTGGAAGGGCATATTGAACGACGGCTTCACGTCCGTGTGGCACTGGAAGCAGAGCGTCGGTTGCGAAGCGCGCAGCAGATGCTCCGTACCCTTGCTGTGGTGCACGCTGTGGCAGCTCACGCAGCTGACATTCGCCTTGGCGTGGGGCGAGCGGTCGAAGTTCGGATGCGTCCCGGAGTGGCAGCCGAGACAGGTCTTGTCCACTGCCTGCGGCGATGCCTTGGCCGGATTGATAATCTTGCTGACATCTCCTCCGCCGTCGACGTGCGCCTTGCCCGGTCCATGACAGCTCTCGCAAGTCGTGCCGGCGCCGTGCAGTTCTGTGATCCTCTGGTGCGGATTATTGGCGAAGCCCTTCGCCTGATCGTCATGGCAGGTTGCGCAGGTCTCGGAGCCTACATAGTCCGAGGCTGCTGCCTTGGCGGCATGCCCCCCTGCAGCCTTTGCGCCGGGGGCCGCCAGCGCGTGGGAGCTCACAAGTAGAACCCCCAAGACAAACAACAATACGAATTGCAATCCCGCCAGTCGCTTCGGAATTGCGCCACTCAGGAACTTTGTCACTGGCCTACCTCTCTCCATAAAGTGAACTTCGCAATCTTCCCCTTGAACTCTGCATGGGCGCCGGACCGGAGGTTGAACAATAAAGCCGTATGAGTCGGTCCGAGGTCGTGCGTTGGTTCAAAGTTGACACTGTGCGGAGTATCACTTCATGCGCCGAGATTACGGCCTCGTCATCTAAGCGGGCGGTGATGTTTATCACAGGTCACGGGTGAGCGCGGACACATTTCGCCGCGAGTAATAAGACCATTGCGCCGATTGGGAAAGTCACATCCCGGGGAGGAGCGGATTCGCCGATTTTGCAGGGCAGACGTGCTCGTGCGCACACCAGTAGCGTGAGCCCCATCACATCTTTTCGGGAGTAACTCCCACAGAATTCGAAATAAGCGAAACCGTATCTTCCGGTGGCCGGCGCGAAATCTATTTATGACACCCTGGCGCGCGCGGAATATATAGAGACGGTAGATCGAGGTTCGCCGGTGGGTAAGGATATGGCGGACGTAGAAAACCTCCCGGTTACACACACGCGGCACAAAACCGTGAAACGTCCCTCGCCGATCGGTTGCGCGGCATGCGCCAACCGACGGCCCGGCTGGTTCTGCTCGCTGGGCAGCGCGGTCCTCGCCGATCTGGAACTGGCGACGAGCACGATCTCACTGCCTGCCGAGGCGCCCCTGTTTGCGCAGGGCGAAGACGCACGCTGCCTGTACCTGATCTGCAGCGGCTATCTGAAGCTGACCGCCGGCGCCGACGATCACCGCATGATCGTGCGCGTGGCCGGGCCCGGCTCCATGCTCGGACTTTATGCCGTGCTCTCTCACGGCGTCTATGAGGTTTCCGCCGAGACGCTGACACCCGCGCAGCTTCGCCCCGTCGAGCGCGACCGCTTTCTCGGCTTTCTGCGGGCTCACAAAGAAGCCCAGATGCGCGCCGTGCAATGTATCTGCCAGGAATATCGTTTCGCCTTGCAGGACGCCTGCCGCATCTCGCTTGCCGAGACCGTAGCAGGACGGCTGGGGCGCCTGCTTTTGGAACTCGCGCACCAGATCGGCGAGCACAACAACGATGGCACCTTCAATGTGCCGCTCCTTCTCACGCATGAAGAGATGGCGTCGATGACGTGCACCACGCGCGAGACGGTCACCCGCACACTCGGCCAGTTCCGCAAGGACGGTTGGATCTCGATCGACGGATCGCTGGTTACGATTCACCAGCCGGAGCACCTTCACGAGCTCCAGTAGCATCGCATTTCGGCTGCTTCCGATTTCGCCCTCCGCGAATCCAACAGGTATCATCGTTCTAGGAGTCTCCCCATCGATGACTCGTCGATTCGCCTGCTTTACTGTCGTCCTTCTTTCCTGCTGCGTCCTTTGCGCCCAGGCTCCCGCTCCGGCGCCGCCGGCGGCCAGCGGTGTCACCACCACCGCCAGCACTGACGTGCAGCAGTTCCAGAAGCTCGAGGACACCTGGTCAAACGCCGTGAATGCACGCGACCAGTACTCGCTCGAGTATGTTCTTTCCCCGCTCTTCATCGATATTGCGGCCGATGGCAGCATCTCTACGCGCAATCAGCAGCTCGCCAATGTCATCACCGGCGAGGACAAGACTGTGCACCTGACCCAGCACGTGATCACCGTTCGCATGCTCGGCGACACCGCCATCGTCAACGGCACCTACACGCTGCACCACAAGGTGGACGCGAAGGAGGTGGATGAGCGAGGCATCTTCACCCACGTCTTTGAGCGGCAGCATGGAACCTGGAAGTGCATCAATGCGCAGCGCACGGTGTTGCGCCAGGACCAGCCCGATGCCAAGAAGAAGAGGAAGCCGTCGACGGCCGAAGAGCCGTTCCACATTCCGTTCTTCTCGAAGGGCAGCGGCAATCCCAACCAATAACGGGCCGCTTGGCTCTTTGGAATTCTGACTGGCCCCCTGCTTGCGGCGCTGCACTAGCACTTCCCCGATCCTCCGGGCACACAACCGGGGTCCCACGGACAGGTCTTCCTCCGTGGGATGATCGCGCCGCCTGCAGGCCGACTCCCAGGGCGTGCCGGAACTCGACTGCCAGAGCCTGCCCTTCGGCGACCAGCTCAACTGCTTCAGCGATCCCAACGGCAACGGCAACCTCGACGACTCCACGCCCCTGCACTTCACCGGCAAGGAGCGCGACACGGAGACCGGCGAGGCCAACGGCAACGACTACTTCGGGGCGCGCTACTTCGCCAGCGGCCTCGGCCGCTTCATGACGCCGGACTGGAGCGCCAAGTACGAGCCCGTTCCCTATGCCAAGCTCGACAACCCGCAGACCCTCAATCTGTATGCTTATGTCCAGAACAATCCCCTCACTATGCGCGATCCCGATGGGCACCAACAGGGAGGCGCATCATTTCCCATTCAGACGAAGCCGTGGGACGGGTGGTGGACGGGGACAGACGAAGGCTCCCATATGGCTGACATGTGCGATTTTGGCATAGCGGAGGCATGTGACGATGAAGGAGATCCAGGATGGGGCGCGCTTGGAATTTCGGAGCCGTTCAATCCTCCTCAAATCTCCGACAGCATCGACGATTGGCCAGCGATGACATTTGCGCAGGCTAGCCGACAACACGCATTTGGAACGGGGCTTTTGGGATTCGAAATGCCTATGCAAATTGGGAAATCGTTCACGCAGGGCAAGAAAACGGGCAAGATTGAAAGCAATATTCGTCAATACTATTTTCATCATTGGCTTATGGACTTGAAGTCCTGCTATTGGGATGCCGGTATTGGCACGATTGCGAACCAAATGGACCCATTCGCACCCAACGTTTCGAATGCGGTGCAGGGGACAGTCGACAGTACAGCCAACGCCGCCCTTTGGGGTGCTGCGGCGCATTCCGTCGAAAGAAGCCTAACCGTCCCGCTGAGGTCGAGCATTGTTCGGGCTGGCGTTCGCACTTCCGAAGCTCTGGGCGAGGCATCCGGATACATCACTATTGCAAATCTGTACTATGGGATCGGTAAGGCATACAAAGCTGAATGGACCGAATGTGGATGGTGACAATGAGTCCTAAAGGTTCCCCTCACGATCGCAGCTTCGACCCCAATAACCTCACCGCGCGTGACGTTGTAGTGATAGTGCCATTCGTCATCGCATTTTTGGCACTATCGACTGCGTTCGCATTCTCAGTAAGTGATCAGGTTTATGTGCGATGGGGTGGGCTAGTTCTCGATACTTCGGTGCTGTTTGCCCTTTTTGTAAAGTCTAGTCGACGGTTCTTAAGATCGGGGAGATTCTGGAGTTTTACGATCGTTCTGCTTTTGCTGCACCTGTCGGCCTTTGCATTAATACTGACTCACGTCGATCAATGGAAGCTAGTCTGGTTTACGCCGATGGCGGTCGAGTACCCGATATTTTTGTTCATCCGCGATAAGGTGCTCCGGACGCATGATTTGAGCAAGTGAAACGAGAAACATTCCCACCGTGAAGAGCACGCTGGTTCTGTGCATGACGCAGATGACGGGCTAATTGATAGAGGAACGGGGTCCCCGTTGACAGATCCACGTCATCGGGGCGGGAAGCCTCCGGGGCGCGCATCGCCAAGGGTACGCTGTCCACGTTCAGCTGCGACATGACGCAGAACGGCTTCCAGCCCACCGAGCAGTACATCCTGGGGCTGAGCGGCGAGAATCTGACCATGCTCGACGGCAGCGGCAACTGGCAGCGCACCAACATCTACGGCAGCGGCGCGTTGCTCGCCACCATGGACGAGCAGCCCAATCCCGCCTACCCCGCCACCGCGCGTTTCTGCCCCTGCAGCCGGATCGACACATGCACCAGGCTCAGCGCCGCCGGCGTGACGCCCGGGATTCGGCTGGCCTGCCCAATGGTGCGCGGCCGCACCCGCTCCAGCTTTTCGCGCATCTCGCGCGAGAGCCCGCTGATGGCCCCATACTCGATCCACTCGGGAATCGCGACAGCTTCGGCCGCCTTCAGCTTCTCAATCGACCTCTTCTGCTGATCGAGATAGCCGGCAAACTTGATCTCCGTCTCCACCGCCCGCGCCTCGTTGCGCAGCCGCGCCCGCGCAATATGCACGTCGATATCACCGCTGCCATCTCCTGCTTCCTGCACTTCCTGATCCCTGATCCCTGTTCCCTGATCCCTGCCAATCGCCTTCAGCACCGGCTCAATCTCCACCTCCGGCCGCTTGAGCAACTGCGCCCACGTGAGGCCCGCCGTGCCGCTAAGGTGGTCAAGACCCGCTGCGCGCAGTGCCTCCGCATCCGCCTTGCGCGTCGTCAACAGCTTCTCCAGCGCCGCCATGCGCGCCTGCTTCTGCTCGTACTCCGCCCAGGCCGCGTCGCCGATCAGCCCCAGCTTGCGCCCGTAAGGTGTCAACCGCCGGTCGGCGTTATCGATGCGCAGATGCAACCGGAACTCTGCCCGCGACGTAAACATCCGGTAGGGCTCATTGGTTCCCTTCGAAATCAAATCGTCAATCAGGATTCCGGTATAGCCTTCGGTGCGGTCCATCGTGAACGGGGGCTCGCCCTTCAGCCACAGCGCCGCGTTGATTCCCGCCATAATGCCCTGGCAGGCCGCCTCTTCATAGCCGCTTGTGCCGTTGATCTGTCCCGCAAGGTAAAGACCTGTGAACGCTTTCACGCGCAGCGTCCGGTCCAGCTCCGTCGCGTCCACGCTGTCGTACTCGATCGCGTATCCCGGCCGCAGCAGCTCCGCCTCATCCAGCCCCGGGATCGAGCGCACCATCTGCCACTGCACCTCCATCGGCAGCGACGTCGACATCCCGTTGATGTACACCTCGTGCGTGTTCAGCCCCTCCGGCTCCAGAAAGAACTGGTGCTGCTCCTTATCCGGAAACTTCACGATCTTGTCTTCGATCGACGGGCAGTAGCGCGGGCCAATCCCCTCGATCTTTCCCGAATACATCGCGCTCCGATGCACGTTCTCGCGGATCAGCCGCAGCGTCTCCGGCGTGGTGAACGCGATGTGGCACGAGATCTGCGGCTGCGCGATCTTCTTCGTCCGGAAGCTGAACGGCGTGGGATCCTCGTCGCCCGGCTGCTCTTCGAACATCTGCCATTTGATCGTGCGGCCATCCAGGCGCGGTGGCGTTCCCGTCTTCAGCCGGCAGGTCCGCAGCCCCAGCCGGCGCAGAGCCTCGCCCAGCAGCACGGAGGCCGGCTCGCCGCTGCGCCCCGCCGGATACCGCTCCTCCCCGCAGTGAATCAGCCCGTTCAAAAACGTGCCCGTGGTAATGATCGTCGCGCCCGCCATCAGCCGCCGCCCGTCGCGCAGCTTCAACCCCACCACGCGGCGACAGCTTTTGCTTTCTACTCCCTGCTCCCTACTCCCTACTCCCTGGGATCCTTGTTCCCTGTTCCCTGATTCCTGATCCCTGTCGTCGATCACTAGATCGACGACCTCCGCCTGCCGGATATGCAACCCCGGCTGGCTCTCCAGCACCTCGCGCATCTTCACGCGGTACAGCGCCTTATCGCACTGCGCCCGCGGACTCCACACCGCCGGCCCGCGCGAAGTGTTCAGCAGCCGGAACTGGATGCCAACCGCGTCGGCCACCTCGCCCATTACGCCCCCCAGGGCGTCCACTTCGCGCACCAGGTGGCCTTTGGCAACGCCGCCGATCGCCGGATTGCAGCTCATCTGCGCGATCAGGTCCATGTTCATCGTGATCAGCGCGGTCTTCAGGCCCATGCGCGCCGCCGCCATGGCTGCCTCGCAGCCCGCATGACCCGCGCCCACCACCAGCACATCGTATTGTTCCGTGAAAGACATCCATTCTCATTCTACGGAGAGTTCGCTGTCTGTAACACCCGCCACTCCAGAGCGCCGGAATCCGCCGCGGAGGCAGAAAATTCTGGTCTCGTGTACACGAATTCCGTGTACACTGAGATCGTGAAGAACATCACCTTCAGCGCCGACGAAGACATGATCGAGCAGGCGCGCGCCGTGGCTCGCTCCCAGCGGCGCACCCTCAATGAAGCGTTCCGCGAGTGGCTGGAACAGTATTCGAGCACGGAGAGATCGGCCGCTGTTCTGCGATACGACGAGTTGATGAAGCAATTGGCCCACATCAACTCTGGCAGGCGGTTCACCCGGGATGAAATGAACGAGCGATGAGGGAATCATTCTTCCTGGACACCAACATCTTTCTGTACTCGATCGACCGGACAGAACCCCGCAAGGCTGAAGTCGCTGGGGACCTGCTCAGGCGCGGAATCGAGACCGGAAAAGGCGTAATCAGTTACCAGGTCGTTCAGGAGTTTCTGAACGTCGCGCTCAAGGGATTCGTGAGCCCGATGAGTCCGGCCGAAGCGCAGCATTACCTCGCCATGACATTCGGCCCGATATTCACCGTTCACTCGTCCCCGGCTCTCTACGGCGAAGCCCTGCGGATTCACAGCGCCTACCGCTTCGCCTGGTACGACTCACTCATAGTCGCGGCGGCCTTGCAAGCCCGCTGCGGCACCCTCTACACCGAAGACCTGTCGCATGGCCAGCGCGTCGGCAATCTCCGCATTGTCAATCCCTTCCTCTAGCGCCCCTGCGCACCTTCCCCGTCACCTCCGGCATCCAAACAAAGCACTGGAAAAGCGGCGCGATCGGGCATATCGTTTTCCCACAAGCCCGAACCGCCGATCCACCAGGAGGTTATTCCCCGCATGGGCGCAGTAGATTACAACTCCAACGCGCAGCACGGCTTGTCCACTCCACCATCACAATCCGGAGCCAACCCGCCTCCGCAGTCACCCGAAGAGTTGCGCGAGGAATCGCGCAAAATCCGCCGCCTGCAGATGATCGTCAACATGGTCATGCAGGTGATCGCACAAGATCCCATGGTCACAGTCGACGAAGCCTCGGAGATGGTGGCGGATACGCGCCGCCTGGCGCTCGGCATGTTCCCCGACAAAGAGCTGGCCTTCGACCTGCTTTTCTGGCCGCGCCTGCAGCGCCTGATGCGCGAGCGGTTTCGAATGCAATAGCCGGAGAGGGAATGGCTGCCCGGACTCCTGTTTGTGCAGCATCCGCCCGTCTGCCGTGGCAACGGCTGGAGGTATTTGTCTGTCCCGCATCGATCATGCCGACCGGACCAGGCGGCTGTCGCTTCGGAAAACCACGGCCGACTCACACGCATCTAGGTCCCATGTCAGGTTCTCCCGTGTCCCATTTCCGGGAAACTCTGTCTCCAGCGAGGTTTAGATGGGTTTTGAGATTCTCTCCATCGGCAACCCCGACAACGACGATTCATGGCCGCCCCTTCGCATTGGCCAGCGCACACGCGTCATGGGCGAGCCGGGCATCTTCGTGATCGTGGGGGTCAACCGGGATTCCCAGACCGCCGATTTGATCGCCTCAGCGGGCATCAGCCCCGTTCTGCCGCACATTCCATTCGCCCAGATGCGTCCGCCCGGAACTTCGCACTACCACGAGGCTGAGGAGCGAATCCTGCCCTTCCGGTCCTGACCCCAAAAAGCAACAGAGACCAGCGATCAAGGCGGAGACATCGCGATGATGTCTGTTCGCCTGATCCCTGATCCCTGTTCCCTGTCTTACGTTCCCTGTTCTACGTCGTTGCGCGCGGCTTAACCGTAATCGCCGTCGCCGGAACGATTGTCGTTGTGGGCGAGGTGTTTTTGCAGTTGGGGTCTGACCCAGGAGCGCAGGCCGGCAGGTTCGGGCTGATCTGTTGCGTGTCCGTCAGCGTACCGGTGCTGATGTAATGCACCTTGTTGTCTCCGGCCGTGGAGACGAAGAACAAGGTGCCATCCGGACTGAATGCTCCGGCTACCGGCGCCGTGATCGAGGACCCGCCCGTCAGAGTGAGGTAACCCACGGTGCCCAACGAGCTCGTCGCCCCTGTCGTCTGCTTGTAATACGGAAGGGTGGCGCCGGCCGTGGTCCCGTCGTAGGTGACAAAGCTCAGGCTGTAGCCCGGGGTTCCGGTTCCGCGTTGCACCGCGGCCGGAGAACTTACCACCTGGTTGACCGCCGTGGCATTCACATTCAGTGTGGTCTGGTTCAGCGTGTGCGTCAGTACCAGGGGCTGCAGAATGCCGCCCACGGCCGCCGGGCATGCGCCGGGCGGGATTGTCACACCGATATCGGTAAATGAAATTCCGCCGCCCACTGCGGCCGCACCCAGGATGTGGTTTCCATCAGCGGTCGCTGTTAGCACATCCGTGTCGGCGTTCACCGTATCACCCTGCGGATAGAAAACCATGCTCGCGGAATTGCTCGGATTGCCGGTGGGGCACCAGGTGTGCGCGACGGTAGGATCGCCGCTGATGTAGGCGCCCACGCCCGGAACGGTGATGGCGGCGCTCTGCGGGCCGGTGGTTCCACCTTTGGCCAGCGGATACGTCGTCCAGCCCGTGTTCGCGTTATAGACGTACAGCGTGTCCGTGTGGCCCGCTCCCGCATCGGAGCTGTCGGTTATGTAGAGCGTCTTGCCATCCGGTGTCCACTGCCCATACGTCCCCAGGCCGGCGAACGTCGCGTTAATGCTGCCGTTCGGACTGGCAATATAGAAAAGCTGTCGAACCTGGTCGTTGACCAGAATCTGCGAACCCGGGGGCGAGACCGCCAGCACCACGCCGGGCAAATTCGGATCTTCGCGTGTCACGGAATTTGCCGACGTGTTGTAAATCATGAGCTCGTGCGGCGAACCCAGGTAGATGTTCGTGCCGGTCTGATCCATCAGCATCGAGTTCGGCACGTAAGGCAGGCGCGAGTTGGAACCTACCGTTCCAGTGATCAGTTCCACCGGGACAATGTATTGCGACATCCCCGGAGCGCCATACCAGACAAAAGAGCTGGCGGTGCCGGGAACGGTGATGTCCACGGGGTTGCTCGCGATGGAAAGCCCCGTGCCGCTGACGCCAACCTGGTTGATCGGCGCCGGGTTACACAGGGACGGTTGGCAAATCGCGTATACCGTGCCGGATCCCGGGAAGTTGGGGTTCACCTGTCCGGTCGGCGTGGCCGTAACATCCAGCGGATTGGTCGACTGATAATCGAGCGTGAGACCCGTAATGGTGTTGCCGGTGGTATCCACAACCTTGGTGACCAGGTTCTGGGTAACGCCCTGCGTAACCGTCGTGTTGGTGCTGCCGTTCAACGACAACGAGATCGACTGTGGCGGACAAGTGGAGAAGTAACCTGCCGTTGAACCCGATTGGGCAATGCTGGCGGTGATCACCGTTGTGCCCGGCAGCTCCGCGGTGATCTGGTTGGTCTCCGGATTGATCTGCGCCACACTGCCGGTGCCGGCGCTGTAGGTCATCACGCCGACAGAGCCGGCGCAATCCGGTACCGAGGTCACACCCGGCGGCAGCGGGCACGCATAATGGCTGCTCGTCACGGACGACGGCGCGCACATCAGCACTTGGCTGCCATTGTTGGTGTAGCACGCCTGGGCGTCAAGCTGCGCAATCTGCCCCTGTGAGAGGCACTGTTGCGGGCCTACCAGCGAAATTGAGCTGATCTGCGCATGTACGAACACCTGCACCGGATTCGAGGTGATCGAATCCGCCGACGCGCTGATATAGGCGCTGCCATACGGCAGTCCGTCGGTATTCGGCATGGGATTGGGATAGTTGCAAATGGTGTAGTCGGGAATACCGCCGCCGGAGTTGCGGTTCCAGGTTCCCGCGCAGATCATGCCCGTCGGCGAGATGTCTACAAGCTGATTGTTCGTCGTGCCATAGCTGTACCGCTGCACAGAGACGGTCCCGCCCTTGCAGTTGCTGGCCTCCGGCGCATTCATCTGCCGGATTTGGCCGAACGCCATCGAGATTCCAGTCGTCTGCGGCTGCAGCGTGATGGTATAGAGATCCGTCACTTTGGGGCCATATCCGAGGCCATTACAGTAATTGCCCGCAGGATTGCGATAACAGCCAGTGATCGTAATACCCGCCGGAATGGCGAGAAACAGCAGACAAACAAGCGTCAAAAACCGCCGCATGCATCCTCCCCGCTCCGCCTTCGACAGCGGCGAAACGGTCTCTCCCGAAACCAATGAAAATAGCTGTTACTGCAGACACCGCCGACACGTCCCCGCGGACGATGAGGCCGAATCTACTCATACGCCCGGCAAAAACCAGCGGCTCAGCCGGCCGATTACACAGGATTTCTCCAATAAAAAGTGTATCAGGACGAAACGCTCCCTCAAATTGGGATTCTCTTCGTCAATAGACTCGCCGGATCGGCGTTGGCGAGCGGGAAAAAGGCAGGGAACGAGGGACCAAGGCAATAAGAGAACAAGAAACCAGCACCCCAGAAGCGGGAACAAGCAAACAAGTAAACGAGAGACCAAGAAAAGCCGCGCTCGAAAAGCAATGTCCCCTGTTCCCTGTTCCCTGTTCCCTAGTCCCTACTCCCTGCTCCCTACTCCCTACTCCCTACTCCCTACTCCCTGAAGGCATGTACTCCGCAAACCACTCCACCGCCCGGTCCATCACGTCCAGCCGATGTGCCGGGTTCACGAACCCATGGCCCTCGTTCGGATACACCACCAGCTCCGTGGGCACGTGCATATCCCGCAGCGCATGCCAGAACTCGAACGACTGCGGCGCCGGGCATTCGCCATCCCGGTCGCCTACCACCACCAGCGTGGGAGTCTTCGCATTCTTGATGTAGTTGATCGCCGAACTCTTCGCGTACACCGCCGGGTCGTCATACACGCTCGCGCCGAAGTAGGGAATCATCCACTGGTCGATCGAGTTCTCGCCGTAGTAGCTCAGCCAGTCCGACAGCCCCGCCCCCGCCACTGCGGCCTTGAAGCGGTGCGTCTGCGTAATCGCAAACATCGTCATGAACCCGCCGTAGCTCCAGCCCGTAATCCCCAAGCGGTTCGCGTCAATCGGATACTTCGCCTCGACTGTGTCCACGCCTTTCAGAATGTCCCGCAGATCGCCGTATCCAAAATCCTTGCGGTTGGCCTCGGTGAACGCTTCGCCCTGCCCAAAGCTCCCCCGCGGATTCGGCTGCAACACGAAATACCCCAGCGCCGAAAGTGCCGCCGGACTCAGGCCACCGCCTCCACCCCAGCGCGCCTGCACCGCCGCTGCCGGGCCGCCATGCACCACAACAATCAGCGGATACTTCTTCGCCGCATCGTAATCCTTCGGCAGCATCAGCCAGCCCTGCACGTGGAACTGGTCGCTCTTCCAGCTCACGGATTCGGACTTGCCCCAACCCGGCTGCACACCGTCGTTGAAATGCGAGAGCTGCATCACACCCGCAAGCCCGGAGCTCATCACCTTCCCGGGCTTTGCGCCGTAGATCTCCGGGGCATGGTCGAACGTGCTCGCCGTAAACACATACAGCGACCGATCCGCCGTCGATGACAGACTGTGCGACCACCGCCCATCCCCAACCGATCCCGGGATGCTGAAGATCGGCGACCCAAAATTCACGCGCCCTTCGCCCGTGCGGTCACCCTGCAGATGCAGCCGGATCAGCTGATTGTTGCCGCCGGCCAGCTCGCACACAAACAGCGAATCGTTGCCGTCCCACTGAATCCACGCCGGCGAGGTCGGCCGTCCCTCCGTCAAATCTCGCGGTGCACCGCCTCTCGCAGCGACAATCCATACATCGCCGCCGGTCGATCCCTGGTCGCTCATCAATCCGCCGATAAACGCAATCGTCTTCCCGTCCGGCGACCAGCGCGGCACCGCAATCTGCAATCCGTGCAGCGGCCCGGCAACCGTCTCCGGCGCCAGTACAACCTTGGGTGCCCCCGGTCCGTCGCCTTTGGGGACCTGGGATTCGATCGTCTCCGTGTAGATCTTCGCCACCCACCAGTTGTTCTCGCCCGGCGGATCCGCCGCCACATACGCGAACCCCTTCGAATCCGGCGCCCAGTCGAACTCATACGCATGCAGGTTCGCCGGCGTGGCAAACGTCGGCTCTGCGGGCGTCTCCGCCGTCGCGGAAACATACGCCACCCGCTGCACCTCAATGTTGTCGTGCCCAATCACACCCGCCCACGGCTTCATCGCCGCCAGCGCGCCCGCAGGCCTCGTCGCGCCCTCCACATAAAGAAACGCGATCTTGCTGCCGTCCGGCGCAAACGCCGGCTCGTGCACGTAGCCCTTCATCGCGCTCAGCCGCTGCGCCGGTTTCCCATCCAGATGCGACAGGTAAACATCATCCTGATCCCCGCCGCACGACGCCAAAAATGCCAGCGCCTTCGAGTCCGGCGCCCACGTCAGCCCGCTCTCCCGGCACTTCTTCTTCGGGTCCGCGGCAGCCGTCACCGGCTGCGGCGACTTCAAATCGCCGATCGGCGCAACGGAGATCTGCCCGCCGCCCCAGCCGCCCTGGATCCAGGCCAGCTCTTTGCCGTCCGGAGACACGGCAACCTGCCCGATCATCTTGCCGCGGTTCAGCCCTCGCAGCATCTCTTCAATGTGCGCGCGATCGGGCGCCTGCGAAGCTGTCCCCTGCGCGAGAGCAAGAGCGCTCCCAAAGCCGG
Source organism: Acidobacteriota bacterium (assembly GCA_046566985.1). Lineage (GTDB taxonomy): Bacteria > Acidobacteriota > Terriglobia > Terriglobales > Acidobacteriaceae > Telmatobacter. The sequence goes on along the minus strand of JBKICT010000007.1, from coordinate 31,604 downwards.
CAATTCCAAAAGCACAAACCAAAACCAGAAGGCGGCGCATGGCCGCTCGCGAAGACGTGAAAACCATGCGCCCATCCTAAACCAGACAATCAGGCCGGGAATACAGCCTCTTCCTCGCGCGTTTGTGTGCCCGCCTCCTCCCTGCCCCACAAGTCCATCGTGTCAACGTGCACACCCTGCAGCTTCAGGTAGTAAAAAAGCTGGCTCTTGTGCCGATCCAGGTGCTGAATCATCTGGTGCAGCCGGTATCCCAATGGCAGCATCGTGCCCGGCATCCACGGAACCTCCACTTCGCGCTCCCCCAGCGCGTTCTCACCCGCCAGATCGATCATCCGCAACGTCAACCGCTCGTCTTCCAGCATCAACGGCAGCGCCTTTTCGACATGATCAAGAGCGGGAAGCTTCTCCGCCGGCGGCAGCATCTCCTCCGGCGGGATGTCCTCAAACCGCGCTCCCTCCGGCAGTCCCCAATCCCCTGTCACAAAGCCCCGGCACCCCGAACCACACCCATCCGTGAGATGTTTGAGCAACTGCCCAACGGTCATCCAGTTCTTCCCCGTCTCCGGCTTCCACTGCAGGCTCGCGGGATCCACCTTCTCTATCAGCTTGATGGTCGTGGCATAGGTCCGCTCCGTCTCCACCTTCAGAAACTGTGTCCAGTTCATAAGGAATCTCCTTTCCCGGAATTCCCGCAAAGGAGTCTAGGACGATTCCCAAATCCGCGCAGTGACAACGAACCACTTTTCTTTTATCGCTCTATCGCTTCATCGCTCGATCGCTTGTTCTCTCCCTCCCCTATTCCCTATTGCCTATTCCCTGTTCCCTACTCCCTACTCCCTGCGTTTTCCACCCCAGCCACTCATTTATCCACGCCCACGTTCCGTCCATGGTGCGCTCCTTCGGCGGCTCCGGCAGGCTCGCCGTCGGGTACTGCACCGCCTTGCCGCGATACGCCTCCGCAAGCTGCTTGAACACCCGCCCCTGGTCCTTCACCCGGCCATCGTTCGTCAGCAGCCCCAGCGTGTACTCCAGCGGATTGAACTCAAACTTGCGATCCACATCGTGCGAATCCCAGTAGCTGAACCAGCTCACACCTTGCTCTACCGCCGCCGTCACCGCCTTCTCCAGCCACTCCGCCTGCCCCTTCTCCGGCAGCGCCTTAATGCACGTGTTGAACTCCCCCGCCCACACCGGCTTCTGCTGCGTCCCCGCATAGCTGCGGATCAGCGCCGCCATTGCGGCCAGCAACTTCACGCTCGGCGGATCCATCGCGCCGCCGTACTTCAGCGCCCCCGTCCACCACGGATAGCAGTGCATCACCGGAAACCGCGCCGCCGCCAGCGCCCGCGGTGAAAACGTGTCCGTCTCAAACCAGGGATGATGATCCACGCCGTTCACGTTCAAAGCCCAAGGCAGCGTCTCGTTCATCAGCGCGAACATCCGCGCCATCCACGCGTCGCCGTCCTTCGGCGCAGCCTTCCAGCAGGTGTTCAGCTCATTGCCAAAATCGAATCCGATGACATTGCCATGCGGCCGCAGCGTCCGCGCCAGCGCCCGCACAAACACCTCCTCGGCGTCCCACATCGCCTTCGTCGTGTAGAACCCATCGCTCAGCCGGTTAAACGGCGGCAGAAAATACCACCCGCTCAACTGCCCCGTAAACACCGTCACCAGCGCGTCCAGATGCCGCTGCCCCATCAGGCCGACAAGCTGATCCAGCCGCTCCAGATGCGCCGTGCTCACCCACTTCGGATTCGGCTGGAAGTACGGCCACACCAGCATGATGCGCAGATGATCCGCGCCCAGCCCCGCAATCGCATCCAGGTCGCGCTCCATCGGCGCCGTATCCCAGTCGTTCCAGCAGAACCACCAGTTGCGCGACGGCGTGTAGTTCACGCCAAAGCGATGCCGGTTGAGATCGAGGCTGAGCCCGGATGAGGTTGGCGCCAGCGCCTCGGCGGCACGCGAGGCATTCGCCGCCATCAATCCGGCCGCCATGGAAGAGAAGAGAAACTTGCGTCTGTGCATCGGGAGATTGAATTCCATCAGCCGAGATTACTCTCCCGCGCCGCACCCCGGCCACACCAGCCGGCCTTCTACGGAACCTGTTCCACCCCTTCCGTCTTCGCCACAGCCGCCGACGCCGGCGCACCGCCCCACTCCTGAATCGGCGCGCGCTGAGAGCAATGCGGGCACTGCGGGTCGCCGCTCTGGCTTGTGCACAGCGGGCACACACCGCCAGTCAGGAATGGATCGAACTTCTCCGTGCACTCCGCGCACACCCACAGCGGCCCCGCCGGCGGGGGATTACCGCAGGATGGGCAAGCAAATCGGGCGTGACGCGGCAGCTTGGCCACCCGCAGCATGCTCCGTGCCTGCTTCAGCCCGTTCCAGCAGCTCATCAGCATGAAGATGGCCATAATGGCGTACCAGAACGAATGCGTCACCGCTGCCAGCGCGATCATGGCAACCACACCGACAAATCCGATCACCGTCGCGAACAGCAGACTGCGCGCCTGGCCGAAGACAAACCACAGCAGCGAGCGAAGAATCTGTCCGCCATCCAGAGGATAGATAGGCAGCAGATTGAACACCAGCAGCAGAATGTCGATAAACAGAATCGCCCACAGGAACCGGTACACGTCCGGCATCGTCTGCGCCCAGCCGTGGCTCTTCGCAAAGGCATACGCGAACCAGAACACCGGAGCGAGCGCCACGTTCACCAGCGGCCCCGCGGCAATGCTCCACAAGGTCGCACCGGGGCGCTGCGGCGGATTCACGTAGGCGACTCCGCCGAGAGGCCACAGCATGATGCGATTCGATGTGCCGCCCACCTGCCGGCAGGCCAGCGCATGCCCGAACTCGTGCATGAGCACGATCAGGAACAGCGCCAGGTACTCCAGCACGTTCCAGGCGATGGACCTGTACCTGCCGCTCCTGCTCTGGATCTCGAACAGGGCCACGGCAAACCATGTCCAGTGCAGGTAGATGTCGATGCCGGCCACCCGAAACAGGTGAAAAGAGCCTGGAAGCTTCTGGGGCATATGCGGAAAGCTTATCCCAAGTCGAGGTATCGCGAATCCCTGGAGCGCGTATTCCTATTGGTCCAGAGCCGCAGCATGAATCGCCATCAGTCTTTCCAGCAGCGGCTTCAGGAGATCGAGCCGTAAGGCGTTAGCCCCGTCGCTCTTGGCCTCCGCCGGATTGTCGTGCACTTCCAGAAACAGGCCGTCCACGCCGGCCGCCACCGCCGCCCGCGCCAGCAGCGGAATAAACTCCGGCTGGCCGCCGCTTACGCCGTTCGCCGCGCTCGGCTGCTGCACGCTGTGCGTCCCGTCGAACACCACCGGGGCCATCGCCCGCATCACCGGCAGGCTTCGATAGTCCACCACCAGCGTGTTGTAGCCGAAACTCGCCCCGCGCTCCGTCAGGAATACGCGCTCATTCCCGGTCGACCGAACCTTCTCCACCGGGTGCGCCATATCCCACGGAGCCACAAACTGGCCTTTCTTGATATTCACCGCGCGCCCCGTCTTGCCTGCCGCCACCAGCAGATCGGTCTGGCGGCACAGAAACGCCGGAATCTGCAGCACATCCACGGCTTCGGCGGCCACCTCGCAGTGCCCCGGCTCGTGCACATCCGTCAGAACCGGCAGTCCGGTGTCCTTTGCCAGCCGGCCAAGAATCGCCGTGCCTTCCTTCAACCCCGGCCCGCGGAAGCTCTTCACGCTCGTCCGGTTCGCCTTGTCGTAACTGGCTTTGAAAATGTAGGAGATACCAAGGTCGGACGTAATCCGCTGAATGGCCTCGGCCATACGGCGCACATGCGCCTCGCTCTCAATCACGCACGGTCCGGCAATCAGAAATAGCTTGCCCGTGCCCACCTGCACCGGCCCGATTTCGAAGGAAGATCTCACCGTGCGATTGTAACGTTTATGCTCGAGGGTGACTGTCTATCTAGGAAAGCTCAACCGAGCAAGGGGATGTGCTCTACGACACGGAGGGCCTAGGCCGCCGCGCTCGAAACTCATGCCTTGAGAAAACCCGGCCTGATCGTCGCGGCGGCAGCTGAACCCGTGACGGTCCTGCCAAACTGAGGAAATACAGATGATTGAAGTCAATGTAAAGCACGAAGGCGGCGTCAAATTCGAAATCGAGACCCGCGGTCACAAGCTCGTCAGCGACCAGCCGGCGCAGGACGGAGGAACTGACCAGGGCATGACCCCGCCCGAGATCTTCCTCGGCGGCTTGGCCTCGTGCGCCGCCTACTACGCAGCCGCATATCTGAAGAAAAAGAAACTGGAGCGGCCGGGCGTCCACGTCCGTGTACGGGCGGAAAAGGTAGGGCCGCCAGCGCACCTCGACAGCATCCTCATTGAAGTGGACGTCCCGGGCCCGCTCAGCGATGCCGATCGCGCCGGCATCGAGGACTCCGTCCACCGCTGCCTGATCCACCAGACCATGCTGCGCACCCCGACCATCGAGATCGAGCTGAACACACCGGTCTCGGCCTGATTCTCGAGCCGCGGTGCTCCGAGGCCAGTTCAATCGCCGCGGTTGCGCGCCCATTGCATCAAAGCCCGGTCCAGCGCGTGCAAAGGCGCTGGGCCGGGAAGATCCGGCTGCGGCGCCACCACACCCTTTTCCGCCAGCCCGCGGCAGAATGCCAGGTATTGTTCATAGAACTGAACATCCTGGCGAGCCTGTCCAAGGGCCACCAGATCCTCCACGTCCAGTTCGATGTAGCGCTCCGGAAAGATCGCCTCCAGAATCGCCGAGGCGATCCTCACATCGACTCCACGCAGTTCAAGGAGCGCGCACATCGCCTGGTAAGTGCTCGACTCCGGATGGGCCGCCACCTCCAGCGCCCGCCGGATCATGGCGTTGCCGTTGCCGATGAGGTAATTCACCAGCCGCTCGGACTTCCAGCGGACGATGGCTTCCAGGTTGGCCAGAGTGTATTCGCCGTTGCGGATCGCAGCCCCGGCATCAAAGGCCTGCTTTTCCAGTTCCCGCTCGCGATTGCCCGATTGTTCCCAGTACTCGTTCGCCAGGCCCTGCAACTCCGCAGGCCTCGGCTGAAGCACAAATTGAGCAGTCATGGCCGCCCTCCTCTCTTGCCAAAAACGATGTAGAACAGTAGGACTGCCGAAAAACGCCTGTCAAGGGAACGATGGCCATGTCACACGCGGCTGTGATGGTCGGCACAAGAACCGGTAAAGCAAAAAGAGCCGTGCTCTGCGAGAAGCACGACTCCGATTTTGTGCGGATTGGAGGGTTGAGCCTAGTCCGAGACAGCCGCCTGCTTCGGCTCCGCCTGTCTGGCCTGAGCGCGGTTCTCATAGCTCGCCTTCACAAACTCATGGAACAGCGGATGCGGCTCCAGCGGCTTCGATTTGAACTCGGGGTGAAACTGGCAGCCGAGGAAGTACGGGTGATCCGGAATCTCCACGATCTCCACGTAGGTCTGGTCCGGCGTGCTGCCGCTGATGCGCAGTCCCGCGCCGGTCAAGAGCGCCTCGTATTCGCGGTTGAACTCGTACCGGTGCCGGTGGCGCTCGCTGATCTCCGTAGCGCCGCCGTAGGCCTTGGACGCCAGCGATCCCTCCTGCAGCACGCAGGTCCACGCGCCCAGGCGCATCGTGCCGCCCATCTCTTCCACGCCCAGCAGTTCGCGCAGCTTGTAGATGACGCGGTGCTGCGCGGCGGGATCAAACTCGCTGGAGTTGGCGTCTTTCAGCCCGCAAACGTTGCGTGCGTATTCGATGCAAGCCGTCTGCATGCCCAGGCAAATGCCGAAGTATGGCACCTTCTTCTCGCGCGCGTAGCGAATCGCATTCAGCATGCCCTCGATACCGCGTTTGCCGAAGCCGCCCGGTACGAGGATGCCGTCAAATCCTTCCAGTTGTGTCTCGTAGCTGCGATCTTCGGGCGATTTCGATTCCAGCCCCTCGGCCTCCAGCCAGGTGACGTTCAACTTGAGATTTTCCGCAATCGCGCCGTGCGTGAGAGCTTCCTTCAGGGACTTATAGCTGTCCTCGTACTCAACGTACTTGCCGACGATCGCGATGTTCACTTGGTCTTTGGGGTGGTAGCAGCGTTCGACCAGTCCTTTCCATGGCGCGAGCTTGGCATCCGGAGCTTCGATGTGTAAGTACTTCAGAATCAGGCCATCGAGGCCTTCTTCCGCAAAGTTGAGCGGAACCTGGTAGATGGAAGGTACCGTCGTCGCCCCAATCACCGCGCGCTCTTCCACGTTGCAGAAGGTGGCGATCTTCTGTTTGATATCACGGCTCAGGTTGCGCTCGCAGCGGCACAGCAGAATGTCTGCCTGAATGCCGATGCCGAGGAGTTCCTTGACCGAGTGCTGGGTGGGCTTGGTTTTGAGCTCCTGCGCTGCGGCGATCCACGGCACCAGCGTAAGGTGCACAAAAAGCGTGCTCTCGCGGCCTAACTCCTGGCGCATTTGGCGGATGGCCTCAAGAAACGGCAGCGACTCGATATCGCCCACCGTGCCGCCGATCTCCACGATCGTCACGTCAGCGCCGTTGGCCGAGACCTTGCGCATGGCGTTCTTGATCTCGTTGGTGACGTGCGGAATCACCTGCACGGTCTTGCCAAGATAGTCGCCGCGGCGCTCCTTGAGGATGATCTGCTCGTAGATGCGGCCGGTGGTCAGGTTGTTATCGCGCGAGAGGGGCGCGTGCGTAAAACGCTCGTAGTGGCCCAGGTCCAGGTCGGTCTCCGCGCCGTCGTCGGTTACGAAGACCTCGCCGTGCTGGAACGGCGACATGGTCCCGGGGTCGACGTTCAGGTACGGGTCGAACTTCATCAGGTTGACGCGCAGGCCGCGACTCTCGAGCAGGCACCCGATGGAAGCCGCTGCGAGTCCCTTGCCAAGGCTGGATACAACTCCACCCGTCACAAAGACATACTTTGCCGACATCGGGGCACCCTCTTCACTGGAATGTTGGGATTGGCTGTACCTGGTGGGCACAATCAAGTATGCCAGAGAAGTGCCGGGAAAGAAAAGTGCGTCGAGAAATCACCGCAAAGGCTTCAACAAGGGCCGCGGCGCCGTTCTGCTTTTCCGGGCCACCGGATTTGCACAGCATGCAAAAAGCCGCGCTCCGGGGGTGCGGGGCGCGGCTGCGGAAATTTTCAACCGGAGTCTAGCTGGCCGGGGTAGCCCGGAACAGCTCGACCTTGACCATGGTTGTGGGATCCAGCTTGATATCAGTCTTGATACCACGCATCTGGGTGGCCTGTTCCTTATCGAGACCCTCAGCCAAGGCGACGCCGGGCAACGAACTGCCGGGAGGCACGTCATCGACGGGACCGTGCCCGGCTGACAGACTGGGATCGAGACCCGGAGTTGAACCTGCTCCACCCCGGCCCAGAACGTCCATGTAGCCATTGCCGCCGCCCAGCGAAACCTTGCCGATAGCGACAATCAGGCCCCGGATCGGCATTTCCTTCTTGTCCTTCATCACGATTTTTTCGAACTGAAGACCGAGGCTGGAGTTTCCGTCGCCGTCCTTCTTCGACTGCACGGAGACGATCTTGCCAATGAGCTGGGAGCCACTGGGGACCTTCAGGTCTTTCATCTTCAGCGTCTTTTTTACCTTCAGCGTGACTTGATCGCCGACCTTGGCATTGTCCGTATCCAGCTTGCCTTGAAACAAGGTGACCAGAACGGGACCTGCATACTTGGGAGTCGGAGGTCCCGGGTGAGCAGGCTCAAACTGCGCATGAATTGGCAAAGAGCAGGACATTGCGAACAGTGCGACGGCTGCGGAGAGGACCAGAGCACGGATGCTCCGGTTCCCGGTGCATCGAATCTTCATCGTTTTCCCCCAAAGAATTAGTTAGGACCGGCCGCAGCACGAGCGCGACCCGCCTTCGATTCTGCATTCCTAGACCCGATCAGTCAAAAAAAGACTCTCTCAACCTATACGTTAAAAGTGCAACGTAAGTTTCGCGGTGAGTGCTCTTGGCGTTACGTAGTGAGTTCCGCTGAAGGTGGAGAGGAAGTTATACAGGGCGTACTTGTTGGCAACGTTGATAGCCGTTACGTCCAGATCGAACCTGTAGCGGTCGGTGTGAAAGATGTTCTCCTTGCCCATCGATAGATCGAAGAGCTCTCGCGGTGCTATCCTCTGCGGATTCTTGTCGTTATTGCCTGTATTCGGCGCCGGAATGCGGATCAGCGAAGAGCTGAACTGGTTGGCGGCGCAAACCGCTGGCAGCGGATGGCCTGGGGTGGCGCGCTGCCCATTGCACATAAAACCCGCCTCGAATTCCTGGTCGGCGGTGAGGGGGAGCGCCACGGGTGCGCCGGTCACCGGATTGGCGACGGGCGGGATATTGGTGTCGACCATTGCAATTGCGATTGCTCCACTGGGCAAAGTCGTGCTGCTGTTGCCGCAGGGGGTATTGGGATCGGTCACACCGTAACAGGGCGCCGAACCTGCAACCTGCCCGGAGTCATAGCGCCAGTTAAAGCCGCCCCAAAGCCCGTTCCAGACCTTACCGCGCGAGAGCGTGTATTGGACATGCGTTTCCTGGGTGAACGCCTCATCGTGATCGATGCGGAAGGGCAGTCCGGTATGGCCGACCGTGGCGCCCGCGCCCGCCACCTGCGGCGGAAAGAATCGCGCGGCCACCGACGACATGTTGCTGTATGCGCTTAGGTGGTTCCAGGACGGCATCTCGAAGTGCAGTGCGTAGCCGGGAATTTTGGAGTTATGCCAGTCGATAGGGAATGTGATGGGGGTGTTGCCCAGCACGCTGAAGTCGAACGCGTTGTGGGTGTACTTCCAGATGTACTCCCCCGTGGCGATGAAGTGCTTTCCGATCGCCTGCTGCACCGAGACGTGAAACTCATTGGTGAATCCCGGCTGAAGAATTCCGCTCACCCCGGGCGTGCAGTTCAGCAGCGGCGCGAGAACTGCGTCCGTGCAGCCCACGCTGGAGAGCACAAGGTTTTCGTTGAAGGGCGTCTCGAGTTCGCGGGCATAGGAGATGCTCAGCACCGTGGACGAGGGTTTTACGTTGTAAGCCAGACCGAGCCGCGGCTCCGCCTGCCGGGCGATGGCAAGACCGTTGTACAGGTCGCCGCGAATGCCAAGATTCGCCGTCCAATTGCCGAGTTTGACCTGATCCTGCACGTATAGGCCGAGGACCTTCACGTCGGCATGGCCGAAGAACCCGTAATCGCTGCCGCCGCGGGTCAGGTCATAAGGAGCGAGCGCCGGAACAAAATAGGGATTCGGCAGGGCAGAACCCGCGCACTGCGCCGGATTGGCATACCCGGGCAGGAAGTTGCCGTTCGAATCGGTGCAGGGCGCGCTCAGGTAATACGAAGGGTCAACGATGCCGAGGCTGTCGTGCTCGCGCAGGAACGTCGAATCGTATTCCGCGCCGGCCTTGAAATTGTGCCGTCCGCGAGTATACGTCACGTTTGCCGTGGAGCCTGCGTTGGTCAGCGTGCGGTACTGGCCGATGGAAGACGTCTGCAACGTCGGCGGCCCCAGATCGGCGAGTGGATTGCCGCTCGGATAGTAATGGTAATCATCGCGCCGCACGTAGCTCGTCCAGTTGAAGACCGCATCGTTGTTGATGATGTGCGTGTAAGTAGGCGAGATGTTGAACGTTTTGATCTGAGAGCGCTGATCGGTGTTTCCCACCGTTCCAAAGGTGGGAGCCGCAGTGGTTCCACCGGCAATCACATTTTGTACGCCCAGGTTGTCATACGAGTTCGGGTTCTGGAACCAGGAGCGGCTGTAGTTGAAATCCAGGTGCACTGAGTCGTTCTGCGAGAACGTGTAATCGATTCGATCGAAGGAGTTCTCTTCGTTTCCCATGTCGTGGAAGACTTCGAACTCCGGTGGATCGAGGAAGCGGCCGGTGTTCAATCCATCGATCTCGAGGAAGTTCCCCCAGTTCTTTTTGCCGTAGGAGAGGTCGAACCCACTGGTGGTCGATCCGAAGTTTCCATACGACCCATACAGGCTGCCGGTGGGCTTGGTGACGCCTTGTCCGGAGCGGGTGGTGGCGACGATTACCAGGCTGGTCTTGCCGCCGTACTCGGCCGGCGGAGCGCCGGCGATCACCTGCATCGACTGTATGGCATTGGAGGGAAGCTGATTGGAGAACACCTTGCTCTGTTGGTCGGTAATCTGCTGCCCATCCACGGAAAACGAGTTGGAAGCGTGGTCGCCGAGCCCATGGAAGAGTCCATTGGAGTCGGCGGTGACACCGGGGCTGGTCGCGGTTACCAGAGCGCTCAGGGTGGATGACTGGCTCTCCAGCGGGACCTTCGCGATGAGATCGCGATCCACATCCACATGGAAGGTGGGATCGTTCTCCACCAGGTCGCTGGCGTTGGCTTCTACCGTCACGGTGGAACTGGCGCTGGCCACCTGCAAAACCAGGTCGACGCTCATGGCGACCGGGGAGTTAATCACCACCGATTTCTTCAGTTGGTTAAAGCCGTTCGCAGTGACCGTGATGTCGTAGTTATTGAATGGCAGATTGAGCACATCGAACTGGCCCGTTGCATCGCTGAGGATGGTGCGTTGGAACCCGCTGGCGCTGTTGCTGACGCGAACTGTCGCGCCCGGGATGACGGCACCGGTCGGATCCGTGACGGTGCCGTGCAGGGTGCCCGAGTTGCCGGCCAGAGCAAGGATGGCGGGCGAAAGCATCAAGCCGATCAAAGCAAGAATGCAGGGAACTGCGCCGCGTTTCAACGGCATATGGTACGTCCTCTCAGAATCATCAGGATTGCGCGTTCGCAGCCTGCGAAAGGCAGGGCCGCCTCAGCAGATCCGTTGCCACACCGATTCCGGGTCAGGAGATGCACATCGCGCGTTGCCAAAGACCGGAACGCAGGAAGAAAAGCAAAACCGGGAAAGGGGAACGGAAATCAGCAGCCCTGGGGCGGAGGACGCGTGAAGAGGTACGTGAACCACAGCCGTACTGCGCGGCGCTCATCGGCCGCCGGCGCGGGGGCCCTCATCTCGGTCAGAAGGATGATGGCCGCCGTTGCAGCGATGGGAGCCGTAGCATGCAGAACGATGCAGAGGGGGCAGTGATCGGCATCCGTTTGCCGGGGGTGCATGTGGACTGTCTGCACCACTGTCAACAGCAGGAGCAGGGCCAGGCACACCAGCGCCATGATCGCGAACTTGCGCGATTTCGTCGCGGGTATGGTCTGCGCTGGCTGAAAACCGATCAAAATCCCAATTTCCTCGTATCTCTAAGGATACACAAGGTTGGATGCGGGGCGGCTCAACGGGTATCGCAGGATTGTGCGTCTCTCCACTGACAGCCGCGCTATGCACGGGTCCGGACGGGGAATGCGCGCTCGCCGGCGACACCGCTTGGACGGAGGATGCGTCTAAAATGTGAGGACCATGGGCGGAATCATGCACTGGCGCGCGCTTTCGGCAACGGTTTTGGGCGGCTTTCTCGCGCTCGGGATCTCCTCGCGAGCGCAGCAGGACGATCACAAGAAGCCCTTGCCGCTCCAGCAGGGCGTCCCCGGCGTACAGATGAATCACCGCCTGATCCTCAAGGACGGCACTTACCAGGTGGTGCGGAAGTACGAGGTGGTGGGCGATCGCGTGCGCTACATCTCCGTGGAGCGCGGCGGCGAGTGGGAGGAACTGCCTGCCAGCCTGGTGGATTGGGATGCCACCAAGAAGTGGGACCGGGATCACTCCGCCCTATCCGATAACGCCTCCCCTGCCATGCGTGAAGCCGCGGAGATCGACCGGGAAGAGGCCGATGCCCGGGCCGAAGAGAAAGCACGCATGCCGGAAGTGGCAACGGGCCTGGAATTGCCCGACGAAAACAGCGTGTTTGTGCTCGACACATACAACGGCACCCCGGAGCTGGTCGAGCTCCCGAGCGAAGACCTCTCTCTAGATGCAACGAATCACCACGGACTGGGCACGCTGAACCCCTTCGCCGTCGCGCATGCCGCTATCGAGTTGCCAGGTTCCCATGCCAAGGTGCACCTGCATGTGAACGACCCCGCCATTTATCTTTCGCTGAACGTAACGGACAATGCCGAGCAGGTTCTCTCACACGCCATGCGCGTGAACACCCACGGGGCTCCCAACGTGGCCAACGGCAAGCACGGCGCGCATTCGGCGCAATCGGGTTTCGTGATTGTTCAGGTGAGCCAGCGCCAGCGGGTGCGTCTCATCGGGTCGATCCGCATCGGCCGCGACGGCAGGATTACGCAGTCCGAGGATGTGATCCCCACCAAGGTGGAGGTGCTTCCAGGCAAGCACTGGATCAAGGTGACGCCAGCCAAGCCACTCCTAATCGGAGAGTACGCCTTGATTGAGATTCTCTCCCCGTCGGACCTGAGCCAGACCGTGTGGGACTTCAACGTGAATCCCCAACTCGGCGACAACGAGGGGTCGCTCACGCCGATCGAAAGCCAATAGCGCCCGCGCGGCGAAGCTGGATCAATTCTTCCATTCAAGGTTTGAGGGATCCTTTCCGATAAAGGCGGAATGGAGGCAATTGTCTTTACCGGGTCGGCCTCGCCGCGGAGCTTCTGGGAGCTGTCTGACGCGGAACTGGCCACAAGCTGCCTGATGATTGCCGAAGAGCGCGATAGCCCCTGCGAGAGCGCGCTTCGCGCCGAAGCCGCCCGCCTGTTCCACGTGTGGCGCGAAACGCTTGAGGAGAGGGGCGAGGATGCCGACGACCGTGAGCGCCGCGCCGCCCTGCTCTCCGGCCTTCGCAAGCGCACCATCCAGATTCTCGTGAAGCTGACCTGGCGCCGTTAGACCTCGGGCTTCTCGCGCCGCGCCAGCTTGGCCTGCTTCTGCTGCCACTCCTCACTGGAGAAGATCCGGGGCCCGACCTCGATGAGCCGCGGCATCATGTTGAATACCGCGGTACGCGACCACGGCTTGCCGTCGCGAGTACGAAAGCCCTTTTCATTCAGGTCGCTCACGATGCTTGCGTAAGAGAAATCCTGCGCCAACAGATCCATCATGCGCACCAGGATTTCGTTCTCGTGGGGTTCCACTTCCAGCCGCTTACAGTCATCGGAGATTCGCAACCCAAATGGGATCTCCTCCGCAAAGGCTGTTTCCGGCGGAGCTTCCGTGTCCGGCAGCTCCCGCCGCCATTCAATCGCCACCATCTGCCAACCCGCCGCCGTTCGCTGCTGGATGACCTGCGGACTGAACGCCCCCGCAATGACGTCCCGCATACGTTCAAAGTAGGCCATCGTACACCTCCCGAGCGTATTTTCCCCATCCAGCAAGAAGCAATCGGAGGGCCGCTTCCGCGAAGCGTGAAGCGCAGGTGATCCTGTTGAATCAACATGCGCTTGCTGGTATGAGAGTTTTCGGAATCGGATCGGAGGATGTTCACTTCTGGAATGAATCGTCCAGTTTCGAACAGCCGCTACTCCCTCACGCTGATCCCCAACGCCTTCATTTTGCGGTAGAGATGGCTGCGCTCCAGACCCAGCAGTTCGGCGGCTCGGCTGACGTTGTTCCGGGCTTCATCGACCTTTTTGAGGATGTAGTCGCGCTCATAGGCATCGCGGGCCTGCTGCAGCGTGGAAAAATCCTGCGGCGCGCGGCCGGCTTTGTGGGTGAGCGGAGGAAGCTGCTTGCGCTCGATGCGCAGCGTGCGGGGGTTCAGAATCAGCACGCGCTCGATCACATTCTTCAACTCGCGCACGTTGCCCGGCCAATGGTAGTTGCTCAGCACCTCCAGGGCCTCACTGCTGATCTCCATGCGGGGACGCCCATACTGGCGACCGAAGTCGGCCAGGAATTCGCGCGTGAGGAGTGGAATATCCTCTTTGCGCTCGCGCAGCGGGGGCACAAAGAACGGCACTACGTTGAGCCGGTAGAAGAGGTCTTCGCGAAAGTTTCCCTTGGCGATCTCTTCCTCGAGGTCTTTGTTGGTGGACGCGATCAGGCGTACGTCAACGCGCAGGGGCTGCGTGCCGCCCACCGGAGTAAACACCTGGTCGTCCAGCGCGCTGAGCATTTTGGCCTGGGTCTTCAGGCTCATATCGCCCACTTCGTCCAGAAACAGCGTGCCTGCGTCGGCGCGTTCCAGGGTTCCGCGATGATCAGCCCTGGCGCCGTCGGGCCCGGCTCCCTGCCCCAGCGCGCTGTGCCGGTAGCCGAACAACTCCGCCTCGATGTGGGCTTCTGGAATCGCCGCGCAGTTTAACTCCACAAACACGCTGTCACGCCGCAGGCTTTCGGCGTGAATGGCGCGCGCAATCAGTTCCTTACCGGTTCCTGATTCGCCATAGATGAGCACGCGCCCGTTGGTGGGCGCCATCAACCGGATTTGCTGACGCAGGGCCTTCACCGGCACGCTTTCCCCGGTCAACGCCGCGTTCGCGCCGAACTGCCGCTTCAACTCAAAGTTCTCACTGCGCAGACGGCGCGCCTCTACCGCGTTCTTGAGGACAATCAAGGTCCGATCCAACGAGAGAGGCTTTTCGAGAAAGTCGTATGCACCGAGCTTGGTGGCTTTTACGGCCGTCTCGATGGTTCCATGCCCGCTGATGATCACAACTTCCGGACGGGTCTCCTGGGGCAGACTGTGCATGTCGGAGAGCACGTCTAACCCGTCGCGATCCGGTAGCCAGATATCGAGCAGCACCACGTCATATGGCACGTCTGCGAGAAGGGTGCGCGCTTCGGCGGCGGTGGCCGCGGTGGCCACGCCGTACCCCTCCTCCCGCAAGATCTCTTCGAGAGACGCGCGTATCTCCGCCTCGTCGTCCACCACCAGAATGTGATTCATGCGCGCTCTTCCTTCACCTGTGAGTCGTCCGGAACAGGATGCGCGGCCTGGGCGGCCGGCTCGAACAGCGGCACATGCATCACGAAGCGAGCGCCCTTGGGGGTGTTGCTTTCGGCGCGAATGGAACCGCCATGCTCCTGCACAATTTTAGCCGCGATGGCGAGGCCCAGGCCGGTGCCGCGATGCTTGGTGGAATAGAACGGCAGGAACAGCCGTTCGCGCATCTCGTCGGTGAGCCCGTGGCCGGTATCAGAAACCGTAACCTCGACCGCCGAGCCGTCTTCGCTGAGCGCAGTGGAGACGCAGAGCACACGCAGCAGGCTGCCCTGCATCGCCTCCGCGGCGTTGTCGATCAGGTTGGCGAGCGCCCGGCGAATCGCCTCGGGATCCGCCAGAACCTCCGGCAGGCCGGGAGCAAACTCACGCTGAATCGTAATACCCTCCAGCCTCCCGGCAAAGAGCGCCAGAGCCTGATCCGCAACCTGGTTCATATCGCAGGCGCGCGGCTGCGGCATGGGAAACTGCGCGAGGGCGGAGAATTGGTCCACCAACGTGCGCAGCGTACCCACGCAGCCCAGGATCACTTCGCTGCACTTGCGGATGACGTTAGGTGAATCGCTCTGCCCACGATCGAGATGCTTGCCAATGCGCTCGGCGGAGAGGGCGATCGGCGTGAGCGGATTCTTGATCTCGTGTGCCACGCGCTGCGCCACTTCCTTCCACGCCATCTGCCGCTGTGCGCGGAGTAACTCCGACGTATCTTCCACCACCAGCACCGCGCCGTGCTTGCCGTGTTCCAGATCGATCCGTGCGCTAGTGACAGCCAGGTGCATGCTGCGCCCATGGACGCGCATCTCCAATTCCATGGAGGCTGCGCCCATGCGATTGCCTCTGCGAATCAAGGTGGAGATCTCCTGGGCCGGTTCAGAGGGAAGGAGCGTTTCGAGCGCCGCGCCCCGCAGATCCGCGTCGGACCGCTCGCCGATCAATTCGGCAAATGCGCGATTCGCCTGCAAAACGTTTCCCGCCGCATCGAGAGTGACGACGCCGCTGGGGATAGTCTCCAAAACCGTCTCCAGCTCACGCCGTCGTTCCTCAAGAGCGCGGTTGGCGGCACTCAGCTGTGCCGATGAACTCTCCGCGCGATGTCGGCTCGACTCGAGGTCGGCGGCCATGTGGTTAAAGCTGCGCACCAGTTCGCCCATCTCGCCGGTCGCCAACAGCGCCACGCGCTCCTCGTAGTTGCCGGCCGCAATTGCGTTCATGGCGTCGGCCAGCGCCGCCATGGGCCGCGTAATCTGCTTGGACAAGAACAGTGCCAGCCACACGCTCGTGAAAAACACAAAAACAGTAACCAGCAGCAGCAGCAGGATGAAGTTGGAGCGGATGCTTTTGCGGGAACGGAATAGCCGCCAGTACTCCTCTGATCCCCGGCGGATGCGCGCGGTGGTCTGGCTCAACCCCTGCGGCATGGGCAGCGCCGCCACCACTACGTTACCGGAGTTCATCACCGACATGCCAAGGGCATACTGCTGGCTACCCAAAAGCAGGATGGGCTGATCGCTGCGTTGCGCCGCGACAAACAGACTGGCATGGAATGGCGCCTGCAGTGGGATGGGCGCCGCGGCTTCTCCAGCGTTATCGCGCTCGGGAAGCCAAGGAATGAGGCTCGCGCTGGCGCTGTCGGACGGGGCTTGGTAGCTGGCAATCACATGCCGGTCGCGGTCGTACACGACCACGAATCCACCTTCGAGCGCGATGCGATGCGAGGCGAGGACATTCGTGAGGCCAGTTCCCGGATGATCGGCGGCCCCGGTCGCGGCAATCGATTCTGCCTCGGAACGGGCATTGCCGGCAACATATTGCGCCAGTTCCAGAACAACGCGGGTGGAATCCTCGTGCAACTCCGACGTGTTCGGCGAAAACCAGCGGTCGATGGTCCGGTTCATGAGAAAGAAGCTGAACAGGAACATGAAAGCTGCAGGGGTGAGCGCGATCAGCGTGGCGCCCAGCACCATGCGCGTGCGCAGCCGCGCACCCAGCGCGCTGCTCCCCTGGTCCGCGTACAGCTTCAACAAGTTCCTGAGCAGCAGCATCAACAGCGCGATGAGCAGCAGGAAGAGAACGACCGTCAAGCCCGTAAAGGCCAATGTCGCGCCGGAGGTGTCCGGATTGAGAAAGCCGATGCCGGAGGTATTGAAGGCCTGCAAGGCCCCGAGCAGCGCGAAGACCAAAACCACGCCGCCCGCGAAGATAAACACCAGCCGCAGCCGCGAATTGGAAGCCGGAGGCATGCGGCGATTATAGAACCGGCTCAGGAGCGGAGCCGCGGGGGTGGCGGCAACGCTCGAAAAGGAGGCGGCGTTATTCCAGCACTGTCGTCGGCGTCACGAAGTCCCGGTTCTGACTCTGCGCCACGCCTTTGTGAGTGAGCTTGCCTTGCCAGGTGTTCAGTCCTTCGGCGAGTCCCGCATCCTGCTTCAATGCCTCACGCGCGCCCAGCTTCGCAAGCCGCATCAGGTACGGGAAGGTCGCATTCGTCAGGGCCAGCGTGGAGGTGTGCGGCACCGCACCCGGCATGTTCGTCACGCAATAGTGCACCACGCCGTCCACCGTGTAACTGGGATCGGAGTGCGACGTCGGCCGCGCCGTCTCCACACAGCCGCCCTGGTCGATGGCTACGTCAACGATCACGGCGCCCTTCTTCATGCGCGAAACCATCTGGCGCGTTACGATTTTGGGGGCGGTGGCGCCGGGAATGAGTACGCCGCCGATCACGAGGTCGGCTTCGCGGGTAGCGGCGGCCACGTTGTAGCTGTTGGAGGCGAGCGTGTAGACACGCCCGTTGAAGATGTCGTCGATTTCGCGGAGGCGATTGAGGTTCAGATCGATCAGAGTCACCTTTGCCCCCATGCCCAGTGCGATGCGGGCGGCATTGGTTCCCACCACACCGCCGCCGATCACCGTGACGTGCGCCGGCGGCACGCCGGGGACGCCGCCCAGCAGAATCCCTCGGCCGCCTTTCTCCTTCTCTAAATAGCTGGCGCCCACCTGGACGCTCATGCGGCCCGCCACCTCGCTCATGGGTGTGAGCAGCGGCAGAGTGCCCTGGCGGTCGCGCACCGTCTCATACGCAATGCCGATCACCTTTGCATCGAGCAGCTTATTGGTGAGGTCGGGAATCGGCGCGAGATGCAGATAGGTAAACAGAACCAGCCCATCACGGAAATATGGGTACTCCTTCTCAACCGGCTCCTTGACCTTGACGACCATTTCGGATTTGCCCCAGACAAACCCCGGATCGCCGACGATCTCCGCTCCGGCATCCTGGTACTCCGCATCGGGAAAGCCCGACAACGCGCCCGCGTTCGTCTCCACCAGCACCTTGTGGCCGGCTTCGGTGAGCGCCTTCACACCCGCGGGAATGACGCCAACGCGGGCTTCGTGGTCCTTAATCTCTCTGGGAACTCCGATGATCATTTTGTTTGCTCCGAACGTGGGATTGCGGATCGCGGCAGCGCTGGAAAATGGCGCGTGCGCAGCCTGAACGCAAGAATCCTACGCCGCCAACCCCTTCCAATGTATGCAAACTTCGTGATAGAAGTGCGGAATGGGAACAAAACGTGATGTGCAGGTGCATGCCGCGCACGAAACGTCCAGGATCGCTCTCGACGATCTCGATACGGCCATCCTTAACCACCTCGAGCACAATGGCCGCGCCACTAACTACGAGGTCGGTGAAGCAGTGGGATTGTCTGCATCGGCTGCATCACGGCGGATCCAGGCGCTAGAGGCTGCGGGGGCTATCCGTGGCTATCGGGCGCTCATCGACGACCACTTGCTGGGGCGTCCGATGACCGTCTTCGTGCGCGTGACGCTGGAAAAGCAGTCCGCGCCCACGCTCAGCGCCTTTGAGGCGGCGGTGCGGCACACTCGCGGCATCGTAAGCTGCCACCTGATGGCCGGCCAGTACGACTACATGCTGGTGGCGCGGGTGGCTGACATCGACGACTACGGCCGCATGCACCAGAACGAGTTGTCGCGCTTGCCTGGAGTTACACGGCTGGAGACGAGCTTCGCGCTTCGCGATGTGCTGGACATCGCGAACGTCTAGACCCAAATATCGGACGAAAGGCAGCCTTCAAACGCAGGCGTCGGGGGGCCGCCCCGTCTCTCACATTTCCGACTCTTCGGGGGAGAGCGGCATATCGTTAGTTTCCCCCCACGCCGCACGCAAACCAGTCGACAAGAATCGTCCGCCCATCAGTTGCACCCCGCCAATGCCCCATCGCAGCGCCCTCGGCGGATTGCCGTCAGGCCACAGCCTGCTCAAAGGCTGCAGTACCCCGTTGGCGTCGGGATGAAAGACGCGATCGTCCCACCTCTGCGAGCCAGGCGGAAAATGAGGATAGTGGCGCACGGCGTCGATAGCAGACTGCAGCACGCGGTGCTTCCAGGGCTGCGCATATTGCGGCAGGAAAAGAATTGTGCTCCGTTTTTCGTCGCGGATCTCATGCACAAATTCTTCAAAACTGGCGGCGTTCGTCAGGTTGATGTTGGCATTGGGCTCTACGCCATGGCGATCGCCACCAGAGATGACCGTCATGTTCCATGCTGCCGCCAGCCGCAGCGCCTCGCGGTTTTCTCTCCAGTTGCGCAAGCCGTTCAATTCGATCGCATGAATCCAGCGGCGATTTTCGCGTATGAAACGGTCCACTAACGGAAGGTGCTCTTGCTCGCCCACATGGTAGAGGTCCCAGATCGGATGGTTGAAGACCACCAGGATTCTAGGCTCTTCATGGAGCGCCTCCAGGATTTCCGATAAGCGTCCTTCCTCGGGCCGGGCGGTGTAAGCGGACAGGATGTCCATCCATTCGGAGGCTGTCGCGCTGGGGAGGTTGTGAATCCCCATGTGGAATGACTGGGGGCCATAGGGAACGGTCCACTCTACTGAGATGGGGCTGGAGTGCTCGACCCCGACTGTCTTGAGCAAGAGCGGTGCTTTGATGCTGTCGTGATCTGTAAGCGAGACGATGGGCGCGAGCCCCAGTTTCTCAATCTGATTTCCCTCCAGATCGAATGCCAGCTTGGGCGGCATGGGCGGTGTCCAGTAGCTCCGCCCGTAGTCCACGCGCATGCCGTGATTGGCTGCGGCGCGCTGCTCGTGGCGGCGCATAAGGCCGCGCATCAAAGGGTAGCGCTCGCCGAGCATCGCCAGAAACTTGAGCGTCTCGCGGGATTCGTTGGTATGGCTGTGGAGAGAAACACCTGAGCGGAACTCTTGGGTCGCCTTCGGATTCCGCCAGAGACACAAGACCGAGGAAGTTTGCACGTGTGCCCCTTCTTTTCGTTATCGCTTCAGAGGTTCGGCGCTGACAGCCCGACGAGCCAATTCCCAGAAATTTGACATCGATTCCAACATACGATTAAGCCGACCGGCGATAAACCGCTGAGAATTAAAGCGAGCGACGCGAGTCTGACAGGCGTTTGACTGCTGCCGAGCAGAATCGTCTTACAAATTCCGGCAGGAGGGGATCGCGCCTGTTCGCGCGTCATCCGAAACTTATCAGATGCAGCAGCAAAAGTCTCGCCCAATTGCGAGTTCCGCACAATATGAAGACATCGTCATCTGCGGGGAAGATGTTGGCCGGACTATGGTACGCATTCAATCTCCAGTCATGGCATCGTGGTAGTCTTTTTTGATCCGAAGCCTGATGGAACAGATGAGAATCGCATTTTTTACCGAGACATTCCTTCCAAAGATGGATGGGATTGTCACAACTCTCTGCCAGACCATCCGGCACCTCGGTGAGCTGGGGCACCAGGTGCTCATCTTTGCGCCGGATGGCGGGATTGCCGAGTTTCAACAGTCCCGCGTTGTGGGAATGAAAAGTAAAGCCTTTCCGCTTTACCCGGAACTCCGGCTGGCGCTTCCTCGCGCCTCCATGCGCAAAGTGCTTGAGGAGTTCAACCCGGATATCCTGCATGTTGTCGATCCGGCGCTGCTGGGTATCGCTGGGTTGTATTATGGCGGCGACACCGGCGCGTTGCGCGTGCCTTTGGTTGCCTCGTACCACACGGACTTGCCGAAATACCTCCATTACTACGGCCTTGGCTTTTTCGAACCCTACGTCTGGAAGTTGCTCCGGCTCCGCCACCGCAGGGCGAATATCAACCTCTGCACGTCCAGCCAGATGGTGCACCAACTCGAACAACATGGCATCCTCGAGGTCGCGCTTTGGCCAGGTGGGGTGGACGCTGATCTGTTTCAGCCCTCGCGGAAGACCGCCGATATGCGCTACCGCCTGACCGACGGCTGTCCTGACAGCCCGCTCCTGCTTTATGTGGGGCGGCTTTCCCCGGAGAAAAATATTGAAAGCCTTCGTCCTGTGCTCCAGGCCTATCCGGAGGCGCGCCTGGCCCTGGTAGGAGACGGCCCTCATCGGCAGCGGCTCGAGGAACACTTTGCAGGGCTGCCCGTGCATTTTGCTGGTTTTCTCTACGATAAAGAACTTGCGAGCGCCTATGCCTCCAGCGACATCTTTGTCATGCCATCGCGGACCGAGACACTGGGGCTCGTAGTGCTGGAGGCCATGTGCTCCGGTCTGCCTGTCGTCGCGGCTCGTGCTGGAGGCATTTCAGAGATGATCCAGGACGGTGTCAGCGGCTATCTCGTGGGTTCCGGAGAAGAGGCACTGGAGCGCGTAGGCGCATTGCTGCACTCGCAGCGAACCAGAGATGCCATCGGAGAGCGGGCAACCGCAGAGGCGTCGAAACGGAGCTGGCGGGAAGCCACTCTCCAGCTTGTCGAGCACTATGATCGGGTCATCGAGAGGCAGGCGCTCAGAACTGCTGTCGCCGCTCCGGCTTCCCCGGGGATGCGGGCAGGCGCGGGCAGAACGATTCGCCGCGCCACCATGTGCGCTATTAGAAACCTGCTTCCCTGAGAACGCCGCGCTGGGCAATACGGTTGGCCGCGCGTGCACCCCGATTGTTCACGACAACGTGGTACTTTCCGTAGTCGATGGTGAGGACAGCGGTTCCGCCGATACGGATCTTCGACTGGCTGCGATTGTGTTCGGGCAGCCAGACGCCGTCTGTCGGCGAGTAGGTGTTCTCGATGTCGCTGTGCGCGATCCAGAACGAGGGATTCTTTGCGGGCTCGACTTCGATCCTGGCAACCTGATAGTCCGTTGCGTCGATCCAGACTTTGCCGCGGTAGAGGAACTTGCCGGGCCGCAGAGGCTCGACGGTGAGGATATAGTTTGGGCGACCGTTCAGAACCCCGGTTCCGTTGAACGCAAACCTATAGTTCGCGGGGCTCAATGCGGTCGCGCTCTTGTCGCGCGCAGCTTCCTGCTCGCTTTCGACGGCCTTCTTGAGGACCTTGTCGCAGAGGAGCTTGGAGCCGCTTTGGGAGAGGATGCGGAAGCTCTTGCCTGCTGCCTGGTCGAAGTGCACCTGAACCGCCATCTGCGCGGCGATGCTGATATCGAATCCCTTGTATTGGATCGTGTAATGGCGCGTCGCGTCGTAGCTCTCCAGCTCATGGGATTGGAATGCGCTCTGCTGCTGGATGCGCGCGACGATCTTGCTCAACGATGGAGTTGGCGCGGCGGGAGCCGTTGGCGCGGTTGAAACTGCGGATGCGGAGAAGAGAAGCAACGCGACCTGAGCAAACGCCCAGAGAGGAACGCGAACCATGAGTCATGATAGCGCGGGAGAAGGCATGGATTCAGGGCTCCTGCCAGACCACTTCCTTATACAAATCCCACAGCTCGGTGCGATACCCTTGGACACGCGCAAACGTGTTGCCCTGAACCGAGGAGATTTCGATGCCGTCCCGACTTGCTGTCCGTCTCTGCTGCCTTGCCGCTTGTGTTGCTTCGATTGTGCCACGCCCTGCCGCCGCGCAGGTTCCTACGCCGGTTTCGGTGCTGGGGCATACGCCTGGGGATGATTTTTATCTCGCGGACTACGAGGACACGGTGAAGTACTTTCATGCGCTGGCGGCGGCTGCGCCGGATCGCATGAAGATGTTCACGGTGGGCAAGTCGACCGAGGGGCGGGACATTGAGATTGCGGTGATCTCGTCGGCTGAGAACATTGCGCGGCTGGATGCGATCAAGCAGGTGGCAGGGCGGATGGCGCATGCGACGGGCCTGAACGACGACTCGGCGCGGGAGCTGGCGCGCAATACGCCGGTGATTGTGCACATTGATGGCGGGCTGCATTCGAGCGAGGTGGCGGGAACGCAGCACACCATGATGCTGGCTTACAAGCTGCTCTCGGCGAAGAACGATCCGGAGATCGACGCGATTCTAAAGAACGTGGTGCTGGTACTTTGGCCCACGCTCAATCCTGACGGGCAGGACATGGTGGTGCACTGGTACCGCAAGAACCTGGGCACGCGGTACGAGGTGAGCCCGCTGCCAAAGCTCTACCAGGAGTACGTGGGCCACGACAACAACCGCGACGGCTACATGCTGAACATGAAGGAAGAACAGGTGGTGACGAAGGAGCAGCTGGAGTACAGCCCGGTGATCTTCTACTGCCAGCATCAGACGGCGCCTTTTCCTGCGCGGATATGGATTCCGCCGTTTGCGGATCCGATCTCTTCGAACATCAGCCCGTATGTGCGCAGCGAGTTGAACGTGATTGGCACGAATATGGCGGCGTATCTGGACGCGCACAAGATGCCGGGGGCAATTTCAGAGACGCAGTTCGACAACTGGTATGCGGGCTTCATGGACTGGGCGCACGTGTTCCGCAACGAGATCTCGTTCTTTACGGAGACGGCGCTCTACGCGTATGCCACGCCGCGGTTCTACACGGTGGACGAGTTCCCGAAGCAGTATCAGGACCTGCGGGCGCTCTCGATGTACACGACGCCGTGGCAGGGCGGATGGTGGCGGCTGCGCGATGCGGTGAACTACATGATCGGCGGGTCGATGTCGGTGCTGGACCTAGCGGCGAAGAATCGCGAGACGCTGCTCTACAACCGTTACCAGGCGGCGCGCGACAACATCCGGCATTACCAGCAGGAGCCGCCGTTCGCGTATGTGATCAGCAACCAGCAGAAGGACACGCCGGAGGCGGCGAAGCTGGCGCAACTGATGATTGAGAACGGGCTGGACGTGTACGCATCGAAGGATGGATTTGAAGCCAATGGGGTGAAGTATCCCGCGGGGTCGTGGGTGATCCCGATGGATCAGCCGTTCTCCGCGATGGCGAAGGAGCTGTTTGAGCGGCAGCGGTATCCGGACGAGGTGGAGCTGGGCAGCGGCAAGGCTGTCGATCTGCCGTATGACGTGACCGGCTGGACGCTGCCGCTGCAGATGGGCGTGAATGTGGATGCGGTGACCGATCCGCTGGGACCGGATGAGCGCGCGCTGCTGACGAAGACTGACCGTGCTGTTGCGCCGGCGGCAACAGTGGAGGGCGCGGGCGCGGTGTTTGCGGTCAGCCATCAAACGAATAATTCGTTCGAGCTGGTGAATGCGGTCTTGCACGAAGGCGGCACGGTATCGATGGCGCAGGAGCCGGTAAAGACCGCGAACGGCATGGAGACGGGCGCGTTTCTGGTGAGCGGCCTGGCGCGCGCGAAGTTGGATGATCTGGCGAAGCAGTACGCGGTGGATGCGGTGGCGGTGAGCGCGCCGGCGCATACGCTGCCGCTGAAGGCCGCGCGGGTGGGGTTGTATCGGCCGTGGGAACCGTCGATTGACGAAGGCTGGACACGGTGGATTCTGGAGAACTATGGCTTTGCGCCGAAGAGCCTGTACAACGCAGATATGCGCTCGGCCAATTTGCGCAGCCGGTATGACGTGATCGTGCTGCCGGATATGTATCCGCGGCAGATGATGAATGGGTTCGGGATTGGCATTGTGCCGGGGCAGTATGCGGGCGGCATTGGCCAGGATGGGCTAGATAACCTGCGGCAGTTTGTGCGCCAGGGCGGCACGCTGGTGGCGCTGAACAAGACTGCCGATGCGCTTGTCCCGCTGATGTCGCTGCCGGTGAAGAACGTGATTGAGGGATTCAAGAGCGACAAGTTCTTTTGCTCCGGCGCGCTGCTGCGCGTGCACACGGAGCATGCAGAGGCGCCGGCGAATTACGGCCTGAGCGATGCGCCGGTGGTGATGTTCCAGCATGGCCCCGCATTTGAACCAGCGGCGGGATTTCGCGGCGCGGTGCTGGCGCGTTATGCGACGCAGACGAATCCGCTGGAGAGTGGACTGTTGCTGCATCCGGAGGCGATTGAAGGCCACGCCGCGGCGGTTGAGCTTGCGTATGGGCAGGGGCGGATACTGCTGTTCGGGTTCAAGCCGCAGTTCCGGGGACAGTCGCATGCGACGTACAAGTATCTGTTCAATGAGCTGTACGTGTATCCGCGTGCGGAGTTGATGGAGGCAGGCGGGGAGAAGACGGAGCGGGCTGCGGCGCGGTAAAGAAGAGTGGAGGAGTGACTGAGTGACAAAGTGACAAAGTGGCAGAGTGACAAAGTGAGTGAGGAGGGGCCGGAGAGGATTGCACTCCGGCCTTTTTGCCGCGTTGCAACCTTGTCACTCTGTTACGTGGTCACGCCATGCCTTCGCGGGCGCTGCGCCAGAGGTCGATGCCGACGTCCTGCGCGTGCTTTTCGATCTCGGCCAGCTCGTCCTGAGTGAAGTCGAGCTTGTTGAGCGCATCCAGAGAATTATCCAGTTGTTCCACGGTGCGCGCGCCGATCAGGGCGGAGGTCACACGCTTGTCGCGCAGAACCCAGGCGATGGCCATCTGCGCGAGCGACTGGCCACGCGACTGCGCAATCTTGTTCAGCTCACGCACGTGGGCGATGTTCTTTTCGTTGAGGAACTCCTTGAGCAGCGAGGAGTTTCCCAGCGCTGCGCGCGAGCCCTCGGGGACACCGTTGAGGTACTTGGTGGTGAGCATGCCCTGGGCCAACGGCGAAAAGGCAATGCAGCCCACACCCAGTTCCTCGAGCGTGGCCAGCAGACCTTTTTCAATCCAGCGGTTCAGCATGGAGTAGCTGGGCTGGTGGATGAGCAGCGGCACGCCCATGCTCTTCAGAATTTCCGCGGCTTTGCGCGTGCGCTCGGGGCTGTAGGACGAGATGCCAACGTAGAGGGCCTTGCCCTGTTGCACCGCCGTTGCGAGCGCGCCCATGGTTTCTTCCAAAGGCGTGTCGGCCCAGGGGCGGTGGGCGTAGAAGATGTCCACGTAATCGAGGCCCATGCGGCGGAGGCTGTCGTCGAGCGAGGCGAGGAGGTATTTGCGCGATGCGCCGATGCCGTAGGGGCCGGGCCACATGTCCCAGCCTGCCTTGGTGGAGATGATGAGCTCGTTGCGCAGTGAGCGAAAATCCTTGCGCATGACGATGCCGAAGTTCTCTTCGGAGGACCCATACGGCGGGCCGTAGTTGTTGGCCAGGTCGAAGTGAGTGACGCCGCGATCGAAGGCGCGGCGGAGCATGGCGCGGCCGGTTTCGAAGACGTCGGCGCCGCCGAAGTTTTGCCAGAGGCCCAGTGTGATGGCGGGCAGAACGAGGCCGGAACGGCCGCAGCGGCGGAAGATTGCGTTGTCGTAGCGAGAGGGATTGGGGACGTACGGTTTTTCCATGGCGTCTCCATCGTAGAGGTTTGGGGCGGCGTGTATCCAGCCCGAGGTACCTCAGGGGCTGAAGCCCCGCAGGTTTTTTTGCAATGCGAGCGCCGGGCCTAAAGGCCCGGCCTACCGGTGGAAGCCCGGGTGGAGGTCCCCGGTGGAAGCCCGGGTGGAGGTCCCCGGTGGAAGCCCGGGTGGAGGTCCCCGATGGAAGCCCCGGTGGAGCCCGGGTGGAAGCGCCGGTGGAAGTCCGGAGGAAGTCCCCGTGTAGAAGGCCCGGTGGGAGGCCCGGTAAAAGGCCCCGCAAAAGCTTCGGTGGAAGGGGCCGTTAGGGAAGGTAGAGGAGGGGCTGCGACTCGCGGGCATAAGCGCTGCAGCCGGGCTGCCATGGGAAGAGGCCGTGCTCATCGCTCCAGAAGCACTGGAGGAGCGGGAATGGGTCGGACTCGTAGAACCAGAGGGCGTATCCAACGTAATCGCGATAGAAGGAGCGGCGGACCTCGCGGAAGCAGCAGCGATGGGGGAAGCGCAGGATGTCCTGGTAGACGTGATCCGTGGCAAAGCGCATACCGTTCTGCACGTCCATGCCGATCACGTTCACGGCCTTCATGCATGTCTCCACCGGCAGGCCGAAGAGGATGACCTCAGGGTGGCCCATGGTGTGGAAGAAGCCGATGGAGTATGCGAAGTCGGGGCCGCGATCGTGCTCTCGGGCCATCACACCGGTGATTTGCCAGCCATCGGTGTGAATCTCGCGCAAGACCTTGGCATCGAGCGCGGAGAGGTCGCTGGCCTCTTCAAGCGAACGTGTCATACCAAGTGAGAGTCGCTGAGCGCGAGTTTCGGTTGCTCCGAGGAAATTTTCCGGATGTTGGGTGACGAAGTCTAGTCGGCTGCATGGCGCTGAGTTTGCGCATTTGGAGTCTGGACGTGGCTCTTGCGGCGGAATTGCCAGATGCCATATGCGGCGCCTGCGACGGTGATGCCGACAAAGCTCCACAGGATGACGCCCGACCATTGATCGAGCGTTTTGGACCAGAGCTGGATGATGCGCCGGCCATACAGGACGGCGAGCCATCCATCCAGAGAGTAGCGAAGGAGCCGGCCGCTGCCGAAGGCAGCGAGAAATCTCTTCCATGAGGCGCCCAGCGCGCCTGCGGCGAGAAGAAACGGCCACAGCGGGATAGGCGGAGGCAGTATTGCAGGCAGAAAGACCGCGAGGATGGAGTGGTGCTGCGCCCACTCGCTGACGCGCTTCTGCAGGCGGGGCGGAACGTAGCGGCCGATGGCGGCCTTGCCTCCCTTCTTGCCGAGCCTCCAGGTGGTGTATCCGCCGATGAGGGATCCCGCGAGGGCACAGGCCACCATGAGATATGGATCCCCGCCGTGGGCGATGATCCAAAGCAAGAGGAGGTCCGTGCTGCCGGGGATGGCGAGGGGGATCACGGTGGCATCGATCAACGACACCGCGAAGACGCCCGGCGCGCCGAGGTGCACGATCCAGCGAAATGCTTTGGCTTTTTTGCCATGACCGGTGGCGGGATTGGAGTTGAAGAGCAAGCTCACCTGTGGTTGGATGCCGTGGCTGCTGAGTGCGGGATGGATCGCTTACCCTAGGGATTGCACATGTCTTCCCCCGCTTCCTTATCGCCGCGCCGCGGTCTGGAGTCGTTTGCCTCGCGCGATTTTCGCCGCTACCAACTTGCGCGGGTGATGGCGATCCTTGGCGCCGAAGCGCAGGCAGTCGCGGTGGCGTGGCAGGTTTACTCGCTGACGCACCGGCCGCTCGATCTGGGGTACACGGGGCTTGCGCTCTTCCTGCCAGGGTTGATTTTTCTCCTTCCTGCCGGGCATGTTGCGGACCGGTTCGACCGGCGGCGCGTGATTCTGGTGTGCTATTCGCTGCAGATTCTCTGCACGTCGGCGCTACTGGCGCTCACGCTGCACCATGTGCGCCATGTGATTGCGATTTACGGGGTGCTGTTTGTGGTTGGCACGGGGCGCGCGTTCTCCGGGCCCTCAAGCTCCGCGCTTATTCCGCATCTTGTGCCGGAGAAGCATTTCGTCAATGCGGTGACGTGGGGCGGAGCCATCTTTCAGTTCGCGAATACTGCCGGACCCGCAGTGGGCGGGCTCCTCTTCACTTTGCCGCTGACGCACTGGACGCTGCGCCGCGAGTTGGAGGGTGCGGGCATTGTCTACTGCTTTACGCTGTGCACGCTGGTGTGGTTTGTGGTGCTGATCAGCACGCTGCATGTGCGGCTGGGGCGTATGGAGCATCGCGCGCTGTCGATGAAGGTGGTGCTTGCGGGATTCCAGTACGTGGGGCGGATGCCGGTGCTGCTGGGGTCGTTTTCACTGGACCTGTTTGTGGTGCTGCTGGGCGGTGCGGTGGCACTGATGCCGATTTTTGCCGAGGACATTCTGCATACGGGGCCGCAGGGGCTGGGGCTGCTGCGCGCGGCGCCCGCGGTCGGCGCGCTGTGCACGTCGCTGGTGCTGGCGCGGTTTCCGCTGCAGCGCAGGGCGGGACGACGCCTGTTTATCTCCGTGGCGATCTTCGGGCTGGCTACGGTGGTGTTTGGGTTGTCGCGCAGCCTTTGGCTGTCGCTGCTTAGCCTTGCCATTCTGGGCTCGGCAGACATGGTGAGCGTGATCATTCGCGGTTCTGTGCTGCAACTGGCGACGCCGCCGGAGATGCGCGGCCGCGTGAGCGCCGTGAATTCGCTGTTT
This sequence comes from Acidobacteriota bacterium, assembly GCA_046566985.1. Taxonomy (GTDB): domain Bacteria; phylum Acidobacteriota; class Terriglobia; order Terriglobales; family Acidobacteriaceae; genus Telmatobacter. The sequence goes on along the minus strand of JBKICT010000007.1, from coordinate 2,453 downwards.
GTGAACGCATCGAACGAGCTGGGCGAATTTGAAAGCGGCGTGACGGCGCAGTGGTGGGGCGCGGTGCGGGCTACGGTTGTGGGTGGCGTGGGGGCGCTGGCGGTCGCCGGCGTGTGGGCCGGGCTGTTTGCAGGGCTGCGCAAGGCCGACGAGCTGACGGCAGAGGCGCTGCGGAGTCCTGCCGGCACGGGTAGCGGGCGGTAAGGGCTTTTACTGTTTCACAGGTTGTGGCTTGCATCCTTTTTGTTTGGAGTAGGTTACGAAGTCGGTCAGCCGCTGGTGGCGCCGGAACGCATGGAGGACATGCAGATCCTTCCTCGCCTTCGCTGCGCGAAGGGTCGTCTGGATGACAGTGGTAAGTGTGGGACAGTGCTATCCCATCCATGGCGCGGCTGCGCCGCTCAATAGATGGGGCACCTGGCTTTGTGCGGTAGCTTGCAAAGGGTCGGTTGGGTTCGTGCTATCCCAGGTCTCAACACCGGGTTCCTTCGACTACGCTCAGGACAGGCTCTGGGGCACACGCGGGTGGTGCGAGAAGGCACGAGGACAGCGGTTTGGCTCGTCTTTATACCCCTACCCCCTATGGGTAGTTGAAAAGACATATTATTTTTCTAGTTAACTTGATGTTAACCACTGAGTAAATGAGGCGCCGGATCGACCAAGTGTGATGGGCAGCGCGCTCTTGTTCTCATACTTTAAGTTTGGCAGGGCCGAATAATTAATACGCAAGATTTTTAGAATTATTTTTCGTTGATGGGATTGGGGTTACGGGAGTTTTCCACAGGATGGGCCGTTGACGCCCTTTTGGGGTGAGGCGCCGCGGGTGGATAGATTGGGTCTTGCCGGGTTGCGGCTTTGCAACCGCTGGCTGGGTTCTTGCCACTGACCTTAATTGACCACTGGAGAATTGCGTGAGCCTCTGGAAAAAGATCCTGATCCCCTTCGTTATCACGTTCGCCATCGGCGGCATTTACCTGTTCATCGTCTTCAGGCAGCGGTCGGCGCCGGGGGTGGCGCGCAAGCAGCCCGAGCAGCAGCTCAGCGCCGACCAGCTAGCGGTGGTGCGGCAGGAGTTTCCCATGCACTTTGCCGATGTGCAGGACCTGGAGGGCAAGAGCGTGTGGATGAAGAACGGCTACTCGATGCCGTATTACCCGTACAAGGGCGGCCGAGTGGAGTGGACGAAACCGGTGGGGCTGATTCCCGCCGACCAGAAGCTCGACGTGAAGAAGGCGATCAAAGTCGCCGCGCCGGCGTCGCTGCACGACAATATCGAGCACGGCGACCACCAGGTGCTGCTCACCTTCACGCTGCCGGGCGGCAAGGATGTGTACGCCACGCCGGTGGGGTTCCAGCAGGGACAGGACGAGCACTACTATGACGACCTGCTGTTCTATTACGACGATCCGCACACGATCTACTCCAACTGGCCGAAGGATGTGTGGGCGGCGATTGACGCGCACCAGGTGAAGCCGGGGATGAGCGAGTTGCAGACGCGGATGGCGATCGGCATGAAGGCGGAGCCCGATGGGCAGACGGAGGGCGACCGGACGGTGGATTACGACGTGAATGGGAAGCACGTCATCGTGACGTACGAGCACGACAAGGCGACGAACATTCAGACGAAATAGACGTCAGCGTTGCAGCAGGTCGATGGGTTGGGTGCCCGCGGATGGGGCAGGGCTCTTGTCCGTGAGATAGACGGGGATGGGATCGATGCGATGGGCCACCCGCGTATGAACAAACTCGTAATCGTTTAATCTCTTGCGACTCGGGTTTGCCGCGATGTACGCGAGCTGATTCGCAAAATCTTGTTCATCGCGAACGCGATGCTCATGAAAGCCGGGCTGCCAGATCTCTCCCCGGAATTGCTCTCGCATCTTGAACGAGAAACCGCCTTTGATGCATTGGGCGCAGCGCTCGATGGGCTGTCCCGAGGCGGGCGTGAGCAGGACGTGAAGGTGGTCGGGCATGATGGCAAAACCGTGGAGGAGATATCGGCCCTGGTCTCGATAGTGGAAGAGGAGATCGAGCAGGAGTTCGGCATTCGCGGTGCGTTGGAAGATGGTTCGCCTTTGATAGGTTGCGGTGGTGATTGCGTAGGTCGGCATTGGCGCGGGCCAGAATACCTCAGGGGCTAAAGCCCGGGATGTGATGGGGATCGCAATTGCCGGGCCTGAAGGCCCGGCCTACCGGTGAGAGGCTTGGGGGCTGAAGCCCCGGATGGGAATGGGGATGGCAATTGCCGGGCCTCAAGGCCTGGCCTACCGGTGAGAGGCTTGGGGGCTGAAGCCCCGGATGGGAATGGGGATGGCAATTGCCGGGCCTCAAGGCCTGGCCTACCGGTGAGAGGCTTGGGGGCTGAAGCCCCGGATGGGAATGGGGATGGCAATTGCCGGGCCTCAAGGCCTGGCCTACCGGTGAGAGGCTTGGGGGCTGAAGCCCCGGATGGG
>JBKICT010000006.1:0-324349 GCA_046566985.1 Acidobacteriota bacterium | reverse complement strand
GGCGGGTCCACATTCGAGGACGACAACGAAGTATGGCCCGGTTGTTCGCCGCAACCCTGCGGGACGGGGCCAATTTTCCTCATCTCATCGTCGATCGTCGCTAGCAGACACCCGGTAGGCGTCGCTCCTCACTCCTTGACCTGAGAAAAATTGGATCCCGTCGCCACCGCTCAGGTAGTGTTAACAGGCCCTAGGGTGGGGTGTCTAGGCGAACTGCGAAATGCTCAGCAGGTTTCCGTCGGGGTCTTTGAACCACGCGACCTTCGCGCCCGTCGGGGTGGTCCAGATGCTCATTGCATCCTGAGGCATTCCTTCAAAGCGCTCGAAGACCACGCCGGAGGAGGCAAGCGCGCGAACGCACCCTTCAATATCGGTAACGCGCCATCCCAGGACCGTGCCGGGCAATGGAACGTGCTGGGGAGAGATCGCCAGCCGCAGCATTGTGCCATTGGCGTCGAAGACGAGCGCGAAGGGAAGTTCCTCGGCGACCAGGCGCAGGCACAGCGTGTCGCGATAGAAGCGCCTGGCCCGCTCTGCATCGCGGATGGTCACAAAGGCAACAATGTTGCTGGTCGCGAGTCCTGGAATGGCATCCATGCAGCGATCATGCAATGCAACGCAAGGATGGGCAAGGAAATTGCGCCGGCCGGGCGGCGCGCGACTTGCCGGGTGTGGCCTTCAATCGATAAAGTGGGGCCACGGCAGCTATTCGGAACGCGGCCCCGCATGAAGCCTCAGGGGCGGCTCCCGCGCCGTCTTCCCGCAAAGGATCGTGCCCATGTCATCCAGCCCCTCTGCCGCTGCGCAAAATCAGGATCTCGACTCAACCCTTCGCGAAAGTCGTGTTTTTCCTCCACCCGCGGAGTTCAGCGCCAGCGCCTACGTCAAGAGCCTGGAGGAGTACGAGACGCTTTATAAGCAGTCGATCGAGAAGCCAGAGGAGTTCTGGGCCGGCGTCGCCAATGACCTTCACTGGGTCAAAAAATGGGACAAGGTGCTGGAGTGGGAACTGCCCTGGGCCAAGTGGTTCGTCGGCGGCCAGATCAATCTTTGCTATAACTGCGTGGATCGGCATGCAGTTGGTGCGCGAGCCAGTAAAACAGCGCTGATCTGGGAGGGCGAGCCCGGCGAGGTGCGCAAGCTCACGTACGCCGAGCTGCACGTCGAGGTGCAGAAGTTTGCCAACGCGCTTAAGTCGCTGGGGATCAAGAAGGGCGACCGCGTGGCCATCTACATGGGCATGACGCCGGAACTGGCGATAGCGCTGCTGGCCTGCGCGCGGATCGGCGCAATTCACTCGGTGATCTTCGGGGGATTCGCGGCGAACGCAATTGCGGATCGCGTGAACGATGCCGGATGCGTGGCCATCCTGACGCAGGACACGAGCTATCGCCGCGGTAATGAAGTTCAACTGAAGCGCACCGTGGATCAGGCTCTCCCCGCGTGCTCCACGGTTGAGCACGTCGTGGTGTATCGCCGGACGGGTTCGCCGGTGGAGATGCAGCAGGGGCGCGACCATTGGTGGCACGAACTGGTGGCGAAGGCCGATGCGAATTGCCCCGCCGAAACAATGGATTCCGAGGATCCGCTGTACATCCTCTACACCTCCGGCACTACCGGAAAGCCGAAGGGCCTGGTGCACACCACCGGCGGCTATGCGGTGCAGACGTATCTGACCACGAAGTACATCTTCGATATGCGCGACGAGGACGTCTACTGGTGCTCGGCGGATATTGGCTGGGTGACCGGCCACTCGTATGTGGTGTATGGCCCGCTGCAGTGCGGCGCCACGGTGCTGATGTACGAGGGGGCGCCGAACTATCCCGACTTCTCGCGCTTCTGGAAGATCATCGATGACCACAAGGTGACCATCTTTTACACGGCGCCGACCGCGATTCGCGCTTTCATCAAGTGGGGCGACGAGCATGTGGACAAGCACGACCTGAGCTCGCTGCGCCTGCTGGGCACGGTAGGCGAGCCCATCAACCCCGAGGCGTGGATGTGGTATCGCGAGAAGATCGGCCACAATCGCTGCCCGATTGTTGATACCTGGTGGCAGACGGAGACAGGAGCGATCATGATCGCTCCACTGCCGGGCGCTGTGCCCACCAAGCCTGGGTCGGCCACGCGGCCGTTCTTCGGTATTCAGCCGGAGGTGGTGACGCGGCCAGATGACAGCGGGAACTTCCACCAGGTGCCCAAGGGCAGCGGCGGACTGCTGGTGGTTCGCAAGCCATGGCCTTCGATGGCGCGGACCGTCTACGGCGATCCCGAGCGCTACCGCAAGACCTATTGGAATGACGTGCCCGGTTGCTACTTCACCGGCGACGGCGCGCGGCAGGACGAGGATGGCTACTTCTGGCTGATGGGCCGCGTGGATGACGTGATCAACGTGAGCGGCCATCGCCTGGGCACCATGGAAGTGGAGTCGGCGCTTGTTGCGCATCCCAAGGTGGCGGAGGCCGCCGTGGTGGGGCGTCCGGACAGTCTGAAGGGTCAGGCCATTGCTGCGTTTGTCACGCTCGAAAGCGGCAACCAACCCTCGCCGGAGCTGAAGGACGAGCTGCGGAAGTGGGTGGCGAAGGAGATCGGCGCGCTGGCGAGGCCCGATGATATTCGCTTCACCGAGGGGCTGCCCAAGACGCGGAGCGGCAAGATCATGCGCCGTCTGCTGCGCGACCTGGCTACGCATGGCGAGATCAAGGGCGATACGACGACGCTCGAGGACTTCACTGTAATTGCAAAGCTGCGCGAAGCGGACGAGGGCTGATTACGCCATGCGCCGGCTTCGATACTGCGTCGCTGCGAGCCTGGATGGCTTCATCGCCGGACCCAACGACGAGAACGATTGGATCGTATCCGATCCCTCCTTCGATTTTGCCGCCCTCTGGGCGCAGTTCGACACGCTGCTGATGGGGCGACGCACGTACGAAGTGGCCATCAAACGCCTTCCAGATCTCAAGAACATGGGAAAAAGGCTTGTGGTCGTTTCCACTACTCTCGAGGAAGAACCTGGCGCAACTATTGTTCGCGACAATATCCCTGAAGCCGTCGCGAAGCTAAAGGCCGAGCCAGGGAAGGACATCTGGCTCATGGGAGGCGGCATGCTCTTCCGTACACTTCTGGATGCCGAACTGGTGGATGCCGTTGAGGTGTCGTTCATGCCAGTCCTGCTCGGTTCCGGCGTGCCTTTGCTGCCTCGAGGTAATCGCGCTCAGTTGCATCTAAAAAATTGCACTGTCATGCCAAGCGGTACGGCCCTGCTCCTGTACTCCGTGCTTTCTCCGAATCATGGGCCAGCGCAAATGTGAGCGCGACGCATACAATCAATGCAGTCGGTCGGACTGGCGCTCCGCGCGTAACCCTTTCATTAAAGTTCCGTCAAGGTAATAGATGACAGTTCGCAGTGCCATCGTAAGGCGATGCTCTCCAAGCCGCATTCCGCTTCAAATCGCGTTCCTCTGCGTGTGTGCCGTGTTCCTGCTTGCCGGCTGCGCCGACGTGCATCTGACGGGGAATCCGCAGAATCCGACGCCTGTGCCGCCCGCTCCGCCAGGTCCCCCGCCCACCCCAGTCTCCAATGGCACCGTGACGATCTCGCCTACAGTGGCGGCGGTCATGGCCGGCCAGACGGTGCAGTTTACGGCGTCGGCAAGCAATGGCGGCGCGATTCAGTGGTCGGTCACCGGCGGCGGCTCCGTTGACCAGACCGGAAAATACACCGCGCCGGGGTCAGTTTCGCAGAGTGAAAATGTCACGGTCACGGCGGCGCTGGCTTCGAATCCATCGCAGGACAACGCCTCGGCCGTTGTGTCGGTGATTCAGCCGGGAGCGTTCACGTGCCCGCCCAACAACGGGAATCCCCAGGTGGCGCAGTACACCGTGTATCTGCCCGCGCCGGGAAAAGCCTCCGTCGAGTTCGGCACGACGACGAACTACGGGCTGAATACATGGCAGGTGGCGTCGCCGTCGAGCACCGGAGGCCAGATTCAACTTTGGGTGGCCGGCATGCTGGGCAGCACCACTTACCACATGCGCGGCCAGATCGTGCTCAACGATGGCGCAACGGTAAGCGACGTCGACCAAGTCTGCACCACCGGGGCCGCGCCGCCCACCACGCCCGTACAGACGACCGCCAGCGGCTCGCCGCAGCCCGGCATTGAGATGTGGAATCCCGTGCTCTACAAGGGCAACCTGTTGGCGGCGAACGAGGCGCAGGCATTCGCGACGGACCTGAGCGGGAATGTGATCTGGACCTACACTTACCCGCATCCCTCGTCGGACCTGATCCAGGGTATTCAGCTACTGCCCAACGGCAATCTCCTGATGACCATCTCGTTCCTATCGTCGCTGGGGATTCCCAATCAGAGCGGGCTCGTTAACGAGGTGCGCGAAATCGACCTGGCGGGAAACACCCTGCGGTCTGTGACGGTGAATGGGCTGAACAAAATCCTCGCCGGATCGAGTTTCCGCGACGCTTCAGGCAGCATTTACCAGGTCAAGAGCTTTCATCACGACGTGCTGGCGCTGCCCAATGGCCATTGGGTGCTGCTGGCCGACTATGGCAAGGGCTACAACAACCTGGGAGACTGCTTCAAGAACAAGGACGGAAGCCCGAACAACGGCAATGTGCTCGTGGAAGGCGACGCGCTGATCGACGTCGATCAGAACGGCAATCCCGATTGGGTGTGGAACACCTTCGATCATCTGGATATTCATCGCTGCCCGATGAACTTTCCTGACTGGACCCACTCGAACAACATGCTGTACTCGAGCGACGACCACAACCTGGTGCTCTCCATGCGCCACCAGAACTGGCTCATCAAGATCAACTTCATGGATGGCACTGGATCGGGTGACATCATGTGGAGGCTCGGCTACCAGGGAGATTTCAAACTGGTGGGCGGCAACGATCCGCAGGACTGGTTCTACGCGCAGCACGGCATGAACTACATCACACAGAACACCACCGGCGATTTCAAGATCGCGCTCATGGACAACGGGAACGATCGCTTCTTTACGCCGACGCAGCAGGTGAATTGTCTACCCTTCAAGCCGGCGAATCCGCAGTGCTACTCCACCATGCCGGTGATTGAAATCAACGAGAGCAACATGACTGCCACGCTGCTGCACAACTACGAGCCGGCTGCCACCGACGTGGACTACAGCTTCTTTGGAGGCAATGCGGAGGAGCTGGCCAACGGCGATTACGAGGTGGACTTTGCCGCTCCGTCGAGCGGGGGGCTGGTGCAGGAACTGTCGCCGTCGCTGGAGTTGGTGTGGCAGGGCTCGACCCCCGGCGCGGATCAGTATCACGCCGATCGCTGGGCCAGCCTTTATCCGGGCGTGCAGTGGTGATGCGCGCGCTGTGTCGAATCTGATCCGGCGTACAATAAAGCCCACGAGGTTACGGGCATGGCCGCGAGCACTTCCCTCATCTCCGTTGAAGAGTACCTCAGGATGCACACCGATCCCGACTGCGAGTACGTGGATGGTGTGATCGAGGAGAGGGCAGCGGGAGAACTGGATCACGCAGGTTGGCAGAAGGTTCTTGTCGAGTGGTTTTCGCGGCATGAGCGGGAGTGGGGAATTCGGGTCTATCCCGAACTGCGGGTTCGAGTCTCGGCAAGCCGATTTCGCGTACCCGACTTCGCGGTTCTCAGCCGCAGCGCTCCCAGGGAACAAGTCGTTACTCATCCCCCGCTTGCTGTCTTCGAGATTCTGTCTCCGGAAAACACGATGACGCGCATGTTAGCCAAGCTGGTGGACTACGAGCAGATGGGCATCGGGGCCATCTGGGTGATCGAACCGGGCAAGCCCACCTACTTTCATTTCACCGAAGGGAAGCTTATTCCGGAGTCGGTGTTTCGCCTGCCGGGCACCTCGTTCCGTGTCCCGCTGGAAGAGATCGCGCAACTGATCGACTGAGCGCGCGCAGAAAGACAGAGGGCGCGCATCGCGAATGCGCACCCTCTGTTCTCAAACAGCTTTTCAGGCAACTAGAAGTGGTAGACGACGCCGATGCCAGCGCGCGAGTTGCTGCGCGTATGCGGCGAATAGCCCAGTGCCGGCGAGTTGTTGCGCACGGTAAATGCCGAGGCAATGTCATCGCCGTAGGCACGAATTGACCAGCGCGGATTCACCTCGTACTCCAGTCCAGCGCCGCCGCCTCCGGCAAATGAAACCTTGGGCTCCATGCTTTCCCCGCCCGTGTGGACGCCACCGAGAAGCGCGCGAGCAAATACCGTCCACTGGTCGAAGATGTGCCCGTGAACCTCAGGGCCGAACAGCACCATCTCCACATTCGGTTTACCGGGGTTGCCCGTGTTCAGCGAATGCGGGTAGAAGGCGCCGTCCGCGGTCAGGCCGAAGAAGCGGCCCCAGTCGCGCGTGATGGACATGTCCACGCCGATGAGTCCGTAGCGGGACTGGTTGACCTGGTTGATGCTGGTATAGGCGCCGCCCACAAATGCATTCCAGTTATAGGTGGGCGGAGTGGCGGGAGTGGAACCGCTATCGGGGGTAGCTTGCGCCCCGGCATTCAGTGAAAACAGGACAGCCGCAGCCGCGGCCGAAATCGAGAGCAACCACTTTCTCTTCAAAATGCAAATCTCCTCAACTACGCGCGTACCTGCCCGCTGCTCCAGCGGAGCCGCCTCTGCCGGTGGATTGCGGTACGCTCCTAGAGTATCGTCTTTCCCCTGTTTTCATGAAGCCGGAGCGCGATTCGGGCGGAAGTCATGTTTCTGACGGACGGCGCCCTGGAACGGTATCCGGGGACTTGAAAATACCTGGCATTTCCCAGAGGCATTGGCTTCGATCGTACTCCAAGGGGTCCTTGGTCAGCGCTGCGGCGCGCGATACACTTGGCAGTCCATTTCATTCGCCCTCGCACCGCGCCGTTTGTTGCGCCTTGCGGGTATGGGAGACGATCTGTGAAGTCCGTTGTTCTGGTTCCGCTTGCCTTTTCTCTTGCCGTCTCAGCCCAGCAGTCCACCCGCGGCATCGGCGTGTATCCGGGCGATCCTGCGCAGTACGACGGGCCCACGCTGGGGGTCGATCACGACACCTACCGCAACCTGGCCCTGCATCGCCCCGCCTACCAATCCAGCGCCTACGACTACAACCTGACCGCGCAGTTGGTGACCGACGGCATTGTGGAAACAAAACTTCCGCAGTGGATCGTGACCTCGACCAGTGACAAGGGGGTTCTGGACAAACAGCAGCGCGACGTCTTTCTCGACGGCAATCCAACCTCCTCCATCAACGTCTCGGGAGATCACCCGTGGGTCGAATTCAATATCAACGGCAGCGCACCCGCCCCGGAGATCGATCACATGGACGTGGCGATCCGAAAGATCTATCAACCGCCGCCCCAGGGAGGCTGGACCATCGTCGTCTCCGGCTCCGATGACATGCAGTCCTGGAAGGAAGTGGGGCGGTACACCGGCATCGGCTTTCCGGGCATGCACGACTCCGGGCCGTCGTTCGTGGAGCCGGTCACGTTTCCGGCGCCGGCGCATTTCCGTTCCTATCGCGTGCAGTTCTCCGCGGCCAACGTGCGCACCTGGGGCGTAGCGGAGCTGACCCTCTACGACAAGAGCAACGAAGTTCGCGTGGCCGGTCCCGATGTCTTCTCCAGCGCCTGGATGAGCGCGGGTTCGGGCGAGGAGTGGGTGTCAGTCGATCTTGGCGCGGAATGCAAGTTCGATCGCGTGAGGCTGGCATGGATTCGCCGCGCCGCCGAAGGCTCAATCCAAACTTCCTCTGACGGCAAGCAATGGACGGACCTGCAGCCGCTGCCGAAGACGAGCGAGATGAGCGACGACATCCACCTTTCGCACGTGGCGCATGCGCGCTGGGTACGGGTGCTGATGTCCAGGCCGTTGCAACCGAACTTGCCGTACATCCTCAGTGAACTCGAAGTCTACGGCCGCGGCGGCCCGGTGCCCGTTGCGCAGCCCGCGCGCGGAGTCCAGCCGGATGGGTCTCTGCCGCTGGCGCGCGGCGGGTGGAAACTACAGCGCGCCTCGCTGGTCACGGCAGACGGAGCGCAGCTCTCCACGCCGGGCTTTGCCGGCAAGGACTGGATGATCGCAACCGTCCCCGGCACCGCTCTGACGAGTTATCTCAACGATGGCGCGATTGCCGATCCCGATTTCGGGGAGAACCAGTACGCCATCTCCGATTCGTTCTTCACTGCGGATTTCTGGTATCGCAACGAGTTCACAGCGCCGGTTGCGAAGCAGGCGGGGCAGCACTACTGGCTGAACTTCGACGGCGTCAACTGGAAGGCCGAGGTGTATCTCAACGGCCAACACGTCGGACGCATCGACGGTGGCTTCATGCGCGGCAAGTTCGATGTGACGGCGCTCATTCACCCCGGCGCGGCGAACGCACTGGCGGTGCGGATTATTCGCAATGCAAACCCCGGAAGCACCAAGGATAAGGAAGGCCCGACGGTGAACGGCGGCGCGCTGGGCCGCGACAATCCCACCTATCACGCTTCGGCGGGATGGGACTGGATGTCCACCATCCGCGGGCGCGATACAGGCATCTGGAGCAACGTGACGCTGACGCAGAGCGGTGCTGTCACAATCGAGAACCCGCTCGTCACCACCACGCTTCCGCTGCCGGACACGTCCTCCGCCGATGTGACGATCGCTGCCACGCTGCACAACGTCGAGTCCCATGCCGTGACCGGCACGTTGCAGGCGAAGTTCGGAGACCTCGTGGTGGAGCAGCCGGTGACGCTCGATGCCTCATCGAGCAAGACGGTGGAACTGGCTCCGGCTGCGCAGCCCGCATTGCATATCAAAGATCCAAAGCTGTGGTGGCCCAACGGCTACGGCGATCCGAACCTGTATCCCGTGACGATCAGCTTCCTCGTGAATGGCCAACCGAGCGATAGCACGCACTTCAACGCCGGCATCCGCGAGTTCACGTACTCGGAAGACGGTGGCGTTCTGCGCATCTGGATCAACGGCCGCCGCTTCATCGCGCGCGGTGGCAACTGGGGCTTTCCGGAGTCGATGCTGCGCTATCGCGCCCGCGAGTACGACACGGCGCTGCGCTATCACCGCGACGAGCACTTCGACATGATCCGCAACTGGGTGGGGCAGACCGGCGACGAAGCATTCTACGATGCGGCGGATCGCAACGGCATCGTCATCTGGCAGGATTTCTGGCTCGCGAATCCATGGGACGGCCCTAATCCCGACGACGATCAGCTCTTCCTGACCAACGCGCGCGACTACCTGCTGCGCATTCGCAACCATGCGTCTCTCGGCATCTTCTGCGGGCGCAATGAGGGCTATCCGCCGCAGCCGATCGACGACGGCTTGCGCTCCATGATCGCGGAACTCGAGCCGCATTCGCACTACATCTCGAGCTCCGCCGATGGCCCGGTCAGCGGACATGGCCCCTATCGCGTGGAGCCGTTGAAGTTCTACTTCCAGCACACGCCGGAGAAGATGCACAGCGAGATCGGCGCGCCGAATGTGCCGGAGATGCCGATCCTCGAACGAACACTTTCGCCCGAGGGCATGTGGCCCATCGGACCGCAATGGCGGCTCCACGACTACTATCCCGAGAATCCGTTCACGACGGCAGTCGACAAGGACTACGGCGGAGCAAAGAGCGCCGACGAGTATGCGAGCCTGGCGCAGTTCGTCGACTACAACGCCTATCGCGGCATGTTCGAAGGGCAGAGCAAGAACCGGTTGGGCGTGCTGATCTGGATGAGCCATCCGGCGTGGCCGTCGATCCTGTGGCAGACTTACGACTACTTCTTCGACACGGACGCCGCCTACTACGCCGTGAAGAAAGCCTCCGAGCCGCTCCACATTCAGTGGAACGCCGCATCCGACGCAGTAGAAGTCGTCAATTACAGTGCGGGGAATCAGTCGGGCTTGACCGCTCGCGCCGAGGTTATCGACATCGATGGCACGGTGAAATGGCAGAAGTCCGCCATGCTCGACAGCAGGGAAGACAGCACGGTCTCGCCAATCACAATGCAATACCCCGCAGGCCTGGCGCGCACCCATTTCATCCGCCTCACGTTGCTCAAAGGCGACAAGGTCCTGAGCACGAACTTCTATCTGCACGGAACCACGCCGGAAGACTATACCGGCATTCGCACGCTTGGGCCGGCGCGCGTGAAGATGAAGACCCGCGTGAAACGCGTCGGCAATCAGTGGACCATCGAAGCAGAGCTGCGCAACGTGTCAAAGACGCCCGCGCTCATGGTTCGTGTCAAGGCGGTTCGCGCCAAATCCGGCGACCTGATTGTGCCGGCGCTCTATGACGACAACTACATCGCCCTTATGCCCGGGGAGCGCACGACGATTCACATTGAACTGAACAGCGCCGATGCACGCGGCGAGCGGCCGAGGCTCATTCTCAAGGGATTCAACTTGACTACGGGTGGGTAGAGACGGCCGGCTAAGTGGCGCGAGGCAGGGTGAACGAAAACTTGCTGCCTCGGCCCACGGTGCTCTCCGCCCAGAGGCGGCCGTTGTGCTGTTCCACGATGCTGCGGCAGAGGGCGAGCCCGAGGCCGGTGCCGCCGAGCGCGCGCGAATCCGAAGAGTCGCCCTGCTGGAATCGGGTAAAGATGTGATCGATCTTTTCCGATGCGATTCCGCGTCCCTGGTCCTCGACGGCGAAGCATACTTCGTGATCATTCGTCGGTTGCGCCACGAGCCGGATCAGCGTATCCGGGGGCGAGAACTTGATGGCGTTGCCAACCAACTCATTCAGCACCTGCAGAACACGTTCCTCGTCTGCCAGGACGAGCGCGGGCACGGCCTCAATGCGGAAATTGATGTTCATCTGCCCGGCGGGGGTCTGCGCGAAATCGGCCGCGCGGCGCAGCAGATCGACCGCTTCCACCGGCATGCGCCGGATGGGCATGCGGCCCTTCTCCACCTTGTCGAAGTCGAGGATATCGTTGACGAGACGGATCAGGCGGTCCGAGTTTCCGATCGCCATCTCAATCATCTGGCGCTGCTTGTCGGGGCGCTTGTCGAGCGAACCGGAGGAGATGAGGCCTAGAGAAGCGCGCAGGGAAGTGAGCGGCGTGCGCAACTCATGGCTCACCGTTGAAATGAACTCGTCTTTCATCTTCTCCAGGCGGCGGCGCTCGGAGATGTCCTGGAAGGCGACGACCATGCCGGAGATCTGGCCTTCTTCGAGAAGCGGACTCGCCGTGTACTCCACCGGAATCGCGGCTCCGTCCGCGCGCCAGAACACTTCGTCCCGCATGCGCACGGTCTCCCGGCGGCGCATGGCCTGCAGGATGGGGCTGGTCATTTTGGAATACGGTGTGCCGTCGGCGTGGCTGTGGTGGATCAGCTCGTGAATGTCGCGGCCCTGCAACTGCTCCGGGCGATAGCCCAGCGCGCGGGCGGCGGCTTGATTGATGAAGGTAACGCGGCCCTCCAGGTCGATGCCGTAGATGCCGTCGGCTACCGAGTCGAGGATCAGCTCGCGCTGGCGCATGGCGATGTGCAGGGCTTCCTCGGCTTCATGCTGTTCGGTCACGTCCACGCCGTGATTGAGAATGAATGGCCGCTCACCGCGCAGCTCCATGCGGCGGCTGCGGAACGCGATGCGGCGATAGATGCCGTCGCTGCGGCGCACCGGCAAGGTGCCCTGCCACTCGTCGTGCGTCTCCAGCGTACGCAGGCATTCCTGGAACTTGTTCGCACCCACTGAGTCCAGCAGTTCGGTTACGGAGTGTCCGGTCAGATCCTCAATGCGATAGCCAAGTGTCTCCGCTGTGAAAGCGTTCAAGGACGTGAGCCGGCCTTCCATGGTGCAGGTGAAGACAAAGCCCAGGCTGCTCTCGACCACCTGGCGATAGCGCGTCTCGCTTGAGAGCAGCGCCTTTTCCACTTCGCGCTGGTCGGTCACATCCTGGCCGCTGACGATGAGGTATTGGATCTCGCCGTTCGGACCCTTCAGCGGACGAACTGTCCAGCTCACGCGGCGATGCCGGCTATCGCCCACGCGCCATGCTGTTTCGTGCGGGCCGGAAACCTGCCCCACGGCCGCTTCGTGCAGTTTGGACGCGGCCCAGGGCCGATCGCTCTCGTCGAGCAATTCATCCACGAACGGGCGGCCCACCGAATCGGCCAGGTTGAGCCCGGTGATCTGAACACAGGCCTGGTTGAAGCGCACTACGCGTCCCGCCGTGTCCAGCACCGCCACCAGCGCGGGAATGGAATCGAGCGTCGCCGCCACGAAGCAGCGCTCGATGGCCAGCGCGCGTTCGCTGCGCTGGCGCGCCCGTTGCGCGTGCTCCTGGGCGCGAATGCGGCTGTAAAGCTCCAGCCGCGTCATGATCTGGCGGCCCAGCACTTCGAGGAGCGTCAGGTGCTCCGGGCTGAACTGGTTGGGATGGCGCGAGAGAACCGCGAAGGTGCCCACCAGGTGCTGGTGAGCCGTGAACAGAGGCACGCCTGCATAGGAGAGACAAAACTCGCCGTTGGGAATCGGAATTCCTTCCGGAGGAAAGCGCGGGTCCGCCGCGGCATTGCGCACCAGCAGCGCCTGGCCCGATTGCACAATCCACTGGCACGCCGTTGCAGCGCGCGGTTGATCGGCAGCCTTGAAACCGAAGCGCGATTTGAACCACAGGCGGTTGAAATCCATCCAGCCCATGTACGCATAGTCGGCAAGGCTCAGCACCGCGGCGAGTTCCACAAGCTCGTCGAGCGCAGGATCGGGATTGCGATCAAATACATCGAAATCGTCCGATCGCGCAATCATCTTTGCGTGCCCCGCTTGCGAGTTAACTTGTATCGCGCACATCCGTAGCCACGCACCCGTATCCATACAAGTATGAGGAAAGGGAATGCGCTTGGCTCTGACACAAAGGAGGGAAAATGGCGCGTTCTCAAATTACAACGTAAGTAACTACTCTAGCCGTCGAGATAACTATGTCTAGATTACGAAAGAGATTACTTTTTGATGACCTTTGGTTTTTACTGCTGGTAAACCCTTTAGGGCACCGTTGATAGCTTGCAACAATCGCCCGCCGCTGCTGGCTCGTTGCTGCCGGCGTCGAGCACCACTTTCCAGGTTCCGTCCTTCTCTCGCCGCCAAATCGTCATGTAGCGGCCGGAGGTAGTAACTGGATTGCCATTCGCATCTTTACTGTGGCCTTCAAAGTGGCCCCACGTGTATCCCATGTCGCCGGAGGGGCCCATCATGCCGTCGGTGGGAGTCCACGTAAGACGGTAGGCCTGGGGCGACCATGTGGCCGATTTCTCGATTGCGACCTTGCCCACCACGGGCGGCTTGCCGTTGCCCAGGGCAACGCCATCGTCAGCGAACCATGAAGCGAAGCCGGCGCCTCCTCTCTCCGCAACGTCTTTGGCAAAACGGGCTTCAAGGTTGAAGAGAAACGCTTTACCGGGCCCCATCGTGGGGTCAGCCAGTGGATTGGGCGCGGTGACGAGGGGAGTGGGCTCCAGCAACTGAGACACTCCGGAGCGAGGAGCGCATATTGCCACAAAGCCAAGCAGAAGAGATACATGCACCAATCGCTTGCGGGTCATCTCCGGCCGAGTCTCCTGGTTCGATACTGACTTCATCCTAAACCCGGGCTATCCTCCAGGCCACCAGTTCCGCCGCCCCGGAATTCGTAAATTGGTATACTGTTGTTGGCGATTGGTAACAAAGTCCCGGAGTTCCGGGGCTTTTTTCTTGGCGCCGTGCCGGCTCCGTAGCCGGTTCAAAGGAAGTTCATGGCATTGCTGGAGTCCATTCATTCTCCCGCCGACCTAAAGCGGCTGGATTACGCCCAAATGGGTGAGCTGGCGGAGGAAATTCGCGCCTTCCTGATTGAAAGCCTGGCTAAAACGGGCGGGCACCTGGGACCCAATCTCGGCGTCGTGGAACTCACGCTGGCGATGCACTACGTCTTCGATACTCCGCAGGACAAGTTCCTCTTCGACGTGAGTCACCAGGTCTACACGCACAAGATTCTCACGGGACGACGCGAGCGCTTCGGCACCATCCGCCAACCCGGCGGCCTGAACGGCTTCGCGCTGCGTACCGAATGCGAGCACGACTGCTACGGTGCGGGCCACGCCGGTACGGCGCTCTCCGCGGCGCTCGGCATGGCGGTGGCGCGCGACCTGGCCGGCGGCAGCGAGAATGTGATTGCCGTGGCCGGAGATGCCGCCTTCACCAATGGCATCTCTTTTGAGGCGCTGAATAATATTGCCGACCAGACGAAGCGATTGATCGTGGTTCTGAACGACAACGAGTGGTCCATCGATCGCAACGTTGGGGCCATCGCGCGTTATTTTCATCGCATTGTGACCAATGAGCACTACCAGCATCTGCACGACCGCGCCACGCGCCTGCTGGAGAGGGTGGGCGGCAAGACAGCCGTCAAGGTGGTGCGCCGCGCCGAGGAAGCGGCCAAGGGACTCCTGTGGCCCTCCGTGTTATTTGAAGAGTTTGGGTTGCAGTACTTTGGCCCGATCGATGGGCACAACATTCCGTTGCTGGTGGAAACATTCCAGTTCCTCAAGACACTGGACCATCCCGTGCTGCTGCATGTGCTGACGCAGAAGGGCCGCGGCTATCAGCCGGCGCTTGATTCAACAAAGAAGTTCCACGGCCTGGGGCCCTATGACGCCGCCACCGGAACAACACGGCCTGCTGCGCAGCAGACGTACTCGGAGGTCTTTGCCAACACCCTGGTGGAGTTGGCGAACAAGGATCCTCGCGTTGTGGCCATTACCGCGGCCATGCCCAACGGAACGGGTCTTGACCTGTTCCGCCCGCACCATCCCAAACGATACTTCGACGTAGGCATCGCGGAGGAGCATGCCGTTATCTTCGCGGCGGGCATGGCGACCCGCGGCTTCCGGCCCGTTTGCGCCATCTATTCGACCTTCCTGCAGCGTGCCTTCGATCCGGTTGTGCACGATGTCGCACTGCAGGAGCTTCCGGTGCTTTTCTGCATGGACCGCGCCGGCTTGAGCGGCGACGACGGACCCACCCATCACGGCCTCTTCGACATAAGCTATCTTCGCGGCATTCCCGGCATGGTGCTGATGGCCCCCAAGGACGAAGACGAGTTGGCGGATATGATGAACACCGCGCTGCAACTTCCCGGCCCCAGCGCCATTCGCTATCCTCGCGGTGCAGTTGCGGGAGTGGAGCGCAAGCCCCAGCCGCAGGTGTTGTCCGTAGGGAAGGCAGAGGTGATCGCCAACGGTTCAGATGTGGCCATCCTGGGGCTGGGAAATATGCTTCCCATGGCCATGGAATTAGCGGGACGACTGGAACGCGAGGGCTACTCGGCGGCCGTGATCAATCCGCGGTTTATCAAGCCGCTTGATCGCGAAATGCTGGAGAGTTATGCGCAGCGGGTCGCGGCGTTCGTCACCATGGAAGATCATGTGAAGATGGGCGGGTTCGGATCGGTGGTGCTGGAGGCGCTGGATGAAATGGGATCCTCTGTGCCGGTGGTGCGCATCGGCTGGCCCGATCAGTTCATCGAGCATGGCAAGGTCGAGAGCCTGCGCGAGAAGTACGGACTGACGGCAGCCGCGGCGTACAACCAGGTTGTTCCGCTGCTCGCGCCGCGCAAGCATCGAACGCTGGTGGCCAGCTAATCCGAGTGCGCCCAAACATTTCGTTTCAGCTCCCAGGATTGCCATGCGGGCTTCTCCGGCTCCGCATGCGACAATGCACCCAGACCACTTTGCCCATGCGCGTCCTTCGAATTTTCCTCCTTCTGCTTGTCGGATGCCTCTGCTGTGCCCGCGCGGCGCGGCCGCAAGCGGCGCCGCTTGTACTGTCCGGGGGCACGGTGGTGGATCTGACGAACTGGGGCCGCTCGGCCGCAGACCTGGCCAATGCAATCGTGATCGTGCAGAACGGCCGCATTGTGGAAGTGGGGCCGGCTGGCACAGTGGAGATCCCGAAAACCGCGCGGGTCATCGACTGCACGGGGAAGTTCATCCTTCCGGGACTGATCGACGGATTCGCCGGCATGGCCAGCCAGGATCAGGCGAATGCCAATCTTTACATGGGAGTCACCACGGTGGTGGCTACCGCCGACAGCCACCGCGGCCATATCGACTTCCATGCCAATCCATCGCCCCATCTTTATCCTGTCGATTCAGTGGGTACCACCGACGACTGGAGTCTGCTGATAGGGCACGATGGGTGGACATCCAAGCTTGCCGTTATAGGGCATCCCACCGAACTGACCCCGGACAACACGCTGCAGGAGATGGTGGAACAAGCAAAGCTGGGGACGAAGGTCTTGTGGATCGGGCCCAACGTCACCGCAGCAAATGCGCAGTGGATCATTACACGCGCCCACCAACTCGGCCTGGTGACCTACGGAGAGTTCGTGGCAACGCCGTATCAGGTCGGCATTGAAGCGGGTGTAGATGCGCTGCTGCACATGGGGCGTTATGAGCTGGGTGTGATTCCGGACGAGTTGCAGACCCCGCTGGCGCAGGACCCTCAAGGCGGGGCCGCCTCCAGCGCGTACGACTATGCCGAGCATCTGCCACCGACTGACCTGCACCTGCGCCGCTATGCAAGTTTCATCGCTTCACATCACGCGGCGCTCATGCCCACTTTCAGCATGGATTATCTGAGGCTGCCCGGGCATCGCAACTTGTGGACAGAACCGGCGGCATCCATCCTCAATCCAGCGCGCATGTCGGACCCGCCCGACCGTCAGACTGGCGAACTGACGTATCCGCTTCCGCAGTGGTCGCGGCATCTGCCCGGTTTCGCGCAACGCTATCTGGAGGCCAACCTGCAGAAGAAGGCGGATCAATCGGCCCTGCGGCTCTGGCACATCAACCAGGCGATCTTCGCGGCGTATCCGCATTACCTGGCTGCCTCCGGCGCATCCGTCTCCGGGACCATGGCCGGCATTTCCATGCACACCGAATTGGAGATGCTGGTGCGGATCGGCCTCACTCCGCGGGAAGCTCTGGCCGCCGCCACCAACAATTACTCGCTCCAGTTCAACTGGCAGGACATTGGACAGGTTGCGCCGGGCCGCCGGGCCGATATCCTCGTCGTCGATGGCAACCCCACGGTGAGTGTCTGGAACGCGCGAAAAATCTCCACGCTCATCCTCGACGGAAGAGTCCTGGATCGGGCCGCGCTGCTGGCGAAAGGCCAATGAGCAGCCGTTGCGGCGTTTGCTGCCGCTGTTTTCGTAAAATGGACAAAGGTTCGGCGCACAGGAGATGCTCGTTCCACCCATGATGAAGGGTACTTCCTCCCATCTCGCGCCGAAGGATCACCGTAAGCACCGGGCCGGCCTCGTGCTGATCGCGTTCTATAAGCTGCTGGGCGCGCTCTTCTTTGTCGCCATCGGCGTGGGAGCGCTGCGCTTGCTGCACAAGGATATCGGAGACGTCCTGTGGCATGAGCTCATCGAAGTGCTGCGCCTGAATCCAGAATCGCGCGTCGTCAACTTCATCTTCGCAAAGGCAGAGCTGCTCAACGATCCTCTGCTGCGGCGGATTGGATTTGCCGCCTTCTGCTATGCGGCCCTGGGCATTGTGGAAGCTGTCGGCTTGTACTTCGAGCGAGCCTGGGCCGAGTTGCTCACTCTGGTGATTACCGCGTCGTTTCTTCCCATTGAGCTGCACGAGATCTTGCGCCGGGTGACCTGGGTGCGTGTCTCGGTCTTTGCGGTGAACGTCGCGGTGCTCCTGTACCTGTTCTGGCTGCTGGGCGAGCGCGCTGCGCAGCGCCGCCGTCGTGCGGCCGTACACCAAAGCTGAACAGCGCCGCGTCAGCAGTGGCTGGCCACAAAGATTCAGAAGCGATCAGCCGTTCTTTTCTGTGAGTTCTGCCCAGCGCGCATAGAGCTGCTCATTCTCCTGCCGTGCGGCCTCCAACTCTGCAAGAGCGTCCTGCAGAGCCGTGGGGTCGGTTGCATTCTCCGGATCGTCAAGACGATTACGGGCCACCGCCACGCGCGCATCCGATGCTTCCACGCGCTGCTCGAGCGTGGCGTACTCGCGGGCTTCCAGGTAGGAGAGTTTCTTCTTCGCGGGGTTTGCGGCATTAGAGGAGTTAGCCGCACCCGCTTTCGTTTCATCGCTGCTGCGCGCAGGCTCGTCTTCCTGCTGCATCCACGTTTCCCATTGAGCGAAGTCGGCGAACTGCGCGATGCGCCCCTTGCCGTCGAGCCCCAGAACCGTGGTGGCCACGCGATTGAGCAGGTAGCGGTCGTGCGTCACCAGAACCAGCGCACCCGGAAATTCCAGCAGATTGTCTTCCAGAATCTCCAGCGTGGGGATGTCCAGGTCGTTGGTTGGTTCGTCCAGCAGCAGAACGTCCGCGGGTTGCAGCATCAGCCGCGCGATAAGAACGCGCGCGCGCTCGCCGCCGCTCAGGTTCTTTACTGGCTGGTTGAGCTGCTCACCGCTAAAGAGGAACCGGGCTGCCCAACTTGCCACGTGCACGGGGCGGCCATTGTGAATTACGGAGTCGCCTTCGGGCGCAAGCGCGCGCCGCAACGTGACGTTCTCGTCCAGCTCGCGCATCTGGCTCAGATAAACGAGGCGCAGCGCGTCGGCGCGGCGCACGGATCCGAAAACCGGCTCGATCTCCCCGCGCAACAGGCGCAGTAGCGTGGTTTTGCCGGAGCCGTTGGGGCCGACGAGCCCGACTTTGCTGCCGGCCACGAGTGCAAAGTTGAGGTTGCGAAACAGGGTGCGGCCGCCCATGCTTACGGCGACATTGTCGAACTCGACCAGGCGCTTGGTCTTGCGCTGGCTGGCGGCGAAATCGATGCCGGCCGAGCCGCCGGCGGCCCGCGATTGCATATCGGCAAGCTGCCCGATCATTGCGTTCGCCGTATCAATCCGCGCCTTTGATTTTGTGGTGCGCGCCTTGGGGCCGCGGCGCAGCCACTCAATCTCAGTGCGCACGCGGTTGCGCAGCGAGTCCATCTGCCGGTTCTGCGCTTCGAGGTAGGCCTGCTTTTCTTCAAGAAACTTGCTGAAATTGCCTTTGACGCGCAGTAAGCCGTCGGCGAACTCGCGGCTCAGTTCGATGATCTGCGTACAGGTGCTCTCGAGAAAGTAGCGGTCGTGGCTGACAGTGACGACGGCCAGCGACGTGGCGGCGAGGAACTCCTCCAGCCACTCGATGCCGGCGACATCCAGGTGGTTCGTGGGCTCGTCGAGGAGGAGTACGTCGGGCTCGCTTACCATCGCCTCCGCAATTGCGAGCCGCTTGCGCCAGCCGCCGGAGAGCGAAGCCGCTTCGGCATCCAAAGAAGCGAATCCGATCCGGCCGCCAAGCTCCTGAATGCGTCCCTCGAGTTCGGATTCCTGCACATGGGCGGCCGTCTCTGCGCGCTCCAACACTGCGCGGATGGTGAGCCCGGCTTCGAAGACGGAATCCTGCGGAACATACGCTGCGCGGGCGCGCTTGCGCACGGCCACTTCACCTGAATCAGGTTCCACGTGCCCCGCCAGCACTGCAAGCAGCGTGGACTTGCCGGCGCCATTCGGACCAATCAGGCCGATCCGGTCGCCGTCTTCCACGGTGAACGAGATGTCGCGAAAAAGCGGAACAGCCCCAAACTGCTTGGTGATGTTCTGCGCATTGAGAATCGGAGGCATCGATTACAGGGTACAGGTTTCAGGTGTCGGGTTTCAGGTGGCGGCTGTCCAGGCGGCCCTGGGCGGTGCGGAGAAGGGAATCATGGCCTGCGCGCATCCCATTCCGGATGGCTGTCATCCCATACACTGAAAAACGAATGCTGGACTACGAAATTTCCCCATCCGAAGCAGCAACACTACTGAAAGAAAAACAGGCCCGCTTGATCGACGTCCGCGAGCCATGGGAGTACCAGACTGCGCGCGTCGATGAGTGCATGCTTATGCCCATGGGCGACGTGCCCTCGCGCGCACATCAGGAGCTGGACCCCGACGAGCGGCTGGTGGTGATGTGCCACGCTGGCGTGCGGTCCATGAACGTAACCGTATGGCTGCGCAACCAGGGATTCGACAATGTTCAGTCCATGCGCGGCGGGATCGACGCCTGGTCGCGCGAGGTGGACGCGAGCGTGCCGCGTTACTAGGTGTCAGGGATCAGGTGTCAGGTTTCAGCGGCCGAAGACGTAGGAGAGCTGCAAGAGGCCGTTGTCGATGCCGGGATTGGCCCTCGCAGTGTCGTGATTTGAGATGTGGTGGTAGCGGTACTCGATCCGAATGGAGCGGGAATGCGACTGGAAGTACTCAATGCCGCCACCGAAGTCGAAGGTGAAGTTGAAGGAGCCAGCGCCTTCCACGGGTATCGGCCTGGTGGAGTACATGTACCCTCCGTGGGCTTCGATCAGCGGCTGGATTTTGTGCGTTGGCAAAAAGTTCCATTGAAGGCCGGCGGGGGACATGGCTTCACCGATGTTCCATTGGCGGCCTTTGCAGAAGTCGGTCTGGGTTCCGGCATAAGTAGTGCCCTCATAGGTGAATGAGTAACTTTGTGAGGAGGGCGTACAGTTGTCCAGAGGGTAACCGAGCGGGCCATTGTAGGTGTTGGTCTGTGGCGAGGTCTGCTGATTGATGAACGCGCCCATCGGATCGCCCTCCAACGCTACCGGCAACAGCTCGCCGTCGTAGGTCCAGGCTCCGAAGCGTGTCAGCAACAGCCTGCGGCTATAACTTACGCCGATATTCACCAGCTTGCGCCGTTCCGCGTCGCCCAGCAGAATATGGCTGGAGTCATTGGAGTAGGCCACGAGCACGCCGAAGGAGTTGTTGCGGGCATAGGGTGCGGCGGCATCGGTTTGGGCAACGGCAGTGGAGCCGATTGCGGTGAAGGCTAAGAGAACTGCGCAGAAACGGATCAAGGCAAGAGGCGTTTGTCGGATCAAGAGCAGAGTCCCTTTCCGCAGCGTGTGGGGAAACCTGAATCGGGGGCAGCGCCTATACTTTCTTGTTGGTTGCCATTCTAACTGTTGGACTGGAGTACGCCCATGCCGTCACCGGCCATTGAATATGCCCGCACGAATCATCCGCGATTTTTGAATGAGTTGAAGGACCTGCTGAGGATTCCATCGATTTCGACGCTGCCCGAGCATGCGGCCGATTGCCGCAAGACCGCGCAGACGCTGGCCGCCGAGCTGAGGCGCATTGGCATGGAGCACGTGCGCCTGATCGAAGGACAGGGCCATCCGCTGGTGTACGCCGACTGGCTGCACGCTGCCGGTAAACCCACAGTGCTAACGTATGGGCACTACGACGTCCAGCCCGCCGATCCGCTCGATGAGTGGCACACGCCGCCGTTTGAGCCAACCGAGCGCAATGGCAACATCTATGCGCGCGGCGCGGTCGACGACAAGGGCCAGATGTACATGCACGTGAAGGCGCTCGAAGCATTGCTGGCAGCGGACAAGAAGCTTCCGCTGAACGTACGTGTGCTGCTGGAAGGCGAAGAGGAGGTCGGCGGCGAGAGCATCGCCGCATACGTTGCGTCAAAGCCCGCAGATCTCAAGGCTGATTTTGCGTTGGTATCGGATACGGAGATGTTTGCGCCGGGGCTGCCGACGCTGTGCGTGGGATTGCGCGGCATGATCTACACCGAGCTTGAGGTCAAGGGCGCGAAGACCGACCTGCACTCCGGCATGTATGGCGGCGCGGCGCCGAATCCGTTTGTCGCGCTGGCGCAGATTATCGCCAGGCTGAAGGATGAGAACGGGCGCATTCTCATTCCGGGCTTCTACGACGACGTCGAAGCGCCGAGCGCCGATGAGCTTGCCGCGTGGAAGAGCCTGCCGTTCGACGAGGAGCACTATCGAAAGACGGAGGTGGGTTCGCGTGAACTGGTGGGCGAAGCCGGCTACAGCGTGCTGGAGCGCACGTGGGCGCGGCCGACGCTGGATGTGCACGGCATGGCCGGCGGGTTCACCGGCGCTGGTGCGAAGACGGTGATTCCGGCGAAGGCGATGGCGAAGGTGTCGATGCGACTGGTGCCGAACATGACGCCGGCCAAGGCCTTCGAGCAGTACAAGAGCTACGTGGAAAAGATTGCGCCGAAGGGCGTTGATGTGCAGGTGCGGCTCATCCACTCGGGCGATGCCTGCCTGATCCCCACAGACAATCAGTACGTCCAGGCCGCTACGCGCGCCATGCACGAGGTGTGGGGCAAGGACACGGTGTTCATCCGCTCGGGAGGATCGATTCCCATCGTCGGCGACTTCGACAAGCACCTGGGCCTGCCCAGCGTGATGATGGGTTTCGGCCTGCCCGACGACAACCTCCACGCCCCCAATGAGAAGTTCAACCTCAAGAACTTCGAGTTGGGCATTCAGTCGATCATCCGCTTCCTGGAAGAGGCGGGGCGTTGAGCGAAGCCCGGCTCAACTGTGCCGGGTTCGTGCTTGCAGGCGGCCACTCCCGCCGCATGGGCGCGGACAAGGCGCTCGTGGAGCTGGCAGGCAGGCCGCTGATTGCACATGCCCTGGACACATTGCGCGCAGCCGGATTGAACGCTGCCATCGCTGGAGCCCATGCCGATGTGAACTCGTACGCTTCGATTATTCCGGACGCAGAGCCGGATTGCGGACCACTGGGCGGCATCTGTTCGGCGCTCGAGCAATGCGACGCCGAAATCGCGTTGTTTGTCTCCGTCGATATGCCGCTGATGCCGGTTTCCGCCATCCACTATCTTGTGGAGCACGCAGCGATGACAGCGGAAGTAGTTACCGTTTTTTCCGTGAACGGATTCGCGCAGACCTTTCCATCCGTCATCCGGCGCGAAGCTGCTCCGGTGCTGAGAGCGGAACTCGCCGCAGGCCGACGCGGATGCCTCGCGGCGCTTGACAAGGCGGCAGGGAAGCGCGCCCAGCGGCTTCGGGCGCTCCCCGTGGAATATCTCGCGCAGGCGGGCCAGGTGCGCGACGATCGCGGTCTGCCGCCGGTGCGCTGGTTCGCCAACCTCAATACGCAGCAGGATATGGCCCGGGCCGCGCAATGGCTCCAGGCGACGTTCGCGTAAGCTTGAGTCAGCATGGCAGACGTCGCCAACCCGCAGATGGTCGTCCCCCCGCGCGCCCCCGATGCACCGGAACCGGTGATCTGGTTTCGCAACGTGTCGATCTCATTTGAAGATCATCACGTGCTCAAGGACGTGACGTTCTGGATCGATCGGGGACAGACGCTGTGCATCCTTGGGCGCAGCGGTGTGGGCAAATCGGTGTCGCTGCGCATGCTCATGGGATTTCTCAAGCCCGATTCCGGCTCCATCCGCTTCAATGGCGAAGAACTCACGGAGATGAGCGAGGCGGGGATGCAGGAGGTCCGCAAGCGCATCACCATGGTGTTTCAGAACGGGGCGCTCTTTGACTCGCTCTCCGTGCGCGAGAACGTCGCATTCCCCTTGCGCGAACGCGGCGGCCTGGAAGAAGACCAGATTCAACAGGTGGTGACGCGCCTGCTCGACCTGGTTGGCGCTCAGGACGTAGAGGAATTGTTGCCGGCGAGCCTTTCAACGGGCCGGCGGCGCGCGGTGGCCATCGCGCGGGCGCTCGCGGCGCAGCCTGAGGTGGTGCTCTACGACGAGCCCACCACGATGGTGGACCCCATCATCGCGCGACGACTTGGGGATATCATCCAGCGGCTGAAGCATCAGCTGGGCTACACCAGCATCGTGGTCACGCACGACATGCGCTTTGCGGAGCGGCTTGCGGATATGGTTCTCTTTCTGCATGAGGGGCGGGCGCAGTTTTTTGGGCCGCTCCCGGCGTTCATGGCGTCAGACGATCCGAACATCCGCGAGTTTCTGACGCTCGATGCATACGAGCTGCCGAAGTAGTTTCGATAAACTAGAGGCGTGAAGATCGCGATAGCCCAGATCGATCCCACGATCGGGGATTTTACCGGGAACCTGGCTAAGATCATGGACGTGAGCCGCCGTGCCGCAGAGCAGGGCGCCCGGCTCACAGTATTTCCTGAGCTCTCCATCTGCGGGTATCCCCCGGCGGATTTCCTGGAGAAGCCAAGCTTTTTGGCGCGCTGTCGCACGGCTCTCGACGAGCTTGCCGAAGCCACTCGCGACCTGCCCACGGCGATTCTGGTAGGGGCGGCGCTTGCGGCTAAACCAGGGCGGGGCAAGCCGGCGGTGAACGCCGGTGTGCTCATCGATCAAGGCAAGGTGCTCTTGGAGCAGCACAAACGCCTGCTGCCGTTTTACGACGTCTTCGACGAGCAGCGCTATTTTTCGGCGGCGCGGTCGCAGCATGTGGTCGAACTGGATGGGCTGCGGATGGCGATCTCCATCTGCGAGGACGCTTGGAACGATAAAAACTACTGGCCTCGCCGCCTCTACAGCATCGATCCCATGGAAGAGCTGATGGCGCAGCATCCCGCCATCCACATCAACATCTCGGCGTCGCCGTTCTGGCACGGCAAGATGGAAGTGCGGCGAGAGATGCTCCAGGCGATTGCGCGGCGCGACGGGATCCCCGTGCTGCTGTGCAATCAGGTGGGCGGAAACGACAGCCTGGTCTTCGATGGATCGTCGCTGGCCATCAACGCGCGCGGCGAAGTGGTGGCGGAAGCAGCGTCGTTCCGGGAAGATCTCGTGATCGTGGATCCCATCGCGGCCGCGCCGATTGCGGAGCCGGAGCCCGACGAATCCAAAGCGGCCTGGGACGCGCTGGTGCTGGGCACGCGGGATTATGTGCGCAAATGCGGATTCCGTAAGGCTATCGTAGGGTTGAGCGGCGGCATCGATTCCGCCCTGGTGGCCGCGATCGCCGCGGAAGCGCTGGGCGCGGAGAACGTGATCGCCATCGGCATGCCCAGTCCCTACTCGTCGCAGGGATCGATCGATGACAGCCGGCACCTGGCGGCCAACCTCGGCATACGGTTCGAGCTGATCGGGATCAGCGAGCTTTTTACCGGCTTTACGCACGCCCTGGAGCCGATGTTCGCCGGCATGGCGCAGGATATTACCGAAGAGAATATCCAGCCGCGCATTCGCGGAACGCTGCTGATGGCCCTGTCAAACAAGCTGGGTGCCCTGGTGCTCACCACCGGCAACAAGAGCGAGATGGCGGTGGGCTATTGCACGCTGTATGGCGATATGGTCGGCGCGCTGGCAGTCATCGGAGACCTGGTCAAGACGCGCGTCTACGCCATCTGCCACTGGCTGAACCGCGAGTGCGAGGTGATTCCCGCGGCGATTCTGGAGAAGCCGCCTTCGGCAGAGCTGCGGCCGGGGCAGAAGGACACTGACTCACTGCCGCCCTACGAGGTGCTCGATCCCATCGTGGAAGCATACGTTGAACGCTACGAGACGCCGGAGCAGATCGCGCGCGAACGCGGATTTCCCATCGAACTCGTCCAACAGATTGTGCGGCTCATCGAGCGTTCGGAGTACAAGCGGCAACAGGCTGCTCCGGTGCTGAAGGTGACGTCGAAATCGTTTGGCATGGGGCGGCGATTCCCCATCGCTGTCAAGGTTCAGGTATAGGGAACTTGCCGCGAACCCGCAGCCGGTGTCGATTCGGCTGGCGAATCCCCGCTTTGAGAAGAGATAATACAAACACGCACGAAGGAGAATCCGTTTGAATCATCATTTCGGCCGTTTGTCCAGCTTTGCGGCGCTGGCCTGCCTTGCCGCCGCACTCCCCGCATTCTCTCAGCAACAGGTTCCGGCAGCTCCGCCGCAGGGCGCTGCGCCCGCACCCCAGCAGGTTGCGCCAGCCGCCCCCACTCCGTCGGCGGCCCCTGTGTTCCCCAAGCAGGATCCCCGGAACTTCACCACGGACACGCCCACTAAGGACGAGGTCAATGCCTTCCT
This sequence comes from Acidobacteriota bacterium, assembly GCA_046566985.1. Classification (GTDB taxonomy): domain Bacteria; phylum Acidobacteriota; class Terriglobia; order Terriglobales; family Acidobacteriaceae; genus Telmatobacter. Next base: position 298,522 of record JBKICT010000006.1, on the reverse strand, counting down.
TCACGCGAGCTGGGGATACGATCCCAACCGCATCTGGGAAGTGGCGGCAATCCTGAAGACCCCTGTGCCGAACCTGAGCAAGGTTGCGGTGTACATCGGCGACAAGACCGGCAAGCAGAAGCCGTCGGCATTCCTGTTCTTTGTCCTGCCCGACGGCAAGCACATCATCGCCGGCGATGACGTGTATCCCTTCGGTGCGCATCCTTATGCCGATAATCGCGCCGTTCTGCAGCAGCGGGCCGACGGGCCGTATCGCGGCGCCGCCTCCAAGGATCTGGAGATGGTCGAGTTCGCCGACTTTGAGTGCCCGCACTGCAAAGAGGCGCAGGCCAACATGGACAAGCTCGCCGTGGACTTCCCCAAGGCACGCATCGTCTTCCAGAACTATCCCCTGGAGCGCATCCATCCCCAGGCAAAGCTGGCTGCTGCATACGGCGTGTGTGTGACCAAGGCCGGCGGCAGCGATACCTTCTTCCGCTTTGCGCAGGCCGTGTTTGACGGGCAGGAAGGCCTGGCAACGGCGGACGGCGCAACCTTGACCCTGAACAGCGCGGTGACCAAGGTTGGGCTCGCTCCCGCGAAGATCTCGGCGTGCGCCGCCCTCCCTGCCACTTCGCAGGAGGTCGAAAACTCCGTCAAGCTGGCGCAGGACCTGAACGTCAACCAGACGCCCACGCTGTTCATCAACGGCCGCCTGGTTCCCATCGGCGGCGTATCCTACGACGTGCTGAAGAAGATCGTCGAGTTCCAGGAGCAGTTGGACGGAATTCAGCCGTAGCTTCGTTTGCCTTCAGTAAAAAGACAATGCCTCCGCGCAAGCGGGGGCATCTCTTTTTTAGCGGATCGGCAGAATCATGGCACGCCGGGAGTGCCGCTCACGGGCACCATCGGCGACTGGTTCACGCCCCAGGGCATGCGGACAACGCGCGGGGTCACCAGGATCAGAAGCGTGGCGTAGTTCTCCTGGTTTGTCTTCGCCGTTATGTCGTTCAGTCCGGGAATCTCGCTCAGGCCCGGCAGTCCGCTGATGGCGCGCGTCTCGTTCTTGTCGATCTCTCCTGCAAGAACCACCGATTGATCCGCCCCAAGCCGAACCGAGCCCGAGTACGACCGGTTGGCGAGCACAGGCACTCCATTCAGCGACGGCCCGGCCAGCGAGCTGATCTTCAGATCGATGCTGAGAGCTACCTCGCCGGAGCGCAGCACGGTGGGCCGCGTCTTGAAGACAACGCCGAGATCCTCGTATTGCACCATGGGGACGTTGATCGAGCCGCCTTGCAGCGAGGCAAGAATGGAGCTGAGGCTCCCCGAGGCTCCCGCTCCGGTCAGGCCGGGGATGTTCAGCGTATTTGCGCCCAGGCTCGAATAGGACGAGGTGGTGATGGGATACCGCGAGCCGGCCTTCAGCGTACCTTCTTCTCCATCCAGCAGGCGCAAGCGGTAGTCGTCCAGCTCCCGGGAATCAGAGGAGTTGACGTTCAGGTTGAACGTGGCCGGTCCCGGCGAGAGGCCGGAGAGCGTCATGCCTCCGCCGAAAAGCGCAATGCCGTTCTGGAAAAGCGAACTGGAAACCTGCCCCGAGGCGAGCAGGATGCCGAGGATTGCGAGGGTATCGCCGGGCGCGGCCAGGCCGGACGAGATGATCTGCTGCACCAGCGCCTGGTTGGCACTCAGAATCGACTGCTCCTCGGCGTAGACGTTGAATGCCGTAATCGTCTGCGGCAACTGAGCGCCTGTGCCCAGGTTATAGGTGTGGGCGAGTTGCAGGAGCTTGACATCGACCATCACCTCGGCGCGGCCTTCCATCAGATTGCGATAGGTCGTGTTGAAGGCATCGATCGTCTGGACCGGCGCGCGTAACGTCAGCGACGCCGCGGTCTGGTCGATGGCCATCTTCGCGGGCTGGAACACCGTGCGGGCCATCGTGCCCATCTCGGTGATCTCCGCGGCAGACATGCCCGACAGCGGGAACGTTTCCACGGCGTTGCGCTCAAACTCTTCGCGATGGGGACGGTCATCGCGCGCCGCCAGAACCCGGTGCGCATCGATGGGCACAAAGAAGGTATCGGTGGCCAGCCCCAGCGCCCGCACCGCCTCGGCGTAGTTGACGTCGTCGACATTGAACCGCACCAGGTTGCCGCGCACGCTGTCGTCGAGCGTCGCTTCAATTCCGAATGCGCGAAATACATTTTGGATAAGCTGCCGCTCGCTCATGCGAACATGAAAGCTTTGCACGCCAGGCTTAGGCTCCAGTTGAATGGGACCGGCCAATTGCGGAACCGGGAGCTGCAGGCGGTTTTGCGGGGCTTGCGCCGCGGCATAGTTCCCGAGCTCATTCAGGTGTTGGACCACCGTGGGATCTTGCGGATCGATCTGCGCGGCATGCTCGATGGCGGCACGTGCCGCGGCTGAGTTGCCCTGCTCGCGATCGTGCGCGGCCTGCTGCAGCAGCGCCATCACCGCGTGGTTGCGTGCAACTTCGGCTGCCAGGGCATAATCGCGATTCGTAGGATCAAGCTTGGCGGCTTCGGCATCCTGCTGCCATGCCTTCTCGAAGCTTCCATCCTGGTAGAGCTTTGCCGCCGCCAGGTACAGCTTTACGGCGCGCCGCCGGTCGCGGGCACTGGGTTCCCTGGGCGGAGGCGTCAGAGCTGTAGATGTGGTTTGCGTCGCGCCTGGCGCGGGCTTTGCGGAGGGGACTGGAGGCGCGGCAGCCTGCTGTGCCTGCGCTGCGGCGAAAACCGCAGCCATCAAAAGGCAGGTGAAACGGCGCAGCGAGTTGGTGGTGGAAGAAGTCACTTCGGCGGTTGTGTCCCGGCAAGGAGATCGGCGAGCGAGGTGGTGCACACTTCCGGCGAGTGCGCGCGCAGTTCGTCAAAGGCGTAGCGGCCGGTCGCCACCGCAATCACCGGCAGATTGTTCGCGTGCGCGGCTTCAATGTCGCGCGGAGTATCCCCGACCACGCAGATGCTGGCGCCGGCGCCGGCCAGTTCGCGGGCCTTTTCCGCGGCGTGCGCAATCAGCTCGGAGCGATCAGGAAAGTTATCGCTGAACCCGCCGAAACGGAACCACTCGCGCAGCCCCGCTTGCTCAATCTTGATCCAGCCAATCAGCTCCAGGTTGCCTGTGCCCACGCCCAGCAGCGCGCCCCGCGTTGCCAAATGGCGCAGGGCCTCTTCCACCCCCGGCATGCGCACCAGATCCATGGAGTGGCGTTTCTCCGCCACCTGCGCGCACATGGCATTGAGGATGGCTCCAGCCTGGCTCTCCAGCACTTCAGGCGGAATACCGGCCTGGTTGCAGGCCTCGCGCAGGATGGCCGTGTCCGTACTGCCATGCAGCACAATTCCCGCCAGCGTGACCTCAAACCCGGTCACCCGGTGCACGCTCGAGACGAAGGAGTCTACATGGATGCGGTCGCGGCTGCGCAACAGCGTGCCGTCGATGTCAAAAAGATAGGCCTCCTGCGCATCCCACACGAAACCAGGAGCAATTTCGACCTGGGCTTCGGAGGATGGAGGGTAAAGCGGATTCTGCATGATCTCCAGGGCGGCGTCAGCCCTGGCGAAGGACTGGACGCGCGGCGCTATAGACAGGACGTTCGGCGCGCGGCGGACGCTTGAGGCCGGCGCGAACCTCCGCCAGGCTCAGCCCCAGCTCGGCCATCGCGCGGCTCAGGGTGTTGCGGTGCATGCCCAATTCTTCGGCCGCCTTGCATTGGTTGCCTCGGTGCGCAATCAGCACTTCGCGCAAATATTGTCTCTTGAACTCGCGGACGGCATCTTCGTACCGTACTCCGCTGGAATGCATCTGCGTTACCAGGCTCTCCAACTCTCGTTTCAACGTGCACCCCTTGCTTTTTTTGACTTCTACTAGATTGCCACATTCGCCGCCCCTCTGCTCTGCCCAAAATGAGGGATTCAACTCGGGCGATCCGGATGCATCCAGCGCGGCGATTCCGATTCCCATTCCTTCAATCCGCTGCGGATGCGCTGGGAGAGCTCCGCAGGCGTAACATCGGCGCTTACGTGACAGGCGCCGAAGAACATGCGCGGAAGCCGCGCCTCCGCAATCCACTGCGTCTGAGGAAAAAATGCAACCACCACCAAGATGCCGATCACGATCAGCAGTGCGCCTTGAAAGAATCCGAACACTCCGCCCGCCAGCGAGTCGATCCATCCCAGGCCAAGCAGGCGCAGGGTCCGGGCAATGAGATTGCCAATCAGGCCGATCACGGCCATCACCAGCAGTGCGATGAGCAGAAAAGAAATTGTATCCGCTACCGCCGCAATGCGCACCACCGGAATGAGCACGGCGGCGAGGCGCGCATAATTCCACGCCGCCAGCACCAGCCCGAGGATAAGCCCTCCCAGCGAACACACGGAGCGGAAGAAACCCTGCACGAGCCCTCCGACGATGGCGCATACCAGGATAATGAGCACGATCCAATCGACGAGTGTCACGCGCTGCTCCGATGACTTTACAAAGTGAGAGTTCGGCCGGTGAGAAGCCGGAAGGCTTCAAGATACTTCGCCTGCGTCCGCTGCGCAACATCTTCCGGAAGGCTCGGCGCGGGCGCCTGCTTGTTCCAGTGGATCGACTCGAGATAGTCGCGCACAAACTGCTTGTCAAACGATGCCTGCGCGCCTCCCGGATTCCACAGCTTGCCGTCCCAGAAGCGCGAAGAGTCCGGCGTCAGCACCTCGTCGGCCAGCGTAATGCGTCCATCGATCACGCCGAATTCGAACTTCGTGTCCGCCAGAATCAGGCCGCGCGATTCGGCGTGTTCGGCGGCGCGCGCGTAGATGGCCATGGTCAGGCGCCGCAGTTCGGCGGCCTCGTGTGCGCCGATGATCTTCTCCACCTGGGCAAAGGAGATGTTCTCATCGTGCGAGCCGTCCTGGCTCTTCGTGGCCGGCGTAAAAATCGGCTCCGGCAGCCGCGAGCCATCCTGCAACCCCGCCGGCAGCGCAATGCCGCACACGGTGCCTTCGGCCTTGTATTCCTTCCAGCCCGACCCGGCAAGATACCCGCGCGCCACGCACTCCACCGGGAACATCTTCGCGCGGCGCACCAGCATCGAGCGGCCTTCGAGCTGATCGGCATACGGCTGCAGCGAGGCAGGGAACTGCTTCACATCGGCCGTGATCAGGTGATTGGGCACAATGCCGGCCATCATTTCGAACCAGAAGAGCGAGATCTGCGTCAGGATCTTGCCCTTGCCGGGAATGCCGGTGCCGAGAACATGATCGAATGCCGAGATGCGGTCCGTGGCGACCAGCAGCAGGTCGTCGCCGATCGCGTACAAATCGCGTACTTTACCCCGCCCGAGCAGCGGAGTGGAGCCGAGGTTGGTTTGGAGGAGTGCGGTCACAGGAGGGCCTTCCATTCGATGACTGAAGTTCCGATTTTCGGGCGCGACACCGGGTCTCGTCAATGCGGCGCGGCACGACCAATTTGTGTTCAAAGTGGCACAAACCCCGTCGCCGAGAATTCCACAATGTGTTGTGACGACCGTCACCGAACGGACCGCAAAGATACGAGAAACTCCGAATGTCGACATGGTTCGAGAGGCCGAAACATCAGACCTCTCTTGAGCCGGGAGACACGAGGCAGCCGTGGAAAGGGGAAGCCGCAGCTAACCTCGTTATGTGCAGGGATCACCAGTAGCCGCGCGCTACCGACCTCCAGTGCCGGCTACTGGTCCCCGTTCATTGCAATCTTGTGATTCATACAAGCGCCTTCGAAGCGACGATTCCTTCGAAGGCGATTTTTTGCCCATGCGATTCGCAGTCGATCAGACGACGCGCCGCAGCCCCGGCATGCGCACCAGCGGATCCGCAATCATCCAGGCTGCGGCACACGCCAGCGTACCGGTCACCCCGAACTTGACCAATGCCGGACCGGCCCACGGACGCAACAGCACCGCCACACCCACCAGGACCGGCGGATGAAGGATGTAGACCGTATACGCGCGGCGGCTGAGCCATTTCCAGAATGCGGATGGGGTGTTGACGTAACTGCGGAAAAGCAGCAGCCACGCGGCAATCAAACCCCAGGCCACAAACGGCTCCCAGAACGCATAGAGAATCGCCGGCCAGGTGTGGCCACCGCCGAAGTTGACTTTTGCTCCCTGTATGGCGCCGGAGAGAACAATGGCCACAAACAGAGCGGGCCATGCGATGAACGCTGCAATCAGTGCGGCGCGCGCATGACGCCACTGCAGTTGATTGAGCCAGTCGTTCCGGCGAGCCACGATGCCGATGGCGAAGAGAAACAGGTAGCTGGCAAAGTAGCCGAGCTGCAGGCCAATGACGTTGACGCCGGCCGGCACGACCTGGCGGATCGCCAGGGCTGCAGCGCCCACGATCAGGGCGCTCAGCAGCCACCAGCCTCCGGATGGAACACGCTTCTTTATCTGCGGCGCATGGAGCGCGGGGCCTGCAACCGCCCGCCACGCGCAATAGGCCAATGTGAACATCAGAAGTGCCTGCACGAACCACATGGGGCCAGTGCCGATGACCATATGATTCCAATGCCACGCCATAACCGCCCAGAAGGGTTTTCCCTCGGCGGCGGCAACCACCGAATCCGTAATGGGATTCAACACTACGATGTAAAAAAGCAGCGGCAGGCCGAGGCGCGTAAACCGGTCGCCGATGAACCATCCATAGCCTTTGCGCTCCAGCGAACGTGGCGTGAAGTAACCGGCCAGCAGGAAGAAGAATCCCATGAAGTACGCCTGGTTGGTAGCAACGAAGATGGTGAGCAGGAAGCTCGATAAAGACCCGGAGGGATGGAGTTCGTTGTAATACCAACTGCCCGGCGCCCCGTAGGTGATGGCACAGTGGTGCAGAACCACCAACGCGGTCATCACAACTCGCAGGCGATCGATGTAGAGGTCGCGGGTTGGCGCGGAACGCGTCGCCGCGGCAGCTTCAGCGAGTGAGACGGCGGATGCGGAAAGCGTTTCCGGCATGAGACATGATACGCGCGTCGTCGGCGAACGGTTCGGAGATAACTGACAGAGTGGCAAAGTGGGAAAGTGACAAAGTGACAAGGTTGCAGGGTGAGAAACCGAAGGGTGGCGGGCTGCCCCGCCTCCTTTACCTTTTCACTCTGTCACTCTGTCACTTTGTCACTCTGTACCTTTGTCACTGCTCTTCAGTACTTCACAATTGCGGTGAACGAGTCCGGCTTCAGGCTCGCCCCACCCACCAGCGCGCCGTCGATCTCTTCCTGTCCGATCAGCGCGGTGGCGTTCTCCGGCTTCACGCTGCCGCCGTAGAGGATGCGCATCGCATCGGCGACTTTCTGGCCGAGCAGCTTGGCAACCTCCGCGCGCACAATGCGGTGGGCATCGGCTGCCATCTCCGGTGTCGCCGTCTTGCCGGTGCCGATGGCCCACACCGGCTCGTAGGCGATGACGATGGGCGCGGCCATCTCCGGAGTGATGCCGGCGAATGCGCCGGTGACCTGCGTCTTGAGCACCTGCTCGGTCTTGCCGGCCTCGCGCTCTTCCAGCACTTCGCCGATGCAGACGATGGGCACGATGCCGTGCTTGAGCGCGGTGTGCAGCTTCTTGTTCACGATCTCGTCGGTCTCGCCGAAGTACTGACGGCGCTCGGAGTGCCCAATCAGCGTGTGCGTGCCGCCGACAGCCTTGAGCTGGCCAACGGAGGTCTCTCCGGTGAAGGCGCCCTCCTCGGCAAAGTAGATATTCTGCGCGCCCACAGCGACATTCGAACCCTTGGCGGCTTCAATCACGGCGGGCAGCAGGACAGGAGACGGGAACAGCGCGATCTCGTCGCGCGTGTGGCCGGCAACGAGCGGCAAAAAGGCCTCAACAAACGCCTTGGCCTCGGCAGGCGTCTTGTACATCTTCCAATTGGCGGCAATCAGAGCTTTACGGGACATTTTTGTGTGGTTTCCTCATCTCTGATTTTAGGGGATGGGGCCATGGCGGAAGGTGATGCGGGGCACAGAGAGGACAGAGCGAGCCGCCACAAGAGCTGCACCGGAAGGCGTCGACACACTAGGCGCAATCCCGACAACCCAGTTAGACATATATGATCATAGCGATCATAATGGTAATAGAGGCAAGCACAAATGGTTTCGAAAGTTACGGCCGTCAAATTTCGCCAGAATCTTGGAGAGATGTTGAACCAGGTGCAGTACCGGAACGACAGCATCGTGATCGACAAAGACGGTAAGCCCGTCGCTGCCCTGGTTGACGCGGAACTCTTTGCCCGCATACGTCGCATGCAGGAGCGTTTCGATGCATTGAGCCGCCGCATCGCAGATGCCTACACTGACGTTCCCATGGACGATGGGATGAAGGAGATTAATGCTGCCGTGAAGCGCGGCAGGCGCCGCTCATGAGCCGGATGCGCGTCGTGCTCGACACAAATGTTCTGGTTTCCGGGTTGGCATATCCCCAGAGCATTCCGGGCCAGATTCTTGCGCTGTGGCGGCAAGGCGGAATCGATCTGGTCCTCTCGCGCTACATTCTGGATGAGATGGTCAGGGTTCTGCCCAGGCTAACGCGAATCAGGCTAACTGCTGACGAGGTTCGCGATCTGGCCGACAGCTTCATGTTCATGGCGGATATTGTGGAACCGAGCGGCGAAGCCGAAGGACGTCTGCGGGACAGCGCAGACCAGCAGATTCTGGGAACCTGGCGCGTCGCAAAAGCCGATTATCTAATTACCGGTGACAAAGATCTTTTAGCGCTGGCGGACGAGTATCCAATCGTCACCCCTGCCGGATTTTGGCATCGACACGGCAGTTAAAAAACTCAAAGCCGCATCCGGCTCGGACCGGATGCGGCTTCTTGTTGATCCCTGCCCCCTGATCCCTACTTCTCCGTCAGCGCTTCCACACCCGGCAGCTTCTTACCCTCCAAAAATTCGAGGCTGGCCCCGCCGCCGGTGGAGATGTGGGTGATCTGCTCGGCGACGCCGGCCTGGTTGATGGCGCTTACGCTATCGCCGCCACCGATGATCGACGTGGCCGCCTTGTTGGCCGCAACGGCGCGCGCAATGGCGTTGGTGCCCTTCGCGAAGGTTGGGAACTCGAAGACGCCGGCCGGCCCGTTCCACACAATCGTGCGCGCGGTGGAGACTACCTCCTCAATCGCGGCAACTGACTTGGGACCGATATCCAGGCCCTGCCAGTCGGCGGGGAAGTCCTTTGACGTGTCCCAGGGCTGGGTTTTGGCGTCGTTCGCGAACCCGTCGGCCAGAATATTGTCCACCGGCAGCAACAGGTTCACTCCCTTTGCCTTGGCCTTCGCCATTGTCTCCTTGGCCAGGTCGATCTTGTCCTCTTCCACCAGGGACTTGCCCGTCGTCACGCCTTTAGCGCGATAGAACGTGTACGCCATGCCGCCGACGATCACGAGCGTGTCCACCTTGTCCAGCAGGTTCTGGATCACGTCAATCTTGCCCGAGATCTTCGATCCGCCGATGATCGCCACGAACGGCTTCTCGGGCGCCTCCAGCGCCTTGCCCAGATACGTGATTTCCTTTTCCATCAGCAGGCCGGCCACCGCGGGCTTGATGAACTGGGTCATGCCCTCTGTGGATGCATGCGCGCGGTGCGCGGAGCCAAACGCATCGTTCACGTAAATCTCAGCCAGGTTGGCGAGCTTGCGGCTGAACGTCGGATCATTGGCTTCTTCCTCTGCGTGGAAGCGCAAATTCTCCAGCAATAGCACCTGGCGTGACTCTAACTGGCGCGCCATCTCTTCGGCCACCTCGCCTACGCAGTCGGGCGCAAAGGCCACGTTGACGCTGTCGCCGATCTTCTTGTCGAGGAGCTCGCGCAGGCGGTCCACTACCGGGCGCAGCGAGTACTTCGGATTCGGCTTGCCCTTCGGCCTGCCCAGATGCGACGCAAGAATCACCTTCGCCTTGTGCCGCAGTGCGTATTCAATGGTGGGCAGCGTGGCCACAATGCGCGTGTCGTCGGTGATGGTCGAGCCGTCCTCGGTGAGCGGCACGTTGAAATCCACGCGGATGAACACGCGTTTGTTGGTCAGATCGATGTCGCGAATAGAAAGCTTGGACATGGGATGCCTTTCTCAGGGGCTAGGGACTTGGGACTGAGGCACTATGGAACCGGCGGCGGCCATATGGAGAGATGCGGCGATGAAGTTTCGGCTTAGGAAGGAGGCTTCAGATTGCAGGTGCCAGGGCGGCATTAAGCCTGACACCTGACACCCGCACCCTGACACCTGCCGTTACAGTCCCTTCTTGGTCAAAAAGCCGATCAGGTCCACAACGCGGTTCGAGTAGCCCCACTCGTTGTCGTACCAGCTCAGCACCTTCACGCTGTTGCCCACAACCTTGGTCAGGGGCGCGTCCACAATCGACGAACGCCGGTCGCCCTTGAAGTCGGAGCTGACCAGTTCGTTGGTGTCGTAGCCCAGAATGCCCTTCAGCGCGCCTTCGCTGGCGGCCTTCAGCGCGGCGTTCACGGCCTTGGCGTCGGTCGCCTTCTCGCTGATGAAGGTCAGGTCCACGATCGAGACGTTCGGCGTTGGGACGCGGATGGCGAAGCCGTCCAGCTTGCCGGCAACTTCGGGGATCACCAGCTTCAGGGCCTTGGCGGCGCCGGTCGAGCTGGGAATCATGTTCAGTGCGGCAGCGCGGGCGCGGCGCAGGTCCTTGTGCGGGAAGTCCAGGATGACCTGGTCGTTGGTGTACGAGTGGATGGTCGTCATGATGCCGCTGACGATCCCGAACTGCTCGATCATCACCTTGACCACGGGCGCCAGGCAGTTGGTGGTGCAGCTCGCATTGGAGAGGATATTGTGCTTGGCCGGATCGTACTTGTCCTGGTTCACGCCCAGCACGATGGTGATGTCTTCGTTCGTCGCCGGAGCGGAGATGATGACCTTCTTCACGGTCGAGCCCAGGTGCGCCTTGGCGACCGTCGCATCGGTGAAACGGCCGGTCGACTCCACCACGATCTGCGCGCCCACGTCCGCCCAGGGCAGCTTGGCCGGGTCCTTCTCGGCGAAGACCTTGATCTTCTTGCCATCGACAACAATCGAGTCCTCGGTGGCGCTGATCTCGTTGGGCAGGTTGCCCAGAATCGAGTCGTACTTGAGCAGATGCGCGAGAGTCGCGGGGCTCGTCAGATCGTTCACTGCAACGAACTCGATGTCCTTGTTGCCCAGCGCTGCGCGAAATACGTTCCGGCCAATGCGGCCAAAGCCGTTGATGCCAACCTTTACTGCCATGAATGTGTTCTCCTTCAGTGCGCGTTAAAAGGATTGAATTGAGGCGTTCGGCGGCCTCGGCGGGTTCGGACAGAAATAGAATCCGCGCTGAAAACGGGGCCAAAAGGCAGTTCCACCAAACTCATGATCGTAACACTGTTGTCAACCAAAAACCAAACGCCCGCCTATCTTCCGTGCTGTGTCGAACAGCGCTCCACGCCAGTGTGAAGGTCCGGCGTCGCGACGGTATGTGACGGAGTGCACACGATTTGCAGCACCAGTGGCCGTTGTGTTATCCCGGTAGTAATTTAGGTGTTGAAGGCGGGCATGAGAAGACGCTCCAGACGCGCACCGAATCTTTCGGAATCCACAGGCAAAATCGGGCAGCAGATCCCCCAAAACCAGCCGGCTCCGCTGGTGCCCAGCTATCTTGACAACCCGTCGGAGCCGCGCCGGGAAGAGGCGCAGCCGGCACGTCCCCATCGGGATGAGACGCCCCAGCCTCAGCACGTCGCCGCTCCCCGGGAGCCGCGCCCCGAGCGCCGCACCCCCAAGCCTACCTGGAGTGCGCCCGAAGGCAGCGGCCGCCTGGAGATGGAAACCCAGCCCGAGATGCCGTCCGTTCCGCCCCCCGAGCCCCAGGCTGCGGATCGCTCCGCGCAGGCCCCCAAAGGGTACGTGGTGCTGGCCATCGGACTGCCCGGCTCGGGTAAGACCACGTGGTTCCGTCGACGCGGCGTCACCCCGCTCTCCAGCGACCTATTGCGCAACATCTTGTTCGACGACGTGGAGGAGCAGCGCTACCAGGGCCTGGTCTTCTCCACGCTGCGTTCGCTGCTGCGCGCGCGCCTGATCGCCAGGATGCCGTGGAACTACGTGGACGCCACCAACCTGTCGCCCCACGAGCGCCGCCAGTGGATCAAGATGGCCAAGAGCTTTGGCTATGAGGTGCAGGCTGTCTTCTTCGATGTACCACTTGAGGTTTGCCTTGACCGCAACCGCTCTCGCGACCGCATGGTGAGCGAAGAGGTGATGCGCAAGATGGCCGAACGGTTGAAACCGCCGGTCTTCGAAGAAGGCTTCTCGAAGATCACCGTCGTCCGCGTGAAAAGCGCCAGCTAGAAGAGCGCAGGGAGGGTGCTATGCCTGAACCCTTGCGATATGTTTCCGGTGAAGAGATGCGCAACGGCGACCGCGTTCGTTTCCATGGACGCCCGGCGCGCATCGAGTTCTGCGCCGCCGAGACAAGCGATGCCGAGCACTGCTGGTTCGTGCGCGAGTACGGAGGCGGCGTCATGGTGCACGAGGACGGCGCAGACGGCCCCACGTTCGTCCCCGTGGACAAGTTGAACGATTACGAAGACCTGCGATTCGTCGCGCGCGGCGAATAGGAGATGTCCTGGATGAGCATCCCTGCTTCTCAAACGCCCCACACCGAACCCTGGCTCCGCGGAACACACGACGACGTTCCTGCCGCGGGCCGCGCCGTTTTGCACGCGCTTGAGCTTGCGCAGGACGATCTGGAGAAGTGGACCGAAGGCCTAAGCGATGGGGAGATGCACGCACAGCCATTGGGGCTTACGTCCATCGCCCAGCAGTTTCGCCACATCGCCGGATCGATTGATCGCATTCTTACCTACGCCGAAGGGAACCAGTTGAGCGCCGATCAGCTTGCGGCAATGAAGGCCGAAGGCGCCGGCGCGGAGACCTCAGTCGAACTCCTCGTCAGGGTGAGGGAATCGCTGGCGCGCGCGGCAAGGCGAGTACGAGCTCTGGCGACGGCGGACCTTAGCGTTCCGCGCAGCGTGGGCCGCAAGCAGTTACCCACCAGCCTGGGCGGTGCGCTGATTCACGTGGCCGATCACACCCAGCGCCACGTAGGCCAGGTCGTGACTACAGCCAAGGTGATCAAGGCGCTGCGGGGGTGAGCCCCATGTCCATCACAGCCTTCGTCGCCGGAACCGCGTTACAATTCCGCCAGCTTTAGGCCACTTCTAGCTGTGAGGGATTGCCATGCAAGAAGCGCAGCCCCGCTTTCCTTCTTTGGCGGGGAAGACAGTTGTCTGCCACACCATCACCTATTTCGTGATGGGAGCGCTGGCCTATCACTTTTTGCATTACGCCGACATCCTCAACAATCCGAACTCAGGCATGCGCCCGACCACCAGCGCCTGGGTCCTGTTCGGCCCGGCGCTGCAGGTCTTCCGCGGCGTTCTCTTTGCGTCGGTGCTCTATCCCTTTCGCGAGATCCTGTTCGCGCGCAAACACGGATGGCTGCTGATTGCATGGATCCTGATCGGCGTCGGCATCCTTGGCACCTTCGCCGCGCCGCCGGGCTCGCTGGAGGGCTTCATCTACACCACCGTTCCGGTACGCATGCAATTGCGCGGGTATTTGGAAATCGTCCCACAGGCCCTGCTGCTCTCAATTCTGCTTTTTTCCTGGGCGCGGAATCCCGCTAAACGGTGGATGAACTGGGCTCTCGGCGTGCCTTACGTCCTGTGCATTGCGCTGCCGGTACTCGGGCTGTTAGCTCAGAGGAAATAGGATTGCCCTCTCCTCTTGACGTCACGGAGCGTTGAGCGCACCATGCGTCTGAGGGTATATATATGCTGCAGTCCTCTCTCCCCCCACGGCAGCAGGCCCACGATCTAGTCGACCGCATTAACCCCGATCATCTGGCGGTTGCGATTTGCATGCTGCAAACCATGGCACAGGCGGAACAGGCAGTCCCCCGGCCGGCGGCATTCAACGATGACATCTTTCCGGAACGAGAGCGCGACGCGGCCGCCGCGGAGAAACTACCCTGCCAGGGGCAGGGTGTCGATCCCAAGGTACTCGCTGAACTCGGATTGAAGTCAGACGATACGGACTACTGGCCGGAGCGCCGACCAGCGCCGATACGGCACGTCGCCTGAGTTCCGCTGCACATTAATCGCTGACGCTCTGCTCGCTCACCAGCGTGTCCAGGATGTGCCCCATCTTCTCGTGCTTGGTGCGCAGGTAGCGCTCGAAGGTGTCGTGTGGCTCTACTTCGGCGGAGACGCGTTCGGTGACGGTGATGCCGGCGGCCTGGAGCGCGGCCACCTTCTCCGGATTGTTCGTCATCAAACGCACGGCACGAACGCCCAGAAGCTTGAGCACCTCCGCTGGAAGCTCGTAACCCCGGCAGTCCGGTGCAAACCCAAGCTCCACGTTCGCTTCCACAGTATCCCGGCCGTGGTCCTGCAGTTCGTATGCCTTGAGCTTAGCCATCAGGCCAATGCCGCGGCCCTCCTGCTGCTCGTAGAGCAGGATCCCTGCGCCGCCCTCGACGATCTTGCTCAGCGCCAGTTCCAGTTGCAGGCGGCAATCGCAGCGCAGCGAGTGAAACACATCCCCGGTAAGGCATTGGGAGTGGATACGGACCAGCGGCGGGGCGGAGTGAATGTCGCCCATGACCAGTGCAACCAGATCCTCGACGCGTTTGCCCCCGGTTTCAGCGGGATCGCATCCGGGTTTGAGCGACGGGAGCACGCCCTGGAAGCCGAAGATGCGGAATCGGCCCCAGCGCGTGGGAAAATCGGCCTCGGCGACTTTGGTTACGCTTTCGAACGCCATACCCCTATTCTACCGGGGCGGCGGATACAGGATGCGACGGGCGTCACGCGGGTTTGGGTGGCCCGGATCGGCGCTTCAGGCAGGCATCAGTGATCGCAGGGCAACGGCGTACTGTTCCGGCAGGTGAGTGCGCTTGAAGTGCTCGTCACAGACCACGTGGACGGTCTCGCCTTCGGCCAGAAGGTGCGGATCGGCTCCGATGTTCTTGCGCAGGATGCGGTAGGAGAATTTGATTACTGAGCCGCGAACCAGCGACGGCTGCGTCTCAATCAGGATCTCGTCGTCGTATTTTGCCGGCGCCCGGTAGCGGCAATTGGACTCGATCACCGGCAGCACCAGGCCGTGGTCCTTCTCCATATTGCTGTAGGCGAGGCCCAGGGAGCGGAGCAGTTCCACGCGGCCAAGCTCGAACCACACCAGGTAGTTAGCGTAGTACACCACCCCCATCTGGTCGGTTTCGGCGTAGCGCACGCGCACAGAGGTAGTCACGGCCATTGCGTTCTTTCCTAGTCTCCTTAGCCCATCCGGGTTGGCCGTCGGCCAATCCCTGATCCGCCACTACGGCTTGACGTGGTTGAAGATCGGCAGCTTGGTCACGTCGTTGAAGATGATGAAGGCGAAGAACACCACCAGCACCACAAATGCCGCCTGATAGATGCGTTCCTTGACCACAATGCTGATGTCGTGGCGCAGGATGCTTTCAATGATGAGCAGCAGGATGAGGCCGCCGTCGAGGATGGGGAAGGGCATCAGGTTCAGGATGCCCAGGTTGATGCTGATGGCCGCCGCCAAGCCGAACTTGGGCAGCCAGCCGTTCATCTGCGCCGCCTCTCCGGCCATGCGCGCGATACCTACGGGGCCCGATAGTTGCGAAACGGCGACCTTGCGTTCGAAGAGACGGCCAAGCACTTCCACGATCAGCGTCGAATTATCGACACAGAATTCATTCGCCTGGGCGGCTGCCTTGGAGAAGGGCAGGGGATCGTTGCGCAGCGGCGTGCCTTCGGCCTCAAATCCCAGCTTCCAGCCGGAGACGCCCGACTGGCCTTTTCCGCGCCCGGAGATCATCTTGATCGGCGTGGCGCGCAGGGTCAGATGCTGGCCGTTGCGCAGAATGCCCAGCGTAAGCTCCTTGCCGGGGTACGCCTGCATGTAGGCGAGCAGCGTGGAAACGAAGTGGAAGGCATGGCCGTCGACGGTCTCGATCTGGTCGCCCGCCTGCAGCCCCGCCTTCGCCGCAGGCGTGCCCGCCTGCACGTCGTGAACACCGATCGGGTTGGGCGTGTACTGCGGCAGGATGCCGGCGTCGCTGAAGTCGACCTCGTCGTCGCCCTTCGTAAGCTTGGGAATGTGCAGGGAAAGCCGCACGTCCCGTCCGCCGCGCTCCACGGTGACCGAAACGTTCTGGTTCAGGTTCATCTGCGCGCGGTTGCCCACTTGCATCCAGTCGGGATTCTGCACGCCATCAAAACTCTTGATCACGTCGCCGGGCTCCATGCCGGCCTTCGCCGCGTCCGAGCCGGGAATGACCCATTCCACGGTCGTGGACTTCACCACTGCTTTCGGAACTTCGTTGATGAACTGGTAGTAGACGAGCATCAAGACGAAGGCCAGGATGAAGTTGGCCACTGGTCCCGCCACGCCGATCAGCATGCGCTGCCATCGCGGATGGTTCAGGAACGATCCCGGATCATCGGCGGCTCGCTGGGCCGCCGCTTCCGCGTCATCGCCTTCCTGGAGCTGATCCGGCGTCTCGCCGGTCATCTTTACGTAGCCGCCCAGGGGGAGGGCACAGACCTTGTAGTCGGTTTCGCCGTATTTGAGGCCGAACAGCCGGGGCCCAAAACCGACTGAAAACGCTTCGACGCGCACACCGCACAGTTTGGCCACGATGAAATGGCCGAGTTCGTGGACCACCACCATGACGCCAATGAGGATGACAAAGGCGACAATCGCGACCACGACATCATGAAGACTTTGCATAGATGATTCGAATAATCCTTGGGCGCCGCAGCCGCCCCGGCTAACTCACGAGCGCGCGAGCGCTTTCACGCGCATGGCGGTCCGCGGCGAGCACTTCGGCAATGGTCGCTGGATGCGACTCCGGAGTGGAAGCGAGCACCTTTTCAATTGTATCCGCTATCCCGGTGAATGGTATGCGCCGGTCGAGGAAGGCCTCCACGGCAACCTCGTCGGCGGCATTGAGCGCAATACAGTGCGCCCCGCCTTTTTCGGCAGCCTCAAAAGCCAGCCGCAAACACGGGAACCGCTGGAAATCCGGCTCCTCAAAATCGAGATGCCGCAAGGCCGCCAGATCGAACGTCAGATTCGACGCCGGACGTTCCGGGTAGGCCAGCGCATACAGAATCGGCAGCCGCATGTCCGTGACAGAGATCTGCGCCAGAATGGAGCCGTCCACGTACTCCACCAGCGAGTGCACCGTGGACTGCGGATGCACGGTAACCCGGACCTTGCTCGGCGGCACGTCGAATAGCCGGCAGGCCTCGATCACCTCCAGCCCTTTGTTGAGCATGGTTGCCGAGTCGATGGTGATGCGCCGGCCCATGACCCAGGTGGGGTGCTTGAGCGCCTGCTCCGGGGTGATGCCGGGGAAGCGGTCGAGCGGCGTCTGCCGGAACGGGCCGCCTGAGGCTGTTAGCCAAATGAATTTGACTTCGCTGTGCGCGCCCACCCGCATGCACTGGTGCACCGCGTTGTGCTCGCTGTCGATGGGCAGGATGGGCACAGTGCGTTCGCGCGCCGCCGCCGTCAGGATCTCGCCTGCCGCCACCATGCACTCCTTGTTGGCCAAGCCCACAGGCTTGCCGGCAAGGATGGCCGCATGCGTGGCTTCCAGGCCCGCGACGCCGACGATGGCCGAAACCACGAAATCGGCGTCAGGATGCGTGGAGCAGGCGACCGTTCCTTCGCTTCCGTGAACCACTTCGATTCCGGAGACGGCGTTTTCGCCCAGCCTCTGCTTGAGCCGCCCGGCAAGTTCCGCGGTTGCCAGGGAGACGACCCTGGGCCGCCAGCGCATGGTCTGCGCAAAAGCTTCATCAACGTTGTGCCCGGCGGCGAGCGTGGCTACGGAGTAGCGGTCAGGAAACTGCTCGACGATGGAGAGCGTGCTCTGCCCGATGGAGCCGGTGGAACCGAGGATTGCGAGTCGTTTCAAGGTGTGTTCTTCGTGGTGCGCCGTCAGGATGGATGCCTGATTCATGATAACGGTTCGGTGCAGCGGCAGCGGGGCCCGCAGGCCAAACCGGGCGAGTTGCCGGACCTGCAATCTGGTTTGTCGTGCAGTGAACAAAAGAGGCCTGCTATTTCCGGCAGTCGGCACGGTGACGTTCTTCTTCAAGTCGAATCGCGCCCCAGAAGAAGCGCTTGTGGAATAAGATTGATACACAATTGGACCGCGGTTGGTGATTCGCTTCCCGACTCCCATATCCGCTCCTTCACCGCATGCCGACAGATCAGCAGGACCAGATCACAGCATTGCTCCGCGAACTCGAGTTGCTCCGGGAGCGCGAGAACCTGTTGATGCAGATCGACGCGGGTACCCGCACCGCCACCGATCCGGCTGAGATCACCTACAACGCCGCGCGTCTCCTTGCTGCTTATCTGGGCGTGAATCGCTGCGCCTACGCTGAAGTGGATTCCGATCAGGACAGCGTGCTCATCATCGGAGATTTTGTAAACGGACCTCCGGCGATGGTGGGCAGCTATGCGCTGCGTCAGTTTTCCCACGCGGCATACGATTCGCTCATTGCCGGTCATCCCTTCATCATTGAGGATGTGGAGAGCGATCCGCGGTGCGCCGAGGGGATCGGATATTTCCACGCCGCCGCCATCCGCGCGGCTATCGCCTATCCGCTGATGAAGGAAAACCGGCTGACTGCGATCTTCGTGGTTCACTCCATGCAGCCGCGCGCCTGGCAGCCTCATGAAGTCGCACTCGTCGCCTCCGTCACCGCACGTTGTTGGGAGTCCATCGAGCGCGGAAGGGTTCTGCGCGCGCTGGAAAACGATCGCGAAGAGTTTCGCCAGCAGTTAGAAGAGAGCGAGCGCCGCCACGCTGAGCTTAAGACCATCTACGACACCGCGCCGATCGGGCTCGCGTACTTCGATCTCGATGACTACCACTACCTCCGCCTGAATGATCGCCAGGCTGCATTCTTCGGCCTCAAGCCCGAGCAGATCGTAGGGCGAACACTCACGGAGATGGCACCCATCCCCGGACTGCGGGAATTATTCGACCAGGTCGCGCGCGGGGAGCCGGTCATCAACTACCCGCTCGAAGGCACGCTCGTCACCGATCCGACTGAATATCGCTACTGGAGCGTCAGCTACTTCCCCGTCTATGGACCGGACGGCACAATCCAGGGCATCACGGCCGCATCCCAGGAGATCACGCAGCAGAAAAAGGCTGAACATGCGCTGATCCAGAGCGAAAAGCTCGCCGCAGTGGGGCGTCTCGCCGCTTCCATCGCGCACGAGATCAACAACCCGCTTGAAGCCGTCACCAACCTGCTGTATCTGGCTCAGTGCAGCAGCACGCTAGAACAGGTCCGTCCGCTTCTGGACACCGCGGAAGTCGAACTTCGCCGGGCCTCGGCGATTACCGCTCAAACGCTCCGGTTCCATCGGCAGTCCAGCAGTCCGCAGGAAGTTGATACAGCCGCGCTGGTAAAAGAGATTCTCAACATCTACCTCGGCCGGCTGCATAACTCGGGTGCCCAGGTCGCCACACGGCTACGCGCGAATCGTCCCCTCCGCTGCTTCGATGGGGAAGTCCGGCAGGTGCTTGCGAATCTCATAGCAAACGCTTTAGATGCAATGAGTTCGAGCCCCGGAACCCTTTTCGTCCGGACCCGCGAAGGGACGAACTGGAGTACCGGCGAAACGGGAGTGGTCTTCACCATTGCGGACACGGGCGACGGAATTGACAATGACGCGATCAGGCGACTCTTCCAGCCCTTCTTCACCACCAAGGGCACAACGGGCACGGGTCTCGGTCTGTGGGTGAGCAAGGAGATCATTGCCCGCCATCGCGGCACAATCCGCCTGCGCTCCAGCCGATCGCCCGCGCACCGCGGAACTGCATTTTCCATCTTCTTGCCGTTTGCCGCGGCCGAACGCCAGAACGATGCAATCAGGCCGCAGGGGCTTGCGGATGCTCCGTCAACGGATGCTCCACCCTTAGATCAGAACCGGTGATGGATCAACTGCGCGTACCATAGCGCCGGCGCGGCCAGCAGAAGCGCATCAATGCGGTCGAGCAGACCGCCGTGTCCGGGAAGAATCGTTCCCGAGTCCTTCACCCCCGCCGACCGCTTCAGCGCCGACTCCGCCAGGTCGCCCACTTGCGCCGCCACATTGATCAGCACCGCCATCGCCAGCCAATAACCCCAGGGGTCTTCTGAGTACGACAGCGCGGCGTAGTTCCAATGCGCAAATAGATCTGCCAACTCTAGCAGGCCGGCAGCGACGATCACGCTTCCAGCCAGTGACGCAATGGAGCCCTCCCAAGATTTGTTCGGGCTGATGGAGGGAGCCAGCTTGTGGCGTCCGAATGCCTTCCCGGCATACATGGCGGCGATGTCTCCCGCCCAAACCGTACAAAGCAGGAACAGCACCAGCGCTGGCCCGTTGGGCTGCAGGCGCAGCGCCGGCAGCGCGATCAGCGTAACCCCGCAATAAAAGAGGCAGAAGATCGAATTGGTCGCGTCGGCCAGGACGCGCTCCACCGGGCTGGCGAACGTGCAGTAGAGCAGCAGGGCCAGGCACAGAATCCCGTAGGCGGGCAGAAACTGCTCCGGGTCCTGCCACTTAAACCATGCCGCAAACAGCAGCAGGATGGCGAGAAAGACGGCAGCGCGCGGCGGACGGGCGCCGGTCTGCTGGGCCAAGCCCATGTACTCCCACCCCGCCATGGCCGCAACAATCGCTGCGGCGGCGGTAAAAAGCGCCTGCCACCCCGGCGGCAAAAACACCAGCACCAGGACGATGGGAAGCAGCACGAGCGCGGTAATAACACGTTTCATTCAGGGTTGAGGATATAGTACCGGACACAGCAATCCCTGTGCCCCCTACCACCTTCGTGCTATGAACGCTCCCACCCCTGTTGCCGAGGTTCTGTCTTTGTGGGATTTTTTCCGCGCCGCTTTCCCGCCATGATGCAAGTGTGGTCGGGCCCAAGCCTGCCCCCAGGCTCTCCGGAGCCCGTAAGGAGAAGAACGATGCACGATCTTTTGATTGCCCTTGCTTTCATCGGAATGGTGGTTGCACCCGCCGTCGTCGCCGCAAAGAGCGGCGGTAGCGAGCCCACGGAAGACTCCGAGTAGGCGCGGCGGTCATTGGCCAACAGCGTTTCTTACCCAGATCTGCGCTGTTGGACTTGAGCCCCAGTCGCTGCGGACGCCGAACCCGCCTTGGTTCCTCTGTCCCTTTCCATTGCTCTTATACCCCTCAACCGGTAAACTCAGCCTTTGAGGGCCAGTCATGTTAGTTGTCATGAAGGCGCAGGCCACGCCGGACCAAGTCCAGGCCGTCTGCGACTATATCGAACAGTTGGGCTTCCGCGCTCATCCTCTCCCCGGGGCCCAGCGCACCGCCATCGGCATCACCGGCAACAGCGGTGAGGTCGAGCGCGGGAATCTCGAAGAACTTCCCGGCGTTGCCGATGTCATCCGCGTTACCAAGCCCTACAAACTTGCCAGCCGGGACGTGAAGGAAGAGAACACCGTCATTCGCTTCCCCGGCACGGATGCCACCATCGGCGGCGGCGACCTGGCAATTGTCGCCGGCCCCTGTTCCATCGAGAGCCGCGAACAGGCCTTCGCCATCGCCGAACAAGTTGCTGCGGCCGGCGCCCAGTTTTTCCGCGGGGGCGCCTACAAGCCCCGCACTTCGCCCTATGCATTTCAGGGGCTTGGCCTGGACGCACTCAAAATCATGGCCGAAATCCGGGATCGCTTTGGACTGCGCATCATCACGGAAGCCATCGATAACGAAACCCTCGAACTGGTCGCCGAATGGGCCGACGTCATCCAGATCGGCGCGCGCAACATGCAGAATTTTTCCCTGTTGAAGCACGCCGGCCGCCTGCGCAAGCCGGTGCTGCTCAAGCGCGGCATGAGCGCCACCCTCGATGAATTCCTGATGGCCGCCGAATACATCATGAGCGAGGGCAACTACGAGGTCATCCTCTGCGAGCGCGGCGTGCGCACCTTCGCCGATCACACCCGCAACACACTCGACCTCTCCATCGTGCCCGCCGTGCAGCGCCTGAGCCATTTGCCCATCCTCGTCGACCCCAGCCACGGCACCGGCAAACGCAACAAGGTGCTGCCCATGGCCCGTGCCGCCGTCGCCGTCGGCGCGGACGGCGTGCTGGTTGAAGTGCATCACCAGCCGGACAAGGCGCTCTCCGACGGTCCCCAGTCCATCTACCCGGAGCAGTTTGTCACCATGATGGACGAGATCGAGCGCATCGCTCCCGTTGTGCACCGCATCCTGCCCCGCGGCATTCACGTGGAGTCCGTTGCCGGCAGCCAATGACTCCCGAGCAAGAAAGGCACAGTGAATCCGCCCCGTCGCGTTCCCGGTCGTGGGTGTCCCAGGTCTTGATGCTGAGACCTGGGATATTCATTGCCTTTGTCCTGCCGCTCCTCCTCACCGCCTGTCGTCCCCATGACTTCCCCAAATTCGCGGCCAACTACCGCGAGTATGCGTACGTAACCAACGGAGCCAGCAACACCGTAACCGTCCTTGACGTAGTCAACTTGCGTCTTGACCGCGAGATTCAGGTCGGCCAGCACCCGGTGGCCGTAGCCGCGAACCCCACGCGCAACCAGGTCTACGTGGTGAACGCTGGCCCGGCGAACGGCAACGGCTCGCTTTCCGTGCTCGACGCCGAGAAGAACGCGATTGCCGCTACCATCCCGCTGCATCGCCAGCCACTCTCGATCGGCCTCGATGCGGAACACCAGCTAGCCTACGTGCCCAACTCCGGTTCCAACACCGTCTCCGTCATCGATCTCGAGACGCGCCGTGAAATTGCGCAGATTGGCGTTGGCGAGGAACCCGTGGAAGCGCGCGTCGCGCCCGACGCGAAGACGATCGTCGTGCCGAACCGGCGCAGCAACTCCGTCAGCCTGATCGACGCAAAAAACCGGCGCGTGCGGGCGTTCTTCAGCGGCTGCCCAGGGGCTGCGGACGCCGTGATTCTTCCTGATTCATCCAAGGCCTTCGTCGCCTGTTCCGCGGGCCACCAGGTGATGGCCATTACCCTGGCCGATTCAAAGTTCAATCCCGGCGGCCCGGATCGCGTCGAGTCGCTGATGGACGTGGGCCGCGGTCCTGTGCAACTCGCGCTGAAGCCGGACGGCGGCGAACTCTTCGTCATGAACTCGCTTTCGAACACCATCAGCGAAGTTGTGACCACCTTCAACGACGTGGGCGGAGCCTACCTGATGGGCAACTATCCGGTGCACGGAATCGTCTCGAGCGATAACTCGCTCCTGTACGTTGCCAACCTCCACTCGCAGGAGGTCACCATCTACTCCATCGACGACGGCAAGCGCACCGGCTCCATCTACGGCGGCGACGGCCCCTGCGACATGGCATTCGCGGTGGAAGGCCACTTGCTCTTTGTCGTGGACTCGCGATCCGGCGACGTCGCAGCCGTGCGCACGTCCACCCACTCGCTGTTCACCATGCTGCCCGCCGGCCGCGAACCGAATGCGATTGCGATCAAGGCCTTCCGCGTGCGATAGCTTGCCGCAGCGCTAAGCAACGGCTGCAGGCATCGGTATGGTCGTCTCTCTCCACGCCCACGGCCTTGATGCTCTGAGAATGTGCTTCTGGCGGAGCCACCCTCCCATGCCGCCCATCTTGTGAAGCCGTTCCGCGGATTGCCCGCTCACAAGCTCGCTCTCGCAGCGGTGGCGCATCAGCAACTGCGGCAGAACTTCGTGCAGCGTGCGTTCCACCATGGGCTCCTGGCACCGCGGGCACTCCTGCACAGGCGACGCACTCGCGTGGTCGCAGGTGGTGCAGTAGCCAAGAACCGGATTGAAGTCTTCCTCGATCATCAGCAGGCTCAGCCGTCCCCGCTGGAGCATCGCCAGCGTCTCTTCCGCGCCGGTCACGACGCCGCGGCCGCGCTCGCCCAGTTCGCCGATCTTCTGCGCCTTCTGATCCGCTTCGAAGCGCCGCAGCGCATCCTCAACAACGCTGCTGAGCGATAGGGAGGAATCCCCTCCGGACCGGAGATGCGGAATCTGGATCGTCTGTTTCCGCAGCAACGGAGTGAGCTTGTGCTCGAGGATCCCGATGGAGCGGCTCGGTCCGATCAGCACAACGTGGTTCACACCACTGCTCGCGCATATACGATTCAACCGCTGCGCCACATCGCACAGGAAGTGATCATGTTGCGCGTCGTAGCGCCGCTCGAACAGATCGCGTTGCGCACCGTGCGCCATGCCGGCATTCCTCTCGGCGCTGTGGAACGCCTGCATCTGCTTCCAGTGGCTTGGGTCAACATGGAACTCCAACGCGGCCAGCGGTATCAGGTCTCCATTCTGGAATGAGAACAATCGCGCGCCCGACCGGTCCATCTTTGCAATGCACCACGGCCGGTGGCTTTGAGCCATCGTTACCAACTGCCACAGCCTCGGCTTGCCCCAGTCAATCTCGTTCTCTGGTTCGCTCGGCAAAGGAATCACATGCCAGGTATCCGACCCCGCGAAGAGCGCGATGCCCGGCGCCTCCGGAATGCTCTCTTTTAGAAAGTGCTGCACGCGTTTAATTTGGCGCAAAAGGGGGTCCTGTGCGGCGCTGTCGCTCGCAGCCAGTAGCTGCCTCGCGTGGATATCGAACCAGCGCGAACAGCCGTGATCGCAGTTGCGGTTCAGGTGCCGAAGGGGATTGGTGGCCAGGTAAACGCTGAGTACCGGTTCTGGCATCGAGGCCAGCGACGCGGACGGAAAGAGCTGAGACATACATTGCCTCCTTCGCTTTCATCAGGGCAGAGCAGGGAATAGAGGAACGCCGTGAATGCGGCATAACTCCAAGTCACGTTTTTTGAGGGGATGAGGACAAACGGAGAATGCACCGAGAAGCGGCATTCACTACCTCTGCATACAAGACGCTCCGGCCAGCTGATCTGAATCAGAATTCTTCACTTCCACATTTCATGGAATCAACAGCACTCAGAGCTGCGTGAGTGCCGTCACATGCTCTTTGGAGTACGTTAGGGACGCGGCATCCGGGGCTTGCGGTGTCGCTGTGCAGCGGTCCCCGCACGGGTTCGCCTCCACGATCCAGGCTGCACAATACCGGCAGCTGCTTGAGCAGCGAGTCGCTCGGCAGCGCATTGCCACGGGCTTCGTCAAAGATGCACCGGAGGCGTCGTAGCATCGCCTCGATAGAGCGAACCGCAAGACGGAGGTTTTTATGAATAAGCTAGGGTGGAGCAGTTTGATGTTGGGCGTTGGCGCCCTGTCGATGTACTACCTCGATCCCGATCGCGGAAAGCGGCGACGAGTCGCCCTGACCGATCAGGCCAATCACTGCGGAAAGGAATCGCGCAAGTTCGCCAACCGATTCCGCCGCGACCTTCAACACCGCGCTGAGGGCGCCATCGCGGAAGCCAAAACCCTGTTGCGCAGGGACGAGGTGAGCGATGGAACCTTGCACGAGCGGATCAGAAGCATTCTGGGCCGCAAGGTTCCTAACCCGGACGCCATCGAGGTAAAGGTGAAGCAGGGCCACGTCGAGTTGATGGGCAAAGTCCTGGCGCGCGATGTGGGGCGTATCCGGCGCGCAGTGGCATGTGTGCGCGGCGTCAGAGACATTTCCGTGTTTCTCGAGACCGTGGAGGGTCCTGAATCCCAGGGCCGCAGAAAGGCTCCTGCGGAGATCGCGGGATTCTTTGGCGACAAGTGGTCGCCCACCGCTCGCGTCGCGGTCGGGGGAGCCGGTCTCGCGCTCATGGTCGACGGATTCCGCCGGCATCACTCCGCGGCTTCGAAGGCCGCGCTTGCCGGTTCACTTATGCTGGCGCGTTCCGTGCTGAACATGCCGCTGCGCCGAATTCCACGCTCGGGCATTCACGTGGAGAAGACGTTGCATGTACATGCCGGCCGCGAAACCCTCTTCACCTTCTGGTCAAATCCTGAAAATTACGCGAAGGTGTTTTCGCATGTGAAAGAGATTCACGCGGAAGGAGCGGACGTCTATCGGTGGCACCTCTCCGGGCCTGCGGGCGTTCCGCTCAGCTGGGTCGGAAAGATTACAAAGCTTGTTCCAAACCAGCGCGTGGAGTGGCGCAGCCTGCCCGGTTCCATCGTTGAGAATCACGGCGTCATCCGTCTCGATGAAGAGGCGGATGGTTATACGCGGGTGCACGTGCAAATGGAATATGCGCCGCCGGCCGGGCTTTTAGGCCATGGGTTCGCCACGCTGCTGGGTCTCGATCCGCGCAACCTTATGCACCATGACCTTGTCCAACTGCAATCAGTGCTCGAGCGCGGCTTTACGACCGCGCACAAGCACAGGGTGACCGCGTCTGATTTGGGGCCTGTGCCCAGCGTCGGAACTGCCGCTTAGGGTATGAAGATCCGGAGCAGAGTTCAGAAAAGCCTATGTCCTCCGGCAGGGCCGGAGGACATCCGCTATTCGATCTCCTGGTGCAGCCGCAGATCGCGCGAAGATGCGCCTACGCTCACCGTCCGCTTGCCGCTTGCCATCTCCCATTTCTGGTCCCTCGTCGACCAGTACTGGAGCTGGCGCGGAGCCACATGCAGCGTCACGTCCTGCGACGCGCCCGCACTCAGGTGAATGCGATCGAATGCCGCCAGCGCCCGAACAGGGAACTGAACGCCGGCAGGAATCTCACTTGGCGCACCCAGATATACCTGCGGCACTTCATCGGACGCCATGGGGCCCGTGTTCTTGATCTTCACCGAAACATCGAGGCCTCCATCCGCAGCCTTGTTCACCTTCATTTCGGAGTAGGCAAACGTCGTGTAGCTCAGCCCGTGCCCGAACGCGAATAACGGCTCGATGTTCTCTTTGTCGAACCAGCGATAGCCCACGTTCACGCCTTCGC
Source organism: Acidobacteriota bacterium (assembly GCA_046566985.1). Taxonomy (GTDB): domain Bacteria; phylum Acidobacteriota; class Terriglobia; order Terriglobales; family Acidobacteriaceae; genus Telmatobacter. The sequence goes on along the minus strand of JBKICT010000006.1, from coordinate 271,577 downwards.
TGTAGGTGGTCTTGCCGTCTACGCCCTTGGCGCTGCGTTCCGGGTGTGCCGGATCCGTAGCAGCGTAATCGGTCAGCTTCTTGCCCCAGGTCACCGGCAGCCGGCCCGCGGGGCTCACTTTGCCCAGCAGAAGATTCGCCGTCGCCCACCCGCCTTCGTCGCCGGGCCACCACATCTCCAGCACCGCCTTCACCTTGTCCACCCACGGCAGCGCCACCGGCTGGCTGGTGTTGAGCACCACGATCGTGTTCGGATTCGCTGCAGCAACTTCCTCGACCAGCTTGTCCTGATCGCCCGGAAGCCCGAACACGGGCGTGAGACGGGTCCACACAAACACCACCGCGACCTTGGCCTTCTTGGCGGCTTCAATCGCCGCGTCGTGATCGGCCTGGCGCTTCTCCGGCGTGTACCAGTTCAGCCGCACCTGCACCGGCGAGCCCGAGCTATCAGGGCTTGTGCTGATCTCCACCTTGTGTGGCCCCGCCGTCAGGTTCATCGCCCGGCGCACGTTGTCCAGGCCGTCGGGCGTCGGCACCACATTGTCCTGGTTGGCCTGCAGAATGTCCCCGTGCACGCCGCCCTGGAACGCTCCGGTGCGCGCCAGCGGCTTGCCGTCGACTTTGATGTTGGCATTGGTGCCCATCGCCTGCAGATAGATCCAGTAGTCGCCCGCGTGCGGAACATTCACGGTGGCCGTGCAGGTGAGTGTCGAGTTCGGAGGCAGCGGATCGCCGGCCTTCAACGTGAAGTCGAGCTGCGGAGTGTGCCAGCTCGTCTTGCCGTCCGCGGCAGGCTTTGCATCCGCAGTTTTGCACTCTGCGCCGCCGCTCAGGTCGCTGGCCGGGATGGTAACGCCGTTCATATCGTCCGCGACCGCAAGCTGAATCTTGTCGTTGCCCGAGATCTTCTTCATCGCGGCGTACGGACCCACCTGCCGCTGCGGCAATCCCACCGACCGCTCGCCGTTGATGCCGATCGAGTCCACCTGTCCGGCTGTGGGACCGATCAGCACTACGCCATCGAGATCGTCCGCCTTCAGCGGCAGCGCGTGGCCTTCGTTCTTCAGCAGCACGGCCGCGTCCTCGCCGGTCTTCTCAATAATCTTGGCGTTCTCTTCAATCGGTTGCGGCGTCACGTTGTGCTGCTGCATTCCGTCCATGTAGCCGAAGTGGACGATCTCATAGAGCACCCGTCCGGCCGCGCGCGTAACCGTCGCTTCCGACACCGTGCCATCCTTCAAAGCCTGCGGCATCTTCTCGGGGCTCAGCTTCACGCCCCAATCGCTGTGGCCTGCGGGCGCAGGCGGGGGCTCCTCCGGAATGTGACCGCCAAACATCGCCATCACCCCACCCATCGCCTTCAGGTTCGGCGGCGGCGCGGGCGGGTTCGAATCGAAGAACGACGGAATGAACGAGCCCAATCCCGGTGCGCCGCCCGGCATCTCCATGTCGAGTCCCGCGTTGATAAAGTTAACCGCGTGCACTGCGCCCCAATCCGATGTAACGAACCCCTTGAAATGAATCTGGTCGCGCAGAATCGTCGTCAGCGTATCTTTGTTGCCACAGGCAAACGTGCCGTTTAGCCGGTTGTACGAGCACATGATCGACGAGACGCCCGCCTTCACCGCCGCATCGAACGGCGCCACGTACACCTCGTGCAGCGTCTGGTCGTCGATCCATGTACTGGTGCCGTCCGAATCGTACCCCACGTAGTGCTTCACTTGCGCCATTACGTGCTGCGACTGGATGCCCTTGATCTCTCCCACGCCCATCACCGAGGTAAGGTAAGGATCTTCACCAAACGTGTTGTACCCGCGTCCGAACTCCAGATCGCGATCGATATTCACGAACGGCTGAAGCGAAACGTCGATCCCCGCGGCGCGGTCTTCCCGCCCGATCACCAGTCCGTTGTCGTACGCATCCTTCGCGCTGAACGTCGCCGCCACACCCATCGTCGCCGTCTCGCCCTGCGACGGCACTCGGGTCAGCACGCCCGGAGGCCCGTCGGCAAAGCGCAGCCCCGGAATCCCCAGCCGCGGAATCCCCGCCAGATATCCGGCCTGTCCCTGGTAGACCTTCGGGTCTTCCTGGGTGCCATGAATCAGCGTGAGCTTCTCATTGAGCGTCATCTCGCTCAGCAGCTTGTCCACACGCGCGTCGCCAGTCACAACCGGAACCGATTGCGCTGCCGCTGCGGCCGCCAGTGCAAATCCGCACAGCGCCATCGCAAACTGCGCTTTTCCTGTGTTCGCAAACATTCGTCCTGCCTCCGAAAACTCTGATCGACTTGAATAAAGCCCGGGCCCCTCGCCGCAGAGAGCACCCGTGAGCGCATTTCTGGCGGCACACCAGTCTACTGCACCGGCTCGGGATGCAACCTGAAGATTTGTTACTGAAGTCGCGCCGCACTGCTCAAGGCAGCGGCAGCTCCTTCTCCAGCCCCGCTTCGCGAATCTGCGCGCAAAGGTTCTCCGGCGTCGTGAACACGATTCCACGCATCCCCAGCGCCAGCGCTACCTCGATGTTCTCGCGCTTGTCGTCGATGAACAGCGTCTCTTCTGGCGCGGTCTGCAGACGCTCCAGCGTGTGCCGGTAGATCGCCGGATCAGGCTTGGCCATCCCTAACTGATAACTCCACACCAGCACATCGAAATTCTGGATCCACGCGAACGTCCGCTCGATGTTTGCCAGCACCGCGTCCCCCATGTTCGACAGGATCGCCGTCCGCATCCCGCGCTTCTTCAGCGTTGCCTGCCACTCCACCATCCGCGCGTCGCACGTCGTCCACATGCGCGCGTCCAGCGCATTCAGATCGTCCAGCGCGTCCTGCGGCAGATCGAGTAGCCCATCCCGCGCCAGCTTCTGCCAAAATGTCACGCCGGTCAGCTTGCCTTCGTCGTACGCGTGCCGGTCGGCCCAGTAGAGCCGCTCAAAGTGCTCCGGCGCAAGCCCCGTAATCCGCACCATCGCATCGTGCGCATCCGCATCCGGCTTGCCCGTCAACACCATTCCGTAATCGAAGATCACCGCGCGCAGCCCCAAACGCTCCTCCATGGACGCCCGTGTATCGTGAAGGGGACGCCTGCTCCATTCTGGCATCCCGCTGCGGATCGCAGGCCCCGTGTACACCGATGCGCTTTTCCCAACGAACCAACTGGAACACCGAGGAATCCGAGCTCGCCGGCGCCCATCGCCGGCGCCTCGCTGCCGGCCTGCCCATCGCCGACCTCACCGCCTCCAATCCCACCCGCTGCGGCTTCCACTACGACGCCAACCTGCTCGCCGCGCTGAGCGATCCCCGCGCCCTCGATTACGATCCCCAGCCGCGCGGCCTTCTCGCAGCCCGCCAGGCCGTCTGCGCCTACTACGCCGAGCACGGAGCCCAGCTCACGCCCGACCAGGTCATCCTGACCACCAGCACCAGCGAGGCCTACAGCTTCCTCTTCCGCCTCCTCTGCGATCCCGGCGCCGAGATCCTCATCCCCCAGCCCAGCTATCCGCTCTTCGACTTCCTCGCCACCCTCGACGACGTCCGCCTCAAGCCCGCTCCCCTCGTCTACGACCACCTCTGGCAGATCGACCCCGAAGGATTCCGCCGCGCCATCACCCCCCACACCCGCGCCATCGTCCTCGTCCACCCCAACAACCCCACCGGCCACTTCACCAAGCCGTGGGAGGCAACGGAACTGGCCGACCTCTGCCGCCAGCACAACCTCGCCCTCATCGTCGACGAGGTCTTCCTCGACTACGGCCCCTACTCCCTACTCCCAGCTCCCGCCTCCCTTCCGTTCACCTTCGCCGCCGGTCTGGAAGACATCCCCGTCTACGTCGTCAGCGGCATGAGCAAGATCGCCGGCCTGCCCCAGATGAAAGCCGCCTGGGTGATTGCAACCGGTCCGCACCGCGATGCCGCCCTCGACCGCCTCGAGGTCATCGCCGACACCTTCCTCTCCATGAACGCGCCCGTCCAGTGGGCGCTGCCCCAGTGGCTCGCTGGCCGCGCCGGCCTTCAGGGCCAGATTCGCGCCCGCGCCCAAGCCAACCTGGCCGAGCTCGACCGGCAGCTCACCGCGCAGTCCATGATCCGCCGCCTCCAAGTCGAAGGCGGCTGGTACGCGGTGCTGCGCATCCCCGCGCTTCAGCCCGACGAGCAGACCGTCCTCGACCTCCTCGACCGCGGCGTCTGGGTCCACCCCGGATACTTCTTCGGCATGCCAAAATCCGGCTGGCTGGTCGCAAGCCTCCTCACGCCCGAGCCGGAATTCAGTACCGGAGTAACCCAGATACTGCACCTTTAGGAATGAATCACGGAAGTAATAAAATCCGCGCTGCAGATCAACCAAAGCTTTAGGTATTTGCGGGAATATCGTTGCAGGCAAACGAAATAGATGCGCCAGCGTCTGATGACTGAACCGCATCACATATCCCTGCTTCGGCCCATCAATCCCAACGACCTTTCGCCCCCAGAAAGGGATTGCCAACCCTCTCCGCCCCAATGGTCGTCGCTGGCCCGTGCCCGGCAATCACCCGCGTCTCGTCCGCCATGGTCAGCAGGCGGCTGTGGATGGAGTCGATGATCTGCCGCCCGTTGCCGCCCGGCAGGTCGGTGCGGCCGATGCTGCCGGCGAAGAGCGTGTCGCCGGCCACCACCATCTTGAGTGGCGCAAAGTGCAGGCACACCGACCCCTGCGTATGCCCCGGCGTGTGCAGCACCTGGGCGGGATAGCGCTCCAGCCCCACGGTCATTCCCTCGTCCAGGCTCGCATCCGGCGCGGCTACCTCCGGCGTCTCAATCCCGAGCCACCGCGCCTGCATGTCCATCATCTTCAGCAGCGCCAGGTCGTTCTCGTTGAGCAGAATCGGCGCCCCCGTCAGCCGCTTCAGCTTCAGCGCCCCGCCCACATGGTCGATGTGCCCGTGCGTAATCAGAATCTGTTTCAGCTTCAGCCCCAGCTCCGCCAGCCGCTTCTGGATTCGCCCAATCTCATCGCCGGGGTCGATGACGATGGCTTCACCGGCTTCCTCGTCGCCGAGGATGGTGCAGTTGCATTGCAGCGGGCCGACGGGAAAGGTCTCAAGAATCATGGTTCCATTGTAGGGAGAGCGGCGGGCGGCAGACGCGGTAAGGTCCTGTGGGCAATGAAAAAGGCAGGCCGAAGCCTGCCTTTGCTGAGAGCATGAGGCTCGCTTATTTGGTCTTTGCAGGAGCCGACGTGGGCGAGTCCGACAGCACCGACTTGGGGTGCTGGCCGCGCATATAGAGGATCGTCAAGCTCAGCGAGGTGATCATGAAGATGATGGCGCACCAGGTGGTGACCCGGGTGAGCACGTTGGCCGCTGCGCGCGGGCCGAAGGCGGTCTGCGAACCCTGTCCGCCGAAGGCGCCGGCCAGGTCGGCCGAGCTGCCCTGCTGGAGCAGGACGACTCCGATAAGGAAGAGACAGACGATTACGTGAATCACGACGACAACGTAGAAGAGAATCTGCATTCGAAAGCTGCTTTCGGCGGGCGCCTTGCCCGGGAATCTTGGTGCGGAGGAGGGGACTTGAACCCCTATGCCTTGCGGCGCAAGCACCTCAAGCTTGTGCGTCTGCCAATTTCGCCACCTCCGCTTGGGGTGAACCTAATGAGTATAACAAAGGCGAAGAGACCAGCAAAATAGCGGAAACCCCAACGCCATGCGCCTTTTCGAAATTTCCACAGATCTTGCCGCATCCAACGCCGCATGGCGACCCATGAGGAGCTCCTGATGCACAGCGTGAGGTTGATCCAGGCCTCGCGCGAGCTGGTTCAGGAATGGCGGCAGAGCTCAAACCGTGACCGCAGATGTCTTGAGAAAACGGCGCTGGCGATCGATGAATCGCGGCTGATCGTAGCTCAAACCAATCAGGCGATTCTGAACTCCGGCACCGATCGGTTTTTGCGCGAATCACGCTGATGCGGCGCCGATGGCGGCGTGCGCCGGCTCCGTCTGGCTTTCGAGCAGCCAGTGCTGGAAGCCGTCGACGATTGCCATCAGCGCCGCCTGATTCATGTCGCTGCTGACGCCGGCGGTGACCCACGGCTCGCGTCCCTCCGCCTGGAAGCTGACGGTGACGCGGACGTAGGCGGCGGAGTCGTTGGCGGAGACGTCGAGAGCGGTGACACTGAAGCGGCCGAGGTGCATGCGCTTGAGCGCGGGATACCAGCGCTCGAGCTCGCGGCGCAGGGCACGAGTCATGGCGTCGACCGGGCCGGCGCCTTCCGCGCGGCTGGTGACGACGCGGTGGTTGCCGATGCCGAGCGAGAGAAATGCCAGCACAAAATGCGCACCGGTTTCGTCGAGCTCGTCCTGAACGCGCCAGGTGCGGACCTTGAAGAGCTCCGGCACATCGCCGAGGACGCGGCGGCAGGCCAGGCGGAAGGAGACTTCACTCGCGGTAAAGCCGCCACCCTCGATCATAGGCTGGTTGGCGTCCATCAGCTCCTGGGCCTGGGCGCCGTTCAGGGGCACACCCAGCATCTCGGAGAGTAGCTGAATGTTTGCGCGGCCCGAGTGGCCGTTGACGCCGATGACCGGGGTTGCGCCCACGCTGGCGGGATCGCACCACAGGTAGGCGCCGGGATTCTTGCGCTCGCTGGAGCCGTGCATGCCGGCCCACGTGCCGAAGGCGCCGGTGCCGACGATGGGCGCGCCGTGCGCAACATCGAGCGAGAAGAGATCGTAGGCGTGGTGGGCGAGGCTGGTGAGGCCGGGGAGCGATTGCGCGGGTACGAATTCAGCTTCGCCGCGCAGCTGCATGCTGCCGACGAGCGTGGTGAGGTTGACGTTGCCGCAGCGCTCGCCGGTGCCGAGGAGGGTGCCCTGCACGTGGATGGCTCCGGCGAAGATGGCGGCGCGCGCGTTGGCCACGCCTAGTCCGCGGTCGGTGTGACCGTGGAAGCCGAAGCGCGCGGCAGGGAAGTCGCGCGTGAATTCGCCGAACAGTTGCGCAACCTCTTCGGGGCTGGAGCCGCCGTTGGTGTCGCATACGACGATGCGGCTGGCGTGCTGCTCCGCGCACTGCGCGATCATCTGGCGGAGGTGGTCGCGGCTGCGTGCGGCGAAGTCGGCGTCGCAGGGCAGGCCCATCTCGCGGCGGCCGCAAAAGGCATCCATAGCGTGCTCGAGGTCGACGATGACTTCGAGGCCGTGGTCCTGAAGGTACGCGATGGTGTCGTAGGCCATGCGCAGGTTTTCTTCGGGCGTGGTTTCAAGCGAGCGCTCCACGTCGAGCAGGCGGGACTTGACGACGACGACGGCGACGGGAATCCGCTGCTTGTGCTCGACCATGAACGCAGCGTCGGGCCAGTCGGCGACTGTTGCGCCGCGACCGCGCGACCGGCCGAAGAGGGCGAGCTTCATTGCGCCGGTGTCGGCGGCGGCGAGGGCGTGGGTGAGATCGGTGACGAACTGATTTGCGCCGGCAAAGCCGATCTCCGCATAGTGCACGCCGAACGCGGACATCCGCTGCAGCAGCGTGACGGCGTTTGGCACGGAGATCTCCAGGTTCGGCTGCTGCAGGCCGTCGCGCAGGCTGGTGTCAAAGAGTTCTACTCGCCGGGTGGTATCGGTGCTCATGCGGGCTCGCTTTCGTGTTGCAGTTCGCCGGGTTGTGGTTCGAGGCCGGGGATCAGGCGCTGCATCCAGCGCGCCAGCTCGCGTTGATCGTCGCTGCCGGCGGCGTGTGCGGCATAGACGTTGCGGCGTTCTTCGGCGGCGCGGTTCTGGCTCAGCTTGAACTTGCCTTCAATGCGGGCGATGGGAATACGGAAGCCGACGATGCCGGCGAGCATGGTGCGGCGATAGCCCTCGGGCATGGCGCCCCACCGCTCCAGATACGCAGGCTCGTGGATGCCGATCAGTTCTTCCACCAGCGCGTTCTTCGCGGCATCTTCTTCGATCATTTCGAGCGTTCCGTAAGCACGAATCGCGATGTAGTTCCACGTCGGCACGGAGAGCGGCTCTGTGTAGAGCGAAGGCGAGACGTAGCTGTGCGGGCCGGGGAAGACGACGAGCGCTTCGCGGCCGGCGAGGTGTTGCCAGTGGGGATTGGCCTTGGCAAAGTGGCCCAGCAGCACGCCGTGTTCGGCTTCGTCGCGGACGATCAGCGGCAGATGCGTGGCAGCGGGCGCCGTGCCGGCATCGGTGGGGCCGAAGAGGATGGCAAACGAATACGTCCGCATCGCTTCGATGAGCGGGTCGCGATCGTCGATCCTGTTGAACCCTGGCGTGTACATAGTTATCGCGTAGAAACAGAAAAGCCATCAGCCGCGCTTGCGGGTGATGGCCTGTGCATTGCGTCTTCTTGAATCTGTCAGGCTTCGTTTCCCGCGCGCTCGTTGTAGCCGCTAATTCGAATCGCGGGAATCGACACAACTCCAGCGGCGTGAACTGTGGCCGAATTGGCGCTGTGGCTGAACATGACTTGCACAGAGTAGATCAGAGTTCCGGCGCAGAGTCAAGGCGCGACGCGGCGCGGATGCATCCAAATTCCCAGGCACCAGTGGTGAATTTCGCGATGCATGGAGCGATTGGAAATGGGAAAGCGAGTGAACGCATGGATGGGAGCGCTGGGCGCGGGTGCGTTGGCGCTTTACGGAGCCAAGGTGCTCATCAACATCTTCGGTCCGCAGCCGAGCTTTGCCATGGAGCCGATGGATGCGCCGCTCGACTCCGAGGAGTTCGTTCAGTTTCTCTCGCTCGTGTGCGGCGGCGCGCGGCGGCGCTCGCGGCTGCGGCGGCTGAAGAACGGGCAGGAGTTCTACACCGAGCAGTTGGAGGCGATTCGCAAGGCGCGCCACGCCGTCAATATGGAGTACTACGAGTTCGCGCCGGGCGAGGTGAGCGCGCGGTTTCTTGATGCGCTCTGCGAACGTGCGCGCGCCGGTGTGGAGGTGCGGCTGATTGTGGACGCAGCCGGAAGCGTGCAGACGAGCGATCGCTCCTTCGACCCCCTGCGCGCCGCCGGCGGACAGATGTGCTGGTATCACCCGCTGCGCTGGAACACCTGGCCGGAACTGAATCAGCGCACGCACCGCAAGCTGCTGGTGATCGACGGCGAGACGGGATTCATCGGCGGCGCGGGGATTGCCGATCACTGGCTGTGCGCAACCAGGAGCGGCCCGCAATGGCGCGACACGGTCTTCTGCGTGGAAGGCGAAGCCGTCGCCGGGCTCATCTCCACGTTTGCCGAGAACTGGCTGGAAGCTTCAGGCGGGATTCTCTCCGGCGCGAAGGAGTTTGGATTTCGCAGCATGCCGGAGGGGGCGGAGAGCTTCGTGGTCACCAGCACGCCGCGCGGCGGCGGAACGCAGGCCCGCATTCTGTTTCAGAGTCTGATCCAGAGCGCGCGCAAGTCGATCCGCATCACCTCCCCTTACTTTCTGCCCGACCGCGCGGCGCGGCAGGCGCTGGTGGAAGCGGCGCGCAAAAAGAATGTGCAGGTGCAAATCCTCACGGCGGGGCCTCACATCGATCACCCCATTGTGCACGTTCTGGGCCGCAAGAGCACGCGCTTGCTGATTGAAGCCGGAGCCGAGGTTTACGATTACCTGCCCAGCATGATCCATGCCAAGCTCATGACGATCGACGAACAGTGGTGCGTCGTCGGCTCCACGAACTTCGATCATCGATCGTTTGCGCTGAATGACGAAGTAAACCTGGCGGTGCTCGATCGCGACCTCGCCGCGGTCATCGAAACCGATTTCTTCGACGACCTGCAGCACAGCCGCAGGCTCACCACGGCGATGCTGAACAGCCGCAGCGGTCTCGGCCCGGCCGACGCGCTCATCGGCCATGCCCTTCGCTTCGAGAGCTGAGTCTCTGATTTAGAAGATGTCGCGCAGCTTTGCGAAGGCGTCGAGCTCAATCAACTGCTGGCCCTCGGAAGGCTGCGCCAGCTCCGCGTGCTCCAGCACCCACGTGTCCTTGTGATGGAGGTGGACGGCGTGCAGCCCCGCGGCCAGCGCGGGATTGATGTCGCTCTTCGGGCTGTTGCCGATCATCCAGCTCGTGTGCGGTTTCAACTCGTGTCGCGCAATGACTTCGCGGTAGGTCGGCGGATCCTTTTCCTGCACGATCTCCACCGCGGCAAAGAACGGCGCCAGCCCGGATCGCGCTAGCTTGTCGGCCTGCTCGGCGTGATTCCCCTTGGTCATCAGAATGAGGTGATGTCGCGCGCATAGTTCCGCCAGCGTTTCATCCACCTCGGGGAGCAACTCGATCTCCGCCTCGGCAATGGTCTGCGCAAAACTTCGGATCTGCTCGCGGTGTTCCTCGGTCACAGGCCCGTCGCTTAGCCGCTCGTAGCACACCACCAGGGAGCGCGAAAAACTCGACAGCCCGTACCCATGCGAGAGGATTGTCTCCCGTTCCACCGCATTGAGCGCCGCCCGTACCTGGGCAGGCGTATAGCTACGGTGATTCAGGAAGCCGATGAACGAGGCGATTGCCCGCTCGAAGTAGACGTTGTTCTCCCACAAGGTGTCATCAGCATCAATGAGCAGCGTTTGTCCGGTAGGGTACTGGGGCATGATTTCCATGGTACCGAATGCCCGCCCGGGCCGGCGCCAAGCCGCGGAGCCGGGGAGGGAAGCGGCCCCTGCTCGTGTGCTAGACTCGCCACTTACGGAGGGAGATTCCTGCATGAGGATTGTTCTTCGCGCCATGGCGTTCGCCACGGTTTTGACGCTGATGCCGATGCTGCACGCTGCCGATCTGTCGGGCACCTGGAAGGGCTCGTTCGACTTTGAGGGCAATAGCGTTCCCCTGGTCTTCAACCTCAAGGCGGATGGAAATGCGCTGTCCGGCACTGTAGAAGGCCTGCCCACCACGCCCGCCGATATTCATGATGGAAAGATTGATGGCGATGCGGTGAGCTTTTGGGTCAACACCGACTACCAGGGGCAGACCTACAAGCTGGTGTACACGGGTAAGATCGCTGCCGATCACATCGACTTCTCGTTCGGCACGGAGGACGGAAGCTGGGGCTCCACTGTGACAGCGACCCGCGCCGGGACGGCTGCCGCAGGTTCCGCAGCGGGAAGCGCCGCTGCGCCCGCTGCCGCGGCGAAACCGGCCGAGAACCTGACAGGCGCGTGGAAAGGGTCCTTCGATTTCCAGGGCACAGAGATGCCGCTCACCCTCGACCTGAAGAGCGACGGCGCGACGGTTACGGGAGATGTGCAGGGCATGGGTGCCGCACCCGTGGAGATTCACGACGGCAAGGTCGAGGGCGATGCCGTCAGCTTTTGGCTGAACACCGACTATCAGGGCCAGACTTACGTGCTCAACTTCAAAGGCAAAATCACCGGCAACCAGATCGATTTCGATTTCGGCGTCCCCGACGGAAGCTGGGGCTCGAGCGTAAGTGTGAAGAAGAGCTGATGCGAACATCGCAGCCAATCGGCCAAAGGGCCGGCTGCGGGCGCGGCACGTAGAGAGTATGGTGCGGCAGGTGGGACAAACCTGCGATGCCGCACCTGAAAATCGCCTACACTAAAAGCCAGATGCGTTGCCTGATTGCTTCCCTGTTGTTGCTGTGTCTTCTGCCTGCCTCGGCTCAGACCCCGCCCTCCCTGTCCCTGCACGATCTCAAAGAAGCGGAAACCCTCGGCGCCGACCTCTACAACAACACGGGCGCGACCGGGCTGGTTCTGGTAGTAGTGCGCGGTAATCACGTGTTCTTCCACGGATACGGCGAAACGGCTCCCAACTCGCATCAGGCTCCCACACTCGACTCCGAGATCCGTCTGTGCTCGCTGACCAAGACCTTCACGACAGACATGCTGGCGAAGCTCGTTGCGGACCACAAGGTGAACCTGGGCGATCCGCTGCAGCGCTATGCGCCCAAAGGCGTGGTGGTTCCGGAGCGAGGCAAGCCCATTACGCTGCTCGATCTGGCCACCCACACGGCGGGCCTGCCGCGCGAGATTGGCACCGCGCCGCGGCGCACTCCGCACTTTACCTATCCCGACTACGCCACGCGCTGGGACTGGCTGCCGAAGCAGACGCTGAACTACACGCCGGGGACCGTTGCGTTCTATTCGAACATCGGATTCGATCTGCTTAGCGATGCACTTGCGGATGCCGCGCATGAGCCGTATCCCACCCTGCTGGAGACACGCACGCTGAAGCCGCTGCACATGTGGCAGACCACATTTTTCCCGACCGATGCGCAGTGTGCACGCCTGATGCGCGGCTACGCGAACGAGGGTCCGTGCACTACCACGGTGAATACGATGGGCAGCAGCGGCCTGTACTCGACCCCCGAAGACATTGCAAAGTGGTTAAAGTACCTGCTGGGCACGGGCGGACCCGCGGAGCCGGCGCAGGCTGAGGCGGCAAAGGCCGTGTATCTGCTGCCCGCGCAGCTTATCAGTGAGAGCGGCCTGAGCCACGCGGGACGGCCGAGCGGGATCGGCCTGGCGTGGCTGCACCTGCGGCCCACGGACGATCCCGAGCACATCATCGAGAAGACCGGTGGCGGCGCCGGGTTCCTGACGTATGTTGCGATTCATCCGGCCAGCCATACCGCGCTCTTTGTTGCGGTCACGGACAGCCGCCCCGGTGCGGGAACAGGCGGATTCAACCTCTTCAAAGCGTCGAACAATGCGCTGCTGGAACTTGCCGGCCTGCCGCCGCTGCCGCACGAATATCAGTTGAGGCACACGGCCCCTCGGCTGCTGCGCACATCGGCGCATCGCGTTCGCAGCGCGCGCCGCGCTGCCGCCGCGCATCCCGCTGCCGCAGCCCATCATGTTGCCGCAGCCCATCATGTCGCCGCCTCGCATCATGCCGCGACGTCGCATCGCACCCGCTCGCATGGTGCTGTCAAGCGCCGCCGCAAGCACCCGGTGCGGCACACGGCGCCCAACGTTTCCGTGGCGCACTGATGCGGCAGCGCCCCATGCTGTGGCGGCGCGCACATCGGATGCTTGCGCACAACCATTTATTCTGGAAGAGAACACTTTGAAACAGAGGTAATCTTTCTCGTGCCCAAGCGTCCTCTTGTTCTGACCATCCTGGATGGATGGGGCTACCGCGCCGAAACCGCCAATAACGCCATCGCCCTCGCCCGCAAGCCCAGCTACGACAAGCTGCTGCGCGAATTTCCCAACACGTTGATCCGGGCATCGGAGCACTTTGTGGGTCTGCCCGACGGACAGATGGGCAACAGCGAAGTCGGCCACCTGAACATCGGCGCCGGCCGCATCGTTCACATGGACATCACACGCATCGATGAGCTGATCGCCACGGGTGAGTTCCAGAAGAATCCGGCCATTGTGCAGGCCATGCAGCGCGCCCGCGAGAACGGCCGTCAACTCCATCTCTTCGGCCTGTGCTCGGATGGCGGCGTGCACTCGCACCTGAACCATCTGTATGCGCTGCTGCGCACGGCGCGCGAGTTCAAGCTGGAGCGCGTCTTTGTCCACGCATTCATGGACGGCCGCGACACCGGGCCGACCTCCGGCGCGGGCTACATCGCTGCTCTCGAGCAGAAGATGCGCGAGTACGGCGTGGGCAAGATCGCCAGCGTGAGCGGCCGCTACTATGCGATGGACCGCGACAAGCGCTGGGAACGCGAGCGCAAGGCCTTTGACGCGATGGTCACGGGCCAGGCCGAGGGCGGCGCGTACCCCGACCCGGTGGCGCGCATCAAGGAGAGCTACAACAACGGCGTGACGGATGAATTTCTGATTCCGTTTGTTGTGGTGGACGGAGCCGGCAAGCCGGTGGCGCAGATTCGCGATGAGGATGTCTGCATCAACTTCAACTTCCGCGCTGACCGCGCCCGGCAGATCACGCGCGTGCTGGCCCGCGAGAGCGGTTTGAACAAAAAGGGCGGGCGCGACCTGGATGCGTGGGAGTCGCTCGACGAGACGATTCCGCGGAATGAGATTCCGAAAAACCTGCACTACACGTGCATGACGCAGTACGACAAGCTCTACGAGCTGCCGCTGGTGATTCTGCCGGAATCGATGGACAACATTCTGGCCAACATTCTCTCGGCGCACAACCTGCGCAACCTGCGCGTGGCAGAGACAGAGAAGTTTGCGCACGTCACCTACTTCTTCAACGGCGGCATCGAGACGCCGTTTCCCGGCGAAGACCGCCAGCTCATTCCGTCGCTCAAGGTGGCAACCTACGATCTTGCACCCGAGATGAAGGCCGAGGCCATCGGCGACACGATTGTGAAGGCTGTGGAAGACACCGCCTTCGATCTGATCGTCGCGAACTTCGCCAACGCCGACATGGTGGGACACTCCGGCAGGCTGGAGCCGACCATCAAGGCCATTGAGGCCGTCGACGCGCAGCTCGGGCGCATTTATGAAAGCGTTCGCCGCCGCAATGGAAGCTGGCTGATCACCGCCGATCACGGCAACGCCGAGCTGATGGTGGACCCTGTCACCGGCGGCCCGCATACCGCACACACAACCAATCCGGTGCCGTTCATCTACATCGGCGAGGAGGCGGAGCATTTCCGTCTGCGCAATGACGGCGCGCTGCGCGACATCGCGCCCACGCTGCTGAACCTGCTGAACCTGGGACTGCCGAAGGAAATGACAGGCGGTGATCTCCGCACGCCGATCGCGAAATAATTGGATCGAACGCAAAGCGGCGGAGCATGCAGGCTCCGCCGCTTTTTTATTGGGAACTCCGCCAAAGGTTCTTAGTGAACCCGGATATCTCCGGAGCCGGTCTGAATCCGCACCGTGGGGCCGCCGCCGTTGATCTTGCCGCGCACGTGATGGCGATTGAACGAGCCTTGCATCGCCATTTCATGATCCGCCTTAACGTCGCCCGAGCCGGTGGACGCATCGAGGACTAATCCGCCCCCGCCCGGCCAGAACTCCACGTTTCCCGAGCCGGTCTGCATGAACCAGTCGCTGCTTGCCGTTCCGCGCACTTTGATGTCTCCGGAGCCGGTGGTCGCTCGCAGCCCGCCGTGAATATCCTGGAGCTCCACATTGCCTGAACCGGTCTCTGCGCGCACGTCGCCGGTGCCGGTCTGCTCGGCAAAGATGTTTCCGGAGCCGGTGTGCGCCTCAAAGCCGCCGTGCAGCGAACTGGCGTGAATACTCCCCGATCCGGTGTTGAGCTTCGCATTCTCGCCCACGCCGTCGATGGTCAAATCGCCGGAACCCGAGCCAGCCCGCAGGAACGAATTCGCCGGCGCCTGGATATCGTAGTCGATGCTGACGTTGTGCAGGTTCCAGCTCTGTCCACCGATGCGGATGATGTTGCCCGTCTGATCGATGGGCGGATGCGCTGCGATGTCGCGTACGCGCTGGTCGGCATTGGCCACGCTCCAGCCGCCGGCCTTCACGCGCCCGAAGATGTGCACCTGGCTGTCGGAGCCCCGGGTGATGTGCACGTTGCCGGAACCCGTGGAGACGGTAAGATCCACGCGGCCGTTCACGGACAGTGTCCGCTCGAATGTTGCCTCCGCGGCCAGCGCCGGAAGCGCCGCCATCATAAGTACAGTAGCAACTGCTGCGATTGCACGTTTCATCAGTCTTACCTCGAAATTCCAGGTGGCAGGTTTCGGATGACAGGTTTCAGAGATCACTCGAGAGGCGTGCCAGATGTCCGGGCTGTAACGGTGCAAGCATAGCGCCAATGCTCCAGGGCCTTAACTCCAGTCGTCCTCGCATCTTGGCACGGTGGCCGTCGCACTGGAGTGTCCGCTTCCGAACACCCATGTACAAGGCCGAACAGGCGCCCCTGAAACCTGACACCTGACACCTGAACGCTGGTTACTGCTGCAGCACCACCTGCTCGCCTTCCTTCAATCCGCTCAGAACCTCCGTCACGTTGCCGTTGGACAATCCAACGGTGACGGGAATCTTGCGCTTGCCGTCTTTCTGGCTCTTGTCGGGAATCTCAACCGAAGCATGCTTCTGGCCGTCGTAGATCACGGCATTCTCAGGAATCGTGAGCACGTGCTTGTGCTCATTCAGCAGGATCTCCGCGTTGGCGGTCATGTTCGCTTTCAGTTCGCCGCCTGGGTTATCGATCGAGACGCGCACCTCAAACGTGGTCACGTTGTCCTTCTCCACGCCGAGGGGCGCAATCTTCGTCACCCTGCCGTTGAAGACGCGATCGCGGAAGCTCTCCACCTTGATGCGCGCCGGTTGATGCATGTACACGTGGGCAATGTCGGCCTCGTCCACCTTGCCCTGCACATAAACCTGGTTGATATCGCCCTCAGTCATGATGAGCGTGGCCGTCGAGCCCAGCACCAGAATGGAGCTCACCGCGTCGCCCTTCTCCACGTCGCGCGACAGGATTACGCCGTCCATGGGGGCCACGATCGTTGTGTAACTGAGCTGCTCTTCAAGCTGCTTCAGGCTGGCCTGGGCCTGCAGCACCTGGGCGCGTGCCTGCTTCAGCTTCGCCGTGTCCACGCCAATCTGCGCCTTGGCCGCGTCGCGTTTGTTCAGCGCCGCCAGATAATCGCGGTTGGCATTATCCAGCGCCTGCTGGCTTACGATTCCGTCGTGCGCCATCTGCTGGTTGCGGTCCAGCGTTTGTTTATACATGGGCAGATCGGGCGCCGCCGCATTCACCTTGTCCTGATCGATGTTGGCCTGGTAGGTACCCACGTTGGCCTGGGCCGCGGCGAGTTCCGCGCGCTGCGCTTCAACCTGCGCCTGAATCTCCTGCTGATCGAGCTGAGCGAGTTCCTGCCCCTTGTGCACGCGGTCGTTGATATCCACGAACAGCTTCTCCACAATGCCCGAGGCCTTCGACTTGACTTCGACCTTGGTGATCGGCTGAATCTTGCCCGTGGCGACCACCGAGCGCGCCACGTCTCCATAGGCGACCTTCGCGATCCGGTTCGGGTCGATGCGGCCGCCAGACGCCATCCGCGCCAGGGCCACGCCCACCGCGCCAATCACCAGCACGCCAGCCACCAGTAGCCATATCCATAATCTTCTTCTTTTACGCGCCGCCACTGCCTACCTCCCGCGGCCCCAGGCCGCAGTCAATCCAGAAAGGCCCTGCGTCTAGACGGCAGGTACTCACCCGCGTCAACCTTGTGTCTGCTCACCCATACGCAGAAGATCGGCCCTCGGTTCCCGCATGGCAGGCGCAAATGCGGCGGCCCGAATGCTATGCTCACAGCGAGATGCAAGGGCTGGTGCTGTTGCAGGTTATCGCCGTCGCCATGCTGATTCTGGCCAACGGCTTTTTTGTGGCGGCGGAGTTCGCACTTGTCTCCATTCGCGACACCCGGATCGAGCAGATGCTGGCCGCCAACGTGCCCGGCGCGCGCGCCGTGCGCCGCCTGCACTACCAGCTCGCCGATTTCCTGCCTGCCGTTCAGCTTGGCGTAACCCTGTGCTCGCTGGCCCTCGGCTGGATCGGCGAGCCGCTGGTGGCGCGCATCTTTCTGTCGGGCATCGAGCTCTTCCCACACGATCTTGCTCATCCCCGGCTCTACGCCCACGCCGTTGCCATCGCCTCGCTGGTGCTGGGGTTCTGCGCCATCACCTATTTCGAAGTGGTTCTGGGCGAGCTGGTCCCCAAGACGCTGGCCCTTCGCCGCAAGGAAGCTCTCGCCGTCGCAGTGGCGCCGCCCATGCTGCTCTTTATGAAGCTGGCGCGTCCCGCCGTGCGCCTGCTCAGCCGCTCCGCTGCGGTGGTGTTGCGCGGCTTCGATATCCCCGTCACCGAGCAGGCGTCGGTTCATTCGCCCGAGGAACTCAAGATGCTCGCCACCGCCGCGCGGCGCATGGGCGTGTTGTTTCCATTTCAGGAGTCGCTGGTGCACCGCGCCTTGGAACTCGACGATGTGCCGGTGCGCGAGATTATGACGCCGCGCCAGCGCATTGTTTCTCTGCCGTCCAGCATGCGCATCGAGGAGGCCAGCGCCAAGGTCATTGAGATGCTCCACTCCCGCGTGCCCGTCTATGACGAAACGCGCGGGCCCGAGCACATCGTTGGCGTCGTCTATTCCAAAGACCTTTCGCGGCTCATGTTCTTCCGCCGCTCGCCGCGCGCGCCCGCCACGCCCTTTGCGGAACTGCGCGTCAGCCAGATCATGCGCGACGTGCTGGTTGTCCCGGAGACAAAATCCGTGCTCGATCTGCTGCGCGAGTTCCAGCAACGCCACCGGCATCTTGCCATCGTCGTGGACGAGTACGGCTCCACGGTCGGGCTGGTCACGGCGGAAGACGCCATCGAGCAACTGACCGGCGAGATCGAAGACGAGTTCGACGATCCCACGCGGCCGCTGATCGTCGACGCCAAGGGAGTGCTGCTGCTCGATGGCAGCGTGAACCTGCGGGACCTGGAGACGCAGATGAAATGGAACCTGCCGCGCGATGGCGGAGTGGAAACTCTGGCCGGGTTCTTGCTCTATCGCCTCGGGCACATCCCGGTTGCCGGCGAATCGGTGGAGTTTGAAGACCGCCGCCTCACGATCGTTGAGATGGATGGCAGGCGGATCAGCAAGGTTCGCGTACAGCCGGTCAATCCTCCGGCAAAGTCGAAATCAGCCTAGCTCTGCCACGATCCGTCGCACCGCCTCATCCCGCGCCGCTATGCAAGCCTCGCTCAACTCCATCGAGATCGGTTGCCGCGGATCGATGGTGATGGCATACAGAACCACATCGCGCGAGCCGCCCTGCATGTAAAAGGCGTCGAGCAGGTCCTTGACGCCGATGTCGTGCGCGGTGAGCGTCGGCGGGTAATCCGTGGAGAACCTCGGCGTGGTGCGCGTCACGGTGCCGTAGGGCTGGTCGTCGGCCGTAGCGTCGATGAGGATGATGCGCCCGGCCTGCTGCAGCGGCTCCAATAGGATGAATCCGCCGGTGCCGCCGTCGAGGCACTCCACTCCGGCCGGCAAAGTACGCTGCGCGAGCGCACGCACCACATGAACGCCGACGCCCTCGTCGCCCATGATCACGTTGCCCAGGCCCAGGACAAGAGTCTTCTGCGGTTGGTTGGAAATGATGCGACCTCCAAGGCGGCGGGGAGTTGCCGCTGATATCTTGCGAGAGTTCAATGCGGAGGTATCCCACCCATTGCGCCATACGGTCGCGCAATGGATGGGGCACCCCGGTCTTGCTTAGTCTTTTGGCTTTTCCCTGTCGAACTTCCACCCGCCGACGATCGAAGAGATGGTCCCGCGCCCTTCGATGTAGTCATGGTAGAACGACAGGTAAATGTGCACCACGATGAAAGCCACGAAGAACCACATCAGTGTGTGGTGCCAGTAGCGGACGCTCATCTCGCCGCCCATCAGCGGAACGATCCAGGTGAACATGCGTGGAATCCACGAGTTGCTCATGCTGGAGTAGAGCGCGAATCCGGTAATGGCCTGAGCGCAGAACGCAAGGAACGTCAGGAAGTAGATGAACGCCGCCAGCGAGTTGTGCCCGGTCGAGATCTCGCCGTGCATCTTGACCTGCAGCACATCGGTCTTGATGACGTCGGCAATCTCCCCTCGCTGCTTCTTCGTCACCGGGAAGAAGTTGTTCCAGCGCGCGTACTTGTTCCCCACGAATCCCCAGTAGATGCGGAATGCGAAGTTGAACACGTAGATGTACGCGGCCACGAAGTGCAGGAACCGCACCCAGCCGAACCAGTACTGCTGGTACGCCTCGCTTGCGTAAAAGATGCGCTGCGGCGCCCCGATCAAGTACCCGGTGACGATCAGCACCACGAGGGCGAGCGCGTTGATCCAGTGATAGAGCCGTACGGGCAGTTCCCATACATAGACGCGGCAGTACTCCACCGCGTGTGGAACCGCAGGGTTGCCGGGAATCGATGAGGATGACGTGCTCATGGCGCTCACTCGAAGGAAACTTTGTTGAGGTGCCGTCCCTGCGGATCGTACAGATGCACGGCGCAGGCGATGCACGGGTCAAAGGAGTGGATGGTGCGCAGAATCTCCACGGGCTCATCGAGCTTCGCCACCGGTGTGCCGATCAGCGATTCCTCGAAGGCCGAGCGCTGCGCCTTTGCATCCCGCGGCGAGCCGTTCCAGGTGGTCGGCACCACGAGCTGGTAGTTGGCGATGGCGCCGTTCTTGATCTTTATGAAGTGCGCCAGCGAGCCGCGCGGCGCCTCCACCAGGCCCACGCCTTCGCACTCCTTCGGCCAGGTCTTCGGATCCCATCTCTCATTGTTGAAAGTAGCCACTTCGCGGGTCTTCACGCGCTCCAGCAACTCGCTGTTGAACTCCTTCAGCCACTGCATGGTCAGCGCCGCATCGATGCCGCGTGCCGCCGTGCGGCCCAGCGTGGAGAAGAGCGCATCCACCGGCACCTTCAGGCGTCCGAGCACCGTGTTGACCAGCTCCTTCACGTCCTGCTGCCCGGCTGCGTAGCTCACCACCAGCCGCGCCAGCGGGCCCACTTCCATTGCGTTATCCTTCCACCGCGGCGTCTTCAGGAACGAGTACTTGTCGTACCCAGCGAGCGTTTCGAACGGCGGCTGCGGCCCGGTGTAGTTGATCTTCGTCTCGCCCGCCCAGGGATGCACGCCCGTGGAATCACCCTCTTCGTAGCTGTACCAGGAGTGCGCGATGTACTCCTTGATCTCCTGCGTATCCTTGGCATTCACCGGATAGACGTGGCTGAGATCGCGGCCCAGCACGGCGCCGCGCACGTATTTGAACGATCCCGGATTGTTGTAGCCCTTGGTCGGGAAGTCGCCGTAGCTCAGATAATTCTTCAGGCCGCCGCCGTATCCCGCCCAGTCCTTGTAGAACGAGGCCACGGCCAGCAAATCGGGAACGTACACGTTGTTCACGAACTCATCGGCCTGCGAAACCAGCCTTGAAACCAGGTTCAGCCGGTCGCTGTTGATCGCCGCCACCTCGTCCACGTCGATGGAGCAGGGAACGCCGCCCACCAGGTAGTTCGGGTGCGGATTCTTGCCGCCGAACACCGCGTGGATCTTGACGATCTCCTTCTGCCACTCCAGCGCGTCCAGATAATGCGCCACGCCGATCAGGTTGACTTCCGGCGGCAGCTTGTACTGCGGATGGCCCCAGTAGCCGTTGGCAAAGATGCCCAGCCCGCTGTTTGCAAACACCTTGATCTTGTCCTGCACCGCGCTGAAGTACGCCGGAGTGTTCTTGTCCCACTTGGAGTAGGATTGCGCGATCTCCGCGGCCTTCTTGGGATCGGCCTTCAGCGCGTTCACCACGTCCACCCAGTCCAGCGCGTGCAGATGGTAGAAGTGGATCACGTGATCCTGCACGAACTGCGTGGTCGACATGATGTTGCGCACCAGCTCCGCCGTCGGGGGAACGCTGATGCCCAGCGCATCTTCCACGGCGCGCACGCTGGCCAGCGCATGCACCGTGGTGCACACGCCGCACACGCGTTCGGTGATCGCCCAGGCGTCGCGCGGGTCGCGGCCGATGAGGATCTTCTCCAGGCCGCGCACCATGGTGCCGGCGCTGTACGCGTCGGTGATGACGCCATTCTCGACCACCGCCTCAATGCGCAGATGGCCTTCAATTCGGGTAACGGGATCAACAACGATTCGTGTCGCCATGGCTCCTCACGATTCCTTCTGCTCTTCGGCGTGAACTTCTGCAATCACTTTGTGCTTGCGGATATTGGTAACCACGGCATGCGCGGCGACGCCGGCGATGGTGGTCAGCGCTACCGCTGTCCCCACCGTGTCCGCCGTGCTCTCGATGCCAAAGCCCGGGAACGAGGCCAGGTGCTGATAGAAGGGGCCGTTGTCCCAGAAGCCGGCTTCGCTGCAGCCGATGCAGCCATGTCCCGAGCGGATGGGAGAGCTCACGCCCTCGTTCCAGCCCGTTACCGAGCAGGCATTGTAGGTCACCGGTCCGCGGCAGCCCATCTTGTACAGGCAATATCCCTTGCGCGCGTTCTCGTCGTCCCAGGATTCGACGAACAGGCCGGCGTCGTAATTGGGCCGGCGATAGCAGGTATCGTGCACCCGCCGCCCGTAGAACTCCTTCGGACGTCCCAGCGAATCCAGCGCCGGAATCTGCCCGAGCACCAGCAGGTGCGTCACCACGCCCATCATCACGTCCGCGATCGGCGGGCAGCCGGGCACGTTGACCACCGGCTTGTCGACGATCTCGTGCACCGCGACCGCGCCGGTAGGATTGGGCTTGGCTGCCTGCACGCCGCCATTCGACGCGCAACTGCCCCATGCCACCACGGCGGCCGCATCGGCCGCCACTTCCTTCAGCCGCTGCTCCGCGGTCCGGCCGCCGATCATGCAGTAGACGCCCTTGTCCTTGGTCGGCACCGCGCCTTCCACCAGCAAAATGTACTTGCCTTTGTGGTCGCGGACTGTGTCGGTCAGGCTCTTCTCGGCATGGGTGCCGCTAGGCGCCATCAGCGTCTCGGTATAGTTCAGCGAAATCGTGTCCAGCAGCGCGTCGGCCACGATGGGGTGCGAAGCGCGGATGAACGACTCGCTGCACCCCGTGCACTCCTGGAAGTGAAGCCACACCACCGGCGGCTTCTCCTTTTTCTCAAAGGCGGAGACGACCTGCGCCACGCCGGATTTGCCCAACCCGGCGGCGGCCGCCGCAACACCGCAGAACTGCATGAATTCCCTGCGGCTGTAGCCCTTCTGCTGCATCGATTGCCAAACGGTTGCCATGCTTGCCCCTCGCTTGCTGCCCGGCATTGGCTGCAGCAGGATGCTCGCGCGACCCGCAGCCCGCGTTCTTGCCGGATGACGCTTGCGACGGTAGGACGTTTTCAATACGACCGGCTGTGAGCGCTATCACAGGCGTTTGCCCGAAGCCCCTACCCGCGCGATCTAAAGCACATCGCCCAGCCTGGCAAGGCTCGCCGCGGCGATCCAGGAGATTCAGCTTCCCCTTGTCCGAAAATTTCAGCCCCGATCCCTCTTCAGCGAAACTTTCTCCCACTGCTCCGGGTCGAATGAAGAGGGACTACTCCGCCAGCGCCGATCCTTTAGCCTTGCTGGGACTCCAAAAAGAGGGTCAATGAAAACTCGTCTCTGGACTTTGCTTCTGATCGCAGGTTGCGCCGCCTCGGCCTCCGCCCAAAACGCCACGACCCAGGAACCAACCCTTCGCGTCACCAGCCGCGCCGTCGTCCTGGACGTGATCGTCACCAAGGACGGGAAGCCCGTGAAGGACCTGCCCCAGAGCGCCTTCAGCGTCACCGAACAGGGAAAGCCCCAGCCCCTCACGTACTTTGAGGAGCATCACGGCGTGGAGCCTGTCGGCCCCGTGGCCACTCCCAAATTGCCGCAGAACGTCTTTTCCAACTTTTCGGCCTACCCTCTGCCGCCAGCCGTCAATATCGTCCTGCTCGACTCCCTCAACACCACCATGGACAAGCAGAGCTGGGTCCACTCGCAGGCCGTCAAGTTTCTGGAGAACGCCAAGCCCGGCACGCAGACCGCCATCTTCACCATGGATCTGGGACTGCACTTCATCCAGGGGTTCACCAGCGACCCGGCGGTCCTCGTCGCCGCGATCAAAAACAAGAAGAACAACAGCGTGC
Organism: Acidobacteriota bacterium; assembly: GCA_046566985.1. Taxonomy (GTDB): domain Bacteria; phylum Acidobacteriota; class Terriglobia; order Terriglobales; family Acidobacteriaceae; genus Telmatobacter. The sequence goes on along the minus strand of JBKICT010000006.1, from coordinate 248,067 downwards.
AGGAGTCGGTGATGCTCAAAGGGCAGGCCGAATCCAACAACGAGGCGAATCTTGTCGGCATGATGAACCAGAGCGTCCCGGGATCCAACGGAGGCACGGCGGCCTCAGGAGACATGGTTGCGGCCCTGCAGCAATTTCTGGCTGAAAACACCAGCTCGCGCGGATTCGACCGCTACTTCCGCACCCTTGCGAATCTCGACCGCCTGGCCGCATTTCTCAACGGATTCCCGGGCCGCAAAAACGTCATCTGGTTTGCGGAAAGCGTGCCAGCCGGCTTCCTCACCTCGCCCGGCGCAGCCGCCGGGCAGGAGAATCCCAGCGTGGATGCCGCGGTCCGCCAGACCATGGACAAGCTCTCCGCCGCCCGCGTGGCCATTTATCCCGTGGATGCGCGCGGTCTCCAAACCAACAGTCTGTATGACGCCGCGACGGTGATGCCCAACGAGATGGCTCCCTCCGGCCCCGTGGTCAACCAGATCCTGACCACCGACGACGCTGTGCGCAATGGCGACCAGGAGAGCATGAAAGTGCTGGCAGACCAAACCGGCGGCCAGGCTTTCATGAACACCAACGGCCTGGGTGATGTGATGAAGAAGATTCAGGAAGAAACCTCTGACTTCTACACCATCTCCTACACGCCCAGCGATAACAACATGAACGGCGCGTACCGCAAAATCGGCGTCAAGGTCGCGGGCGGCAAATACCAATTGTCATACCGCCAGGGCTACTACGCCGTTGACGACGCCTTGCCCGGCACCGCGCTCCAGGCACGCGAAAAGGGCTTGCAGGCTTACTCGCAGAGCCATGCCGCGGTCGATCCGCTCCTGCCATACATGGACCTGGGCATGCCGGTGAGCGACCAGATTCTCTACGAAGCCAAGATCACGCCGCTCCCGCCCAGCCCATCCGCAGCGGACAAAGCCAATCAGCGCTACAACGTTGATTTCGCCATCGACCTCAAGGATCTCAAGTTGAGCCTGGATTCCACCGGTGTGCATCACGGCGTTCTGAACATAACCCTTCTGGTCTACGACCGCTATGGGAAGATCATCAGCCACGAGGAGCACCTTATAGGCCTCGACATCAAACCGGATGTCTATCCCGTGTTCCAGACGCGCGGCGTCCAACTGCACGCCCAGATCGCCACGCCGAAAGGCAATTACTGGCTTCGGACCGGCGTCTACGACCAGCACTCGCGCAAAGTCGGCACGCTGGAGATTCCCCTCGCTGCCGTCCAGCCGGTGCAACTGGCGGCGCAGGGAGGGCATTAGAGCTCGCGTCCGGCCGGACGATAGCAGACCGCCGGAATGTTCCTCGGCGAGGTCAGAATCCAATCGGACGTTGAACCTGAGTTTCTAAGGGTGCGGAATGAAAAAAGTCGTTCGCTGCTCACTGCTGCTTGCCGTTTCGATTCTTCCGTTGTGCGCAGAGACTGCCAGTCCTCAATCCGCGGATCGCGGTCCGACCATCAAGGTCACCACCCGTGCAGTGGTTGAAGACGTGATTGTCACGGATCGCCACGGGAAGCCGGTGAAGGGGCTCAAGCAAAGCGATTTCACGGTTACGGAGCAAGGCAAGCCGCAGACCATCACGTTTTTTGAGGAGCATCACGCCGGGCCCATCGCGCCGGTGGCCGCTCCCAAGCTCCCTCCCGACGTCTTCAGCAACTTCTCGCCGTATCCGCTGCCGCCCGCTGTCAACGTGGTCCTGCTGGACTCGCTCAACACGGGGATGGCCAGCCAAAGCTGGGTCCATGACCAGGCAGTGAAGTTCCTGAAGAAGACGAAGCCTGGAACGCAGACTGCCATCTTCGCCATGGGGCTGGGCTTCCACTTCATTCAGGGGTTCACCAGCGATCCCAGCGCGCTGATGGCCGCGCTCAAGAACAAGAAGAACAATAGCGTGGAACAGTCGCCGCTTCTGATCGGCCAGACGGAATCCAACGCCGACACCAACCTCATCGGCATGATGAGCGGATCCGTGCCCGGCGGCGGACCGGGAACCGCCGCATCGCCGGAAGCCGCCTCGGCGCTGGCCAACTTCATTGCGGAGAATCAGACTTCGCAGGGCTTCGACCGCTTCTTTCTCACCCTTGAAAATCTGCAGCGACTGGCCACCTTCCTCAACAGCTTTCCCGGCCGCAAGAACGTCATCTGGTTTTCGGAGAGCGTTCCCGCCATCTTCATGATCGCGCCGGGCAAGGCAGGCCCGCAGGTGAACCCCAGCATGGAAGCGGAGCTCCAGCGGACGATGAACATGCTGGCCGCCGCGCGCGTAGCGCTCTATCCGGTGGATGCGCAGGGATTGGCGGGCAACGCGCTCTATGAAGCCCAGACCGTGCTGCCCACCGCCAGCGATGCGTCGCAGCTCGTCGGCCCTCCCGGCTCGGCAGCGTATGGAGGAACGCCCGGCGGCGCGTTTTCAAATTCGCTGAGCACCGAAGACGAGAATCGCAATGCCAACCAGGCAGCCATGACCATGTTGGCCGAGCAGACCGGAGGCCAGGCCTTCTTCAATACCAATGGCCTGGAACAGGTGATGGACAAGATCGGCAAATCCACCACCGACTTCTACACCCTGTCGTATACGCCCACCGATCAGCGCATGGATGGGGCGCTTCGCACCATCGACATCAATCTGCCCGGGAAAGACTACAAGCTCATCTACCGCCGCGGCTATTACGCTCTGGACCAGGGAATTCCCGGGGCGGCTCTGCAGGCGCGCCAGCGGGGGCTGCAGGCCTACAAGCAGCAACAGGGCGGCAACGTGGATCCGCTGCTGCCGTTCATGGACCTTGGCATGCCCATGAGCAACCAGCTTCTTTATGAGGCGAAGATCACGCCGCTCCCGCCCAGCCCGTCCGGCCCGGACGCGGGCAAGCTGCGCTACAGCATCGATTTTGCCGTCGACCTCAAGGACCTCGATCTCAAACTCGAGCCCGACGGCACCCATCGCGGTGTTGTGAACTTCACGCTGCTGGTCTACGACCATTACGGCAAGATCATCAGCAATCAGGAGCGGGTGGCCTCGCTCGTTCTCAAGCCCGATGTTTACGCCGCGTTCCAGAACACCGGACTGCAACTGCACGACGAGATCGCCACGCCGAAAGGGAATTACTGGCTCCGCACCGGCATCTATGACCAGAATTCGCGCAAGGTGGGCACCCTGGAGGTCCCACTGGCGGCGGTCAAGCCCATCGAAGCTTCCTCTCAGATAGCCCATCCCTGAGCCCGCGGCGCGGCCGCAATCGGCTACCATGCCATCAGCATGGGAACCGACGCCCAGCCCGTTGCTGCACCCTCGCTCAGCGGTTCCGTCCTGGTGCTCATCCAGTTCGACGTGTGCGAGGAGATCCGCCTTGACCGCATCCAGACTGCGGCGGCTGCCCGAACGGTAAAGCAACCCAGCACCAAGCAGGCCGCCCCGGCTTACGTCCGCTACGAGCGTCCGCCGGTGGTCGAAGCCATCGACCCGCTCATCCTCGAATCCGGCGAGCGCCTCGAGGGCGAGATCAAGTACTACGACTACGGCGTCGTCAGCGTTCTGTACCAGATTCCGTTCGCGGGCGACTGGGACAGCCTGGTGCAGCTTTCGGCCCGCTGGGTCTGGGACGTCGACTTCGCCTCGCGCGTCGAGCCCATTGTTCGACGGATGCTGGAGCGGTCAAAGTCTGCGCTTATAAAGCCTTATAGTGCCTGGCTTAGCGAAGACTACTTCATCTTTCACGTGAGGGAAATCGCCGGCGCTCCCAGCGCGGCTGACCTCGCCCGGAACCACGGGGTCAAGATCGCCCAGGTCGTCCGCGGCGAGCGCGCCAGCCTCTCCGAAGGCGAGTGCGGCGAGGTCCTCCACTCGCAGGTCTCCTACTACGCCAACGACCTCACCGTCATCGGCTGGAACGCGGCTTTCGTCTACGACACCCCGCTCGGCGCACAGACCGCGATCCAGCTCCTGGAGTACGCCAACTCCCAGCTCCTCGAATTCCGCCACTACGACGAACTGCTCACCGGGGTTCTCGATAACGTGTACGACCTGCTGGGCGAACGGCGCGGCCGGTTTACCCGCTGGCGCATGGCCCCGCGAGCACGCGATCTGCACCGTGTCCTGCTCGATATTGCCGAGCTCACCGAGCACGCCGACAACGCCATCAAGTTCCTCAGCGACATGTTCGCGGCGCGGCTCTACCGCCTGGCCGCGGCCAAGGTCGGGGTGCCGGATTACAAGAACCTGGTGGCGGAGAAGCTGCGCACCGCCGAAGACCTCTATCGCCACATGGTGGACCAGTTCAACGAGAACCGCGCCTTCTTTCTGGAGGTGATGGTCATCGTCATCCTGCTCGTCGAGCTGTACTACGTCTTTCGCGGCAAGCCCCTCTGACCTGGGCACTCGAGATTAGCCGCACAGAAAACCCTGCGCGGGTCGCGAGGCTCCAATGATCTCTGAAGGAGATGGGATGGCCAGCGCTCCCACGCTGCGGTGCGCGGCGAGCAACCTCTGCGCGTTCGGTCGTATTCGTCAACCCCGAGCGGCACGGGCTACGATAGGTATGAACAAAAACCCGACCGCGCCGCGACGTGCGGCGGCCACGTTTCTCGCAGAAGAAAGTGGCCGGCATTGGGAGCACCAGCACTCATGATGGAATTCCATATTGCGCGCGCTGCACGAGACCGTTACAAGTTCCCCGACACGCTTTTTTCCACCACCGGCAACGTCGTCTTTGCCAACATGGCCGCCTGCCGTGCCTTTGCGCACCGCATGAACCAGGTGCGCGATGCCGAGCACAACCCCGATCAGGCGATCCACGCCGGCGCACTCTTCGCCATGGGCCTCATCGACGAGGCCAGCCATATCCTGATGGCGCGGTACCGCCAACACTATGATCCGCAGGTGATTGCCGACGCTTTGAATTTTTTCGGCGACCAGGTCGGCACCCATGAGTTCGATAAGCTGCTGCTCACCTTCGTCGAGCATTTCCCCGGATCCACCATCATTCAGGGCGAAGACACGGCGCAGGAGTGGCTCGCCAAATCCACCTCCGGCGTTTCCAACCGCGAACTCGCTCTGGAAGAGCTGGTCATGCTCTGGATGTCGAATCGCAATCCGGCATTCCAGCCATTCGCGGAGCTGTTTGAAGACAAGCCGCTCGCTGAAAAGACCGTCTACCGCGCCGTCACCAAACAGTTGCCCGAGTACTTCGCCACGCGTCCCCTGGTGCCGCTCCCCGGCGAAGGCTCCGTGACCGTCCTCGAAATGCTGTCCGCACCAGCGAAGGGCGCGCCCAAATCGCTGAAGGAGCAGCTCGAACTGCTGCGCCGTCTGTGGCGTCCGCTGCTCGGCGATGCACTCGATCACCTGCTCACCACCGCCGGCGAAATCCTGCAGGAAGAAGAACTCGCCATCTGGATGATGTACCACCCGCAGGCCGCCGACGCCCGCGCCGCCGCCGAAGAAGCCGCGCGCCGCCGCCGCGAGCAGGGCAGCCAGCAGTGGCCCTTCATGCCCAGCACCGCCGAGGTGCCCACCTTCGGCGATCCCATGCACGAGTACGAAAAGTTCTCGCCCGACACCGCGTGGATGCCCACCGCCGTGATGATGGCCAAGAGCACCTACGTGTGGTTGGCGCAGCTCAGCAAGCAGTACGGCCGCTCTATTCGTATCCTCAGCGACATCCCCGATGAAGAGTTAGCCACGCTCGTCCGCCGCGGCATCGACACCCTGTGGCTCATCGGCGTCTGGGAGCGCAGCCGCGCGTCGAAGACCATCAAATATCTCTGCGGCAATCAGGACGCCGTCGCCTCCGCTTACTCGCTCTTCGATTACCGCATCGCCGACGATCTCGGCGGCGAATCCGCCTACATCAATCTCCGCGACCGCGCATTTCACCACGGCATTCGCCTCGCCAGCGACATGGTGCCGAACCACATGGGCATCGACTCGCCCTGGGTCGTCGAGCACCCCGAGTGGTTCATGTCGCGCTGGGAGTCGCCCTACCCGTCGTACAGCTTCAATGGCCCCGATCTCTCCGCCGATGGCCGCGTTGAGATCAAGATCGACGATCATTACTTTACGCAGACCGATGCCGCCGTCGTCTTCCAGCGCCGCGACAAGCAATCCGGCGAAGTCCGCTACATCTATCACGGCAACGACGGAACGAGCTTCCCCTGGAACGACACCGCGCAGCTCGATTACCTCAATCCCGCCGTCCGCGAGCACGTCATCCAGACCATCCTCCACGTCGCGCGGCTCTTCCCGGTTATTCGTTTTGACGCAGCCATGACGCTGGCCAAGCGCCACTTCCATCGCCTGTGGTTTCCGGGCCCCGGCTCCAGCGGCGCCATCCCTTCGCGCGCCGAATACAGCATGAGCCAGGCGCAGTTCGATCAGCACATGCCGCAGGAGTTCTGGCGCGAAGTCGTCGATCGCGTCGCGCAGGAAGTTCCCGGAACGCTGCTGCTGGCGGAGGCCTTCTGGCTCATGGAAGGCTACTTCGTCCGCACACTGGGCATGCATCGCGTTTACAACAGCGCCTTCATGGTGATGACGCGCGACGAGGACAACGCGAAGTACCGCTCTGTCATTAAGAACACCCTGGAGTTCGATCCCGACATCATGAAGCGCTACGTCAACTTCATGTCGAACCCCGACGAGCGCACCGCCATCGATCAGTACGGCAAGGGCGACAAGGCCTTCGGCGTGGCCGTGATGATGTCCACGCTGCCTGGGCTGCCCATGTTTGGTCACGGGCAAATCGAGGGCTACACCGAAAAGTACGGCATGGAGTACCAGCGCCCGCGCTACGACGAGACGCCCGATCGCTGGATGGTGGAGCGCCACGAGCGCGAGATCGCGCCGCTGCTCAAGCGCCGCTGGCTCTTTGCCGAGAGTTACAACTTCCTGCTCTACGACTTCTTCCATGACTCCGGCTGGGTGGACGAGAACGTCTTCGCCTATTCCAACCGTGCCGGCATCGAGCGCGCCCTCGTCGTCTACCACAACAAATTCGGTGAGACAGCCGGCTCCATTCGCATCTCCGCCGCCTACGCCGACAAAGGCTCCGGCCAGTTGCGCCAGCGTTCGTTGTGGGAGGGGCTCGGCCTGCAGGATGCCGGCTCCATCCTCACCTTCCGCGATTCGCTCACCGGCCTGCACTATCTGCGCCGCGCCCACGAGATCGCCGACGGCGGCCTGCGCGTCCACCTGCACGCCTACCAGTGCCACGTATTCCTCGATTGGCAGGAACTCCACGCCACCGCCGAAAAGCCGTGGGACCGCCTCTGCGACTATCTCGGCGGCCGCGGCGTGCCCAGCCTCGACGACGCCCTCATCGCACTCGAACTCAAGCCGGTGCACGATGCGTTGCGCTCCGTGCTCGATCCCGGCACCATTCGCGTGCTCTCCGACGTCGCCGAATTCCCGCCGCAGCCTGGTGAACTGCCGCAGAAAAAGAGCGGCCGCCCGCAAAATGAATTCCTCGATTCCGCGTGGGCTGCCTGCGCCGGTCTCATCGCCGCCGCGCTGCCCGCCTACGCGCGCATGACCGGTACTCCGCTCTCCGACATCGCCGTCCATCCCGAGACGATGTCGTCGACCTTCCGCAGATGCATTCGCCAGGCCATGAGCCTTCCCGCACTCGAGTCCGGCTTCTCGCGCCAGTGGCCGGCGGAGGCGCGGCGCGTGTTGCCTTCCGCGCATCCCCAGCTCTCATCCACCGCGCTCTGGGGACCCATCGTAGCGTGGTGTGTTCTGCAGGTCCTCGGCGCAACCATCGATTCTGCGAATGAAAAGAAGGCGGCGCTCGACCTCTTCGATCGCCTGCGCCTGCGCGAGCCGCTGGCACACGCCTTCCACGCGCTCGGCCTGCAGGGCGAAGACAGTTGGCGCGCCGCCGCCCGTGTCAAGGCGTTGCTGCTCGTCGATGCACACCCCGCGCAAAGTCAAACCGCCGAACCGATCGCACCGCAGGCGGTCTCTGCAACCGTTGCAGAGACGGAGTACAAACTCGTCGTTCCGCAGCGCCTGTGGAGCGATCCCGACATCGTGTGGCTCACCGGTGCGCATGAAGCGGAGGGGCACACCTACGTGGTGCGTGAGTCCTTCGAAGAGCTGCTGTGGTGGCTGCAACTGCCCGCGCTCATGCGCGCTGCCGCCGAGCCTGGCCGGAACGCAGCGCAACTCGGCGGCATTCAATCCGCTGTCGACGAAGCGCTCTCTCAGCTCGAATCCGGCGGCTATCGCCTCGACACCTTCTTCCTGCCCGAAGAAGAACCCGCGCCAGCGCTCGATAAGGACGCGCTCCAAACCGTGCCGAAGACCGGCCCACAAACAGGCCCCGATCCGGAAGAACTGGAGCCGCAGGAGCCCGTCGCAGCCAAGCCCGTCGGCCCCGTCAATCCCGACGGTCCGCCGGAAACCTACTAACTCTCCACCAACCCCGGTGCCCCATCCATTGCCAAGCAATGGGTGGGCAGCACTGCGCTTGGTGCCGCCAGGGACTTCGCGTTTTCCACGTCCCAAATCCTGATATAAAAGAGTGCACCCCAAATTCCCCGCAGCATGGAGAGCCCATGATCCGTGTGCGCAATCTGGTGAAGACCTTCGGCTCATTCACCGCTGTCAACGACGTCTCCTTCGACGTGGAAGAGGGCGAAATCTTCGCGTTCCTCGGCCCCAACGGGGCAGGGAAGACCACCACCATCAAGATGCTCACCACGCTGCTCAAGCCCACCAGCGGCAGCATCGAGCTCGACGGCCTGAACCCGCAGCGCAGCCAGAATGAAGCGCGCCGCCGCTTCGGCATCGTCTTCCAGGACCCCAGCCTGGACGGCGACCTCACGGCCTGGGAGAACATGCAGATCCACTCCGTCCTCTACCACGTTCCTCACAAGGTATGGAAGCACCGCGCCGAAGAGCTGCTCAAACTCTTCGAGCTATGGGAGCGCCGCGGCGATCAGGTGAAGAAGTTCTCCGGCGGCATGAAGCGCCGGCTTGAGATCGCGCGCGGGTTCCTGCACACGCCGCGCATCCTCTTTCTCGACGAGCCGACGCTCGGTCTCGATCCGCAGAGCCGCAACCAGCTCTGGTCGCATGTGAAGCGCGTGAACGAAACCGAAAAAGTCACGGTAATGCTCACCACGCACTACATGGATGAGGCCGATCGCGTGGCACATCGCATTGGCATCATCGACCACGGCAAGCTGGTTACGCAGGGCACGCCCGCCGAGATCAAGCAGCAGACCGGCGCGCAGACGCTGGAAGATGCCTTCCTCAAGCTCACCGGCTCAACCATTCGCGACGAGAGCGCAAGCTCCGCCGACCAGATGCGCCAGTTCGCCAAGATGTGGCAGCAGAACAGGAGATAAGCAATGAGCGCCATTTACATTTTGTGGCTTCGCGAACTCAAGCGCTACACCCGCTCCCGCGCGCAGATCATCGCCTCGCTCGGCCAGCCGCTGCTCTACCTGCTCGCGCTCGGCTTCGGATTGGGCCCCATCTTCAAGCGCGCAGGCGCAGGCAGCTACCTGCAATTCATCGCACCGGGCGTCATCGGCATGTCGGTGCTCTTCTCGTCGATTTTTTCCGGCCTCGGTCTTCTCTGGGATCGCCAGTTCGGCTTCCTCAAGGAGACGCTCGTTGCTCCCGTCTCGCGCATCCAGATCATGATCGGCCGCACCCTCGGCGGCGCCACCGTCGCCTGCATTCAAGGCTCGCTGGTGATGATCATCTGCTTCATCGCCGGCTTCCGCCCCGCGCACTGGACCGCCATTCCGCTCGCCATCGGATTCATGGTGCTCATCGCGCTGCTCTTCGCCGCGCTGGGCATGGCCATCGGCTCCGGCCTCGAAGACATGCAGGGCTTCCAACTCATCATGAACTTCCTGGTGCTGCCCATTTACTTCCTCTCGGGCGCGCTGTTCCCGCTGACGAATCAGGGCAAGGTGATGGGCGTCATCACGCGTATCGATCCGCTGTCCTACGGCATCGACGGCATGCGCAATGTCTTCGGTTCCCCGCTCGCCGCCTTCAACCCGCGCGTGGATCTAATTGTGCTGGTGGTCCTCGGCTGCATCCTGCTCGTCTTCGGCGCACACCGCTTCAACAAAATCGAGATCTGATAGCAGCTGAGTCTTCAATGCAACAGTATGCGTGGCCGGGTGCCCCATCCATTGCGAAGCAATGGGTGGGACAGCGCAAACGCGCGTTCACAAATTGTTCCGCATCCTGAACTCCCGCACCACCACCGCCGGATCGCGATGCTGCCCGTCCACAGCCTCATTCATCGCGCGCATCTCGCCGGCACTCACGCGGCCCGCAAGCGCCTCCAGCGCGGACCCCAGCGCCGGCCAACGCTGCAGTGCTGCATCGCGCACCAGCGGAACGGCCTGATACGGCGGAAAGTAGTGCCGGTCATCCTCCAGCACCGTCAGCCCCAGCGCCTCAATCGGCCCATCCGTCGAGTTCGCCGCGATCATGTCGACCTGCTTTGCCTCCAGCGCGCGATACAGCAGCCCCAGATCCATCGTCCGCGGCGGCCCATCGAACTTCATCCCATACGCGGCGCTCAGCCCCGGCAGGCCGTCCGGCCGCTGCTCGAACTCATAGCCGACGCCCAGCTTCCATTGCGGGGTGTGGCGCGCGGCCTCGCTCAGCGTGGTCAGGTGCAGGCGCCGCGCATCCTCGGCGCGAATCACCATCGCAAACGTGTTCTCGAATCCCAGCGGCGCTCCAACGGTCACATGGTCGCGCTGCTGATACAGGCGCGTCACCGTGGCCAGCACCCGCTGCGGATCGCGATCGAGAGGCTGCTTCAGGATCGCGGTGAGCGCGGTGCCGGTGTACTCCACATACGCGTCGATGCGCCCGGCGATGAGAGCCTGATTGCAGATGTAGCTTCCGGCGAGATAGAAGCGCCGCTCCACTTTCAGCCCGGACTTCGCCTCAATCTCCTGCGCCAGCAGCTCGCCCAGAATCACCTGCTCGGTAAAATTCTTCGCGCCAATAATCGGATGATCCGCCCGCGGCGGAGAACAACCAATCAACGGCATAGCCACCGCCCCGCCGATCATCCCCATCGCCGTGCGCCGACTTATTCCGCAACCTTGAGCCTCCATTCGGGTGCCCCCGGTCCCATGCACTTGGGGACCGGGGATGTAAGCCGCTGCGCCAACAGTCTTCATTCCGGCACCAGGTAGGTCAGGGCTTCAGCCCTGACATCTCGATTTGCAAAAGAGTCTGGGGCTTTAGCCCCTGAGGTACTCATGCCCGCACCCGATAGCGCCGCTCCAGCATCGCCAGCCCACCATCGGCAATCAGCGCCAGCGCCGCCGCGGGAATCGCCCCGGCCAGAACCAATCGGTTGTCGACCGAAGCCACACCGCGAAAGATAAGCTCGCCCAGCCCACCCGCGCCCACCGCGGCAGCAATCGTCGCGATGCCTACGCACGTCACCGTCGCCGTGCGCAGTCCGGCAAGAATGAACGACGCCGCGAGCGGCAACTCCACCTTGAAGAGCCGTTGTGCGTCTGTCAACCCCAGCGCCCGCGCCACCTCCGTCACCGCCGGATCGATCCCGCGAATTCCCGCATAGGTGTTGCGCAGAATCGGCAGCAGCGCATACGCCGTCAGCGCCACAATGGCGATGCGCGCGGCGCGCTCGCCCAGCCACGGCAGCGGCAGCAGAAAGCCAAACATCGCCAGTGACGGAATCGTCTGCAGCACATTTGCGATGCCGATGATCGGGCTCGCCCAGCGCGGCGCGCGCGTCAGCCAAATGCCCACAGGCACGGCAATCCCCGCCGCAAACAACATCGCCGCGCCCGTCAGCCACAGATGCTCCACTGTCAGTTCGGCGATCTCCGATCCGTACTGCGCGAGGAAGCCGCTCATGATCGACTCCCTTCGGCAGCACGCGTGCCACGATGAAAAGCCCTGCGATACTCAACGACCCGCGGCTCACGCGAACTTGAGAACTCCTCCGGCGCAAGATGCGCAACGACGCGCCCTTCCTCCAGCAGAACAATCCGATCCGCAAGATACAGCGCCTCGTCCAGATCGTGCGTCACCAGCAGCACCGTCTTACGCAACCGTGCCAGCAGCGCACGCAGCATCTCCTGCATCTCGGCGCGGGTCAGGGGATCGAGCGCGCCGAACGGCTCATCCATCAGCAGAATCGGCGGATCCGCCGCGAGCGCCCGCGCCAGTCCCACGCGCTGACGCTGCCCGCCTGAAAGCTGATGCGGATACCGCCTGCAAAACGTCTCCGGTTCAAGCCCTACTGCTGCCAGCAGCTCGCGGCTTCGCGCCTCTCGATCCGCGCGCGGCCGTCCCTCCGCCTCCAGCACCAAGCCCACATTGCGCTCAATCGTGAAGTGCGGAAACAGCCCCGTCTCCTGAATCACGTAACCGATGCCGCGCCGCAGTGCGATGAGATTGGACTCGGCAGTGTCTTCGCCGTTGACGAGGACCGCGCCGGAGGTGGGCTCAACCATCCGATTCACAGCCCGCAGCAGCGTCGTCTTGCCGGACCCGCTGCGCCCGAGAACTGCAGTGGTCGTGCCGGAGTTGACGGAAAGGGACACCCGGTCGAGGAGCAGGCGGCCGCCTGGCAGGGCGACAGACAAGCCGCGGATTTCAATTTGCGCATCCACCTCGCCAAGTGTACAGATTGCCCGCTTCGCTTCGCGCTTTTTGCCTGGGCTGAATCAGATTCTCTATTCGATTTTTTTCAGTGGAAGCCCAATCCTATGCTTACAATCATGACTGCTAGACGGCAGCTACCGATCCGCATTTTGTGCATGCCGCGATAGCTGGAAGTGCCTTGATGCCCGTTGCTCTCTCGTTGAATGCGAAGTGCCGGTCTTGGTTCGGATGCCCAACTTGCATCGGGCGTTCGGTATTTGCCGAGGCGCTGATCGCCAATGCGCTCCTCGCCCTTGTTACCGGATGTGCGAGCTCTGTGATGCGAAGTGCCCCTGGACCGCAACCCATCCCAACGACGGCCGTCACGCTGCTGGCATCGAGCACTGCGAACGATCAGCTCTGGAATTTTACGTTGAATATTCAGACCCTGACGCTGACGAACTCCTCCGGCCATACCGTTGCTGTTCTCAATGAGCCCGTTCAGGACGAGTTCATTCACGTGAATGGGAGCGCAGAGCCACTTGCTACGATCAACATTCCGCAGGACACATACACGTCGGCCACGGCGACTGTGACATCGGCCAATCCTGCATGCGCAGATCAGACCCCCGGCTTCCTCAACGTCAATGGACTCTGAATGAGTTCGAGTATTGGCCTGATGTGACGGTCAGCTTTTCCGCGCCCATAGCGATCGGGGGCACTGCCATGGGGCTCCTGCTCGACCTGCAGGCTTCTCCTTCCGCGCCGTTTTCGGGTCTTTGCAGCCAGAGCCTTAAGGGAACCATCGCAGTTACTCCTACCTTCAAGCTCACGCCCGTACACTACTCGGCCGCCCCAACGGATAGCACGAACGGCGAAGTAGCGGGACTCATAGGCCTGGTCGCGAATGTGAACCCTGCACAAGGCAAACTCACCATCCAACCTGCGCAGGACAATAACGTATCGCAGGCAGGCAACTGGCAGATTACTTTTAATGGCAATACTCTTTATCAGGGGGTGAGCGGATCTTCGCAACTGCAAGCGGGTACACTCGTCGACTTCGATGGCGCGCTTCAAGCCGATGGAAGTGTGGCCGCCTCCCGGATTGAAGTGCTCGACGATAATCCATCGCAACTCAATGCGGTAGTCGGGCCACTTTTCGTCCAGTACACAAATCAGACATGGATAGAGGGTCTAGCGGGACAGTGGTGGGGTGCGAACGTCTATCGTCCCACCGATGACTACGATCTGACCCATGCCACCTATCGGATTTCCGGCGCACTGCCGAATCTCAATGCGATGCCGTTTACACCTGTTTTCGATCCCAATACAGTCGTGGATGGCCAAAACGTCTTGGTCACGGAACATGTTCAGAGTCTGAATGGGTCCACTACGCTACCTGGGGCAACCGTGACCTTGATGCCGCAAACGGTGAATGGGACGGTGCGCGCGGTCTCGACCGACGGGGGATTTTCGATTTACACCGTCGATCTCGCTAATTACGACCTTTTCCCTAATCTAGCTGTGCAGCCGGGCCAATCGACTCGTCTCACATTGCCTGGGTCGATCACCGTCTACGCGGATGCGAATACGAGATTTCCCGATGGCAATTCCATTGGAGCTGGCCAGGTTTACCGCTTTACCGGATTGATCTTCGACGATGGCGGCGCCTTGCGCATGGATTGTTCGCAGGTTCGGAGCGGTGTTGCCGAATAAGCATCGCGCTCTGCCGTAGAGCAAGCAGGCACTCGGATTTGTCGGGCCGAGCCCGGCCTCGTAGAATCACTGGAGAGCTCCGGAGGACCGTTTCCGGGGTTCGAGATTTGAATCGATGAGCGAACATCAGACAGGCAATCACCCTGCGGCTCCGGCCACTTCGCCGGCGTGGATCAGAATAGAACGGGCGCGGCATCCCCAACGGCCTTACCCGATGGACTTTATCGAGCGGATCTTTACAGATTTCAGCGAGATTCACGGGGATCGCGCCTTTGGCGACGACGAGGCGGTGGCCTGCGGCATGGCCCGCCTGCAGGGCGAAGAGGTCCTGGTCATCGGCAACCGCAAGGGCGGCTCCACCAAGGAGCGCGTCCGCCGCAACTTCGGCATGCCCAACCCCGAGGGCTATCGCAAGGCGCTCCGATGCATGAAGATCGCGGAGAAGTTCGGCCGTCCGGTCATCAGCTTCATCGATCTGCCCGGCGCCTATCCCGGCCTCGGCGCTGAAGAACGCGGCCAGGCTGAAGCCATCGCGCGCAACATTCGCGAGATGAGCCGGCTCCGCGTTCCCACCATCTCCGTCATCAGCGGCGAAGGCGGTTCCGGCGGCGCGCTTGCGCTCGCCGTCAGCGATCGCGTGCTGATCCTGGAGAACGCGCTCTACTTTGTCATCACGCCCGAGTCCTGCGCCGCCATCATGTGGCGCGACGCCAACCAGAAGCAGCTCGCCGCGGAAGCCATGCGCATCGCCGCGCCCGAGGTGGCAAAGCTCGGCTGCGTCGACGAAATCATCTCTGAGCCTGCTGGCGGCGCGCACCTCGACCACGAAGCAGGCGCCGGCATCCTTGGCACGGCGCTCCGCAAGCACCTCGACCAGCTCAAGGCGATGTCGATCGACGACTTGGTCGCCGCGCGCCAGAAGAAGTTCCGCAACATCGCCCAGTTCTACACGGAAGGCCAGCCTTCTTGATGGACAGGAACGCCATGCCGGCGGCTGCAAATCGCTCTGCTGCATTCCGATCTTCGTTCCAGCCCAGCCTGGGTGGGGCCGCGAAAGCGCGTACTGCAGGGAGCCGCCCGTGACCGCCCCGCGCACCGCCGACAGCCGGCTGCGCGCCTATGCGCAGTTTCTCGCCGCCATCCTCTTCTACTTTTTCGCCCGCCTCGTCGCGCGCCACGGCGCCATGGGCATCGCCAATGATGCATGGGAGCCGCTCGTCGAGCAGGCCATGCTCGCCTTCCTGCTCCTCTTCGGATTCGCGGGCGTTGGCTTCTCGCTCAATCGCCAGGCCGATCCCATCAGCGCCCAGGGCCTGCCTCGCCGCCAGGGCTGGTCTTCCGAAATCGGCCTCGGCCTCGCCATCGGCTGGTCGGCGGCGCTCCTCTGCGTCATCGCCCTGGCCATCGGCGGCGGCATTGCCATCGGCTTATCGTTCTCGCTCTCCTCCTGGGGATGGCTCGTCCTTGACCTGGCCTACTTCGCCTTGCTCACGCTCGCCGAGGAGATTGCCTTTCGCGGCTATCCCTTCCAGCGTTTTGCGCGCGCAGTCGGCGCTGCCGGGGCTGTCTTCGGCTTTGCCGCGTTCTATGCGTTCCTCCAGGCCATGCAGATCGGCTCCACACGCGCCAGCATCGCCGTCTCATTCCTGCTCTCGGTCGTCCTCTCCACCGCCTACCTGCGCACGCGCGCCCTATGGGTGAGCTGGGGCCTCAACTTCGGCTGGAAGGCCAGCCGCGCCCTCCTCTTCGGCCTCACCGTCGCCGGTAACAGCGCCCATTCTCCCGTCGTGCAGGGCGACGCCATGGGCTCCTTCTGGCTCACCGGCGGCGGCTACGGCCTCGATGGAAGCTGGTTTGCCTTCTTTGTCCTTCTCGCCGCGCTTCCCGTCGTCTACCGCCTCACCCGCGATCTCGACTTCCGCTACAACGCGCCCCATCTGCCGCCCGCCGGTATCCCCGTCGACCTCGACGCCGCCGCGCGCCGCCAGCACGAAGCAGCCATGGGCGCCGCGCCTCTGCCGCCCACCCTGGTGCAGATCGCTCCCAGCACGCCCCCACCACCCTCCACTCCCGCCGAACCGCCGCCCGGCACAGGCAACGAAACCCATTAAGTCCGACTCCCAGTAGGTACAAAAGGCGTTCTGCCGGCCGGGTCCGGTGCCCCATCAAATCGAAATTTGACGACAGCACTTGATTCGGACTACCGTCTCGGCCATGCTGGAACATACGCTCCCGCCAGCCGCGCTTCTCGGCTGGATCTGTTCCGGGGGAGGCTGCCCATGAGTTCTCGACGTTCCGCACCTGTTCCTGCCGCGGAGGCCTCCTTGCCCCGCCTGCTTACCTTCGCCATGGTCTGCGCTGCCGCTGCGCTGCTCGCCGCACCCCTCGCCGCTCAGGTCCTCGTCGTCGACTCACAGGGCCGTCCCGTCGGCAGCCGGGGCTCCACCGTCGATCGCCGCTACACCCAGATTGAGCCCACCAAGGTCGAGCTCAGCAAGCGTCCCCTCGATGCCCACACTCGCGCCGACCTCATCCGCGCCATCACAGCCGAGCAGGGCTTTGCCATGCGCCCCCTCCCGCGCGGCCACCGCGGCCTCACCCTCGTCGCCAACGGCAAACTTGAACCCGCCGGCGAATCCTACCTCAACATGGTCACGGCCAATGGCATCGCAGCCAAACCCGGCGACCGCGTCGTCATCACCGACATCAAGTTCGACCACAACAAAGTCATCCTCATGTTCAACGGCGGCCCCGACGCCAAGCATCGCTTCCTGAGCCATATCTCGCTCGGAACCGATCCGTACTACACAACCCCCATCGTTTCGGACGCCGGCGCCGACCCCACCGGCGCGCGCCTCACCCTCGTCTTTAAGGACCGCATCCCCGAGCTGACCGGCCCCCAGGTCAAGGCGCTGCTCGCGCCGCTCATCAGCTTTGACCAGAAGACACCGCTGCAGGCATTCACTGACACCCTGCCGCCGGTGCTCAAAAACGCCATCCTCGAGCACCACGTCCTCGTCGGAATGAGCACCGAAATGCTCATGTACACAATGGGCCGCCCCGACCGCAAGATGCACGAGATGGAAGGGCAAATGCCCGTCGACATCTGGATCTACGGCCACGCGCCCGATCCCGTCCAGTTCGTCCGCATCAACGGCAATCGCGTCATCCGCTATGAGATCGCCAAGGTCGGCGAGCCGCCCCAGATCTTCGACAAGGACGTGGTCTCCGCCATGATGCGCGACGACGGCACGCCCGTAATTGCGCCGGTGAACAACACCCGCACCATCGCCGAGGGCGATGTGCAGCGCAATCCCAACCTCCAGGCTCCCGCGCCGCCGCCCTCGCTCCGCAACCCCGGCGAAACCCTGCCGCAGGATAGCGACAAGTCCGCCGGAACCTTGCGCCCGGTCCAGTTCCCCAAGCAGCAGAAGGACGACTACCCTGACGCCTCCAGGCTGCCGCGCGCCCCGCAGCCGCCTGACAGCGCACAGCCGGCCGCCGACAAGGCCCCCGACTCCAAATCCACAGGCGACCAGGCCCAGAAGAAGCAAACCGCGGGCAAACAGCAGCCGGCGCAATCCAAGGACAAGCCGCCCGCCGCTCCCGACCAGATGCCCGGAAGCACGCAGCCCGACTAGGCCAATACAACCTGGCCTTTCATGTAAACTTGAGGGAGCGAGTCCGCTCCCTCCGTCTCCTCCGACATGAGTTGAGCACCTGACCGCGCCGTCGAAGCCGCGCCAATCCTGTGCGCGTGAGCCTCAGACAACCCCTCCAAAGGAGAAACACCCGAAATGGCAAAGATTGCAAAGACCGGCGACCGCAAAAAGGTCATGGATACCACCAAGTCGACCGACTGCCCCAAGTGCAGCAAACCCACGCGCATCGTTAAGCGCGTCAAGGACCGTGAGCGCGGCGTCCCAGGCGGGGTCTACATCTCTTGCTCAGCCTGCGAGTTCTTCGAGAAGCTCTAAAGCGTCATTTGAGTTGCGGCTAACAGAAAGCCCGGCGCACCCGCCGGGCTTTTTCCTTTCAGTCGCTATCGCGGCGGCATCGGATACCCGGGCGGTGGCGGCGGCGGATACATCCTGCGGCGATGCGATTCGCGCACCTCGCGCACCACAAAGAACACGATCAGGCAGATAAAGCCCAGAGGTCCCCAAAAGATCCACGCGGGTTGCTCCACGCGGTCCCCGTGCACGGTGACGTCGCCCGTCTGGTGCACGCGTCCGAACATGGCCACCATGTCCTCGCCCACGGAGACCTTGTCTCCCAGGTGAACGTTGCCGAACATGCTCACCAGGTCGTGCCCGATGGTGGCATTGTCGGCGGCGACCACGTTGCCGAAGAAGTTCACCACGTCGTGGTTGGCCTGGCCATCGATGTGCACATTGCCGAAGAAGACCACCACATCGCCCTGAATGGTGCCGCGGTTCTCCACGCTGCAGAAGAAGCAGACCGTGTCATGCACACTTTCGCCGGGCGCCACGCGAATGTTGCTGCCAAAGTGGACCACATCGCGGCTGGCGAAGGCGGGCATGGCGAAGGCCAGCACCAGCAGACAGACGAAGAGCAGGCGATAGCGCATGGAACCTCCCGCTCACCAGATACGTGGAGGAGCGAAGTTTGGTTCCAGGGAACGGGGAGTAGCGCCGGCCTCCCGGCCGGCTGTAGTGCGGGTCTCCCGACCCGCACCTGAGGCATGCGGCCTCTGCCGATAGGCCGCTAGAACTCAAACCGCGCGGCAAGCTGCAGTCGCCGCGGATCGCCCACGGACGTCCGCTCGCCATAGCCCGACGACGTCGTCACCGTGTCCACCCACCAGGTGTTCGGGTGGTTGACCACGTTGAACGACGAAACGGAGAAGCCCAGGTGCGGCGCCTCATCGTCCTTGTTCGCCGTGATGGCGAAGTCGTGTCCCCAGCGCAGGTCCAGGTCCTCGTTGGCGGGCAGGCGCTGGCTATCGCGAGCCACGCCCTGCGGCCGCGCGTTGAACAGCCCGTCGCCGTACGGATCGCTGCCCGTCGTCGGTGTCCACGGTGCGCCGCTGTTGGCCCAGATGCCCGCCGAAAGGTTCACCACGCTCTTGGGATTGAACATGGCATAAAACCCGAGCCGCTGGCGGCGGTCCCAGCTTGCGTCGGCCCACTCGTCGTTGGGCGCGTACTGGTTCTGCGGATAGAACCAGAGCCCCTCGCTATTGTTTGCGTAGTGCGACCAGGTGTAGCGGCCCCACCCCGTGAACCACTTGTTCAGCCGCCCGCGATAGGTAAAGTCCAGCGCATTGCCATCCATGAACGCCGCGGTCTGCATGTCGCGGATGCGGTCGTAGCTGGGGTCAGGGCGCTGCGTGTAGCCGGACTGCGGCGTGGGCGCGTTCACGTCCACGGAGCGGAATCGGCCGATGTCGCGCGTGGAGTAGACGCTTATGACGGCGGTGGCCTTCTCGCCCAGCGCGCGCTCAATCGAGAGGCCGTACTGCATCTGGTAGGGCAGGCGGGCGTTGCTGTCCAGCACGGTGCGCGAGACGGGCAGCGTGCCGGGGTTCACGCAGTTTGCAATGGGAAAGCAGCCCGTCGCAGGCTCGGTACTGGGGTTCAGGGTCACTTCCACCGAGCGCCGCCGCGGCTGCAGGCTGCCGTAGCGAACCAGGTCGAGCAGCGGCCCCGCGCCGAAACGGTCATAGTAGATGCCGCCGCCGCCGCGAACCACCGTTTTCGAGTGCTGATCGAGCACCCACGCAAACGACACGCGCGGCGAAAAGCCCAGCCGCTTGGTGGCCAGAAAGTTCAACCAGTCGTAGCGCAGGCCCGGCGTAATGGAAAAGCTTTCGCTCATCTTGTACTGGTCCTGGATGAACGCGCCGGCTTCCTGCTGGTGGTAGATGAAGTGGATTTCGCCGGAGTGCAGCGAATAGCCCGTGGGCCGGTTGTTCTCGTAGTTCTGCAGCGCGGTCACGGCCACGGTTCCGTCTGGCGCCATGGTTGGGCTGAAGGTGTACGCGCCGAGCTCGTAGGTGTGGTCGTCGTAGGCGCGGCGGCTCAGGTGGGGAACCCCAACACCCATCTTGACGAAGTGCTTGCCGCGTGTCCACGAAACCATGTCATAAAGGCGGAAGTTGTACTCCGTGGAAAGCGAGTCGCCCTGGGCCGAACCCGAGGTGAAGTAGCCGGCCACGCCGATGCGCGGCGCCTCGTTCACGTCGGTGGCGCGGCTGAAGTCGTGCTCGCCCACCACCGAGAACTGGTTGATGAGCACCGGCGAAAGCATCGAGTCAACATGGGTGATGAAGTCGTCTTCGTGGTAGCGGCTGTTGTAACCCGCCTCGGCCAGCGTTTGCCCGCCCACGCCTTTGTTCTGCCCGGTCCAGTCCTGGTAGCTGTACTGCGAATAGGCCGAGTGGCGGTCGCTGAACTCGTGCGCCAGGCGTGTGCTGAACTCGGTGTCGCGCGAGGGCGTGGCCACGTTGGCTGAGAACAGGCCGGTGGGGTTCGAAGCCGTCGGCAGCAGGTTGGCGATGACCACCGCGTTCATGTCCTCTTCCGCGCGGTTAAAGCTGCCCAGAAAGCTGCTCTTCTTCCACAATTTGACGGGCCCGGTAACGCTGCCCTCGTAGATGCGGCGCTGTTCGTATGGCTTCGACGGCGCAAGCGCATTCTGCGCGTTCATCGAGTTGTCACGGAACAGGAAGTTGAACTGGCCGTGGAAATGGTCGGCGGCGGATTTGGAAATGATCTCCATCTGCCCGCGCCCGGGCCAGTAGTACTGCGCCGAGTAGGGATCCTGGTTGATGATGATCTCCTTCACGGCGGACGGCGAGATGGTGGCGCGATTGGCCTCCACGCCATCCACGATCAGGCCTGCACCGCCGGTGCCTTCGGCGCTGGTGTCCAGAAACGCGCTCATCGCGCTCTGGTAATCGTTGTCGAAGATGGGAAGCTGCTTCAGATCTTCTGACGTCATCACCGACGCATCGTGGTTGTCGTCGGTCGCGGAGATGTCCTCGGAGGTGTCCGCGTTGACCTGCACGTTGGTGGCCAGCGCCGCGATGGGCAGCACAATGCGGAGCGTCGCAAACTGCCGGCTGGCCGCGGAAGCAGTCTTGGCCGGCGCCGCAATCACCACGGGTGTCTTCACCGTGTCGAAGCCGGGCTCCGATACCACCAGTGTGTAGTTGCCCGCGTGCGGCGGAGCGATCTGGAAGCTGCCGTCACCCCCGGAGTGGAAGCTGCCCGCAACCGCCCCGGTCGAGTCGACGAGTTCGATGTTCGCATTCGGAACGATGGCCCCTGAGGGATCGGCGACAACTCCTGTGATCGCCTGCGGCGGCGCCGGTGCGGAAGATGAGGAGATTGCGAAACCGGCAGAGGGTACTAGCAAAAGCGCCAGGACGAGAGCGCGCATCATTGCAGAACTCCAGTATGAATCGGGCCCGTAATGTCCGGACTTCTGACCCAAAGACTATCAATTCAAAGGAGATTCTTAATCATAAGTTTTCTAAAGCGCGCGCGCCCCTGGACCAGCATCGCCATCCTTCGGGTGCCCCATCCAACGCGACGTTTCGTGTCGCGTTGGGTGGGGCACCACGCAGCGAATCGGCGAGGCTGCTTACTCGCCTCCGCTCAGTCCCGGCTGCTCAGCCAGCCACTTCTGCAGATTCGGTCCCTGCAGACGGCGCAACTCCATGCACGCGTCGATGGTCTCCACGGAGTGCTTCATCGACACCTCCGCGGAAGCCACCTTGTGCGTCGCAAAGAACTGCTGCACATCGTTCTTCGCGTCTTCGGAGCAGAAGGCCCCCGTCGAGCCGACCAGGATGTTGCCCAGTTCCGGCGTCAGCAGCGCATGAATGCCGTCCCAATGGCCCTTGATGAACTCCCACGCCCGCTGGCGGGTCTTGGGCAACTGCAGCGCGATGGCAAACTGAATGGCCGCATCCTGGCTGCGCACCTTGTTTGTCAGCGCGTACTCCAGGGCGCGATTCTCCAGTTGGGGTTCTTCGAACTGCGCCATCAGCCGCAGCGCCTGTTCGGCCATCTGCGGATTCTTCGACGTCTCGTACAAATGCTGCAGCTGGTCGAAGAGTGCCGCGTCGCCGTTGCGCGTAGCAATCGCCAGCGCCGTCTGTCCCAGCGAGGGCTCAACCGACGCCGGGTTGGCCAGGTACTTCTCGGCCAGATCCTTGGCCTCCGCCAGCACCGCCGGATCCTTCCCGTAGAAGCCCAGCACGCCAAACAGCGTGGCACGCAGTGCGCGCTTGTTCGGCGAATCGTTGGGCGAAGCCGGCCCCAGCTTTGCGTACACCGGCGACAGCGTTCCGCGAAGCCATTTCGCAAGCGCATCGCGTTCCTTCTCACTCGACGCCACGCGGCTGTAAACCGCGCCCACACCGCTCAGCGCCGAGCCGAGCACCGGAGCGTTCGTATCGTCCTTCACCGCGCCCATCAGGTTCAGGTAGTCGCCCACCGTGGCCTTGTCCGCGCGAACCTTGGCCCACTCGTCGCCAATCAGGCTGATGCGTTCCGTCGGCTTCAGCTTGGTCTCCACGTTCGCCACCAGCGCGTCGTATTGCTTCGCCTCATACGTGCTGCGGTAGTAGCCCTTGCCCCCAGCGTTGGCAAAGAACAGCGCGCTCGCCGGGACCTTCAGGCTCGTCTTGTCTGGGGTCAGCAATTCGCAATCCTGTCCGGCCGCGGTCTTGAAGCACACCGGCACCGTCCACTTCTGCTTGGGGTCTGGCTGGATGCTCGGGCTCAGGTAGAACCGCTTCTGCGACACCGTCACCATGCCATGCTCCGGCGCGCCAAACGTCAGGATCGGCTCGCCGGGCTGCGCGATAAAGCTGTCCATAATCTTGTCGACAGGCTTGCCGCTCACCTTGGTCTGCGCGTTCCAGAAGTCCTCTGCCGTCGCGTTGCTGTAGAGGTGCGCCTCAAGGTACGCGTGCACGCCCTTGCGGAACGTCTCCGGCCCCACGTAGTTCTCCACCATCAGCAGCACGTCGCTGGCCTTGCCGTAGCTGAGGCCGTCAAACATCTGCTCGATCTGCTCGCGCGTGTCCGCGGTGGCGCGAATGGGGCGCGTCGTCGGCTGCGCGTCGAAGTTCAGCGTGCCGTCAAGCCCGCTGATCACGTCCTGGTCGATGTTCCAATCGGGATGCATCGCGGCGATCGGCTTGTTCTCCATCCACGTGGCGAAGCCCTCGTTCAGCCACACGTTGTTCCACCACGCCATCGTCACCAGATCGCCGAACCACTGGTGCGCCATCTCGTGCGCAATCACCTCGCCCACACTCTTCTTGGCGCTGATCGACGCGGTCTTGGGGTCGATCAGCAGATCGGTCTCGCGATACGTGATCGCGCCGAAGTTCTCCATCGCGCCGGCTTCGAAATCGGGAATGCCGATCAGGTCCAGCTTCTTCAGCGGGAAGTGAATGCCGAAGTAATCGTCGTAGTAGTGCAGGACGTACTTCGCCACGTCCAGCCCGTAGTGCGTCAGCTCAACCTTGTCGGGCGTGGCGCATACGCCGATCTTCACGCCGTCCTGCATGCCGTCCGTGCACTTGAAGTCACCCACCAGGAACGCCAGCAGGTAGGTCGACATCTTCGGCGTCTCGTCAAACCGCAGCGTGTGCTTCTCCGTGCCGGGCCCGGGCGTGTCGCTCACAATCTCGGTATTCGAGATCACGTTGTCGCCCTTGTCCACCACCATCGTTAGCGTAAACGTGGCCTTGAACGCCGGCTCGTCGAAGCTGGGGAACGCGCGCCGCGCGTCGGTCGACTCGAACTGCGTCACCGCGTAGTTGCGCCGCGCCGTCTTCGAGAGATAAAACCCGCGCAGCTTATCGTTCAGAATGCCGGTGTAATGGATGGCGATGGTCGCCTTGCCTGCGGGAATCTCATCCGGCACGGTGAAGACGGCCTCTTCCTTCGCCTTGTCCAGCGCGACCTCGGCTTTCTGCTCCTTGCCGCCCGCGGAGATGGTCACCGACTGGTACTCGATCTCCAGCGAGTTGAGCGCGATGCTCTTCGTCGCCTCCTTCACGTCCACGTCGATTTTTTCCACGCCGCTGAACGTGGCGGCCTTCAGGTCGGGCGTGAGCTTCAGGTCGTAGTGCGTGGGGATCACGGTCTTCGGCAGCCGTTCCGCATGCAGACAACACGAACCGGCAAACAGCAAAGCGGCCACGGCGGCAAACAGATTGCGCCGTGGCGTATTGAACCAGCGATTCATCATGGAGTTCCTCACAATAAGAGTTAAACGTGAGCCTCGGGAGCGGAGGCAGGTGCGCCCGCAGGCGGCAAAGGGCAACGCATCCAATTCTAGGCCACCGAAGCGCCGCAAGGGAGTACGCGCCGCCCATCCGCATGGTTCCAGATTCCCTGGTTAGTCCGCGTTGGCCGGCCCATCCATTGCGCTCGCCCACTCCCACGCCGAATCCACCACGATGTCCGGCGGCGTCTCCATCAGATTCTGCGGGCCGAAGCCGAACTGGCAGCCCAGGCTCCACGCCCCCGCGTTGCGCGCCGTCTCCACGTCCACCTTGCTGTCGCCGATCATCAGGGTTTCGTGCGGCTCCGCGCCGGCCTCCTGCATCAGCGTCCGCATCCCCAGCGGATCGGGCTTTTTGAATGCAAAACTGTCGCCGCCGTAGATCTGGAAAAAGAACTCGCCCATGCCTAAACCCTGGCAGATGGCGCGCGCCGGCCGCACCGGTTTGTTGGTCAGCACCGCCAACTTGCGCGGCGAGCCGTCCGCCTTCAGGCGCAGGGCCGCCAGCGACTCCAGCACGCCCTCGTACGCATATGTGAAGTCGAGCTTGTGCTCGCGATAGTGCGCCAGAAAGAAGCTGTACGCGGTGGCCAGCTCCTCGTCGTGCACCTCGTCGGGCGAGACGCCATTCTCCACAGCCAGCGAACGCCGCACCAGCATGGGCGCGCCGTTGCCCACAAACCCGGCGATGATCTCATCGCTCAAATGCGGCCGCCCCATATGCTCCAGCGCCGCGTTCACGCTGTTGCATAGGTCGCGCGCCGAATCGATCAGCGTTCCATCCAGATCGAACACCAGCAACCGGATTGACTCGACAGGAACAGGACGCAGCACACGCAACATGGTTTGATTTTAAGGGAGTAGGGAGTAGGGAGTAGGGAGTAGGGAGTAGGGAATAGGGACTAGGGAACAGGAAACAGGGAACACGGAACAGGGAATAGGGAACAGCTCCGGCCCCGAGGCTTTCTACTCCCTACTGCCTACTCCCTACTGCCTGCCGCCTACTCCCTGCCTCTATAGCTTCCCAGCGACTTCAGCATCGCGCAGTGCGGCTGCAGCGCGGCGATTGCCTGATCGCGCTGTGCGAGTCCATCGATCTGGCAATCCACGTAGAAGATGTACTCCCACGGCTTGCCATGCACCGGCCGCGACTCGATCTTGGTGAGATTCGTCCCCAGCCGTGACAGCTCCAGCAGCGCCGCGACAAGCGATCCAGGCCGGTTCTCCAGCGAGAAGGCCAGCGTCATCTTGTTCGCGTCCGCGTCGCTCACCGCATCCTGCGCGCGCCTTACCAGGAAGAATCGTGTGTAGTTCTCCGGATTGTCCTCGATGTTCTCGCGCAGAATTTCGGCGCCGTAAAACGCCGCCGCGGCCTTGCTCGCGATCGCTGCCGCTTCGCCGTCTTGCAGTTCCACAAGCTGCTTCACGCTCCCCGCTGTGTCGTAGAAGGCGAACGACTCCATCTGCGGATGCTCGCCGAGAAAGCGCCGGCACTGCGCCAGCGCCACCGGATGCGAAAACACGCGGCGAATGTCCTCGATCTTGCGGCCGGGCAGCGCGATCAGGTTATGCCGGATGCGCAGCAGCGTCTCCCCCTGCACCGTCACGTCGTGCTGCAGCAACAGGTCGAAGTGCTCCAGCACCGATCCCGCCAGGCTGTTCTCAATCGGAATTACCGCTGCATCCACCGCGCCCGCGGAGAGCGCCTCAAACACCTCGGCGGAAAGCGAGCACGGCGCAATCTCCGCTTCGGGAACCAGCTTCAGCGCGGCTTCATGGCTGAACGATCCCGGCTCGCCCTGGATGGCCACGCGCGTTCCCGTGCCCGTTCTCGCTTGCGCTGCCACAGCACCCGCGCGCGGCGCGCGCGTGGCATACCAGCGCTGCACGGCGGGGCTCTCCTGCTTCTGTTCCGTCGTCATCCCATCAGCTCCGCAGCCACAGGTCGACGGCGACGAACGCGAGAAACACCATCGCGATCACGCCGTTCATGGTGAAGAATGCCGCATTCAGCCGGCGCAGGTCGCGCGGCGAAACAATGGCGTGCTCGTATCCCAGCAGCAGCGCCACCACGCCGATCCCGATCCAGCCCGCAGTATGAAATCCAAACAGCCGCGCAAACCACACCAGCAGCGCGAGCATGGCCACATGCATCAGCCGCGCCGCCCAGAATGCCGCGGGAATCCCAATCGCGCGTGGCAGGCTGTAGAGACCGGCCGCACGGTCGTGGTCGTAATCCTGGCACGCGTACAGCACGTCGAAGCCGCCCACCCACAGCGTGACCGCCGCGGTCAGCACCACGATGCGCACATCGAGCGATCCGCGCACCGCGATCCACGCAGCCGCCGGCGCCAGTCCCAGCGCCAGGCCCAGCACCAGGTGCGACCATCGCGTCATCCGCTTCATGTAGCTGTAGCCCAGCAGCACCGCAAGCGCCACCGGCGCAAGTTCCAGCGTGAGCCGGTTCAGCGCCGCCGCCGATGCAACAAAGATCGCCGCCATCAGCACCGTGAAGCCGAGCACGAACTGCCGCGTCAGCAGTCCCGCGGGGATGGCGCGCATCTTCGTGCGGGGATTATCGGCGTCGAGGTCGGCGTCGGCCCAGCGGTTAAACGCCATCGCGCACGAGCGCGCCGACACCATCGCCACAAGGATCCACGCCAGCGTGCGCAGCGAAGGCAATCCGTGGGCTGCCAGCAGCGCCGCCGTGAGCGCAAAGGGAAGGGCAAAGATGGAGTGCTCCCACTTGATCATCTCCAGAGTGGTGCGCGTCTTCGTCCACAGGTTGGGCAAGGCAGTACTCACGATTTAAGTCTACTTGAGCGCAAAAGTACCCTCTCCCTGTCACCTGTCACCTGTCACCTGAAACCTGTCCCCTGTCACCTGAAACCTGTCCCCTGTCACCTGAAACCTGTCACCTGAAACCTGTCACCTGTATCGCCGCGTCGCCTTAATCACCATCGAAAACACGTTCGATTCGTCGCGCGTCACCAGCAGGGCAACGTGGCGGTTGATCGCGATCTCAGCCTGCAGAAGCTGCTGCGCCGACGTGTCCACATTGGTGGCATAGGTCAGCGTGACGTACTTGCCCACCTGTTCTTCCACCGTGATGCGCGTCGTGGAGTTGCCCAGCGCGCCCAGGTAACTCGGGTCCACCTTCACTGAGCCCGCGCCAAAGAGTTTTTGCACGCGGCTGCTCACCGTGGCATTCAGCGCGCCGCCCAGCAGCACGTCGGTGGAAGGGCTGAGTCCGATCGACTGCTGCTGCTGTTGCGTATACAGCCCCTGCTCGCTCTGCGTGCGCCCCAGCGCCAGCAGCGCCATCACGTCCGTCTCCGGCAGCGGAGGATCGCTCCGCAGCGTGGTGGACATCCTGTCCGGCGTGCCGTGCAGCCCCAGAGTGATGTCGTAGTCCTCCACGCGCGCCGTCGCCGTAAGGTCCACCATCGGCTGAATGCGAACTGGATTTGTGAAGGTCACGTCGCCGCGCTGCAACTCGTACCGCGTGCCCGCGATCACGGCTTCCCCTTGCGTTACGGAGACGCGGCCCAGCAGAGACGGCGTGGCGAGCGTTCCGCGCAGCCGCAGGTCTACGTCCCCGGCCAGCTTCGCATACGCGTTTTGAAAACTCAGCTGCGGCGACGATTGAATGCGTACATCCAGGCGCACGTGGTTCGATGGCGCATTGGGAAGCGCGATCGGCTGAACGCCGGTGGCTTTGGCTGCCAGCGCCGCCATATCGAAGTCCGGGCTCACCGAGAATCGCGTGATGAGGACGTTGCCCGAAAGCAGCAGGCTGGCCGGCGTCCCCTGCACCCGCAGTTTGGCATCGGCCTGGGAACTCACCCCGTCCGGGTAGCGAATGCGAATGGCATTCCCCGTTACCGTGAGATCGGCAAAGATTCCGTGCTGGTAGGCAAGGTAGCCGCCCACGTCCAGCTTGCCCCCGCCGGTCATCGCGGTCAGCTTCTCCACTTCAAGCCGGTTCTGGTTGAAGCGCAGCCTGCCGTTCAACTGGCTCAGGCCGTTGGGCAAATCCTCCAGCGCAATCGACCCGTTTTCAAAGTCGATCGTGCCCGTCAGCGAGGGGCTGCCGACCGATCCGCGAGCCTTGACTTGAAAATGCGAACTGCCGGCCGCCGTCAGGTCGGAATCGAGTGTCTCGATCAGCTGCAGATTGATCGAGCCATTCGCCGCGAAGTTCAGTGGCTGTGTCCCGCGCAAACCCGCGCTGCCCTCGGCCCGCAGATCGGTGCCGTCGCCCGTGATGTGGACCGGATCCAGGTGCACTTCGGAGTTCGCAAGCGTCGCGCGAATCGGGCCGTCGCTGGCCAGATGCACACCGGCGATGCTCAACGCCGCGGGCTGCAGGCGCAACTCACCCTTCATCTCGTCCACCCGGGCCAGCGGCCCCGTGATGCTGGCCGTGCCCTCCAGCGCCGATTGCGCATGCAGGTTGTCCAGGTGCGCCAGCGAGAACAGACGGCCGATATCGAAATGGCTGAAGCTCACCCGTGCGTCGGTCTGCCAGTCTCCGCCCATCTTCGTCTGCCCGTTCAGCCCAACTCCGGCGGAGTTGAAGTGCGTCGTCGCGTTGTACGCCAGCATCTCCCCGGCGCTGTGCGCGTCAAATGCAACCTCGCCAAACGATTGCCCCTGCAGCGTCAGGCCCGCAATGGTTCCGCGCGTCTGCAAATGAGGCTCAGTCGCGCTTCCATCGGCGGAAACCGTCACGCTCAGCTTTCCGCCCACCCCCGCATGCGCGCTCTGCAGCTTGGCGATCTTGCTCAGGTCGATCCCCGCGCCGCGCGCATTCAGCGTGAATTGCTTCGACGCCACGTTGTACGAGCCGGCTCCCGCAATCGTCCCGCTCGCATTCTGCACCGTGAACGACGACAGTTGAACGGCTTGCTGAGACGCCGTCCCCTGCGCGCGAATCCGGTCGACCGGCTCGCCATAAACCACGCCGTTGTCCAGCTCCGCCCAGCCCGAACCCGTGGCCGCGCTCAGCGGACCATCAATGGCAATCTGCGCGTTCACCGCGCCGGAGACCGGCAGATCCTGGCCGATGATCGATAGCAGATCGCCGCTCTTCAACTGTGCGGCCCGCGCATGGATGTGCAGCAGGGAGTCGCTCCCGAAGCCGGGCAGCTCCGCACCCTCATTTTTACGCGCGCGGCCGGGCGTGCTCGCCGAAGGCGCGGACGCAGCCGTCAGCGTGCCATCCACATCCAAATGCGCCGCTCCCATCTGTGCGTGCGCATGGCCAATGGCAATCTCCTCCGCGTCGTAGCTGCCCGTCGCCTCCACGCTGTCGAAGTGAATCCATGCGGGCTTCGCGCCCTCGGCGTGCGGCGGCAGTTCCATGGCCACCTGCGTCGCTTTCATGTTCCCCGCCAGGTGCGGTGACAGCAGCGACCCCGCCCACATCCCGTGAAACTCACCCCGCCCGCTCAGCGAAATCGGCAGCGCGGCCGTCCCTGCGCGCCCGTTGCGCTGCAGGCCCAGATCGCGCAGAACCTGATCGAACTCGCCCAGGTTCTGCGTTGCGAAATCGAGATTGAGCGCGCTCGCGCTCGTCAGCGGAAAAGCGCCCAGACGCCCATGCGCGTTGAGCGTGCTGCCGGGCAGATGCAGCTCCAGCGAGCGCACATCCACGGATCCGTCGCGCTGCTTGTAGGTGGCGTCCACCGCGCCTGTGCCCGGCGCCTCGCCCGCCGGCGGAGCGGCTTGCGCCGCGAGCGCCAGATGCGCATCCACCACCAGCGTGTTCACGTCGCCTTTGTTCCACTGCGCTGTGGTGGGTCCGTTCACCAGCGTGGCCACGCCCAGCCGCTGAAACGGCCGCTGGCCCACAATGTCCAGAATCGTGTCGAGCGAGACGCCGTTGAACTGCGCCGTCACCTTGCCGTCCACCGGAACATCGACGATGGCATGCGTAAGCAAAGCTGAGTGGGGCAGGCTGGGAGCGGGAGGCCGCTGTGCAGGCGCGCGGTGCAGATGCCGCATCAGCCGTTGCCGCAGCGTAGGCTTCGGCGTCGTATGCGGCACATCCGCGCGTATCTGCACCTGGTTTGCCGACGGCGGCACCCAATGATCCAGCAGCACTTCGCCGGTCAGCGTCCCGCCGGGCTGCAGGCGTGCCACCACCGACGTAATGCGCAGATGCAGCGGATCGGCATGCACGCGCGCCGTCAGGTCCACGTCGCGCGCCACCACTCCGGGCGCGATATACGCCGCGTGCTCCGCGTGCACGGTGCCATCGATGCCGAACTGCGCATGCTCGCCGGCGCATGCCAGGTCAAGGTGCGCAATGCCCTCCGGCGCAAACGGATATCCCAGCACCGGATCGAGCAGGCGCATATCCAGATCGCCCCGCACCGTCGCCCTCCAGCGCGGGTTGGCAAAGTTCGTCCACGCCCCCTGAATCTGCAGCGTGCGATCCGGTGCGCCGCGCGTGTGCGCCGTCAGTGTCAGGTCGTTGATCGCGATCGCGTCGCGCATCAGGTCCACCGTTGCGCGCAGCACTCCATGAACACCGGGTACCTTCGTCTGCAATGTGCCGCCGCGCGCCAGCGTCAGGTCGCGCACCCCGGCATCGATCCGATAGCGCTCCGGCTGCTGTGCCGCGGCGGCCAGGTAGCGCATCGTCACCGAAACATCGTCGCCCCGAAAATCCAGCGGTTGATAGCGGTTCTGAAAATCGAGAAAGGCCGCGCGATTGTCCAGGTCGATCCACCCGTTGTTCACCGCAACGTGCCCCGCCTGCATGCTGAACAGCGTATCCAGCCCCGATCGCCCTCCGCCCTCCGGATGTGCCGGGTGCGGCTGGTTCGTCTGACCGTCGCGATAGAAGATCAGGTGCATGCGCGGCTCATCGATCTCCAGATCGCGCAGCCGGATGCCTCGCGCCAGTCCCAGAATGCTGAAGCGCGCATCCAGTCGCGCGATCCTCGCATACGGGGCTTCGCCGGCGGGCTCGTCGCCGTGGATAACAATGTTCTCCGCTTCCAATTCAAGCTTCAGCAGCCGCCAGTGGAACGCGCCGATCTCCACGCGCCCTCCGGTCATGTTCTCCACCTGCTCCGCCAGCCGCTCGCGAACCAGGTTCTGGAACTGCGCCGAATTCGACCACAGCGCCAGCACCGCAACCACGGCGGCCAGCGCCACCGCCACGCCGGCCGTGTTCCACAGAATGTGCCTGCGTCCGCGCCGTGCCTTCGGCGTTGTGGAAGAGCCGCTCATTGGCTGCCTCCATTGCCGCTCGCGCCATCGCCGCCCACCTTCAGCGCCGGATCGAGCACCTCCACATCGCCCTGCTTGCGCAGGTTGTCCAGCCAGGCTCCGAACAGCTCATTCACCCGCTGTTCCAGAAGAATCTCCTCGATCCGCGGCTCCACGTTCTTCAGCGGCGGCGCCCGCTCGCCCTTGGGATACTGCGGCAGCAGCGTCTCGCGGTAATACTTCTCCACATCCTCCTGCGGTATGCGGATGCCCTGCCGGAAGCGATCCTCGATAAACGCAAGCACCTCCATGCGCATGCGCAGATAGTGCTCCACCTCGGCCTCGGTCAGCGCATGTTCCTTCAGGAATGCCTGCCACCCCGCCTCCGTGCTGCAGTGCAGGTGGACACATTCCGGCAGCTCCCGCCGCAATCCCGCCAGCCGCTGTTCCACCTGCTCCGGATTGGGCTGGGCGGCCTGCACGTCTTCCTCGCGAATCTGCTGGCGAATCAAGGCGCGGCTGATCAGATCGTCCAATGCGTTCTGTTCCGTCGGCTCGCCTTCCTCCTTGCTGCGCGGCTCCAGCGCCGCCAGCCGCACCTCGTTGCGCACGTCGCTCAGCAGGATCGGCTGATTATTCACCACCGCAACCACGCGGTCCACAACCACGGGCGCGTTCTGCGCAGCCAGCACGGCGCACGCCAGCACCCCGGCTGCCGCCGCCATTCCCGCGCGAAGATAAGCCGTGCGCTGCATCAGAACGTCTGCCCCAGGCTGAAGAAGAAGTTGAAGTGGCTCGCCTCGCCCACATGCTGGTTGGCGAACGGCTGCGCTTGAGAGTAGTTCACATCAATTGGATAGATGGGCGGATTCAGCGTATAGCTGAAGTCCAGCCGGATGGGTCCAACCGGCGTGTGATAGCGGAGCCCCGCGCCCGGCGCGTGCGAAAAGTACGCAAAACTGCACGTCCCCTTCGGCCCTGTCGAGGTATTCTGCCCGCCCGGCTCCGGCTCGGTAAATTTGCCCGGAGCGGTCTCCACCGGAGGCGTCAGCGTGGTGCAGGCGTCGCGATTCGGCTGCTCCACGCGCAACAGGCTCGGCCAGATCTCCGACGAGTTGCGGAAGATGTTGCCCATATCTTCAAAAAGGACCAGGCTCACCGTGTTGCCGAAGTAGGGAAGTGTCGGCGGCGGCATGCGCAGTTCCAGATTGTTCACCAGCGCGCCCGCGCCTCCAATCGGAAATCCGGTCTGCGGATCGCGCGGACCCGCGGCGTTGATCGAGAAGCTGCGCAGCGACGTCGCGCCGCCGGCATACAGCCGCTCCGGCAGCGGAATCAGCTCCGAACTGCCGTTGCCGAACGCCCGCTCCTGCCCGTACCGCGTGTTGCGCGCAAACACATACTTGCCCTTATCGAAGCTGTAAAAGCTCGAATGGGATGTGTCGATGCGGTTGAACTGCGCCTCCGCGCCGAACGGCGAAGCCGATAGAAATTCCTGGAAACTCGTGTACGTGCCGCGATGCGCATCCGTCGCCGAATCGCGCGTATCGCGAATCCACGTCAAACTTGGCCCACCCACGCGCACCGCCGCCGCCAGAACCGGAACAAAGTTGGGAAATACCTGCAGACTCTCCTCGGCCACCTTCACACGGCGAAAATCATAGCCGTAGATCAGCGTATTCGCCCGCGAAATCCTGCGGCCTTCAAAACCTTCCGTTACCCGGAATCCCGCTTCAATGCGCGACGCCACATACGTCGTTACGTCCTGGCTGTTGGCGTAGCCGCCCGTGAACGTGAATCCGAAGTTTCGGCTTCCTTCAATATGCGGATAGTCGTAGATCAGATCGATCTTCTGCTCCAGCAGGCCGTAGTTGCCCTGCACCGATGCCGACTGCTCCCGCCCGAACAGGTTGTTGCGCGTGAGCGCCACCAGCACCCGAGGGCTGATGCCCGTCCGCCCGCTCGGCGTGCACTTCACTCCGCTGGCCAGCAGTCCCTGGCAGCCGTTCACAGGGGTTCCGGTCTGCACCTCGAATCCCGCGCCGTAGGTCAGCGTCCACCGCCGCGCCTCCACCGCTTGCAGCAGCACCGTCTTCAGCGCTTCGTCCCCCGTGGGGTTCTGCACCGCCGTATTCACCTCGCTGAACAGCGCAAAGTCGTACAGGTTGCGCTGCGTCTCATCCAGCGCCGTCTGGTTCAGCGGCTCGCCCGACTTCACGGTGATAGCGCGCGCCACCGTATCCGGCCGCGTGTAGTGCAAACCCGTCAGTTGCACGTTGCGCACAAACACCTGCTCCCCCTCGTGGATATGAAAGGTCACGTCCACCTTTGAGGGATCCGCCGCCACGTTTTTTTCATCCACGTCCACCTGCACCGTGTCGAAGCCCTTGCTCAGGTACTCCGTCACCAGCGTGTCGCGGTCTCCGGCCAGGTTGCGCGGCGAAAGAAGCTGCCCCGGCTCCGTATTCATCAGCGCGCGCAGGTCCTGCTGCGGAACATGCTCGTTGCCTTCAATCTGCACGGAGGCCACCCGCTGCTGCGGCCCTTCGTCGATGTGATAGATCACCCGGATCGGAGCCGGCTCGCCGTGCGCTCCGCCCCGCTTGGCCGCCACCGTCTCGGGCGTCACCTTCACCTGCGAAAAGCCGTTGTTCTGATACACAGCCTCCAGCGCGCTTACATCCTGCGCCAGCAGCCCTTGGCTGTAGTCGCCGTGGCGCGCCGTGGTGCTGGCCGCGTGGACGCTCAGCAGATCCTTCAGCGTACGCGCATCGAAATAATGATTGCCCTCCACCTTCACGCTCTCCACGCGTCCGCGCGGCCCGCGCTGCACGTCGAAGGCGATCAGCACGTCACCCGGATGAGGGGTGTTCTGTACGTGATCCACCTTCACCTGGAAATACCCCAGGCTCTGGAAGTAATCGCGCAGCTTGCGATTGCCCTCGTTCAGCAGATCCTCGTCGACCGTGCCCTCTTCAAACACCGGCACCAGCCGCTTCAGCTTGTCCTCGTCCAGGCTGGCGCCCTCCAGCACCACCTTCACGCGCGGGCCCTCGTTCGCGGTGAACCGGTAATTCACCTTGTGTCCCGCATACTCCTGCCCCGCCAGCTTGATCTCGGCCTCCAGCCGGTTGTGCTTGCGGTAATATTTCAGCACCCCCGCCAGAG
Organism: Acidobacteriota bacterium; assembly: GCA_046566985.1. Taxonomy (GTDB): domain Bacteria; phylum Acidobacteriota; class Terriglobia; order Terriglobales; family Acidobacteriaceae; genus Telmatobacter. The sequence continues at coordinate 213,069 of JBKICT010000006.1, read as the reverse complement.
CCCGGCTCACCGTCTCCGGATCCACCACTCCGCCCGCCCGCAGGTGCGCTGCCTCGCGAAACTCCTCCAGCGTCATCCCCGAGTTGCCGCTGACAGAGACCGATCCCACCCGGGCGCGGCGGCCCGACGTCACCTGGAACGCGATGTCGGTCAATTGCTCGGCGCTGTGCTCGGTAAGCGTGTGCTTGATCGTCGGCTCGTAGTAGCCGTTCTGCGCCAGGATCTGCCGCATCAGCTCCAGCGCCTCTGAAAGCCTCGCCTGGTTGAACCGGGTTCCCGCCCGCAGGCGGCAGCCGCGCTCCAACTGCATGTTCACGGTGGCCCCCTTGGCCCCGTACACGCTCACCACGCCAATAAACATCCGCGGCTCGCCGCGAAAGATCAGGTCCACTCCGTCGCCGTCCGGCTCAGCCAGCGCCTCCGCCGTCTCCAGCAGCCCGGTTGCGTACACCGCCCGCAAGCTGGCGGCCACCAGGTCCCCATTCAGGGGAGCCCCCACCTTCTGAGCCAGGCCGTTCTCCAGGTACTTCAGGCGCGGCCCGGCTTCGCCCGCAAAGACAATCTTCCGCACCGGCCGCCCCAGCCATTGCGCTGGGATGGTCCCGCCCGCGGTCCCCGCCGGCTGTCCCACCCCCTGGGCAAAACACCCGCCTCGATCCCAATTCCCGGTACTGAAGAGAAGAAGGAGCGCCAGCACGATCGCCCAAGGGGGCACGCCGTTCAGCTCCTTCGATCGATCAAACCTCAAATTCTTCTCCCCACGCCTCCGGAACTAACGGATCGTCAATAACCTGCATCCAACCAAATATCAGCGAGGCTTTCATGGCGGCGTCGCGGATGCCGCTGTTCGCCACTCCAACCGCTGCCCCCTATACTAACGAGGATTCATGAGCGGCGCAGCACTTCGCGGCCTGTCGGTCGTTGCCCCAAGGAAACGAATGACAACAAGCAGGTTCTCCATGCAATCGTCCGATATCGCTTCCACTCGCGCTGCTGCCCCGGAGCCGGCTGTGGATGCTCCGGCCAAGGGCCCGCAGCCCGTACCCGATAAGCCGGCGGGTCCCCCCGCCGTCCTTCCCGCCACCGCCACCGCAACCGCCGGCGAAGCCGACGCGCTCACCCGCGCCCAGGCCGGCGACCACCATGCCTTCGCCCAGCTCTATGCCCTCCACAAGCGCCGCATCTACTCGCTCTGCCTCCGCATGGTCGGCAATGTCGCTGAGGCTGAGGATTTGACGCAGGAAGCCTTCCTTCAGCTCCATCGCAAAATCGCCACCTTCCGCGGCGACTCGGCCTTCTCCACCTGGCTGCATCGCCTCGCCATCAACGTCGTGCTCATGCACCTGCGCAAAAAAGGCCTCTCCGTCATCTCCCTCGACGAGGCCATGGAGCCCACCCCGGAAGAAGGTCCCGGCCGCAGCTTCGGCGCACCCGACCTCTCCCTCACCGGCTCCATCGACCGCCTGGCCCTCGAACGCGCCATCGCAGACCTCCCCGCCGGCTATCGTTTAATCTTTGTGCTGCACGATATCGAAGGCTACGAGCATAATGAAATCGCCGCTATGCTCGATTGCTCCATCGGTAACAGCAAATCTCAACTCCACAAAGCGCGGCTGAAGCTCCGCGACGCCATGCGCACCATTCCCCGAAGGGAGGGGAGGCGATGATCGACAACCGCAAGAACATGAGCTGCGAGGAATTCCAGGCTCAGATGCCCGAACTTATCGGATCGGGCCAGGATGCCTCCGCTCATCCACACGTGCAGAGCTGCGACCTCTGCCGGGCCCTGCTCAAGGATCTCGAAACCATCGCCGAGGCCGCTCGCCAGCTCTTCCCCGTGGAAGACCCGCCGGATCGCCTCTGGGAACAGATCGAATCCGCCATCAAAAGTGAGAAGTAGCGCTACCGCGCCCGCTTCCACAAGTTCCTTTGCAGTCCGCACTAGATTTGCTTTTCCACAGAATCGGCCACTTCACCTTCCCGGTGTTGTGGCCGATAACGCATGCAGGCCCTCCCTGGCAGAACCACCGCCGAGTCAAAACCGCCGCCGCGGTGTTTCTTCCCATGGAACCCAATAGCGCGCTCAGGCAGCAATCGGCCGCCGGATTGGATCGAAGCTCGTGGAAGGGAACCGCAACAATCCGCCTCCCGTATCCCCAGCACCGGCAGGGATCGGGCGAGCTCGACCAACCGGGACCTTAGGCAATGCTACGGAATTGAAACCTTTTCCTCGCTGCGCGCTCTAACGTAAAGTAAGTTGATACGAGGACACTCATGCCAAGCCAGAAAGCAAAGCTGCCGCCCACCCCGGATCCGGAAACCGCTCCGGCACCCACCACGCGGCGCATACCCGTCCTCCCCGTACGGGATACCGTCTTATTTCCTCATGCCGTCCTGCCCCTGACCGTCGGCCGTGAAAGCTCCATCCAGCTCATCGAGTCCCTGGGCGAGGAACGCACCATCATTGTTGCTGCCCAAAAGGACCCGCGCCTCGATGCGCCCACCCCCGGCGACATGCACGCCGTAGGCACGCTGGCCACCGTGCACAAAGTCGTCCGCATGCCCAACCAGAGCCGCTTTGTCTTCACTGAAGGCGTAGAGCGTGTGCGCATGCTCCGCTATGTGCAGACCGAGCCCTTCATGGTCGCCGAAGTCGAGCCGCTCGAAGCCGAAGAATCCCAGCCCGGCACAAGCGTCGAAGCCCTCGTGCGCATCGTCATCGGGCAGTTCCAGCAGATCGTCTCGGAGTCGCCCACCCTCTCCGATGAGCTGCGCACCATCGCCGCCAATATCGAGGAGCCCGGCCGCCTGGTCGATTTCGTCGCCTCGTCGCTGCCGTTCCTCACCACCGATGACAAGCAGATGCTTCTCGAAACCCCCGGCATCGCCGCTCGTCTCGAACTGATCAACACCCATCTCGCCAAAGAGATCGAGGTCCAGCAGCTTCGCGCCAAGATTCAGAACGAAGTCCAGGACCAGGTGCAGCAGTCGCAGCGCGACTACTACCTCCGCGAGCAGATGAAGGCCATTCAGAAGGAGCTCGGCGAGCAGGACGAGGGCCAGCGCGAGGTCGAGGACCTGCGCAAGAAGATCGACGAGGCCGGCATGCCGGAAGAGGTGAAGAAGGAAGCTCTCAAGGAGCTCTCCCGTCTCTCCCGCATGTCGCCCATGGCCGCCGACTACTCGCTCACCCGTAACTACATCGAGTGGCTCGCCGTGCTGCCGTGGTCCAAGAGCTCCGGCTCCAAGATCGACATCACCAAGGCCCGCGAGATCCTCGACGCCGATCACTACGAGCTGCGCAAGGTCAAGGACCGCATCCTCGACTACCTGTCGGTGCTCGAGCTCAAGCCCGACATGAAGGGTCCGATCCTCTGCTTCGTCGGCCCTCCCGGCGTGGGCAAAACCTCGCTCGGCCGCTCCATCGCGCGCGCCCTCGGCCGCAAGTTCCAGCGCATCTCTCTCGGCGGCATGCACGACGAAGCCGAGATTCGCGGCCATCGCCGCACATACATCGGAGCCCTGCCCGGCCAGATCATCCAGAGCATTCGCCGCGCCGAAGCCAACGACCCCGTCATCATGCTCGATGAGGTCGATAAGCTCGGCCGCGACTTCCGCGGCGATCCCGCCTCGGCCCTGCTTGAAACCCTGGATCCGGAGCAGAACAACACCTTCCGCGACAACTACCTCGACGTGCAGTTCGATCTGTCGAAGGTGCTCTTCATCTGCACGGCCAACATGCTCGACACTGTACCGCCGCCGCTGCTCGATCGCATGGAGATCATCCCGCTCCAGGGCTACAGCGAAGAGGAAAAACTGCACATCGCCAACCGCTACCTCATTCCGCGCCAGATCAAGGAAAACGGAATCACCGTGGAACAGATCGAGTTCCCCGAAGACGCCGTGCGCCACATGATCCGCCACTACACGCGCGAGGCGGGTGTGCGCAAACTCGAGCAGGTCATCGGCACCGTCTGCCGCAAAGAGGCGCGCCGCGTCGTCGAAGGCAAGGCCGACAAGCTCGTCGTCAATCGCGACATCCTCAAGGAGTTCCTCGGCGGCATCCAGGTGCGCGTCGAAACCGAGGTCGCCGAGCGCGTCAAGCGCCCCGGCGTTGCTATCGGCCTGGCCTGGACCCCAGCCGGCGGCGACGTGCTCTTCATCGAAGCCAACAAGATGCGCGGCAAAGGCTCGCTCACCATCACCGGCCAGATCGGCGAGGTCATGCAGGAATCCATGCAGGCCGCGCTTACCTGGGTTCGGTCCAACGCCTCCGCGCTCGGATTGCAGGAGGACTTCACCAAAGACGTCGACCTGCACATCCACGTGCCTGCGGGCGCCATCCCCAAGGACGGCCCCTCAGCCGGCGTGACCATGGCAACGGCGCTGGCCTCGCTGCTGACCGATCAGCCGGTGCAGCAACTCACCGCCATGACCGGCGAGATCACCCTCAGCGGTAATGTGCTTCCCGTGGGCGGCATCAAGGAGAAGTTCCTCGCCGCCAAGCGCGCCGGCGTCAAAACCATCATTCTGCCCGCCGACAATCAGCAGGACGTCGAAGAAGACCTCACGCCCGAGCTGATGGACGGCGTCACCGTTCACTACGCGCGCCACGTCGAAGATGTGCTGGCTGTCGCCCTGCCGCATTTCCGCCTGGCGCACCCGGTGCCCATTGAGCAGAAAAACCAGCCCACCCCCGCCGCGGCCTGAGCGCGGTCCAGTCTAGGAAGGCCGGCCAGTCCGGCCTTCAACTGAATTCCGGCATTTCATGACCCAGCGTTCACGCACAAACACGCAGCCCGATGGTATCTGGATCATCGACTCCGAGGGCAAAACCGTCTTCGCGAACGAAACCATGGCCCAAATCCTCGGCAGCACTGTCGCGGAGATCGGAGGCGCGGATTCGTTCCAGTATGTCTTCGAAGAGGATCTCGCCGCGGCCCGGCGGCTCTTCGCCGCCAAAAAGGGCGGCAGCTCCGCGCCCTTCCACTTCAAGCTGCGGCGCAAAGATGGAAGCGCCATCTGGGTGGATGTGCTGGGAACTCCCACCTACAACGCCGCGGGCCGCTTCACCGGTGTCGTAGGCACCTTCACAGTCTCCGCAACCCAGGCGCCGGGATCCTGACAAGCACCGGAGTCCCGCCGCCAGAACGCTCCCCGACCTGCCGCAGCAAGATTTCAGCGATTCACGCCGGCTACGGTTCGACTCGAATCCCGCTCAATGGCCGGGTGCCCCATCCATCGCGCGATGAATGGGAGATCACCGCTCCCCGCCCGGATCTCAGGCGAGTTCCACATCATTTGAAATCTCCCCAAGGTCTGCCCGCGCCGGAGGCGCAGAGTTTGTTAGCCCCGCGCTTCAGCGTGGGGAAAGCCGCCCCAAAATATCTCCGGAGTCCCGGAGGGACGGCGCAGGAACACCACGCCGCCGCCGTGCCGGGTGCCCCATTCATCGCGCAGTCTCATCGCGCGATGAGTGGGATAGCACGATCCCCAACGCAGAACAATTACTCCCGCGCGTTCCGTCTACCCCAGCCCCGCGGAGACCCGGATCCCGCTCAAAGGCGCCAGCCGCGGGTGCGCAAAATGCGGATTGGGCAGGGACAGCTCTTCGTTGATGAAGATTGCCGGATGCGCCGTCAACGCCTGCTGCGCCACGTCGTGCGGAATCCTGCCCGCGTTGTACTGGCATATCCCGCTCAACTGCGGATGCGTGTCAAAGAACTCCTCGAGCTGCCACTCGTAGTCCATCAGCTCGGTAAAATCGGCATTCGGCCCAAACTCCCAGCTCATATCGCCCGTCGCAAACAGCCCGGCGTAGTCGTCGCTGAGTGCCTGTTGCAGGGCCGTCTCCAGGCCCGCCAGCATGCTCTTCAGATCAAACCTTCCGTTCATCAGGTGATTGCGGTCCGAAGAGAGAATAAGGCCGCCCGTGCGGATCGCCCGATCCACGTCCAATCCCGACTCGGCCAGATACGCCCGCATCTCCGCCAGCATCGGTTCGGCATTCAGGTACATGCACCGATAATCGCGCGACAGCATGTGGCGAATGGCGTTGCCGAGGCAAGGCACATTCAGCGATGGCGACCCATCGTAGATGAAGCACTGATGGCGGGGAACAGCCTCCATAAGTCTCTCCAGTATAGCTACAGCAGGTGTCAGGGATCAGGTTTCAGGTTTCAGGTTTCAAGATCGCGGGACCGGTGAACTGAGTCAGCATCCAGGCTCTTACATGCAGGACACCCATCGCTGTCACCTGACACCTGAAACCTGATCCCTGACACCTGTCTCTCCGCGTCTAACTCCGCAGGCGGTATCCTCAGGATTAGATGCGCGTTCGTCTCTTAACATTTGGCATTCTCAAAGACTGGCTCACCTCAGGCACTACGCTGGAGCTGCCCGAGGAATCGACCGTCGCCCACCTCCTCGACCGGCTCGGCGCTGAAGCCGCGCGCGTGCCGCCGTCCACCTGGTCCAGCATCGCCGTCAGCGTCAACTCCGAGTACGCGCAGCCCGCCCACATCCTCCGCGATGGCGACGAAGTTGCCCTCCTTCCGCCCGTCTCCGGTGGCATCGTCGCCGACCCAAGCCTCGTCATCGCCCTCACCCGCGAGCCCATTTGCGCCGATCAACTCGTCCGCTCCGCCAAGGAAGGCGAAGACGGCGCAGTCGTCGTCTTTGACGGCATCGTGCGCAACAACTCCCGCGGCCGCCAAACCCTGCACCTCGACTACGAAGCCTACGAAGACATGGCGCTCAAGCAGATGAACGAGCTCGCTACGCAGGCCCGCGACAAGCACGGCGTCCGCCACGTCACCATCGTGCACCGCCTCGGCCGCCTCGCAGTCGGCGAAACCAGCGTGCTCATCGTCGTCGCCTCCGCGCACCGCGCCCAGGCCTACGAGGCCTCCCGCTGGCTCATCGATACGCTGAAGAAGACCGTCCCCATCTGGAAGAAGGAGACCTTCGTAGACGGCGCGGTCTGGGCCGATGGCGAACCCTTCCCCGAAGGCATCGGCGTAACCCCGCCGGAGAAATCCGATGTGCGTTGACCACGGATCGCGGGTGCCCCATCCATTGCGCGGCTCTGCCGCGGAATGGGTGGGAAACCACGAACCCATCCCCGGCAATTGTCATCTCGAGCGACCGAGCGTAGCGAGGAAGTCGAGAGATCTGCGGTTGTTCCTGGTTCCTCTCCTCATCGCTTCTGTACTGTTCATCGCGCCATCGCCGGCCCAGGATCTCCCCGAAGGCCCCACCTTCCGTCTCGAATCCAAGCTCGTCAATCTCTGGGTCAATGTCACGGACGCCAACGGCGCCATCGTCGGCGGCCTCACCAAAGACGACTTCAAAATCTTCGAAGACGGCCGCCCCCAGCAGATCGCCATCTTCGATCGCGAATCCAACCAGCCGCTCACTCTCATCCTCGCCATCGACACCAGCGAGAGCACCTATAAGGACCGCGCCCTTGAGCGCACCGCTGCGCACAAGTTCATCCAGGCGCTCATCCGTCCGCAGGACCAGATGAGCCTCTACCAGTTCGCCACGTTCGTCACGCAACTCGTGCCCTTTACCAACAAGATCAAGCCGCTCGATTATGGTCTGGACCACCTCCGCGCCGGCGAGGCGACCGCCCTCTACGACGCCATCTACCTGGGCAGCAACCAACTCGCCCAGCGCGACGGCCGCAAGGTGCTGGTGCTCGTCTCCGACGGCGGCGACACCGCCTCCACCATCAAGTACGACGAGGCCCTCGCGGCAGCCCTTCGCGGCGACGTCATGATCTACTCCATCATCGATGTGCCCATCGAAGCCAGCGCCGGCCGCGACCTCGGCGGCGAACACGCGCTCATCACTCTCTCCGAGCAGACCGGCGGCAAAAGCTTCTACGCCGACCAGGGCGGCCTCGACGCCGCCTTCCAGAAAGTCAGCGACGACCTGCGCACCCAATACCTCATCGCCTACTACCCGAAGAACCAGGTCCCCGGCCAGAGCTTCCACCGCGTCACCGTCACCATTCCGCGAGCCGCCCCCGGCGCCTTCAACATCCGCTACCGCACCGGCTACTTCGCCGGCCCACCCCCCAAAAAGCGCTACGTGCCAACGGGCTGATTTCTACTTCGCTGCCGTGGAATCCACCCAATACGCGCCTCTCGCCGTAACCCGCTCATGCCCTTGCGCGCTCTTCAACTCCACGCGAATCGAATGAAACCCACCCCGATGGTCGGATGGCTGAAAGCCAAGCTGGTACGAGTCGTGGATCGCCTGAATGATCGATAAGAGCTGCGAATTGAACGACCGTTGATCGTTGAATCCATCGCACTCGCCGCCGGTCATCGCCGCAATCTCTCCGCCGGTATCCGCGTCCATGGCATCAAGCACAGACTGCAAATCCGTCGATGGCGCAGCGCTCCTGTGTTTCGCCCGCCGCAGCTTCTTTCGTTTGTGGGAACCGGCAGCAGGGAACTGAAGGTTGTAGATGACCGTGCTCGCCGTGCCCAACTGCTTCAGCAATTCCTTCTCGCTCGTCTTGCTTCCCGCGTCATTGCGTTGGCTGATCAGCAACACCACGCGGCGAAAGCGGCCGGGCTCGCTCTGCAACTGCCGCACGCCGAAACTCACCGCATCGCGAATCGCAGCCCCATCGTCGCCTGCCTGCGGATGCGTAAGCGCGTAGATCACGCCGTCCGCGCGCGGCGGAAAATGCCAGATCTCCTCCACCTTGCTGTCGAACGTCACCAGCATCAGCTCATGCTCGGTCCCGCCAACCGTCTGCGGCAGCAGCCTCGGAAGATCGGCGAAGCTCGCAACCGCCTCCCGCGCAGCGCCGCCGGTCTGCACCAGGATCAGTAACGCGATCGGCAGGTTCTGCGCGCTCTCCATCACCACCTTTTGCGGAATGCCATTGTCGAAGATCCGGAACTGTGATCCCGCGAGATCCATGACCGGTTCACCCGACGCGGACCGCACCAGCGCCGGCACCTCCACGAATGTCGACGTCGATTTCACCAGCGGGGCCGGCTGCTGCGCGAAGCCGTATTCGGCCGCAGCCAGAACCCCCACACCCAACGCAAGCAGCAATCGATGCATATCGCTATTCTTGCCTCCGAATCGCCGTCCGGAGCAAGCATTGGATTTTCATGGACCGCGGTCCGCTTTCCTCCGTACAATTCCAACCCATGCAATCCAACGGCCGCCAAATCCTCACCTTTCTTGTGCTGGTCTTCGCCTTCAGTAGCGTGCCGTACGCGCTGATGATCCACACCGGCCACATCGGCGCGGGGCAGGGAATGGTGGTGCGCCTGGTCATGTGGTGTCCCGCCTTCGCCGCGCTCGCCACCTGCGCCATCTTCCGTATCGATCTCGCCTCCCTCGGCTGGAAGTGGCGGCCCGTCAAATATCCGGGATTCGCTTATCTGCTGCCCCTTGTCTACGCGCTGCCCGTCTACCTTGTCACCTGGATCGCCATCCGCGGCTCGTTCGCCTTTGACCCCTTCGCCAAACAGATCGCCGCAAGCTTCGGCTTCGTGCACTGGCTGCGCCTCGCCGCCGCCGGCCTTGGCATCCCTCTCATCGCCACACTCGGCATTCCCCTCAGCCTGGCTACTGCCCTAGGCGAAGAGATCGGCTGGCGCGGATTCCTGCTGCCCCGCCTCACCCACCACTTCGGTTTCACCCTCGGCTGCCTCGCCAGCGGATGCATCTGGGCCGTCTGGCATTACCCCGGTCTGCTCTGGGCCGACTACAACGCCGGCACCCGCCCCGCCTACGCCCTCACCTGCTTCACCCTCATGGTCATCGCCATGGCTTTCATCATGGGCTGGCTGCGCATCAAGTCCGGCAGCCTGTGGCCCTGCGCCATCCTCCACGCCAGCCACAATCTGCTCATCCAGGGCATCTTCGACCGCATCACCGCACCCGCCGGCCCCGCCCTCTACATCACCACCGAGTTCGGCATCGGCATGGTGCTCACCACCACCGCCGTAGCCTTCTACCTCTGGTCCCGCCGCCGCGAGGTCGAACTCCTGGCAATCAAATCCGCCGCCCTCGCCACCGCATGACTAGCCTCGTCCGCGCGCGCCAGTGGTCTCTCAGGCAATCTGCCGCTCTTCCACTCTGTCCCCCTGCCACTCTGTCACTTTGTCACTCCGCCCTTTGCCCCTCGTTCCCTGAATTTCGTCCCTACTCCCTGTTCCCTACTCCCTACTCCCTGCTTTCCCGCATCTAACCGCTTACAATGATCACATTGGTTCCTCCCATGTCACCTCGTCGCCGTTCCAAAATGCCTCCGCCCGGCGAAACCGGCCAGGAAGCGCTCTACCTCAAGTCGCTGAGCGAGCGCAAAATCCAGGTCTCCGTAAAGCTGCGCGATGGCGAAGTCGTCAAAGGCTGGATCGAGTACTTCGATGACGGCATGCTGCGCATCACCCGCGAAGGCAAGCCGAACCTGTTCATCTACAAGCACCAGATCCGCTCCATCACGGAAGCCGGCAAGCGCCGCCCTTCCGAACTCTCCTCGGCCGCATCGCGGGATGGGAACGGCCATTGAGCGTGAACGCCGGCGCTCCGCCTTCCCATCCTGAATTCGTCCCCCGCGCCGCCGCCATCGCCCGCGAGGCCGGCGCGCGCCTCCGCGAATTCCTCGCCCAGGGCGTGGCCACCGAGTACAAGGGCGACGTCGATCTCGTCACCGTAGCCGACCGCACCGTCGAAAAGCTCATCCGCACCCGCCTCGGCGAAGTCTTCCCCGACCACGGCATCTACGGCGAAGAGGGCACCCGCGAGCGCCTCGACCAGCAACTGCGCTGGTACGTCGATCCACTCGACGGCACCACCAACTTCGCCCACGGCCTGCCCCACTTCTGCGTCTCCATGGGCCTCGAGCGCCGCTCACCCGGCCTGCCCGCCGACCACGACGGCGAGATGATCGCCGGCGTCATCTACGATCCCATGCGCGATGAGCTGTTTTGTGCGGAGCGCGGCCGCGGCGCCACGCTCAACGGCCGCCCCATCCACGCCTCGCCCATCGCCAACCTCGCCGAGTCCATCGTCTCCACCGGCTTTCCCAGCCGCAAGCGCCACGCCACCCCGAACATCCACTTCTACCAGGAGTTCACCCTGCGCTCCCACGGCGTGCGCCGCATGGGCTCCGCCGCGCTCGACCTCGCCTACGTCGCCTGCGGCCGCTTCGAGGCCTTCTGGGAGTTCAACCTGAACCCCTGGGACACCTCCGCCGGATTCCTGCTCGTCGAAGAAGCCGGCGGGCGCATCACCGACTTCGCCGGCGGCCCGTTCAAGCTCGATAGCCGCGAAGTCCTCGCCTCCAACGGGCACATCCACCAGGAACTGCTAGGCCTCTTCGCAGACATGTTCGCCGGCCGCGGCCTCGCCCCCATCCCCACCCCGCGCGAGTACGCCGAACAGCGCGCCGCCCGCGCCGCCGCACGCTAAAGCGCAGGGACTAAGGGACCAGGGGAACGAGGGAACAAGGGACTGAGGGACTAAGGGACCGAGCACATCCTCAAGGGCTTTTTGCCAGCTATCCACGAACCTCGGGTGCCCCATCCATTTCACGGCTTCATCATGAAATGGGTGGGGAAGCACGAACCCACCCGTCACCGGCCTTTTGCCAACCATTCCACCAATCTCGGGTGCCCCAGAGCCCGCCCTGAGCCCGTCGAAGGGTCCCTGGTTTTGAGACCTGGGATAGCACGGACCTCAATTGCCCACAGCCAGCGATCCCACCAATATCGGGTGCCCCATCCATTCAGCGGCGCAGCCGCGGAATGGGTGGGACAGCACGAACCCATGCCCACGGTCGCTTGATCAGCCCGTCGGCAGGGCTCCGACCACCGATCACTGACCACTGCGTTTCACCGCCCCCGCCTCCAGCCTCCCAATCCGCCCCTTCGGCCCGACAACGAAGGGCAGGGAAATAGCGTTCCAGTCGCGGTCGGCATCGGCAGCCTCATGCAACGCCGCATCGGGACGCACCGCGCGCCAGTTCTTGCCATCATCGGCCGAAACATCCGTCCCATTCGGCCCAACCGTAATCCACAGCTTCAGATCGGCATCGTAAGCGACGGAGGAGCGATAGCCGTGGGGTGGGGCTTTTGATGCTCTCCATCGGACATCAGGTCTGGAGCTGTACGCGGCGGTGCCGTTGGACGAATTGGGCAGGTGGTAATCACCGCCCACGGCCACGCACATGACGTGCCGCGAGAGGAGAGATTTTCCGGCACAATCGAAGGAAAACGCCCCCGCAGTGCCACCCTTCGCTAACGGGATGGATATCTTGCCGAATTCATTGCCATTGTCCACCCATCCACCAAAGACAAAGAATGCGCTCCGAGGGCCGCTTTTGACGCCGCCTGTGACAAACAGAAGGCCGATGTTCGGAGATCCCTTTAGGCTTGAATTGCTGGCCGCGAATAGGCTCTCCCCGTGGTATGCGGGTGCATCGTGAATTGTCGTATCCAATGGAGAATTTCCTGAACCATCATGGCGGACCCATTTGTTCAAGCTGGTGTTCGTCGACGAGAAGACAACGAAGTGTTCGTCGACGGGATCGCCAATGATTAAGCCCGATTCTTGGTTTGCGACAATTCCATCCCAAAACCCATCCTTATCCGGATTCGTAAAAAGGAGTTTCCACGTATGGCACCCGTCGGTAGTCTTATACAGCCGCGACAAGTCGCCCGGCCCGCTGGACATAACAATCGCGGTGTTCGCGTCGAAGGCCTGCACGCCGCGGAAGTCGAGCTTCTCCGCGCCCGGCGGCACCGCGCACGTCTGCCACACGTAGCCGCCGTCCTCGGTGCGCAGCACGGTTCCGTGCGTGCCGCTCGCCCACGCCACGCCGCCGCCCACATTATCGATTCCGCGCAGATCGGCGGTCGTATTCGACGTCTGCATCTGCCACTGCGCAAAAACAGCAGAGGGCGCCAGCCCAGCCCAGCAAACCACCGCCACCAGAAAAGGAACTCGCATGCCGATCAGTGTAGAGGAGAATGCCCGTAACAGCCGCCGGCTGTCTGAGTCCCTCAGACCCTGACCCCTGATCCCTGACCCCTCACCCCTGACACCTGAAACCTGTCACCTGACCCGAGTCCCTTCCTGTGGACCACCCCGCCGCCTCGTATGCTATTCTCAGCGTCGAGAGTTTCCTTTCCGGAGATTGATCCAGATGGCATATGTGATTGCAGAACCTTGTATCGGCACCAAGGACACCGCCTGCGTAGACGCGTGTCCCGTCGATTGCATCCACCCCAAAAAGGATGAAGACGGCCACGGCGAAGCCGACCAGCTCTTCATCGATCCGGTCGAGTGCATCGACTGCGGCGCCTGCGTGCCGGCCTGCCCGGTTTCCGCGATCTTCGCCGCCGATGACCTGCCGGAAAAATGGGCCCACTACGCCCAGAAGAACGCCGCCCACTACGGCCGCTGAGCTAGCCGCTCAGGCGACTGCGCTTCGCGCCATTCGTGCGACGCCGTCCAGTAGTATCTAAACGCGCATCCTGCCTCAACGGGATGCGCGTTTGTATTTGCGCTGCCACGCCAGCCCGTCGAGAAGGAGTTGCGCCCGCTCTTTCTCCCACTCGCTGACTTCCAATACCGGTTTCGCTTTCGCCACTAGTCGCAGATACGGCACTGCCTTTGGTATTTCATCCAGAAAATCCATATAGACGCGCGCGATTTCGAAGTTCGCGCTCACCTCTCCGAGTGCCACCGCCCGATTGAACCATTGAAACGCGCGCTCGTAGTCTTCTTCATCGCGATAGATGGTCCCAATATTGACCGCGGATTGAACGCAGCCGCGGCGAAAAGCGCGCAAATACCATTGCATCGCCTGGCCGCGATCCTGGCAGGCGCCCACGCCCACGTCGTAGAAGTACCCCAGTTGGTGCATTGCGACATATTCGCCAAGAGCGGCCGCAGCGCGCCACAGACGGACGGCCGCCGCGAAGTTGCCCTTCTCTAGTTGTTGGTGCCCCTTATTTAAAAGAGCATCGGCTTTTTCCGCTTTGGCTTGTTTCTTGGTCACAGCCTTTGACTCCGTAGAATCATGCGCAGCTTCTATCCCTGAACCAGTTCCATGCCCAGATCCCGCGCAGCGATCTTATCGAACGTAACAACCTTCGCGCAGCCGGCGGCGCGAGCCGAAGCCGCGATCAGGCAATCTCCAAAATCCGCTCGAGCGGAGCGATAGAGCGACAATGCCCTGGCTACTGTCGCAACTTGTTCGATTACCACCGTATCGGCGGAGAGAAGCTCCTCGAAGACTCTCGCAACGGCTGATCGCTCCTGGCTGTACCGGCTGCGCAGCACCCAGTCGATCTCCATCAGATTCGCCAGGCTGATCCAGCCCGGCTTCTCCGGCGTAAGCGCTTGGAACACTTTGTAAGCCGACCGGAATTGCTCCGGATCATCACGCGTGAAAAGCCGAATCAGAACGTTCGTGTCGAAGCCGGTCATGCCGCTTGCCTTCTAGCCTTGCGCGCGCGGCGGCGGCCTGCCGGACTCATCGTTGCCTCATCGAGAGCCGCTACATGGTCCGCAATGGCCTGGTCCATCTCCTGTGGAGATATCGGCGGCCCCGAATAAGGAATGCACCCGGCGAGGTCGAGAATCGACCTGACTTTGCGCACTCGAAACTCCCCCTTCTCTCCGGGCAGGAACAGGATCTTATCGCCTGCCTTGAGGCCAAGGCTTTCCCGAACATCCGCCGGAAGCGTGATTTGTCCTTTTGAAGTGAGAGTCGCCTTGTGCATCGAATGATCTCCTTACTTGACTACATAATGCCTTACATTTTACCCCATTTCCTTTCCCGTTGCGCGAATGCGATGATGGAAGCCGATGCCCGTCCTCACCTCGGAAGCCGTGGTCCTGCGCACCTGGCCCGTGCATGAAGCTGACCTTATCGTCAGCCTCTTCACGCGCGACTACGGCAAACTGCGCGGCGTGGCCAAATCGGCGCTCAAAAGCCGCAAGCGCTTTGGCGGCGCGCTGGAGCCCATGACGGTGGCCCGCGCATGGTTCGCGGAGAAGCCCAAGCAGGAACTCGTGCGTCTCGACCAGCTCGAAATCATCTCGTCGCCGCTCGCCGCGCCCGTCGATCCCATCCGCCTCGCCGCGCTCAGCCTCTACGCCGAAGTGCTCGACGAAGCGCTCCCCGACCACGATCCGCACGAAACCATCTTCCGCCTCGTGCTCTCGGTCCTGGAGCAGACCACGGCAAACGCCCAGCCCTGGATGCCGCTCACCTACTTCTCGCTGTGGATGACGCGGCTCATGGGCCTTCTACCCGACCTCGCCCACTGCACCGTCTGCGGCGAAGCCTTGCAGCCGGCAGAGGTGTGGTTCAACTTCCACACCGACGGCCTCTTCTGCGCCGTGCATCGCCACACCAGCGACAGCCAGCTCTCGCCCGACTCCTGGACGCTGGCCCAGCGCATGCTCCGCAACCCCGCCGCCAGCTTCGCTGCGGAAGAATGGCCCCGCCGCCGCGGCCAGGACCTGCGCCGCTTCACCCAGCACGTGCTGGAGCGCCACATGGAGCGCAAAATCCGCTCCGCGGAAACGCTGGCGCGCCTGTAGCCATTTTGGCTACACTAGTAACGGAGATACAGTATGCGTCAGGTTTCGTTGCGCGAGTTTCGTACCCGTGGCGCCAAGGCGCTAGGCAAGGTTCCATCCGGCGAAACCGTACTGCTCGCCGGGCAGGACGGTCCTGCCTACTTCCTGGTGCCCGTGGAAGGGGACGTCGCCAACATCGATCGCGAACTGCGCCGCGCCATGGCCAAGGCAAGCCTGCGCGAGAGTTGGCGTCGCGCCGAAGCCGCTGGCCTGAACAGCACAACGGACCGGGAGATCGACGAAGAAGTCACCAAGGCCCGGGGCGTGCGCCGCCGCAAAGCCAAATGAGGCTGATCGTCGCCGACACCAACGTCCTCGTCTCGGCTGCAATCAACGGCGCCGGAGCCCCCGGAATCCTCGTAATGGACTGGATTCTCGAAGGACAGGTACAGGTTGTTACGTGTCCGGCCGTCGTCCGCGAATACCGCGAGGTGATGCGCCGCAGCAAATTCACCCGCTACCGGCTTCCCCCGCTTTGGCTGGAGTTTCTCGTAGAAGAGAGCCTCCGCTTGGACGATCCGCCGGCTTGGCCCTTTGCCGGGCCGGATCGCGACGATCTCATCTTTCTGGCCCTCGCACGCGCTTCCGGAGCCTGGCTGGTAACGGGTAATCTGCGCCACTTTCCGGAGCGCCAACGGCATGGCGTAACGGTGGTTTCACCTGCGGGCTATCTGGCACGTCTGCAGGTTCCGAGTTAAGCGAGCAGGAAACGATGGGCCAGACGCAGGCGTAGAATCTCACTATGCAGACTGCTCAGCGAATGACGGCCATCATTGAGCGCGAGGATGACGGGTATGTTGCGTTGTGCCCGGAACTCGATATTGCCAGCGAAGGTGCAAGCATCGAAGAGGCTCGCGCCAACCTGGTGGAAGCCTTGACGCTGTTCTTCGAGACTGCCTCACCTTCCGAAGTGAATCGCCGTTTGCGCGGTGAAGTATTCATTACGCAGGTCGAGGTGCCGGTTGGGTAAGCTGCGGGTTCTCTCGGGACTCGAAGTCTGCAAAATTCTCGAACGACATGGGTTTGTAGCGGTTCGCCAGCGCGGAAGCCACCGCATCATGCAACTGCAGTCGGAGGGGACAACCGTCACCGTTCCGGTTCCAATTCACGATCCCATCCGGCGCGGCACGTTGCAGAGCATCATCCGCCAGTCCGGACTGGCCAAGTCGCTGTTCGAACAAGAATAGAGGCTGCTGTTCGAGATCGCTTCGTCGCCATCTTGAGCGCTAGTGCTGCAATATCTTGAACGGCGAAGGCCGACCCCGCCTCACTGGCTTGCGGCGCATTCCATCGCGTAGCCGCCGCCACCCTTTCCCCACCCGATCCGACAGCATGAAAAGGTGTCCGGCAGTCAGCCGCCCAGCCACGCGATGATGTCCTACCGCGGCCAGGCCCATCGACGCGATGCAGCCGCATTGCGCGCAGTCCGGATCGCCTCCAAACTGGCACGGCGCAATGCGCGTCCGCAGGTCGGCGGAAAACATCGCCGTGGTCCTCGCAAAGATGCATTCCTCCGGACTGCGAGGCGGCGATTCGATTTCACTGAGCACGGGCTCCGGCAGATCCAGCACGGGATATCTCCGCCGTAGCTCTCCGAGCTCCGCCACCACCGCCGCCCTCGCCGCAGGGCTGAGGATCTCCGCATCCGTCGCGCCGCGCTGCGGCGTAAACAGGCTGAACCAGACCCTCGACACCTCCGGCCGGCTGCTCCAGAAGTTAAGAAACTCATCCAGATACCCCGGTCGCCCCGCAATCTGCGCAGTAATCGTGCAATGAACCGTGATTCTCGCGCCTTGTATGTTCTTCAGGATTCGCTCATAGGTAGCCGGCTTGCGCCGCGCATCGTGCTCCGGCTGCAGCCCGTCAATCGACACCACGACGTTCAGCTTCTTCAGCCTCATCCACTCCGTGGGAATCACCCGGAAGGCGCTGGTGACCACCTGCGTATGCACGCCGCGGCTCTCAAGCTGCGGCAGCAGCGCATCCAGTTCGCGATAGCGCACCAGCGGATCGCCGCCCACCAGCGACACGTGCAGCGGCTTATGCTCGTCCACAAGCGCCAGCACCCGAGTCACCAATTCGTCTCCGCGGAAATCCGAGAGCTCGCGCAACTGCGTCGTCCCGCCCAGATGCGCCGCATCGAACGCATAGCAACCGGGGCACCGCAGCGGGCACTCCTTCGTGATTTCAATGGAAAGCGAAGGCACGCGCCCGGCCAGAATGCCGGCCCACGCCTGAAGGACTTCCGATTTCTTCATGGCTGCTCCAATAGAGCGATAGCCGCGGAGAGAACTCTGCGGGTCAATGTAGTGGATTCATGCGAGCTTTTGTAAACCGTCCCCAGAGGATTCGACTTGATTTCAGGCAGCGAGGACGGGCGCTCCTTCGCCGGTCCTTCACTTTGCCTTTAAGCCAACACTTGCGGGATGCGTCATGCCCCGCTCTTCGTTGCTCTGCGTTCCAGGCCGCAGCCCTGCATGGATCGTGCCCAGTGGCTGATTTGTAAACATCCGATTTTTCTAGATACTGGATTTTTGACGAGGCTGAAAGCGAAAGGATGCAGAGTCTCGGCGAAAATCGCGCAATATCAGGCTGCTAAAATTGCTGTAAGTCCCGTCGAAAGAGAGACCTTGTGTCCGCATCGCAATCGACAAACAAAATCAAGCCCTCTCCCCTGACGTTTCAGGAGCTTCTCTTCCGTCTCCAGGCCTTCTGGGCTGAGCGCGGATGCGTCCTCCAGCAGCCCTATGACGTGGAAGTGGGCGCGGGCACCATGGCGCCGGAGACGTTTCTGCGCGTGCTCGGCCCCAGGCCCTATCGCGTCGGTTACGCGCAGCCTTCGCGCCGCCCCGCCGACGGCCGCTACGGCGAGAATCCCAACCGCCTCTTCAAGCACACGCAGTTCCAGCTCATCCTCAAGCCGCCGCCGGTCAACGTGCAGGAGCAGTATCTGGAGTCGCTCCAGGCCATCGGCATCGACCTCAAGAAGCACGACCTCAAGTTCGAAGAAGACAACTGGGAGTGGCCCGCCGGCGGCGCCTGGGGCGTGGGCTGGCAGGTCATGCTCGACGGCCTCGAAATCACGCAGTTCACTTACTTCCAGCAGTGCGGCGGCCTCGATCTTGACCCCATGTGCGCCGAGCTCACCTACGGCCTCGAGCGCATCGCCGCTTTCCTGCAGGACGTCGACTCGATCTACGACATCGTCTGGGCGCGCAATCCTGAAACCGGCGAAGCCATCACCTACGGCGACGTGCGCCTCGCGGAAGAGCTGCAGTTCAGCGTCTACAACTTCGAAGAAGCCGATGTGCCGCGCCTCTGGGAACACTTCAACAGCTTTGAAGCGGAAGCGAAGCAATTGCTGGAGAAGGCAAACTCGCTCCTCTCCGATGAGAACGCCGACGCCAAAGACAAGAAGCGCTTCCCACTCCTGCCGACCTACGAACTGGCGCTCAAGTGCTCCAACCTCTTCAACATCCTCGACGCCCGCGGCGCCATCAGCGTAACCGAGCGCGTCGGCGTCATCGGCCGCATTCGCAACCTGGCGGTAGGCGTGGCCAAAGCCTACGCGCTGCAGCAGGCCGCGTAGTCCCATAAGCCTGTCATCCTGAGCAAAGGCCGCTTCAGCGGCTGAAGTCGAAGGATCTGCGGTTCAACCGCGCGCACAAGAGAGTAACGAAATGGCGAATTTTCTATTTGAACTCGGCCTCGAAGAGATCCCGGCACGCATGATCGCCGCAGCCGAAGCCGAACTCGGCAAGCGCATCACCGATCTGCTCACCCGCGAGCGCCTGCTCGCCCCCGGCGCCAAGGTCACGACCTACTCCACGCCGCGCCGCCTCGCCGTGCTGGCCGAGGGCGTCCTCGCCGCGCAGGCCGACACCGAAGAGCAGTTGACGGGTCCATCCTGGTCCGTGGCCTTCAAAGATGGCGCGCCAACCAAGGCCGCCGAAGCCTTCGCGAAGAAGGCCGGCGTAGACGTCTCGGCGCTCGAAAAGGTGACCACGCCCAAGGGCGAGTACGTGGGTGCAACGCTCAAGCGCCAGGGCGTCGCCGCGCCGCAGGTGCTTGCCGCCGAACTGCCCAAAGAAGTCCTCTCCATCTACTGGGCCAAGAACATGTATTGGCGCGCAGGCAAGCCGGAGCGCTTCGTGCGCCCGGTGCGCTGGGTCGTCGCCCTGCTCGACTCCGCCGTCGTCCCGCTGGAGATCGCCGGCATCGCCGCCGGCAACGCCAGCTGCGGCCACCGCGTTTTGCACGGGGATGCGCCGGTCGTAATCACCTCTGCGAAGGATTACTCCAAAGCTCTGCACGGTGCAAAGGTAGTCGTCGACGTCGCCGAGCGCCGCCACATCATCCGCAAGGCCCTCGACCGCGAAACCCGCACCGTGCCCGGCGCGCGCTGGCGCGAAGACGAGCCGCTCGTCGAAACCGTCACGCACCTCACCGAGTGGCCCAGCGTCATCCTCGGCGACTTCGAGCGCGAGTACCTCGAACTGCCCGAAGAAGTCCTCGTCACCGTCATGCGCGACCACCAGAAGTACTTCGCCGTGGAAGATGCAAACGGCAAACTCGCCCCGCACTTCCTCGCCGTGCTCAACACTGAAGTCGATGAGGAAGGCCGCGCCATCATTCGCCACGGCAACGCCCGCGTCCTCCGCGCCCGCTTCAAAGACGCCCGCTTCTTCTGGGACTTCGATCAGAAGACACCGCTCGCCGATCGCGTAGAGAGCCTGAAACACGTCACCTTCCAAAAGGAGCTCGGCAGCTACGCGTGGAAGACAGAAGAGAATCTCCGCGTCGCGCGCGAGCTTGCCAACATAGTCAAATCGGCTGGTTGCAGGTTCGATGAAGACGCGTTGTTCACTGCAGTAAAGCTCGCCAAGACCGACCTCACCGCCGAACTCGTGAAGGAGTTCACCGAACTCCAGGGCATCATCGGCGGCCTGTACGCCCGCGCGCAGCACCTCGGCGAGCGCGTTGCGCTGGCCATCTATGACCAGTACACGCCCGCGTCGATGGAAGACCCGACCCCGGTTTCTATCGAAGGCCAGCTGCTTGGTATTGCCGACCGCATCCAGACCATCACCGCGATGTTCGGCATCGGCATGGCGCCCACCGGCTCGAAGGATCCGTTCGCACTTCGCCGCGCAGCCAATGCGATTGTGAAGATTCTGGCGGAATCAGAGCTTGCGCTGTCGTTGGGCGACGTATTGAACGCGAGTGGCGCAACGACGGAAGAGATTGCCGCCTTCCTCCGCGAACGCCTCCACTTCTATCTCAAAGACGTCCGCAACTTCGCCTACGACGTGGTCAACGCAGTTCTCGCCGCCGGCGCGGACGATGTCCGCGACGCCATCGCCCGCGCGGAAGCCATCACTGCCGTACGCGGCTCCGAAGACTTCGCCGCCGTCTCCGCCGCCTTCAAGCGCATCAAGAACATCCTCAAGCAGGCGGAAGAGAAAAAGTTCAGCCTCGGCTCGCCCAGCGCTGTGAAACTCGCCCCGGAGGCCCAGCAACTCCTCGACGCGTCCGAATTCCTCGCTCCCAAAGTCGCCGCCCTGCGCGAGAAGCGCGAGTACCAGGCTGCGCTCACTGAGATCGCCTCGCTGCGCCCCACCGTCGACGCCTTCTTCGACAAGGTCATGGTGCTCGATCCCGACGAGAAGATCCGCGGCGCGCACCTCGGCCTCATCGACGGCGTCCTGCGCAACTTCTCCAGCATCGCCGACTTCAGCGAAATCGTAACGGGCTGATTCAGAGTCTTGCCATCCCAGGTCTCAAAAGCGAGACCTGGGGCACCCGCTGACTTGCTGCCACGCTGACTCGCTGACTTGCTACTTCCCCGCCAAAAACTCCCGCACCACCGGATACATCTTGTCCGCCTGGCACCCCGGCGAAAGGTGCCCGCAATCCGAATCCAGCACCAGCGTCTGCGCATGAATCAGCGGCGCAAACTCCAGCGCCGGCTTGGGATTCACCATGTGATCCTGCGCCGCCACCACGATCAGCACCTTCGCCTTCACGCGCTTCGCCGCATCCGCCATCGATCCGCCATGCGCCACATCGTGATGCGTCATCGCCTCTAGCTGCGCCACCCAGTCGTTCGCGTCGAACGGCAGAATCCCATGCTGCGTGTACTCCGCTTCAAGCTTGCCAAAATCCGCCGCCGGATGCGTCCGCGCGTAATTGGCCGGCGTCGTCAAATTCATCTGGTGGATCGCATCGGCCTCGCCCACGGGCGGCTTCTGCGTGTAGTGGCCGCCCTGCCACGCCGGATCCTGCTTGATGGCGTTCTCCTCGTTCGTCCATAGCAGCAGGTCGTAACTCGTGAGCTTTGTCGACCCCACGATCGGAATGGCCACGTCCATGAACTCCGGATAATCCACCATCCACTCAAACGTCTGCATCCCGCCCATCGACTGCCCCATCACCGCGTGCAGATGCTTCAGGTGCAGCGTCTCGGTCGCCAGGCGGTACTCGGCATTCACCATGTCCTGCGTGTTGAAGGCCGGAAACGCCGGCCCATGCTGCGCAGCCGAGTTCGACGGCGAAGACGACACGCCGTCCCCCAGCGCATCCACCGCGACGATGAAGTACTTCGCCGGGTCCAGCATCTTGTCCGCGCCGATAAATTGCCCGATCTCGCCCGAGTTCCCCGAGAACCACGTCGGAAAGAGAATGGCATTCGACCGCTCTGCATTCAGCGTCCCCCATGTCCGATAGCCGATGCGGCACTGCTCGATCTGCTGCCCGTTGACCAGCTTGCACGTGCCGAGTTCGGCGAACTGCTGCGCGCCCACGGCGGGCTGCGCGGCCAGGGGCATGGAAGCGGAGAGAGCGAGAACCGAAACCGCAAGCAGAGAAGGGAACAGTCGCATGTCCACGAGTGTAAATGCCGCTCTTGCCGAATCGGCCCCGGCGCGAAGCCCGTCTAAAATTAGAGAGATGTCCGACGCCCTGTATCTGAGCTTGTGGTATCCCAATCTCCGGCTGGAAGGTCTGGCCGGAAAGCTGGCCGCCGTATTGACTGAGTTTGTCCGTCATGGCGGCGAGCCGGTGGTCTATTCCGCCACGGTCTGGCCCGTGAACTGGCATGAGGCGCCTGCCTTTCAACGCGTCTACGGGCGCCTGGGAGGTGAGCAGCCCGGCGCAGATCCCAAAGTCGCCGTAGAAGACGCCCTCGAGCTGCTCCACGAAGACTACGCTTACGAGTTCCAGATCGGCTGGAGCCTGTGGGAACTGGAAACCGGCGACCAGCCCGAAGCCGGCCAGCGCTGGGTCCGCGCGCCGCGCCTCGTTCGCGTCACCGGCTACGGCCCGCTCTTCGACGAAGGCGCTTACGAGCAGGAGGGCCACATCCGCATCGACTTCGGCGGCGACGCGCCGTTCCTCGAAGAAGATGCGCAGCTTGACGCCACCGCCGCCCGCCACATCGAGGACAATGTGCGCCAGCTTGTCGATCTCACCAACGGCGTCGAGAAGGCATCCGGCGCCACTGCGCGGCTGCTCTGGAGTGAATCCGGCGAGAGCCTCGCGCAGCGGCTGGCCGCGCGTCTCAGCCACGGAAACTAGGCACGTACGATGCGCCTCACCATCGAGCGGCTGCGAACCCTCATCCTGGCGGCGGGCATCCTGCTCATCGCCACGCTGGTGGTCTTTCTCGTCGTCGCGCATTGGAAGAGCCGCTTCATCGTCCACGAGATTCCCAAGCGCCTCGGCGCGGACATCAAGCAGGAAGCCAACGGCATCACCTACACGCAATCGCGCCACGGGCACACTCTGTTCAAGATTCATGCATCGCGTGAAGTCCAGCTTGAGAACAGCGGCCGCGTCATCCTTCACGATGTGCACATCGAACTGTACGGCCCCGACGGCAAGGGCCTCGATCGCATCTCCGGCGGCGAGTTCGAGTACGACCAGAAGGCGGGATTGGCCACGGCAGCCGGGCCGGTGGAGATTTTATTAACGCGCCCCACCGCCGCGGCCCCCGCATCTCTCGGCACGTCCGCGCAGGACAAGGCGATCAACTCCGCGCTTAAAAATGTGGCGCAAGCCGCGGGCCCGGGAGACATTGACGTCAAGACCAGCGGCCTGACCTTCGATCAGAAATCCGGCATCGCCACCACCCGGCAGCAGGTGGAGTTCACGTCGGTGCAGGGACACGGCAGCGCGGTTGGCGCCACGTTCGATTCCCAGGCTGGCACCCTGCTGCTGAATCACAACGTCAGCCTCAACGTGCATCGCAACGCGGAGAACGTAGCCTTGCGCGCGCAGAGCGCTTCCTTTGACCGCGATCAACTTCTCTGCCGCATGCGCAACGCCAGCGCCGACTATCAGGGCGGCAGCGCGGCCGCCGGCGAAGCCCAGGTCCTGTTCCGTCCGGATGGATCGGCGGCCCGCCTCGATGCGCGCGATGGCTTTACGCTTTCCACCAGGGAGCAATCGAAGGTGAGTTCGCCGCAGGGATGGCTCGTGTTCAATGCAAAGAGCCAGCCGCAGCACGGCTTTATGTTCGGCGGCGTGACCATCCAGTCCCAAAGCTCCGGCCGTAGCACGCGCGGAACTGCGCCCACCGCCGACCTGGATTTCACCGCGGCCGGCGAGTTGCGCCATGCGCGGATGGAGCGCGGCGTTGCGATTCACAGCGAGCAATCGGGGCAGCAGGGCGCAATCGTTGTGCGCGACTGGAGTTCACCCGTCGTCGATCTGGATTTTCATAAAGCGGGCGGCGGCCCCATCGTGTTGTCAGGGCTGCGCGGCCAGGGTGGAGTTGTCATCACATCCGCCATGCGGCAGGGAACTGCCGTCGAGGCGCCTTCGCGCATGGCGGCGGATGCCATGCTTGCCGATTTCGGCCCCCATCAGGAACTCAGGCATGTGATCGGGACGGGCCATGCCAGCCTCGACGAAACCACGGCAAGCGGCGCCCGGCAGACGATCAGCGGCGATCGCCTGGATGCGCGGTTCGGCGCTCAGCGCACCCACCCGGCCAACTTCAGTGCGGCCATTGAGTCGGCCCTGGTGGACGGCCACGTGATTCTCACGGATCAACCCGCAAACAAGGGCGGCCAGCCGCAGCCTGCTGTGAAAGCCACGTCCGCGCACGCGGTCTACGACGGCAAAACGGAGTGGTTGCACCTTACAGGCGCTCCGCGCATCGAGAACGGTGGATTCGAAATGACCGCCGACCGCGTGGATGTGTCGCAGGCAGGTGGTGACGCCCTGGCGCACGGCAACGTGAAAGGCACGTGGGAAGGCGGCAGCGACGGGCGCGGCATCACGCTCGGCGGCCAGGGTCCGGCGCATCTGGTAGCGGCCGAGGCGCAGATGAACCGCGCCTCCGGCGAAGCCACCTTCCGCGGCCACGCTCGGCTCTGGCAGCAGGCAAACTCCATCTCCGCGCCCGTCATCGTGCTCAACCAGACCCGGCAAACCCTCGCCGCGCACAGCAGCGCAGATCAGCCCGTGCAGTTGGTCATGTTGAGCACGCCGGCAAGCGGGCGCGCCGGCGCCAGGTCCCAACTCGTGCAGGTGCGCTCCGGCGATCTCAAGTACTCTGAGGCGGAACGCAAGGCTGTGCTTCGCCGCAACGTCGTCGCCGAAACCGCCACCGCGACCATCTCCTCCGACCAGGCCGAGATTCTGCTCCAGCCGCAGGGGAGTCACGCGGCGTCCGCCGGCGCCCCCGCGCAGGTGGAGCGCGTTACCGCCAGGCACCACGTCCAGATCGTCTCCCAGGGCCGCCGCGGGGTCGGCGAAATGCTCGTCTACACCGCCGCAACCGGTACCTACGTTCTCACCGGAACCCCGGCCGAACCGCCCACCTTGACGGATCCGGTGCGTGGCGTCGTGCGTGGCGCCGCTTTGATTTTCAATGGGCGCGATGATAGCGTCAGTATCGAAGGCGGGGGTCGCAAAACGACCACGCAGACGGTGGCGCCCCGATGACCGGCGATGCGCACCCCAACCAGCAAGCGGGTTCGATGGAAACACTGATCGCCGAAGGACTCGGCAAGAGCTATAAGGGGCGGCAGGTCGTCCGCGGCGTCGACCTCCGCATCTCCCGCGGCGAGGTGGTCGGCCTCCTGGGCCCCAACGGCGCAGGCAAAACCACCAGCTTCTATATGATCGTCGGCCTCGTCCCGCCAGACCACGGCCGCGTCCTCGTGGACAGCACCGACATTACCCACACGCCCATGTATCTGCGCGCGCGCAACTACGGCATCAGCTATCTGCCGCAGGAGCCGTCGGTCTTCCGCAAGCTCACCGTGGAGGAGAACATCCTCGCCGTCCTTGAGGCGCAGCCGCTCACCAATCCCGAGCGCCGCATGCGCGCCCACAGGCTCATCCGCCAGTTGAACCTCGGTCATATCCGCACCACCCGCGGCTACGCCCTCTCCGGCGGCGAACGGCGCCGTGTGGAAATCGCACGTGCCCTCTGCATTCATCCCAGGTTCATCCTGCTTGACGAGCCCTTCAGCGGCATCGACCCCATTGCCGTGCTGGAATTGCAGAAAATAATCTTCGATCTCAAGGCTGCGGGAATCGGCATACTGATTACGGATCACAATGTGCGCGAGACCCTCAGTGTCACCGATCGAGCGTATATTATCGCGGAAGGAAGAATCTTTCGCGCCGGCACGCCGCACGAACTGGGGAATGACGTCGAGGTGCGGCGAATCTACCTGGGCGAAGGATTTTCATTGGGGTAAGCTCCGGCCACAGGGCCGAACGACTCGCAAGTTTTTATTGCACAGAGGGTCGACCACAGGAAAACGTCCTGCATCCTAGTGCTCCGAGGCATTCCGGTTGAGGTAAGTTTCAAACCGGGAAATTCGGGAGCGCAAGGGACGTTTTCCGCAACAGGCGCAGTGACCTGCGGGTACACTGGCATTTTCTAGACGGGAATCTCCTTTTATGGCGCTGTTGCAGCCCAAACTGAATCTGAAGGTCGCGCAACGCCAGGTCCTTACGCCGGGCCTGATGCAGATGGTGAGCGTTCTGGCGCTCAACAAGCTCGAGCTCAAGGAGATGATCGATGCCGAGATGGTCGAGAATCCCGTTCTTGAAGAGATCGACGAAACCGTCCCCATGCTCGACGAGGTGGCGAGCCGCGAGGAGAAGCTGGAGCGTACTCCCGAAGAAGCTGCGGCCACTCCCGCCGATCCGTTTAACGAAATCGATTTCGGCTCGTATTTTCAGGAATATCTGGACCCCGGCTATCGTACCCAGCCGGAGTACGAGGAGATCGAGAAGCCCTCGTTCGAGAACTTTCTTTCGCAGCCGACGACTCTGTCCGATCACCTGGCGTGGCAACTGGGAGCCCTGAGCCTGGAGCCCGACCTCGCCTCCGCCGCGGAGTTCGTCGTCGGCAACCTCGATGAAGATGGCTATCTGGCCGCCACCGATGAGGAGCTGACCGCCGGCTTTCAGCAGGTCGCCGAACCTGCCGCCGGCAACGGACACGCCCTCGCCGTCAATCAGGAAACCCAGGACCTGGTGCGCCGCGCCGTCGACCTCGTGCAGCACCTCGATCCCGCAGGCATTGGCGCGCGCGACCTGCGCGAGTGTCTGTTGATCCAGATTGCCGCGCAGCAGGACGAGTTGGCCCATCTCTATGCGCATAAAAACGGCGAAGCCGAGGACGCGCCCGCGGGCAGCTTGCAGGCCGAGGCCGACGCGCGCGTCCAGGATCGCCACCGCGCCATGGATGTCGCCGTCCAAATCGTCGACAAACACCTGCACCTGCTGCAGAAGCGCGATGTGAAAGACCTGTCCCGCGCGGTGCAGGCCGCGCCCGAACTGGTCCACGCCGCCATCGATTTTATCCGCACCCTCGATCCCCGCCCCGGCCGCATGTACAACCGCGAGCAGACCCGCCTCATCGAGCCCGATGTCTTTTTCATCAAGCGCGGCGAGGAGTGGGCGGTCAGCATGAACGAGGAAGACCTGCCCAGTCTCCGCCTCAGCCGCCGCTATCGGCAAATGCTCATGTCTTCCAACACCGAGCGCGAGGTCAAGGATTACGTCAAGGAGCGTTTCCGCTCCGCGCTGCAGTTGATGCGCAACATCGCCCAGCGCAAAAGCACCATCCTTCGCACCTGCGAAGTCATCGTGCGCCGCCAGCAGGATTTTCTGGAGTACGGCATCGAAGCCCTGCGCCCCATGATGATCAAGGAGGTTGCCGAGGAGATCGGCGTCCATCCCTCCACCGTCAGCCGCGCCGTGGCCAATAAGTACGCGCACACGCCGCAGGGCGTGCTTGAGCTCCGCTTCTTCTTCTCCGAGGGCTCCAACGGCCCTGAGGGCGCCGACACGCCGCTCCTCGTTCTCAAGCGCAAGGTGCGCAAGCTCATTGAGGATGAAGACCCCAAAAAGCCTCTCACCGACGATCAGCTCGCAGCCATGCTCCAGGCGCAGGGCATTCAGCTCACCCGCCGCACCGTAGCCAAATATCGCGAGGACATGAACATCCCCTCCACCCACCAGCGCCGCAAGCGCGACTAAGCTGAACCTGCCGCGCCGCGACGGCCTGCTCACCGAACGCCACCGCCCATACCCACAGCTGTCATCCCGACCGCAGTCCGCGGCAGCGGACGGAGTGGAGGGATCTGCGGTTCCTCCGCGCGTTGGCCGGGTGCCCCTGAGCCCGTCGTGAGCGAAAGCCGAAGAGTGTCTGGCCTTTGGACCCCTGGGATACGACACTCCTCGCCCTCGCGCTTTTAACCGGCCGCCCCTGTCACTTCACAGGCTCCAGAATCGCCTCCAGCAAAGCATGACGAGGCTCCCGAAACGGGTTCACCACCTTAACACCCTTGTAAATAAAGCCGTCTTGCAGGTCTTCCGACAGCAATAACTGGCACCGGGCCTCTGCGGCCGCACAGATGATCACCGCATCCCAAATCGAAACCTGCTGTTGCGCCAGATCGACCGCGGCCAGAAGCACCTCCGCCGAGGTGTCGCTCAGATTGCTGAATGCATTGCGCCAGTAGAGAATTGCGTTGCGCGCTTCCGCAGGCTTCATACCTCGCTTGCGCACCAGCACCCGGAACAATTCGCCGAGCACCTGCACGGGGATAACGACCGAACTCAGAGGCAGCCTCTCAAGGAGTTCCAGGGCCATCCTCTTTCTTGCGCGGTCACCCACTCCCTCGGCATAAGCAAGGACGTTGGTATCCAGCGCCACTCTCATTCGCCGTCCTCATAGAGTTCGTCGCGCATCCATCGCCCTGCGTTCCTGGCGGGCTGCTTGCGCAGACGGTCGAGCAGCGCCTGTCGTGCAGCCAGATCAGCACGACTTGGCGCCTCTGCGGGCTCGATCGTCGCTACAGGTTTCCCATGGCTTGTCACAACAAAACGTCCGCCTCGCCTCACACCCTCCAGAAGCTGGGAAAAGTTGCGGTTCGCTTCCGCCGCCGAAATCGATTTCACACCCATGGGCCTCACCAGTTGTAGTGATCTTACCTACTTTGCAATCCGGAGGCAATGCACGTGCCCTACCGCACCTCAAAATCCACCGTCGCCGAATCTCTCGTCGTCATCGACTCGTCTTTCACGTTGATCGTCAGCCGGTGCGCTCCGCGACTCATCGGCATACGCATCCCATTCACCATCGGTGAATTACGCTGATCCACGATCTTCACGCCATGGTCCCACACCTGGATGCGCGCCACCGTGAACGGCTCATGGGTCGTGATATTCAACGTCACCGGATTCGAAACCTGCGATCCTTCCACCGGCGAAGTAACCGAGATCCTCGCCCCCGCACCAGCCGCCGCCGCTCCACCACCGGCAGGCGCCACCGAATTTGCGTCCACCGTTTCCGCCATCGGAGCAGGGCTCAGCTCAGACGCCGGGGCAGCCGCAAGCCCGGCGGGCAGCCGTCCCGGCGTCGTCACGCCGCCAACGGCCACCTGCACCGGAGCCGACACGCGATTGAGGATGTGCGATTTTCCCACCATCTGCACCAGCACCTTATAGGCTCCCGGCGCAAGCCCCAGCGTCGCAACGTCGAGCGACGCGCCGCCCACCCCAACCGCGCCCGCATCCATCAGGTGTTCGCCGTCCACTGAGATGTAGATCTCGTAGTGATCGACCGTCTCCTCCGAGCCTTCGCCTGTAAACCGCGGCGCCGGCTTCACCATCGTGCCTGAAACCCGCGCGCTCACCGAGCCGCAGTTATCGATGCCCGTCTCCACCTCGGTGCCTTCTTCGTAGTCGTTCCACGTGGCCACCTGCAGTAGCGGCAGATTCGCGGGTGCTCGCGACAGGTACTTGGCAACCGCTGCCAGCGACCGGACAAACGTCAGGCCGCACGCCTGGTCCACTCTGCGTCCCTCTCCCCACGCCGCAAACCGGTCGTCGAATCCTTTGAAGAACGCCCCGGAATAAATGCGTCCCGGATTACTCGCCACCTGCGCGTAGAAAGCGTCGAGCTTCCCGAGCTCTTCGTTGCTTGAAACCTCAGCGTTCCTCGGCAGGCCGCCGAACCAGAAGAAGCCTCCCATGCTGCCCGATGCATGGTCGGGCCCGTTCAGAATAAAGATCGGATTGCCCGGCGCATGCTCCTCCGCCCTCGCCCAGTCGATCGCGCCGTTGTCAAACACGTAGACCACCGGGCGGCCACCGATTCTCAGATAATTCGCCAGTCTGAAAAAGTGACTCTGGTCGAAGGCTATGTCGCCCATCAGCTTTTCAAGCTGCTCGCCCGGCGAGTGAATCTTGTTCAAGTGGTTCTCGCTCACCGCAAACAGGAAGCCGGGAAACTTCGGCATCTCGCCGGCCATGGCAAGTGCACCCGCCGCGTCCGCGCCGGCGGTGTTGGCCTCGGCCACCATCACACCGTCGTAGCCCCGCGAGATCATGTCGTCAATGGTGCGGTCAATCTGCGCCGCATCCTCCGTCGAGTAGTGAACCCTCAGCGGGTCGCGCTTGTCGTGCGACCCCTCGCACGGCGTCTCAGAGCACTTCCACCACGGCATCCAGTGCGCCAGCACCTTGCCGCTGAACCCTGGCGGCAGCAGCTTCTTCAGCGAAACCTTGCTCACATTGCCGGGCGCGGCGTCGCCGTCCGGCACAGCGCCAAACGAGCTGGAGGCGCTGGTGTTGTTCCCCGTCAGTTGAGCCAGCGTGACCGCGCGCTGCGCCACCGCGAAACTCGCAGCAAACAGCATCGCTGCAAACAGCAGCACCAACCGCCATCCGGCAAATCGACTCATCGCTTCCACCATCGATACCTTCTAAGATGCAACACAGGCCCCATCACGCAATTGCAGCCCGATCCGTTGCAGAACTCACCCTCATCTTCTGATAAGGTTCACTGGATAAAGGAGCTACCGCCTGATGAAGAGTGCGAGCACGAATTCGATCGTCAAGGCCTTTTCGGAAATCAGATGGGCCGACCTCGCCTTACGGACAATAGGGTCTCGAAGAAAGGACGAAATAGATGATCTTGTCCTTGAGATTGTGGGGCTCTATTGGGAAGTGGGTACGAGGTTCGAACTCTGCTTCGAGGACACAACCTATGTGGAGGCAAGGATCGATTTTGCCGCTAAGAGGGCCTGTTCCGATGCGTTCGATGGCGCATTCTGCCGATTAGATTCTTCTTGGAAGAAGGGCTTATCTGATGCAAATCCATACGACGATTTTTCTTCCTACTTGCACTTTGGACTCGGCTTAGTTCCGAAAGGTGGGAAGATCGACGTTTTGGCTCGGTCGTTCACGTTTCGTCGTTTGTAAAGCCGGCGGATGGCCCGGGTCCAAGGGCTAAAGTTCACGCAGGACGGGGGTGCCCCGGGTCCGGATTCTCGGACCCGGGAGAGCACCATGCTTCGCCTCACCGTCTTTCGAGCACTCAACCGAACGATCCCCATCCGTTCAGCACTCGCTCACTTGTTCGACTCAATCAGCCGGATCCGCGCCGTCATTGCTCGCCCCAGCGGCTCGCTGAACGTGCCGTACAGCGGCGAATCCACCACGTTGTTCACCACGTAGGGATCCATGCTGTTGGTCGCGTTTTCCAGCACTCCGCGCAGCCCCAGGTACATGCCGCGGAAATGGAACCGCCACTCCACGCCGGGGCTGAACGAGACATACGCCGGAAACCGCTGCGCATTCGCCCCACCCACCACCTGGTGATTCGCATTGATCGCGGTAAACGGAAAGCCGGTGCGCCGATCCATCGTATAAACGAAGTCCCAGTTCTTCCGGAACCACGGCAGGTAGAGCGGTGTCCACCCCCATGACAGAAACCGGTTTGGCGTATCCCACGCCAGCGGTCCCGGCTGCTGCGGCCCCAGGTACGGCGTCGTGGGAATGTAATCGATCGCCGCATTCGTGTGCGCCGTCGAATGCGTGTACGCGCCGAAGAGCGTGTAGTTATCGTGAAACGTGTGCCGCGCCTCAATCTCTTCCATGCGATCGTGATCCACGCGCCCGTTCGTCAGCACCCAGTTGCCGCTGGTCGCCGCCGGATTCGTTGCATCCGCATAGCTAAACTCATTCGACACGCGCTTCTCAATCAGGTTCGCCTTCACGTAAATCCGCGCAGGCAGCCGCTGCTCCAGCCCGACGCTCCAGTTCGTGGCGCGCGCCTCCTTCAGCGAACCGGGATTGAACGTAAACGTCGTCTGCACCGACGGACCCACCGGCGTCACACCGTCCGCCGCGTAGTACTGATCGCTGCGCAACCCCGCGAACGCGCGCGTCAGGTACTCCAGCTGCGTGTGCTCGTAATACACGCCGTATCCCGCCGAGATCTTCGTCTCGCCCGGCGCATGCGGCGGCGCCCACACCGCGGCGAGGCGCGGCGACCACAGCGGCCTGCGCACCACCTCGTCCCAGTCGAAACGCAGCCCCGGCTCCAGCAGCAGGCCATCGCCCAGTGTCCATCGGTCCTGCGCAAACACGCCCATCTCCGCGTTGCGATGCGTGAACGGCGCGATCGACGGAAACGTGCTCTGCCGCAACCGCGTGCCGTCCTCGCGCAGGTAGTTCACCGGCGCGCGGCTATAGTCCTCGTAGTAGCTGATCCGGTCCACATCCACGCCGGTGAGAAAATCATGGCGCCCCATCCATTTGCGCGGCGGCAGATAGAGCAGCGCATTCGCCTCCGCCCGCTGCGACCGGCTCACCAGGTTCTCGAAATACGCGCCGAGCGCAATCTCCGGCGTCAGCTCGTACGGTCCCCCAGGATGCGGCTCGTAGCCATCTCGAAACCGCGTGATCCCCACGCCCACATCGAGCAGCGCCCCGTTCTTGAAGCTCTGCTGGTCGCGCACATAGGGTAGGTACGCGTCAGTGTTGCGCTTCGTCGTGCTCTGCTGCGGCACCAGCGTGGACAGCCCGTCGTAAGGCGAGTGATAGCCGTTCACCAGCAGGCCCGCGGAAAAGATGTTCGCCGGCGTGATGTTCACCTGCGCGCGCAGCAGATTGCTTCCGCGCAGCAGATGATTCGTATCTGCATTCGATGGCAGTCCCGGAATGTAAATGTCGTCGTACTCAATCTCAAGCCCGTCGAAGAACCAAGCCTTGTTGCGCACAATCGGCCCGGTAAAGGTAAACCGCGGCACAAACTTGTCAAAGCGGATGCCGTTGATCTGGTGGAACGACGGCAGAAAATCCGTGGCGTTGAAGCGGAATTTGTTGTCGCCCATCCCCGTGTAGAACGCCATCACGCCGCCCGTCGCCCGGCCATATCGCACCGGATACCGCGTCGTCTCCTGGTCGATGGAGCGCACCGCGTCCGCGCTGAATCGCATTGCAAGGCTGCCGCTGATCGGCGATCGGATATCGAAGTTGTCCAGCGTATCCAGCGTGGCCCACGTCTCCGACCCATCCACGTGCACCTGCCCGCTCGAGTCCTGCACCACGCCGGGAAAGAACGTCAGCAGGTTGCGAATGTCGCGCGACGTCGGATACGGCACGTTGATGATCTCCGGCAGCGCCATCGTCAGCTTGTCGGAGACTTGCGTGGGATCGATCTGCGGCGCCGACGCCGACACGTTCACCTGTTCGGCCAGCATCTGCTCGTGCGCAATCTGCACGCGCACCTCGCGCGCCGCCGCCTCGTTTTCATGTGCATCGGTCGCATAAAATCCCGGCTTCTCAACGTGCAGCTCGTAGGGCGTGGCCGCGTGCAACACGATCGCTACGTGCCCGTTGTAGTCGGTAGCCGTGTGCACCGGGGCGCGGCCGGTCTCTTCCACCGTGACTTTGGCGCCGCTCACCGGCGCGCCATTTTCATCCACGACGGAGATTTGCACCTGCACGGGAACCGTTTGCGCCAGGCCGATGCCGGCGCCGGTCAGGCAGAGCAGGAGAAAAGCGAGAAAAAAGCGGAATCCCAAATGCATCGCACTACTCGGTTGCCCATCTTAGATGCACGTTTGCGGCAACAGTCCCATCCACGCCTGCTGGTTCCGCCTACAACTGCGGCAGCAGCATTCGCAGCAGCAGGAACCCAGCCACCCCGAGGAAGAACACCAGAGCCATGCGAATGCCCGGCTCGCGATTGACCTCCGGCACCAGGTCGCTGGCGCCCACGTACAGCGCCACGCCCGCTGACACCGGCAGCCCATACTGCAGCAAGGTCGGCGCCAGTTCCATCACCAGAACTCCCAGCATGGTGGCCACGCCAAGCGCTACAGCGGATGAAAACGCCGCCTGCCGGCTGCGTCCGCTGGCCAGCATCACCGACGCCATCGTGAACCCCTCCGGCATCTTGTGCAGGAAGATGGCCACAAAGATCAGCCAGCCCAGCCAGCTCGACACCACAAATCCCGAGCCGATCGCGATGCCGTCGAACAGTGCGTGCACGCCAAGCCCCGCCAGCACGGAGATTCCCGTGCGCCGCGAAACCAGATCGTGCCCATGCGTCTCTTCGCCATAGTGGAAGTGTCCGCTGATGGTGTGTTCCAGCAAATGCACCACGCAGTAGCCGGCCATAATGAGGATCGGGCCCAGCGCCGGGCTAATATGGAGGCTCTCCGGCGTCATCTCCAGCAGGGCAACCGCCATCAGGAACCCCGCGCCAATGGCGATAAAGTAGCGCAGGTACTTCTCCACGCCGTGCGCTTTCACCAGCACAAAACCGCCTGCGATGTCCGCAAGCGCCGCCAGCAAGCCCAATAGAATGGAGAGCCGAATCATCTTGCAGAATGTGCCCTCGAACTCTCAACCGGAAAACTCATCCGCGCTGACGTTTCTCTACTCGGTGTCTGGCGGATGAATTCCAATCGAAGCTTTGTAACAGGGCGCGACGTTCAGTCGTGCCGCCAAGGTGCAAATGAAGATCTCCGGGCTTTAGCCCCTGACCGGAGAATCCAACTTCGAATCGAACAGCTCTGCGCGCGAAAGCGTCACTCCGATGATACAAGAGCAGGGTTGAGCGCTTCTCTCTTCAGGCATAATGGAATCAGGACGTTCTCGCCAGGCCGCACAATTCCGATCCCGACAGGCTCTCGCATTTTGCTCGGCCGTTTGTCAGGCCGCCGCCGCGTCATGGCCCGGCGCACGTCCACTTAGGAACCTTCGATCATGTCATTGAATTGCGGAATTGTCGGACTGCCCAACGTGGGCAAGAGCACCATCTTTAACGCGCTCACCGCGGCCAAAGCGCAGGCCGCCAATTATCCGTTCTGCACCATCGATCCCAACGTCGGCATCGTCTCCGTCCCCGATCCCCGCCTGGACAGGATCGCCGCGATCGTGAAACCCGCGAAGGTGGTTCCCACCACCATGGAGTTCATCGATATCGCCGGCCTCGTCGCCGGCGCCAGCAAGGGTGAAGGCCTCGGCAACCAGTTCCTCGGCCACATCCGCTCCACAGACGCCATCTGCCACGTCGTGCGCTGCTTCGACGATCCCAACGTGATCCACGTCTCCGGCGGTGTGAACCCGCTCAGCGACATCGACGTTATCAACACCGAGCTGATGCTTGCCGATCTCGACACCGTGGAGAAGCGCTGGGCCAAATCCGAAAAGGCCGCGCGCAATTCGCAGGACGCGAAGATCAAGGCCGAATTCGAAGCGCTCAAGAAGCTCAAGGAAGCGCTCGACGCCGGCCGCCCCGCGCGCACCGTCGATCTCAGTGACGACGAACGCGCCGCCGCCCGCGAGCTGTTTCTCATCACTGCCAAGCCTGTGCTCTACGTAGCCAACGTCGACGAGGCCGGCCTGAAAGAAGGCAATGAGTGGGTTGCCGCCGTCGAAAAGCGCGCCTCCGAAGAGCACGCCGAAGTGGTCCGCATCTGCGGCGCCATGGAAGCGGAGATCGCTCTGCTTGAGCCCGAAGAACGCACGGAGTTCTTAGCCGACATGGGCCTCACCGAGCCCGGCCTTAACCGTCTCATCCACCACGCGTACCATCTGCTCGGGCTCATCACATACTTCACCGCCGGCCCGCAGGAGTGCCGCGCCTGGACCATCCACAACGGCGACAAGGCCCCGCAGGCCGCCGGCGTCATCCACTCCGACTTCGAGCGCGGCTTCATCCGCGCCGAAGCCTACCACTGCGACGCCCTCTTCCAGTACGGCAGCGAACAAGCCATCAAAGAAAATGGCCTGCTCCGCTCCGAAGGCAAAGAATACGTCGTCAAGGACGGCGACATCCTCTTCTTCAAATTCAACGTGTAATTCCCTGGGGTGCCTGGGATACCACGATTCCGGGTGCCCCATCCATTTCACAGCCTTATCGTGAAATGGGTGGGACAGCACAGCCGCCCACTCATGACCTGTCATCCTGAGCGAAGCCGAAGGATCTGCGGTTCCTCCGCGCGTTATCGTTTGCAATGAGCTGCCGGGTGCCCCATCCATTTCACAGTCCCATCGTGAAATGGGTGGGATAGCACGCCCATTCACTTCGCCGCGTGCTTCCGCCCAATCAACTCCCTATACAGCGCAATCGTCTGCTCCGCAATCGCCGTCCACGCAAACTTCTCTTCCACCCGCCGCCGTCCCGCCTCGCCCCACGCGCGCGCCTTCGCTGGATCATTCATCAGATCCGCGATGCCCGCCGCCAGATCGCGCGCAAACTCGTCCGGCCGGGAAGGGAAGCGCGTGACCTCGTCCTGCTCAAACGCAACTAGGTGCCCTGTCTCACCCTCCACCACAACTTCCAGAATCCCACCAGTTGCGCTGGCAACCACCGGCGCCGCGCACGCCATCGCTTCGAGATTGATGATGCCGAACGGCTCGTAAACGCTCGGGCAGCAGAAGACGCGGCAGTTGCTGTACAACTGGATCGCCTCCTGCTTCGTCACCATCTTCTCGATCCACACCACGTTGGGATGTGTCGCGCGCACCGCCTCCACCTTCTCGCGCATCTCCGCCGCAATCTCCGGCGTATCCGGAGCGCCCGCGCACAGCACCACCTGCGTCTCGCTGGGCAAATACCGGATCGCATCCACCAGATGCGTCACGCCCTTCTGCCGCGTGATGCGCCCCACAAACAGCACATAGGGCTTCGCCGCATCCACGCCATACTTCGTCAGCGCCGTCGTGTCGCTCGTCTTCTGATACTCATTCAGATCGATGCCGTTATAGATCACGTGAATCCGCGCCGGATCCACGTCGGGATACGCCCTCAGAATGTCCGCGCGCGTGCCTTCTGAAACCGCAATGATCGCGTCCGCATCCAGCACCGCCGTGCGCTCAATCCACGAACTCATCGCATAGCCGCTGCCAAGCTGCTCCGCCTTCCACGCGCGCAGCGGTTCCAGGCTGTGCGTGGTCAGCACAAACGGCACGCCGAACAGCTTCTTCGCCAGAAACCCGGCCATCGACACATACCAGGTGTGCGTGTGCACCACGTCGATCTTGCCCACGTGCACCATCTGCGCCAGGTTCAGGCTCATCGTCTCCAGCGCTGTCTTGAACTTCTCCTGTGTCCCTTCACTGATCAGCGGCCACGGCTTCTCTCCGCGCACGTGCAGGTTGCCATCGTCCGCATGCTGCTCGCCCCAGCAGTGCACTTCCACTTCAATCTTCTTCGCCAGCTCGCGGCTCAGGTACTCAACATGCACACCCGCGCCGCCATACACATGCGGCGGATACTCGCGCGTCATCAGGCCTACTCGCAAATGCAACCTCCCTGGTTCCCTGATTAGTAAGGATAAGCGACGCCCGCCGGCAGAAAAGTTTGACCTCGAAGCAACCCGGGCCTGTCACAAAACTGCGCGTAGATTTTCTCGCGGCATTCAACTTCGCGGAAGTTGCTCCCGCTATGCTCCGAATGTTCGCGCCGAAAAGTCGTCTTCGCGAGCTTAATTCAATTCATGCCCGGAGCGTGAGATGAAACTGAGTCCCCATCAGTCCATCTGCCTCAGGAGCGGCGCAGCGTTTCTTGCTGGGCTGCAAGTGTTTGCCGGACTTCCCATGTCGGCATTCGCCCAATCCGGTCCCCGCAATCATGACTGGAACACCGCATCCCCCATCAAGCACGTCATCGTCATCATGGGCGAAAATCGCAGCTTCGATCAGGTCTTCGCCACCTATCAGCCGCGCCGCGGGCAGCACGTATGGAATCTGCTCTCCGAGCACATCGTCAATGCCGACGGCACTCCCGGCCCGAACTACGCAAAGGCCAAGCAAAATTCCGCCGTCGACACCACCAACTACAGCCCCAGCCCCGACGGAAAGCAGCCCTATAAAGTTCTGCCGCCGCCTCTTGCCGGCGGGCCCACCACGCCGTACATCTCCTCGCTCGCTGAAGCCAAGCTGGTCGAGAACGGCCTGCCCAACGACCAGTACTACACCTATCTCACCACCGGCGGCACTGGCCTCAAGAGCGGCACGCCCGACACCCGCGTCGCCAACTACAACAGCCTGCCTCCAGGGCCGTTCCAGCTCACGCCCGGCGTTCCTTACGACGCTTACGCGGCCAGCCCCGTGCACCGCTACTACCAGATGGTGCAGCAGCTCGACTGCAATGCAGCCAACGCCACGCGCAACAATCCCACCGGCTGCAAAAACGATCTCTTCCCCTGGGTTGAAGTCACGCAAGGCGCCGGCTCCAACGGCAAGCCGCAACCCGCCAACTACTCCAACCTCACCACCGGCGAAGGCTCTGCGTCGATGGGCTTCTACAACATGCAGCAGGGCGACGCGCCGTACCTCAAGATGCTCGCCGACCAATATGCCATCAGCGACAACTATCACCAGGCCGGCCTCGGCGGCACTGGCCTCAACCACATCTACATGGGCTACGGCGACGCCATCTACTTCAGCGACGCGAACGGCAATCCCGCCGTGCCTCCGCACAACCAGATCGCCGGTACGGGCGCAAACGCCGGCCTGGTCGATGAAGTCGAAAATCCCAATCCCGAGCCCGGCACCAACAACTGGTACCTCGAAGACGGCTACGGCAGCGGCGGCTCTCGCGGAAAGCCAGCCGCGGGCGGCGGCAGTTACACCAACTGCTCCGACCCCAACGCTCCCGGCGCTCCCGCGGTCGTCGATTACCTTCGCTCGCTCTCCTACAAGGTCAACCCCAGGTGCGCGCCCGGTGCCTACTATCTCGTGAATAACTACAATCCCGGCTACTTCGGCGACGGCTCCAACGCCTACACCGACACCAACCAGGCCAATACTGTCTTCACCATTCCGCCGTCGAAGGTGCGCAACATCGGCGATACCCTGCTCAAGCGGAACATCTCGTTCGCCTACTTCGGCGATGACTTCAACCGCTATCTCGCCGACCCCTATCAGCAGAACCCCGCCGACATCTACTGCACCATCTGCAACTTCTTCCAGTACTCCACTTCCATCATGACCAACCCGGCCGTGCGCGCCGCGCACCTCAAGGACACGACCGACCTCTACAACGACATCCAGGCCGGCACGCTCCCCGCGGTCTCCTGGGTCAAGCCCAGCGGCCTCGTGGACGGTCATCCATCCTCATCCAAGCTTGACCTTTTCGAGGGCTTCACAAAGAAGATTGTCGACATGGTGCAGGCGAATCCGAAGCTGTGGGAGAGCACCGCCATCTTCGTCACCTTCGACGAGGGCGGTGGCTATTACGACTCCGGCTACGTGCAGCGCCTCGACTTCTTCGGCGACGGCACGCGCGTTCCGCTTCTCGTCATCTCGCCGTACACGCGGGCGGGCCACATCAGCCACACCTACAACGATCACGTCTCGATTCTCAAGTTCATCGAGCGCAACTGGCGGCTACAGCCCATCACTGACCGCAGCCGGGACAACCTGCCCAATCCGCGCGTGGATGATGACAATCCCTACGTCCCAACCAATGGCCCCGCCATCGGCGACCTGTGGGACCTGTTCACCTTCGGGAATCAGGACCGCGATCGCGACGACCGCAACTGGCGCAACGGAAACTAACTTCGCACCTGCTCAGTCGCACAAATCACGGGTGCCCCATCCATCGGACAGCTTTACCGTCCGATGGGTGGGATAGCACGAACCTACCCCGTCACTCCTCGTGCTCAGCAACCAACCTGGGTGCCCAAGAGCCTTCCCAGAGCGAAGTCGAAGGGTCTCGATTCTGAAATCTGGGATACCACCAATGCCGATACACCGGCGTTCCAACCGAGTCGCGCCGTCTGTTACGCCCGCGCCGTCTCCGCATAGGCGATCAGCGCCACAGTCGCAATGCCCAGCACCAGCACAGTCTCTTCCACCGTGGTGCTGCGATTGTGCAGCCGGTTGAAGTCGCGCGTGTAGGGGCTCGCCGTGTCGCGCGTGTTGATCGCCCCGCCCGCCGCAATACGGTCGCGCTCCATGCGCGGCATAATGCTGTACTGCGAGTAAGCTGTACCGGCCAGCATCAGCACCAGCAGCACCATGGGCGCCATCACAGTCTTTGACTTGTAGATGTTCCACGCCGGCGCCAGCGCCAGCAGCACCAGCGCTACAATCCCAGCCACCATTCCCGTGCTGTGCAGCATGCGCAGGCACTGGCCCACGATGCTTCCCGCGGCGTGCGTGTCAGGCAGCGTACTGAACGCCACAAACGCCACAATGGGGAAAAAGATCTCAGCGCCCAGCCAGACGATGAGCGCAAGGTACAGCAATGTGCGAAGCAGTGTTTTCATGGCTGCTCCCCAGCATATACCGGCCAACCCGCAGCTCCTCAGAAACATTTCTCGCGATCTGTGGTCTATCCAAATGCACAGGAGGTGCAATGCTCCGCAATCTCGCCGGCTTCCTAGCCGCTGCGGCGTGCCTGCTCGCGCTCCCCGCCGCGGCCCAAAAGCTGTCGTCATTCGCCAGCTTCGGCGCATGCGGCAATCCCAACGCCCAGTTCGACGTGAAACCGGACGCGGCTCTGCGCGGCTACACGCCCCAATCAGGCAAGGCGCTCGTCTACTTCATCGAGAAAGATGCAGGCGCCTTCTTCGCCGGGCACACGCGCATCGGCATCGACGGCCATTGGGTGGGCGCCACTGAGGGAGACTCGTACTTTGCCATCTCCCTCGACCCCGGTGTTCACCACATCTGCGCCAACACCCACATGGGGAAGCTGTGGACAGCGAATGAAGAAACGGCACTCGCCCACTTCACCGCGGAGCCCGGCGCCGTCTACTACTTCGAAACCAAGAACCTCGCTCTTGAAAATCAGATGATCGATGTCTCGCTCATTCCGCTCGACAGTGATGAGGGAGCATCCCTGGCCGGCAGCTTTCCAGTGAGCATCTTCCACCGCCGAAAATAAAGCGAAAAGAAGCCCCGGCAGACTGAGCCGCCGGGGCCATCGGAGACGACTCTCAAATCTATTGTTCGATCAGCAGGCCCGTGCCATGGCTGCCGTCGCACATTCCGCCGCTCACCTGCCAATTCGTGACCGTCAGTTGCGTGGCATCAGCGTTGAATGTGCCCACCGCCGCAATCGTTGCATTGCCCTGCACGTAAGTGGTGGAGAGGTTGTCGCCCGTCACCAGCGAATCGGTAATCACCGGCTGAGTGAAGCAGGGATTGCTTTGGAAGGTCGGCGTGCCCTGCAGATGAAACGTGCCGTTCGCATCCGGCTGGGTGGTCTGCACCAGCGTCGCTGTAATGCCGAACGAGGTTCCGTCCTGATCCACAAAATTGCCGGAGTAAGTGCCGTTAATCTGCGAGTACTGCGTGCTGGTCGCCGCCTGCGCTCCCAGGCTTCCGCAAGTGCCGCCAGCAAACGTCATCGTTGTGTTCGTCACGGTTGTGCTGCCCGGCAGAATTTCGCCCTTGATCGTCAGCGTGGTTCCGCTGAACGGCTCTGAGATCAGCTTGAGCTCGCCGAATTCGTTGAGTGATCCCGCCAGGTGAATCGCCGTTTGCGCGCTTGCGCACGAAGCGCCGTTCAGATGTCCCACGGCGGTGACTTGCCCGTTGGAGAGCGTGCTCAGGCCTGCGTTGAGCGTGAGCTGCGTGGTCGTCGAGGCCGATGGTTGCGTAGTGAAGGCCCAGTTACCGGTAAGATTGGGCGCCGGGGTTGTCATATGGGAAGCGTTGCAGCCGGCGAAAGTGAGCAAAGCGAGAGAGAGGCAGAGAGAACCAGGCTTCAGGCGTTGAAACATGGAGAGGACCCCAAAAAATCTATCAGAACTTTCTATACATCCAGTGATACACGGCTGAGGCGCGGCCGCCAATACCACCCTTGGGGGATCGATCTCAAAACAAAAAGCCGGACCGGGAGATACCCGATCCGGCTTTGCATTCGCGTGGATTCCTACTTCTTCAGCGCCCGCCGCAGCACCGTCTCCAGCGCCGCCTTTTGCTCCGCGTACTCCTTGGGGTCGATCGTTCCGGCAATCTTCTCGCTTTCCAGCGCAAACAGCTCTTCCTTCAACGCATTCAACAGCGCCGAGCTTCTGGCCGCCGGTGAAGCCGCATGCGCCGCAAATGCGGGCGTAGGCGCGGTTGCCGGAGCGTGCGGAGTAGCTGGACCCGCGGCAACAACTCCCGCGGGCTTGCGCAGCAGGAACGCCGCGGCCGCGGCCAGCAGCAGCGCCAGTCCGCCCAGAATCCACCACTTGTACTTCGTCAACGGATCCGGCGTGTTGATCGGCTCGCCGATGCCGCCGCCGGGCTGACCCTGCGGTTGTGCCTGCCCGCCCTGTCCCTGCCCGCCCTGCGTCTCGCGCGGCATGCTGCCCGTCCCCGAAATCGTGAACGAGATCGCCTTGCCCGCAGGCACGTTCTTCATCAACTCCGTCTGGATCGACGGGTCCTGCGGCACCGACTGAAAGTTCGTGCCACTGCCCGCCGTGAACGAAATGCTCTTCGGCAGCAGCACCGCAACGTTGTCCGCCGGCAGCAGCTCCTCGGTCTTGAACGTGTACGAGCCGTTATACGGCAAGTGGTACTGGAACTGGAACAGCGTATCCTTGTCGCCCTCGTCCGGCTGAATCGGGAAGTCGAACTGGAAATGGTTCTTGCCGCTGGCCGGCTTCAACTGTACCGAGGTGGGCAAGCCGGTGGGCCGGCGCGCATCGGCGCCGTCGAACTGGGCGCCCTCCGGCAACACGATCTCGAAACCATGCGCGGCGTCGTACTCCGTGCGCGGCGGATTGCTCGTGTTGTGCACAAAGTAGCGCTGCGTCACGTTGAGCTGGCCATTGCTGGCCTCGATCTCGATCACATCCGCCTCGATCGAGACGCCATCGACCTTCTTCGCCACGTCGAACACAGGGATATCCCCCGGCCCGCCGTTCTGCGGCGCGGCAATGAAGTACGAGCCGCCCTGGTGTGTCACACGAATCAGGTACGGACCGTCGCCGGGACCGCTGATCGTGTAGTGACCCTGGCCATTGGTCGTGGCGTGGCCCACTTCAGCCATCCCCGCCTGCACATCCAGCAACACCACGGGGTCATTCGCAGCAGGTTTGTTGGTGGTCTTGTTCGTCACCGTGCCGGAGTAAGTAGCCGCCTGCGCCACACCGGCAGAGAGCACACATAGAAGTGCAGAGAGAAATGCAATCTTGACTGTCTTCATGAAATTCTTTTCAATCCTGATCGTTCCGTTTTTCAAACTTTGCAAAAACCCGCGGCGCCAATCACCGGGCTGCTGGGTGCCCCATCCATCGGACAGCTTCATCGTCCGATGGGTGGGATAGCACGAACCTACCCCCGCTCCAAAAACTCAATCTCCGCCACCAACTGCGCGGCCTCATTCTCCAGCAGCGCTCTCTGCGCCACAAAATCCTCTTCCGGATACTTCCCGGCGCGGTGCTCGAAGTTCAAATCGCGCAGGTTCTCGTAGAGCTGTTCCTTGCGTTCCAGCAGGTACTCGAGCCGCGTCTTATCGCTCTGCCCGGCCAGCCGCTGCTCCGGCCAGAACGTGTAAAGAAACAGCACCAGCAGCAGCAGGCACCCGGCGATGAATCCTTGCATCTCCGTCATGGCTTATATCTCTCCGTCGCCGGTTTCGCGGCGAATCCGTTCACGAATAGGATCGAGTTCGGCGTTCGGTCCACCCGCCGGAACCTGCGTCTTGCCCACGCTCCAGTGCCGCACCAGCAGAATGGTTCCCAGCAGCGCCGCGCCAAACACCGCAAACGGCGCAATCCACGCCACCAGATCGAATCCGTGCTTCGTAGGCGCAGCCAGCACCGTCGCGCCGTACTTCGCCACAAAGCCGTCAAAGATCTCCTGATCGCCCATGCCCGCGCTCACGTTCGCCGTCAGTTGCGCCAGTTCCTTGTCGCGGTTCGGGCACCCGGCGTGGTCGCACTCGCCCAGCAGCTGCGAGCACCCGCACGTGCACATAAGCTGATGGCTTATCTTGTCCACGCGCCCCGATGCATCCGTCGCACCCAGGCTGAAGCACACCGCAACCGCCAGCAGCAGCGCCTGCGCGCCTTTAATCCACAGTCCGACTCTCCTGGAGGCCAGCATCAGTCGCCTCCCTTCAGCGCGGCCTCGGCCATCGCTGGCTCCGGCGCCGCCGCTCTCAGCGTGATGGTCGAAGTAGCCAGCGACGGCACCAGCGCAATGAATGTGCCAATCACCATCAGCACCACGCCTGCCCACAGCCAGCTCACCAGCGGATTCAGAAACGCCTTGATAATCGGGTTGCCGGTGTCGGGATTGATGCCTTCATACACCACATACAGATCCCACTCCGGCACCGAGTGAATCGCCACCATCGTCTGCGGCTGCTGGCTGGCGTGGTAAATCCGCTTCTCCGGCGTGATCTGGAAGTCCTTCTTGCCATCCTTATAGACGTCCAGAATCGCGAAGTCCGAATCGTAGTTCGCATTCGAGTCCTGCGACGCGCCCACTTCCTTCAGCGTGTAAGGCCCAATGTTGATCGACTGATTCAGCGCCAGCTCGCTCTCCACGCTGCGATTGAACGCCGCCCCGGCCAGCCCGATGAACACAATCACCACGCCGATATGAA
This sequence comes from Acidobacteriota bacterium, assembly GCA_046566985.1. GTDB lineage: Bacteria > Acidobacteriota > Terriglobia > Terriglobales > Acidobacteriaceae > Telmatobacter. The sequence goes on along the minus strand of JBKICT010000006.1, from coordinate 168,092 downwards.
TGATGTAGCCGCCGTAGCGCCGCGTGTTGCGCCGCGTCAGCAGCACCATCGCCGAGAACAGATTCCTCCGCGTCTGCTTCGCAATCACTCCCGCGCCGCGCAAAAACTCCGAAAGAATCGCCGTAAACACGCCCGCCGAAATCGCAAACGCCACCAGCGAGTAGAACGCGCCGCGATCGAAAGCGCCGTCATGCCACGGCCGGTCGCCCGCCACCAGCGCCACAATCACCGTCGCCCACAGCGCAATCACCGGAATCACAAAGTTGCGCTTAATGGCCCGCAGCGACGTCGCCCGCCACGGCAGCAGCGGCCCCACGCCCGTCAGGAACAGCAGGAACAGCCCCACCGGCACAGCCACGGTGTTGTACCACGGCGCGCCCACCGTCACCTTGGTGCCCTGCACATACTCGCTGATGATCGGGAACAGCGTCCCCCACAGAATCACAAAGCACGCCGTCAGCAGCACAAGATTGTTGAACAAAAAGCTCGACTCGCGGCTTACCAGCGATTCCAGATGCTGATCGCTCTTCAGATGGCTGCGGTTGTAGATGTACGCGAAGATGCACACCGCCAGCACAATCAGCATGAACACGTAGAACCATGTGCCGATCGACGACTCCGCAAACGCGTGCACCGAGCTCACCAGCCCCGCGCGCGTCAGCAGTGTTCCCAGCAGCGTGAGCATGAACGTGGAGAAGATCAGCCACACGTTCCAGCTCTTCATCATGCCTTTCTTCTCCTGCATCATCACCGAGTGCAGAAAGGCCGTGCCCGTCAGCCAGGGCATAAAGCTGGCGTTCTCCACCGGGTCCCAGCCCCAGTAGCCGCCCCAGCCCAGCACCGCATACGCCCAGTGCATGCCCAGAAAGATGCCGCACGTCAGGAACAGCCACGTCACCATCGTCCAGCGCCGCGTAATCTTGATCCACTTTTCGCCGGGGTAGCGCATCATCAGCGCGCCCAGCGCAAACGCGAACGGCACCGAGAAGCCCACGTAGCCCAGATACAGCATCGGCGGGTGAATCACCATCTCGGGATACTGCAGCAGCGGGTTCAAGCCATTGCCGTCCGGCGGAATGGGCCCCTTCAGGATCGAGAACGGCGGCGCCGCAAAATTCAAAATGGCGATAAAGAAGACCTGGATGGCCGCCAGAATCGTTCCCGCATAGGCATACAGCTTCACGTCGGTTTTATGGCGCAGGCGCAGAACAAATCCATACGCACCCAGCAGCCACGCCCACAGCAGCAGCGAACCCTCCTGACCGCTCCACAATGCCGAAAACTTGTACGGCAGGGGCAGAGCGATATTGGAGTGCTCCATGATGTAGGTGATGGAGAAGTCGTTGGTGAACGCCGCGTAGACCAGCGCAAACGCCGCGCCGGAAACTGCGATAAATCCCGCAATTCCGGCCTTGCGCGCCGTGTCCGCCAGCCGTTCCGGCGAAACCAGCGCCGGCTGACCTGTGGCCAACAGCCTCAGCGCCAAAGCACCCGCGAACAGATTGTAGGCAGCCAGAGCCAGCGCAATCAGGAGTGCAAAACTACCAAATGTTGCCATGAAAGCTCCAAGACGATTCTCGCAGACTGGCGAGCAGATGGGGACCAGCCAGCAACCCCATTCTTCATCATCCTAGGCTTCCCGCAAGTGATTTGCCTCACACAAACGATGGAGCCGCCCCCCGTCCCCGATACTGGGACAGCAGACCCCACACAGACCTGGACCAGCCAGGATCCGTGTTCCCTCGTTCCCTAGTTCCCTCGTTCCCTGCTTTTTCACGCCGCCCGATGCAGCCGCGCCGCCAGCGCCCCGCGCACGCCCGCCAGCATCTCGCCAATCGAGGCGTTCCGCGGCAGAAAATGCACATGCTTCCCGGGATAATCGGCCGCCGACTCGCCCCGCTGTCCCAGCACCAGCACCGCCGCTCCCGGCGCTCTGCGCACCAGTTCCCGCACAAACTCCGGCCCGGTCAGCTCCGGCCGGTGCAGTTCCACCAGCACCAGTGCCACGCTCTGCGCAACTGCCGCATCTTCCAGCAAGATCAGGGCTTCAGCGGCCCCGCGCACCCGTTCCACCCCCTGGAAATGCCGCTCCAGGGCTTCCATGCGTGTGCGCGAGTCGAGCGCGTCGTCGTCTACTAGCAGGATTCGGGATCGGGAGGACTTCGGCGCTCTGAACAATGTATGTATCCGGGCTGTCAATCTATCTCACCTGGATAATGGGATGCCCGCACCAGTCCCCAAGTTTCCCAGTGAGTCGTTTTACTGAGCTGCCTTGGTTACTGTCAGGAAATCAGCAGAACACCCGGGCATGCGCCGCACAGATCTCCGCCATCGACTCCTCCGGCACCTTCGTCATTCCCGCCTTCGGGTAGGCGCAGAACAGCGTCACCGGATGCCGCCGCCGCAGATCTTCCCACATATATTCCAGGTGCACCGTGGCCGCCGTGTCGCCGCGCTCCCACAGCAGCGCCACCATCTCGCCGAACGCCCGCACCTTGCGCCGCTCCGCGCCCGCCCGCTTCAGCAGATCGCCAATCAGCGCGAAAAACAGCTCCTCCACCGGCCACTGCTTCAGCATGAACTGCGACAGTATCGTCTCGGCGTCCACCGTCAGCAGCAAATCGTCTAACACCGCCGCGGTAAGGTCTACGTCCATCGCCATCAGTCGCTTCTGCAGGTCGGCTACGTGCGCGGGCGTAGCAATCACAATGGCCGCTTCGCCCAGCCTCAGGCCTTCGGCAATAAACGGCGTCAGGTTGTTAAGCAGCGCATCGTCGTTCGCGTAAATCTGCGCTACATGCTGGCAGGGCGCAATTTCGCCCCAGAAAATGCCAGTGGAATTGTCTTTGGAAAGGGGCCCATGGGATTCTTTCTCAACTCTTGTGGACAACTTGTGTATCTCTCCAGGGAGGGGTCCCGAAAAGTAGGATGAGAGCCAATCGAATAGAGGTTGGTTCCTCCAACCACCCACCCCCGCCACACGACCATGCCATGCAACGGTGGAATTGACCTCGTGAACGCCGCTCTGTGCGCCACCGTACACACCGGCCGGAGCGTACTATGGTATGTAGAGCCCTCGGGCAGAGGCAGCAACGGTACTGCTCATTTTCCTCCCTGACCGCTCCGGTCCTCCGATCTCCACCGACTATGAGGAACTGCGCGAGTCCGTTCGCGCCGAGCCGGTGGTCCACTCGGACAATGTTGCGGCAGCCCCCAGGAACCCAACCGGATTTCGCGAACGCCTCGTGCAGTTGAAATCCGACGTGTACCCAAGTGGTTGCCCTCCTCCGATCGATGCCTGACCGCATCTTCGGAGCGCTGGATGAAACGGGAGCTCAATCATGTTCTACCCACCCATCGACCCAGGGGTGCGGGCCGGCGATTCTGCGGGCGAGCCGATCGTTCGCAGAATCCCTCCTCCCACGCAGACCGTCGATGCTCATGTGCCGCACGTCCGCTCAGCGATTGAGAACGGAAGGCAGGAGCCGCTCGGGTACGCCCGCGACGCAGCCAACCCCGCTCTCTCCGGTTCCACTCACGAGGAGTCGGTGACCGGCAGCCTGCACCGCCTGCACTCCGCCCACGTGCAGATACAGCGGTCCTTCCTGCTCCTGGCCGAGTTGCACGACCTGCTTCGCACCACCATGGATGCGATTCGCACCTCGCAGGAACTCATCGCCAGCAGCGATCGCCTGATCACCCGTGCGCAAACCCTCGGTTGCGAAAATGCACCGAACGGACGCGCCGCATAACGCGCCCGTTCCGGCCGCTCAGTACTGCATCGGCGGCCCCGGTGTGCCGTCGGACCACCTGGGCGCCCACACCATCATCACCGTGGTGTGCTCCTGCGCATCGTCCGCTGCAATCATCGGCGAACCATCCAGGTTTGCGCCCCAGCTCTTATCCGCTCCGGCCCCGCTCACGTAAAACATCACGTGCGGATGCCAGCTCTTCCCCGTGTCATTCAGATACTGCTGCTTCGACAGCATGTAGCACATGGCTCCGGGCGCGAGCGCCGGTATCCGCCCCGTCTTGAATCCCGCTTCGATGGCCGCCCCAATCTGCTGCTTCGACTTGCCCTCGAGCACCATCCGCGTCTTCATCAGGTAGATCGGCAGAAACGTCTTGGCCGCTGCTGCGTTGAAGCAGAGAGGCGCGCGAATCTTCGGGTTCCAGAACTGCGCGTCGGTCGTCTCCACAGCCCACGACCGCTCCACGACGCAGACAAAACCGTTCGTGCCCTTCACCGCGGTCGTGTAACCGTCGCGGCCCAGCACCAGAACCTCGGCTGCACGGCCCACCGCCGGCGGCGCGCCACTGCGCGCCAGCGCAACCTCCGCATTCTTGTCCGCAATCAGATATCGGTTGAGCGGCGCCATCTTTGCGTACGCAGATTGCGCGTTGGAACGAACAGCGATAGCGCAAACGGCGACGAGAGACGCCAAAAGAACGATGCAGAGGGATTTGGTTCGCATGCAGCTCCTTCAATGCGGGGAATTTGCCGGCTTGAGGGAGCCATCGAGCCGAAGGTGATGGCAACAGTTAATCAGACAGAATCGGCGAGGTCAATGTGTTCGCGAGCCAGACGAGATTGTGATTGCCGAGGATCGAATGGTTCAACGATCTCCTTTGATGGATGATTTACCACTATGCGGTAAATCTGTCATGGCAGTTCGAGATTAAATCTGGCAGGTAAGTTTATGCATTTCAATTGATTGCGGTATTTGTATCGCGATACGGGACGATTTGGCCTGTTTTGCGCCCCCCTGGGGGGGTGATGACCAAATCGGGAAGGAACACAAACCCCTTCGCCAAAGGACGCGGGTGATTTGAGGATAGGCGGATTGCGGGTCGGAGTATGTGATGGCGGATACAACGGTATGTTTGCCGCAGGAAGCCGGGATCGTGGCCCGCGCGGGTCGCTTGGTGCGGCTGTACCCAGGGCTTCGCCCTGGGTTATTTTCAAGCGCACCGAGACGGTTCCTCGTGCGCTGACAGACCGTAAAAAGCAAAAGCTATAAAGGGCTGTAAAGGGCCATATACCCGCGCGGAGGAACCGCAGATCCTTCGACTTCGCGCTGCGCGCTTCGCTCAGGATGACAAGCTATAAAAAGCAAAACTGAACGACTGTAAAAGGCTGTATGCCCCGAGCCCACCCCACACGCTGTCATCCTGAGGAGCGTAGTGACGAAGGATCTGCGGTTCCTCCGCGCGTTCGGTCGCTGACAGCGACCGGCTTCTCACACAGTGGCGTCCATCACAGGCTGCGAAGCCCAGCCTCACTACCATTGCCGCCATGCATGAGGGCAGTTACTTCACCTACATCATGGCCAGCCGCAGCCACACGCTTTACATCGGCGTGACCGGCAACCTTGAAAAGCGAGTCTTTCAGCACAAGTGGGGAGAGATCGAGGGCTTCACCAGCCGTTATAACTGCGACCGACTGGTGTGGTTTGAGGCGCACCAGGACGTGCAGAAGGCGATCGCGCGGGAGAAGCAGTTGAAGGGCTGGCTGCGCGCGAAGAAGATCGCGTTGATCGAGAAGACAAACCCCGCGTGGGTGGATTTGAGCCGCGAGTGGTACGACGTGGAGCCCGCGGATTTCAAGCGGGCGATGGGCCGGCGGCGGTTTCTAGTGCGGTAGGAGCGCTGACCAGCCATAAACGACAAACCATAAAAACTGTTAAAGGCCATACACCCGCGCGGAGGAACCGCAGATCCTTCGACTCCGCTGCGCTCCGCTCAGGATGACAAGCTATAAACAGCAAAAACCGCACGACCGTAAAAGGCTGTATGCCCCACGTTCTCCCCACACTGTCATCCTGAGGAGCGTAGTGACGAAGGATCTGCGGTTCCTCCGCGCGTTAAAGACTCATAGCCCCCCGCAGCCCACTCATAGCATCGGGTCCTTCGCTGCGCTCAGGAGCAACGAATGGGGCACACGTTTGGCCGCTTCTTTGAGCAGGAAACATTAGGAACCAATGCCGGACCACCCGCCCATCCACTCACCCCGCGCGCTGTCATCCTGAGGAGCGGAGCGACGAAGGATCTGCGGTCCATCCGCGCGTTAAAGACTCATAGCCCCCCGCGGCCCACTCATAGCGATCAGGCCAGGCCCCTCCCTGCAACACGGAACATCAGGAACCAATGACCGCGCCACCCGCCCTACCCAAACAAAAACTCCTTCTCCCGCAGCTCCTTAATCTGATCCCGTAACTTAGCCGCCTTCTCAAACTCAAACTTCTTCGCGCTATCCCGCATCTCCGTCTCCAGCTTCGCGATAAACGCGTCCACTTCTTCGGCGGATTTGAACTCCGGCACGCCCTGCGCCTCTTCTTCGGCGATGTCGCCGTACTCGGCTTTGAGGATTGCGGCGAGACCCATCTCCATGGAGCTGATGACGGACTGCGGCGTGATGCCATGTTCCTCGTTGTAGGCGCGCTGGATGTCGCGGCGGCGGTTGGTCTCGTCGATGGCGCGGCGCATGGAGTCGGTCATCTTGTCGGCGTAGAGAATCGCCCGGCCCTCCACGTGGCGCGCGGCGCGGCCGATGGTCTGGATCAGCGACCCGGACGAGCGCAGGAAGCCTTCCTTGTCGGCGTCAAGGATGGCGACCAGCGAGACTTCGGGCAGGTCGAGGCCCTCGCGCAGCAGGTTGATGCCGATCAGCACGTCGAACTCGCCCTTGCGCAGGCCGGCCAGCAGCTTCACTCGCTCCAGCGTCTCGATCTCCGAGTGCATGTAGCGGCAGCGCACGCCCACCTCGGTGTAGTAGCCGGCGAGATCTTCCGCCATGCGCTTGGTCAGCGTGGTGACCAGCACTCGTTCATTGCGCTTGGCTCGGTCGCGGATCTCAGCCAGCAGGTCGTCGATCTGGCCTTTGACCGGGCGTATCTCCACGTCGGGATCGATAAGGCCGGTCGGCCGAATCACCTGCTCGACGACCACGCCCGCGGAGCGCGTCAGCTCGTACGGCCCCGGAGTTGCCGACACGTAGATGGACTGGTGCACGCGGTTCTCGAACTCCTCGAACTTCAGCGGGCGGTTGTCGCGCGCGGAGGGCAGGCGGAAGCCGTAGTCCACGAGGTTCTGCTTGCGCGACTGGTCGCCGTACCACATGCCGTGCACCTGCGGGACGGTGGCGTGGCTTTCGTCGATGAAGAGCAGGAAGTCGCGCGGGAAGTAGTCCAGGAGCGTCGGAGGCGGTTCCCCTGGGAGTCGTCCAGAAAAATGGCGCGAGTAGTTCTCGATGCCGTGGCAGTAGCCCATGGACTTGATCATCTCCAGATCGAAGCGGGTGCGCTGGTTGACGCGCTGTGCTTCCACCATGCGGCCTTCGGCTTCAAGCTGCGGCACCCACTGGCTGAGCTCGTCGACGATGGACTGGATCGCCGTAGCTTTGCGCTCGGGCTGCACCACGTAGTGCGACTTCGGATAAATGGGCAGACGCGAATAGCGCTGCTTCACGGTGCCGAAGAGCGGATCAATTTGCGACAGCGACTCAATCTCGTCGCCGAACAATTCAATCCGGTAAGCATTCTCGTCGTAGGTGGGGAAGACCTCGATGACATCTCCCCTGACCCGAAATGTCCCGCGGCGAAAGTCGGTGTCATTGCGTTCGTAGAGGATTTCGACCAGGCGCCGCGTGATGTCTTTGCGGCTGATGCGCTGGCCTTTTTCGAGCAGCAGCAGCATGCCGTAGTAGGCTTCGGGCGAGCCCAGGCCGTAGATGCAGGAGACGGAGCTGACGATGATGCAGTCGCGGCGTTCGAAGAGCGAGCGCGTGGCGGAGAGGCGCAGCTTGTCGAGCTCTTCGTTGATCGTGGCTTCTTTCTCTATATAGAGGTCGCCGGCGGGAATGTAGGCTTCGGGCTGGTAGTAGTCGTAGTAGCTCACGAAGTATTCGACGGCGTTGTTGGGGAAGAACTGCTTGAACTCGTGGTAGAGCTGGGCGGCAAGGGTCTTGTTGTGCGCGAGGATGAGCGCGGGGCGGTTCACCGTCTCAATCACCTTGGCCATGGTGAAGGTTTTGCCGGAGCCGGTGACGCCGAGCAGCACCTGGTGCTTTTCGCCGGCGGCGAGGCCCTGGACGAGCTCGTCGATGGCGCGGGGCTGGTCGCCGCGGGGTTTGTAGGGGGTGACGAGCTGAAAGTCCATCTCAGGATTATAGTGGGAAGGCGAAAGCAAAGCGAAGGCGATTTCTTTTGGAACAATTGACCGTCTAGTACCGTATGTAGTACTAAATTGTTTTTCGGTGGCGTTGGGGCGCGCGTGAAGAAAATCAGGGCTTGGATCGAACATGCTCGGGGACGAAAGAATGTCGAATATGACGATCTCGACAAGGTCATTCAGCGTGCTCTCAAGCAATATGGCCACCTTTTTCCTGCGTACAAACGCAATACGGCTGGATCGAAGACTGTCCATCACTTCAACGCTCCAGGCATTCAGCCGATAAGCATCGAAAAACCACATGGTAGCCGCGAATTCATTCCCCGGCGTTACGCGCAGATCATCATCGAAGGGCTTGATGACCTTGCTGACTACATCGAATTGAACTGCGAGGAGCAATTGAATGACGACACCGACGATGGAACAAATATCGAGCGCTGGTGAAACTCGCGCCTCTTCACAGAATTCGGCATCGGCTCTGCTCGCGCATTATCTGCGCCTCCCATACCGCATCGAACTCGTAGAGGACGAGGGAGCCTGGGTAGCGTCCAATCCAGACCTGCCCGGCTGTGCAAGTTTCGGGACCGATCCAGATTCTGCAGTTGATAACCTTGCTGAGGTCAGGCGACTCTGGATCGAAGGGCGAATCGCCAGCGGAAATGAGATTCCCGAGCCTTCCGAGGAGGAACGCTTTAGCGGCAAGTTCGTCCTCAGGATCCCGAAAAGCCTGCACCGAATTGCGGAAATGAAGGCCCGCGCGGAAGGTGTGAGCTTGAATGCCTTGATCACCAACATTGTTGCTGGCGCGTTAGGGTTCGGCCAAGAGCAACACACTTCGCACACGAAGGCAGCAAATGTGCACAAGAACCCATGGCGCCCAGCGCTGTGGAATGCATACGAGACGGGTGAGTGGTGCACTTCTGTGTCAGAGGGTGCTCGACACGAGACTACTAGGCGGGGTGCAACGGTTTTTCTGCATAGCGTTGCAAATCGACTGGGCACCCATCACAAATCTGAGTTCGACCCAAACAAGGAGTTCTACCATGCCGAAGAGAAGCGCCTCGCTCACAAGTAATACGAGAGACTACAGTGAGTTTCTAAAGGGCGTCAAGCTCTTCATAGTCGCGCTTGATAGCGTCTCGAGCAGCATTGATCGTGAAGAGTACTGGGCTTGCAATGAGCGGAAGGATGGGATGGTACGTTTGATTGAGACATCATACAGGGCAACTAATATTAAAGGTCACCATTTCGATGTAATCGGACGACTGGAGATCTCAATCCTGAGCAAGGCCGATAATAGCGAGGTACTCAAAATCGCCTGCCAGTATTCAAGCCACTTCCATTCGGGTGCCCGCGTAGATAAGGGAGTCGCTGATCGATTTGCGAAGGGCGAAGCAAAAATCATCCTTTGGCCCTATTTCCGTCAACTGGTAACCGATCTTAGCGCGCGAATGTTCATACCACCAATAATCATTCCAATCAGTCTCGACGCAAAATGACGTAGATTAGGCATTTCCTTCCGGTAGGATTTCTATTCGGCCTAATCTCTGGCGACAGCCAACTTGGCGGTGCTCCATCTTTCTGCATAGAGCTTCAGCAGCAGGGCGAGATATTCCCGCGCCACCTTGAGCCTGGCCTTGCTGGAGCCGGCTTTTCGCTCGCCGAAGGTGAAGGGAATTTCGCTGATGCGGTGCACGCTGCCGCGCACCAGAATCTCCAGCAGCAGCTTGAAGCCATGGGGCTGCAGGATGCTGTGGGGCAAGCACTCGCGGCGCACCAGGAAGAAGCCGGACATGGGGTCGCGGGCGCGGATGGGGCCGGGCTGCAGCGGCATGGTGGCGGCGACAGCGGCGGCGGAGAGCCATGTGCGCAGGGGATTCCAGCCGCCCAGCGAACCGCCCTTGGCGTAGCGGCTGGCGATGGCCAGATCGTTGCCGCGGGAGATTTCGGCCAGCAGGCGGGGAAGAAGCTCGGGCGGATGCTGAAGGTCGCCGTCCATCACGCCGAGAACGTCGGCGGAGGTGTGGCGCCAGCCGTGCATCACGGCGCCGGCCAGGCCGCGCTCGCCGCGGCGGACGAGCAGGCGCACGCGGGGATCCGCGGCGGCAATGGCGTTCACCACATCTGGCGTACCGTCGCGGCTGTCGTCGTCCACAATCAGAATTTCGCAGGGAATGCGGAGCGGCTCCAAAGCAGGGCGAATCCGATCCAGCAGAGCAGGCAGGTTCGCCGCCTCGCGCAGAGTGGGGATGACCAGAGCGAATTGGATCTTCGAGTTCACCATGAGTAAGGAGTGGGATGCGATGCGCGGGGTTGCGTCTTAACCTCACAGCGATGGCTGCGTCCAAGCGAATGTAGACTTGAAAGACCTCTACAAACCTGGAGCCTTCGTTTTTGCTGCGACGTTTTCCCCGATCCGGCGTCTTGCCTGTTTTTTTGTTCAGCGTGCTCGGGTTTCTGGTGATGGGCTACCATCCCGGGGCCGAAGACGATGGCGTTTACCTCTCGGCGGTCAACGCCGCCGTCCATCCTTATCTATACCCGCACGACGCCGCGTTCTTCAAAGTCCAGATGCACTATAGCGTCTTTGACACGTGGATGGCCCATTTCGTCCGCGCCACGGGGATGTCGATTGCGTGGTCGGAGCTGCTGTGGCAGTTTCTGTCGATCGCGGGCATACTGTGGGCCTGCTGGCGGATCCTGTGCAGACTGTTTCCAGAGCGGCCGGCGCGATGGGGCGGCCTGGCGATGGTCTCCGCGATGCTGACGCTGCCGGTCGCGGGAACCGGGATCTACATTGCGGATCAGTACCTGCATCCGCGGAATCCGGCCACCGCTCTGATCCTTCTCGCGGTGGAGCGGGTGCTCGCGCGCCGGAAGCTGCAGGCGATTCCGTGTCTGCTGGTTGCTGTGCTGCTGCACCCGATCATGGGCGCGTTGGGGGTGTCGTTCTGTCTGGTGCTGGCGTTGACGCAGAGCGAGCGCGTGGCTGAGTGGGTGAGCGGACTCCGAGCAGGTTCCAGGCGGACCGTGCCGGCGGCGGTTGCGCGAGGAGTGGTTCTGATTCCGCTGGGCTGGATGTTCAGGCCGCCGACCGATGCCTGGCTTCAGGCCATGCAGAGCCGCCACTGGTTCTGGCTCTACCGGTGGACCTGGTATGAGTGGCTTGGAGCACTCGGCCCGCTGGTGCTCTTCTGGCTGCTGGCGCGGTGGGCGCGACGCCGCGGCGAGGCTGGGCTGGCCAGGTTCAGCTTTGCGGTGCTGGTCTACGGAGTGTTTCAGCAGGCGATTGCGCTGGTGGTGTGCGGCGTGCCCGCGCTGCTTGTATTCAGCACGGTGGAACCCATGCGCTATCTGCAGCTTGTGTATGTGTTCCTGGCTGCGATGGGCGGGGCGTTGCTGGGCCGGCATTTGCTTGGCAACGACCTGCGGCGATGGGTGGTCTTTCTCATCGTCGCCAACGGGGTGATGTTCGCGGCGCAGAGGCAGCTATTTGCCGCGTCGCCTCACCTGGAGATGCCCGGCCGAAGTTCCAGCAATCCATGGCTGCAAGCCTTCGCGTGGATAAGGACCAACACGCCGCGGAACGCATACTTTGCAGTCGGCCCGAAGTATCTCGACGATCCCATGGAAGACGTCCACAGCTTCCGCGCCCTAGCCGAGCGCAGCGTGCTGGCGGACGCGATCAAGGACGGGTCGGTGATGAGCAAGGCGCCCGAGCTGTCCGGCGAGTGGCGCAGCCAGGTGCAGGCGCAGCAGGGTTGGCAGCACTTCAAAGCGGCAGACTTTGAGCGGCTGAAGGCCGGGTTCGGCGTGGATTGGGTTGTGCTGGACCGGCCTCCGCCGCCGGCGCTTGCGTGTCCATGGCGGGACGGAGCCATCTCCGTATGCCGCATTCCTTGATGTTTCGAAGGGCACAAAGGGGGAGAAACGGCGAACATCCCATTCAAGATCAATTGCCCTGATGTTACTCTTAAATCACCGCCTCGCCGGATTGAGACGTTTGATGTCCACAGACTTGCAGATTCCACCGGTAACCGCCACTGGGGGAGTATCGCGCCCCAGAGCGCTACCGATCCTCGTCGCCCACGTGCGCATTGCCCGGCTCGATCACTCGATCAAGCAGGCCTTCATCTTACCGGGACTTCTGCTGGCGATTGCGCTCTCAGGGCGCACGCTGGACATGCACCTGGCATGGAGCACGGTGGTGGGGCTGATCAGCGCCACGCTCATCGCCAGCAGCAACTATGTGCTGAACGAGATGCTGGACGCGCCGTATGATCGCCTGCACCCGACCAAGCGGGATCGGCCGGCGGCCTGCGGGCTGATTCACAGCGGGTGGGGATATGCCGAGTGGATCGGGTTGATGCTGCTGGGCATGGCGATGGCGTCGACCATCTCAAAGGGGTTTGCGTTGAGCTGCGCCGCGCTGTGGGTCATGGGCTGCATTTACAACATCCCGCCCCTGCGGAGCAAAGATCTTCCTTATGTGGATGTGCTCAGCGAATCGATCAATAACCCCATCCGTTTCTGCCTGGGCTGGTACATCGTCACATCGGCCATGCTGCCGCCGCTTTCGCTGCTCATCGCGTATTGGATGCTGGGCGCGTACTTCATGGCCCTGAAGCGGTTCAGCGAGTACCGGCAGATCGACGACCCGATCCTGGCGGGCGATTATCGCAAGTCGTTCCGCTTCTACACCAGCGAATCGTTGCTGACCTCGGTGGTGTTTTACGCCGCTGCCGCCATGCTCTTTTTTGGCGCGTTTGCCATGCGCTATCGCGTGGAGCTGATTCTTTGCTTTCCCGTAGTGGCGTGGCTCATGTCGATCTACTTCAACATGTCGTTTGGGCACGAGAGCCCAGTGCAGAACCCGGAGAAGCTTTATCGCCAGCCGAAGCTGATGGTGGCCCTGACGGTTTGCGTCATTCTGTTTACAGTGCTCTTATTCGTTCATATTCCTTGGCTAATGTCGATCTTCCCCAAATCCCACGTGTAAGCGGGACGGGCACGGCGCCGTGGAGCCAAAGTTTCCGGGATCATCGCTGCGAGCTGGAGAGTCTTAGTGCATCAACGGAAATCGTTTCCCATTGCGCGCCTCGGCGCACTGACAGCCGCCGCGCTGCTGATCCACGGATACCACTTCGGCGTTGAGGACGGAGAGATTTACATTCCGGCAGCAAAGAAGGTGGCCGATCCGTCGCTGTATGGCTTCGCGCCGGAGTTCTTTCTGCACCACGAGCATTTGTCGATTTTTGCGAATGTGGTGGGCGATACCGCGCGCTGGACGCACATTCCCATCGACTGGACGATCTTACTCTGGTACGTGATTTGCCTCTTTGGGCTGATTGCCTCCTGCTGGCTGATCGCAGCAGCGTGCTTCACATCGACGCGCGCGCGGTGGGCCTCCACGCTGGTGATCACCGCGGTATTGACGATGCCCGCCGCGAACACGGCGCTCCTTCTGTCGGATCCGTACCTGACGGCGCGTTCCTTCTCGACGCCGCTCACTCTCATTGCGCTGGGCTTTCTGCTCCAGCGACGTTATATGTGGGCGACGGCCGCCGGAGTGCTCACGGGGCTTTTTCATCCCCAAATGGTGGCGTATCTCGCCATGCTTGCGGTGGTGATGTATGCAACGGAACGGAGCAAGACCAGGGTGCGGGAAACGGCGCCGGTCCTGTGTTCCGCCGTGGGCATCCTGCCAACTGGATTTGTGTTCCGGCCGGCGACCGGAGCCTATCGCGAAGCGCTCTACTCGCGCGATTACTATTTTCTTTACAACTGGCATTGGTATCACTGGCTGGGAATGCTCGCGCCGCTGGCGATCCTGGCCTGGTTCTGGAGAGGCAAGCTGCGGGGCACAACCCCCGCCTTCTCCATACTTGCCTTTGCCATGATTCCGTTTGGGCTGATTTCAATTGTTGCGGCGGCGATTATCTCCAGCACGCCTTTGCTTGATAACTTTGTGCGCCTGCAGCCGCTGCGGACCTTCCACCTGATCACGATTGTGTTTGTCCTGCTGCTGGCCGGCGTATTCGGCGAATATGTGGGGCGGAAACGCCCGTGGGCGATCGCCGGCCTGGCGGCGATGCTGGCTGCGGGCATGTTCTTCGTGGGCCGCGCCACGTATCCGGACAGTCCACAAGTTGAACTGCCCTCTCGCTCGAGTGCGAACGCCTGGGTCAACACGCTGCTGTGGATTCGCAGGAACACTCCGAAGAATGCGGTGTTCGCGGTCGATTCGCATTATCTGCATGAGGATGGCGTAGACTCGCACGGATTCCGCGCTGTTTCCGAGCGCTCGGACCTGGCCGACTACTACAAGGACAGCGGCGCGGCTTCGCTGTTTCCGGACCTGGCGGACGAATGGAAGGCAATGAGTGAATCCACCACCGGGCTCAATCACTTTTCGAAGCAGGATTTCGAGCGGCTGCGAGCCGAGTATCCGGAGGTCGGCTGGACGGTGGTGCACGGGGTTGCGCCGGCCGGATTGAACTGCCCCTACGAGCGGCAGCGCTATGCTGTCTGCCAAATTCCATAGAACGAAAACGAACTGCGCCGAGGTCTTCGACGGGGCTTTTGCGCTGAGGCGTCCTTTTTAGTGAGAATGAATGGGATAGCTGCACTGCGGAGGGGCCGGCCAGGCGGATGCCTGGGGGCAATGCTCTGCGAGCGTTTGCAATATGCTTAATCTCACTCAGCGGTTGATTGTCGGTTGCCTGGTGCTGGCGGGCTTGACCATCTGGTTGGGCGTGGCCGCGCACCGCGCCTTGGGCGCGTCGGGCCATGGGGCACTTGCTGTCGGGCTTCCGATTGCCGCTGGAGTAGTTGCCGTCCTGACCATTCTGTCTGTTTGGCTGCCTGTGCGGGGGCTTGCGCGCGATGCCCGGCTGATTACGCAGGGAGGCGGAGAACATCGATCCACGCAGAAGGGGAGCGACAGCTTCGGCCGTCTCGCCATCGAGGTGAATCGCCTGGCCGTGCAGCTCCGCGAGCTGCGCGACTCGGAAGCAGGACGGCGGCAGATGGACTTCCAGCTTTCCGATGCGGTGCTGCAGTCCATCTTCGAGCCCATCATTGTGACAGACGCCAAGGGGCATCTGCTCAAGGTGAACCAGGCGGCCGCCGAGGTTCTTGGAGAAAGCGCCACCGATCGCATGGCGCTGACGAACACGCCCGGCGGCGGCAAGATTCTGAGTGCGATCCGCGACGCCGTGGCGATGCAGAAGGCGGTGACGGGAGAAGGCGAGTCGGCGCTTCTGCCGATGCGCATCGGAAAGAACGAACGCAGCTTCCGCTTGCGCGCTACGCCTATGCGCGATTCCGAAGGGCGGCTGCTGGGCGCGGTGACAACGCTGGAAGATGTGACCACGCTCCAGAACACGGACCGTTTCAAGACGCAGTTCATCGCAGTGGCCAGCCGCAAGCTGCGGGATCCTCTGCTGCAGCTTCGACGGGGACTGTATGCCATTGCGCAGGGCTTTGCCGGGGCATTGTCCCCGCTGCAGTCTGAGCTGGTTGCGTCCGCGGTGGAGGAGTCGCAGAAGCTGGATGACCTGATGGCCGATCTCATCGAAGTGGCGGAGATCGATAGCGGCAAGCGCGACATGAAGCCGGAGAGCCTGAGTCCGATCGCTGTGCTTCGCGAGGCCGAGGACCGCTATGCCGACGAAGCCCGGGTCAAGCGGGTGCGGATCGAAATTCAGGCGTTCGCCGATCTCTCGCACATCCAGGCGGATCGGCGCGCGGTGCGGTCGATCTTCGACAACCTGCTTACGAATGCGCTGCGGTTCACGCCGCCGGAGGGCGAGATCGTTCTCGCGGCCAAAGAGAATAAGGATCACGTGCAGTTCACGGTGCGGGACAGCGGCCGCGGCATTGAAGCCGAACGCCTGAGCACGATCTTCGATCGTTTCAATGCATCGTCGGAGTCGGGCACGGGCATGGGATTGGCGCTGGTGCGGCGGCTGGTGGAATCGCTGGGCGGCCAGATCGCTGTTGAGAGCCGCCTTGGCCACGGTACTACGTTTCGGTTCACACTCCCGGTGGCGTCTGCCGAGGCGGTTCGCCACCCTGTGGAGGTGGGCTGAGCGATGGCTGAAATCAAGCTTGAGAAGACGCCCGACCAGGGCAAGCTTCGCATCTACATCGGCGCTGCCCCCGGCGTAGGCAAGACCTACGTCATGATCAACGATGCCCACCGCATGAAGCACCAGGAAGGCATCGATGTGGTGATCGGCCTGGTGGAATCGCACGGCCGCAAAGAAACCGAGGCGCGGGTCCGCGATCTCGAGATTGTTCCGCAGAAAGTGATTCCGTATCGGGGCGTCGAGCTCAAGGAGATGGATGTCGACGCGATTCTTGCGCGTCATCCTCATACGGTAGTTGTAGACGAGCTGGCGCACACCAACGTGCCCGGCAGTAAGAATCGCAAGCGCTACGAAGACGTCCTCGACCTGCTGAACGCCGGCATCAACGTGATGACGGCGGTGAACATTCAGCACCTGGAGACGCTGAACGACGCTGTGAACCGGTCGGCCAGCACGGTTATCCGCGAAACCGTTCCGGACAACTTCTTCAAGCGCGCCGACGAGGTGGTCAACGTCGACGTAACAGTGAATGAGCTCCGCAACCGCTTACGGCAGGGCAAGATCTACGCGCCGGAAAAGGTGGAGCAGGCGCTGGCCAACTTCTTCCGCATCGGCAACCTCAACCTGCTGCGGGAACTCGCGCTCCGCACCACGGCGGAGCAGGTGAGCAACCGCGAAGCCGAGTATCGCCGCACGCAAGGTCTGGAACAGGCCGCGGTGCCGGAAAAGGTGATGGTATGCCTGAGCACGCGCGCAGGCACGGAACGGCTGCTCCGCGTGGGCGCGCGCATCGCCGGCCGGCTGGCAACCAACTGGTATGCGGTCTACGTGCAGAGGCCGGACGAGAACAAGAATCACAGCGATCCCGAAGCGCAGCAGCGCCTGGAAGAGTACGAGCGAATGGCGCGCGATCTGGGCGCCAAGGTGGTTCTGCTTACGGATCGCAATGTGTCGGACGCTCTGGTGCGATTCGCCCAGCAGGAGAGCATTTCGCACGTGGTATTCGGTCAGTCGGCGCGCTCGCGCTGGGACATCCTTCTGCGGGGCTCCCCGCTGAATCGGTTCCTGTCGGAAGTGCGTGATGTGACCGTGCAGGTGGTCCCCATGCACAAGCCTCTGCGCAAGGGGTGAGGATTACCCGGCTCCCGGCTGCTGTCAGCGGATCATGGCGCCGAGATTTGCGCGAATCGTTGGACTTGTTGCGGTGCCTGTGATCGTGAGCGGAATGCCCGCGTTCTGGACGGTGCCCACCGCGCCCTGCAGCAGGCTGCCGATCAGGCCGCCAACCTTCTTTGAGGCAGAGCTAGCCATTGCCCCCAGTCCTTGAGTGGAACTGAGTTTTGCCGTCAGTTGGAAATTGAGAGCACCGCTCGGCGTTACCGTGCCCTGCCCGGAGGCGGTCCCGATCTTGGGGACGTTGGCAAAGATGTTGGTGAATTGAGAGATCTGCGGCGACGAGTTCACCGTGGCTTTGATGGTCTGGATCTGGGTGGCGCCGTTTCCGCCGCCGAAGGGATTCAGGCCCTGTATCTTGGAGCCCAGATCGAAGCCCGTCAGAGTTGTGTTGTCGACCTCGACGGGACCGGCGATGGTGGTGGCGGTGGCAGGGCCGGTGATGGACAAGTTCGCGGTCAGCGTACCGCCCTGGAGCGAGGATCCACTGGGCAGTTTCACGCCGACTGCCGGCAAAAGCTGCAAAAGCTGATCCACCGGCATATTCGGGGCGCTGAGGCGCAGGTTCAGGTTGGCGCCTTGGGGCGTCAACTTGTAGGTGCCGTTTACATGTGCCGCAACCGAGCCGGTGTGCAGGGCAATGTCCTCCACTTTTCCGGTGCGTGCGTCAAGATTCTCGGAGATGTTGTAGTCGATGTCGACGGGATTCGGCGCGGGCGAACCGGTGCGCGCAAGCTGCAGGTGCACGGCCTGGATCTTGCCGGTACTTGTGAGTTGCGTGCCGTCGGAGTTGGCCTGCGCGGTCACGTTGACCTGGCCGGAGATACCCTTGTCCGGCGGAATCACGCCGGCGGCGACGGGATCGAAGTTCTTCAGGGTCACGTCAGCGTGAAAGGGCGTATCGGAGGCGTCCTGGCGCGCCAGCGGGCCCGCGTTCCCACTAAGCTGCAGCGATCCGCCGGCGGGCATTTTGGCCGAAAGCTGAAACGGGAAGTTCCGGTTGAAGGACATGCCGTTCACTGTCACATTGATTGCGCTGTAGGTGAGCGGCTTGCCGGTCGGTGGAGTTGAGGAGACGGTGGCGCTGCCATCCGAGACCGTGAACTGGGCCACGGAGAGATCAGGAAGGCTTCCCGGCTGGTTTTTGGAAGACTTTGGGGAACTTCCGCCCAGGCTGGAGAAGTTCCACTTTCCGTTGGCCGACTGGATCAGCTGGATGGCGGGCGAGTCAATAGTTAGATGGGTAACCTCGAGTTGATGGTGGAAGAGGAGCGGCCAGACGTGCACGCCGACATGGAGCGACTTTGCCTGAAGGAACGGCGCCTGACTATAGGCGGGGTCGTCGGCGATCGCGATGTTCTCCGCCACCAGGTTGCCGGAGTAGAAGGCGAGACTGATTTTGCCCAGCGTGACCTTGCGGCCAAGCGCGCTCGACAACTGGTTTTCAATCTGCGGGCGGAAGTCGTTTACGTCGACGAACAGCGGGGCGACGAACACCAGCACGATGATCGCGGCGATGACCACGAGCACGATGGTGAGGACGGGCCGGGCGCGGCGGGCGCCGGCTGCCTGGGGCGAAGAATCGTCAGGGCGTGCCATATCACAGATTGAGATGAACTTAGAGGGAGGAATGTTGCGTTTGTTTGTGAGCAATTCCGGGGAGCCATGGCGCTCCAAACCTTGAGATGGCCAAATCCGGGAACGCTGGGTGGGGCCTCCGCTACAATCGGAAAGTCGATTGACGCGCAGCGACTGTCTTCCCGCTTGCGGTTCGCGGTCGTTCGCGGTATCGTGCTGGTCTAGGAAAAAGCATGCGCCCCTCGAATTCCCCGGAGCAGGACGCAGCGGACGCGTTGCGACAGCAGCGTGCCGAATTTGCGCGCGCCATTACGGAAAATCACTTCGCGATTTCGCCTGACGCGATCTTCATCAGCGACGCGAGCGGGGTGATTCGCGACGCCAATCCGCGCGCGGCGCAGATGTTCGGCTACGAACGCTCCGAGTTTGTGGGGATGTCGATCGACAGGCTGGTTCCGGAGCGATTCCGGAATCGGCACCCTGGGCACCGCGAGAACTTCAACGCGCATCCGCGCACCCGGCAGATGGGCGCCGGCCTGAATCTGTTCGCTGTGCGCAAGGATGGGACGGAGTTTCCCGTCGACATCATGCTGCGTCCGGTCGGTTCCGCGAGCGGGCCGGTGGTCCTGAGCTTCGTACGCGACACGACCGAGCAGCGGGCGGTGCAGGAAGAGCTGCGCGTCCACGACCTGCAGTTACGGTCGATTGTGGAGAGCGTGCGCGATTTCGCGATCTACATGCTCGACCGGGATGGGCACATCGTGACGTGGAACATTGGCGGTGAGCGCATCCATGGCTACGCCGAAGACGAGATCCTGGGCAAACACTTTTCGCGGTTCTTTCAGCAGAAGGAGATTGATGCCCATCATCCGCAGGCGATGCTGCGGCAGGCCATGGCGCGCGGCCGCCACGAGGAGGAAGGCTGGCGCGTACGCAAGGATGGTTCGCGGTTCTGGGCAGAGAGCGTACTCACCGCCATTCGCAATGACACCGGAGAGGTGACGGGATTCGCGAAGGTGACGCGCGACTACACCGATCGCAAGCGCGCGGAAGAAGCGGTAATGCTGCAGTTGAGCAACGCGCTGCTGGCCACCATGGATGTCCGCCAGCTGCTTGCCACATTTTCAGCCAGCATCCGTGAGGTGATTCCCCATGACGCGGCCACGCTGGGGATGTACGATCCCGATTCCGATTCGCTGGTGGTGCAGTTTCTGGGAGCGGATGCAAAGAGCGGCGGCCGCGACGAGACGAAACGCCTGGACCTGCGCCTGCCGGTGGAAGGATCGCCCGCCGGACAGGTCTTCCGGTCGCGCGAGGCAGTGGTGCTGGAGCAGTTGAGCGGGTCTCCGACCTATACGCGTGAAGGCGTCCGCCATCTGCTCGAGCTTGGCATGCAGTCGGCGATGTGGGTGCCACTCATCTATCGCGGTGAGACGATTGGAACGCTGGCCGTGTCGAGCCGGCAGCAGGGAGCTTTCAGCCACGAGGATGCCGAGAAGCTCGGAGACTTCGCGGACCAGGTGGCGATTGCGGTGAATAACGCCAAGGCGGTTCGCCAGCTGGTGGAGGTGCGCGACCGTCTCGATCAGGAACGGCAGTACCTGGAAGAGGAGATCAATCTCGAAAATCGATTCGAGGACATCGTTGGCGAGAGCACCGGGCTGCGGCAGGTGCTGCAGCAGATTGAGACTGTCGCGCCCACGGATGCCACGGTGATGATTCAGGGGGAGACGGGAACCGGCAAGGAACTGCTGGCGCGCGCCATACACCGGCTGAGCTCGCGCCGCGACCGGACGTTCATCAAGCTCAACTGCGCGGCGATTCCCGCAGGCCTGCTGGAGAGCGAACTGTTCGGCCACGAGAAGGGCGCATTTACGGGCGCCATTGCGCGCAAGATGGGCCGCCTGGAACTGGCGCACGAAGGAACGCTGTTTCTGGATGAAGTAGGCGAGCTGCCGCTCGATCTTCAACCGAAGCTGCTGCGCGCGCTGCAAGAACGGGAGATTGAGCGCATCGGAGGCACGCGGCCAATCTCCGTGAATGTGCGTTTGATCGCCGCGACGAATCGCGACCTGGCGAAGATGGTCCAGGAGAAGCAGTTTCGCGCCGATCTTTTCTACCGGCTGAAGGTGTTTCCGATCTCCGCGCCGCCGCTGCGGGAGCGCGCAGGAGACATACCTATATTGGTAAGGCATTTTGTGGCCATGCACGGGCGGCGCATGGGCAAGGTGATCGAGACGATTCCCGATGCCACCATGGACGCGCTGGTGCGGTGGAAGTGGCCGGGAAATATCCGCGAACTGGAAAACCTGCTGGAGCGCGCGGTGATTCTGACGCGCGGGCCCGTGCTCTACGTTCCGCTGGCCGAGCTGGAGGCGCCGGAGGAAGAAGAGGACGAAGAGGAGACCGGCGCGGCCGGCGCTACGCTGCACGCCGCGGAGCGAGAGCACATTCTGCGCGTGCTTCGCGAGTGCAAGGGACTCATCGGCGGATCGGGCGGCGCGGCGGCACGGCTTGGCCTCAAGCGCACCACGCTGAATTCGAAGTTGAAGAAGCTTGGCATCGACCGAAGTGACTACATGTAGTCGCGTGACGAAATTTCGTCATCGTCACCATCGTCACCCGCGTCGTCACGGCTCTTCGTCAGTTCCCGGAAATCTCAAATAACCCATTCATAATCAGCGTCGCGCAAGGCTTGTGAGACGCGCCCAAAACTTTGGCACGCCGTATGCATATAGCAAAGGCGTGGCACAGGATGGGCCAGCTTACGTTACGCATTTCAATTCAAGAGAACGAGCAGACAATCGGATTCATTCTGGAAGGCCGCGTTGCCGGTCCGTGGGTGATCGAGTTGAAGCGGGCATGGATGGAGTTGATTCCGCGACTGCGCGGCAGGAAACTTTCCCTCGATCTGCGCAATGTTACCTACACCGACGCGAGCGGCAAATCTGTTCTGCGTGAGATCTTCACGCGGACTGAAGCAGACCTTGTGGCCAGTTCCCCATTAACGCAGTACCTGGCCGAAGAAATCAGAACGAGCAACACGGGTACGGAGGAGAGATAACATGGCAACCATTCATGAGTTTGGGAACAGCTGCAGAAGCATGAACGCGCAGCGCCGGAGCGAGTTCTTCAAGAGCCTCTCCACTGCTGCCCTCGCTGATTGGCACACCATGGAGCATCCGCACTCGGTGGCGCAGAATACCGTTCTTTTCGCCGAGCGTGAAGAGGGCCGCGGCATGTTCGTGGTGCTCGAGGGCGAAGTGCGCGTCTCCATCAATTCCGCGGAAGGCAAGCGCCTGAGCCTGCGCATCGCGCGAAAGGGCGATGTGCTTGGTCTTTCCTCGACCGTTGCCGGCCACGCGTATGAAGTCACGGCCGAGACGCTTTACCCGTCGAAGGTGGCGTTCATTGGCCGGCGCGAATTCCAGGGCTTTCTGTCTCGTCATCCGGAAGTGCATCAAGCCGTCTACGACGAGCTGAGCCGTGAGATGACGGCAACTTGCGAACAACTTCGCACCGTGGCGCTCTCTGCCTCCGCGCCTGAAAAACTCGCCCGCCTGCTGTTGGAGTGGAGCGAGAACGAACACTCTACCGAGACGTGCGGCCGCGTGCGGTTCTCGCTTACGCACGAGGAGATTGGCGAGTTCATCGGCGCATCGCGCGAAACCGTGACGCGCACGCTGGCCAGCTTCAAGCATCGTCGTTTGGTGTCGTTCCGCGGATCGATGCTCGAGATTCCAAATCGCATGGCGCTGGCGAGCTATGCGAACGCGTAAAGGCAGGGAGTCGCGTAAAGGCAGGGAGTAGGGAACAGGGAATAGGGAGTGAACGACGAAGCCCGCGCAACCACGCGGGCTTCTTTCTCTTTCTGGTGAGTCGAGGTTTGCGGGGACCTAAGGCGGGCTTCTACTCCCTACTCCCTACTCCCTACTCCCTTCGTCTCCACTGCGCGACGAGGTCCTCGGCTGCTTCACGCCAGTCGGGAAACAAGAAGCGGAATCCGGCGTCGAGCAGCCGCCTGGGAACAACATGGCGGCTCTTGAGCACCAGTTCGGATTCGTTGCGCATGATAAGTGCGGCGAGTTCGAGGAGAGGAGTGGGCGCGGGAAGGCCATTGGGCATGCCGTATGCTTCGCGCAGCGCCGCCATGAAATCGCGATTGGGCAGCGGATGAGGCGCGGTGAGATTGACTGCGCCTTCGATGTCGTCGCGGGCGATCAGGAACTCGATGGCGCGGGCATAGTCGAGCGCGTGTATCCAGGCCACCATCTGGCGGCCATTGCCCTGCGTGCCGCCGACACTGAAGCGCACCAGATTCAAGAGCACGGTGAACGCGCCCGCGTGCGTGGGGCTCATCACCAGCGAGGTGCGCAATGCCACTTTGCGTGTCTGCGGCGTGAAGGCGGCGAAGAAAGCGGCTTCCCAATCGAGCGTGAGCTGAACCAGGAAGTTCCATTTCTCCGGTGGATGGGAGCGACGCCCGACCGGCTCTTCGCCGCCGTACTCGCCGGTGACTTCATCCTGGGGCCGATCGATCGAGTGGCGATAGATGGTGGCGGTGGACGCGTTGAGCCAGATGCGCGGGGGTTCGGAGAGGCTGCCGATGACGTCGCCGAGCAGTTGCGTGGAGTGGATGCGCGAGTTGTACAGTTCCTCGCGATGTTGCGGGGTGAAGCGGCAATCGATGCTGCGGCCGGCGAGGTTGATGCAGACGTCGGCGCCCTGCAGGTGCTCGGTCCAGGGGCCTGTGTGCTCGCCATCCCAGTGCACGGTGTGCCACGCAGCCGTGTATGGGCCGCGGGTAAGCACGGTGACGTGATGGCCGCGCTCCTGGAAGAAGCGCGCGAGCAGTTCGCCGATTTGTCCGCTGCCGCCGGGAATAACGATACGGAGCGGGCGGTCCGGGATCATGATTTCAGTAGAGCACGCCCGATCAGGGGGCGCAGTTTTCATGGACTGCTGCCATAATGGTTGTGTGGCCCCGTAGCTCAGCTGGATAGAGCGTCGGTTTCCTAAACCGCAGGTCGGCTGTTCGAATCAGCCCGGGGTCACCACTTTTCCCGCCTCTGCAATCTGCCGTTTCGAAGAAGCAAAGCGCGGTCCGCGACCCAGAAAAATTTCAGATTGTGCGATGCGTTGTGCTGCATCCAAGAAATCTCGGCGCGGGGGCGCGATCGGGCCGGAATTTCGTTTTAGGATGTTAATGCCATGCCGTTTCCCATCAAAACCTGCGTCGTTTGCGGAGAAGAGTTCGAACTGCGCCCGGGCAAGCCGGGCTTTGCCAACCGCTGCCCATCGTGCAGCGAGCCGGAAGAGGAAGACAAGCCCACCGAGGGCGATTACCGCACCGACAACTCCGAGATGAATGAAGCGCGGCGCAAGGCCATGCGGGAGATGCTCTACCGCAAGGAAAGCTGACGAAGAACAGGGATCAGGGAGCCGGGGCTGCGTTCTTCCACGGCCCGGCAATGAGACCTGGAAGAACACAGCTACTCTCCGCGCAGGAGCGCGCCTTCCTGTTATGGAAGGGGATTGGTGAAGCCTTGCGGCGGAGCGGTTGATGCGCCGGGAACCGCGACGGGGGTTACACCGGTGTCCTTGCAGGACATCGCCGGCGGAAAATTATTCACAATGCGATCGGGAATCTCCGCTTGCGAGGCGGGGATGGGAGGTTTGCGGCCGGCGAGGCGGGCTGCGTCGAAGCCGCCCAGGAGATCGGTCAGGCGGGGGTTGGCGTCGCGCGGTCCTTGCGGCATGTAGGGCTTCTCGTCCGGAAGCGTAGCCAGCGGAGGGACGTCGAAGAGCAGATCAACGAACTTTGCGAAGGAGACGTGATCGCCGGGATCGGTGATGATGCCGCCCGATTTGGCGTAGGGCGAGATCAGGATCAGGGGGACGCGCGGACCGTCGCCGCAGGGTTCCTTGTCGGGACACTGCTCGAACTGCGGCGGAGGCACGTGATCGTAGAAGCCTTCGGAATCATCCCAGAGGACGATGATGACCGAGTCGTTCCAGTAAGGTCCGCGGGCAACGGTGTTCACAACCTTGGCCACGAGAGACTCCGATAGCTGCGCATCAGAGTATCCGGGATGGTCATCGTCGCCCAGGATCGACATGGCTTTGGGATCGGCGGGCTTCCAACCGAAGGGATTCTGCCGGCCGCCCTTGATGAAGACCACGCTCTTGTCGGGCAGTTGCTTGCTCTCCATGACATTGAAGAAGTCGAGCAGGTCATGGACGCCGCTCCACATGGCTGGATTCTGGCGGATGTAGCCGAAGTACTGCGGCGAATTGTGGTGAGTGATGTAGGCGGGATGGTGATTACCCTTGCCGTCGCCGAAGCCCTCCTGATACCAGGCCCAGGGGATCTCTTTGTGCCCGAGTACGCCCAGTTTTGCGACATCCTCTTTCACGTCGTCGGTGTCGACCTTCGCGTCATCCGGGGCTTTGCGGCCACTGAGCGAGAGCATCAGGGTGGCGTAGGTCTGGTCGTACTGGTGCTGGCTGTCCGCCTGGTGGCCGGAGGCATAGGGGCCGAATGCAGGCTCGGCGTCGTCAACGACAGGCTCGCCGGGGCCATAGGGGGCCTTGAAGGCCTGGTCGGGGTGACGCGCGGCCTGCGTCTGGCCCGACTGGCCGGCGATGAGGTCGATGTTGCCGGGAGTCGAGGGCCCGTACATCGCCTGGAAGATGTGGTCGTAGAGAGCGAAGCGGTGGGCGTACATCCACAGGAACGGGATCGTGTTGCAATCCTGGTGGGCCATGGTGAGGATTCCCACCTGGCGCGCGTAGCCCGGGCTGGCGCCGGAGTTGTCGACGAGATTCGTCTCCTCCCAGTTCACAAAGTGGTCCATCCGGCCGTGGTCGGCTTTTGCGATGAGTGCAGGGCGCGAGTGATCGGCGTCGACCGAGTCGGCGGCATTCAGCAGGAAGGGCGTGATCCAGGTATGGCCGATGGAGTCGTATTGGCGAAAGCCGTGGGCGCGGGCCTCGGGTGTGGCCAGATTGTCGGCGCCGGGAAAGGTGCCGAAGTAGGAGTCGAAGGAGCGGTTCTCCTGATAGACGATGAAGACGTGATGGATGTGGGCGCGCAGGTTGGCGATGAGCTTCTGGCGAGATCCGGAAGCCGTCGCGGGGGCGTGGTGGATGGAGGCAGCTTTGGCGTGGGCGCCTGTCTGGGCGTGACCAGCGGAGACAACGAGGAGGGAGCAAGCCAGCAGCCAGGACGTGGCTCGGCCGGAGCCGGAGTGCAGGCTGCGCCGAAGATTGAGCATGATCAAAGGAAGCCTCCGTGCGCTTCAGGGACGGTATTAAGGATTGATAGCAGACGAGTTGCCTCTACCTTTGTAAATCCTGCGGGTGCGGGTGGACGGGTTAAATTTCAGCGACAGCGAGAAGTAAGGGAAACAAGATGGTTTTGCGCAAGAATTGGTGGCGAGGCCTGGAGGGCACCCAACTTTCTCCGAATTGACCGGCAAAACCGCAGGGGCGACGCCAGTCTAAGCGCCAAGGCAGAGGTAAGCGGAAGAAGGTGCGGCTCTGAAGAGGGCGGCATTTTTGTGCGGCAACGATCAAAAGCCCGTGATGCGAACGTCTGGGAGTGTTGTGCGGTTTTCGTGGATGGTTTTTGCGTGAGTTTGGTTTTCCACAGGCGGGGGCGCGCTTAAGGAGTGGGCCGAGGCCGCGCAGACAAAGGCGAAGGCGCGGCGGGATTGCCGCCGCGCCTTCTGGTTGGAGAGGTGCTGGTTTAGAAGTTGAACTTGCCACCGAACTGCAGCACGCGCGGACCCCAGTCGTTTGTTGCCTGACCGAAGGTGCTGGTGTTCCAGGTCGAGCCAATGGAGTTGAACTCCGTGTGGTTAAACGTGTTGAAGGACTCCGCGCGGAACTCGAAGTTCATGCTCTCCCGAATCTTGAACGTCTTATACAGCGACGTATCAAAGTTCAGGCGTCCCGGTCCGAGGGCGACGTCCCTGCCCGCGTTTCCGAAGCCCAGGTTCGGGCCGCCCGCCCAGGCGGGGGTCGGCGCGGAGAAGACACTCGTGTCAAACCATTGCGACTGCTTCTTCATGTAGTGCGGTTTCCCACTGACATTGGGACGGTTCGTGTAGCCGCCGTCGAGTCCGATGGGGTCGTAGTTGAGCGACATGCCCGGTCCCTGGTTTGCGATGATGGTGCCGGACTCAGCGGTAACCACGCCTGCGATGGACCATCCTCCCGCCAGCGACGTCAGCACCGCGTTCGAGTGCGTGAAGAACGGCAGAGCGTAGACGTAGTTGGCGCTCAGCATCTGACGGCGGTCGAGCGCGCCCGATGCCTTGTCGTACTTCAGGTAGAACGGGTTGCTGACCTGGTTGAGATCGTACGAAGTGATGTCGATCTCATGCGACCAGGTGTAGTCGATCTCGCCCGAGAGCCCGTGCTTGGCTTGCGCACGGAGACCGGTCTGGAAGCCGTTATAGCTTCCATTCGTGGTGTTTTCCTCCTGGGTGATGTCGTCAAAGCCCTGGTAAGTGCGGTAGATCTCCGAGTTCGGCAGAGCATGCCCCCCCGGATTCGTGCCGCTGTTGTTGTTGGGGTCGCCGTTATTGGCGCGAATCGACATCGGAGTATTGACCGGATAGTTGTTGATGTGGCGCTCGATGTTCTGGTTCCACGCCGCGTTACCCACGTACTGGACCACCCAGATGAGCGAGGGCGCGAGCTGATGCTGCACACCCAGGCTGTACTGTGCCACCGCGGGGGCGGGGTAGTAGTAATCGAGGTTGGTGACGCCGGCTGGGAAGAACGGCGTTGCGGCGGTCGATCCCGTCAGCCACGTCGTATGCGGATTCGACAGGTAGACATTGTTCGCCTTGGGATTGAACGCGAACGGCGGGCTGGTCGCAGCGTTGTAGATGTCGTTACCCTGCATGCGCTCATAGAAGGTACCGACTCCGCCACGAAGGACTGTTTTGCCCGTGCCGAAGATATCCCACGAGAAGCCGACACGCGGCTGCCAGGTCAGGTAGTCGTTCTTGACCAGGCCGCGGGGCGTACCGTTTTGTCCTGCGAGTTGCATGCCATTCAGATAGAAGGGCGTGCCGTTGACGGTTTTGAATCCGGGACCTGCAGGATTCATGGAGTTATCGGGAAGGAACATAGGCGCGGCCGACGGGTTGTACGCGGCAGGGTTGAAGTTGGCGATAGCGTTGCTGCGCTCCCATGCATGCGGCAGGCCGTCCCACCGAATGCCTAACTGCAGACTGAGCCGTGGAGTTACGTGCCAGTTATCCATGCCGTAGACCGATGGAGTCTGGTTGACGTAGTGACGGATGGGAGCCTGCTGGAACTCAGAGTAGCTTCCGGCCAGGCCCATGATCATCTCCATGATGCCGTCGCCGGAGTTCTTGTTCTTTCCAGTGGGATCGGCGGTGAGAGAGCCACTGAACGAGTAGTTGCCCTCGCGGTCACCGAAGAGTTGCTGGTTTTTGGTGTAGCGGTTGTAGCTGAAGCCGAACTTGAACTGATGCTGGCCGTGCGTCCAGGAGAGGTCGACCTTCGGTTCATAGTCTTCAGCGGCGTTGTGCCAGGGGGCCGATCCCATGTCTTCGGCAGTGCTGTACGGATTGCCGAAGCCGGTGATACCGGGCAGCGACCGCTTGCCGCCCGCGGGATCGTTCTGGAAGAACTTGTTGACACTCCAACCGCTGGGCACCAGCGAGTTGGCGCTGTTGGTGATGTTGATGATATTGCCGTCGTAGTTCATTGAGACTTCAAGCAGCAGGTTGGGACTGAGAGTCCCGCTGAGCCTGAGGGCGGCGGAGTTCGACGGGTTGGCGAGGGTGCTGGTGACGCTGTTGTAGCTCGCCCAAAGCCAGCCAAGGAACGGCTCCGCGTTGGCCTGCGTCACCGCGTTGTGCTCGTAGTGGCCCATGATCTGCCACTTCGAATTCACGGTGTGATCGACACGCACGATGTCATCCCGCACATCGATCGGCGTTTCAGCCGAAGACACCACCTGATCGTTGCCGTTGGTGGGCTTGGGCAAAACGCCGGCGCTGAGGTACGCGACCGCGTTGGGATCGATCAGGTTGGAGGGGATGGTCTGGTTGGGGAACGGCTGGCCGGGCGTCAGGCCGTCTGCCTGCAGCTTGGCCATGAAGGCCGGGTCCGTAACCTGCGTCGGCACGTAGATCTCCCTGCCGGCGGCGAACTTTGGCGCGATATAGTGGAGGGCCTGTCCGGCAGTGGGGAAGTCCGCGGCCGGAAGGGTGTTTACGAGGCTTGGGTTGCTGCCCTGGATGAGCCTGCGCCACTCTTCGTTCCAGAAGAAGAACGTCTTGCGGGGATTCTGGAAGGGAAGCAGCGGTCCGCCGAGGTTTCCGCCGAAGATGTTGTAGTTCAGCTTCTGGCGGGGGATGATCGGCGTCTGGTTCTTCTGGAACCAGTCGTTGGCATCGAAAACGGTGTTGCGGTTGAACTCCCACAATTCGCCGTGGTAGTGGTCGGTGCCGCTCTTGAAGGCGAGCGTAATGGTCGCGCCCGACGAGATACCGTAATCCGGCGGATAGTTGCTGGTGAGGGTCTGGAATTCGGCAATCGCATCCTGCGAAGGCATTACGTCCATACCGCCGCCCGCGCCGCGGTCATCGGCTTCAGCACCATCGATCAGCCAGATGTTGTGGCTCTGGCGCAAACCGTTGACGCTGATGGTGAAGTTAGCCGCGATCGAAGTGGGGGTGTTGTTGTTGGGCAGGGCGGAACTGACGCCGAGACCCAACGCAGCGAGGGCCGCGAAGTTGCGGTTCTCGGTTGCGATGTGGGTGATCTGCTGCGAGCTGATGAGGCTGCTGACCACGTTGGAGTCGGTTTGGACGGTGAGTGCATCCGCCTGCACTTCGACGGTTTCACTCGCCTGGCCGACCTTCATCTTCACGTCGTGACGCAAGGTGCGGGAGACGTCGAGCACGATTCCGGTTGCGGAGTAGGTCTGGAATCCAGACGCGCTCACTTTGAGCGTGTAGGTACCCACATTAAGAGCAGGGAAGTTGAAGAAGCCGGCACTGTCAGTGACGGCGTTGCGGGTCGCTCCGGTGCCGGAGTCGGTGAGTGTGACCTTTGCTCCCGGAATGATGGCACCGGAAGGATCGGTTACAAGGCCCGTTATATCCGAGTTCTGCTGCGCGCTAAGTCCAGATAGCGCAAACAACAGGACGGCGGTTAGCAGAACGAATCTGCCAAATACACGTCTCATGCTGAGTTGCCTCCTGAAGCAACGTGGAAAGTACAGATTGGTTGTGGTCTAACTCCGAATAGGAGTCCTATCCGGCATTTGTCGTGAACTGCACCAAGGGGAATGAAGCCGTATTACGACTTTCGGGTGTGTTCTTACTTGGAAACCGACAACAACCTGGGGGAAAAACCGATTTACTCAAAGGCGACGAAGATTGGGCATTTCGTCCGCGGGACAAACTGTAGCACAGCCAAAGAATCGATTGTCAAGAGATTTTCATGATGGGGCGGCGAGACATCAATCGTTTAAGTTGATCATATTCATCGATTTATTGAATTGCGAAGTTTGGAACCGTTTTCAGCTCAGGCAACTACAGACGATCTTTTAGCAACCCACTCAAATGCATAGTTGTGCGCAGCGTGGATAAGGCCGCGAGCCCACTCGGGTGTGGCGGTGGCGTGGAGGTGTGTGTATCCGGCCAAGACTTTGCCGGTGAGGAGGTAGTCGCGGCCAGGGAGAGAGCCGGAGCCGCGCAGGACGGCGGCGGCGGTGGCGAGGGGAGTGTGGCCGGGGACGATGCGGGAGTAGTGGAACTCGTGGCCGCGGAGGAGGGTGCCGAGTGGAAAGAACGGGTTCTCGGTATCGATGACCAGCTCGCTGTAGCCGTGGCCCTGGGGAGAGGCGAAGAGCTCGATTTCGATGGGGAAGACTCCGGCCATGGCAAAGGTTCGGTTGCGTGCGACGAGTGAGCGGGCGAGGAGCATGAGGCCGCCGCACTCGGCGTAGACGGGCAGACCCGCGGCACATGCGCTGCGCAGCGACGCCAGAAATCCGGTGTTGCAGGCGAGGCGCTCGGCGTGGGTCTCCGGAAAGCCGCCGCCAATGTAAAGGGCGTGAAGATTCTCCGGAAGAGCGGCGGAGTCGAGGGCGGAGATGGGGACTAGCTCGGCGCCGGAGCGGCCGAGTTCTTCGAGATTTTCCGGGTAGTAAAAGGTAAAGGCGGAGTCGCGGATGAAGCCGATGCGGAGGCCGGAGCCGTCCGGCAGCGCGGGAGGTTCGACGGAGGCTGCGGGGAGCGGCGGCGCGCTGTGTGCGATGCGGAGCAATGCATCGGTGTCGAGGTGATTGCGGGCGACGTCAAGGATGAACTGCTCGACCTGATCGACGGTTTCGTGTTCCTGGGGAGGGACGAGTCCGAGATGGCGTTCTGCGATGGGGTTGCGCGGGGTACGCGGCAGGGCGCCGATGACGGGAATGGAGCAGGCCGATTCGATGGCGGCGCGCAGGATTTTCTCGTGGCGTGGGTTAGCGACGTTGTTGAGGATGACGCCGCGGATGGGGAGAGTGGGATCGAGCGCCTGACAGCCGAGGACGAGAGCGGCGGCGGTGCGCGTCATCTTGGTGGCATCGAGGACGAGGATGACGGGTGCGGAGAGAGTGTGCGCGAGGACCGCGCTCGAGTGGGTGCCTGCGGCGTCGAAGCCGTCGAAGAGGCCGCGATTGCCTTCGATGAGATTGAGGCCGTCGTGGATGGCATTGCGCTGAAAGGATGCGAGAATCCGATCCGCACCCATGAGCCAGGTGTCAAGATTGCGCGCGGGATGGCCGGAGGCCCAGGCGAGCCAGGCGGGGTCGATGTAGTCGGGGCCTTTTTTGAAGGCGCGGATGGGGACGCCGGCGCGGCGCAGCAGCAGGAGTATGCCGAGCGAGACGATGGTTTTGCCGGAGCCTCCGCGGAGGCCCGCGACGAGCAGACGCGGCATCGAGGTCGTGGTGTCCATTGTCCCGGCCGGAGATCAGCCGATCGGCTCCTTGGGCGGAAGCTGGATGTAGGATCCGCCGAGATAGCTGTAGATGCAGCGGCCGGACTCAATGAGGATCCGGATGGCCTTCTTGCAGTCATCCTTGCTGCATGCGGCTTCGCCGTGTTTGGCGATGACGGCCTTGACCAGGTCACCGGGCTTGAGGTTCTTCTTCCCGGCGCACTCGGCGACGAGCGCGTACATTTCCTCGGCGATGGTTTCAATGGAGACTGCAGTGGTTTCGCTCATATGCACACCTCTTCCTCTTCCCAGCGGGAAGCCATCAACAATTTGAGTTTGTCGCGGAGCCGGACGACCTCGCCGACGACAAGCGTGGCGGGAGGCTGAACTTCGCTGCGGCGCACCTTGTCGGCAATGGTGCGCAGAGTGCCGGTGACGACGTGCTGGCCGTCCCAGTAGGCCATCTGGATCATGGCGGCGGGGGTATCGGGATCTCGGCCCGCTTGGATAAGGCTGCGCGCGATGTGGTCGAGGTTATGGACACACATGAGGAAGACGCTGGTGTCGATGTGGGCTACGGCGTCCCAATCGATGCGGTCTTCGTTGCCGGCGGCGTTGTGGCCGGTGACGATGACGACAGACGAAGAGGCGTCGCGATGGGTCACGGGGATGTCAGCACTGAGGGGCGCGGAGAGGCAGGAGGAGACGCCGGGGACGACCTCGTAGGGGATGCCGTGCTCGGCGAGGTACTCGATCTCTTCGCCGCCGCGGCCGAAGAGGAAAGGATCGCCGCCCTTGATGCGCACGACGGTCTTGCCCTGCCGCGCTTTTTCGACCAGGAGTTCGTGAATCTCTTCCTGGCGCGTGTGATGGCCGGGGGGCTTGCCCATGTAGATTTTTTCGGCGTCGGGCTTGGCAAGGGCGAGGACGCCCTGCTGGATGAGGCGGTCGTAGACGAGGACGTCGCCGATGCTGATGCGCTGCACGGCGCGGATGGTGAGCAGGTCCGGATCGCCGGGCCCGGCACCCACCAGAATCACTTTTCCCGGGTTGTGCATCGCATGTCCTTTCGTGCTGGAGCGGTCATGGTTTCCGGTTCCTGCGATGGCTAGTCGTGACCCGCTGCCACCAGAACTCCGTGGTCGTGTTCGGCGTGCGCGGCTCCGGCAGCGCGCACGGTGAGAGTGATTTTTACGAGCAGCGTGACGATGAGGGCTCCGGCGGCCCAGATGCCGGCGACGATGGTCCACTCAGGCAGAGTGGGCACGTAGCGGGTGACGGAGCCCAGGGGGGAGGGTTCAAAACCCCCGACGATGAGGCCCAGACCTTTCTCAAGCCAGAGGGAGAGGAATACGAGCACGCAACTGATGGGAAGCAGGCGGCGGCGCAGGGCCGGCGCGAGCAGGAAAATGATGGCGGCGACCGCGAAGAGCGCGGAGAGCCACATCCATGGAACGAGGGTGTAGATGCCGTCGCGGCCGAGGTAGAGGAAGTCAAAGTGCTCGATGTGCTCGGGGATGTTGCCGTAGAGGACGGTAAAGGTTTCCACCAGAACGAAGAAGACGTTGATGATCATCGCGTAGGTCATGATGACGGCGAGTTTCCCGATGGCGGTTTCGCCGGCGTCGAAGGATGCGACTTTGCGCAGGACCAGGCAGATGAGGATGAGCAGCGCTGGGCCGGCTGCGAATGCGGACGCGAGAAAGCGCGGAGCAAGGATGGCGGTGAGCCAGAAGGAACGGCCGGGCAGTCCGCTGTAGAGGAACGCGGTGACGGTGTGAATGCTGACGGCCCAGGGAATGGAGAGGATGATGAGCGGCTTGATCCAAGTGGGCGGGGCCAGCTCGTCGCGTTCGGCGGAGAGGGTGACGAGCGCAATGGTCGCATTCAGCAGCAGGTAGCCGCCGAGGGAGACCATGTCCCAGAACATGAGCGAGCGGGGGGAGGGGTAACGCATGATGTTGAGCAGACGCGCGGGCTGGCCGAGATCGACCAGGATGAAGAGGATGCACATGATGACCGCGGCGATGGCGAGGATTTCACCGAGGATGGTGATGCGGCCGAACTGCTTGAAGCTGTGCAGGTAATAGGGCAGCACAACCATGACGGCCGAGGCCGCCACGCCGACGAAGAAGGTGAACTGCGCGATGTAGAGGCCCCAGCTTACGTCGCGGCTGAGGCCGGTGATGCCGAGGCCGCGGCTTAACTGCAGCAGATAGAAGAGCGCGCCGGCGGCGACGACGCAGAGAAGAAAGAGCAGCCATGCCCAGTAGCGGCGGCTTCCGACGAGCGCTTTTTCAAACATGAACATGGCGTCACACCAGGTAGTAGATGGAGGGGCCGGTGCCCAGCTCCGGTTCGCGCTGGATGGAGAAGCGCGTGCGCAACAGCTTGCGCGGTTCGGAGTCGGGGTCGGCGAGGTTGCCGAAGACGAATGCGCCGTTTTTTGAGGCTTCAACGCAGGCGGGCTGGAGACCCTGCGCCAGGCGCTCTTCGCAGAAGTTGCATTTTTCAACGACGCCTTTGGTGCGCGTGGGGAAGTCCGGGTTGATGGTGGCGAGGGCGGGGCGAGGGTCTTCCCAATTGAAGCTGCGCGAACCGTAGGGGCACGCAGCGACGCAGTAGCGGCAGCCGATGCAGCGATGCCAGTCCATCATGACGATGCCGTCTTCGCGCTTCCACGTGGCCTGGGTGGGGCAGACGCGCGTGCACGGCGGATTTTCGCAGTGGTTGCAGAGAAGTGGGACAGGCGCGGCGGCGTCCTGCGTATCCGCGTAATTGTTCTGCGCGAAGGGAAAGATCTTGCCGAACGGCTCCGTCCAGATCCACTTGATCTCATGGGCGCGCTGGGCGAGTTGCGGAATATTGTGGAGCGCGTTGCAGGCGCGAATGCTCTCCTCGCAGCCATCGCGGCATTTGCGCAGGTCGATGACCAGGCCCCAGCGGACCTTGCGGGTTGAGGCTGCGGTCTGTGCCTGCGGGGCTACGGCGTGCACGGCTTTTCTGCCGCCGGCGGCGAGCAGCGACAGACCGGAGAGGCGGAGGAAGTCCTTGCGGGTGATCTTCATGGCACGTTCCTCCACGCAACGGTGGTTTGCGGCTGGTTGTGGCAGTTCCAGCAGTAAGGGGTGGAAACGCCGGCGTAGGTGTGGCAGCGATCGCAGAACTCGGCGCGGTTGTGGCATTGCCAGCAGGTTTTGGTGAGGCTCTTCTGGTAGTGATGGTGATCGAAGCTGACGTAGTCGCGGTCGCCCTGACGGACGGCGGATTCGCGCCAGTCGACGAGCAGGCGCATGTGCGAGGCGCGCATGTAGGCGACGGCTGCGACGCACTGCTTCTGGCTTGCGGGAAGGGTGAGGTTGGGACCCTGCAGACCGGTGCGGGCGTGCGCGAAGGCATGCCAGAACGGCGTGGCGAAGAGGGCGATGAAGAGCAGGAGTCCGGCGACGATCCACGGGCGGTCACGCATGGGCGGCCTCGCTTTCCTGGGGAACGGCTGCTTCCGATTGGGCGAAGGGCTCGCCGCGCAGATCGGCTTCGCGGGGTTTCTCGCCGGTCATGACGAGCGCGTTGCCGAGCAGTTCGTGGACGCCGGCGACTTCGACTCCCGGCACCCAGTATTGGAGCAGCGTGGGCAGCGTCGCCTTGTCGATGGCGCAGATGCAGGTGAGGAGGTTGACGCCGTGCTTCTGGCGGACGTATTTGACGGCGTTGGCGCGCGGGAAGCCGCCGCGGAGGCGCATCTCCAGGTTCTCGTCGGTGCCGAGGCCGGCGCCGCTGCCGCAGCAGAAGGTCTGCTCGCGAATGGTGTTTTCCGGCATCTCGTGGAAGTTGTTGCAGACGCTATTAAGGATGTAGCGCGGCTCTTCCAGCAGGCCCATGGCGCGCGCCGGATTGCAGGAGTCGTGGAAGGTCGGGATCCAATGGTCATTGCGGCTGGGGTCGAGCTTCAGCTTGCCATTGCGGATGAGGTCGGCGGTGAACTCGCAGATGTGCACCATTTTTGTGGAACGGGCGTGCTCGAAGACTGTGCCGGTGATGGGCGACTTGGGGACTTCGAGAAAGTCGGCCGGCCCATTCATCGTGTCCATGTATTGGTGGAGGACGCGCCACATGTGCCCGCACTCGCCGCCGAGGATCCATTTGACACCGAGACGGCGGGCCTCGTCGTAGATCTTGGCGTTGAGGCGTTTCATCATCTCGTGGGAGGAGAAGAGACCGAAGTTGCCGCCCTCCGAGGCGTAGGCGCTGACGGTGTAGTCGAGGCCGATCTCGCGGAAGAGCATCATGTAGCCGAGCAGGGTGTAGTAATGCGGCGTTGCGAAGTAGTCGGCCGAGGGCATGACGAAGAGGATTTCGGCGCCCTTACGGTTGATGGGCACTTCGATATCGAGGCCGGTGATCTCGGAGGCTTCGCCGGCGGCGAAGTCGATGCTGTCTTTGAAGCCGTGGGGCTGGATGCCGAGATGGTTGCCGGTGCGGAAGCAGTTGGCGGCGGGCTCGAGGACCCAGTTGGTGTTGCAGCCGATCAGGTTGAGGAGCTCGCGGCCCATCATGGTGATCTCCGCTGTGTCGATGCCATAGGGGCAGAAGACGGAACAGCGGCGGCACTCGGTGCACTGGTAGAAGTAGTAGAACCACTCCTTGACGACGTCCTCGGTGAGTTCACGTCCGCCGGCAAGGGAGCCGAAGATGCGGCCGGTGAGGGTGAAGTAGCGGCGATAGATCGAGCGCATCAGCTCGGCGCGCGCTACGGGCATGTTCTTGGGGTCCGCGGAGCCGATGTAGAAGTGGCACTTGTCCGCGCATGCGCCGCAGCGCACGCAGAGATCCATGAAGAGGCGGAAGGAGCGGAACTTTTTGAGACGGTCGCGCATGCCGTCGAGGAGGATCTGCTTCCAGTCCGGCGGCAGCTTCCAGTCCTTGTCAAAGGGCTGCCACTCGCGCGGATTAGGCAGGCCGAGGTAGGTCAGATTCTTTTCGGCGGCGCTGAAGGAGATGACGCCCTTGCGGAACTCGACGTGAGGGTCGCGCCAGTCGCCGCGCGGAGATGAAGGCTTAATTTGTATGAGCGGTTCGGACATCCCCGGCCTCCATTGGTATTCCGGCGGCTTTGATCTTGTCGTGGAACTCTTCTTCCCACTCGGCGTAGGTGTGAGTTTTCACGGGATAGTTCCACGGGTTGATGTGTCGTACGCGGCGGCTGTTATTGGCGAGATTGCGGGTGGGGCTGAGAAAGACGCCGCCCATGTGCATGAGCTTGCTGAAGGGCAGGTAGGCGGCGAGTGTGCATACCAGAAGTAGATGAATCAGGAAGATGCTGCTCACCGTCGAAGGCACGGCGGGAGTGAATGCGGCAAGCTGAAGCGCATATTGCTTGACAGCGGAGATGTCGGCGCCGCTGAAGTAACGCATGAGAATGCCGGTGATGGCGATACCGAGCAGGAGGAAGAGGGCGAAGTAATCCGTAAAGAGAGAGATGTAGCGGACGGCCGGATCGCGGAAGCGGCGGATGAGGAGATATGTGAGCGCGGCCAGGAGAAGGACGTCGCAGAGATAGATTTGCGGCGCACCGAGCTGGAGGAAGCCGTCGAGGTCGGCGAGGCCGTTGATCCACGCGGGGACGGGGTCGAGGAAGAGGCGGAGGTGGCGCAGCAGGATGAGGAGCAGTGCCCAGTGAAAGGCCAGCGCGCCCAGCCACAGGTATTTGTTCTCGCTGATGACGAGGCGCTCGCCGTGGAGGCGCGCGCGGTTGTTGCGGAACAGCGAGCGGAAGAGCAGGATTTCGCCGGCCATGCGCGCGAGAACTCCCCAGCGGGTGGTGGGGTTGTCGATCTTGTTGTCGCGAATCCAGGAGAGGGATTTTTGCTGGCCGCAGGAGACCGGGATGTGAAAGGGAACCGGCGAGGCAGCCCAGAGCAGGACGCGGCGACAGAAGCCGATGACAAAGATGGCGAGAGCGGCGTAGGGGATCACCAGTGTGAGCGCGGTGCGCCCGGCAGGGTTCCATGCGCCGGCCAGCGCCAGGGCGACGATGCACACGACAGCCGCGAAGGCATAGAGCGCATTCATTCCTGGATTCCCTCCATAATGGTGCTCTGCATGCGCAGGCGCAGTTCCTTAGTCCGCAGATTGAAGATCTGCTCCCGGCAGGCCATGTAGTTGTCGAATGCGAGGAGAGCGATCTCGTCGACGCGCGCGTCGAAGTCGGCGGGAAGCTCAACGGCGGCGGAGGCGGCGGCTGAGCGTAAGTGGAACAAAAAGCGCAGAGCCTCACGCGGGGTGAAGTCCTGTACCGCGCGGATGCGGATCAGCTCGTCGACGGCAGCCGCGAGGGCCTGTGGGTCCATTGCGCCGAGAGATTCGTGCACAAGCGTCGCGAGACTTCGGCGCAATGTGTTGCCGACGGGATTGCGGAACGGGTCTTGTTCAGCCGCGATGAACGGCTGAACCTTGGCGGGATAGGACGCGAGAGTCTTCTCCAGCCAGCGTTCCGCAATTTCCGCCTCGGCGTTCATGCGGTCCCCTACACGCAACCGGTGGGTTTGGGCAGGCCGGCGAGCTTGCAGGCTCCCTTGGCGGGCCCGGAGGGAAACATCGTGTAGATGTCGCCGAGCTTGAATCCGGTCTCTTTGCAGAGCTTGCGGACCATGGGCGCGATTCCGAACTGCGTGTAGTAGTCGCGGATATAGCGGATCACCTTCCAGTGGTTTTCGGTGAGATGATCCACCGATTCGGACTTGGCGAAGTCTTCGGCGACGGCATCGCTCCAGCGATCGGGCTCCTGCAGAAAACCGTCCTCATCCACGTCGTACTTCCTTCCTTCAACTTCAAACGTTGGCACCTTTCACCTCCGGTTCAGTTCATCTCGATGTATCCGCAGGGACAGGAAGCGGCGCATTTGCCGCACCCGTTGCAGAGATCGATTTTGATTTTGTAGTGTTCGCCTTTGGGCAGCTTGACGAAGCAGTTTTTGCTGCAGTACATCCAGCAGGTTTCGCAGTCCATGCACAAGCCGCAGGACATGCAGCGGGCGGCCTCGGCGAGAACCTCGGCCTGGGACATGGCGGGCGCCTTGCGTTCAACGCGCGGCGCCGCCGGATACCAGTCGAGCTTGAGGCGATCGGCGCGGATGACGGTGATGGGCCGGTCGGCATGGGGCGCGCAACACTCGAATTGCGCGGCGATGGCTTGGGCAACGGCGCGGCCCTGGGCCGTGGCTACGCTCACAGTGTTGAGAACGCGGGGCTCGACGTCAGCCGGTTCCTGCGCGGGAATCTCAGGGGGCTCGGCGGGCAGGACGCCCACCGTGAGGGCACGTCCCTCCGCGCCGGGGTGGACGACAAGCTGCGCTGGCTTTTGCAGGCCCATCGCCACGAAGACGGCTTGGTAGTCGGCCTGCAACTGCTCCAGGGTAATGTCGCGCCCGATGGTGCACTCGAGGCGGAACTCCACTCCGAGATGCGCGATGTTGGCGATCTCGGCGTCGAGCACCTCCGCGGGCACGACGGAGCGCGGGATGCGGTAGCGCATGAGGCCCCCGGGTTTGGGAGCGGCATCGTAGACGGTGATGTGATGGCCGGCGAGGGCCAGGTGATAGGCGGCGGAGAGACCGGCAGGGCCGGCGCCGACGATCGCGATGCGCGCGCCGTCCGTGCGAAGGTCTGGAGGCAGTTCGGGGCGGAGACCGTGCTCGATGGCAAAGTCGCCGATGAACTGCTCGAGCTGGTTGATGGAGACGGCTCCGTCCTTTGCCTTGCGATTGCAGTTGAGCTCGCAGGGATGCTGGCAGACGCGGCCGCAGATGGCGGGAAAGGGATTGTGTTCAAGTATGGTGCGCCATGCGGCCTCAAACGCCTGTTCGGGCGTGCGGCCGTAGTCTTTGTGCTGCGCCAGCGGCACCAGCCATCCGCGGATGTCGGTGCCGCACGGGCAGCTATGCATGCAGGGCGCGGTCTTGGGAATGTACGCGGGGCGGCCGGTGCTCACGTCCGAGCCTTCCGCCCCGTGTTGTTTGATGACCGGCTTCTTTACTTCTTTGAAGAGTCCCATAACGACCTTCTGCTCGACGAGCGTGTAGGGTCAGTAGCGGATCTGCGCCGATCTGGCGTAGGTCAGGCCGGCGTGCTTGAAGTCGTCGATGTGGTAACGCGTGAACTCGAAGCCGGTAAGCTCGAAGAAACGCGGCCAGCCGATGCGGTCGATCCACTCGCCCATGCGCTCGAACTTGCGGGCGTCGGAGCGGTAGACATCGACGATCTTGACCACGGCGTCGACAACCTCAGGCCAGCGCGGCGGATTGTTGGGCAGATACGGGATGGCCAGCTTGGAGAAGCGCGGCGTGCTGCGCGCGTTGCTTACCTTGCCGCCGACCCAGATGGAGACACCATCGGTCTCGGGATCGTTCAGCGGCATGGCCGGGCAAACGGTGTAGCAGTTGGCGCAATACATGCACTGCTCCTCCAGCACTTCGACGGAAGGCTTGCCGTCGACCGTGACGGGCCGGATGGCGCCGGTGGGGCAGGACGAGATGAGTGTGGGCACCTCGCATACCTTGGGCAGGATGTCGTGCTGGATCTTGGGCGCGTGGCGATGCACGCCGAGGATGGCGATGTCAGAGCAGTGCACGGCGCCGCACATGTTGAGGCAGCAGGCGAGGGCGATGCGCAGCTTGGCGGGCAGGTCCTCATGCGTGAAGTGGTCGCAGAGCGCGTCCATGACCGCCTTGACGATGCCCGACGCATCGGTAGCCGAGGAGTGGCAGTGCACCCAGCCCTGGGTGTGGACGATGTTGCTGATGGCGTTGTTGGTGCCGCCCACGGGAATTCCGAACCCGGCGAGGTCCTTCTTGAGCGGCTCGACATTCCCGCCGTCTTCCAGCAGGAACTCGACGTTGTTGCGGCTGGTGAAGCGGAGGTGTCCGCCACAGTACTTGTCGGCGAGGTCGCAGTACCTGCGGATGGTCTGGATGCTGAGCAGGCGCGGCGACGCGGCGCGCACGGTGTAGAGGCGCTCGCCGGACTCGGCCACATGGCAGAGCACGCCAGGGGCGAGCTTCTCGTGATACTTCCACTTGCCGTAGTTGCGGAGCACAACCGGCGGCAGGAACTTCTCGTAGGAGGGCGGACCAATGTCGGTGAGCCGGGGCTGAGTAACGGTCGTGGTCATTGTTCGCCCTCCTTTTCATGCTGGAAGTAGATGTAGGGGTTATCGCGCGGCGCGGAGACCATCTCCGGCGCGGGATCGAGGCCAATCCCATCGAGGAACGCGGGCAGGCCGACGCGCTGGATGAGCTCGCCGATGCGCTCGCGGTTGGTGCCATACTCATCCCAGAAGTCCCAGATACGGGAGACGAGTTCCTTAATGGTGTCGAAGAGCTCGTCGGCGGGAACAAAGGGAACGAGGACGGAGGAGAGCAGCGCGCCCTGCAGGATGGGAGCCTTGGCGCCGATCAGGATGACGGCTCCGCGCTCCTTACCGGGGCGAAGCGCTTTGGGCATTGCATTGAGGCAATGCATGCAGCGCGTGCAGTCGCGGTTCTGGATGCTGAGCTTCTTGCCGTCCCAGTCCATGCACTTGGTGGGGCAGTTGCCACAGACGTCCTTCTGGATGTCGAGACCGGAGGCGGCGTACTTGCGCACTTCGTCCTGATCGATCTGGATTTCGTCCTTCCAGGTGCCGATCACGGCGAGGTCGGAACGGGCGATGGAGGCGACGCAGTCATTGGGGCAGGCGGAGAACTTGAACTTGAATTTGTATGGGAATGGGGGACGATGAATCTCGTCCTGGAACGCCATGGTGATGTCGTAGCAGAGCTTCATGGCGTCGAAGCAGGCCCACTCGCAGCGCGCCATTCCGACGCAGCAGGAAGGCGTGCGCACGGCGGATCCGGAGCCGCCGAGGTCGAAGCCGGCCTGGGTCAGATCCTGGAAGGTTGGCTCGAGTTGATCGGTGGTGGTGCCGAGCAGGATGAGATCGCCCGTAGAGCCGTGCATGTTGGTGAGACCCGAGCCGCGCTTCTCCCAGATGTCGCAGATCTGGCGCAGAGCCTCGCTCGAGTAGAACCATGCTGCAGGCTGATTGACGCGCATGGTGTGGAAATGCGCCACGTTGGGAAACTCTTCGCCCACGTCGCTGTAGCGGCCTATGACGCCGCCGCCATAGCCGAGAACGCCGACCAGGCCGCCATGCTTCCAGTGGCTGATCTTGTCTTCATAGGAGAGCTCGAGCTGGCCGAGCAGGTCGCGGGCCTTCTCACTGGTTGTTGCTGCTGATTTGATTTCGGTGACGAAGCTTGGCCAGGGGCCCTTCTGCAACTCATCCAGGAGCTTGGTCCTGGGCGGTGCGCCTGCCTGCTTCTTGCCGTTTGAACCGTCTTCCATGTCCGCTCTCCTTTCGCCGGATTCTCGGACGAACGCGTGTGTAAGTGTCGACCTGCGAGCGCGGCTCGACTATAGCCGCGGCGCAGTATCCTCTCTGTGACAACTGTCACTGAAGCTAAGTGCGGTGTCTGCGAGTGTTCGCTTGTACGGTGCGCAGGCTCGCACAAATGCGCGTAAAACGCGATAAGTGTTAGTCCGCAGGAAGAACTTATGAATAAAAACGGGAGTAAGTTGCCGAGGGAAGAAAGCAGTTCCAAATGTGGTGTGGATCACAGCGCCAGTTACGAAGGAACTTACTTCCCGCTGTTCGTTGATCTCCGTGGAAAACAATGCGTCGTTGTCGGCGCGGGTGAGATTGCCGCACGCAAAGTGGAAGGCCTTACGCATTGCGGCGCCGAAATTACGGTGGTGAGTCCGCGGGCTGTGCTGGACATCCGCGAGACTGCGCGTGCAGGACGTCTCCAGTGGCTCCAGCGGAGCTTCACCGATAGCGACGTCAACGGGGCATTCCTGGTGATTGCGGCCACCGCAACGCGCCGCGTGAATGCGGCCGTATTTCGCGCCTGCGCGGAACGCGGCATCCTCTGCAACTCGGTTGATGATCCCGAGCACTGTAACTTCATCTACCCGGCAGTGGTGCGACGTGGCGCACTGCAGATCGCGGTCTCGACCAGCGGGCGTAGTCCGGCGCTGGCAGCGCGCATTCGGCAGGACTTGGAAGAGCGGTTCGGTCCAGAGTGGGAAGCTTTGCTGGAAACTCTCGGTGCACAGCGCAAGAAGATCCTGCGAACGAAGAAGCCGGACGCCAACCGTGCACGGGTGCTGCAGGCCGCAGCTGCCGACGCAATGCGGTTGTTGCTTCCTCACACTCGAGATGTGGCTCCGGCTGATCACGATAGCCGCAAATCCTCTCCTAGTGCCATTCCCACTCGATGAATCCGGGTTTGACGTCGACCATCGCGTTGACGATCAACTCGACGAGCCCGCCGTAGAGAAGTTTGTTGGTCTCCCATAAGTTGTAGTAAGCGAGCATGTCGCGAAACTGTCCCTTGCAATTACTGCAGGGTGCGCATAGATACTTCGGCGTGTCAGGGCCAATGCAGTCGGAGAATGCGTTGAGAATCTGCTCCATCTTCTTGCGGCCGGAGACGTGGAAGCGCCAGTCGGGGAAGTTGTTGCCGCTCATGATGGCGAAGCCGCTGCCGCCGCCGCAGCAATAGTTGTCGACGCCGTGGGGCTCCATCTCGCGGAACTGCGGGCAGAGCTTGCGTACGATCTCGCGCTGCGGCTCGACCACGCCCATGAGGCGGACGACGTTGCACGGGTCGTGCAGTGTCACGGGAAAGTCGTTGCGGGCTGGATCGAATGCGATCTTGCCGCTCATGACAATGTCGCGCAGCAGCGGCAGGCAACTGGTGCGGGGAACGTTGAGATCGCCGGCGAGCAGGCGGTCGGCGGTGACGCAGAGGGCCTTGTGCGCGTGGCCGCACTCGCCGAGCACGATCTGTTTGACGCCGAGGTTACGGGCAGCTTCAGCGTGTTTGAGAGCGACCCGCGCCATTTGAGCGTCGTCGTACCAGAGGCCGTAGTTGATGGAGTCGTAACCGGCGATCTCAGAGGACATGGTCCAGTTGATGCCCGCCATGGTGAGGATGAGCGCGAACGCGCCGGGGTTCTCTGGCCATGCCATGATCTCGCCGGCGTTGTGGATGAGGAGCACGTCGGCGCCTTTCACATCCCATGGCGTGTGGAACTCGATGCCGGTGCGCTCGCTGATGTCTTCGTCGATGAAGGCGACGTTGTCCTTGACGATCTCGGCGGTCATGCCGGTGGAGGAGCCGCTCTTGAGCTGCAGCATGGAGCCGCTTTCGTGCAGTTCACGCGGGGCGATGCCCATCTCCTGGCTGAAGAGCTTGCGCAACTCATGCGCGACGAGGCCGTTGTCGCAGCCGATGGGGCAGGATTGCGCGCAGCGGCGGCAGAGATTGCAGCGATAGGAAAGCTCGATGAGGCGGGCGACCAGCGGCCAGTTGAGCTTGATGCTGCCGTGCTGCCACGCGGAGACCAGGCCGCCGTGGCGCACAAATTTGAAGTAGAGGCGGCGCAGGATCTCCGAACGGTACGTGGGGCGGTAAAGCTCGTTGCGGCCGCTGGCTTCGAAGATATGGCAGGACTCAGCGCAGGTCTGGCAGCCCGTGCAGTGTTCCATGGTCAGGAGCAGCGGCTGGAGGAATGTCCAGTTA
Organism: Acidobacteriota bacterium; assembly: GCA_046566985.1. Lineage (GTDB taxonomy): Bacteria > Acidobacteriota > Terriglobia > Terriglobales > Acidobacteriaceae > Telmatobacter. The sequence continues at coordinate 123,473 of JBKICT010000006.1, read as the reverse complement.
TTGGGCCGCTGGAATAGCTTTTCCAGCCCGGAAAGAAACTGGCCGATGAGTTTCTCCTCTTCCGCCGGAGTGGCGGGCCGAGGGATGTTGACGGCGCAGGTATCGTCGAGGCCGCACTCGTACTTTACGGTGCACTGCTGCGACAGGGGCGTCCACGGCTTGTCTTTTGCGGGGCTGTCGAGCGGCGCGGGAAGAGGCATCAGGTCTTCGTTGTCGATGTGCAGCAGGGGTTCGCGATCGGGCCGCGACATCTCGTGCAGTGCGATGGGCCGTTTCATGGACGTTTCTCCTGCGCGGGATTGGTGGTGGCGATCTCCGCCCAGGTGCGGTCGCCATCGGCTTGGACGTGGGCCGCGGACCAGGTGGGTTTGAGCTGGAGGTTTTCCGCCAGGGTGCGCTCGATTCTGCTGCCGCGGACGTTCCGGCGATCGTCCCAGCGCACTTCGTGCCAGGTGAAGTACTTGGCGATGAAGTGGGACATGTGGGTGAAGGGGATGTAGGCGGCCAGAGCGGAAGAGAGGACGATGCCGCTGGCGAGCACGGGGTCGATCTGGGTGGCGCGGTCGAATCGGAAGAGGCCATGCACGACGGTGAATAAGGAACTGCCCATCGCGTGAGTGCGCGAGAGGCCGTCGGCGACGAGCAGAAACGCGATGAGAAAGAAGAAAAGGTTGAAGACGTCGGCGGGCCGGGTGTAATTGGCGAGGCGGGGATCAAACATGCGCCGCTTGAGAAGCCAGACAGCGCCGAGCACGACGAAGAGGATGCCGGCCCACCCGATCCAATGCGAGACGGAGGCGAGCAACGCGGCTGCCGCGCCGGCGCCAAGAGCCGCCGCTGCAAAGTGCAGCACGATGGTGGCAATGGTCAGATAGAGGCCGAAGTGAAAGAGGAATGAGGGCGGCCAGAGACTGCGGTTGAACTCCCAGAGGCCCTTCAGCAGGAAGATCTCGCGGCCCATGGCGATGAGCGCACTGCTCTGGTGATTGGTTTGCCGGCTTGACCACCAATGGCTTTCTTCGAAGTACGAGCCGCCGTGGCGGGCATGGCGCGGCGCCTCGTGGGGAACGGGATAGAGTTCCCAGCGCAGGTGCATGGGAGTGCGGCGGTATTGAATTGCACGGGCGCAACAACCGATGAGGAAGAGCAGCGCGCCCGCATAGACCGCGAGGAAGACCGCGAGGGTCATGATTGCCTCCGCTGGATGGCTCGCAGCGATGCCAGGCGCGCAGAGCCATCGAGAGTGTGTTCCCCATCACATTCCGCGTCGCACTTAGTTGTCGTCGGCCACCCACTTAGTGATACGGAACACGAGACATAGTTCGCATCCTAGGTCAACTTAGACGCGGATGAGATCGAAGTAAGTTAGCGTGTCTAACATCGCGGCGCAGTGATGGTTAGACACTCTGCTCGTGACTGCTGTCACAGAGTCGCGCCACTATTCACGCTATGATCCGCGCGGCTTGAAAGCGCGGTCACTCTGCGTGCTGTGCAATCAGGCTGGTCCTCGATGTTCGACTTTGAGCCACGGGACACGAGAGCGCCGCTAAAGTTCTTCGACGGCCTTCCGCGCCGCAGCTGAGGGGCATTTCGGACCACGCCCAAGAAGCGCCGGGAGGGTTGTGGGAATCCCGGCATACCGTCACTCGTGAGCGTGAGCGCGAACTGCGTCGCGGAAGGATCAGTTGCTCCAGCGGCGCACATGCGGTGAGCGAAAGCAAGAGTGGTTTATTTCGACCCGCTGGAGGTGAGCAGTGCCGAGTTACGTCAACCCTGAGAAATGCGACGGCTGCAAAGCGTTGGATCGCACTGCGTGCCAGCACATCTGTCCGAATGACCTGATGGTGCTGGACAAGAACACGCAGAAGGCCTACAACCGCGACCCGGCAATGTGCTGGGAGTGCTACAACTGCGTAAAAATCTGCCCGAACCAGGCTGTCCAGGTGCGTGGGTACGCGGACTTTGTGCCGCTGGGCGCGTCGGTGGTGCCGATGCGTTCGACCGACAGCATCATGTGGACGGTGAAGTTCCGCAACGGAAACATCAAGCGCTTCAAGTTCCCGATCCGGACCACGCCGGAAGGCGCGGCGGTGCCGGATGGCGGATTCGCCAGCGATGGCGATCTGTCGAGCCCGGCGCTGTTCACCGAGCCGGCATCGCTGGGTTTGCCCGCGGTGGCCGGACTTGCAACGACGGGAGGCGCCCATGCCTAAGCCAGAGACTGTCATTGTCGATACCGATCTGTTGATTCTGGGCGGAGGCATGGCGGCGTGCGGCGCTGCCGTGGAAGCTGCTCACTGGGCGAAACAGCAAGGCCTGCGCGTCACCCTGGTGGACAAGGCCGCGATGGATCGTTCCGGGGCGGTGGCTATGGGCCTTTCGGCCATCAACCAGTACGTGGGCCTGAAGGATGGAGCCAACACCCTGAAGGACTACGTCGATTACGTCCGCAACGACCTGATGGGCGTCACCCGCGAAGACCTGGTGGCGAACATCGCGCGTCACGTGGACTCGAGCGTGCACCTGTTCGAGAAGTGGGGCCTGCCGATCTGGAAGGATGCGGAAGGCAAATACGTGCACGAAGGGCGCTGGCAGCTCATGATCAACGGTGAATCCTACAAGGTCATCGTTGCCGAAGCCGCCAAGAACGCGCTGCTGGGGACTGGCGCAGGCCAGATCTTCGAGCGCGTGTTCATCGTGGGCCCGCTGATGGACGGCGATCGCTGCGCCGGCGCGGTGGGCTTCTCGGTGCGTGAGAACAAGGTGTACATCTTCCGCTCCAAGGCCACACTGACGGCGATGGGCGGGGCGGTGCACGTGTTCAAGCCGCGCAGCTCCGGCGAAGGCATGGGGCGGGCGTGGTATCCACCGTGGAACTCCGGGTCTTCAGCGTATTTCACGCTCAAGGCCGGCGCGGAGATGACCTGCCAGGAAGTGCGCTTTATCCCGGTGCGTTTCAAAGACGCCTACGGGCCGGTGGGCGCATGGTTCCTGCTGTTCAAATCGCGCGCGACCAACGCCATGGGCGGGAACTACATGATCGAGCGTAAAGCCGAGCTGGACAAGTGGGGACCGTACGGGCGCGTGAAGCCGGTACCGGCCAACCTGCGCAACTATCTCGGAATGCTCGATGTGCTGGAAGGCAAGGGGCCGATCTCGATGAGAACGGAAGAGGCCCTGACGGCGATCGCCGAGCAGTACAAGGACGATCCCAAGGCCTACCAGAAGAAGATGAAGGAACTGGAGTCGGAAGCCTGGGAAGACTTCCTCGACATGACGATCTCGCAGGCAATTCTGTGGGCGGCCAGCAATGTGCAGCCGGAACAGAAGAGCTCGGAGATCGCCGCCGCGGAGCCGTACTTCATCGGCTCGCACTCGGGAGCATCGGGTGCGTGGCTGAGCGGACCGGAAGACCTGCAGACTTCGGAGACGAAGTCGGAGTACTTCTGGGGCTACGCGAACATGTCGACGGTGAAGGGACTGTTCTGCGCCGGAGATGCTTCGGGTGCTTCCAGCCACAAATTCTCTTCGGGTTCGCACGCCGAAGGGCGCATTGCCGCGAAGGCCGCGATCAAGTTCATCGTGGACAACAACGCCGCGCCCAAGGTGGACGATGCCGAGGTGGCGAAGATTGTGGCGGAGATCCTGAAGCCTCTGGAGACGTTTGAGCAGAACCGCAATCTGACCACGGACGAAGACGTCAACCCCAACTACATCAAGCCGCGTTCGTTCATGTTCCGGCTCCAAAAGATCATGGACGAGTATGCGGGCGGAGTGACGGCGCAATTCGCCACCAACAAGGCACAGCTGGAGCGGGCATTGGAACTGCTGGCCTTGTTGAAGGAGGACGCGGAGAACCTGGCGGCGAGCAACACGCACGAGTTGATGCGCTGCTGGGAGAACGTCCATCGCATGTGGCAGGCCGAGGCACACGTTCGCACCATGCTGTTCCGTGGTGAGACGCGCTGGCCGGGCTACTACATGCGGACCGACACGCCGCAGCTCGATGAAGAGAAGTGGCATGTCTTCGCCAACTGCCGCTGCGATCCGAAGACGGGGAAGTGGGAGATGCTGACACGGCCCATCTTCCGCATCTTCGAGCAGCCCGCGGCACAGACGGCTGCACCGCAGACCACCGCGGTCACCAAGTAAGCGGGGACGGGAGGCTTCGGAACTCCGGAGCCTCCCGCCAACCGGAAAGCAGGGACCCATGTTGGCGGCAACCGAGACGCGCTGCCCGCACTGCGGAGAACCCATGAAGAGGTGGGCCAACCCGCAGTTGACGTGCTGGTCGGGCGAATACCAGTTTGTTTGCTTCAACGATGAATGCCCCTATTTTGTGAGCGGCTGGGATTGGATGCAGAGCCGCTTCAATGTGAGCGCGTCGTACCGGCATCGCCTCGACCCGGACACAGGCGACAGCGGACCGCTTCCGGTCTGGTCGCGCGATGCGTTGAAGAGCAGCATTTTGGAAGGCGGTTGCGCATGCTCGAGGTAAAGGAATTGGAGGCGCTCCAGGACGCCTCGCGGATGGACCTGGATACGCGATTCAATTTTCGCTGCGATCCGGGGAGGAGTTGCTTCAACCACTGTTGCCGGGACGTCGCAATTTTGCTTTCGCCGTATGACGTGCTGCGGCTGAAACATGCGCTGCAGATGAGTTCGACGGAGTTTCTGGATAAGTATGCGCTGCGGATGCGATCGCACGACAAGCATGTTCCCGTGGTTCTGCTGCGCATGGACGAGGAGACGCGCGCCTGTCCTTTTGTGAGCGAGGCGGGATGCACGGTGTACAAGGATCGGCCGTGGCCGTGCAGGATGTATCCGCTGGGCATGGCGGAGCCGAAGGGGCCGCACGCCGCCGATCAGAGGTTCTACTTCCTGGTGCAGGAGGAGCTGTGCGAGGGGCACAAGGCCTGCGAGCAGCAGTCGGTGCGGGAGTGGATTGCGAACCAGGGGCTGGAGCCGTTCGACGCCATGCAGGCGCCGTTCCTGGAGTTCATGTCGCATCCCGGCTGGGAGATGGCCGAGCAGATGCCGGAGAACATGCTGGCCATGTACTTCATGGCTCTGTACGACCTCGACCGCTTCCGCCGCTTTATTGCGGAGACGCGATTCTTCGAGCTGTTCGAGATCGACGACGCGCGGGCCGAGGCAATTCTCAATGACGACGAGGAGTTGCTGGAGTTCGCGATCGATTGGCTGGCGTTCAGCCTGTTTCACGAGAAGCGGATGAAGCTGCGTCCCATTGCGGCGGTCCGCGCGCAGGCCGCCGGCAAAGCCGCTTCCGAGGGCGGAGCTTATGAGCATGCGTGAGTCAGATCGCGATGAACGCGCGCCGATCCTGGTGGTGGGCGGAGGCATCGCCGGCATGACCTGCGCGCTGGAGGCTGCGGAGGCTGGAGCGAAGGTCATTCTGATCGAAAAATCCGCGTCGCTCGGCGGGCGCGTGGCAGGGTTTCATCGCTACTTTCCCAAGCTGTGTCCGCCGCCGTGCGGGTTGGAGATCGACTTCCGGCGGCTGCGCACGAATCCGAACATCACGGTGACGACCCTCACGGAACTGGAGAGATTGCAGGGCGAGCCGGGTGACTACCAGGCGGCCTTGCGCAGCGCGCCGCGTTTTGTGACGGCGGAGTGTACGGCGTGCGGCGCGTGCACGAACGTATGTCCTGCCGAGACGCCGGACTCCTTCAACTATGAATTGAGCAAGACGAAAGCGATTCACCGTCCGCACCTGGCTTCGTATCCGGAGCGTTTCGTGATTGCGCGCGAAGCGTGTCCGGTGGAGTGCCAGGCATGCGTCGAGGCGTGCCCGTGCGGGGCTGTTGATCTGGCGCAGAAGGAGTCGCGCACCACCGTTCGGGTGAGTAGTGTCGTGCTGGCCACGGGTTGGGAGCCATACGATGCAACGCGGCTGGACAATCTCGGCTACGGGCAGTACCCGAACGTGATCACGAACGTGGTGCTGGAACGGCTGGCGGCGGCAGACGGACCGACGGCGGGGAAGATAGCTCGGCCGTCCGATGGCAAGGCGCCGCGCGCGGTGGCGTTTGTGCAGTGCGCCGGATCGCGCGATGAGAATCATTTGCCGTACTGCTCGGGTGTGTGTTGCACCGCTTCACTGAAGCAGGCCGGATACATCCGCGCGCAGTATCCAGAGGCCAAGATCACGATGTTCTACATCGACCTGCGCACGCCGGGCCAGCTCGACTCGTTTGCGGCCAAGGCGGTTGCGGAACACGGAATTGAGCTGATCAAAGGCAAGGTCGGCAAGGTGCAGGAGCATCCGGCTACGCGCGATCTGCTTGTCTCGGCGGAAGACATTCTGCGGCAGCGCAAGATCACCCGCGAGTACGACATGGTGGTGCTTGCAGTGGGCATGGTGCCGCAGAGCCGAACGCTGCCGGTTGAGGTGGTGAAGGATGCGTATGGATTTGCGGCGAACGGCGCGAATGGCGATCACGGAATCTTCGCCGCGGGTTGTCTGAAGCGGCCATCGGATGTGGCGGCAACGGTGCGCGATGCGACCGGAACAGCGCTGTGCGCCATGCAGCCGACACTTGTAGGAGCCAGCCATGAGTAAGCGAATCGGCGTGTACCTGTGTAGCGGCTGCTCCATTGGCGAATGCGTGGGCATGGACAAGCTGCAGTCCGTGGCGGGCAAGGAATTGAAGGCGACGGTTTGTCGGACCCATGGCAAGCTGTGCGGCGCGGAGGGTGTGGAGGCGATTCGCGCCGATCTTCGTTCGGGCACGGTGGATGCCGTGGTGATCGGGGCCTGCTCGCCGCGGGCGATGGCTGCCAACTTTGATTTTGGCTCCGGTGTGGTGGCCGAACGCGTGAATCTGCGGGAGCAGGTGGCGTGGTCGCATCCCGTCCAGGACGAGGACACGCAGGCGCTCGCGGAAGATCTGCTGCGCATGGGATATGCCAAGGCCGAGAAGATGGAGGCTCCGCCGGAGCGGGTGGAATCGATCTCCGAGGCGATTTTGGTGGTTGGGGGCGGTGTGACGGGCGTGCGCGCTGCGCTGGAAGGCGCGGCGGCGGGCCACGACGTTCTGCTTGTGGAGAAAGAGGCGAAGCTCGGCGGATTCCTTGGGGATGTAGCGGAGGTGTTCCCGACGCAGTCGCCGTATGACGCCGCGGAGCCCAATGAACTCGGCAAGAAGATCGAGGCAGTAACCTCGCATCCGCGGGTGAAGGTGTTCACCTCGACCCAGGTAGCGCGGATTGACGGCCAGCCCGGGATGTTCGATGTGACGCTGCGCAATGGCCACGGGGACGAAGCGCATCGGGTAGGCGCCGTGGTGATGGCGACGGGCTGGAAGGCGTTCGACCGGTCGCAGCTCACGTTGCCCGGTGCGCAGTTGGCGGACGTTGTCACCAACATCGAATTGGAGAAGATGCTCGCACGCGGCGCGGCCGCGCGGCCCTCCGATGGCAAGCCGGTGCACAGTGTGTTGTTTGTGCAGTGCGCAGGGTCGCGTGATCCCGCGCATCTCGGCTACTGCTCGGCGGTTTGCTGCATGAGCACGCTGAAGGAGACGGAGATTCTGCGCCGGAAGAATCCCGAGGCCGAGGTCTTTGTTATCTATCGCGACATTGTGACGCCGGCGCAGTCGGAGCAGTACTACCAGAGCATTCAGAACCATCCGCTCAACTTCTTCATGAAGGGGAATGTGACGAAGATTGAGCGGGACGGCAATGGGAAGCTTGTGGTGGATGTAGACGGCAGCCTGATAGGCGCGCCGATGCGGATCGGCGCGGACCTGGTGGTGCTGGCGACGGGCATGGTGGCGAACTCCGCGGACAACGATGCGATTCGCACACTGCGCGAGGCGCGGCGGACGTTTGAGCGCAACGAGACGGAGACGCAGCGCGCCGAAGCCGAGCAGACGATGGAGCGTCTGAAGGCGCATCAGGGGACGGAGATTCTGCAGCTCGGTTACCGCCAGGGGCCGGACCTGCCCATTCTGCAGAACGGGTTTCCGAACTCGCACTTCATCTGCTTTCCGTATGAGACGCAGAGGACCGGCATCTATGCGGCGGGCGCGGTGCGCGTGCCCATGGACGCGACGATGGCCGGGGAAGACGCCTGTGGCGCGACGATGAAGGCGATCCAGAGTATTTATCTGGCGCGCACGGGCGCGGCGGTGCATCCGCGCGTGGGCGATCTGTCGATTCCGAACTTCGCGTTGCAGCGCTGCACGAGCTGCAAGCGGTGCACGGTGGAGTGCCCGTTCGGCGCGATCGATGAAGACGAGAAGGGCACGCCCAAGTTCAATCCCTACCGGTGCCGCCGCTGCGGCATCTGCATGGGCGCATGTCCGGAGCGCATCATCTCGTTCCAAAACTATTCGGTGGACATCATCTCCGCGATGGTGAAAGCCATTGAAGTGCCGGATGAGTCGGAGGAGAAGCCGCGCATTGTTGTTTTTGCGTGCGAAAACGACGCGTATCCGGCCATCGATCAAGCGGGTACGCGGCGCGCGCACTATGACGCCAGCGTCCGCATCATTCCGCTGCGCTGCCTGGGTTCTCTCAATATTGTGTGGATCGCCGATGCGCTTTCGCGGGGTATCGACGGCGTGCTGCTGTTGGGTTGCAAGTTCGGCGATGACTATCAGTGCCACTTTATCCGCGGCAGCGAGCTGGCCAACCGGCGGCTGACGAATGTCAAGGACACGTTGCAGCGGCTTCAACTCGAATCGGAGCGGGTAGAGCTGGCGGAGATCGGAATCGACGATGCGCCGCGGATTCCCAGGGTGATCGACGAGTTTGCCGAGCGTATCCGCTCGCTGGGACCCAATCCCTACAAGGGGTTTTAGCCATGGCTGACCCAATGCTTCTCCAACCCGATCACGACTTTATTCACGATGTGGCGAGTTATGGCGCCGGGGACATGAAGAAGTGTTTCCAGTGCGCCACATGCAGTTCGGTCTGCTCGTTATCCACGGAGGAGCGGCCGTTTCCGCGGCAGCAGATGCTGGAGGCGCAGTGGGGCATGCGGGATCGGCTGATCGGCGATCCGGCGATTTGGCTGTGCCATGACTGCGGCGATTGCACGCTGCGGTGTCCCCGCCAGGCGCATCCCTCTCAAGCGATTGCGGCGATCCGCACACTGGTGATCCGGAGCCTTGCCTTTCCGCGGTTCATGGGAACGATGGTGGCCATGCAGGAGTACGGCGCCATCATCTTTCTGCTTTCGGCGGCGGTGCTGCTGGCGGTGGCGATTCTTCCGCTTCCGCATGCGACGGCAGGGCATCCGCTGGTGTTTGCGCAGATGTTTCCGAAGTCACGGCTTGAGCCGCTGTTCTATGTAGCGAGCGGCATGGCGGTGCTTGCCATGGTGGTGGGGGCGGCGCGATTCATCCGCGCGCTGCGCGCCAACGGTGTGAAGGGGGCCATCCTGCCTTCGCTGATTCCTGCGCTGATTGAGATTGTGGCGCATCGCCGGTTTGCGAGTTGCAGCCGGGGACAGAAGCGGCGCATCGGGCACATGTTTGTGCTGTCCGCGTTTATCGGGCTGGCGCTGATGGGGACGATTGTGGGATTGGGCAGCATGTTCAAGCTGATCGATACGCCGATTCCGCTGGAGAACCCGCTGAAGCTGTTTGCGAATCTTTGCGCGCTGGTGCTTTTAGCCGGCGTGGTGCTGCTGTTCTGGAATCGGATTGCGGACCGGGAGAAGCGAACGCACAGCACGTTCTGCGATTGGCAGTTTCTGGTGGTGTTGGGAGGCGCCGGACTGACCGGCGGCCTGTCTGAGATTTTCCGGCTGATGCAGATTGATCCCTGGATGTTCCTGATCTATTACATCCACCTTGCTCTGGTTCTCACGCTTATCTTCTGTGCTCCTTACCTGAAGCTGGCTCATTTCCTTTACCGCACTCTTGCTGTTGCCGCCACCTGGGAGGAGATCCACTCCACCGGCCGCGCGTCCGCAGGCTCGCGAGATGTTCAGGTCATTTCGCAAGCCGCTGCAGGCCTTCACCGCGAAAGCTGAACGAGGTTCGATATGCAAACGCTGATTACACCGCACGGCAGTCCTGAACTCAAGCCCCTTCTGCTGGAAGGCCCGGAGGCCTTGGCAGAGGTGGAGCGCGCAAAAGGCATGAAGAAGGTTCCGATCACCAGCCGCGAGACGGGCGACCTGATCATGATGGGGATCGGCGCGTTTACGCCGCTCGATGGCTTTATGGGGCACGACGACTGGAAGAGCTGCTGCGACAGCTACACGCTGCCCAGCAAGAAGAACCTGTTCTGGCCGATTCCGATCACGCTCTCCGCGAGCGAAGAGCTGGCCAAGTCGATTGCGCCGAACGAGGAAGTAGCCCTGTGGGACGTGGAGACCGACGAACTGGTCGGAACCATGAAGGTGCAGGAGAAGTACACGATCGACAAGCGGCACGAGTGCAAGCAGGTGTTCCGCACGGACGATGCGAATCATCCCGGGGTGCAGAAGGTGATGGAGCAGGGCGCGGTGAATCTGGCCGGCCCGGTGAAGGCCGTGTCCGAGTCATTCTTCCCCAGCGAGTTTGCCGGAATCTATCAGCGGCCGGCGGATGCGCGAAAGTTGTTTGCGGAGCGGGGATGGAGCACAGTGGCCGCGCTGCAACTGCGCAACCCCATGCACAACTCGCACGCCTACCTGGCGTGGATCGCGATCGAGGTATGCGACGGAGTGTACGTACATCAGCTTCTGGGCAAGTTGAAGCCCGGCGACATTCCGGCCGATGTGCGGGTGAAGGCGATCGATGCGCTGGTCAACAAGTATTTCCGGAAGGAGCGCGTGATCCAGGGCGGCTATCCCATGGAGATGCGCTATGCGGGTCCGCGCGAGGCGCTGCTGCACGCGCTGTTCCGCCAGAACTATGGCTGCTCGCACCTGATTGTGGGCCGCGATCATGCCGGCGTGGGCGACTACTACGGTCCGTTCGACGCGCAGAAGATCTTCAACGAGATTCCGCGTGGCGCCATGGCCATTCAGCCGCTGTGCATGGACTGGACGTTTTACTGCTACGAATGCGGCAGCATGGCGTCGATGAAGACGTGCCCGCATGAGAGCAAGGCGGTGATCGACGAGAACGGGAACTACAAGGGCGGCGCGCGTCTCTTGCTCAGCGGTACTCTGCTGCGCAAGCTGATGAGCGAAGGCAAGCCGGTGCCGGCGGAGTTCTCGAAACCGGAGGTGATCGCGATCCTGAAGCAGTACTACGACACCCTCGAACACAAAGTAGAGGTGAAGCTGCATACTGCCGCGACCGGACCGACGGGAAAGCAGTAGTCCATTGACCCAGCGGAGCGCGTTCGCGGCGCTCCCAGAAAGATGGCGAGGTCCGCGCTCTCGAGGCGCGGACCTCGCCCGGCGGGAGAGTTCCATGTCGGTGATTACGATCTCGCGGGGTTCCTTCAGCGGGGGCAAGGCGCTGGCCGAATTCCTGGCGAAGAAGCTTGGGTACCGGTGCATCGATCGCGATGTGATTGTTGAGCGGGCGGCCGCGCATGGCATCTCGCAAGAGGATCTGCGCGACGCTCTGGAGAAGCCGCCGACTCTGCTGGAGCGTTTCAGTCACAAACGTTACAAGTACCTCGCTCTGATCCAGTCGGCGCTTACGGAAGAGGTAAAGAGCGGCAAGGTGATTTACCACGGGCTTGCAGGCCACCTGCTCATTGGCGGCGGACTGCACATACTGCGCACGCGCCTGATTGCGCCGCTCGATTACCGGGTACGGATGCTGCAGGAGCGTCTGCATTACAGCAACAGCGAAGCGTTGTCCTATATAGCCAAGATGGACGAACAGCGCCGGAAGTGGGTCAGCTTTCTCTACGGCGTGGATTGGCGCGATCCGGCGCTCTACGATCTGGTGATCAACCTCGAATACATGACGCTGGAGACGGCGGGGCACATAGTAGCGGCGGCGGTTCACCGTCGCTGTTTCGAGCTGACGCCGGCGTGCCGGCAGGCGTTGCAGGATCTGGCGCTGGCGAGCCGGGTGAAGGCCGAGTTGGCCATCGCACCGGAGACGGAAGGCATGGAAGTGGACGTGACCGCGCATGCCGGGGTGGTGGCGGTGCGGGGACGCATTGCGGCGCTCGATCAAATTCAGGACGTCGAGAGGATCGCGGGGGCGGTGCCGGGCGTGGTTCGCATGGATCTCGACCGGCTGTCGCCGCCCGTGCCGGCTTAATGTTCGCCTTGAAAGGCGGTTGATGATGCATCTCTATCTGCCTGTTGTGGGAATGAGTGTGAATCTGCTGCTGGTTGTCGCTGTGGGAGCCTTCGTGGGATTCCTGTCGGGATTGGTAGGTGTGGGCGGGGGGTTTTTGCTCACGCCAATCCTGATGATGATCGGAGTGCCCCCGACGATGGCGGCAGCGTCGGGTACGTGCGCGCTGGTGGGGACGTCGTCGTCGGCGACCGCGGCGCACTTCCGGCTGGGCAACGTGGATGTGAAACTCGGGACCATCCTTTTGCTGGGTGGGCTGACGGGCGCGGCCATTGGAGTGCAGGTGATCAAGCTGCTGCGTGCGCTGGGCAGCGCGGGGCTGGCGATCACGATTACTTATATTGTGGTGCTGGGCAGTGTGGGCGGTTTCATGCTTGTGGAGAGCGTGCACAGCCTGCGGCGGGGCAGCATAAAGCCAGCGCCGAGGCACAAGGTGCAGAAGATCTCTTTGATGCGGAGGCTTCCGCTGCAGATGGAGTTTCCGCGCTCGAATGTGACCCATCCCGTATTTTTTCCATTCCTTTTGTGCGCGCTGGTCGGCATTCTGGCGGCCATCATGGGCGTGGGCGGCGGTTTTGTCATGGTTCCCATGATGGTGTATCTGCTGCGGATGCCGATGCATGTGGCGGTGGGCACGGATTTATTTCAGATTCTGTTTACCTGTGCGGGCGTAACGCTGATGCAGGCGGCCACCAATTACACGGTCGACATTGTCCTGGCGCTGCTGGTGGCCTTCGGGTCAACAGTGGGCGCGCAGGTGGGGGCGCGCATGTCAAAGGTGCTTCGCGGCGAACAGTTGAAGATTGTGCTCGCAAGTGTTGTGCTGCTGACCACGCTCAAGATGACCATCGGGCTGTTCCCGCGCCCGGCTCTCTTGCTGAGCTCGGCGTTGGGTAATTGACGGGAGCGGCCTGGCGGGCACCGGGCCGGAGGATGGTTGGCATGATCTCATGGTGGCGCAAGGAGGCGAAGAAGCACGCGTCACCCGAGCAGCAACTGCGCTCCAAGTATGCCAGCTTCCGGAATCTTCTCTCGCTGAACAACGAATGCCTGGAGATTCTGTCGAGCGTTCAGGAGGACCTGCAATATGTAGGCGCAAGCCAGCGCATTCTGGGGGACCGCCTGGCCGTGATGTTCGACAAGCTGGAGAGCGGCGTTACTGTGCTGGAACGCCTGACGGGTGAAACGTTTGCCCAGTTGAGCGAGAAGGTGCGCAGCATTCGCGACGAAGTGGAAGCCGAAATCGGGGAGCGCGACGAGCTACCGCATCCCCCGCTGGCGCGCAGCCTTTCTGAGGTGAATTGGAACAGCGAGCGCGAGGTGGGCGGCAAAGCCGCGGCCCTCGGAGAGATCCGCAACCGATTGTCGCTGCCGGTTCCAGAGGGGTTCGCCATCACGGCCGAGGCGTATCGGCAGTTCTGCGGTGTACCGCTGTGGAAGCAGATTCGCGACGGAACGCGGAATCTGGATCTGAACGATCTCGCGAAGATTGAGGCGGCTTCGGCACAACTCATCGGAATGTTGGATAAGCTTCCCCTGCCGCGAGCTGTGGAAGTGGCATTGACGGCTCGCGCGAACACTCTGGTCGCGGGTGGCGGGGGACTGGCGATTCGATCGAGCGGCGTGGGCGAAGGCGGCGCGCGTACCTTTGCAGGCCAGTTCGCGACGCTCCTCAACGTCCAGTCCGACGGTGTCGCGGATGCCTATCGGGCGGTTGTGGCCAGCAGGTTCAGCGCCAAGGCGCTGTTCTATCGCTTGTCTGCCGGCTTGGCGGAGAGCGACAGTCCCATGGCGGTTCTCTGCATGCCGCTGATCCGGTCGCGGGCATCGGGCATCCTCTACACGCGAGATCCCGCAAATCCACGCGAAGACAAGCTCTGGATTACTGCGACGGGCGGCCTGGGGGTCGACATCGCGAGCGGGCGGGCGCCGGCCGACTTGTATGTGATGTCGCGCAAGGCGCCCTATGACATTCACGAGCAAAACATCGCACGCAAGGAGGAGCAGGCGCTTCCGCAGGCCGGCGGGGGAGTATCGCACGAAGCCGTGGACGCCATCGCGGCTGCGATGCCGTCGATGCAACTGCCATGGTTGCGGCAACTCACCGCATGGGGCATCGCTATCGAGGAGCATTTCGGATGCCCGCAGGACATCGAGTGGGCACTCGATGAAAACGATGCATTGTGGATCATTCAATCGCGTCCCCTGACCCTGGTGGAAGAGCAGGTGCCGCGTTCCAAGGCCAAGGTGCGCGGAGAGCAATTGCTGGCCGGAGGACAGACGATCTATCCGGGGCGGGTCTCCGGGCCGGCCCACCTTGTACACGATTTGCGTGAGCTGGCGTCGACTCCACGCGGGTCCATCGCCTTCATGCGCAAAGCGTCGCCCGAGATTGTGGAGATGTTCCCGCGCATTTCAGGACTGGTGGCGGAGTGGGGAAACGTAACGGGACATGCCGCGGCCCTGCTGCGCGAGTTTGCGATTCCGTCCGTCTTCCAGCTCGGCGGCGCATTCGAAAAGGTGAAGGAAGGCGAGGAAGTTTCTCTTGACGCGGTGCAGCCGCGTGTCTATTCCGGGGCGCTGTGGCCGCCGCGCCATGTGGAGGAGCAACTTCCGGAGCACTATCGAGAGGAGTCGAGCGATCCTTTTGTGCGGAGCGTGCTTACCCTGCATCTGCTGGATCCGGCGAGCCTGAACTTCCGGCCACAGGGATGCAGCTCGGCGCACGACGTGCTGCGATTCTGTCATGAGAAAGCGATCGAGGCGATGTTCGTTTTGAACGATCGCGAGGTGGAGATAGGCTCATCGAATGCCAAGCGCCTGTTGACTCCGGCGCCCATCAACATGCATGTGCTCGACCTCGGCGGCGGGCTGGCATGCGATCCCCGCAGCGATGAGGTTCGGCCCTCGGAGATTGTTTCACGCCCCTTCCAGGCGCTGTGGCGCGGGGTTACGCATCCGGGCGTTGCCTGGACGCGCGCTATGTCGCCCAGTCTGAGCGACGTGGCGTCGATCATGGCGAGTTCGCTGGGTGGTTCCACCGGGGCGATTCGGGCATTGGGCGAACGCAGTTACCTGCTCGTGGCCGATGAGTACATGAATCTGAACTCGCGGCTGGCGTACCACTTCACACTGGTGGACGCCTGCGTGTCAGATGTGCCGGGTAACAACTATGTGGCCTTTCGATTTGCGGGAGGCGGAGCGACGCGGCAGCGGCGCAACCTGCGCGCCAGTTTTATCGAGGCATGTCTCTCGCATTATGGCTTTCGTGTGGATCGGCGCGGAGACCTTGTCAATGCCTGGTTTAAGAAGGCGCCGGCGGAAGAGACCGAGTTTCATCTCGACATTCTGGGACGCCTGATGGCGTGCAGCAGCCAGCTGGACATGTATATGACGGGCAGCGCGGCTGCAAGTTCCTATGTGCAGGCGTTTCTTGCGGGAGACTACACCTTCCATGAAACCGGCGGCGATGTGCAGGCGGGACAAAACGTGAAGGGCAGGCGGCGACTGTTCGGTTGAGAGACGGAAGAGGATGCGCATTCTTTTACCCATAGCGGAAGTTGGCGTGAATGCCTGGGCGGTGATCGGGATCGGCGGCGCCATCGGACTGCTCTCCGGTCTGCTGGGTGTGGGCGGCGGGTTTCTGCTGACGCCGATCCTGATGATGGTGGGTGTGCCCCCGACGGTGGCAGCGGCGTCGGGAACCAATGCGATTGTGGCGACCTCGTGCTCCGGCGTGGCGGCGCACTTTCGCATGCGCCACGTGGATTTGCGGATGGGAACCATCCTTTTAACGGGGGGGCTGGCGGGGTCGGGAATTGGAGTTCACATCCTGCGGGTTTTGCGCGAGTTCGGCAATGCCGATCTGACGATTACGCTCACCTACATTCTTATGCTCGGCCTGGTGGGCGGTTACATCGTCCACGACAGCATCCGCAAATTGACGGCTGGGCAGATCACCATCCCCAGACACAAGCCGGCGCGCACGCAGACGTTTCTCTCGCATCTGCCGATGCAGATGGATTTTCCGAGCTCCCAAGTGCGCCACTCTTTGTTGCTGCCGTTTTTGCTGTGCTTTCTGGTAGGGCTGCTGACCGCGATCATGGGCGTGGCCGGCGGATTCATGCTGGTTCCCATGATGGTGTACCTGCTGCGCATGCCGGCGCATGTGGCCATCGGGACGAGCCTGTTCCAGGCGCTCTTTACGTGTGCCGGTGCAACGTGGATGCAGGCCGTGTCCAACCACACCGTGGATATCGTCCTGGCGCTCCTGGTGGCGGTGGGGTCGACCATTGCAGCGCAGGCGGGAGCGCGGCTGAGCCGCTTTTTGCGTGGCGAGCAACTCATGATCCTGCTCGGGATTCTGGCCCTCGGGATGATGGTGAAGATGATGCTGAGCCTGGTGATTGCTCCCACGATACCTATATCGCAAGTGGCCGCAATGCATTGCGCAATTCGGATGGGGCAACTCACGTGAAGACGAATTGGTTGATGAAGGGAACACGCGCATTGATCCACAAGGGAGCCGCGGGGCTGCGGCGGTGGGGGAATCGGAGCTCGCTGCGGCTGGCAGCCGTTGCTCTGATCGGCATACCGCCGGTGCTGCAGATGCCGGCGCCGCAGTTGACGCCGCGGACGATTGCCATGGGCTCGTTCTACAACGGCGCCTCGGTTCACGTAGAGGGCGATGCACCCGCGGCATCGGGCGTCATCGTCGTGCTGCGCGGGGCAGATAAGGATGACTTCTTCAATCGAAAGCAGAAGTTCGGACCGATCTGGCTGAATGCGGACCGCATTCACTTTCAGCACGCGCCCTCTCTCTTTTACGCTTTCGCTTCAGGCGATGCGGAGTCGATGCTGAGCCGTGCCGACCTGGACAAGTATGGGCTGGACGAGACAGGGATTCTGCGCACGCTTCGATGTCTCTGCCATTGCAAATGCAACTTGACGGAGGCGGGGCAACAGAGTGGAAGCAAAGATGCCGTTCCCGATCCGGCGTACCGCGCGGTTCTGGAGAAGGAGTTTCTTGAGTCCCGGGAGCAGGACGGCTCGTATCGCACGGTGCCGCGTTCGGTAGTACTGGAGAGGAATGCGGGTACACTGCGTTACAAGTTGGACTTTCGTTTGCCGGTGAATCTGGCCGCCGGAGAGTACCGTGTGGATGTTGTGGCCTGCGATCAGGGACATGTGATTGCCCGCTCACAGGGGAAGATCGCCGCAAGCAAGGCCGGAGTTGCGGCGTATGTACAGGGACTGGCGTTTGGGTCACCGTGGGTGTATGGGGCCGCAGCGGTTCTGATTGCGTTGCTCACCGGCTTTGCCATGGATTTGCTGAGCAGCAAGGGCCTGCGGCGCCGGGGGACGCCTGGCTCGACCAGAAAAGAAGGCGCAGAGGTCGCGGGGGAAGTAGAACCACAGCTCCAGCATGCCAAAGAGCCGGACGCGGTCCACCATCGTTGAGCACCTGGAAAGCGCGAGAAAGAAAAGGTAGATGCATCCGTACAAGGCAATGCGGATCTTACTCATCCTTGCTGCCGCCATGTGCGTCATGGCGCCGTCTCTGCTTGGGGGCCAGCGCTTCAGCAACTCTTCCACGGACGTGAACTCCATTGTGGAGACACCGATGAGGAGACCGCCGGTGTTCTCGATTTCGCGGCAGGGGCTTCTGATCGCCGATCACGATCGATTCGCTTCCATCAAGGTGCACGGCTACACGCAGGCGGATGGGCGGCTGTTTGTTACGAACTTCAAGGATCAGGCTCATCAGAGCCTTCTTTTCCGTCGCGTGCGGCCGCTGGTAGAGGGCTCGCTGGCGCGCAGGGTCGAGTTTCGATTCATGCCGGATTTCGGCGAGGGGAACACGGTTATTCAGGAATCGTATGCGGAATGGGCTCCCGCGGCGTACTCGGCATTCCGCATCGGGAAGTTCAAGAGCCCGGTCGGGCTGGAGGTGTTGCGCACGGATCGCGTTCTCACGTTTCCCGAGCGTTCGCTCGCATCGGGGTTCGCGCCCATCCGCGACCTCGGGGCACAGGTTGGTGGATTTTTCCGCCATGGCGCAGTCGAATATGAAGCAGGCGCATTCGCGGGCACCGAGGACGGCTCCAATGCGAAATTCGAGTGGCAAGGCCTGAACGAAGCGGCTGCGCGACTGTTCCTGATTCCGTTTCGGAGATCCAACAACGAGTCCATCAATCAGCTTGGTTTCGGGATGGCAGGATCGCTCGGCAACAACCATGCTGTTTTGCCCACCTTCAAAACCATCGGGCAGCAGACATTTTTCAAGTATGCACCAAAGGTGGCCACCGTGGGGGCGCATGAGCGGCTGGCTCCGCAGGCTTACTACTTTCGCGGGCCGCTGGGGATCATGGGCGAATACATTCGCTCCGATGAGACGGCCGAGTTGCTGGACAAGAGGCGCGAGATGTCGAACCGCGGATGGCAGATTGCGGGCTCGTATGTGCTGACCGGCGAAAACAACTCCTACGATGGGGTTCGTCCGGCGCGCGGTTTCGATCCGCTGCACCCGCTGCAGCATGCGGGTGCGTGGGAGATCGCGATTCGGCACAGCGAAGCGCGTATGGACAAGGCTGCTTTTCCGTTGTATGCGGACCCCACCCAATCCGCGCAGACCGCATTCGAAACCGTGATCGGGACGACGTGGTACATCAATCGCTATGTGAAGCTGATGTCGCACTTCGCGAACACGTCGTTCCAGATGTCGGGCGGCCACAGGCCCCTGGTCGCCGAGCGCGTAACGATGACGCGCCTGCAATTTGCATTTTGAGTTTCGATCCGCTCAGATTGGGAATGCACAGAGTGGCGGCATAGGCCAGACGCGGATAGCCGGAAACGGCCGGCGCGCGGAACGAATCGCCTTTGGCCCGCTGCTGAGGATGGGGGCGGGGAACTTACGCAAGTGGCGATCCTTCGGCCGAACCCATCGAGACTGTTGCCTTTCTGCTTCGGTCTGCTGACGGCGCCGTAGTCTGCACGTTCTTGGATCAATCCCAGGGACGGTTCGTTGAAAATCCGTTGTGAATCGCGTGTTTCCGGTGACCAGCCGAGTCAGGGTTAACATCGCAGGAGACCAGAACGGTGGAGGCGCGTTCCGGGTGTGCCGATGTCCAAGATCCAGCAGAGCCTGCAAAATTTCGCTCGGGAGCCGAAACCATGTATCTGCGGAACGCGTCCAATGGTGTACAGAGCGCTGTGTGGTTCCTGACGGCGTTCACGTTACTTTCCGCCGGCTGCGTATCGGCAGCCGATGCTCCCAGCGGCAAAACTCCAATTGTGGTGGAGCTGTTTACGTCCCAGGGCTGCTCGAGTTGCCCCCCTGCGGACGAATGGCTTGCAAAGATCGATCGGGCGCAGCCGATCCCGGGAGCAGAGTTGATCGTGATGAGCGAACACGTGGACTACTGGGACCACGATGGGTGGAGGGATCCGTATTCCTCAGCGGCGCTTACTGCGCGACAGGCGGCCTACGTTGCGAACCTCCATATCGACGGCCCTTATACCCCGGACGTAGTTCTGGATGGGATGCGCGATGTGCCCCTATCGAATCCCCAAGCAGTGGCCGCGGCATTTCGTGCATCCTCCCATGCGGTTCCCGGCGCATCCGTGCAAATGCAGCGCGAGCGAAGCGACCAGATTCATCTGAAGGTCACGCCCCTCATTGCTCGCTTGAAAGCGGACGTCTTTGTTGTCGAGGCCCTGGAACGCGCGGAGACAAATGTAGGCGCTGGAGAGAACAAGGGCCACTCGCTCACTGACGTTGCCGTAGTGCAGAGCATGGTGAAGGTTGGCAGTTTGCATCCCGGTGAGCCTCTGGAGCAAACCGTGCAATTGAAGCCGGTTCGGGGAGAGAGCGCGGCACATCTGCGGATCATTGTGCTTGTTCAGCAAAAGCAGATGGGCAGGATTGTGGGCGCTGCAATGTTAAAGCCGGCCCACTCAGGAGAGAAGTAACGATTGCGGGTGACGGGAAGTGTGACGAGATCGCAAAAGCCGAGTTGGAAGGCAGGGCGCAGCGGTGCCGAGGCGGTATCGCAGCCCGCTGGACTGCCAGAAGCTGATACGCAAGATGCCGGTTTGCGAAAGGACCGCGGGACCGCGAACTCGTGGCCAGAGTGGAGACGGGTTCGAAAGGTAATGTCGTTCTTTGCGGCCACGGCTGCGTTCTGGCTGCTGCTGGCGCTCCTGATGGCAATTCAGGACGCTGTTCTTTCGCGCGAAGAGCACCTGCACTACACGTTTCGAACTCTGTGGATGCTGAACTCAGTGCGGTACTTTACGGTAGCGTTGCTTACGCCTCCGCTGTTCTGGATTGTGGATCGATGGCCGGTCACCCGCGCTACGCTCTCATGGCGCGCGTTGGCGTATTGCGCAGGATATGTGCTCTTCTCGCTCGCATTCGCAGTCATACGCTGGTTGCTGTTCCAGCCGTGGAATCCTGAGACACTTACCTGGGAACAGCGCAGCCTGCAGGGATTGATCTATGTCGCCTGGCAAAGTTTCGCGGGAGTTCTGATGCTGTATTTGAGCGTTGTGACCGGCGCCCATGCCTATTTCTATTTCACACGGAGTCACCGCCAGGAAGTGGAGCAACTGGAGCTGCAGCGGGCACTCACTGAGAGCGAGTTACAGGTCCTGCGTGCGCAAATTCAGCCTCACTTCTTATTCAACACCTTGCAGGCGATTTCCGCGCTCACTGAGGTTGAGCCTGCAACAGCCCGGCTAATGCTGGCAAAGCTTGCCACGCTACTGAGAACCGCGCTCAGGTATGCCGCATCCGATATTGTGCCGCTCAGCCAGGAGCTGAGCTTTATCGAAGCCTATCTGGATTTGGAAAAGACACGGCTTGGGGACAGACTTGAGGTGCGCTGGGAGATAAGCGCCGACGTACTCTCGGAACTGGTGCCGCAGATGATCCTTCAGCCGCTGGTGGAGAACTCGATAAAGCACGGAATCGCGTGCTGCCGGAGACCTGGATGGCTGGCCATTGAGGCACGGCGTGAGGGCGACAACATCCATTTGACGGTGAGTAACAGCACCGGCGAAGGGTCCCGGCACGGGTTGGGTTGCGGACTTGAGAATACGCAAGTGCGGCTCTGGTTCCTCTATGGAGAGCACGGCCGGTTCAACTTCGAAAAGAGTGTAGCCGGGCGCGCTGTGGCGGACCTCGTATTTCCTTCGCTTTGGGTGAACGAGCCGGCGATTGATGCCGGAACCCGGCGCACGCGCTGGCAGGAGGCCAAGCATGCGAATTCTAATCGTGGATGATGAGCCATTGGCTCGGAGAGCGCTGGCCCAACTGGTGGCCCGCCGCGGAGAAGTAACTGGTTTCGATGAGGCGCGGGATGCCGTTCATGCATTGGAACTGCTGGCGTGCAACTCCTACGATCTACTGATGCTCGACATTCAGATGCCGGAGATGAGTGGCCTGGACCTTGCGGATCATCTCAAGCAGCATCGCGAGCGCGCCCCCTCCATCATCTTCGTCACAGCTTTTCATGAACACGCGATCGCCGCATTTGAAAAGCACGCAGTCGATTACATTCTGAAGCCATTTGCGCAAGAACGTGTGCACCAGGCAATTTTGCGCGCCATGCAGCGCTCCCAGGAGGAGCGCGCCTGCCGGCTGCTTGCCGCACTTGAGAATCTGCGAGGCGCCGCACCACCGCCGCAGCGCGTGGCGATTAAGGTGAAGGGGCGCATTCTGTTTGTAGAGCCTTCGGAACTGATTACCGCGGAAGCCCGCGGCAACTACGTTCTGCTCCATCAAAAGGCCGGGTCGCTCCTTCTGCGCGAATCAATATCCACTGTCGGAGAGATGCTTGCGCCGCACGGCTTTGTGCGCATCCATCGTTCCGTTCTGGTGAATTCGCTGTTCGTCGAGTCCATCGAGCCCAGCCCGAGCGGTGAGTACCTGGTGAGCATGAAGACTGGAAAAGAATATAGCGTGTCCCGCGGCTATAAGGACAACCTGCGCGCATTGGCGGACCACTGGATGGGCACCGATGCGCCGGGCGATCGCTATTCTCTTGCATGACAGGCCTACCTCTCTCGAAGCTTTCGTATCCATTCTGAAACCGCACGCTGCATTTGCATGCGCGTGAAGCCCGCGCATGTCCCCAATGTCTGCGGAGCTACAGTTTCCGGAAGATTCTGGAATAGGCCTCCGCATTATTACCAATCTACAGGTCAGAGATTTGAACCAACGGTTCTCCGTTTCGAGATCACAGAGAACGGGTTTGTGCAGTCTTTGACGGATATGGAATACAACAGCGCGTGTACCGCACGCCTACTCACAAACATCTGATTATGAATTACTTAGTGAATGGCTATGTCCGTGCTCTTTCTTTCTTGAGAAAGCTCAGGAAACGCTCGCATCGGCGTGCTCTCTTCTCCTGTAAGTGGCGGATGCCGATGGTAGCTTGCAAGCCAAATTCCGGGCATTTCAGGAGGAGTACCGATGAAGTGTTTTTCTTGCCGGACCAGTTTGTGGCTGCTGGCAATCACGGCAGCAACGGGCCTTGTGTTGCTTTTGCCCGCATACCGAAGCGCCGTCGCTCAGTCGACGATTTCGGGCGATATCAGCGGGACAATCACGGACCCAACCGGCGCAGCCATTCCAGGCGCGAAGGTGACAATCACGAACGCGGCAACGGGCGCCGCGCAGACCGTGATCAGCGGTGGCTCAGGGGAATATCATGTCGGGCTGCTGCAACCTGGGGCCTACAAGGTGAGCGCGAGCGCCACAAACTTCCGAACCACCCAGGCCAGCACCACGGTCGCCGTGGGGCAGACATCGTCAGTGAACCTTCGCATGAGTGTTTCACAGGCCAATCAGACGGTCGAGGTGGAAGCCAGTTCAGTGCCGCTGCTGCAGACGGAAAACTCCGACGTGGCGACGACCATCACGCAGCAGCAGGTGCAGAACTTGCCCAACCCAGGTGGTGATATCACCTACTATGTCAACCTCACTCAAGGCGTGGTGATGAACACCGCGATGGGTTACGGAAATGGTTCGGCATTCGGGCTGCCGGCAACGTCGAACAACTTCACAGTGAACGGTGCGGAGGATAACGATCCGTTCCTGAACCTGAACAACTCCGGCCCCAGCAATCTTTTGCTGGGCCAGGACGACGTGGCCGAGGTAAACGTGGTGGCCAATGCCTACAGCGCTCAGTATGGTGCACTGGGCGGCGTGCAGGAAAACATCATCACTCGCTCCGGCTCGAATCAGTTTCACGGAAACGCGACCTGGTACTGGACCAACAGCGATATGAATGCGAACAACTGGTTCAATGACAACACAGGTGCTCCGGAGCCCTATGCGAATGCCAACCAGTGGGGTGCGGCACTGGGCGGACCCATCAAGAAGGACAAGACGTTCTTCTTCGCCAACTACGAAGGGTTGCGGTTTGTGACCTCGCCTGTTGATGCGGTCTTCCTGCCGACAACTGCGTACCAGATGAATCCGGCCGGAACAGTTTCCAGCACGACCAACTCCGCAGGCGGAGCGGAAACGCTGGTAACCAATCCCAGCGTGCTGGGAAATGACGGGGCTTGCGACAACAAAACCAGCTCACTCTACGCAAGCGGCAACGCGGCGGAGTGCAGCTTCTATAAGCGTATGTTCGAACTGTACAACGCGGCCCCGCGGGCGGCGTCGGCGGCCCCGGTGAACCCTTTAGCAACAGCAACCACCAACTGTCTTACGACCGATGCCGCAGGGCACTGCACCTTTGCAAACTCATTGCCTGCCGGTTATGCCTATCAGAACTACCTGCAGGAGAGCCCCAAGAATTTCCTCCCGGAGAGTCTGTTTACGATGCGCGTGGATCAAAGGTTCGGCGCGAACGATACGGCCTTCGTGCATTTCAAGTACGACCACGGCGTACAGCCAACCTATGTGGATCCCATCAATCCGGCCTTCAACGCGCAGAGCGATCAGCCCGATTACGAAGGGCAGTTAGTTGAAACGCACACCTTTTCTCCCAACCTGGTGAACCAGTTCATCATGTCGGGGATGTGGTACAGCGCGTACTTCCTAAACGTAAACGCACAGAAGGCGCTGGCTACATTTCCATACGAACTGGATATTGTGGATGGCTCGTTTACCAACCTTGGCAATAACCTTGTGAACTGGCCTGAAGGCCGCAATGTTACGCAATACCAGGTAAATGACGACCTGGACTGGACACATGGAAAGCACACCGTGAGCTTCGGGCTGCTATTCAAGCGCGATGACGTGACGGATGCGGACCTGGGCATTTTGAGTATTCCTCTGGGCGTGCAGATTGGACCGGCAGAAGGTCCGTTCTCAGGAGGCGACACGTTTTCTTCCGGCTCTATGCTGGAAGGTATACAGAGATTTCCGCAGCGCCTGTCAGAACCAATCCGGCTCTACAACCTCGGCATCTATGCGCAGGACCGCTGGCAGGTGACGCCCCGTACTCAGGTATCGGCAGGCGTTCGTTTGGAGCACAACTCCGATCCAGTGTGCGTGACTAACTGCATGGCAAGATTGACGGGAAACTACAATTCCATATCTGCCGGGCTGGGTACGCCGTACAAAACGGTGATCCAGAGCGGTCAAAGTGCGGCTTTCCCCGGAATGCAGCGGTTCATGATTGATCCGCGCCTGGGATTCACCTTCTCTGCGAGCCAGCATACGGTGGTCCGTGGTGGCTTTGGCATGTTCACCGACATCTTTCCGGCCACCATCGCGGACTCGATGCTGACGAATGCTCCGCTCAATGTGCAGTTCAACAGCCTTGGCGCGCTGGCAGATCCCGCCCAACCGGGAAATTTCATCTCCAGCATGGCAGCATCGAATGTCTCATTTAAGTCCGCCTATGCCGCCGGTGGAAGCTTCAACTCCATTTCCGTCTCAAATCCAGGCTTTTCGGCTCCCGCAGTCGTGAATCCGGATGCGAGCATTCAATATCCCACCTATGCGGAATGGAGCCTGCAGGTTGAAGAGCAGGTCGGGCCACACACCAGTGTGCAGGTGGGGTATGTTGGCAATCACGGATTCCATGAGCCGGTGGTGAACAATTCCGTGAATGTGTTCGGTTTTGGAAGCGCCCCAGCCGCGCCACAACTTCCCGCCTTCAGCCAGGTGACCGAGGTTCAGTCGAAGGCATCTTCGAATT
Source organism: Acidobacteriota bacterium (assembly GCA_046566985.1). GTDB lineage: Bacteria > Acidobacteriota > Terriglobia > Terriglobales > Acidobacteriaceae > Telmatobacter. Next base: position 98,074 of record JBKICT010000006.1, on the reverse strand, counting down.
ACAACGGCTTGGTGGCTGGGGTTCGCGAACAAGGCAAGATCTTTACCGGCCAGCTCAACTACACCTGGAGCCACGCGCTCGATGAGATTTCGAACGGCGGAATCCTTCCATTCAACTCAGCAAACTCAACCAGCCCGATCGATCCTTTCAATCTGAAGCTGAACTACGGGAACGCAGACTACGACACCCCGCAAAGCATCAACGGAAACGTCCTTGTGAAGATCCCGAAGTTCCGTGGCCCTGCATTGCTTACCGACAATTGGCAGATCGGGGACGTGATCTTCTGGAATACGGGTTTTCCGTTCAGCGTGACCGATGGATCGCTTTCCAGCGGTTTGAATGCGAATAACTATTTCGGAACATTGCTGGCGCAACCGACAGCTCCCGTTCCACAAAATTGCGGAAAATCGGCGGTTGCCGGGCTGCCAGGGTCCAAGCCGTGCTTTGGGGCTCCGATTGGTGGAGCGGGGGCAAACTTTAGCGCTCCTACCGACTTCGTGCCTGGTCGAAACCACTACTTCGGTCCGCACTTCTTTGACACCGACCTGAATGTGCAAAAAGGCTTCCACATGCCGGGGTTGGAAAACAGCATGTTCTTCATTGGCGCTCAGGCGTACAACGTGCTCAACCACACCAACTTTGCTAACCCAATCTCCGATGCGAGCAGCCCGAACTTTGGAACGATTGTAAGTGCCGTAAGTCCACCCACCAGCGTATTTGGATCGTTTCTGGGGGGCAGCTCGACCAACCGAATCATCCAGCTGAAAGCGAACTTCACGTTCTGATTGTCGGGCAAGAGTGGCCGCGAAATCACTCGCGTTCGGATCGAGGAGTCCGCCGACTCTTTTGGCGGGCCGGTCGTGTAGGGCTGTTCGGCAAATGCTGGCTGCCGGACAGGAGCCCTACACGGCCGGCTGCCACGGCATCTCGGTTCAGTTAGCGCTTTGCGTCCATTGCGAGCGATCCGGCCGTCCTTGCCAGCTATGAATCTTCGTCAGATGTGAATCGCGGCCCGCGGTTGGAGGCCTGACGGCTGCTCAGCAACGACTGTATTGGTTGTCCAACGCACGAGAGATCGACGGGGCAGTGGATCGAATCTGAGATTGCTTCGTTCTCAAAGCGCGGCCGAAACAATGGCCATCAATTCCTCAGGCGTGAGCGAGATTGGATTCGCCTTCATGCTACTGGCAGTTTCTGCTTTTTCCACTACGCTGGAGAGATCAACTTCATCGATGCCCCATGCACGAAGCGCGGGAATCTTCAGCTCAAGGCAGAGCGCATGCACCCATTCGATGCCATCCTGCACATTCGCATCGCTCCGTCCGGTGAGCAACCGCGCGATGGTGGCGTAGCGGAGCAAAGCCGGGTGTTGTGGCGATCGCGCCCGTAATGCGGCGACGTTTGCCGCCATCCCGTGAGGCAGCAATGCTGCACAGAGTGCGCCATGTGGAGCCTTCCATTGAGCTCCGAGCGGCGAAGCGAAACCATGCACCACACCAAGGCCCGCATTTGCCAGCGCCAAACCGCCAAACAAGCTCGCAAGCGCCATATCGCGGCGCGCTTCTTTGTCCGCGCCATGATGATACGCGCTCCGGACTGCCCCGGCAGCGAGACCGATTCCCTCCAGACAGATCGCATCGACAAGTGGATTCGCTCGCGAACTCACGTACGGCTCGATGAGTTGCGTCAGTGCATCGAGACCCGTGTAGGCTGTGATCTCAGGCGGCAAACCGTACGTCAGCTCAGGGTCAATGATCGCGACCAGCGGCAGCATAAGTGGACTGCGCAAACTCGCCTTTACGCCGTGCTCGGGTGATGCCAGCACTGCGTTGCGCGTCACTTCGCTGCCCGTACCCGCCGTCGTCGGAACGGCGATGAACGGCAGAGAGCGAGCCTTCATTGTCTGGCCGTTCCCAATTACCTCGAGAAAGTCGAGCGGCTCGCCGCCGTTGGTCGCGATTGCAGCAATGGCCTTGCCGGCATCGATGGCGCTACCGCCGCCGATTGAGACGACGAGATCGCAGCCGGCCTCGTGCACGTGTCGAGCGCCCTGGCGAACTCGTTCAACGGTGGGCTCAGCCGCGATAGAAAAAAAGGTACCGGGGAGGGATGAGACCATGGCGCGCACGCGCTCAGGCGAAGCGCCTGTCACGATCAGGGGGCGCACTCCAAAGCCGCGAACCAGTTCGGGGAGATTTGCAATTGTGCCTTCGCCGAAGAGGATGCGGGTTGCGGTCGCAAACTCGAATCGCATGGACTACCAGGCCTCGGTTTCGGGGAATACTTCACCATACTTCACGCTCTGGCGCGGCTCGGCCATCATGCTCGCTACCGAATCGCGCCAAGTGGCGTAATGTGCGGTCTCCTTGTGGGCTGCGGCTGCTTCCGGAGTGCGATAGATCTCGATCAGCACGAATCGCGTTTCGTCATCCAACTGCTGAACGACGTCGAAGCGCGCGATGCCCGGTTCCTGAATACTTGAACGCGCATTCTCGATGGTGGCCTTTTTGAAGTCTGCTACGCATTCAGGTTTTACGTGCACATGCACGTGGACGATCATCATCGAGTTGCCTCCGCTCCCCTATGGTACTGCTCCTGATTGCTGCCTCCGCAACGTGCTGGTCCGCGGGCCTGATTTGAAGGATATCCAGACGCCTACTCGACAAGTTCTAAAAAACCGATTTAGTATGACGTCACCTAAACACCCCGTCTGCGGATGCGTGCGCGCAAACGCGATGGGGCCTGGGGGGTCCATGAAACGCACTCTTGTGCTGGTCATTCTCTTGGCGATGGCCTCAGCCGTAGCATCTGCGAACAACTCCACCATGCCGGATGGCACACAATTTCCCCTGTGGGAGAAGCCATTGCACTTCACCCGGACTTACTACGTGGATGGGCAGGCCAGGAACGCCGACGACAACGGGCCCGGGACGAGGGAGCATCCATTCAAGACGATCAACCATGCAGCGCAGGTGTTGCAGCCGGGCGAGCGGGTGGTGATTGCGGCAGGCGTCTATCGCGAGGAAATTCGCCCGGCTCGCGGCGGGACAGGTCCGGATTCCATGATCAGCTACGAAGCGGCCCGGGGCGCAAAGGTGATCGTGAAGGGCTCGGAGGTGGTGACGGGCTGGCAGCCAAGCGAAGGCTGGAACTTCGGCATTGATCCGACGACGCACAAACCGGTGAAGGCTTGGGAGCTGAAGCTCACGCCGGAAATGTTCCCCGACGGCTACAACCCGTTTGAAGTGGACAACGTGCTCGGCGACAAGACATGGTTGCGCTACGCCCAGGACAACATGATCACGTATTTTCGCCGGCGCGGGCTGGTGTTTGTTGATGGTCACCCGCTTGAGCCGGTGGAGACGGCGCGTGAGCTGGCGGGTCCCTCGTCCCGGTCGATGAACTACTTCACCAAGGTTTTCTGGACGCCGCTCTTCAAGGAATTTCAGCCGGTAGCGGGCAAGGTGTGGATCGAGATGAACGGGCTCACGCTGCACATTCGCCTGGCGAACGACGACGATCCAGCGAAGCACACCATCGAGATCACCACGCGCGAACAAGTGTTCGCTCCGGCAAAGCGGTACCAGGCCTACATCCGCGTCAAGGGCATCACCTTTATGCACGCGGGCAACGGATTCCCGGTGCCGCAGCGAGGCATGGTCAGCACCAATCGTGGCAATCACTTCATCTTCCAAGATGACACCTTCAAGTGGGCCAATAGTGTGGGCCTCGATGTCGGCAATGAGGACTGGGCGGCGGCGCGGCCCCCGCAGCCGGTGGGCGATGACATCGTGCGGCACAATGTGTTCCGCTATTGCGGCATTGAAGGTCTCGGCGGGACGGGCGGTCCTCAGAACATGCTCGTTGAGAAGAACCTCTTCGAGTGGATCGGATGGCAGAATGCAGCCATGATGTCCGAGTCCGCCGGCACCAAGATGCATGTGGCCCACAACCTGCTGTTCCGCAATAATGTGGTGCGGCATATTCGCCATGCAAACGGCCTTTGGCTGGATATTGGCAACGCGAATGACCGAATCACAGGTAACCTCTTCGCTGATATTCCTGGCAACGTGAATCCGCACGCGGTACACATCGAGGGCAGCGACGCGCTCAACCAGATCGATAACAATATCTTCGATCACCTGACCGGCGGAATCCTCATCCGCGACACGAACAACGTGATCATCGCGTACAACCTATTCCTGGATTGCGTGGAGGTGTGCGTAGATACGGTCTCGGGCATCAACGGGCCGCGGCCCATCATGGGCCATACCAACGACGTGCACAACCTGATGGTGCATGACAACGTATTCTTCAAGATGGGGCGCTCGGCCATCGAGTTCAACAACGGCAAGAACGACGCCGATGGCAACGTCTACGGAACCTCCGGCAATTCGTTCTTCATGCAGCCGTTTCTGCGGGTCAAGTTTCCTGAGCCGGCGGAGTGGGACAATCTGGAGTCCTGGCGCGAGCAGCGCGGCTGGGACAAGAACGGCGCCATGGCCGATATCACGGCCACTCTGGACCCCGATGCGCTCACGCTCACGTTCACTGGGAAGGGCGACGTGAAACCTTCCGCTGCTTACAAGGGGATCGATTCAGACTACTTTGGTCACGCGATTTCAGGTGACCGGATGCCTGGTCCCTTCGCGGATTTATTCACGTCGGCAGCGGTGCGCAAAATCGATCCACGATGAGCCATGGCTGCTCGCTTGATCAACAGGACGCCAATATCCTTTCGGAGTGATCGACAAATGAAGGCCGACGCGGTCCGCAACATACCTCGCAGGGAATTTCTAAAACTCGCCAGCGCGGCGGGGTTATACGGACTTTCACCGACGGCCTCTGCGGCCGGTACTGCGCGTGTCTGTCTGATCGTCGATCCTGAAGATGCAATCGCTTCGAGCGTTCCTTCGATGAGAGCGGTTGCTCAATTGGGTCAGGCGCTCAGTGGGAAGAACGTGACGCATACAGTCGCTCACTCGACCGATGCAATCGAAGGTGCTAACTATTGCATTGTGGTGGCAAGTTCGGGATCGCGCCTTGCCGAAGGGTTTGCGGCTGGAAAGCCGAGTGCCGCGGCGGAGAGTCTGCGGATGGTGCCCGGACGGATCGGCAAGGTTCCAGCAATTCTTGTCTCCGCGAACGATGCAAGGGGCCTTGTCTACGCGCTCCTTGAATTGGCCGAGCGGGTACAGTACGGCGTTGATCCGCTGAACTCGCTGCGATTGACCACGGCAGTGGAGGAGACGCCCGCGAACGAGTGGCGGAGCGTGAGTCGCTATTTCTGTAGTGAGCTGGAAGACAAGCCGTGGTACTACGACAAGGAGTTCTGGAGCGGATACCTTGATCGCCTGGTGGCCAGCCGTTTCAATCGGTTCACGATGGCGTTTGGCTTGGAATATGACTTTCCGCGCGGAGTTACAGACGACTACTTCCATTTTGTTTATCCCTACCTGGTTGAGGTGCCTGGCTATCCGCGGGTCCGTGCGCTGCAGCTTGCCGCGGCAGACGGTACCAGGTTGGCCGTTCCCCGCCCGTTGAGTGCCGCCGAGCGTGCGAAGAATCTTGAAATGCTTCGCTTTGTTGCAGCCGAGACCGCAGCGAGAGGCTTGCAGTTCCAGCTGGGCATCTGGACGCATGCATACCAGTGGACAGACAGCCCCGATGCATATCACCGCATTGAAGGCCTGACGCCCGCGAATCATGCGAGCTACTGCCGCGATGCTCTGGCAATCCTGCTGCAGACCTGCCCGGAGATCCAGGGCGTCACGCTGCGAGTGCATGGTGAAAGCGGAATTCCGGAAGGGAGTTACGGTTTCTGGCAGACGGTGTTTGAGGCCATTGCCAAAGCAGGCCGAACGATCGAGATCGACATGCACGCGAAGGGCGTCGACGAAAGGATGATTGAGATTGCCGCGAACACCGGAATGCCGGTCAAGTTGGGAGCCAAATATTCGGCTGAGCACCAGAGTCTCGGATATCAGCAGGCGGATATCCGTCGGCTGGAAATTCCTCACGGGACGCTGTCCAAGAACGATCAATCCCTCTTCCGATTCAGCAGCGGATCCAGAAGTTTTACGCGCTATGGCTATGCTGACTTCCTTCGCGAAGGGGCACCTTACAAGCTTTGGTTCCGGCTGTGGCCCGGCACGCAGCGGCATCTTCTCTCCGTAGACCCTGAGATGGCATGCGCCTATGGCCGAACTGCCACCTTCTGCGGCGCGGCAGGCCTTGACCTGATGGAGCCGCTGACATTCAAAGGACGGGAAGGCTCCGGTCAGCCGGGAGGGCGATGTGCCTACTCCGACACATCGCTCAATCCTCGGTACGACTGGCAGAAATACGATCTCTACTACCGTGTCTGGGGCCGAAGCTTGTATAACCCCGACGTAGATCCCGAGTCGTGGCGCAGAGTCATGCGAGCGGAATTTGGCGCGGGTAGCGAGGCGACGGAGAAGTCTCTCGCGCACGCGTCTCGTATTCTCCCCCTCCTCACCTCGGCGCATCTGCCCTCGGCGAGCAATCACGATCTGTGGTACGAACTGCCGACAAATATGCCGATTATTGAGGGCAGTGAGCCGTCGCCGTATGCAGATACACCAACCCCAAAGATATTTGCAACCGTCAGCCCTCTGGATCCACAGTTGTTTTCGACCGTGGAGGAGTATGCGCAATCGCTAAACCAGCGGGTGATGTCCGCAAAGTACTCGCCCATTGAAGTGGCGCAATGGATCGAGCGCTGTGTCGATGAGGCGGCGCATTGGTTGAAGGCAGCGTCGCGTAGTGCAAAGGCTGCTAAGGGGAGCGCATTTCGACGAGTTGAAGAGGATGTCCTAATCCAGATCGGACTAGGCAAGTTTTTTGCGCACAAACTACGCAGCGCGGTTCACTATGAGATCTTTCAGTATTCCCAAGACGCAGAATCCGGTAAAGCGGCCCTTGAGCACTACCGAAGTGCAAGAGGCGCCTGGTCGGCGATGGCAGAGCGTGCGAAAAGCGTGTACCGCGCGAACGTTTCGTATGGCAGCATTCCCAAGCGGAGCGGCCATTGGCTCGACAGGTTGCCGGGAGTCGACGCCGATCTTGCTGCGATGACCGCCAGGATTGCGCAGAACAGCCATGTGCCGAACCTCTCTCGGACGTCGGCGAACTTGGCGGACGGTTCAGCAAAACAACAGCCGGCTAGCTTGGTACAAGCCAGTCACACTCCACCGGAAAAGTTCACGCCCGGAGAACCGCTTGCACTGAAGCTTGCAATCTCAAGTGGAGAACGACTCCAGGCGCTTCGCGGTGTGAAGCTCCTCTATCGACACGTCGATCAGGCGGAGCGCTGGATTGCCATGGATGCGAGCGGCGAATCTGGCGTCTACGCCGTCACGATCCCGGCAGAGTACACCGACAGCAAGTTTGCGCTCGAATATTACTTCGAACTGGAAGGCAGCGGAGGAGGGAAGTGGATCTACCCGGGTTTCAACAGAAGCCTGTCCAGCCAGCCGTACTTCGCAGTCTGCAATAGGCCGCGGTGAAGTGATCGGCTTGTTGCTCGTTCGATTCGAAGGCGCGTGTCATCACGGTTCCGCAATGAGTCCTTCCAGAGAGTGCGATCATCCGGTTCAGGAATCGTCGCCGGCGCAAGGTACAACTTGCCGCTAAGAGCGCAGCCCCAGTCTCAGGGAAAAATCGTCTTCCCCTTCTTCCAGAGCAAGCTGGCCGCTGTGAAGACGAACGATGCCGCGGCGCCACCTTCTTAACCAGAGGTGTGCGAGTGCGATAACAGCGAACTCCGCCCCGAGGCGCGCGCCGCCGGCCTCGCCGAACATTTCGAACGCGACGGAGAGCGATGTGACGAACGGAAAGAATGTGTAATAGCGAAGGACGGTCAGGGCGAGATTCTGTTCTTCGGCGGGTCGCTCTCCTGTGAACGGAACCGCCGTGACGGTGAGAAAGAATCCGTCGGTGGCGAGCAGGCACACTCCGACCGCCGTGACCATCTGCGATGCGATCGAAGCAGGAGTGCAAAGCTCGGCGGGCGCGACGAATTGAAATGCCGCAATCGCGCCGATTGTGATTGCAACGGCAGCAAGAAAGCTCCAAAGCTCGGCGGCCTCAAATTGCCGTAACGCTGCTTCATAAACCGCTGGCCTTCCGTGGATCAAGCGAAAGATCCAGCCACCCTGCTGGTTACCCGGAGAAGCAAATGCGCTACGCAGGCCAGCAATCACCCAGAATGGAATTACGCCGATGGAGAATCGAATGCCTGCGGCGGAAAAAGCGGCGTGCAACACGCCGTGAATGATATTGAGCCGCAGGACGGCTGCGACCACGAGCGCCAAACCCACGCCAGAATACATCGCTAGATAGATACGGTACCGGGGTACTCGCAGGACGGTCTGGCCAATGAACACAAAAGCGGCTCGACGGAGCGGCGGACGCAGGATCGTGCAATACAAAAGGCGATCCAGTCCGAGGTGAAGCTGTCTGTGTTTTCGGCGTGAGGCTGTGCCCTGGAGAAGGGCGCTGACGCGTCGAAGATGGGCCAAGGGGTAAGTAGCCGCCACCAGAGCCCACACGATCAGCGTGGCGAAGATGCCGGTGCGAGCAAGATGCGACCACGGCGGAAGGGGGAATGCGCCGGGCAGATGCTCCTGGAATAAACCGAGAAACCAGTACGGGGGAAACCAGCGGGCAGCCACGGAGTTCGCCGCAAGTAGCTGCGAGGTCAAACCGGAAAGCACGGGAAACAGGAGCAACAGGAGCAGGAAGCCGGTGACGACACAACTTTGCAGCAAGAGTGAGATTCGTCGAAAGAGTTTTTCGCCGAGGAGAGCTAAGAGCAATCCTTGAGTGGCAAGTACGAAACCGGCAGAGAAGAGGCCTGCGAGTGCCACGGCGGCAGCGTGACCAGAAAGCAGAGGGAGGAGCTGCGGCGGGTCCGTGGCGAGAGGAACGACGAGCACTGCAAGCAGGTTAGCGTCTATCAGGAAGCCGGCGAGAAGCAGGGAGATCGCGCTGATGCGGGCCGCAAGTCGAAGCAGATTGGAGATGGGCAGCGTACCGAGCACGAAGACGTCGAGGTGGTCGGGAAAGATCAGGTCCCATTGGAAAACTGCCATCAGCCCCATGGCTACAAACGAATACAGCACGAAGAAGAAGTGATGGTTCGCCTGTATCCAATAGGGTGGCGGCCCGCTGTTGTTTGTTTGGGGCGGCCAGCCAGGAAATGGATGGTATACGGGCCAGAGATAGATGGCCACAATGAGCGGCGGGAGGCCGGTTGCGCAGGCAATCTGCACAAGGCGTGCTTTGCTATCGCCTGCCGCGGAGCTTGTTTCATGACTAAAGAATCGCTCTAAATAATGGCGCACGAGATGCGCAAATTGCGAACGCTCAGGCTGGCGAACGGGACCCAAGGCAGCCTGCACGTTGAGCGACTGCACGGCAGCGGCATCGGAGCGCGCAAAAAGACGTTGGAACGCTTCAGGCATGACGGACCTTCATGACCTCCACGATCTCCTGGGCTGTGGAGCGGGTGTCCTGTTGTTCAACCAGTTGGGCGAAGACGCGTTCAAGATTGGGGAGCCTCATGAGCTGCGTGAGTTCGTGTGGTCTTGCATCTGCAACCACTTTGCCGCGGGCGATGACGACGACGCGGTTGCAAACCTGTTCCACCGTTTCGAGAACATGCGATATGTAGAGAATTGCTTTGCCTTCCGCGGCAAGCACCTGGAGAAGATCTTTGAACAGCCGGGAGGAGGTCACATCGAGCCCGGACAGCGGCTCATCGAATATAAGCAGCTGGGGATCGTGCAGTAGGGCCGCTGCAATGAGCACGCGCTGGCGCATTCCTTTTGAGTATGAAGAGATTGGGGTGTGCTGCCAGGAGTCGAGCCCCAGCAGGCGGAGAAACGAGCCCGCTTTCTCCTCAATCAGGGATTCGCGCATACCTCGAAGGCGCCCCACTAACTGGAGATATTCCAGCCCCGACAAATGCGAGTAGAGGTATGCTTCCTCGGGAACATAGCCCAGCACCCTGCGAAAGTCTACGATGTGATCGCGGATATCGCGGCCATCAAAAAGCACGCGGCCCTCGTGGGGACGGAGCAGGCCCGTAATGATTTTGACTGTCGTGGACTTGCCGGCTCCATTCGGTCCCAGAAACCCGGTGATTTCACCGGTGCCGACTTCAAAGCTGACGTCTTCCACGGCGGGGATGCCCCGATAGTTACGGTAGAGACGCTGGACCTGGAGCATCGGGCCTCCCTGGAGCCTACCCCTATGTAGCATTCAGCATTCCATCGGATTATTCGTTTGTCAAGTAGATTGCTACATAGGTATGATTCTTTCCATGGGTACTGAACCCAAGCTGTCCCATACGGCGGCCATGATTCTGCAGGCGATCCATGCCGGCTACAAGTATGGATTCAGCATTATGGAGATGACCGGTCTGCCGAGCGGCACCGTGTATCCGGCGATGCGCCGCCTGGAGCGCGACGATCTGATCCGGTCGCAATGGGAAAAGCAGTCGATCGCTGATAGTGAACAGCGCCCGCCGCGCAAGTACTACAAGTTGACCGCAGCAGGAATTGCAAGCCTCGAATTCTCGCGCAAGCGCTACCCACTGCTCGAGCGCCTTATTCCCACGGACGAGGTGAAGGTGCGATGAGAAAGCCTTTGAGCACCGTCCTGCATGTTTTAGAGCTTGCCATTCTGCGCGGCGCATCGCTCCTTGTGCCTCATCCAGAGCGGGAAGAATGGTATCGAGAGTGGGCCAGCGAGTTGTGGCACGTTCGGCAGAGCTGTACGGAGCAGCACCTTGCCACGTGGATCGCTGAACGCAAGATCATTTCTTTTTGCGCGGGATCTTTTCAGGATGCCGTGTGTATCCAGCGGCACGGTTTGCGAGCGCCAGCTGCTCCACGACACGGATCAGCAGTGCAATGCCTGGTCTGGTTGAGCACAGCAGTTGCGCTGTGCGCGATTGTTGCGCATGTTCTGCCCGGAGTCCGGAACGAGCAGGATGCGGCGCGCGCCCGTTTGCGATCGGATGCCATTCTCATTCAAGCCGGCGCCTTTACAGGCACAACAAAGCCATCGATCTCGTTCACCCAATACGAGACCTGGAAACTGCGGCGGCAACGCTTCTTCAAGGATCTAGCGTTCTATCGCGTGGTGCGCGATTCGGCAGAATCCGCGGGTGAGCGAGATACGTGGTCCGTTGCCTATGGAACCAAAAACCTATTCAGGGTGTTGGGCTTCGAAGGGAATATACAAAGTGCAGAAGTTCGGCCGCGGGAAGCCCAAGCTTGGCTGAGTTCCGCCGTCTGGCGGCGCGACTTTGCTTCCGATCCCGGTGTAGTAGGAAAATTCGTGGCGATTAAGAATCAGGAGATAAGGATCGCCGGGATTGCCCCGGCCGGGACGCTGCTTCTTCCCGACCATGCCGATATCTGGGTCCTCGGCACGGGCTCGAGCGTTGTGGATAATCCATCTTCCCCAATGGGTTATGTTGTTGGGCTACTTTCCCCAATTGGCCGATCCCAGATGACGGATTCCACGATACAGATATGGAGTTCGGAGCCGGACGGCGAGCAGGTGGAGTATCACGGGACTGCCTTTGAACCATCCGACGGACCAGCAGGAATCTTTGAATTCGCGCTCTTGTTGGCCTTGCTGGCGTTGCCGGCAATCACCACGGTGTTCAGAAGCGAATCGGATTTCGAATCGCACCAGCCGTCTTTGAAGTCGCGCGCAAAGCGCGTGTTATTCGTGCTTACAAAGATGTCGCTTATTGTCGCGGCGGGGTATTTTGCGGCTCTTGATGTTGCGTATTGGGGGATTTCACAATACTCCTCCACGGCGGAATTTTTGCAGTTTGTCGCCAGCTTTAATTTCTGCCTTTTTGGGCTGCAATGGGCGCTTGTGGATCAGAGCCGCCGTTGCCCAGTGTGTTTGCGTCGGGTCACGCATCCAGCCCAGGTGGGCAGCGCGTCACGCACCTTCCTGGCGTGGAACGGCACGGAAATGATCTGCACGGGAGGCCATGCCCTGCTGCATGTTCCCAGCCTGCCCACAAGCTGGTTCAGCCGCGAGCGCTGGATGTACCTCGATCCTTCATGGAAATTCTTGTTTGCGGATGGCGGGGGAGGGTGAGCAAGGGGAAAAATCAGCAGTTGATAGAGATGGCGGAGAGGGTGGGATTCTTTTGATATGGTCGGACGTCCACGTCTCACGGGACCCCCACGCAGTGCCCAACGCAATTGGACAGCACGCCCAGTTGGCTGCTGACCACAATGGATTTTCTGAGTTGCATGCTGCATTCGGGCGATACATGACGTATTCCCTGCCGGGGAGCCGCGTGCCTAACGCGATTCGTCGAGGACCTCGATGGCTGAGACGGTGGCGTAGTTCGCGACGGGCTCGAAGTTTATGTTCAACTTTCCTTGCGACGTTGGCTTGAGGTGGTGGAAGGTCTCGGTCAATGCGTGCAGCCCGCCCGCTTCCTTGTAAATGTCGAAGTTCTCAAGGAGGGACTCGCCGTTGCAGGAAACGTTGAACACACGGCTTCCGGCTCCGCCGGTTCCGGATGCGTTCGGCCCGAAATAGAGTTCGGCGAAATGAAGAACCAGCGTGTAGCGGTCGCGGGTATCGACGGGAATGGCATAGGAGAAGTGTCCATATCGTTCGGCGCCGTAGAGACCAGGATCGGTTGCGCCGGTGACCGGCAGACGTTTCTCCGAAGTGTAGCCGCCAAGGTAATAGTTGTCGGGATGCCAGAATTGGCCGTTGCGGTCAGTGAACGAGGTGGGTCGGGTGATGATGCGGATGGGGAGCAGCGCACCCGGTTGTCCGGGCAGGACTTCGATGGCATTGAGCGTCGCCGAGGAGCCCGCGCTGTCGAAGCTGATCTGCAGCTTTCCGTCCGGCCCAGGGCTGACATCGCGGAAGACGCGCTCATCGGCGACGTCCGTGCCGAGCGCATCGGAGTTGATATCGAAGCCGTTCAGGAGGATGTTGCCATTGACAGAGATGGAAAACGGTTCGGGGCCGCTTGGTGATGGGTCCTGGCTCGCGAAGTAGAGGTGCAGCTCGTAGACGCCAGGGCGCAACGGAATCTGATAGGAGAAATCGCCGCTCCGCCAATGTTCGAAGAGTAGGGGATCGCTCGTGCGGAAGACGACGTTCTGCGGACGAGCATATGTTCCACCTCGTTCGAAATACTGGTCCGGTTGCCACACCACTCCCGCGGTGTCAACTTGGGGTTTGCCATCGTATCCGGCGCAGATTCTCAGCGGAACCCTTGCAAACGCGACGCCTTTGAGAGACGCGGCTGCGATTGCGGGCGGAATGCCAGCGGCATGAGCTTGCTTCGAGCCCGATTTGCGAAGACTGAAAAATGCAACGATGCCCAAAGCGAGGACCGCGGCGATAGGCAGGTAGATGCGCGATGTGGCCCACTTGGGCGGCGATGCCGCAAGTAAAGGGGCGAATTCGCCGCGGCGAATGAACACCGGCACATACGTCCCGGCGGGAATCGAAAGCTGGATAGGATGGTCCTTGCCTTCATTCTCGTAGAAGTCTTTCAGGCGCTTGCGGAGGCGATGAGCTTCGACGCGCACGATTGCGTCATCACCAGGATTGAATGTCGCCTTGGAGCGGCCAAAAACCTCCGTGGCGATTTCATACTCGTGCAGCTTGTCCGTCTCGCCCTGGAAGTAACTTTCCCCGATATAGGTAAGGAGCCGGCGAAGGCGGTGCGAGTTCGCTAGAGCTGCAGAGACAGCTTCCAGTTCACGTCGTTCCTCCTGCGTTGTAGCTGCGTCAGGAAGCGGGCGCGAGGTCTGGTTATTGAGAACGGTTGACACGGGGGACTCCGGCAGAGCGATACTAGCCGGACAAATGCGGGAATGCAAGTGCGCCGGTGCGGGGCAGTGGTACGGCCGAATCGGCGACGCTTCAATCAGGGCTGAAAGTTCTGCCGGATTTCTGCTTTCGAGCGCAATTCGCGAAGATATGCGGGCAGGTTGCGCCCCCCGGCGTGGAGTTCGTATTGCTCTTTCGCGTCCCGGTAGGCTTTGTCTTCGCCTGCGGCGTGTAGGGCGTCTGTGCTGCTGGCCATGATCAGGTAATAGCCGGAGGCGGTGGTTACGGGATGATCCGCAACCCTGCCGGCCTTTAATTGCAGGGCAGCCCGAACGATTGCAGGATCGACAGGGCATCCCTCAAACACAATCCCGATGTCTCCGCCGCGTGGCTTGCTGATCAGATCCTGGCTGTCTCGCCGGGCCAGATCGTCGAATTTCGCGCCGGCGAGGAGTTGCTTCTGGATGGCGGAGACCTGCGCAAGTGCGTCTGCATCCGCTTGGCCCGCTGAGGCGCCGGAGGTGGCTCTGATAAGGATCACGTGCGCGTGCACGAAGTGCCCCGGCGGAGCCGCCATGGCTGCGAGCTTGAGCGCCAGCAGACGACGGCGGAAATCCTCACGCAGCTCGGCCAGGGTCTGATGATGCTCTATTAGGCCTTCGTCGAGAGTCTTTGGCCTGATGGCCCGGGCGAGGGTTTGCACCTGGTTGTCGATCTCCGTCTGAGAGACCTCTACGTGCAGGCGTGCGGCCTCGTGTTCGACCAGGTAATCGTCAATGAGGTTGTCGAGGATCTCCTGCCCGTACTTGTGGAGGGCGATCTTCTGAACGTCATCGATGGTTATGGTGTGACTATCGACGGTCGCCGCAACGCTCGGATTGGCTGCCGGCCTCGTGGGATGCGGCGTTTGTGACGAGGCGGTGAGCTGTCCAGCAAGAACAGCCCAGACAATCGCCGCGCAGAGGCAATGGTTATCGCGAGTTTCAAACATTTCCTGGACCATTCAAGAGAGGATCCGGATCGAGCGTCCGGATCCTCTCACCACGTATTCCTGGGCTCAGTTCACAGCCCATTTCTGGTTGCTGCCGCCATTGGCCGACCACACGTCCACTTTTGTACCGTTCGTGGTCCCGAATCCATAGACGTCCAGGCGCAGTCCGGTGGCGTTCTGCGGGGCTAACTCATAGACGTTCCCACCATCGCTGATGGCGCCCCACTTCTGGTTGCTTTGGCCATTGCAGGTCCATATGTCAACCTCAGTGCCGTTGGAAGTGCGATTACCCCACACATCCAGACAGAGCGCTGAATCATACGTGGGCTCGATCTCATAGATGTTGGAGTACTGGTTGACGCAGTAATAGGACTGATTTGTACCGCCGGTGCAGCTCCATATTTGCATAGCTGTGCCTGCCCCGCCCCAATTGCTCGCGTCCAGGCACATGTTGGAGGCATTCTGCGGCTTCAGCGTGTGTGTTCCAGCAAGGCCTGTTCCGCCACCGGTGCCGCCGTTTGTAACAATGCTGGAACTGTAGGAGTTCAAGGTAAAGTTCTGCGTTCCGCTGGTGGCGGTGATTTCAATGCCGAAATCCGCCGTCGAGAACTGCTGGCTATTGAGCTTGCCATTGCTGGCACACCAGTTCATAAACGGCAGAACGTCCTCGTTGCCGCTAGCTCGCTGTGAGTTGCGAAGGAATGAAATCACATTGTGCCCGTTGTTGCCTTGGAACACATTGTAGTAAGCCCCATTGAGATAGACGTTGGTAGCGATGGGGCAGGCGGTGGATGGATAACCGCTGCAGCCGTAGCTGTTCGAGAGTGGACCGTTGTTGTTCCACTCCTCCCACACCATCACTTCATCCACGTTGTTGGCCGTCCACAGATCGTACGCTACGTCATAAGAGGCGCCACTCGGGACCGTTACATTGAAGGAAGTGGGCACACTGCTCAGCGAACTGAGTTGAACGTTGTTCAGGCCAAACTCCGTGTCTGGATATGCTTTGATGCCGTTGCCGCTGAAATTCGAAGCGGAAGTCCAGTTGGTGGCGCTGTAAACGTACAGGCATTGGCCGGAACTGGCGCCCCACTCATCTGTATACACGTTGTACTGGCCACTGGTGTAAGTGGCGTACTGGCTGCAGGAACTCCATACCTGGGCGTGTGCCGGCATGGAGAAGATTGCGCTGAGACAGAATGCGGCTACCGCGATTACACCGAAACGTTTCCTCATCGATGCATTCTCCTGTTGTGCTGTGGAAATATCAGGGAGATGCGAAGAGCTGCATTTGCCCCGATTCAACTTCGGCGCAAACTATAGGCGCGGAGCAAAGCTGCTGTTGAGGTTAATCTTGTACAAACAAGTTGCCTGACCGCGGCCAGGCGTACGTTCATGTACATTATTGAAAATAATCACCTTAGTTAACAGCGTGTAACACTGTTACACACTGTGCGAATCAGCGCATCACCCGCAGATGGCTCTCGTGTTCTTTACAGAGCAACCACCTGATCGTCTGAGACGAGTGCCGCGTTAGACACCGGAGGAATCGATGGAGGAGCCAGGGGAGTGGCCGCGGGTTCGTCCGTCCACGACTTCCTGGTGGACGCGAGTTCTCTCGCCGGCTCCCAGTCTGTGAGGCAGGTGGATAGGCGGCTGAATTTGCCTTCGAGAATGCCGGAAACGAAGATCAGGCAGGCGCACTTCTTCCACACCCTCTTTCGTTCCTCGATATTGCCTGTTAGGGAATCAACGGGACGGCCGGCTTCACACTCTTGCGGTGGCGGCGATAGAAATTCAGGGGTATTCGTTGCGGCTGATATTATGCCAAATTCCCCGCTGGAGGAAAGAAGTTCTTTTAACTGCTTTATTTTCTAATGGCGGAGAGGGTGGGATTCGAACCCACGTTAGAGTTTCCCCTAAACACGCTTTCCAAGCGTGCGCCTTCAACCACTCGGCCACCTCTCCTTGGACGTCTTTCTGAATTTAACATAGGGAGCGCTTGTGGATGGCGCCGGCCAGGGCGGCCATGAAATCGTTTACAAGTCGATGGGTGCTCCTATATAGTTGCGCTGTTTCTCCGCTCGCGCTCTTTTTCGCGTGAAGCGAATCTTCCTGCTTCGACTGAGGTTATTGCATGTCTGGAATCACTCGTCGCGATCTGCTCTCTTCCGGCGCCGCTCTCACTGCCACCTCTGTTCTTTCCCGCTCCGCCTGGGCCCGCGCCGCGGCCCTCATGAGCGATGTACCCGCTGGTTCCGCGTCCGCGCTCGCCGCCATTGGCCCTCGCGAGCAGCTCCTCTTCGACTTCGGCTGGAAGTTCACCTTCGGCAACGGCGATGATCCAACCAAGGACTTAGGGTTCGGCTACGGGCAGGGAGATTTTGCCAAAACCGGGGAGTTCAAGTTTGCCAAGGCTGGCTTCGACGACTCCAAGTGGCGCACCCTCGACCTTCCTCATGACTGGGCCGTCGAGCTGCCGTTTGTCGATGACAAGGAGCAGGCGTCGCACGGCTTCAAGCCGCTCGGCCGGCGCTATCCCGAAACCAGCGTGGGCTGGTACCGCCGCGAGTTCGAGATTCCCGCCAGCGACAAGGGCCGGCGCATCTGGGTCGAGTTCGACGGCGCTTTCCGCGATGTGCTCCTCTTCGTCAATGGCTGTTTCATCGGCCGCAATAACAATGGGTATGCGCCGTTCCGCTTCGACCTCACCGACTTCCTGGCCTACGGCGCCAAAAATTACATCGTCGCGCGCGTCGACGCGGCATTCGGAGACGGCTGGTTCTACGAGGGTGCCGGAATCTATCGCCACGTCTGGCTCAACAAGTACGATGCTGTGCACCTGGGCCGCTGGGAGAGCTACGTTCGTTCCGAGGTGAACGGCGATTCCGCAACGCTCTCGCTTGGCACCGTCGTTGAAAACCAAGGGGCCCAGGGCGCCAGCGCCAGCGTGGCCTGGAAGATTCAGGACGCGAAGGGCAATACCGTTGCCACCGCCAGCGCCCCAGCGCAGACCATCGCCGCCGATGGCTCCGCCACCTACACCGCCACGGCGAAGTTAACCAACCCCGCGCTTTGGTCCGTCGATGAGCCCAATCTCTACTACGCCGTGGTCAGCGTCGAAGCCGACGGCAAGACGCTCGACGCCGAACGCGTCAGCTTTGGTGTGCGCACAGCAAAGTTCACTCCCGACAAGGGTTTCTTCCTCAACGGTAAGCCCCTCAAGATTCAGGGCACATGCAATCACCAGGATCACGCTGGCGTAGGCGCTGCCGTTCCGGATGCGCTGCAGTGGTATCGCGCCGCAGTGCTTCGCGAAATGGGCTGCAACGCTGTGCGCACGTCGCACAACATGCCCACGCCGGAGTGGGTGGACGCCTGCGAACGCATGGGCCTGATGATGATGTGCGAGACCCGCCAGATGAGTTCCAGCCCGGAGGGCATGGAGCAGCTTTCGCTGATGGTGAAGCGCTATCGCAACTCGCCGTCGATCATCATCTGGTCCATCGGCAACGAAGAGTGGCAACTGCAGAACACCATGGCGGAGCAGGGACAGAAGATCGGAGAAGACATGGTGCGCCGCTGCCACCAACTTGACCCGACCCGCGTCGCATCCGCAGCCGTGAATGGCAACAACGAAAAAGGCGTGTCGCTGGCGCTCGATATCATCGGCTTCAACTACAACCTCAAGTTTCCTGAGAAGTACCACTCTGAGCACCCCGAGCGTTGCCTCTACGGATCGGAGACTTCGAGCGCCATCTCGACGCGCGGCGTTTACTCCACTGATCCGCTGCGCAACACGGTCAACTCCTACAACGGCGTAGTGCCCTGGGGCGAAACCGCCGAAGAGTGGTGGACCTTCTACGGATCCCGCGATTGGCTCGCCGGCGGCTTTGCCTGGACCGGCTTTGATTATCGCGGCGAACCCACGCCATACGGGTGGCCGTCCATCAACTCGCAGTTTGGGATTGTGGACATGTGCGGCTTCCCTAAGGACTACTTCTTCTACTACAAGGCGTGGTGGGGCAAGCAGCCAATGATCCACGTCTTTCCGCACTGGAACTGGACAGGCCGCGAAGGCGATGAGATTCCGGTGTGGGTCTACTCCAACCTCGATGAAGTCGAGCTGATTGTGAACGGCAAGAGCTTGGGCCGCCAGAAGGTTCCGCACCTCGGGCACGTAGAGTGGAAGGCCCGGTACGAACCCGGAAGTATCGAGGCGCGCGGATATAAAGGCGGCAAGCTGGCACTGACTGAAAAGCGCGAGACCACCGGTGCCCCCGCTCAGATTCGCCTCACCGCGGATCGGACAACGATCAACGCCGATGGCGAGGATCTCTCCATCTTGAAGGTGGAGGCTCTCGACAAACAGGGCCGGCTGGTTCCCGTTGCCGACAACAAGATCTCCTTCAAACTAACCGGGCCGGGGAGAATCATCGGCGTCGGCAACGGCGATCCCAATTGCCAGGAGAGCGACAAGGAGCCAAAGCGCTCGCTGTTCAATGGGCTGGCACAGGTGATTGTGCAGAGCACAAAGCAGCCCGGCGAGATCCAGGTGGAGGCAATCAAGGACGGCTGGGAAGGGCCGGCGCTGACTCCGGGCAAGGTTACCATTACCACCACGCAGGTGACTCCGCGCGCGAGCGTGCCGCGAGCGGCCAAGGCCTGACTGGCGGATCTGGGCTTTCGATCATTGCAGCAGCGGCGGGAATGCTAACTTGTTAGCGTGTCCTCGCCGCTGCTCAAGTTCGATTTGTACGCGCTGCACGCCGCTCTCGATGCAGAACGGCGCAAGCTCGGCTTGACGTGGCCCCAGGGTGTTTTGGTTCGACACCAAGGCGCTGCATGCGGCACTGGATGCGGAGCGCTGCAGACGCGGGTTGACGTGGAAGCAGGTAGCAGGCGAATTGCCCGGATTCACACCGGCCATGTTGACCAACCTCGCCACCGGTCCCCTGATCGGTTTTCCGCGCGTCATGCTGCTGACCCAGTGGGTGCGCAGACCGGCGGCCAGCTTTGTGCGCGTGTGCAATCAATGACCGGTGGCTCGCCGCGCTGTTGAGCAGTGCGTCAGGTTAGATTAGAAAAATGCCGCTCAATGCGACCAAAGGAGACTGGAGAAGGGAACTGCGCGCCATGATCGCGCTTGCCGTTCCCGTGGTGCTCAGCGAGCTGGGCTGGATGGCGCAGGGCATCGTCGACACCATCATGGTGGGCCGTCTGGGGCCGGCGGCCATTGGAGCGGTATCGCTCGCCAACGCCGTCTACTACACGCCTTCGCTCTTCGGCATCGGCCTTCTCCTCGGCCTCGACACTCTTGTCTCGCAGTCCTACGGCCGCGAGGATCACGAAGCGTGCCATCACTGGCTGGCGCAAGGTGTGTATCTGGCCCTGATCGTCAGCCCGTTGCTGATGGTTGTGCTCTGGGCTGTGAGCTTCGGATTCATCCACGTCGGCATTGCGCCGCAGGTGGCCGCCCCCGCAGCCGGATACCTGCGGATTCTACTCCTTGGCACGCTGCCACTGCTGCTCTATGGAGCGGCGCGCCGTTATCTGCAGGGTGTCGGACAAGTCCGCGTCATCACGGTCACGTTTGTGCTCGCCAATCTGCTGAACTGGTTTTTCAACTGGGTCCTTATCTACGGCAAATTTGGATTTCCCGCGATGGGTGTCAACGGCTCGGCGTTATCCACCGTCATCGCTCGCGTCGGCATGGCGGTCGCGCTGCTTGCCTTTGCATGGCGCTACGAGCGCAAACGCGGGCATCCGCTCTTTCGCCACTGGGCAAGGCCGCATTTGCACCGCATTCAGCAACTCGTCCGCCTCGGCGCGCCCGCCGCGGGACAGATCATCCTCGAGGTGGGCGCGTGGAATCTTGCCACGTTCTCAGCGGGATTTCTGACGCCGGTGGCACTGGCAACCCACGCCATCGCTCTCAACTATGCCAGCCTCACGTACATGGTTCCGCTGGGCGTCTCCGCGGCGGCCGCCGTCAGCGTGGGCCACGCGCTCGGAGCAGGCGATGCGGCGCGTGCGCGACGTGCCGGATGGCTTGCCCTGGGGCTCGGTACTTCTTTCATGGTGATGGCCGGTATCGTATTCCTGGTGGCGCCGTATCCGCTGATCAAGCTGTACACGAGCGATCCGCGCGTGCTGGCGGTTGGGCCGACGCTCTTGTGGGTGGCCGCCGCGTTCCAGATCTTCGATGGCATCCAGACCGTCTCCACCGGAGCGCTTCGGGGGCTGGGGGAGACGCGGGTTCCCATGTTCGCCAACCTCGTCGGCTATTGGATCCTGGGGCTGCCGCTCGGCTTTCTGTTGTGCTTTGTCCTGCACTGGGGAATTCTGGGCTTGTGGTTCGGGCTGACGCTGGCCCTGGTGGTGATCGCCGCAACGCTGCTGCGGCGCTGGAACCGGGACTCCGCAGTGGCGCAGTAAGGATCGGGGAACACGGATCAGGGGCGCGAGGAGTCTGCCTTGATCCCCGGTCTCAAAATCGCGACCCTTCGCCTGGCGCCGAGAGCTCATTCTTGAACAACGATCGCGCCGCCCCCCCGCATCGCTAGCGGCTATGTTGTCACGGCTTGGGTGAAGAGGTCGCTCGTTTTGCTTGTGCCACCAGCAGGCGGCCCTCATCCGAATCGATTCTGTTCAGGCTGATCGTTTCGATCGGTTGATATTCATTGCTGTTCCTGTCATCGACCACGAAGTAGTAGGAATGTCCGGCCGTGGCATTCAGCCCATACAGCGATGCGGGCTCGAGTTGGAAGAGGCCCGGGGTTCGCACGCAGAGATGATGCTGACCCGGGGTAACCTCCAATTCGGTATACGAATTCTGCTTGAGCGCGGCGATCCACTTGCCATCCATCGCGATTCGTACGGTGGGACTGGGCCAGAGCCGCCCTGTGCTCATCGCGGCGAAGTAGATCGTCGCCATGTCAGCGTTCGTGGGACCCGAGGGAGGGGCCGCGGCGTCCAAATGCACTGTGAAATGCTCGTGTGGCGGCCCACAGGAGATCAGTGCAGCTTTCCTCGCGGCTTTGCTGGCTGCGGGCTTCTGTGCCATGCCAGTTGCCGCAGCGGCAATGGAGATGCACAGGAGCACTGGCAGAATGGGGAGTTTCATTTCTCACCTCCTGCGGATCTCGTCTTCGCGCGAGGGCGCCTTGCTGCGCGAGACAGTTTCTGCGAATCGAGGCCGAATCTTGAAGTTGCCATCAGCAGATGAGCCTCATCCGGGTTGATTTGTTCCAAGCCGGTTCCCCCGCTCGCCACCAGGAAGTAATAGGAGTTTCCCGCAGTGGCGTCGAGCCCATAGAGCGCAACCGCACCCAGCGGTTTGTGCTTCCCTGGGAGCCGCTCGCACAGGTGGTGCAGGCCCGGCGCAATCTCCCACTCCGCATAGGAGTTCCAAAGGAGTGCGCCAAGCCACTTGCCGTCGAACCCCACTCGCGCCGGTCTCAGGATGCCAAAGAGATAAACCGCCGAATTTCCTGGCGATGGCGGATGGGGAGGAGATGGTGTTGTCCGCGATCGCACATTAAATTGCTCGCTTGCCGGCCCACAGCCTTGCATGTCGGCCTGCATCGCTGCCGGACTCGGGGCGAGGCTTCCCTCCGCCGTGGCAAGCCCGTGCCCTGGTCGCACTCGTGTTTGAGTTGCGTCGACCAGAAACTGTCCCTGATCCGCGTTTATAGCCTTCAACTGCGGCACAACAGCCGCGCCAGTCGCGGAACCGCCGTCAAATGGGTCATCGTCACTGGTCGGCCAAACCAGGACGTAGTACGTATGGCCCGGCTGGACATGGATGTGCATAAGCCCGATATAGGGTCCGCCAAGTTGCCAATGGTCCAGGCGCGCGCACAGATGATGCTCGCCGGGCTGCATGGCGATGGCGAAGTGCGATCTGTTTCCGAGTTTTGCGACCGAATGACCGTCGACAGCAATCAAGACCTTTACATAGAACCCACTTGCCCCATTGACGAAATAAACGAGTGATTGAGTGGGCGCGACCCGCGAGGGGATCTGCGGGTCAGTCAGGACCTCAGTTACGGCTTGTCCCTTGCCCAGACCGCAGGCTGCTTCACTGGCGCGAATGGCTTGCAGGTTTCGTCCGTAAGCGATGGCGGGAATGCAAAGCACGATCATCCAGAAGGCTCGCTTCATCGGCACCATCATATAGCGACGATCAATGGAGTTCGGCGCGACTAGACGTCGCCACCCCAGGTCTATCCCGGGATCGAGCCTCAGGGGACGAATCCGAGGTGTATTGGTGTATGTTCGGCCCCACTGAAGATCCCGCTGCCTCTCCCAACCAAAACCCGGCGCATAAGCGAGGCCTGCAAGGGCGCCGTCACAGAAGCCTTGACCAACCTGCGGCCCAGGAACCGAGACACCAAGGTTGGGCCAAATTCACCCGTCGTGGGTGAGGGGAGTGGCGGCATTCAGCTACGGATTCCCTGGCTGGTCGAGCAGGGAGACCAACGCGCCAGCGGCAATGGGAGCTCGCGGCACCTGGGAGCGGTTGAGTTTGTACCTGATCTTTTGCAGGCCGCGCAGGGGGCGGTTCTCTTTCACCAGCGGCACCAGGCGAGCGGCGCGGCGGGCGAGGGACGTGCGGCTCTTTTCGAAGCGGGCGCCATCGTGGGGCCGGTATTGGGCCCATGCGATGGAATGGACAAATCCCGCCGGGCCGAAGCTGTTTGAGCGCAGAACATCTTCGACGAACACCCGGATGGGGCCGGCGAAGGTGTTGAGGGCATCGTGAAATGCCACCACTCCGCCGGGAACAAGATGCCGAATGAAGCCGTCGAAGTCATCCTTGGCTCCGCGATAGGAGTGGTCGCCGTCGATCCAAAGGAATCGAATCGGCCCATCCCAGTCCTGTGCCACCTGGGTAGAAAGCGCCCGATGCGGAATCACTAAGTCGCTAACTCCCGCGCTGGCCACGTTGGCGAGGAAATCGCGGTAGGTTGAATCCTCGGCTGAGGTCTTGAGAGCCTGCAGGCCATCGGAGTTCAGGTCATGGGGGTCGATTGCCACCACGGGCCCGAACCCATAATGCTGCGCCACCTTCCCCAGCATCACGGTGGATTTGCCTTTGAAACTGCCGATCTCCACGATTGCGCCGGTGGCGGGGGTGCAGGCGGCGATCATGCCCAGAAGCCGTGCTTCATTTTCGACCAGAAAACCGGGCACCGCTTTGGCCGCTGCCCACGCGTCTGTCAGGACCTCCTCCAGATCGTGGGGCACTTCTCCCTTGCTCAATGAACGTCTCCCTGGAGCCATGAACTTAGGAACTGCGGTGCGTCTGCCATCTGAGCCTCTGACTCTTGGAGTGATTATATGATTGCGCGCCGTACGGGGTTACTGCGGACAGTCTCCGGATCTTCGGAGCCGCCAACATCCCAAGGAGAGAGGGCTCCTGTTTGTTCAATGGAAGCCGATTCAGGTGTAAATACATTGGCATCAACAAATTTGCAGTGATGGAGCGCACGGAGGATTTATCAAATTTCGAGTCACCGCACCGCATTGTGGGAACTGTGTCGGTTAGGTTAACGGTGCGCAGGGCGACGCGCAACCTGACCGGTGACTATAATCACTAGAGAGTAGAAAGCATCTCTCACCGAGAATTTCACTGGAAGGAATCCCGCCAAATGGCGACTGGAGACCTAGCCCTGGGTCAAGAACAGGGCTCTTTGAGCGCGCGCCAGCGCGTGGTTAACGACTTCAGCATCAACGTAGCAACGGTGAACGGGTCCGGCTCGCAATCCGCCAATAGCGTTCTGCTGAAAAGCATCTTCGGAATGGGCGTTCCCGTTAGCGGTAAGAACCTCTTCCCGTCGAATATCGCCGGACTACCCACCTGGTACACCATTCGCGCCAGCAAGGAGGGCTATGTGGCCCGCAAGCGCGATACGGAAGTCCTGGTGGCCCTCAATCCTGAGACCGCAAAAGACGACATCCTCGGCCTTCCCGCGGGCGCCGTCGCGATCTACGAGGAGAACCTGAACCTGAAGCAGTACCGCGACGACGTGGTCTGCTATCCGGTTCCGTTCGACAAGATCACGGCCGGCGTATGCCCTGAGGCCAAGCTGCGCAAGCTGGTCAAGAACATGGTGTACGTGGGCGTGGTTGCCCAGCTCCTGTCCATCGATCTGGAAGTGATTGAGAAGGCTGTCAAGAAGCAGTTCGCCAAAAAGCAGAAGGTGTTCGATCTCAACTTCGGCGCGGTCAAGGCGGGTTGGGATTTCGCCGCGGAGAAGCTGGTCAAGCACGATCCCTTCGTCATCGAACGCATGAACGAAACCGCCGGCAAGATCATCATCGACGGGAACGCGGCCTGCGGCATGGGCGCGGTGTTCGCGGGCGTGACGGTGGTGGCGTGGTATCCGATTACGCCCTCGACTTCGCTGGTGGAAGCGACGACCGATCTGCTCAAGAAGTTCCGCGTAACGCCCGAAGGCAAAGCGACCTTTGCCGTGGTGCAGGCCGAGGACGAACTCGCTGCAATCGGCATGGTGCTGGGCGCAGGCTGGGCAGGCGCGCGGTCCATGACGTCGACCTCCGGCCCGGGCATCTCGCTCATGGCGGAGTTTGCCGGGCTGGGTTACTTTGCCGAGTTGCCCGGCGTGATCTTCGACGTGCAGCGCACCGGTCCCTCGACGGGCATGCCGACGCGTACCCAGCAGGGCGACATTCTCTCGACCGCATTCCTCTCGCACGGCGACACGAAGCATGTGATGCTGCTGCCCGCCAACGTGAAAGAGGCCTTCGAGATTTCCATGCAGGCCTTCGACCTGGCGGAGCGGTTGCAGACGCCCATCTTCGTGCTCACCGATCTCGATCTGGGCATGAACAACTGGATGTCGGATCAGTTCGACTATCCGACCAAGCCGCTGGATCGCGGCAAGGTGCTGACGAAGGAAGACCTCGAGCGCCTCGGCGGATTCGCTCGCTACAAGGACGTCGACGGCGATGGCATCGGTTATCGCACTCTGCCTGGCACCGATCATCCCAAAGCGTCTTACTTCACGCGCGGCTCCGGCCACAACGAGAAGGCTGCCTACACCGAGAAGCCGGATGAGTACCAGTACATCGTCGATCGCCTGAATCGGAAATTCGATCATGCGCGCACGCTGGTGCCAGCCCCGGTGGTCGTCAAGAACGGCTCGTCGAAGATCGGCATCATCGCCTACGGCACCTCTGACTTCGCGGTTCGCGAAAGCCTCGATCAGATCAAGAAGGAGTACGGCAAGGACGTCGATTATCTGCGCATCCGCGCGTATCCCTTCACCAGCGAGATTCACGACTTCGTGGCATCGCATGAGCGCGTGTATGTAATCGAGCAGAACCGCGATGCGCAGATGGAGAGTCTGCTGAAACTCGATCTGCCTGCCGAGCAGGTAATCAAGCTGCGGAGCATTCTTCACTACAACGGCCTGCCCATCGACGCGCGCAGCATCACCGAGGAATTTGCCACGAAGGAGGGCCTCTAAATCATGGCGACTTCAACACCCGCACCTAAAACCAATCGCCTCGGCCTTCCCATCATCGAATACCGCGGCGGCAAGTCGACGCTCTGCGCCGGCTGCGGCCACAATGCAATCTCCGAGCGCGTCATCGACGCCATGTACGAGATGGGCGTCCAGCCCGAGCGCGTCATGAAGATGAGCGGCATCGGCTGCTCATCCAAGAGCCCGGCGTACTTCATGAGCCGCGCGCACAGCTTTAACAGCGTGCACGGCCGCATGCCGTCGGTGACCACCGGCGCGGTACTGGGCAATCACACCATGACGGCAATCGGCGTCTCCGGCGACGGCGACACCGCCTCCATCGGCATGGGGCAGTTCATTCACCTGCTGCGCCGCAATCTGCCGATGATCTACATCATTGAAGACAACGGCGTCTACGGCCTCACCAAGGGCCAGTTCTCCGCCACCGCCGACATCGGCTCCAAGCTGAAGACCGGCGTGATCAACGACCTGCCTGCCATCGATACCTGCGCTCTGGCGATCAAGCTGGGTGCGACGTTCGTTGGGCGCTCGTTCTCCGGTGACAAGAAGCAGCTTTTGGCCATGCTGAAGGCAGCCATTGCGCACAAGGGCACGGTCATGCTCGACGTGATCAGCCCCTGCGTGACCTTCAACGATCACGAAGGCTCGACCAAGAGCTACAAGTTCATGCAGGAGAAGGACGAGCCCATCACCGAAATCGGTTTCGTGCCCAGCTTCGAAGACATCGAAGTGGACTACGATTCCGGCCAGGTCTTCGACGTACAGATGCACGACGGATCGCACCTGCGCCTGCGCAAGCTGCGCGAGGACTACGATCCGACCGACAAGGTCAAGGCCCTCCATATGCTTGCGGAAGCCGAGGAGAAGGGCGAAATGCTGACGGGCGTCTTCTACGTGAACACGCAGAAGCCGACCTTCACCGATCTGCTCAACCTTATCGATCAGCCGCTCGGCACCCTGCCCGAATCGCTGGTGCGCCCGCCGAAGTCGGCGCTCGACCAGTTGATGGCCAACCTGCAGTAAACCAGGGAATAGGGAACAGAGAGTAACAACCGGAAAGCCCCGCTTCGCGCGGGGCTTTTTCTTTGAGGGGCACGCCCTTTGAACTGTGGTCCCGCGCCGATCGCGGCGGATTCAAAGCCTGCAGTTGTGTTCTCCGAGATGTGAATCCTGATTCGTGGTCTCTACTTTCGCAGCAAACTGGTCGCATGCAACGTCATTGTCACTTCGTTGGCGGCGGTGGCGGTGGCGGTGGCGGCGGCGGGGGAATCTTTCCTGAGGAATTCTTGGCGAGCGAATAGATCACGTTGATCGTCGTTTTCACCGTGACTGGTTCGCCCTTCAACAGGTAGGGCTCGTACTTCCACTGGCGAACGGCGTCAAGTGCAGACTTCCGCAGCGCCTTGGGCCCGGAAATGACATCCAGCTTGTCGATATCGCCCTTTTTCGAGATCACCGCGCTCAGTACGACGGTGCCCTGAATACGCTTCTTCTTGGCTTCCGGCGGGTATTGCGGGGCTACCTTGTGGACCACGTTCCCCTCCATCTGGCCTGGTGCCACGTGAATGTATACCACGCCGCGATCGGCGCTTTGTGTCGCGTCGGCGCTGATGTTCGTATGCAATGCCACAGCCGAAATGCAGGTTGCCGTAATCAACAGCACGGATGCGGCGATGAGGGCGTTGCGGAACCATCGGCCGGCGGTGGGTGGAGCTTCTTTGAGTCGCATAACTCTCCTCTCGAGGGTTTGGGCATCGAAGATGCCGATGGCGTGCGGGGCGCGGGTGCGCGGCCCCAGGACGATCATGGAAGCGATGCGCAGGAGCGAACGTCCGTACGCGAGCGAACCAGCAGATGCAGCGGCGAGCTGGTCGCAGGCCATCTCGCGGGTTTCGCAGATGCGCTCGCGGCTGACACGCACAGCAGGATGGAAGCGGACTGGAATGGAAACGAGTTCGCAAGCGATATTCATGGCGAAGTCGCGGCGGCGGATGTGGGCGCATTCATGGTCGAGGATGGTGCGGAGGTCGGTTGAGTCGAGCGTGCGGACCATGTGTTTGGGGAGGAGCACGACGCTGCGCTTCAAGCCAAAGGTAACGGGGGCCTGCAACTCTGCACTTGTGGCGAGCAGTGGGGCGTGAATGCCGAAGTGCTGCTGGGCGGCCAGCCAGCAGGCGAGCATGTCACCGGGGAGAGTGAGAGGTGTTGCATTTCGATTCAGGCGACGCAAGTATAGGGACCGCCAGATAAATTGAGCGAGGAAGTAGGCGGCGACGAGCAGGTACGCCCAGAAAAGAAACGTGAGGAGAATCGGCGCTGCGGAGATCCCGTCCAGCGGTTGACCAGGGCCGAATTCAATGGCCACATTGGAAGCGGCCGTCCCCGTAGTTGCATGCCAGAACGAGAGTCCGCGGAGCCAGTCGAACGAGAAGGAGGACAAGGCCGGCAGCATGCTTTGCAGGATGAGCACCCACACCCACACGCGGTGCTCCGCGGCCGCGCCGAGGCGCCGGACCATTCGCGCGGCGCACCATCCCGTGGCCAGCAGCAGCGGCGCCTGCCACAAGGAATTGAGCAGGTAGGAAAGCACCCATGATTCGGCGGCTCTCATGACTTCTTCTCCTCCGCGTTAAAACGCTTCGTCAGCGACTGGAGCTTTTTAGCATCGATCTGGCGTGTCTTCAGCAGGCTCATTACAAGCTCTTCGCTCGATCCGCCAAAGATGCGGTCAACAAGATCGCTCACCACCTGGCCCAGCGCCCGTTCCCTGGTTACCCTGGCTTCATAGATGTAAGCGCGGCCGTCCAGCTTGCGCGCGAGCTGACCCTTGCGCACCAGGATGTTCAGCATGGTCTGCACCGAGGTGTATGCAAGTTCCGGTTTCAGCGCGGATTGCACTTCGGTAACGGTGCTGTCGCCGCGCTTCCAAATCACCTGCATGATCTTCATTTCCAGCCGTGTGAGCGCCGTCTTCCTTACGTCCTTTGCCACGCGTCCTCCTAATGAATTAGGAGAGTATGCCCGACCCGCTCGTTTGTCAACTAAAAACTTAGGAGTGTTCTGCAGCTACAGCTCCTGGCTTACCGCGAGAGTAGATAAGATAATCGGAGGGAGCTATGGTATTTGACTGGCAAACTGGTCCCCTCGCCGAAGGTCTTGAGTGCTACCGCGGGTTGCAATTCTTTGAGGCTCATGAGCACTGGGAAGGCGTGTGGTTGCAGTGCGCCGAGCCGGAGAAGACGATGCTGCAGTGCCTCATCCAGATCGCGGCGGCCTTCCATCACCTGCAGCGGGGCAACCGTCGCGGAGCCATCTCGCTGCTCAGCCGCGCGCTTCGCCGCCTGGATCCGTATCCCGATGAGTTTTGCGGAGTCTCGGTCAAGGCGATTCGGCAGAGTGTTGGCGAGTGGCTGCGTACCCTGGGTAATGCCGATGCCGTCCCTGAGTTGCCTTTTCCGCCTATCCCATGAGGGCCATGTCGCGGCTTTCACTCCAAAGCAAAAGCCCTGGCTTCGGTGGTCGAAGCCAGGGCTCACGCGTGCTGTTCAAGCTTAACGTTAGTGCCCGGGGTTAATCCGGACTCCCATGCCGTTCAAACGCTCACGGGCCTGCGCCGCTTCAGGAGTGCGCGGGTGTTTCTGGATCAGCGAACGAAGTGCCGCGATTCCGGAAGAGCGGCGGTTCAGCCGGAGCAGCGCGAAACCCTTATGCAACTGCGCAGCGGGTGCTTTGGAACCGGTGGGAAACGTCTCCATCATGGCGTTGTAGTTCTTGATGGCGTCGTCCCACTTCTGCTGCCGGTAAGCAATCTCGCCGAGGTAGAACTGCGAGTTGCCGGCCAGATCATCCTGCGGATAGTACTGGATGATTTCCTGGAACTCACCTTGCGCCACGTCATAGTGTCCGCGATTGAAATCGCTGAGCGCGGCCTGGTAGGTATCCTGCAGAGGCGGCGCGGGATTCGCGGCTGGCCCGGTAGCGGATGCGCCCGGTGCTCCCGGCGGTGTCGCGGCCCCTGGGGCAGGCTGCGGCGGTGTCTGGATGTTCTGCAATTGTGTTTGCAGATTCTGCACGGATGTCTGCAACTTGTCGAGCCGAGCCTTCAGCTCTTCCACGGAATCGCTGACCGACTGCACCTCGCCGGAGGTGCTGTCGAGCTTGCCGCTCAGGGCTGCGTTTTGCGCGGCAATGCTCTGCTGCAGGTTGTTTACGGCCGCGGTCATGCGATTGGTCTGATCGGAGGTCTGCTCCACCAGGTTCTGGATGACGCCGAACTTTGTATCCAGCGTGGATTGCAGGCGCTGCACCATGTCGAGTAGCTGCTGCACCTGCGTCTGCAGCGCGATGATGTCCTTGTTGGCGGCGTGCGCGCGCGCGGGTGCAAAGGTGAACAGCGGAAGGAGAACGACTGCGGCGAGAATTCCAGTGCGGGCGATGCGTGCATTCGGCATGGAGTCACCTGAAGAGGGGGTTACAGCGATTCGTGATCCCGGATACGGCGCGGTCCGGCCGCTCCAGGATGTGAGGCGAAGCGGACCGATGAAAGAGCACGGTCCACGCCTGCTGGAGACGTGGACCGCAACTGCAAGTACTTCTATTCTACCGGGCGCGGCTACTGGTCGATGGAGAAACCGGCGCGGCGGTTCTGCTGCCAGCACTCTTCGGTGGACTGGGTGCAGAAGGGCTTTTCCTTGCCGTAGCTGATGACGCGAATGCGGCTCGTCGCCACACCTGCGTTTACCAGCGCGTTCTTGGCCGCCTCAGCGCGGTTCTGGCCCAGCGCCAGGTTGTATTCGTTGGACCCGCGCTCGTCGCAGTAACCGCCGATGACCACCTTAATGGAGGGGTGGCTGTTCAGGTAGGCGGCGTCCTTTGACAGGGTCGCCTGGGCGTCACTGCGAATATCGGCCGAGTCGTAGTCGAAGAAGATGTCCTGCACGTTGGCCTTGAACTCTTCCTCGGCGCTCATGGTGTTCGTGGGCACCTGCACGGCCGGAGCGGGATTCACGGTCACGCGAGCCGTGGCATCCGCCGATCCGCCTTCGCCTTGCGCCACCAGGTGGTAGCTGGTCGAGGTGGTGGGCGTCACGGTCTTCACGCCGGAGGTTGGTACCTCGCCAATGCCGTCGATCGAGACGCTCGTGGCGTCACTGGTGCGCCATGTCAGCACGACCTGGTCGCCCGCGTTGATGGTGCTGGGCGTGGCCGTCAGCGTAGCGGTGGGAGCCGGTGCTGCCGGCGGCGGCGTGGTTGCGGCAGGCGGAAGCGGCTTCGGCTTTTTCTTGCAGCCGTCCACGGAAACCAGGGCAAATACAAGCAAAACGGGAACCAGAATGCGAGAAATGTGTTTCAAGGGTGCATCTCCTTCTCAAAAATTTAAGCGGCGCTGCTTGCAATAGGCCGGATGTTTCGGTCTGTATGTGGTTGGCATCGAATGCGCTCACGTACATGGAACAGATCGACGTCAACTCGACCCTTCGAAAGCGGACAAAGTGGGCTTGCGCCCGGTCTCCGGAAAAATGTCGTGTTGCGATTCTATGATACTGCTCTTTTTGGGAATGGGAGTTGCACAATGTGGTGCTGGCTCCTGTCCTGTTCCCGAGTTTACTTCCAACTCCAATTCGGCATGTGGTTATTGCCGCCCTTCGTAAGTTGTTGCTGCTGAGTGCCATCGGCCAGCATGGACCAGATGTCGCTGCGGCCCCCGATTGTGCGCTCAAACACAATGTGCCGGCCGTCCGGCGACCAGGATGGAAAGTCGTTGCTGCCCGCCTCGTGGGTCAGCTGCATCCAGCGCTTGCTGGCGATGTCCATTACGTAGATATCCTGCCCACCGGGGGCGCCGGGGCCGTACTTGCGGTCCCAGGCAAAGGTGAGCATCCCGCCATTGGGGTGCCAGGAGGGGGAGACGGCATAGCCGCCGTCGGTCATGCGCTGCACGTTGGCGCCGTCCTGATCCATGATGTAGATCTGGGGCTCGCCCGTGCGTCCGCTGACGAAGGCTAGCTGGGCATTCGTTTTGGGGTTCCAGGTGGGAGAGACGTCGGCTCGCCGGAAGGCCGTGAGCTGATGCAGATTTCCTCCGTTGGCGTCCGCCACCCAAATCTCGGGGGCCCCGGATCGCGACGAGGAGAAGGCGATTTTGCTTCCATCACTCGACCAGGCTGGAGAAAAGTTGTTGCCACCTGCGGACCCTCCCGGGAAGCTGACCAGACGTCCAAGGTCAAGCGAATACATCCGGATGGCCCATCCATACTTGCCCAGGGAGGAGAACGCAAGCCGGCTGTTATCGGGTGAGATGCGAGGCGAGAGCGAACTGGTGCCCAGGTGTGTGATCTGGTGCTGGTTCTGTCCGTCGTAGTCCATCACCCAGATCTCCTTCGATCCGGAGCGCGAACTGACAAAGTAGATCTTGGTTTCGGCGATACCGTTGAGCCCGCCGCCGAGCTGGGCGATGATCGCATCGGCGAAGCGGTGGGCAACGGTGCGCGCCATGTCGTCGCTGGCTACTTCGTTGTACTGCTTGCCGAGTACCTGCGGGCTGTTCGGATTGCGTGCGTCGAAGAGCCACCCGAAGACAATCAGCCGCCCGTTCTCCGCCTTCAGGGCTCCAAACGCCACCATCTCGGCGCTTGCCGGCGCGGCGGACCACTGCGTCAGATTGATCTCCTGCGGAGAGCCGGGCGTGGCCTGGGGCGCCATGCTCTTGGGCACCATGTCAAAGATGCCGGCATTATTCAGGTCATTGAAGAGCGTGGAGTCGAAGGTGGCCTTCAGCACCGGGGTCTGCGGATCGGCGCCCACGGGCTTGAAATCTGCCACAGCGAGCTTGATTCTCGCGTTCCCCAGGGCAGTGCCGGCGTGGACCCAGTCCTGAGCCGGGGCATTCGGAACCAGGACTGCGGCAAGTGTCAGGACCAGCCAGGGAAGAAGAGCGGATCTAATCTTCATGCGGAAGCAATCCTTCCTGAAAAGACGAACGCAGTTGTGGCGCGTTGGCGCAGGCAAACCATAGAGCTGAATTCCGCGAGCCTCAAATCTAATACTCACAATAGTACGAGACGTTCAGGGTGTTTCCGCTGTAACCGCCGGGAAGGTTACCAAACGTGTCCACACGCTGCGCCGCTCGCAAGCACGACCGATCGAGCGTCGGACTGCCGCTGGATCGGTCGATCTGGATATTTCCCACCGAGCCGTCGCGGCGGATGGTGAAGGTGATGTATCCGCGGGCCCCGCGCGGAGTGCGTTGATCCACTTCGAATTTGTTCCACTCCTGCGACATCTTACGATTGATGGCGTCCACGTACCACGGGAAGCGCGATCCGAAGTCGCCCTGCTGAACCGACGTGGGCCCGGTGGTGTTTGAGCCCTGAATGGCGCGGGGAAGGTTGTTGGCGGCCTCTTCGCCGTATTCTGCGCGATTGTTTTGCTTTGTCTGCGGAGCCTTCTGCTCGCGATGCGGCACAGGCTTGGGTTTCTGCTTCTGTTTGCCGACGATCGGGATGGCATTCTCATCGACCTTGGGCGCGGCCTTGGGCTGCGGTGCAGCGGGCGCGGGGCTGGGCGTTGTGGTAGCCAGGACGTTCTGGTTCGGCTGCTGATCGGAGGGCAGGGGAATGGCGCTGGTGATCTGGAAATTGATTGTCCCGCCCGAGGTGTTACCGCCCCAGTTGGTCCCATGGAAGAACCCGCCGACGAGATAATAGCCGACAACTGCCCCGGCCAGGGCCAGGTGCAGCAGCACAGCTCCGGCCGCAGGTTTTGCGAGCGGCTCGCCCGTCAACTCCTGCTCCAGCCGTTCATCGCCTTCGAGAAGAACGCTCATCGCCCCGAACTGCTTTCACTCCGAAGAATCTGCACAACCGCATCGGCCCTGTGTTTTAGAAAGGGCCCAATTCACTCGGCCCGAAAATTGGTGCTTTATCGACACCCGCGCAACCAAGGCTCCGCTCCGACCGCGCCGGAGGCGCAGCGTTTGTTAGCCCCGCGCTTCAGCGTGGGGAAACGGAATTCCAATCTTCCTTCAAGTCCCGTAGGGACGGCGCAACAAGATTTCCATTGCCGCAAATCAAGAGTCCTCCCAATCTCGTCACTGGCCGGTCGCTTTTGTGTTCAGCGGCTGCGTGATCACTGAAATGTTCGTAATTCCCGATTGCTTCACAGCATCCATCACGCTGGCGAACAACCCGAAGGTAATGTGCTCGTCGGCGCGAAGATAGATAACCTGGTGCGCCGGATCGACGTTGGGTTTACGCAGCTGCTGCGGCAGTTCGTGCACGTTCACCGGCTTGTCATCCACAAACAGGTTTCCGTCGCGGTCGATCGTGAGAACCGTACGCTGCTCTGAGATCTCCTTCACCGTGCGCGTCTTGGGCACGGCGATCTCAATCCCCGACTGCAGCACCGGCGCGGTGATCATAAAAATCACCAGCAGCACCAGCACCACGTCGACCAACGGCGTGATGTTGATGTCGGCAAGCGAACTGCGCGTCTGTCCGTTGGACGTGGTGAACGCCATGGGCTAACCTCGCGCGGGCAGTTCGCGTCCGCCCTCGGGTCCGCGGGGCAGGCCGCCGCTGTACGCAGGAGAAACCGGAGCCGGAGCAGCCGCGGGAGCCGGAACCGGCGGCTGGTTCGCCATTCCACGAGACGGAATCTCCTCGAGTGAATTGAGAAGCTCGCGGGCAAAGTCGTCGGTCGCGGATGCGATGGCCCGGATGCGGGCGTTGAACTGGTTGTACGCCACCACAGCGGGCACGGCCACAAAGAGGCCGGCGGCGGTCGTAATCAGCGCTTCCGCAATGCCCGGCGCAACGGCGCGCAAGGTCGCGGCGCCAGAGGTGCCGAGACCGGTGAAGGCATCCACCACGCCCATCACCGTACCGAAGAGCCCCACGAACGGGCTGGTGGCGGCGATGTTGGCCAGCCACGCCATGCGGCGCTCCAGCTTTGTAACCGCCTCGCTGGATGCGGTCTGCGCCGAGCGCTCCAGCGGAGCCAGGTTGCGCGGCGGGCCCGAACCGCCCGTCTGGCGCTTGTAGGTCTCGTAGACTTCGTCGAAGACCTGGGCCAGCGGGCTGTCTTTGTAGTCGCCGGTGAGCGCGGAGATCTCCTGCAGGCGCGAAGCCT
The DNA here is from genome assembly GCA_046566985.1 of Acidobacteriota bacterium. GTDB lineage: Bacteria > Acidobacteriota > Terriglobia > Terriglobales > Acidobacteriaceae > Telmatobacter. The sequence goes on along the minus strand of JBKICT010000006.1, from coordinate 62,575 downwards.
TGCGGAAGGTGCGCAGGAATCGGCGGCTGGCCTCGGTGGCTTTCCGAAAGGTCCCCCATTTGCCCAGGATCACGGTCCACGAATACAGGCTGGCAATGGCGAGAACAATCAAGACGCCGAGCGCGATGACGCCGATGTCGTTGAACAATTTCATCAGCGCCCCAAGGCCGTGGGCAACATCTCCACCGGCCGGCGGCACGCTATCGGACTGTAGGAAAAAGACGAACGCAGCGGCTAAAATCGGCATTCACCTCTGTACACAAAATTAACAGACGTATCGATGCAATGAAAGTTACGGAACAGATGCCTGTTGCTTGTTTCGATGCGTGTTACGCGGCACGCGGAGCGGTACTTCATGCTATGCTGCGCGAAAAGCAGGGAACGAAGAGGCCAGGAACGAGGCAACAAGGGAACAGGGGTCGAACAGAGCTTGAGCGGCCCGGTTGTGATCGTGATCTTCATCGTGCAAAAACAGATGCGCCTGTCAGCGAGCCGAAATGCTTATTGAGTTAAGAGCAGAAAATTACGCGGTCATCGACCATGCCATTGCCGTCTTTGGGCCGGGGCTCAATCTGCTGACGGGTGAAACCGGCGCGGGCAAATCGATCCTTGTGGATGCGCTCGCGCTCTTGATGGGCGGCAAGGCCTCTGCGGACGTGGTTCGCCACGGAGCGGACAAGGCCGTGGTCTCCTGCGTCTTTGAGGCGACCCCGGGCGCGGAGGCCATCCTCGAAGAGAACGGCATTGACGCGGAAGGCACGGAGATCATCCTGCGCCGTGAAGTCCTCTCCGGCGGCAAGGGAAGAGTCTTCGTCAACAATCAGCCGGCGACGGTTGCAGTGTTGAAGGAACTCGCTCCGGAACTGGCGCTGGTCCATGCGCAGAGCGAGACGCTTTCGAGCTTCGACCAGGGGCAGCAGCGGCATCTGCTCGATCGCTTTGGCCTTCTCTCCATCGAAGAAGTGGAGCAGGCGTACGCAAAGTGGAGGCAGGCGAAGGACAAGCTGGACGATCTGCTGCACGGCGAGCAGGACCGCCTGCGCATGGTTGACCTGTGGAGCTACCAGGCCAAGGAGATCGAGTCTGCGCATCTGGAGCCCGGCGAAGATGAAGCGCTTGAAACAGAAAAGCGCGTGCTGGCCAACGCGGAGAAGTTGTACGCCGCGGCCATGGGTGCGTTCGATCAGTTGTATGAAGGCGGCATCTCTGCGGAAGTCTGCCTGCGTGCCGCCGTCAAGCACGTAGAAGAGCTGGCTAAGTACGACGGCAAGTTTTCAGAGCACCTGCAGCAGTTGGAATCGGCCCGTGCCATCGTCGGCGACGTGAGTTCCACGCTGCGTGACTACGCCGAAGGCATCAACGCGAGCCCGGACCGGCTGGCCGAGATCGAAGACCGGCTGGCGATTCTCGATCGCCTGAAGCGCAAGTACGGCAAGACCGTCGCCGAGATCGTTGCCTTCGGTGAAGAAGCCCGCAAAAAACTCTCCGAAGTGGAAGATCGCGATGAGCTATTGAAAGGCCTGCGCGCAGAACTCGATCGCACCGCGGCCGAGTATCGCAAAACGGCCGGCGCGCTATCCGCATCCCGCAAAGCGGCGGCGGAGAAGCTGGCGAAGACGGCCGAGGCGCAGATCAACTCGCTGGCCATGAAGGTGAAGTTCGAGATCGCCGTTGAAGCCAATCAGACGGAATCGCACTGGTCCCCCGCGGGATGGGACGAGGTTGAATACCGCATCGCAACCAATGCGGGCGAGCCGTTGAAACCTCTGCACGAAATTGCATCGGGCGGCGAGATGAGCCGGGTGATGCTGGCTCTTAAAGTGGCGGTTGAAGAAACCCAGTCCAAAGCACGGAAAAAGATGCCGACGCCGCGCACGCTGGTCTTCGATGAAATCGACATTGGCATTGGTGGGCGCGCCGCGGAAGCGGTGGGGCAAAAGCTGAAGGCGCTGAGCCGCGGCCAGCAAATCTTGTGCGTGACCCATCTGCCGCAGATTGCGGCATTCGCAGATCAGCACTTCCTCATCGACAAGCGCGAGGCGAGCGGCCGCACCAAAACCAATATCCGCCTCCTCGACCAGCGCGCCAGCACCCATGAAGTGGCGCGCATGCTCAGCGGCGCAACGGTGACGGAGACCAGCCTGCAGCACGCCGCCCAGATGATCGCGGCGAGCAAATAGTGATCTGTCTTTCGAGGTAACCGGAGGAATTGAATGAACTTGAAATCTGACCCGACACCTCAGCAACTCATGAACCTACTTGCAAAACAGGACGACAACGCCGGCCACCACGTCATCTGGGTTGGACATGATGGTGAAGTTCACATCGACCTGCTGCCGAGGCGTTTGAATCCAGCCGGGTTTTCGGCTGAGAATCGCTCAAGGATCAAGTTCCGGCTTGAGACCTGCGACCGAGGAAATGGATACGTAGGGCCCTCGGCCGCCACAGACAGTGCTTGGGTCGATCAACTTTACGGCGCGCTATTGAGATTATGGGAAGAGGACTACGAAGGATATTGCGATGCCTTTTGAGCGGAGGCGTTGGACTCGTCATATCAGGAACTCGCGGGCATCGCTTCGAGATTTAGAGAGTCGCGAGCATCGACTTCAGGACGCCTCGTTTCCCCGTTTCGGGTAAGGTATACAATGTGTATCCAGGAGAGCGCGCGATGGCTACAGGAATGGTTCATATTCGCGTGGACAGCAAGGTAAAGGCAAAAGCAGCCAAAACCCTGGCCAAAATGGGCCTGACCGTCTCGGACGCCGTGCGCCTTCTGCTGACCCGCGTCGCCGCGGAAAAGGCAATGCCGTTTGACATTCGGGTGCCCAATCGCGAAACCGCTGAAGCCATCGAGGCGGGCGAACGCGGTGAAGTCTATAGGGCCTCAAGCGTTGCAGAGTTGATGAGAGAACTCCGTGCGGACGATTGAGTGGACCTCCACATTCAAACGCGATTTCAAGCGAATAGCCTCAGCGCCCCGGCATAGAGACATCGATGAATTGTTGCCGGAGATCACGGCCCTGCTGGCTAGCATCAAGCGCTCCCCGAAAAGAACCGGGATCATGCTTTGGGTGGTAACTGGAAGGGGCATCGCGAATGCCACCTGAAGCCAGACCTGGTCCTGATTTACAAGCTTCCGGACGACGCCACGTTGCGCCTGACGCGCATGGGCACCCACAGTGATTTGTTCGGCAAGTGAAGAGACAGTCGCTCGCCAAATCCGCGACAACTGACGGGCGAGGGGCTGTCTTCAATTGGGCAGCGAACTCGCTTCCACCGGCGGCGCCGAAAGCATATTCGCCACCGTGGCCAGCATGAACGTGGGGTGCAGAGGTTTGGACAGGATCTCGAAGATGTGACCCTTCTTCTTGGCCTCTTCCAGCAGGTTGCCGGTCCCGGGTTGGCCGCTGAAGAGCAGGAAGTGCACCTCGGGGTAGCTGGCCTTCAGGAAGATGGCAAACTCGATGCCATTCATGCCCGGCAGCACCACGTCGATGACAGCGAGATCGGGCCGCCAGGTCTCCAGCATCTCAAGCGCCTGCTCGGCGGAGTAGACGGCACGGCCATCGTAGCCGTTGGACCTGAAGATCAGCGCCAGCGTGTCGGCGATGGCTTCTTCATCGTCTACGACCAGAATCTTGCGGGTTCCCGGAATGCCCGGCATGTTCTCCCCCTGTACTCCTGCAAACCCGTGAACTGCCCCGCCAATGCGATGGAACGCGACGGAAGAAATGTTCAGATGGTCAACATCGTTGTCGTATCCGAATCTCTTCGGCTGCGTCTAGTTAGTGGCGAAGGCCGGTCTCCTGCCCCACAGCGGGGGGAGCCGATCGGTCGTCGCGGGTTTACAAGTTGTTGGATGCGCAGCAAATCCTGATAGGATAGCTGCGCGGGCGCGCAAAAGTTCGTTGCGGGGAAGATATTTCAGGGCCGAAAACAGGCAACGGCGCCCACGTAAGTTTCGGAGCCTGTATGCCCAAAGATAGAGCGGCCGCGCCGGAGTGGTCGGCCCGCATCCTCCGCTTGTTGGATGATTTACGCATCACGCAGGCAGGACTCGCCGAGAGGCTCGGCGTGTCCCCTGCAACGGTATCCCGCTGGATCCAGGGAAAACACGAACCCACCTCGGAAGGTTATGTTCTCCTGGGGAATCTCGCTGTCGGTCCAGACTGCGTCTATTTCTGGGAGCGCGCCGGCGTCGAGATGGGTAAGCTCACCGAGGGCACCGGAGCGGCGGCAATCCCGGCCAGCGGTCCGGCTGCCGAGGTGGAGATTCTCTCCGCTGGCCGACCCGCCCAAACGCCCGCAAACTCGGCGAATGCAGTCGCCATCCCGCTGCTTTCCATTACCGCTTACGGCGAGCCGGTGCCGCCATCGCAACAAGTGCGCATCGCGGAAGCCGAGGTCGAGGACACTCTTCTGGCGCCGCCGGCCTGGTGTCCCCATCCCGAGCAGATGATCGCCATGCACATGGCGGGCGACTCCATGATGCCTCTGATCGGCCCCGACTCCATTCTGATCGTGGACCGCTCCGAGACCGATCGCGACAAGCTGAACCACAGGATCGTGGTGGCGTCCCATCGGGATCTCGGATTCAAAGTGGCGCGATTCCAGAGGATTGGCGGCACCGACCTCCTGGTTGCTCCCAACCACCGCTATGCGCCTTTTGAGGTGACCAACGCGGCCAAATGGAAGATCTTTGGCGAAGTGCTGTGGTGGATCTCCCGCCCCGCGTCGCATGCCGCCTAGGTCGACACAACCTAGATAACAAACTGACCCGAGCCCAGGTGCGATACTTGGCTGTTCCCGGCGGCGCGTCGTCCACGCGCTGCGAGGAGGACGGTCATGGGCGCAATCCAAATGCTTTCGGTGAAGATCCGCGTCGCGCCACTGGTGCGCCGCGCTTTTCCGTTGGTCCTCGCGGCGGCCATTGCCGGCTGCGGAGGCAGCGGCCGAGGCGGAGTCTCCGGCGGGACCCCGCCCATCAATCCCACCACGCCCGACGCCAAGGCCGATGCCATGCTGGCGCAAATGTCGCAGGCGGAAAAGCTGGTCATGGTGCAGGGCGGCGTCACCACCAATAACACCTACGGCTACACGGTGCCGCTGGGAGCGGGTGGATGGGTGCCCAGCAACACGCGCCTCGGCATTCCGGCGCTTTACCTGGCCGATGGCAGCGTGGGGGTAGGCAACGCGGTTGGACCGGCCACGGCATTGCCGTCGTCGATTGCCAACGCCGCAAGCTGGGACGTGAGCGAGGCCGCAAAGTACGGCGGCGTTATCGGCGAAGAGCTGGCCGGCTACGGCATCAACGTGAACCTGGGCGGCAACATCAACCTGATCGGCCGCGAGCCGCGCGATGGGCGCACCTTCGAGACCAAAGGGGAAGATCCGATCCTCGCGGGCAAGATCACTGCCGCGCATATCAATGCCATTCAGGCGCGCCACATCATTGGCGACATCAAGCACTACGCGTTCAACGACCAGGAGAGCGGGCGCGGCACGGCAAACGCCATCATCGACGAGCGCGCTGGCCGCGAGACCGACCTGCTTGCCTTCGAGATTGGCGTGAAGGATTCGAATGTGCAATCCGTGATGTGCTCCTATAACCAGACGAACGGACAGTACGACTGCGAGAACAGCCACCTGCTCAACGATGTTTTGAAAGGCGACTGGCAGTTCCCGGGGTTTGTGATGTCCGACTGGTGGGCGACCCACAGCACGGCCACGGCGGCCAACAACGGCCTGGACCAGGAGCAGCCCAACCAGCAGTATTTTTCGCAACTCGGCTCGGCCATCAGCAGCGGCCAGGTGCAGCAATCGCGGCTCGACAACATGGTGCACCGCATCCTGCGCGCGATGTATGCGGTGGGCATCTTCGACAATCCTCAGACCATCCAGCCGATTCCCGCTGCGGCGGATGCAGACGTTGCGCAGGAGATTGAAGAGACCGGCGCGGTGCTGCTCAAGAACAGCGCGAATCAGCTTCCGCTGAACGCGTCGGCGACCCAATCCATCGCCGTAATCGGCATCAAGGCGGATACGGCGGTGCTCTCCGGCGGCGGATCGGCGCAGGTGCAGCCGGTCGGCGGCGCCATAACGGGGCCGAATCCATGCCCGCCGTGCTGGGCGCAGGTGGTGTGGGATCCGTCGTCGCCGCTCAAGGCGATCGAGGCTAAAGCGTCGGGCGCGAAAGTGCAGTTTGCCGACGGCTCCGACGCCAACGCCGCCGCCAGCCTCGCCGCGCAATCCCAGGTGGCCATCGTCTTTGTGAGCCAGTGGGCCAGCGAGGGCATGGACGAACCCAGCCTGGCGCTGCACGATTACACGTCGGCCACGCCCGTCGATCAGGATGCTCTGGTCAGCGCGGTGGCCGCGGCAAATCCGCACACGATTGTAGTGATCGAGAGCGGCGGGCCCATCCTCATGCCGTGGCTCAGCCAGGTGAGCGCCGTGCTGGAGGCGTGGTATCCCGGGCAGAGCGGCGGGCCGGCCATCGCCGATCTGCTCTTCGGCGCGGCCAATCCCTCCGGCAAGCTGCCCGTCACGTTTCCCGCAAGCGACGCGCAACTGCCGCGGCCCGTAACGCCGCAGCCGCCCGACGGCGTTACGCCGTTTCCGGTCGACTACAGCGAGGGCCTCGAGGTCGGCTACAAGTGGTTCGACGCGCAAAATCTCGCACCTCTCTTCCCATTCGGATTCGGCCTCTCCTACACCACGTTTTCCATTACCAACGGCGCGGTGGTAAACAACCTGACCGCCGCAAGCAAGCCCAACTTCCAGGTCACGTTCAACGTGACGAACACCGGCAGCGTGGCGGGCGCCGAGGTGGCGCAGGTGTACATCGGCATGCCGGCCAGCCTCAACGAGCCGCCGCATCGCCTGGTGGGCTGGCAAAAGGTGAGCCTGCAGCCCGGCGCATCGCAAAACGTCACGGTTGAAGTGGACGAGAACGACTCGTCGCATCCGTTGTCGTACTGGGATACGACAAGCAATAGCTGGAAGGTCGCGCCGGGAACCTACACGGTCTTTCTCGGCAATTCATCGCGCAGTCTCGTGCAAGTCGGCACGCTGAACTTGTAAGCAACGCGCGGCCCGCATTTGACACGGTATGCGCCGCGCAATTAGAAGGGCTCTTTCAGTCGAAGGAGCCAATCCAATGAGCGAAGCAGGAAAATCGTCGCGCCGCCGCGTTCTGGGTTCCATAGCCGGGGCCGGAGCACTGCTGGGTCTGGGCGCCGCCGCCACGCCCGCCTCTGCGTTCGACAACCCATCGCCAGACACTGCCCAAAATCCCGGCGAAATCCTGAGCCTCGCCCGCCTGCGCAGCTACAAGACGCGCCGCTCATCGAGCTGGGACCGCACCGGCGGCAACGGGGACGCGGTGCCGGTGGACGTGGGTGCCTCGGCTACGCTGCTCGACGTGCAGGGCGCCGGCGTGATCACGCATATCTGGTTCACCATCAACTCGCGCGACCCGCTGCACCTCAAGAACCTTGTGCTGCGCGCGTGGTGGGATGGCGAGGCCACCCCTTCGGTGGAAGTGCCGATCGGCGACTTCTTCGGCCTGGGTCTGGGCGAGTACTTCACCTACCAATCGGCGCTCACCGCCGTTGCGCCCATGAAGGCCCTCAACGCCTACTTCGAGATGCCGTTTGCCAGCGCCGCCAGGCTTACGGTGACGAACGAGGGCACGGCGCGCACCGATAATTTCTACTTCGCCATCGACTATGTAACGCTGCCGTCGCTGCCGGACGATGTGGCGCGCTTCCATGCGCAGTACCGCCAATCGGCGCCGGAGTCGAGCACGATGAACGATTGGACGGTGAACTGGGATAAGTCCGTCAACGACCTGAAAAACCTGGACGGTGCCGGGAACTACGTCTTCCTGGAAGCCAGCGGGCGCGGGCACTTTGTGGGCGTCACCCAGGCCGTGGAGCAGAACCAGGAGGGCTGGTTCGGCGAGGGCGACGACATGTTTTTCATCGACGGCGACAAGCTGCCCACCATCAACGGCACCGGCACGGAGGACTACTTCAACGGCGCATGGGACTTCGGCGGCCAGCCCTTTGCCTACATGCACAACGGCGCGCCCTACATCGTCGATCCGGAGCGCATCGGCGGGCGCTATTGTCTCTATCGATGGCACACCGAAAGCCCCATCACCTTCGAGAAGTCGCTGAAGGCGACCATCGAGCACGGCCACGCCAACCATCGGCGGGACAACTTTTACTCGGTGGCGTACTGGTACCAGACGGAGCCGCATGCGGAGTTTCCGCCGCTGCCCAAGCCGGCGGATCGGAAGCCGCGGGTCTTTGCCGTGGGCGGAGCCGGAGCTGCGCCGGCGAAGTAAGGATTGCGGCGGTCAGGAAACTGACAGCAGGGAACAGGGAACAGGGAACAGGGAACAGGGAACAGGGATCGGGGAACAAGGGAACGAGGGTGGCGGCCTTGCTCCCTCGATCCCCGCAACTCTGTTTGGAACCATCAAAGCTAAAACTGTCCCAGTCGAGCGGCTTCACGCCTAAAATCCCGTCAACCCCTCAACCTGTGGAAAACTTCCGTAACTCCAATCCCATCAACGAAAAATATTTTTCAAAACCTTGCGTATTAATTATTTCAACCTGCCAAACTTGAAGTATCAGTACAAATTCCGCGCCCTCAACCTCAGCCGAACCACAATTTGCGGCGCGGCTAAGCCGTGCCCTTAAAGCAGCCTTGGCTGAAGCATGGATTTCGGCAGATGGTGAACTCGCGCAGTGATCACAAAGCGCGGTCGAAACCGGACTGTCCGACAAGCTGCGCAGTGAGGCGGCGGACGGCATGGGGGACTTGAGGGGCGCGTTCCGTACAATCTAAGGTTGGCTTCCGCGGTTTTGGCAGATGGTTGGAGGCCGATCTCAGCCGCCTAAGTACCGGGCGCGGCCGGGATTGGACGCCCATGGACTGTGCGGCGGCCCGGATGTTCGAAGGAGATTTTTCTTGATCGATCGCTATACACGGCCTGCGATGGGCCGCATCTGGACAGAAGAGAACAAGTACCGCTGCTGGCTGCAGGTAGAGTCGGCAGCGAGCGCGGTGCTGGCCGAGGATGGCGTGATCCCCGCCGACGCCGCCCAGGCCATCGCCCGCGCCGGCTTCTCCGTCGACCGCATCCGCGAAATCGAAGCCGAAGTGAAGCACGACGTCATCGCGTTCACCACGGCCGTAGCAGAGGACCTCAAAAGCCAGGGCCTCGACACCCAGTCCCGCTGGCTGCACTACGGGCTCACGTCGAACGATGTGGTGGACACGGCGCAGGCGCTCCAGATCAAGGAGGCTTCGGCGAACATTCGCAAAGGCTTGGAGGCGCTGCTTGCGGTGCTCAAGCGTCGCGCCCTGGAGTTCAAGCACACGCCCACCATCGGCCGCACGCACGGAATTCACGCCGAGCCCACGACCTTTGGCCTGAAGCTCCTGAACTGGTATGCGGAGATGGAGCGCAACCTGGTCCGCTTCGATGCGGCAGCCGAAGACATGCGCGTCGGCAAGCTCTCCGGAGCCGTCGGCACCTTCGGCCACCTCAAGCCCGAGCATGAGGAGCGCATCTGTGCGCGTCTCGGCCTCAAGCCCGACCCCATCGCCACCCAGGTGGTCCAGCGCGACCGCCACGCGGCCTACATCGCCACCCTCGCCGTCGTCGGCAGCACGCTCGACAAGATCGCCGTCGAGGTCCGCCACCTGCAGCGCACCGAGGTGCGCGAGGCGCAGGAGTACTTCAGCGAGAAACAGAAGGGCTCGAGCGCGATGCCGCACAAGAAGAATCCGATTACGAGCGAGCAGATCAGCGGCCTCGCCCGCGTACTGCGCGGCAATGCCCAGGCGGCGCTGGAAAACGTGGCCCTCTGGCACGAGCGCGATATTTCGCACTCTTCCGTCGAGCGTGTCATATTCCCTGACTCGACCATCCTCGTCGATTACCTGCTTGCAAAGACGACGGACCTGATCGACCGGCTCCTCGTCTACCCCGAGCGAATGAAGAAGAATCTCGAATCCACCGGCGGCCTCATCTTCAGCGGGCAACTGCTGCTCGACCTCGCCGAAGCCGGCATGCTGCGCGAAGACGCGTACCGCCTCGTCCAGAGCCATGCCATGCGTGCCTGGAAAGAGGATTTGAACTTCCGCGAGGAAGCGGCTCGCGACCCAAAGATCACCGCACTCCTCTCGCCCGAGAAGTTAGAAAAAACCTTCGACTACACGCGCCAGTTAGGCAATGTGGACGCAATCTTCCGGCGGGTCTTGGGGAATTAGCTTGTAGCGGACAATTGCGCCGGAGGCGCAAAGGTCAGTAGCCCCGCGCTTCAGCGTGGGGAACGGATGTCGATTTAGAATCGAAGTCCCGTAGCGGACGATTGCGCCTCCGGCGCATCATCTTGAGCGGATTGGGAGTTGAATGCAAATCACGGTTGCAATTACCGGGGCCTCAGGTGCGGTGTTTGGCCGGTGGATGTTGCGCGCGCTGGAGGCCGACGACCGCGTGGAGCGCGTGCACTTTGTTGCCAGCGAGAATTCGCTCCGGGTGATTGCCGAAGAACTGGGGATCTCCGGGCGGAACGACCTGATCGAGAAGCTGCTTGGGTTTGCGCCGAAGAAGACCGTGCAGCATGCCGATGCGAACATTGGGGCGCCGATTGCCAGCGGGAGCCATCCGTCGGCGGGGATGATCGTGCTGCCGTGCTCGGTGGGCACGCTGGCTGCGATTGCGAATGGGCTGGCTGACTCGCTGATTGCGCGCGCCGCCGATGTCGCGCTGAAGGAGCGGCGCCCGCTGATTCTATGCGTGCGCGAGACGCCCTTCAACCGCATCCACCTGCGGAACATGACGCTGGCGGCCGAGGCCGGCGCAACGATCTTTCCGGTGATCCCGGCGTTTTATAACAAGCCGGTGGACTCCGATGAAATGGCGCGGCAGTTTGTATGCCGGGTTCTGGCGCACATGGGCCTGGCGCAGGCGGGGGCGTATGTGTGGAAGGAGGAGGAGTAGAGCTGCTTAGGGACTCGACGGCGGTCCGCACGGATTCGCAACATACCGCGCAGGTACGTATGCAAACTTCTCCTGATCCCAGAGATACACGGCGCAGGTGGCACGCGGAAGGTAGCGCACCTCGAAAGCTGGTTGAGTCCACAGCATCGGCGGCTGGGACTTAGCAGGCAACGCTCCGGTCATGGTGAGAAGCACCGCGCCTGGACCGCTCGCCAGTTGCTGCGGGTAGAATTCGCGGCGTTCCATCGCGCACGACCACGCCTTGCTGCCACGGGTTTGCAGGTTGCAATCACGGCGACTGCTGGTGAATTCGAACACCTGGCGCAGCTCGCCGCGCACAATCCGAAAACGGCCTTCCGTTTGCTGGTAGATTCCTGTTCCGCCGCCGCTGACGCGCACGGCAAGCTCGAAATGCTGTAGTCCCTCGGTTGGCTGTCCGGGTGCGGGCAGAAGCCGCATGAAGGTGCTCAGGACGTCGCCCCGCTCGTATTTGCACCAGCAATCGAACCGCGCAACGCGTACCCACCGCTCGTTTTCGGGCAACACAACGGAGAGAGACACCGTCTGGGTGCGCGAAAAGTAGACAGCCAGCAGAGCGGCTCTCTCGTCGGACGTTCCAAGAGCAGCCCAGGTCAGGCGTACCGCATCGGGAATGAGAGCTCGCTTGGCAACCAACCTCGCCGGCGTCTGGATCTGCGACCAGATTGCCTCGAATGCATGCTCGCCGGTAAAGCCCATCTCGCCCAATGCATGCAATCTCGTCTGCGCATTCGCGGATTGAAGATCGTTTGCCACAATCTCCGGATTGGGCCAGGGAGCCTGATCCCGGATCAGTCCGTCGAATCCGGGCGCTTGAGCCTGCACCACCGGGGGGCAGAGTACCGCCAGGGCGCAGAAGGCCCCCCGCAACAGATCTGCTGGCCGCAATGCTCTCAACGGCATGGCAACATCTTAGCTCCGTTGCATGCTCAGCATTGGTTCATTTTGGCGCGCTCTTTGTCCGCACAGGCCGCGTCGTTTTGCCAATCAAGAACAGCCAGTCTATCCGAGGTCTGTATGGGGTGACTCTTTAGTTGCAGAGCTTTTCGCCTGCATCGGTCAAAAAAGAACCGTCCGCGTTTCACAACTCTGTGTAGAATGGGCCATCACTATCTAGAGAGGCTCAGTCCCCATGAGCAACGTGGTTTCAATTGCGGCTCCGCAAAGCCGGTTTCCATCTTATATTCCTGCCTTGGCCAAGGCTGCCACTGTCTTGTCCGCGATCGTCTCCCTGGGCTGCACGTTCTGGGTGGGGCAGCACAACCGCTCCGTGCTGCTGGCGGCGCTGTTTGCATTGTGGGTTCTGTCGCCGTTCGCGGGGCTGCTGTGGGCGCGGCGGTTTGCGTATTGGTATCAGTTTGCCGCGCAGGCCATGGTTTATGGATTGATCTTTCTGGTGTCGATCGGGTCGGCGGTGTTCTATCTGGCAGCGGCGTTCGGGCCGCGGTGGAAGCATCCGGCGTTGCCGTTTCTGGCGGGGCCGCTGGTATCGTGGCTGCTGATCGGCTTGGTGCTGGTGGTGGTCAGGTTGAGCTTCGGCCGGCGGTTTAACGGCCATCGGCGGGCGGCCTAGCATTCTTTCCCATTGACATGCGGCTATTTCAGCTTTGATACTCAAGGTCATGCGGAACGCAAGTGCGTACGGATGTCAGGCCATGTGCATGCGAATGCAGGGCGAACCCGTCCGTGCCGCTCTTGAGACGCGAATGCGATAGCCGCAACCGATCATGAGCCAACGGCCCGGGTTCCCACTGAGGATCCGGGCCGGTTTGTTTTTCCGCGCAAGCGCAAGCCCGACGCAAGACAGTTCCGGGCCGATGTTGCGCCTTAGTCACTCCGCAATATTTTTCTGAAGGAGAATTCCCCGATGTCCGAAGCAAAGAAGCAGCACCTTGCCACGCAGGCAGTTCACGCCGGCCAGTCCGCCGATCCCGCGACCGGCTCGCGCGCCGTGCCGATCTACCAGACCACGTCGTTTCTGTTCCAGGATGCGGATCATGCGGGGCGGCTGTTTGCGCTGGAGGAGTTCGGCAACATCTACACGCGGATCATGAATCCGACGACGGATGTGTTTGAGAAGCGGGTAGCGGCGCTGGAGGGCGGCGCGGCCGGGTTGGCGGCGGCGTCGGGGATGGCGGCGATCACGCTGGCGATCACGACGCTGGCGCGGGCGGGGGACGAGATTGTGTCGGCCAGCTCGCTTTATGGCGGGACGTACAACCTGTTTCAGCACACGCTGCCGAAGCTGGGCATCAAGGTGCACATGGTGGATGGGGACGACTTTGCGGGGTTCCGTGCCGCGATCAACGGCAACACGCGGGCCATCTACGCGGAGACGATCGGAAATCCGAAGATGGACGTTACGGACTTGGAGCAGTTGGCGGCCATCGCGCATGAGCATGGGCTGCCTCTGATCGTGGATAACACGATGAGCTCGCCGGCGCTGCTGCGGCCCATCGAGTGGGGCGCGGATATCGTGATCAACTCGGCGACGAAGTTTCTGGGCGGCCACGGTAACTCAATCGGCGGCGTGATCGTGGACTCGGGCAAGTTCGACTGGGCCGCGTCGGGGCGGTTCAAGGACTTCACGGAGCCGGATCCGTCGTATCACGGCGTCTCATACACGCAGGCATTCGGGCCGCTGGCATTCATCTTGAAGGCGCGTGTGCAGGGATTGCGCGATACGGGCGCGGCGCTCTCGCCGTTTAATGCGTTCCTGTTACTGCAGGGGATCGAGACGCTGCATCTGCGGATGGAGCGGCACTCGCAGAACGCGCTTGCCGTCGCGCGCCACCTGGAGCAGCATCCGGGCGTGGAGTGGGTGCGGTATCCGGGCCTGGAATCGAGCCCGTACTTTGCGCGGGCGAAGAAGTATCTGCCGCAGGGGCAGAGCGCGCTGCTGACCTTCGGCATCAAGGCGGGCAAGACGGGCGGCGGATACGAGGCAGGGAAGAAGTTCATCGATTCGCTGGAGATGTTCAGCCTGGTGGCGAACATCGGAGATGCCAAGTCGCTCGTCATTCATCCGGCTTCGACGACCCACCAGCAGCTTTCCGAAGAGGAGCGTGCGAGTGCGGGTGTGACGTCGGAGCTGATCCGGCTCTCGATCGGCATTGAGGATATTCGCGACATCGTGGCCGATCTGGATCAGGCGATCGAGGCGGCGAACGGGATCGCCTTTGCCGGAGCAGCGGCGACAGCAGGTCATGCGGCACAATGAAAGAAGTGATCGAGGAGAACTGTAGCGCCGAAGGGGGCGGGGACGCTCCGGCGGCCGGCCAGACGGGCGAGAAGGCGAGCCCGCCGGCGGCTGCCCGGGTGATTCCTCCTTCCCCGACCTACGAGGGCGACTTCGTGCTCGATGAGCATCTGCTGCTCGAGTGCGGGCGTACGCTCGCCGGGGTCACGCTGCATTACGCCGTTTACGGCAAGCTGAACGCCGCGCGCGACAACGCCGTGCTGGTGTGCCATGCGCTTTCGGGGTCGGCCCTGGTTCACTCTTGGTGGCCGGAGGTGTTCGCGCCGGGCGGCGTGCTCTCGCTCGATCATGACTTTGTGATCTGCATCAATCTGCTGGGCTCGTGCTATGGATCCACGGGACCGGGTTCGGTGAATCCGGAGACCGGCGAGCTGTACGGCGCCGATTTTCCGCTGGTGTCGATCCGCGACAACGTGCGCGCGCAGGCTAAGCTGCTCAACTCCCTGGGAGTGCGCCGGCTGCGCCTGGTTCTGGGCGGATCGATGGGCGGGATGCAGGCGCTGGAATGGGCCATCCTGTTTCCCGATCGCGTGCAGCGGGCGCTGGTGATCGGCGTGGCGCCGCTGGGAGCGATGGGCCTTGCCCTCAACCATCTGCAGCGCAAGGCCATCCAGCACGATCCCGAATGGGAAGGCGGCAGATACCTGCCGCAGAAGCCGCCGCGGCAGGGGCTGGCGCTGGCTCGGCAGATCGCCATGCTCAGCTACAAATCGCCAGCCTTGTTTGAGGAGCGTTTCGGGCGCAATCCCAACCGCAATGGCGAGGACCCGCTGGCGCTGGACGACTGCGGCGGGGGGCTGATCGGCGGCCGGTACGATATTGCCGGATACCTGGATGAGCAGGGGCGGCGGTTCGTGGACCGGTTTGAGGCGAACTCGTATCTGGCGATTCTGCGGACGATGGATACGTGGGATCCGCTGCCGGGCAATGGCACGCCGGAAGAGGTCTTTGGCCGGATTCGCGCCAAGCTGATCTTCATCGGCATCAGCTCGGACTGGTTGTTCCCGTGCGACCAGGTGCGGCGATTCGCGGAGACCATTCGCTCGGCGGGCGTGGACGCGGAGTACCGCGAGATGACCAGCGACCATGGCCATGACGCGTTTCTTGCCGAGCAGGCAGAACTGCTGCGGCTGCTGCAGTAAGCGCAATCGGGTAAACGCGTTGCAGTGTTCTGCATCCAAAGTTCGGGGGAACTGTTTTCGAAGTCACGGTGTCTAAGCGGATAACGGCCTGCCCGGCCGCGAGGGGCTGAAATGAAGGCGGAACGGGTGAAACCTGGGAGCCAAAGCCGGCCGAATGCGCGTGTGAAACTCGATTGCCCGCGGTTGCAGGGCGGTCATGCGCATACGGGGGTGGAAGCGAGAGGGTGCGGGGGAAACGTTCTGATTTTATACAGCTTGCTTGTCAGGGGCGGCCTGGCTTTCTATAATCCATCCAACACCGCATCGGGAGCCGTGGTAAACCGTTCCACTAGATCACGAATACCGGTCGATCCGGTCCAGAAGCTGGTTCGGCTCACGAGTGCTGAAGATTTGATTCCCACACTTGGATTTTCCCAGGAGCTCTGAATGAAGAAGTTAGTGATTGCGTCTGTGTTGGCGCTGGCGAGCCTGAGTCTCGCGGCCGCGCCCAAACTGCAAGCCCAGGACTCGGGGCAATCCTCGATCAGCATCAAGGATCCCGCGGAGTTCAACGCCTACCAGATGTTCTATACCCAAACCAACCCGAAGGCGAAGGCCGAGGCGGGTGAGGAATTCCTGAAGAAGTATCCGCAGAGTGTGGCCAAGACCACGGTGCTGCAGCAGACGATGGAGGCCTACCAGCAGGCGGGCGACCAGAATGGCGTGCTCAGCGCGGCGAGCCAGCTTCTGCAGGTGGACCCCAACAACGTGGAAGCAATCTACTTCTCGGTGGCGCTCAAGAAGGCTCAGTGCGGCCAGACCAGCGATAAGCAGACCTGCGATGACGCTGCCGCCCTGGCGCAGCGCGGCCTTGCGGTCCCCAAGCCCGCGGCGATGTCCGCGGACGAGTGGAAGAAGTCCACGGACCAGGCCTATCCTCTTTATCACTCCGCCATTGCGCTGGACAACGCGATCAGCAAGAAGGATTGGAAGGGTGCCCAGGAGCAGTACACGGAAGAGCTGAAGATGTACAACGACCAGCAGAGCAAGACGATCGGCCTGGCCGACACGCTCTTCCTTGCCCAGGCCTACAGCCAGCCCGGGTCCGCGCAGGATCTGGTAAAGGCCACCTGGTTCTATGCGCGCGTGTGGGACTTTGCGCCGCCCAGCTACAAGGCGCAGATCGAGCCCAAGCTGGAGTACTACTACAAGAAGTACCACGGTGGTCTCGACGGACTGGACCAGATCAAGCAGCAGGCGCAGAGCTCCACCTTCCCGCCTGACAACTTCACCATTGCCAAGGCCAAGAGCCCGCAGGAACAGATTCACGACCTGATCGCGCAGACACCGGACCTCAGCACGCTGGCGCTGGCCGACAAGGAAACGATCCTTGCCATGGGATCCAAGGACGACGCCGACAAGATGTGGTCGTTGCTCCAGGGCAAGCAGACCCAGGTTCCCGGCACGGTGATTCAGTCGGTCGTGAGCGATGTGAAGGTCGTGGTCCCGATCGTGGGCCGCAAGCCTGAGCAGGCGACCGTGCACCTCAAGAATCCGATGGGCTGCGCGGACTTTGCGAACGAGATGGATGTGCAGGCCGCGGAGAACTTTATCAGCACCAACGGCGTGCCCGACGATACGGCCAAGCTGAGCACCCTGTTTACCACCGAAGGCCGGCGCATTCGCAAGATCACCATCGAGCCGGAAGTTTCGCAGATCAAGATGGCGGTGACGCAGGATGCCAAGGCGACCAAGGTGCCGGATTTCCTGGTGAACCTGAAGACGCCGGTGTCGTGCAAGGACATTCCGCCTGCGGGACAGGACTTCAGCAATCCGCCGGCTGCCGAGCTCGTGGGAACCTATGCCACGTATCGCCAGTTGCCCGCGACGGATACCACGTCGCAGGCCGCGGAGATCGTGCTGAACGATGGGCAGGTCATTCCGGCGGAGAAGAAGGCCCCGGCGCGTCGGCCGGTGCGCCGTCCGGCGGGACATCGCCCCTCGCGGTAGCAATCATTCGGAAGCCGTGGCGATTCCGCCGCGGCTTCCATCAACCTTCTGGGAAATGCAAAAGGGCAGGTCGCGTTGCGGTCTGCCCTTTTGCTATTGGAAGTCCTGTTCGCGAGCGCCGGGCCGTTGTTCGCCGGGCCCTTATTCGCCCAGCATGATGCGCTGGATGGCGGTGGCGCGACCGGTGCGCTCGTCGCAGGCGACGAGTGCGGCGCACATCTTGGGATTGCCCTTCGCAGCTTCGAACTTGCCCGGCATGCCCGTGAGGAAGCGCTTGAGCACGAGCTCCGTCTCCACGCCGATCACACTGTCATAAGGGCCGCTCATGCCCACGTCGGTCTGGTAGGCGGTGCCGCCGGGCAGGACGCGCTCGTCGGCGGTGGGGACGTGGGTATGGGTGCCGAGCACGGCGGTCACGCGGCCATCGAGATACCAGCCCATGGCGACCTTCTCACTGGTGGCTTCGCCGTGGAAGTCGACCAGGATGACCTTGGCTTTGATCTGCTTGAGCACGTCGTCGATGGCCTGGAAAGGATCGTTGGTGCCGGCCATGAAGACTTTGCCCATGAGGTTGATGACGGCGTAAGAAACGCCGGTCGAAGTCACGCCCTCGAAAACCCCGTAGCCGGCGACGCCGCGCTGCATGTTGATGGGGCGGAGGACGCGGCGGGCGCGGGCCTGGCTCTCGGCGGGGACCGACTGCATGTAGTCGAGCAGCTCTTTCTTGTCCCACACATGGTTGCCGGTGGTGAGCACGTCGGCGCCCAGGTCGAAGAGGTCTTCGGCAATCTGCGGAGTGACGCCGAAGCCCCCGGCGGCGTTCTCGGCGTTGACTACCAACAGCTCAACAGAATTCGTTTTGCACACGTGCCCCAGGTGGGCATGGACAATCTTGCGGCCGGCACTTCCGAATATGTCGCCGACAAAAAGGATATTCAAGTGCGATCCTGACTACCGCGTACGCGGAGCTAGCAGTGTGAACGGCGCTAGCTTTGTGGTTCGTTGCTGTTCTCTGTTCTCTGCTCTCTGTTCTCTGTCTTCCGCATCAGCGGGAAGAGGATGACGTCGCGGATGGATTTGGAGCCGGTGAGGAGCATGGTCAGCCGGTCGATGCCGATGCCTTCACCCCCCGTCGGCGGCAGGCCGTACATCAAGGCGCGCACGTAGTCCTCGTCCATCTGGTGGGCTTCGTCGTCACCATGGGCGCGCTCTTTAAGCTGGTCTTCGAAGCGCTTGTGCTGCTCCAGCGGGTCGTTGAGCTCGCTGAAGGCGTTGCCCAGCTCGAAGCCGCCGGCGTAAACCTCGAAGCGCTCCACCCAGTCGGGATCGCCCGGCTTCTGCTTGGACAGCGGCGAGATGGCCGTAGGGAATTCGTAGATGATGGTGGGTTGGATGAGGTGTTCTTCGGCGACAGCCTCAAATACCTCTGCGATTGCTTTCCCGACTGGGCTTCCCTTCACAAGGTGCGCGTGAATCAATGCCAAAGTCGCATACAGTACTGAGAACCTTTTCCTTCTTGCGAACTCGTCTGTATCAACCATCCGGAGTGCTTCGGGGTTGGTCCATGGCCGTGGAACCACTCGACCAAGCCATTCCAAGAAAGAGGTGTTCGATGCAAAGACATCTAAATTGGGAGTGGGTCCCGCCTCTTCCGGCCACCACTTGATAATCGCCTCCCGCATAGTCAGCTTCTGCACGTTGCCAAAATCGATCTGCGCCCCATTAAACTCCGAGACCGTCGTTCCGTTCACCTCAAGCGCCACATACTTCAGCAGGTCGATGGTGAGCTGGATCATGTCCTCGTAGTTCGCATACGCCTGGTAGAACTCCAGCATGGTGAACTCGGGGTTGTGCTGGGTGCTGATGCCCTCATTGCGGAAGTTACGGTTGATCTCGTACACGCGATCGAGGCCGCCGACGACGAGGCGCTTGAGATAGAGCTCCGGCGCGATGCGCAGGAAGAGGTCCATGTCGAGCGTGTTGTGGTGGGTGACGAAGGGGCGCGCCGCCGCTCCGCCGGCGATGGGCTGCATCATGGGCGTTTCGACTTCGAGGTAGCCGCGGTCGTCAAAGAATTTGCGGATGGCGCGCAGGACCTTGGCGCGTTTCACGAAGACCTCGCGGGCGTCGAGGTTGGCAAAGAGGTCGACGTAGCGCTGGCGGTAGCGCAGCTCCACGTCGGACAGGCCGTGGAACTTCTCCGGCATCGCCAGCATGGCCTTGGCCAGGAAGGTGAGGCTTTCGACGTGGATGGTGAGCTCGCCGGTCCGGGTGCGGAAGAGATAGCCGCGGACACCGATGTGGTCGCCCAGGTCGAGGAGTTTGTAAAGCGCGAAGCCCTGCTCGCCGACGGCGTCGAGGCGGACGTAAATCTGGAGGCGCTGGCCCTCCTGCTGGAGGGTCGCGAAGCCGGCCTTGCCCTGGGCGCGGATGGCCATAATGCGGCCCGCAATCGCCACCTGCGGCTTGTCGGCTTCCAGCGTTTCGCCTGCAGCCTCGCCCCATTGCGCGCGGATTTGCGCGACGGTGTGGGAGAAGACGAACTGGTTGGGATAGGCCGTCTGGCCCAGCTCTTCGATCTTCTTCAGTTTTTCCTGGCGCTCGGTGAACAGCTTGCGCTCAAATTCGGATTCGAACACGGAGATTCCTTCTGTTGGTCTAAGGGTCAGTATAGCGGCTGCATGGAATGGCCCTGACGGTGGCGGAGTGTGGGCGCAGGCGTGGTTTGGGCGCCGTCCCTACGAGCGCCCCGGGCGCGGCATTGGCGGCGATCAGCGGATTACGGTGATGAGGGCGGCGGCGAAGGCGGAGGCGCTGGCGGTGGAGATGAAGTTCACCGCATCGTTGTTGAGCCAGCCCCGGCGCTCGGCGGTTGCGCCCAGCAGGCTGTCGAAGAGAAGGCCAAAGACACCGCCCGCCCAACTGATGGCGAGCATGGCCACGCCGCCTTCGACTGCCCATGTGCCCGCGCCGGCTACGATGCCGGCCGCGGCGATGCCGGCGAGTGTGCCCGCGATGGTGATTCCGCCGTCGGTTCCGGGTGGAACGCGGCGGAAGGTTGTGATCATGCGGGGCGTGCCGCCGAGGACCTGGCCGAGTTCCGAGGAGATGGTGTCGGCGGCGGCCTCGGCGAGTGCGGCAAGGGCGATGGCAAACCAGGGAAGCGCGAGGGTGGCGCGGAACCCGAGTTCGTTGGCGAGCCATGCCTTCACCGCGGCGGTGCAGACGAGTGCCGCAAAGCCGATGTTTGCGGCCACCTGCGCGGCCAGGCGGCCGCGGCGGGCTTCGGCTGTGCCCAGGCGTTCTTTTTTCGCACGGCCGAAGCGCGTGGCCAGCGAGGTGAGGACGAGGAACGTGAGCACCGGAACGATGGCGGTGCGCCAGGGCGCGAACGGCACCTGCGCGGTGGAGTACATGAGGCTGGCGTTGAGGACGGCGCCGGTGGAGGCGGCGGCGGCCGTGCCGGCGCGCAGGGCCCACGCGGCGAGGCCGAGCGTGGCGCTGAGGCAGAGCGTCCATGCAAGGACGTGCAGATCGAGGCGCACCCAGACCGTGGTTTCGAGTGCAGCGTCGGTGGCCACGAGCGGGACGATCAACAGCAGGATGAGCTTCGATTGCCAGTCGAGGGTTTGGCGGGGCACGGTTTTATGGTAGCGGGTCGTTGCGATATCGGGCGCGCGTGGTTTCCCACGCATTCCGCGGCTTCGCCAGGAAATGGATGGTGCTCCCGGAGGTTTGTACATGTGGGGCTCAATCGATTTACACAAACCCGGGCGCGGGGGTTCGGTTACACTCAGGGGGCCAGCAATTCTCAACCGATTTTTGTGCTGTACGGAGTGACGAATGAAAAGGTATTCATTGCGGTTTGCCGTTCTTGCCGCAGTTCTTGGTCTTGGATTATGCGCGGCGGCGCAAAACGGCGCGATCAGCAAGATCCTGCAGTCGCCCGCACCCGGGGGCGGCGCTAGCACCGATCGGATGGTGCTGACGGGCGGCGGCGAGACCATCGTCCTGGAGCCGTATGCGCCCAATATTCTGCGCGTCACGCTAAGCACGGAGCCGGCAGCGGCGGAGGCGGGGCCGGGCGTGGGCGTGATCGCCAAGCCCGATCCGACGGGCTGGATCACGAGCCAGAGCGATGGCGAAGATGTCTTCCGCTCGGGGCGGATGATTGCTGTGGTCCGCCATCCGCATGGACCGCCGCCGGCATCTCCGTGGGGCACCACGGGCACGGCGAAGTTCTTCCGCGGCTCGGTACCGTGGGCCGATATCTCGATCTGGACGCCGGAGGGCAAGAAGATCCTGGAGATGCGGGGATGGGAACAGGCCGTCTACAACCACAAGGACGGCACCGCGGGCCTGGCGAACGACTTCCGGCCGACCGATCCCAGGTCTTTCACCGTGGGCGCGACGTTCGATTCGCCCGACGACGAGCACTACTACGGCCTGGGGCAGAACCAGGAAGGATTTCTCGATCACCGCGGGCATGTGGTGCACTGCGCGCACGACTATCTTGCGCCGGCCGCGCCGAGCGTGTGCGTGCCGTTCATGGTGAGTAGCCGCGGATACGGATTGCTGTGGGATAACCCGGCGAAGACGACGATCGCGGCAGGGTTCAACGAGCAGACGCATTGGAGTTCCGAGGCCGGGAATCGCGTGTCGTATTTCGTGATCTACGGCAACAATGCCGATGAGATCTACGCGGGCTACAAGCTGCTGACCGGGCCCACGCACATGCTTCCGAAGGCTGCGTATGGATACGTGCAGTGCAAGCAGCGGTACCAAAGCCAGGCCGAGGTGCTGGCGGTGGCGAAGGGATACCGCGAGCGGCATTTGCCGGCGGATGTGCTGGTGGTGGACTGGTTCTACTACACGAAGATGGGGCAGATGGACTTCGATCCGAAGTACTGGCCCGATCCCAAGGCGATGAATAAGCAGCTCCACGACATGGGATTCGAGACCATGATCAGTGTGTGGCCGCGGTTCACGCCGGACGATCGCTACTTCGACTTCATCCAGAAGAACGGCTGGTTCGAGCATCTGGCGGACGGCACGCCGGTAAATGGACTGCCGTACGATCGCGCCGGTTCGGATATCGATACCACGAATCCCGACGCGGCGAAGTGGTACTGGAACATCGTGAAGGACAACATCCTGAGCCAGGGATTCGATTCCCTGTGGGCCGACGAGACGGAGCCCGATCTGCCGCCGAACGGCGCCTTCCTGCACATCGGGCCGGGCACGCAGTACTTCAACGTGTATCCGTACTTCCACACCAAGGCGCTGTATGACGGTTTCCGCGCGGACGAGAAGGACCGGCGCGCGCTGATCCTTTCGCGCGATGCGTATCTTGGCGCGCAGTCGAACGGCACCATCTTCTGGTCGTCCGACATCTTCCCGACGTGGGATGCATATCGGCGGCAGATTCCCACGGGGCTGGATTTTGCGGCCAGCGGGCTGACCTACTGGACGAACGACACGGGCGGGTGGCAATGGTTGCCGCCGGCGCATCATCCGGCGCACAAGCCGCTGCTGGACCCCTCGGATGCGCGCGCGGAGGTGGGCCACTACGACGACTATCCGGAGCTTTACACGCGGTGGTTTCAGTACGCCACGTTCCTGCCGATCATGCGCACGCATGGCAGCCGGCCGGAGAACGAGGTATGGTCGTACGGCAAGCAGGCGGAGCCGATCCTGGAGAAGTATCTGCGCCTGCGGTATGCGCTGCTGCCGTACATCTACTCGCTGGGCTACCACACGTGGAAGACGGGCGCACCGTTCCTCCGTGCGCTGCCGCTGGATTTCCCGAACGATCCCAAGGTTGCGGAGCTGACGGACGAGTATATGTTCGGGCCGGCGTTCCTGGTCGCTCCGGTAACGGAGCAGGGCGCGACCAGCCGCAAGGTGTATCTGCCGGCGGGCACGGACTGGTACAACTACTGGACCAACGAACGCCTGAAGGGCGGGCAGACGGTGGATGCGGCTGCGCCGATCGATACGATTCCGCTGTTTGTGCGCGCAGGGTCGATCATTCCGTTCGGCTCGGAGATTGAGAGCACGCACGACAAGCAGACGATCGTGAAGGTGCGTGTGTATCCGGGCGCGAACGGCAATTTCACGCTCTTCAACGATGACGGCACGACGTATGCGTATGAGAACGGCGCGGGGCAGATCACGCATCTGCGCTGGGACGATGCGGCGGGCAAGCTGACGCAAGAGGGAGCGGCGGCGTGGAGCGGGCCCGACAGCGGAGTGGTGGATGTGATCGGAAAATAAGCGTAGGCCGGGCTGCTTTTACGCAAGGCTGGAAAGGCGTCAAATCCCAGCAGGATTTGACGCCTTTTTGTTTCTACATTGCCTGCGCGGACACCTGCATCCGGCGCGGAGCCCGCATCGCTTCCTGCTTCGGACTGCCCGCGGATTTCTGCGCGAACATGGCGAACATCGCCTTCATGTTGCAGGCCAGGGCGGCTCCGTGCGCCACGGTCTGCTGGGAGACGACACCGGTGTAGCAGTTGATGGAGGCGTATTTGGTGTTCACGCCGATGGGCAGCACGTAGTGATAGGCGCCGCTGGGGAACTCCGGAGTGGGGCTGGTGATGCCGTTGCAGGCGTCAAGGGTTGAAACGTCGACTACGTTGCCGTTGATGTCGCGCCCGCCATAGATGGGATAGCCATCGAGCGCGATGGCGATGATGTGCGAAGGGCCGGTGCTGCTGTCGACCTGCGAGGTGACGCAGTTGGGATTGCCATGGGCGTGCCAGGTCATGCCGTTGCTGTGCGAATCGCACTGGTCCAGGAAATAGGCGGTTTGTTGCGCTCCGGTGCTGTCCGTGAACGTGTAGGAGGCATTGTCCGCAACGGCGGGGGTTGAGCCGTTTGCCTCAAACGGGTTGAACATGGCGGTGCCGGAGATGAGATAGCCGATGGCGCCGAGGTTGGTGGAGGTGGTGGCGGACGCTTTTGTGGGGCAGATGTTCAGAGTGGCGGTTGTGCCGCTGAGGTTCGGTGCGATGGTGTCCTGAAACGAGACGACGGCGAGCGCCATGTTGGTGACGGCGGTATGCGCAACGATCTTTGCGTTGCCGCCCGCCGGGACGAGGTAGTAGGCGTTCGGTGTGTAGTCGGGCTGGCCGGTTGTGGTCAGGGCCATGGTGCAGTCGGTGGGGAAGGATACCGTGACGGTTGCGCCCCACTTCAGGGACTTGTACACCGCTGCGTAAGGATTGGCAGTGGTGGCAGAAGACGCTTGGGTGGTGGATGCGGCGCCGCCGGCGCAGCTTGTGAGACAGGCGGAGATGGCGAAGGTTGCCGCCATACATGCAAACACACGAAGAGTGCCTCGATTCATTCGAACCTCCGGGGCGCCGGGACTTCCGGCGCGCGAGTTTGCCGGTGAGGAAGCATGCGCTCGGGGCCGCAGTTCAGATCGCGGCCGGGAGCACGGGTTGAGCGTGGGGGCGCTCTTCGTGGGAGTAGACGCAAGACCTTGTCGCGCGATTACAACTGGTTCGCGAAAATCTGGCGGGCCGGCGAGGGCAACGGCTGGAGAGTTGTCCCGTCTAAAACTCAACGAGACACGCTTCGGGTGCTTTGGGCAGAGGAGGGGAACCAGAACCTCAAATACTGCCCGGATGCGGCTGCGCGTACGGCGAGGGCTGGGTGCGGCTGCATAATTTACAATCTTCAAGGAAGCAGGAACAGAACTGAATGAGTCTTTTTCCCTTGAATGGAAGCCAGGCGCGGGAGCGATTGGTCGCGGCGGGAGCTTTGTTTTTGGCAGGCGCTTTCGTGGCGGGTTGCGGCAATGGATATCGTCCTGTGATTACGCCTATTTCGCCGAGCGGGCCAGCGGCCCAGCCGTCGGGCTATGCAGTCACGCTCTCATCTCCGGGGCCAAACAGTCCCGGTGTCGCCAGCATCATTGATTACTCCGGCGACACGATCATGGCGCAGGCGAACGTGGGCGCCAATCCTGTTGCGTTCTCGGTGGACGGGACCGGCGGCAATGCGTATACGCTCAACGGCGATGGAACGCTCACGTATTTTCCGGTTTCGAGGACGCTGCAGCAGTTGAATGTTCAGTACACCACGTTACCTGCGGCGGCCAGTGTGGTGAACTTGTTCACGCCCAGCGCAGGGCTATGGGCGACGGATCTGAACGGCAACGTGGCGGACGTCTTCAGCGGCTATCCTGCGACGTTCAAGCTGGCCATTCCCGTGGGGACAACGCCGGTAGCGCTTGTGGGTTCGGGCTCGCTGGGGCAACGGGATTACGCGATCACACAGAACTTCGCCGATTCCACGGGGGTGGCCTGCAACGTGTCGCCGCGTACGGCGACGGCCAACGGGGAGGCAGACGCAATTGAGACCTCGAGCTACACGGTTTCCGCGCGCCTTCCGGTGGGCAAGTGCCCGGTATTCGCGGTCATGTCGCCGGACCAGCGGCGCTTGTTCGTGCTGAATCGGGGCGACGACACCATTACGGTGATCAACAGCCAGAACAACGCGATTGATGCGTGTACGCCTTTCCTGAACCAGAACGGGCAGCTTGTGACGTGTCATCCCAGCCTGCCGCTTTCCACGTCTGCAGGCTTGACCGGGACGAATGTGCCGGTTATCGCCGGGCCGGTGTACGCCGAATATAACGGCGCCACCAACCAACTGGTGGTGTCGGATTATGACGGGAACGCGGTGAGCGTGATCGACGTGAGCCTGGACGTGTACGGCAACGACAGCGCGACGTTTGGGACGACGTTCACGATTCCCGTGGGCACAAACCCGGCGAGCGTGACTGCGCTCTATGACGGCAGCCGCGCCTACACCGCGAACCAGGGCGACGGAACTGTGAGCGTGGTGAACCTGAGCAGCCACACGGTGGAGAAGACGCTGCCGGTGAACGGGCATCCGCGCACGGTGGTGTCTACCAAGAATTCGATCTACGGCAAAGTCTACGTTTCCTCCCCGGACAGCCCCTATCTCAGCATCATCCGCACGGACCAGGACATCATCGATACGAACGTGCTGGTGCAGGGGAACATTGTGGATGTGCGGGTGAGTACGGAGAACGGCGGCCAAGGCAACTCCAATGTGATGAGCCGCAGGCCGGGATTCGGCCAGCCGTGCTATCTGCCGCCCGCGTTGTTGAGCGCAGCACAGATTTCGGCGGATCCGAAGCTGTGTTCGACGATGCCGTAGGCAAGGCGCTGATCTGCCAAGGCTGGGCCGTTCCCGCGCGGAATGGCCCTTCTCTTTTGCGGGCGGAGGAGGCTGGAATGTCCGGCAAAACACGCATCGATGTGCTGCTGGTGGAGCGCGGACTTGCGCCGAGCCGCGAGCGTGCCCGCGCGCTTATTCTTGCGGGGCGCGTGCTGGTGAACGAGCAGAAGGTGGACAAGGCCGGCGCAGCGGTGAGTGAGGATTCCCAGATTCGCATGCTTGGCGACGATCTTCGCTACGTGAGCCGCGGGGGACTGAAGCTGGAGGCGGCGCTCGATCAATGGAAGATCGAGGTTCGTGAGCGGGCATGCGTCGATGTGGGCGCGTCGACGGGAGGGTTCACGGATTGCCTTTTGCAGCGGGGCGCGCGGCACGTGACGGCGGTCGACACAGGCTTTGGGCAGATCGCCATGAAGCTGCGTAGCGACCCGCGCGTGACGCTGCTGGAGCGCACCAATGCGCGCATGCTTGAGCCGGGTGCGCTGGGAAACGAGCCGACGCTGCTGGTGATGGATGTGTCGTTCATCTCGGCGACGCTGCTGATTGAGCCTGTCCTGGCGGCTGCGCCCGGGTTGCGCGAGATGGTTGTGCTGGTGAAGCCGCAGTTTGAGGCGGGGCGCGAGCACGTGGGCAAAGGTGGCATTGTGCGAGATCCGGCGGCGCATCGGCTGGCGATCGAAAAGGTGTCGCAGTGCGTAAAGGCGCAGGGCTGGGAGGTAGCCGGCACGATTGCGTCGCCGATCAAGGGGGCGGAAGGGAATCAGGAGTTCTTGCTCTGCGCGAGGAGCCGCTCCTCCCGCTGATACACTGAACGCGCATGGTGCGCATCGCGATTGTCTGCAAGCCGCAGAAGGAAGAACTGGCGCGGATTCTGCCGGAGCTGATTGCGTGGCTGCGCGAGCGCGGATACGAGCCGCTGCTCGACAGCGAGAGTGCCCACTACTGCGCCGGTGCGGCCGCCGTCGATCGCGCCGATCTGCCCAGGCAGAAGCCCGAGCTTGTGATTGTGCTGGGCGGAGATGGAACGCTCCTGTCGGTGGCGCGCATCTTTGCGGCGACGGGGACCCCGCTGCTCAGCGTGAACCTGGGGACCCTTGGATTCCTGACCGAGGTGCGGCTCAACGAACTCTATCCAACGCTCGAAGGCTGGTGCGCTGACTGCCATCTGCTCGAGCCGCGATCGATGCTGCGCGCCGAGCTATGGCGGCGTGGCGAATTGCACTCGACCTTTGACGCGCTCAATGACATCGTGGTGACAAAGGGCGACATCGCGCGCATGGGCGAATTTGCGGTGGAGCTGAACAGCAAAGCGGTGGCGCAGTTTCGCGCGGACGGCGTGATTGTCTCGACGCCCACGGGTTCGACGGCCTACACGCTGGCGGCAAATGGGCCGATTCTCACGCCCGATGTGGATGCGATGGTGGCCACGCCGATCTGTCCGCACCTGCTCACGCTGCGGCCGATTGTGGTGCGCGGCGACGCCACGCTTACGGTGCGTGTTGTCGGCATTCCGAACCTGGCGCTGCTGACTGTCGACGGCCAGCGTGCGGTGGAGTTGCAGCTTGAGGATGAGATTCGCTGCCACCGTTCGCCATATACGGTGAACCTGGTGCGGTTGAAGGAAGGCGGATTCTTCGAAGCGCTGCGGACGAAGCTGAGTTGGGGCGAGCGGTGAGTTTATTGCTGGCTGGGAGTTGTGGTGCCCCAGGTCTCAAAATTGAAACCCGGGCCACCAGGAGTTCCTAGCCCGCTTGCAGTCTCCGTCAGGATTTCTTCTTTGGAACTTTCTTGCCTTCGCGGCGCGCTTCCGAAAGTCCGATGGCAATAGCCTGCTTACGGCTGGTTACTTTCTTTCCGCTGCGGCCGGACTTCAGCTTGCCCTTCTTCATCGCATGCATCTCGCGCTTCACGTCCTTGCCGGCGGACGGCGAGTATTTGCGGCTTGACGATTTTTTCTTCGACGAGCTTTTACGCGAAGAGGTGCCCTTGCGCGAAGAGGAGCTCTTTTTCGTGCTGCTGCTCTTGCTGGAACGTGTGCTCTTCTTCGCGCTCGATTTTTTCGAACTGCTCTTGCGCCCAGTGGATTTCTTTTTGGTTGCCATGCACTATCCTCCCTGCAAGTCAGATGTGTGTAGTGTTTGCGACAGTTGCATTGCAGGCAACCTTTTGCGCAAAAAGAGAAAGGGCGCGGATCGTGTTGCGATCCGCGCCCGATGATCGTGCAATTGCGCTATGCCGTGGCGCGTTGCGGTTCCTGGTGGCCTAGTTTTACGCTCACGATCTTCGAGACGCCCGGCTCCTGCATGGTGACGCCGTAGATCATGTCTGCGGCGTGCATCATGCGCTTGGAGTGGGTAACGATGAGAAACTGCGTGTCCTTGCCGAGCGAGTGCAACAGGTCGGCGAGACGGCCCACGTTGGTTTCGTCGAGCGCCGCGTCCACTTCGTCGAGCACGCAGAAGGGACTCGGCTGGTACTGGAAGATACCGACCAGCAGCGCAATCGCGGTGAGCGACTTTTCGCCGCCCGAGAGCAGAAGGACGTTCTGCAGCTTCTTGCCCGGCGGCGAGGCCACGATATCGATGCCGCTCTCCGCCTGGTTCTCCGCGTCGGTCAGCCGCAGGAACGCTTGGCCGCCGTGGAAGAGACGGCTGAACACGGTGGCGAAGTTCTCGTTGATGCGCGCGAAGGCCTCGTCGAACTTGGTGCGCGAGATCTGATCGATCTCCTTGATCGTTTCCTGCGTGTTCTCGATGGATTCGACGAGGTCCTTGCGCTGTGCTTCGAGGAAGGTGTGGCGCTCGGCGGTTTCCTTGTACTCGTCGAGAGCCATCATGTTCACCGGGCCCATCTGCTCGATCTTCTGGCGGAGCGTGCGGCAGGTCTCTTCTTCCGCCGCGAGCACTTCGCCTTCGATGTGCGCGATCTCGGTGTCGGCGCGAAGCACTGAGGCTTCCACGTTCACCTCGGCAAGGCAGCTTGCTTCCAGGTGTTCGAGATCGGAGTGCAGCTTGGCAAGTTCGCTGGCGCGGTTGGCGCGATCGTCGCGCAGCTTGTCGAGCGTGGCGCGCGCGTTCTTGAGTTCGGTTTCGAAGTTGGCCAACTGCTGACGGACTTCGTGCGCTTCGCTTGCGAGAGCCTGCGCTTCTTCGAGCGCCTGCGCACGGACGGCGGTCAACTCCTGCTGGCGTGCGGCAAGCGTTTCACTCTCGCGGATGCGCTGCTCGCGCTCGGCCTCCGCCGCGGCACGCTGCTGCTCGATGGCGAGAACGCGGCGTTCGAGGTCCGCGTGGAGACGGTCAATGCGCTGGAAGGCAGCCTCCGCGCCGCGGCGGCGCTCTTCGAGGCCGGCGAGTTCGGCGGTGAGCTGTGCGGCTTCCTGCTGCAGAGCTTCGCGCTTCTGCCGCATCTCGGCAAGCGCGGCTTGCTGCGCTTCCAATGCGGATTCAGCCTGCGCGTGTTCCGCTTCAAGGCGCACTGCTTCTTCGCGCTTCTGGCCGATGATGGCGAGCTTGGCTTCGCTGGCATCCTTGTTGCGCGCCGCCTGCAATGTCCACTCCTGGAGGCGGCGGTCGATGCGCTGTACTTCGGCCTCCATCTGCTTGAGCGCAGCGCCCTGGTTGGCGGTGTCGCGCTCGGCCTGGCGACGCTCTTCGCTGCGGGTTTCGAGTTGCGCCGCGAGATCTTCAATGGTGCGGGTGAGGGAAGCGGCCTGCGCTTCGGCTTCGCCGAGCGCTGCTTCGACGGCGGAGAGCTTTCTCTCTGTCTCGCGCAGATCGCGCTTGAGCGCCAGCGGGCCTTCGCTGGCGGGCTTGCCGCCGGTAACTGTGGTGTTGTGGAAGCACTCGCCGCCCGGCGTGAGGAAGAACGCGTCGTTGTAGCGCTCGGACAACTGCTGCGCGAGATTGGTGTCTTCGACGATGTAGCCGTTGCGCAGCTTGGGCAGAATGGATTCAAGCGAACGGCCGAAGCCGTTGAGCACGCGGATCGTGTCCTTGAGCGGAGTTACGCCGGCTTCCTCGACCGGTTGGGCGCTGACCTGGTAGCGAAGGCTCTCCGGATTTTCCGGATGCACGAGGAAGGTCGCGCGTCCGTCGACGCCGGACTTGAGCAGGTTGACGCCTTCTTCCGCAGCGGTCCAGCTATGCACGACGAGGTAGTTGAGTTCTTCGCGCAGGAATTCGTCGACGATGCCTTCGTGCTCGCCGCTGACTTCGAGGAAGTCGGCGAGTGTGCCCACCGGGGCCATCCCCTGGCCCAGCACCCCGGGCTTGAGCAACTGGCGCACGGAGTTGCTGGAGTAGCTGTGGTTGCGAATCAGCGATTCGAGCGAGTTCTTGCGGCCGCCGAGCGAGGCATGCTCGCTGCGCAGTTGGTTCGCCTTGGCGCGCATGGCGTTCTCTTCCGCGCGGCGCGCCTGCAGCGATTCGCGCAGGGCGATGATTTCGCCTTCCAGGCGCTTCAGGGTTTCTGTCGCCGATTCGAAGCCGAGCCGGGCCTGGCCGCTCTGGACGCCGAGGTTCTCCAATTCGAGGCGCGACTGGCGCATCTCAGCATCGAGGCGTTCGGCCTCGCGCTCAAGGGCTGCGAGACTCTCTTCCGCCTGCGCGGTGGCGTTGCGCGCGTTGCCGGCCAGGCTGAGCAGGTGCATGCCGTGGCGGCGTGCCGACTCAAGCTGACGTTCGGCGTTGAAGACCTCTTCCGCCGCGGTGCGCGCGTCGGATTGACGAGATGAAACCTTCTGATGAAACGCGCGTGCTTCTTCGGCTGCGGTTTCGAGGAAGCCTTTTTGTTGCGCGCGCTCTTCCACGATGCCGGCAAGCTGCGTCCGCGTCTGCTCGATCTCGGCGGCCGTCGCTGCCATGCGCGTTTCAAGGTCGGCGACGCGCTCGGTGTTGCTGCGCTCGCGTGCTGCGGCGCGTTCCAATTCCACAGCGGCGGTGTTCGCGCGGTTCTGCGTCTCCTGGCCGGTGCGCTCAAGCTCGTAGCCACGCTCGGTGAGGGTATGCTGGCTGGCCTCCATCTCGCCGATGGCCGCTGCCGAAGTGTTGATCTGCTCGCTCAGGGAAGCGATCTCAGCGTCGAGACGCGCCTGCTCGGCATCCATGTGCGCCATGCGGCTGGCGAGTACGACGCGGAGACGGGCGCGAAGATCGTCGCGCACCTGAGCGAAGCGTTCGGCCTTGGCGGCTTGGCGTTTAAGGCTGTTCATCTGGCGCGTGACTTCTTCGAAGATGTCATCGACGCGCGCCAGGTTCTGCTTGGCGGATTCGAGGCGGAGCTCGGCGAGGCGCTTCTTGGTCTTGAAGCGGGTGATACCCGCGGCCTCTTCAATAATGGAGCGGCGATCGTGCGGCTTGGAGCTGAGCAGCTGCCCGATGCGCTCCTGGCCGATGATGGCGTAGCTCTCCGGGCCGAGGCCGGTGCCCATGAAGATGTCCTGAATATCGCGCAGGCGGCAGAGCTTGCCGTTGAGCAGATACTCGCTTTCGCCGGTGCGGAAGAGGCGGCGGGTGATGACGATTTCGCCCTTGGCGAAGGTGCGCTGGAACTTGCGGCGGCGAATCTTGAGCACCACGGCCTGGGGACCGGCGGCGGCTGCATCGCCCTCAGCCTGCGGGGCGGCGGCTTCAACGCCATCTTCTTCGATGGATTGTCCCGGCTGCTCGGCGGAGACGATCTCCTCGGCTTCGGCGGCCTTCTGTCGGCGCAGCTCTTCTTCGTCCCAGTCGGCCGGGCCGTCATTGTCGACGACTACCTCGGGCTCAACGGGGACAGGGCCCTCGTAGGCATCCGGGTCGACCATGGTGAGCGTGACCTCGGCCATGCCGAGGGGCTTGCGGTCGCGCGTACCGGCAAAGATGACGTCGGACATGTGGGTTCCGCGCAGGCTTTTCGCGCTCTGCTCGCCCAGCACCCAGCTCACGCCATCCAGGATGTTCGACTTGCCGCACCCGTTGGGACCCACGACCACGGCCAAGCCGGTTCCCGAGACCGTGAGTTCGGTGCGGTCGCAGAAGCTCTTGAAGCCGAGGATGTGGATTTTTTTCAGTTTCAGCATGTCGTCTCCACAGGGGAAGATGGCCCCTTTCTCCCAACCGGGTCATTCTGCTCGGCCATTGGCCGGGCCTCCAGGACACCCGCTGAGAGATTGCCTTTGATGAGAACTCTACGAAGGTCGCAGGGCGGGGTCAACGGTCCGAGGGATGGTTTTTGTGGATAAGGGAGGACGGAATTCAACTTAGGCTAACTTGGGCGAGATTTCCGCATTTCTTCGGGTTTTTCGGGTGAATTTCGGGCTGGTTTTCAACAGGGGAGGCGCGCGCCGCGAACCCGGCTGGTTACGGGGTTTGCATCTGGTTGGGCCGATGGATCGGGGTTTCGCTGGTCAGGGTCTATTTTAATTGTTCGCTATTTGTTCCTGCTGTCCCCGATTTCTGATTTCACGTTCAGCAGCATCCAATTTGTCATCCGACTGAGGTCTGGGCGGACTGGGGGAAGCTTTGTACAACTATGAATTTATCTTAGAGCTATTCGTGCGGCGTTTCGTTCGGCCCGTCTTCCTGCTCGTGGTTCTGATGGGCGCTGCGACTCTGGCGTCAGCGGTTCTGGTTTCGTGCGGCAGCAGGTTTGTTCCTCCGACCGCACCCACCGCGGATTTTTCGCTGACGGTGGCTCCCCCTTCGGCGACGGTGACGGCCGGCGGAAGCGGGCAGGTCATCACGCTGGATGCCCGGTCAGTCAACGGATTTGCCGGGACTGTATCCGTGGCGGTGAGCGGTCTGCCTGCCGGAGTGACGGCGAGCCCCACGACGCTCACGCTCAACGCCGGAGTCGCACAGAACTTCACCCTGACCGCGGCGAGCACGGCCGCCTCGGGCAGCGCGACGGTCACTTTTACCGGGACCTCGGGCAGCCTGTCGCATACGGCGACGCTGTCTCTGACGGTGCAGGGACAGTCGACGCCTCCGCCGGCTTCGGGTGATTTCTCGCTGACGGTTGCGCCGACTTCCGCCTCCCTGACGGCGGGCGGAAACGGGCAGACGATCCAGGTGAACGCGACGCCTTCGAATGGATTCAGCTCAACGGTGTCGGTCGCCATCAGCGGATTGCCTT
Organism: Acidobacteriota bacterium; assembly: GCA_046566985.1. Taxonomy (GTDB): domain Bacteria; phylum Acidobacteriota; class Terriglobia; order Terriglobales; family Acidobacteriaceae; genus Telmatobacter. Next base: position 28,788 of record JBKICT010000006.1, on the reverse strand, counting down.
CAGGCGTGACGGCGTCGCCCGCATCGCTCTCGCTGACGCCAGGCACCGCGCAGAACGTGACACTGACGGCGGGAAGCAGCGCAGCGGCAGGCAGCGGCACCGTCACTTTCACCGGAACATCGGGCAGCCTTTCGCATGCGGCAACGCTGTCGCTCACGGTGCAGGCACAGGCGCCGCCACCGCCACCGCCGCCCACTACCGGCCGCGATGTGACGACCTACCACTACGACAATGCGCGCGACGGGCTGAATGCGCAGGAGACCATCCTGACCCTGAGCAATGTGAACTCCGCGCATTTCGGCAAGGTCGGATTCGACTCGGTAGACGGCAAGGTGGACGCGGAGCCTTTGTATCTTTCCGGCATCACCGCCGGCGGCCAGGCGCGCAATGTTCTTTATGTTGCCACGGAGCGTGACAGTGTCTACGCCTTCGACGCGGACACAGGAACGCAGCTCTGGAAGACCTCGATCCTTGGCTCCGGCGAAACGCCGAGCGACGATCACGGCTGCAGCCAGATCACGCCGGAGATCGGCATCACTTCGACCCCGGTGATCGACCGTAATGCGGGCCCGAACGGAACCATCTTCGTAGTCGGCATGACGAAGGACGGGAGCGGCAACTACCACCAGCGCCTGCACGCGCTGGACGTGACGACGGGCGCCGAGGTCTCCGGCAGCCCGACAGAGATCACGGCGAGCTATCCGGGAACGGGTGCGGCGTCGAGCGGCGGAAACGTGGCTTTCAATCCCGCACAGTATGCCGAGCGGGCCGCGCTGCTGCTGGTGAATGGCACGATCTACATGGGCTGGACCTCTCACTGCGATGGGCAGCCGTACAGCGGCTGGGTGATGGGTTACAGTGAGTCCACGCTGAAGCAGACACAGGTGCTGAACCTGACGCCGAACGGCAGCGAAGGCTCAATTTGGATGGCCGGCGACGGCATCGCCGCCGACAGTGCCGGCAATCTCTACTTCCTCGATGCCAACGGCACCTTCGATACCACGCTGGACAGCAACGGCTTCCCGGCTCAGGGCGACTTCGGCAACGCGATTCTGAAGCTTTCGACAAGCGGCAAGCTCGCGGTGGCGGATTACTTCGAGACGTACAACACGGTCTCCCAGTCCAACGCCGACGCCGATATGGGTTCGGGAGGGGAGATTCTGTTGCCGGACCAGACGGACGGCTCGGGCGGGGTGCATCACCTGCTGGTGGGCGCGGGCAAGGACACGAACATTTATGTGGTGGACCGCGACAATATGGGCAAGTTCAGCGCCTCGGGAAATTCGGCGGTGTACCAGGAGGTGACGGGGGCGCTGCCGACGGCCGGGGTGCGATCCACGCCGGCGTTCTTCAACGGGGTGCTCTACTACGGGCCGGCGTACACGCAGATGCGGGCGTTCCCGATGACCAACGCGAAGCTGGCGACGAGTCCGTCGAGCATGACGGCGGTGTCGTTTCCTTATCCGGGCGCGACGCCGAGCATCTCAGCGAACGGCACGTCGAACGGGATCGTATGGGCGCTGGAGTCGAACCTGAGCTCGCCGGGAGTACTGCACGCCTACGACGCCGCGAACCTGACGCACGAGCTATACAACAGCAATCAGGCGGCGAGCGGCCGTGACGCCTTCGGCAATGGCAACAAGTTTGTGACGCCGGTGGTGGTGAACGGAAAGGTGTATGTGCCGACGCAGAACGGCGTGGCGGTATTCGGACTGCTGCCGTAAGTACGGAAGATTGCAGAGACCACAAGCAGGCTGCAACTGAGATCCGCGGCGTTTTGCGGGGAACTCGGCTGCAGCCTGTTTGTGCTTCTGGTTGAGTGGGTCAAGTGAGAAGACGATCGGAAGCATGGGCTGCTCACTTCGTCTGCGCCAGATCCTTGAGAACCGCGGCAATCTTGTCGAGGATCTGATTCCAACCCTCCAGCTGACCGCTGTCTTTCGCGCTCTCCATGGGTTCATTTCCAATGAAGGTGAGCTTGGTCCGGCCGTTTCCGAGGTCCTCGAAGAGAGTCACGTCGAACGCGCCGTCGATGGCCTCGTGATCGATGCCCAGCTCCGCGGCTTCCACCTTGTTCCCCTGCGCGTCGGCGAAGTACATCAGCGAGACGATCTTTTCGTAGGGAACGATCTCGTGGTATTCGACCGCGTTCCAGAACTCCTGCCCGTCGGGCGCCCTCATGCAACAGAGGAGCTTTCCGCCGACGCGGAAGTCCATTTTGCAGACAGGCGCGGTGAAGCCGTTGGGACCCCACCATTGCATGATGTATTTCGGGTCGGTCCACGCCTTCCAAACCAGCTCGCGTGGGGCATCGAAAACTCTGGTAATCGTCATCCGCTCGGTTTCATTGGCCGTGTTTTTTGTCATCGCTGACCTCCTCTTCCTTCATTCGGTTTACAACTTGTTCCAGTTTGTCGAAGCTCTCTTCCCAGAACTGGCGATAGCTCATCGTCCAGTCGTTGACTGCCTTGATGGCCTGCGGCCTGAGGGTGCAAATGCTCTCTCGTCCGCGCTTCGTCTTGGTTACGATCCGCGCCCGCACCAGGTAAGCGATGTGCTTGGAGATCATCTGCTGCGAGAGTGCGAACGGTTCGGTCAAGCTGTGCACGGAGGCCGGCCCGCGGGAGAGCCGGTCGACCATCGCGCGCCGGGTCGGATCGGATAAGGCCGCAAAGGTTGTGCCCAACGAATCCACAACCATATGGTAGTGGATTTCTTCTGGATGTCAACGGCTAATTTTGCGATCTTGGACTTCTGGGTCGCCGATGGGCCGTTCTACCGGCAGGGCGCCTGGCCGAGGCGGACGGCGTTTCGTATCACCTTCTCGAGGGCGCGGAGGGCTTGGGGGCGGGGGAATCCGGGACGGCTGGCGAGCCGGATGCTGCGGGCCGAGTCGCCGGCCAGTGGCCGGATGGCGATGCCGAGGCGGCCGAGGGAGTCGGCTGCTAGGGCGGGGATGAGGGTGGTTCCGTAGCCGGCGGCGACGAGGTTGACGAGTGTTTCCAAGGTGGCGGCCTGGACGCTGCGCTGGAGGTCGGTGCGGGCAGCGCCTTGCCGGGAGCCACAGGCGGCCAGGGCCTGAGTGGCGAGGCAGTGGCCTTCGGCGAGGACCAGCAGCTCATGAGCGATGGCACTCTCCTCAATGACCTTGGCATGGGCGAGGCGGTGGTCGGGAGGGAGCGCGGCGAGGAGCGGTTCGCGGAAGAGCTCGATCTCGGTGATCTCGGGAGCGGCTTCGGGGGTGGCGAGGAGGGCGGCATCGAGGCGGTGGCTGCGGAGGGCGTCGATGAGATGGCGGGTCTGATCCTCCCACAGCTCGATGGTGAGGGCGGGGTAGGCCTGGCGCAGGGGCTTGAGGATGAGGGGCATGAGGTAGGGCGCGAGGGTGGGGATGACGCCCAGCTTCAAGGGGCCTACGAGGGGGTCGCGGGCTGCCTGGGCCACCTGCTCCATCTCACGGGCCTGAGCAAGGGCCTGGCGGGCGTGCTCGAGGATCTGGCTGCCGACGGCGGTGAGCTCGACGCGTTTGTTGGTGCGCTCGAGGAGCTTGACGCCGAGGTCGTCTTCCAGCTTGCGGATCTGGCTGGAGAGGGTGGGCTGGCTGACGTGGCAGGCGTCGGCGGCGCGGCCAAAGTGTCGGTGCTCTGCAACAGCGACTAAGTAGCGTAGATCCTGTAGATTCATCGTTGATCCTCAAGTGAAAGAGGAGGCGTTGCGCGGCGTTGATTCCTGAAGTTCTGGTTGAGGATTTGGCGGTTTTAATTTTCCGCCGCCCCTACGGGGCTCCGGATCTTATCTGCTCTGTTTCCCCACGCTGAAGCGCGGGGCTAACGAACGCTGCGCCTCTGGCGCGGTTTGCGTGCGAGCCGGCGCTACGACGGGTTTCGATAGACTCTGGGATGCTCCCGGGCTTTTTCGCCGAGCTACCTGATCATAGTCTATGGGAATCGTCATTGTAGGGATAATTGATTGGATTTATCGATTTTGGAGGTATAGTGTTTGGGCTGAAACATAACGTATGCCGCCGGGATTCTTTTCCGGATGTCCCCGTACCTTCAGCCAGATCATAGGAGTTCAGCATTATGTCTTCCGAATCCAAATGCCCTTTTGCCATGGGTAGCGTGAAGCATGCCTCGGCCGGCGCCAAAGGCAACCGCGACTGGTGGCCGAACCAGTTGAATCTGTCGATCCTCCACCAGAATTCCTCGTTGTCGAACCCGATGGAGAAGGAGTTCGACTACGGGAAGGAGTTCGACAAGCTCGATCTGGACGCGGTGATCAAGGATTTGCACGCGGTCATGACCGACTCGCAGGACTGGTGGCCGGCGGATTTCGGCCATTATGGGCCTCTGTTCATCCGCATGGCCTGGCACTCCGCCGGGACCTATCGCATTCACGACGGCCGCGGTGGCGCGGGCCGGGGATCGCAGCGGTTTGCCCCGCTCAATAGCTGGCCGGACAACGTGAACCTGGACAAGGCGCGGCGGCTTTTGTGGCCGGTGAAGCAGAAGTATGGACGCAAGATTTCGTGGGCTGACCTGATGATTCTGGCGGGGAATGTGGCGTTGGAATCGATGGGGTTCAAGACGTTTGGTTTCGGTGGCGGCCGCGCCGACATCTGGGAGCCGGAGCAGGACGTGGACTGGGGTCCGGAGACGGAGTGGCTCGGCGAGAAGCGTTACAGCGGAAGCCGCGAGCTGGCGAACCCGCTGGCTGCGGTGCAGATGGGCCTGATCTACGTGAACCCGGAGGGTCCGGACGGGAACCCTGACCCGGTGGCGGCGGCCAAGGACATCCGCGAAACCTTTGCCCGGATGGCGATGAACGACGAAGAGACGGTGGCGCTGATTGCGGGCGGCCACACATTCGGCAAGACCCACGGTGCTGCGCCTGCATCGCATGTCGGCCCAGAGCCGGAAGGCGCGCCGGTGGAACTGATGGGGTTGGGCTGGGAGAGCACCTTTAACACCGGTATTGGGCGCGATCAGATCGGAAGCGGGCTGGAGGTCACCTGGACCACGACGCCCACCAAGTGGAGCAACAACTTCTTCTGGAATCTGTTCGGCTACGAGTGGGAGCTGACCAAGAGTCCGGCCGGGGCGCACCAGTGGCAGGCGAAGAACGCCGGAGCCACGATTCCGGATCCCTATGACCCATCGAAGAAGCATGTGCCGACGATGCTGACGACGGACCTGTCGCTGAGGTTCGATCCCGCGTATGAGAAGATTTCGCGGCGGTTCCTTGAGCATCCGGATGAGTTTGCGGATGCCTTTGCGCGGGCGTGGTTCAAACTGACGCATCGCGATATGGGTCCGATCTCGCGGTATCGCGGATCGCTGGTGCCGAAGGAAGAGCTGATCTGGCAGGATCCGGTGCCGGCGGTGGATCACAAGCTGGTGGATGACAAGGACGTTGCAGCGCTGAAGGCGAAGGTGCTGGAGTCGGGGCTTTCGATTGCAGAGCTGGTGACGACGGCGTGGGCTTCGGCATCAACGTTCCGCGGGAGCGACAAGCGGGGCGGCGCGAACGGTGCGCGCATCCGGCTGGCTCCGCAAAAGGACTGGGAGGTGAACCGGCCTGCGGAACTGGCGAAGATTCTGGCGAAGCTCGAATCCATCCAGAAGGAGTTCAACGGTGCGCAGAAGGGCGGGAAGCGGGTTTCGCTTGCCGATCTGATCGTGCTGGCTGGGTGTGCTGGGGTTGAAGCCGCCGCCAAGAAAGCTGGCCAGGACGTGAAGGTGCCGTTCTATCCGGGGCGCACCGATGCCACCCAGGAGATGACCGACGCCGAATCGTTCGAGGTGCTGGAACCGATGGGCGATGGCTTCCGTAACTACGTGCGCAAGGGGCTGGAGGAGTACGCCTCACAGCTGCTGATCGACAAGGCGCAACTGCTGGGCCTGAGCGCGCCGGAGATGGCGGTGCTCATCGGCGGCATGCGCGCGTTGGGCGCAAACTACGACCACTCGCAGCTTGGGGTACTGACCAAGCAACCGGGAACGCTGACAAACGACTTCTTTGTGAACCTGCTGGATATGGGGACGAAGTGGAAGAAGTCCGAAAAGGATGCCGGTGTGCTCGAGGGCCGCGACCGCGAGAGCGGGGAGATCAAGTGGACCGCGACGGTGGTCGATCTGGTTTTTGGATCAAATTCGCAACTTCGTGCGATTTCCGAGGTCTATGCCAGTAGCGACGGCAAGCAGGCGTTCGTGCGGGACTTCGTGGCGGTGTGGAACAAGGTGATGAACCTGGATCGCTTCGACCTGGTCCGGGCCGGCCATAAGGACGCCGTGCCGGCTCAGGTGGAGACGGCGGCGGAGCTGGTCGCGGGGGATTGAGGGCTGTAGTTTGTGGATCTGGTCGGCCGGGGATTGACTCCTCCCCCAGTATCTCGGCCAGAAGCAAGGGCCGGAGCGAGACGCGTCGCTCCGGCCTTTGTCTTTGCAGGGAATGAGGGAACGGGGAACAAGTGGCAGAGGGGAAGAGCGGCAGCTGATCGCCAACCCTTGGCCTCTGACACCTGAAACCTGACACCTGACACCTGAAACCTGAAACCTGACACCTGCCACCTGCCACCTGCCACCTGCCACCTGCCACCTGCCACCTGCCACCTGCCACCTGCCACCTGAAACCTGAAACCTGAAACCTGTCCTCTGATACCTAGTACGGCGTTCTTCCGCCGGTGGCGCCGTAGATTTCGCCGGTGACGTAGCTGGCGTCGTCGGAGGCGAGAAAGACGAAGACGGCGGCCTGTTCGACGGGCATGGCCGGGCGCTTGAAGACGGTGTTTTCGCCGAAGGTCTTCACTTTTTCCGGTGGCATGGTGGAGGGGATCAGCGGCGTCCAGACGGGCCCCGGGGCAACGCCGTTGACGCGGACGCCGCGCTCCATTGCGTCTTTTGAGAAGCTCTTGACGAGGCTGGCGAGGGCCGCCTTGGTGGCGGCGTACGGGGCGAGGTATTGCGCCGGCGTGTAGGACTCTATGGAGCAGGTGATGAGGACTGAGCCGCCGGGCTTCATCTTCGGCAGCGCGGCCTGGGTGAGAAAGAAGGTGCCGTAAACGTTGGTACGGAAGGCGGCGTCAAACTCGTCCTCGGGGATGTCTTCGAGCTTCTCGTAGGTGCGCTGGAATGCGGCATTGTTGACGACGATGTCGAGGCCGCCGAGTTCCTTCAGGGTTCGGTCGACCAGCTGCTGGGAGAAAGATTTCTGGCGGATGTCGCCGGCGACGGCGATGCATTTGCGGCCGGTGGACTGGACGAGGCGGACGGTCTCCGCGGCGTCCTGTTGTTCTTCGGGCAGATGCGCGAAGAGGATGTCGGCGCCTTCCTTGGCAAAGCAGAGAGCAACGGCGCGGCCGATACCGCTGTCGGCGCCCGTGATGAGCGCGGCGCGGTCCTTGAGTTTGCCGTTGCCGGTGTAGGTGGTTTCTCCGTAGTCGGCGGGCGGTTTCAGGTCGTGGGTGTTGCCGGGCGCCGGCTGCTGCTGGTCAGGGAAGGGCGGCTTGGGGAAGCGCTCGCGGGGATCGCGGGATGAAGACATCGTGACTCCTTTACTCGCGGAGTCTGATGCGGAAAATAGTACGTGGTGTGGCTGGACTCTTCTACCGGCGGCCACGTCCGCCGCGGCGCTGGCCGCCCATGGCGAAGCCGCCGCCGGCGCGCGCAGCTTGCAGGTACGCATTGAAATCCAACGCGGTGATGAGCTGCGGCTTGGCGAAGTGCGGCTGGAAGGGCTTGCCATCAAGTGGATATGTGGCGACGAAGGCCACGCGCGCGGGCCGGCCGTCGAGTTGGTAGGGCTGGAACTTCGAGCTCTTCAAGGCTATCTCCAGCGAGTCGAGGACGTCGGGGCTGGGGCCGAGACTCATGCCGCGGTCGATGCGCACGCGGCCATCCTTATCCAGAATCAGGAGAGCGAAGATGACGCCGCGATAGGGATAGCCATCAGGCTGCAGGGGCGGGTGCATGGCGGCTTCCGTGAGGGAGACGGGTGCGGCGTCGCCGGGTTCGAGCAGCGGGGGCTCGGGGATGGCGCGTTGAGGCTGAAGCCTGGCGGCGTCCGCGGCTGGGAGCGGCTCCAGGGCGGTCACGTCCACGTCCGCGAAGGGTGTGCCATTGACGAGAACCTTGAGGGAGCGAGGGACGGCGCGGCCTTCGAAGACCTGGTACTTATCGAACTCGACGGCGAAGCTGAGCGTGGAGAGCAGGCGCAGGCGATTGGCGCGGTCGAAGCACATGCCGGGATAGGGCGCGGGGCTGTCGGGCGTTACGGCGGAGATGCAGTGCAGTGTAACGCCGCCGGCGGAGATGATCTTCAGTTCCAGCGGAACATCCGGACCGAGTTGCGAAGCCTGCCGGAGCGGATCGGTGAGGGGGCGGGCAATGCGCTGATTGAGGCGGATGCGATCGAGGGTGTCGGCGCCGTGGTGCGACAGATAGCGATCGTGAGGGCCGGCGCTCCACTCCGTGCCACTGAGCCCGGGCTCGCCGCTGGACCAGGTGCGCCGCCATTGGGCGGGCCCGCGCGACCACTCTTCAAGCTGCACTCTGAGGGGCGGCTGAGGGGCAGGACGCAGAAACTGGATATCGGCTTTGAGATGCCAGGGTGTAGCGGTGCGCGCCAGGCCGTTGGTGGTGAGGGCGGCGCGCAGGATGGAGTGGGCTAGGTTGCTTTCGTCGGAGGAAGCTTGCGCGGGCCGCACTAATATGGCTGTGCAGCCGAGAAAGATGCAGACGCCGAGAAGCTTCACTATTGAATGGACGGGAGTTTTGGTCATGGGGTCTGCGCCGAGCTTTCGCTGCATGCCGTCTGCGCGCCCGTTTCGCAATTGCCCTTCTGGAGTGCGCAGGCGCGGGTACGATCCTTGAGCTTCTTTTCGACAAACTTCGCGTACAAGCAGCGGGACTGTTTCAGCTGGTCGGCGTCGGTCATAAGTTCAAGTGCTTTGTGGTACCACTGATCCGCGAGCTCCGTTTGGCCGGCAAAGTCGTAGGCACGGGCGAGATCCCAAGCATTGATGGGATCTTTGGGAGCAAGTTCGACCGCTCGCTTCAGGTACGGCATTGCTTCCCGATCTTTTCCCAACATGTCCAGGAATGCGCCAATGTTCCCGAGCACGTCGGGGGAGCCAGGATAGTGCTTGTCGAGGACTTTCATAAAGTCGAGGCCTGCCTGATATTGGCGAAGATCGGAAAGCTCCGACGCGTAGGCGAGCCAAGCCTGGAGCGCATCCTGTCCCTTGTAGGTGGTGGCGCTTTCATCGAGGGCTTTGACCATATCGTCGTATCGGCCCGCCATTTCGAGCACGTGAAGCCGTCCCTGATGAATGGAGAGGTCCTGCGGAGCGAGCTCTATGCCGAGATTGAGGTGTTGAAGCGCCTGATCCACGGACGCGGGTGAGTAGCTATCTCGCAGCGTGCCGCCGCCAGCATCGTCCTTTTCGATCAACATTTGGTCGTTTCCGCTCAGGGCGACATTTGCCAGGCATTTCTGCGCCTCGACCTGCTCGGAGATGAGCTTCGAAACGGCATATCTATCGCAGAGCGCCTTTGCGTCGGCAACCTTCTTCTTGTCTAGCAAGCCCGGCCAATCGGAAAGCTTCGCTGTCTGGCCAGCAATGGAATTCCCCGCGAGCAGAATGGAGGCCATAACGATTGCCGATTTCATGCGCCAACGGTATCACAGAGGCACTGGAAGCTTCACGATTTCGGCTTCAAGGTGCCCGGCGCCGGAGAGATGCAGGTAGCCCATCGTGACGGCGAGGTTGAAGCGGCGCGGGCCGCAGGAGCCGGGGTTGAAGTAGAGCACGCCTTTGTGGCGGCGGATCTCGGCTTTGTGGGAGTGGCCGAAGAGAACGGCGGCGAACTTGGCGGCGGCGGGGTCCAGGTGCAGGCCGTCGATGTTGTGCAGCAGGTAGATGTATGCGCCGTCGAGGAGCACGACCTCGGTTTCCGGCAGGCGGCTGCAGCGGCCTTCGCGGTCGATGTTGCCGCGGATCGCGGTGAGCAGGGCGATGGCGGCGAGGGTGTCGAGGATTTTGGGATCGCCTACGTCGCCGAGATGGAGGATGGAGTCGACGCCTTCGAGCGCGGGGAGCACTTCAGGACGGAGCAGGCCGTGGGTGTCGCTGAGAACGGCGATCTTCAAGGTTTGGTTCTCCTGAACAATCTTCCGGGTACATGCGATGATGTCAAAACCGGCTTGGATGGTTAGCGTCTTACAGTGAGGCGAAGCATCTTGAGGAAAGCGCCGTTGAGCCCCGGCGGCGCGGAGGTCTGCATGTCTGCCACTGTTTCACCCAGTCCGGTTGCGCCGGTGCTGGCCGGCCCTGTGCCGCCGGCGGAGCCGCTGTCGTTTGTGCGCTACCTGCGCACCGTTCGACGCAATTTTATCGAAGCCCTGGACGAGAGCATGTACCGCGCGAAGATCATCGAGCAGAAGTCGCTGGTGTCGCGCAGTTTCATCGTGAACGCTCCGGCGGGGCTGCGGCGGGTGCTGCTGGAGAACGCGGCGAACTATCCCAAGGCGCCGGTGGAGCACCGCATTCTGGGCCCCGCGATGGGCAACGGGCTGATCCTGAGCGAGGGCGAGACGTGGCGGGCGCATCGGCGGATCATGGCGCCGGCGTTCGATCATCGCACCATTGAGAAGTATGCACCGGTGATGGTGGATGCGACGCGTAACCTGGCGGAGCGCTGGGACCGCCTCGGCGCGGGCGCAGTGGTGGAAGCGGGCGAAGCCATGATGGACCTGACGCTCGAGATCATCTCGCGATCGATGTTCGCGGCGGACAGCGACAGCATTGTGGATATTATTCGCGACGGATCGGACCGCTATCAGAAGGTGATGATGGTGGGGCTGATGGAGTTCGTTCCGGGGCTGGGGCCGGTTTGGAGCGCGATCAAGGGCGTGCGCGGGCGGGCGATCATGCGGGAGTTCGACCGCGCGATGTTCGCGCTGATCGATGCGCGGATGAAGTCGCCGCCCGCGGCGGGGAAGGGCGACCTGCTGGACCGGCTGATCGCCTCGCGCGATGAAGAGAGCGGCGTGGGGATGAGCCCGCGCGAGATTCGCGACCAGGTGCTGACGATCTTTGTAGCCGGACATGAGACGACGGCGCTGGCATTGATGTGGACGTGGTATCTGCTGGCGATGCATCCCGAGCATGAGGCGCGGATGCACGAGGAACTGGAGGCGGTGCTGGGCGGCCGCGAGCCGGCGTGGCAGGATGTGCCGCGGCTGACCTATACGCGGATGATTCTGCAGGAGTCGATGCGACTGTATCCGGCGGTGCACACGCTGGCGTTTCGCGAGGCGCAGGCGGACGACGTGGTGTGCGGAATGCGGATTCCGAAGGGATCGCTGATCACGATGATTCCGTGGATCATTCATCGCCATCGCGACCACTGGGAGAGGCCGGAGCAGTTTGAGCCGGAGCGGTTTTTGCCGGAGGCGGTGGCGAAGCGCGACCGGCTGGCGTATCTGCCGTTTGGCTTTGGGCCGCGGGTGTGCATCGGTGCCTCATTTGCGATGACGGAGGCAGTGCTGATTCTTGCCATCCTGGCGCAGCGGTTCCGGTTGCGCGTTGCGTCGGGACACGTGGGGGAGCCGCAGGCGCTGTTTACGCTGCGGGCGAAGAACGGGATGCAGATGGTGGTAGAGCGGCGGTGAGTTTGTGGAGTGCTTTCCCAGGTCTCAAAACGGGGACCGGGCGGTGCTACTCTGAGATGGTTCCCGCCGATCTCTCCTTCAAGAAGCTGATGTGGCCTTCAAGAAGCTGACGTAGGGCGACAGGTTAAATCGAGTGCCCGAAGAGGCGATGAAGGCATCCTCCCGAGTGAAAGATGGAAGCGGCTGGCGGCAGGGAATTGCGGCCTATACCCAGCCGCGCGTGCTGCAGGTACTGGCGCTGGGGTTTGCGAGCGGCCTGCCGCTGCTGCTGACCTACTCGACGCTTTCAGCGTGGCTGGCGATGGAAGGCGTGCGGCGCGCGGAGATCGGCGCGTTTGCGCTGGTGGGCACGCCTTACGCTTTCAAGTTTTTGTGGGCGCCGTTGATGGATCGCGTGCCTCCGCCGCTGCGGCTGGGACGGCGGCGCGGCTGGGGAATCACGATCCAGATTCTTTTGATGGGGGCGATCGTGGGGCTGGGGCTGTGCCATCCAAAACACAACCTGACGCTGATGGCCGGGTTCGCGGTGCTCGTCGCGTTCCTCTCGGCGAGCCAGGATATCGTGATCGATGCGTGGCGCGTGGAGAGCCTGACTGCGGATCAGCAGGCGCCCGGTGCGGCGATGATCCAGTCGGGCTACCGCATCGGCATGCTGGCGTCCGGCGCGGGCGGATTGTTTATCGCAGCGTATGCGGGGTGGTTCGCGGCGTACGCCACGATGGCCGCGCTGCTCGGGCTGGGACTGCTGGTGTTCTTGTTTGCGCCCGAACCGACGGTACCGGCCAGCGCTGCGCACGAGCAGGGATCGGGGTGGCAGGCGATTCGCCACGCCTTTGCCACCGCGGTGATCGGGCCTTTTCGCGATTTCATGCGGCGGCCATTGTGGATCGTCATTCTGATTGCGATCTTCGGATACAAGATGGGTGAGGCGATGGCGGGCGTGATGTCGACGCCGCTCTATATCTCGCTGGGATTTTCGCTTCCGGAGATTGCGACTGCCTCGAAGATCTTCGGATTCTTCTCGATTGTGATTGGGGCGCTGATCGGCGGCGTAGTAACGACGCGCTTCGGCATCAAACGGTCGCTCATTCTATGCGGCATCCTGCAATCGATTGGGAACTTGTTCTTCGTATTGCAGGCTGTGGAGGGGCATCGCGTGGGCTATCTTGCGCTGTGCGTGACCGCCGAAAACCTGACCGGCGCGATGGCTGGCACCGCGCTGATCACCTACCTTTCGAGTTTGTGCTCGCCGGGATTTACGGCGACTCAGTTCGCGCTGCTGTCTTCGCTGGCTTCCCTGAGCCGGACGGTCATCGGCTCCTCGGGGGGCCTATTGTCGGAGAAGATCGGCTGGGTACATTTCTTCGTGCTTACAAGCGTGGTGGGATTGCCGGCCATTCTTTTGTTCCTGTGGATTGGGCCGCGCAACGAGTTTCCGGCGAGCGGGAGCACGACTGCCGGGTAGAGAGGCAGCGACTGTGGGCGCGTGCTCGGGTCTAATAGCAGCATGAAGGTTTTCTCCTATTGCATTGTGGGGGTCGTCTTGTGCGGCGCTGGGGTTGCGTCCGCGGCTGGGCAGGCGGAGCGCGCCGCGGCGGAGGAGTTGTTTGCGCTGGGGAACCAGGCTCGGGCGACGGCCGGGGTACGCGCATTACAGTGGGATCCGGCGCTGGCCGCGGCTGCGATGAAGCATTGCGAGCGGATGGTCAAGGAAGGCCCGATTGCGCATCGGTACGGCGGCGAGATGGGGCTGGCGGAGCGGGCCGCGGCGGCGGGAGCGCACTTCAGCGAGATTGAAGAGAACGTGGCCGTGGGCCAGTATGCCGGGCAGATTCAGGACGGCTGGATGCATTCGCCCGGGCATCGCGAAAACCTGTTAAACCCGGCAGTGGATCACGTGGGCATTGCGGTAATCGCGGCGCGCGGGGTGCTGTACGCGGTGGAGGATTTTTCGCATGCAATTGCGAGCGAGTCGCCCGCGCAGGCGGAGGCGGCGATTGCCGGGTTGATTCGCATGAGCGGAGTAAAGGTGCGGCGCGATCCGCACGATGCGCGGCTGGCGTGCGCGACGAGCAGCGGATTGCCGCGGGGGCTTACGGGCGGCGAGCCGGGATTCATCATGCGGTGGCAGGGCCCGGATTTGAAGCGGCTGCCGCAGGCGCTGATAGATCGGCTGGGATCAGGGCAGTATCGCGAGGCGGATGTCGGGAGTTGTTCGGCGCACGAGGATGCCAGCGGATTCACGGCCTACCGGATGGCGGTGCTGTTGTATTAAAGGACAGGGAACGAGGGACTCGAGACACAGTGGCGGAGTGACTGAGTTCGAGAGTTGGAAATGGGGTTGTGAGGTATCCCAGCCATCGCTGCGCTGCCCAGCGCGCTCCCAGAATTAGGCATCCAGCTTTTTGCGGTGAATGTGGCTGCAAACTCCGGTATCAGCCGAAGTCTTTGTGTCGTTGCCAGAGGACGGAGATGGGCAAGCGGGTTGGGCCGCAGAGGAAGATGTCGGGGTGGTACTGGCTCTCTTCGTTGCGAATGCCCTGGCTATTGGCGTTGTGGCCGGCGAGGCGGCAGCCGGTGAAGATTGAGTTCGCTTGCTTCTCACTGAGTCCGAGCACGATGAACGTGGTGGGCGCAGGCGTTGGGTAGCCGCGGAGCCACTCGGAGTTCGTGGTGCCGATGGGCTCGGGCAGGCCATAGGCGCGGCCCAGGATGTCGATGGCGCCGTATTCGCCGTAGTTGCCGGTGGTGATGCCGAGGTGCCGTTGCTGATCGGGGGGCAGGGAATCGCGAATGCCGGCGACGGTCTTCACCAACTCGTTCCAGCCGAACTCTTCGCGGAGGTCGCTGTTGTTGCGCAGAGCGAAGTCGCGAAGAGGACCACTCGGCGCGAGGGGAACGAACATGGCGCAGAGATAAGCGCCTACGGCAACAACGCCAACAAAATAGAAGGCCTCAAGGGAGTGGCGAACCCAGGTGCGCATGAGCGATAGCCAGCGTTCGCCGACCACTGCGCCCATGGCGATCAGCACGGGGTAGGCTTCCGCGACGTAGTAGAAGCGGCCCTTGCTGAGCGCGAAAGCGCCTACGGGGATGGCGTACATCCAGAACAGCATGCGGTAGCGACGGTCGGCGATGAAGGCGATGAGCCCGGCCATCCAGAGCGGGGTAGCGAAAAGATTGGCATTCGCGAGGAATTGATATTTCCAGAACCCATCGGCGCGGCCTTCGCCCACATCGCGGGCGTGGATGTGCTGGAGGAACTGGTAGGAGATGAAGTCGTTGCGGATGAGCCAGAGGATGTTGGGCAGGAAGATGAGGAGCGCGATGGCGACGCCGGCCCAGAACCATCGGCTGGCGAAGAAGCGGCGCGCGCTGGTGAGGAGCATGCCGCCCAGCATACCGGCGATAAAGAAGACGATGGAGTACTTCGTCATGAGGCCAAGGCCGATGGCGGGGCCAATGGCGAGCCACCAGCGGGGATTCTCCGATTGCAGCAGGCGGATGGTAAACCAGCAGATGAGGACCCACCAGAGCAGGGAGAACGAAGTGTATTGGAACTCCGTGGCTTCAAAGAGGGGCACAGCGGAGAGCGCGACCGAAACGGCCGTGGCGCATTGTGCCCAGCGATTCCCGCCGAGGTCGCGGGCCATGAGGCCGCTGACAAAGATCACGATAGCCTGCGCGAGCACGGAAAACAGGCGCAGCCCGGTGAGCGAGAGGCCGAAGACGGCCATGGCGATGCGCTCGATGAAGGGCGTGAACGGCGGATAGGCGACGAAGCCCCAGTCGAGGTGCCGCCCATCGCTGAGGAACTGCAACTCGTCGCGGTGAAAGCCGTAGCGGCCGTTGGTCAGGATGTGAAACAGCGCAAACGCAGCCGCGATGCTGAGGAGAAGGAAGCGATCGTGGCGGCTGGTTGGCGCGGTCGTAGTTGTTGCCTGCTCGGCATGAGCCAAGGCCATGCGTACTCGACCCCCGTATAAACCGCTTTACGAAAGGACGAGCACGATGGTTCCGTAAGTTTCAGACAATGACAAAAAAGTCAGGAAATGCGTTCGAAGGGCAGAGGCACCTTGACCGACGCCATGCCGGCGGCGGTGGCAGCTTCAATGCCGAGTTCGGTGTCTTCGAAGACCAGGCACTCGGCGGGGCGCACATTGAGGCGCTCGGCGGCGAGCAGGAAGGCGTCGGGCGCCGGCTTGCCGCGCTTGTAGTCCTCGGCGCAGACCAGCGTTTCGAACTTGTCGAGCAGGCCGAGCGCGCCGAGCGAGCCAGTGACGGAGTCGCGGCGGCTGCCGGAGACGACTGCGAAAGGGATGCGGCCGTGTTGGGCGTCGATGTGCTCGATGACCTCCGGGATCCCCTTGAGCTGCGGCAGCAGGCTGAGATAGAGCGCTTCCTTCTTTTCGGCAACTTCTTCGACGGGCATGTCGAGATTCTGCGCTTCATTCAGGAGGCGGATGATCTCGCGGATGGGCCGGCCGCCCCATGCGTAGAAGAGCTTCTCTTCGTAGACGCAGCCGTGTTCGGCCAGGGCGTTCTTCCAGGCGATGTAGTGCAGCGGCATGGAATCGACGATGGTGCCGTCGCAGTCAAAGAGATACGCGCGGAACGTGCCCGCGGGAATTTGCAGTTTCATGCTTGAGAAGATGGCTCCTGCTTCTATGGTAGCAGCGCGCTATTTGAGTCCATGAGTGGCAAGATCCTGCGCCGGGGGTGCCGCGCAGCCTCCTTCGCCGGGCCTTGTCGGCTCCATCTTCAGCGCGTTGTTGAAGCGGTTGAAGTAATTGAAGAGGCCGATGGCACAGAGGAGTTCCACGATCTCGCCTTCGTCGTAGAAGGTGCGCAACTCGGCGAACTGCTCGTCGGTGACGGCGTTGGCGTTGCGCGTCACGGTTTCGGCCAGGCGAAGAGCGGCTCTTTCGGCGGGAGTGAAGTCGTCGCGGTGCTGCCAGTCGGCGAGGTTGGAGAGCTGGTCGTCGGACCAGCCGAGGCCGCGCGCGAGGATGAGATGGCTGGCGAGGCAATAGGGCGTCTCGTTCACCTGGCTGGTGCGGACGATGATGAGCTCTTTTAGCTTCGTTGGCACGGTGCCAGTGTTGAGCACGGCGGCGAAGTGGTCCTGCATAGTGGCGAAGATCTCGGGCCGGTGCGCCATGACGCGGAACATGTTGGGCACGTTGCCGCGGACGGCGAAGATTTTGTCGAAACGGGCGGCGATGTCAGGGGTGACCTGGGTGCGGTCGAGGCGGGAGATGCGGGACATGGTGGCTCCTCTGGTCCATCGTATCGAATGGCCGCGGCGCGGGCCCTCGGGCTGGCGGATGCGCCTGAAAAACCGAACCTTTGACGCACCCGCCGCGGTTTGATACTTTGGAAATGAGCAATCTGTCGCCAGACACTCCTCAGTAGCTCAATGGCAGAGCATTCGGCTGTTAACCGAAGGGTTGTAGGTTCGAGTCCTACCTGAGGAGCCAATTAGTTTCAACAACTTAGCGAACTGAAGACGAGCAGAAATCCTCAAAAAAGTGCCAACTGTGTACGATTTTGTGTATCTGCTCCTTCAAAATCGAGTGCTAACCCATAGCAATCGAGCGTAGTTGTTGAACCCCTTCTCAGACGACTCCCAACCTCCAATCTGACGCCGTAAAACCACCCTTCCCGGTGTGGCCATTTTCGGCATTCTGAATTTGATCGAATTTCGTCCGCGCCTGAATCTTCAGTCGCACGCCGCACAGTCGGCGCGCCCAACCGAGATCCAGGAGTGGAATATGGCGCTTTTCCCAAGGGGCAGAATCTGGTGGTATCAATTCTCCTTTGCCGGCCAGCTGATCCGGGAGTCCTCCCGGTCAACATCGAAAACCATCGCCAAGAGCGCGGAGCAGGAGCGCAGGCGGGAGCTCGAAGCCGGCTACAACAACGTCAAACAAGTCCGCCAAAATCGCATTCGAACGCTTGCGGAGATCATCGACGATTACCTCGTCGGCTACAGGCTTCGCTACCGGTCGGCCACCTTTGCCGAGTATGCGCTTGGCCATGTCTCGCGTTTGCTCGGCACGAAGCTGGCCGTCGACATCAACGACGCGGTCGTGCTCGGCTATCAAGAGGACCGGCTGCGTGAGAAGGCGGCGCCCAAGTCGATCAACGAGGAGGTGCGCTTCCTCCTCAAGATGCTGGGCGACCCCGGAGAAGTGATTCGCGCCCATCTCAAGAAGAACAGGCAGCTCAAGCTGCGGGTGCATAAACAGATCGGCAAAGCCTTCGACGCCGAGGAGAGCCGCTCGCTCGAAGCGAGGGCCAGCAAATCTCACAGCCCCCACATGTATGCGGCCTACATGCTGGCCCGCGACGGCGGATTGCGAGATACGGAAATCAAGACGCTGACCTGGGGCCAGATCAACTTCACGGCAAAGACAGTGCAGGTGGGAAGAGCAAAGAGCGAGGCCGGCGAAGGGCGCATCGTCCCTCTGAACTCGGAAGTGTATGAAGCGCTGCTCCTCCATCGCGTGCGGTACCAGAAAAAGTTCAAAGAGAGCCGCGACGAATGGTATGTCTTCCCCTGGGGCAAGCCAAGACCTTCCGATCCGACGCGGCATATCACGTCGTTCAAAACCGCCTGGAAGACGGTGCGGACGAAGGCCAAGGTAAAGGGCCGCTGGCACGACAACCGGCATACCCTCATCACGGAGCTCGCCGAGAGCGGGGCCGGCGACCAGACCATCATGGAGATCGCCGGTCACGTCGACCCCCAGATGCTCAAGCACTACAGCCACATCCGCATGAAGGCGAAGCGGGCCGCCATCGAAGCGGTCGTCGCCGGACGCAAGATCCCTTCACAATCCGGCGATGCCCAATCCCAATAGAACCCAACCGTGACAACTTGACCGAGACCCAGCCCTTGGCTAGAGTCTCGGCCAGGTTTCGAGCGATCACCTGAAACGAGAAGGAGGGTGCGATGGAGTCACTTCTGAACGAAACCCAGGTCTCAGAGAAGATTCAGGTCAGCCTGGCCTGCCTGCGACGGTGGCGGCTTCGCGGCGAGGGTCCGCCGTTCGTCAAGGTCGGCCCCCTGGTTCGTTATCGCCCCGAGGCCATTACGGAATGGATTGAGGCGCTGCCAACGGGCGGAAACGGGCGCAGAGCCGTTGCGCGGGCGGACACGCGCCGGCGGATGGCGATCTCGGCATGACGCGCAGCAACCGCACCACTCGCTTACCGCGAGCCACGGATTTGACCGAATTCCAGAGTCGCCCCATGCTGTCTCCGCATTGGAGGAGGGCCAGATGAGGGGGCGGACTGGGTATCTCGTGATCGCGGCATTGCTGACGATTCTCGATGCGGCGGAGGCTCTGCGTTACGGCGTGACGATCTGGGGGGCATGGCCAGGAGGTATTTGGGACCGCGGACTCTCGCTGCTCCTCGCCGTTCTCGGCGCGAGCTCGCTTGTGAATGTTTGGGTCCAGGCGATCTTCAGATCAAGCGCTTGGCCTGGCAGCCGGAACGAAGAATACGTGCAGGGCGTGGTGCCGATTGCGGCGGAAGCGCGAGGGCCTGGCAATGTTTGAGTCGATCACGGATCTCTCCGGCAAACTAGCCGCAACAGGCTACTTCATCGACTCGGTGATGACCCAGGTGGTGTTTCTTGCAGCCAGACTGCAGAAGCCACTGCTGCTCGAAGGTCCTGCGGGCTCCGGCAAAACGCAGCTGGCCATCTCGGTCGCAGCGGCGGCGGGCACGCATGTCGAGCGGCTGCAATGCTACCGCGGCGTCACCGAGGACAAGGCTATCGGCCGCTTCGACGAGGGCCTGCAACGGCTCTATATGGAGTTTTCGAAGGGCCAGCACGAAGATTGGCAGAGCGTCCAGGCGAACCTTAAGGGGCGGGACTTTTTTCGTCCCGGACCCCTGATGCGAGCCCTTGAATGCGAACGGCCCTGCGTGCTGCTCATTGACGAATTGGACAAGGTGGATGACGGTTTCGAAGCTATGCTGCTGGAAATCCTATCCGCTTGGCAGCTTTCCATTCCCGAGTTCGGCACCGTCAACGCCAAGAGCATCCCTTTCGTTGTCCTCACCAGCAACGAAGAACGAAGATTGGGCGACCCGATACGGAGGCGCAGCCTTTATGTGCGCGTCGAGCACCCGACGCCGGAGCGCGAGGCAGAGATCATCGCCAGCCGCACGCCAAAGGCCGAGGAAGGTTTTCACCGCGAGATGGCCGGGATCGCGCTTTCATTCCGCAATTATTCGCTGGAAAAACCGCCATCCGTTTCGGAGATGATCGACTTCGCCAACGCCTTGCAGTTACTCGGCACCGACCATGTGACGGCCGAGTACCGCGACGTTCTTCTCCCCTTCTTGGCTAAGACCGAGAAGGACCGCCGGCACCTTCTGCTCCGCGAGGGATTCAAGAGCCTGCTCGACGACGGCGCGCGCTTTGCGCAAAGTCTTGCCCATTCTGGAGGACCGGCCGCATGAAGCGATGGATGGTTCTGTTCGCGCTCGTCATTCCGCGATTTGTCTTTGCACAGGCCGACCCAGCAGCGGCGGGATTCGTGCGCCAGTATGCCGCTCACTACGGCGTGCCGCCCGAGTTGATCGCCGCCCTGATCGACGTTGAATCGGGATGGAACCCCAAGGCGATTTCGAACAAAGGGGCGATGGGGCTGATGCAACTCATGCCAAAGACCGCGCGCCGCTTCGGGGCCTTTGAACCGTTCAATGTGGAGCAGAACATTGCAGCAGGCACTCGTTATGTCACGGTGCTGATGTGGGAGTTTCACGGAGATTTGCGCCTGGTCGCAGCGGCCTACTATGCCGGCGACCGTGACATCTCCAGAAAGCGACTGTCGTACAGCGACCCGGAAGTTGTGGCCTACGTCGAAGCCGTGCGACGGCACTACCTGTATCGCAAGTATCCGGCCGCCAGGCCATCGAGGAGGTCATCACCATGAAATTCCGCTGGATTTTTCCCATCGCTTTTTTGATCCCCCTGCACTTGAACGCAACCGACGCGGCGGTCGAGGCGCACGTCGCGACGATCGCCATCAACCCGCGGGAGGTGACCGTACTGCATCTCCGACCGGAGTTCGAATCGACGATCAAAATGCCGGAGGAGATCACGTCTGTCATCCTTGGCAGTCCGAGCGAGTTCAAGGCAGAGCACAGCGAGGGTGAGCCGGAGTATGTCTATGTCAAGCCCATCACTAAGGAGCCGGCGCAATCGAATCTTCTCATTGCGACCAAATCCGGCCAGCACGTGACGCTTGAACTGGTCAGCGACGGCTCTGACCCCTCGCAGCAGGTCCAGCCCGTGGACTTCCTGTTGGTCTATCGAACCGCACGAAGCTTTCTTATCGCCGCCGATCCCGCAGACATGGAATTATCGCGTGCAGCGGCGAAGGACCCGGTACCTAACGGGAGCGGCTCCGTCGCGGATTTGAGATCGGCGCCGCGTTCCAGCCTCGACGAGGAGTTCATCGAACAGGAGAGCGTAAACGCTCCCAGGTGGACGAAATGGGAGGACCAACAAATCGAGACTTCGATTGGCGAGATGCGGCAGTGGAACAACGAGACTGTGATCTCCTACTCCATTCTCAACAACTCCGATCGGCCGGTTGAGATTGTTCCACCACAGATCCAAATCACGGAGCGCAAGGCCGCGAAGAAGAAAAAGAAGGAGGGCAAAGGCATCATCTCGGATCAGCTGGAGATCCGGGACTACAGGCTGAGCGCGACTCGCCTGGAGCCGGGAGCGCGCGCCGATGGCGTAGTTGTCTTCGACCGGCCCAACTTCAAAGAATCGTCGGAAAAACTATTCCTGCAGATTGCCCAGGCCGATCAGGTTGACCGTCCGATCCTAATTCGCCTGCCATTCACCCCACCCATTTCAGGAGACGGGAAGTAGAGAGGAGTTCCAAGGCCATGAATCTCGCTGAGAACAATGGGAACGGAAACGGAAAGCTGCCCACTTCGGTCGCCGAGCCTCCGGAAGAAAAAATGACGCAGCCCTCGACACAGACCGCGGAACCAGCCGTCGCCGACAAAAATGATGCATTCCCGCCAAAGTTTGCCACGCGATCCGATGCGAGAGCGGCGGAAGGCGTCAGCAAGGGTAAGCTCATGCTCCTTGGCGGAGGACTGGCCCTTGCGGTCCTTTTCTTCGTCTTCGCGGCCGTCGTTGGCAAGTCGACCAAAAGGCCGTCGCAGGTCAAACCAGCGATACAGACACAACAAGCCAAGCGGAACCAGGGAACTCCATCTCAAAGCAGCGTGACTCCACTCATGGACGTCCCGCGGACTTCGGCGCCGGACAACACCGGCGGCCAGATTCGACCAGCAGACATCCGGCGCACACGCTCGTTGGATGACGGGACAACCGCCAAGCCATTCGCGGGCAAGCCTGCCGTCGCCACTTCTCTGGGCTCGGTACCCTCATTCGCGGACACACAACAGAAGTGGGAAGATCCGGCACCTTACAACACGGCTTCGCCCACAGAGACGGCTCAGAGTCAGCAGAACACTCTGAAGGAACCGTCGCTCATCTTCGTGCGAAGTGTGGCGCAAAGCCAGCAAGCGCCTGCACCCAAGAGCAGTGTCGACGACGACGGCGCACCGCGATTGGACCTGACGCCTGGAACACGGATCGAGGCGAAGCTTGAGACGCAGATTTCGAGTGCGGTACTGGCTCCCGTCGTCGCCGTGGTCGAATACACCTACGCGATCGGGGACCGGATTATTGTTCCTGCCGGCGCACGCGTATACGGCCAGCTCCAGCAGGCCGACCGAAGCGGATTTGTAAGCGTGAAGTTCGATGAGATCGAGCTGCTCGACGGCGCTCGAGAGAAGATCGACGCAGTCGGAACAGGGCTTGATCTTGGGCCCATCAAGGGCAACGTGTACGGAAAGAACACCGGAAAGAACTTTCTCGTGCGTGCGGCGTCGGGACTTGGGTCGGTCCTGGCAGAAGTAGCCGGCAACAATACGAGCGCCGCTTTCTCTGAGGACGACATGCTGCGTGAGCGGCTGGCAGAGAATATCGGCACGGCAGGCGATTCGGAGGTGATGAGCCTCAACGCCAACAGCCGCGTGGTGGTCTCCGTCCCTGCCGACACGAAGATCTACGTCGTGTTCACCAAGCACGAGCAGACTCCCGCCGAGCTTCACAGAGTGGCTCCTACGGCCCAATAGATGGCCACACACCTCATCTTTCTTCTATTCGCCCTGGCGCCATGGCCAGGGCTTCTTGTGAACGGACATAACTCGCTACCCGCGTGCGCGAATTGGCCTACTCTTGCTTCGTCTATCCAATAGTGCAGTGTTGTCTAGGCTCTTGACGGGCCGACTCTATCCCGACTTGAGCAATCATCGGTCCCAATGACCCAGTGTGCGGTCGAGCAATCTTCGTTCCCAATGCCCCAAAGTGCAGTTGAGCAAGGATCGTTCGCGTTGCCCCAGAATGTAATTGAGGCATCTTCGATCCCGATTGCTCAATTCGGAATTGAGCAAAGATCGTCCCCGATGCCCCATTGTGCGGTTGAGCAATCATCGTTCCCGGCAACTGACTTTGCGGTTGAGCCCAAATCTGGTGGTCGACTTCGGCGGCTCGGTGATTCACTGGCGCCGACACGACCGGCAAGTCGCGGTTCGAGGATCATGTAACAACTGCGTTCTTGTTGTAAATCTAGGAAGGAATAATCAAAGACCGTCCGCAACGCCTGCAGATGTAGGTGTGCTCCCAGGTCCAGTAAAGGTGCGGATAAACTTCCCGGTTATACCGGGCGATGCTGCGGAAACGCAGGAGCATTCCCCCCAGACACGCCACGCCGAGAAGCAGCAAAACAGCGACGGCGTTCTCCAGCGATGCTCGAGAAGTCGGATGATCCAAAATCCTGCCAAGGCCCGCGAAACCCCAAAAGAACGTGAAGCATATTGGTATTCCCCAAAGCAGGAGAGGCCGTCCGTACCCGCGGGGATCGGGCGGCGCTACGGCTTGGGCGGAGTAAGACTGGCTGACGCCGGAATGGAAGGGCCCTGAATAACTACGCGTTCCCTGTTCGTAGAGAAGCGGAGCGGCCACGATATTCGTGGTCCCGCACTGGTCGCACTGATACGGATTCAGACGCGATACGGATGCCATTCCGTTATCCCTTACCTGGCGACAGCTTGCGACACCGGGCTCCTCGACTGAGATTCTAGCTCGATTCTTTCCATTCCGGCCAAATTGCCGATTCGGCGCCGGACTGCACCAGCACGCATTGGGCCGCCGAACCCGCTCATGCGCCGAGGGATAGTGTTGTTTCCCATTCCGGTCCGCACCCGCCAATTTGACTGAGTTTCGGTCGAGACGCAATCTCTTGCTCGACACGGATGCCCCGAGCAGCCGGGTCCAGGAGAGAAAACGTATGAGAACCGCACTCACCTTCTGGCGGCGCTCCCCAGTGTCCGCTCCGACATCCCCCCGCACTCTTCACCGCCCCGATGAAGTCAATTGGATGCACATCGCCATCAAGTTTGCATTGGGGCTTATCCTCATTGGCAATTTTGCCGCGCCGTTCATGGCGAGGGGCCAGAACCTCGGCACCTCTCCTCAGTTCGGCCAGGCGGTGCAAGGCCAGCAGGCGACCACCGTCGAAGGCACCGTCCTCAACATCGTGAACTGGGGCTGCAATGTCATCGCTCCGGTTATCGCGGTTGCCTGCCTGGGTGTGGCTGGATGGCACTTCAAGTCCGGACGCGGTTATCTCGGCTGGGGCGTCACGGGCGTGGCTTTGATGGTAATTTCCGGTCTTGGACGCATGGCGGAGGGTTTCATCACGCAGGCGCAAGGCATTCAGTAACGCAGAAGAGACGCCATGCAAACTCCACAGTTCCTCCTCGACCTTCTCCAACTGCTGTTCGATCTCGCGGCGCCGGCGGCGTTTTGCACGTTGGCCGCTGCGGGAGTGAGCTTGCGGCACGAAGGCGGGATCAACTTCCACGTGAATGGCCGCACCGGCAAGTGGATCCTATGGACCGTCGTGCTTTTGACCTTGCCGGAGTTGCTGTCGTGGATCGCGGCGCAGGGCATCAACATTCCTTCTGGCAGCGGATCGGTGGGTACAAGCTGGCTCGCCAGCATGGAGACGGTCTTCAAGAGTTTCGTCAGCCAGATCGTCGTCGCCAAGCTGGTCCCCGTTTTGGCAGCTTACTTCGTCCTGAAGGCAACCCTGGATGGCGCCACGGGGGAGAACCCTCTGGGCTCGATCGTTGCTGCACTGTTCCTCATGTCGCTATCAGCCACGATGCAACTCTTTCAGGGATGGAACTCGGGAGGCCAGTACGCAATGACCGACATGCTCACCTCCCTCTGGAATTACATTGTCGGTCAAATCATGCCGGCCGCAGCGGGACTGGCGTGTGTCGGCGCAGTCATCAACTTCGTCCGGCACAGACCCTGGACCAGGCTGGTCTTCGCCGCGATTTCTTTCCTTTGTGTGAGTGGCCTTCTTTCGCTTTTCAAGGCGATGGCGGCTTAAGGAGCAATGTATGAGCCTTGATGGCGCTATCACGAATCTTGCATCCTGGGCCGGCAATACCATGATGCCCACCATGGCCGGCCTCTTCTTCGCTGGAGCCGTGTATCGCTACAGCAAGAATGGCCCCTTCGAGCAGCTTCTCTACGGCGGCTTTGCGTCGCTGATGTGCTCCGGGATGCTGCGAGCACTCGAAGGCTTTGTGCAGCACGCGGGGGCGACGAACGCCGACGTATTTTGGATGGCAACCATGAGTCTGGTGAATTGGACAGCCAACGTGATTCTGCCCATGTTCGCTCTGACGCAACTTGCGGCAATGGCTCTGCACATGGGCGGCGTTGTTTCGGAGATTTACCCAGGCTCGACCTGGATCAGGAAGCTCATAGCGGCCTTCGGCGCCCTCATGGTCTCCGGGATGATGCGTCTGGCCGAATCGATGGTCACGCAAGCGCACGGAGTTGGAGGTTAGGGCCGTGAGTCTCGATCTGACGCCTGTTCATCGCAATCTCCACACCAAGGTGACGTTTCTGGGGCTCGAGTTCGAGGACCTGATTCTCGTGCTCGCGCTCGCCGCGGTGATGAATCTCATCGCGCACTTCGCGAGCGGCAACGCGCACGTGTTCGGAATGCCGCTCAACATCTTCATGGAGTTTGTGGTGCCGGCGCTGGCGGTACCGTTTCTGATCCTCTTCAAGTACGGCAGGCCCCGCGGTTATCTCACCGACCTTGTCCGATCGTTCTTCGCTCCCAAGGCATGGTGCGCGCTTGAACGAGATTCGGTGTTGACGCAACCTTACCTGGCCGATGAGGAGGGCTGAGTCAATGCAGGCAGTGATCGAAACCAAAGAGGATGGCTCGGTGGCGCTCGAACTCGACAGGGAGGCCACCAGAGCAATGATCGCGAGCATCGTCTTCGCCGCGCGTTTTCATGAAGGGATCGCGCCGCTCGCCGCGATGGTGGAGGCAAGTCTCGAGCGAAGCCAAGATTGCGCAGCGCGAGGTGCTCTATGCCAATGACCTATGCGGAACACGAACGAAAGCTGAAGGCTCCCGCTGTATGCGAGTTGCTGCCTCTCCGGGATATTCCGATGGGCGACAACATTATGGTGCGTACGAGCGGGGCGTTTGTCGCAGGGTACGAGTTGCGGGGCATCCTCGCGTACTTCGCCACGGACGGCGACCGCAACCAGAACAAGTCGATGCTCGAAGCCCTGTTCCGCAGTGTTCCCGACGTCAGCATGCGCATCCAGTTCCGTTACGAGATCTCCGAACAACTCGGCGATCTCCTCGACACCTACTTCCGCGAGCAGCGTACCGAACAGTCGGAGGTGATGGCTCTCGACACACACCGGCTCACAATGTGGCGCCGAAAGGAGCAGAGCGGCTTCTTCTTCGAGAACCGGCTGCACGTCTATTTCGTCTGGGATCCGCGCCTTCATGCAAAGCTTTACCACTCCATCCAGCAGAACCGCAGCCTTGGCGGATTCACCCTCAGCCAGACCAAGGCCATCCAACGGACGCGCAAGGAGCATGAGACCCACCTGGCCGAGTTCGAATCCATCCTGCGGGGTATTGAAGGCTCGATGGAGGCGGCAGGCCTCGGACCCCGAAGACTTTCGACACAGGAACTATTCGAGGAGTTGAAGCATGCGCAGCATCCGCTCCGGCGCGACCGGCGGCCATATATTCCTGGAGAGGAGATGATCGAATACCGCAGCGCGCGGGAACAGGCGACCGAAGCGAGCATCCTCAATGAAACGGAGACCTACCTCAACATCGACGGCTACCTCTACTCGGTTGTGAGTCTGAAGGAACTGCCCGACGCCACCTTTCCTGGAATGCTTCAGAATTTTTCAACGCTCGGGTTTCCGATCGTGATTAGCGGCCAAGTCGTGATTCCCGACCAGGTCAAGGTGCTCAAGAGCTATAAGAAGCGCCTGCAGAAGATGACGGCCGCTCAAAAAGACGCGAACGGCAACTTTAAATCGAATCCCGAGGCTGAAGTAGCGCAAGCGCAGCTCATCCAAGTGCAGCGCGACATCATCTCTTCTTCTCTGAAGACTGCAAAGTTGAGCCTTTGCGTCGTGTTTCGTACCTCGCAACCGGCCATCACTCTTCACGATCTTGAACGGTCGGAGCGAGAGCTTGCCAACCGCACGCAGGAAGTTCTCAACGCCTTCACGCACATGAACGGCGCGAAAGCGGTATCGGAAACGATCGCCAAACGGCGCATATTCCTCGGGACTTTACCCGGCATGGCCGAGGCCGACAAGCGGGACCAGGACATGCTCACCTCCAATGTCGCGGACCTCGTTCCAGTGGAGATGCCATGGACGGGGACGCGAAGGAGTCCGCTCATTCTCTTTGAGACTCCCTATCGCCAGCTCATCCCGTTCTCCATGTTCGATCCCGATCTCTCCGATGCGAACGGTCTCCTGATGGCGAAAAGCGGCGGCGGCAAGACACTTGCCGCGCAGCAAATGTTGTTGATGGCAGCGCGCGCAAACCCGCTTATCTCCATCCTTGAACGCGGCGACTCCTATCAACCGCTTGTCGAGCTCATGGGAGGCGAGATGATCGAGATGTCCCTCGACAGCGATCAGACGATCAACCCCTGGGACCTGCCCCGCGGTGAGACGAAACCCGCGAACGATCAGATTTCGTTTCTCAAGAACCTGACGCGGCACATGCTGGGAGAGAACACGCCGCCCGATCTCGACATCGATCTGCTCGACAGCGTGCTGCTCGAAGCCATTGCATCGACATACAAACGCTGCAGTGCGAAGTCCTCGAATCCGATTCCGCTTTTTGGAGACTTGGCGGCAGAACTGGCGCACTGGCAGGATCGTGACCGCAACCAAAAAATCAATGCTATGGCACAGATGGCGTCGACCAAACTGCGCGCCTGGGTCGATGAGGGACCCTATGCCCGGCTCTTTGACCGCCCCACCACGATCGAACTGAACAATCCCTGGCTCTACTTCAACGTCGAGAAGCTAAAGGACGACCCGCGCCTCGAACGTGCGATGAGTCTGTTGATCGCGCACACGGCTACCTACCGCGCGTCGGGGACCACGGGACAGCCAAGCATTGTTCTGCTTGACGAGTGTTGGGCGCTTCTTGAATCGCCGATCCTGGCCAGCGTCGTGGTCCAGCTCTTCCGCACCGCGCGCAAGCGCAATGCCAGCGTCTGGGGCATCAGCCAGACGCCGGAGGACTTTGTCGGCACCCACGATAAACCCAATGAGCACGGCGCCGGCATCGTGAAGAACGCCACCACCAAGATCATCGGCAAACAGCCGGGCGACATGACCGCACTCCGGGAACACGTGCACCTCAACGAAACGGCACTCAATCAGATCAAGACCTTTGCTCATCCGAAGAAGGGGCATAGCGCCGAGTTCCTCATCGCGATTGGCGAGAAGGCGGAATCCACGCACGCGATCCGGATTGTTCCCAGCCCCGTGGACTACTGGATCACGACAACGTATGCGAGGGAGAGGTCGTTTCGGAAGTGGTGGCTGCGCCAGCATCGGGAGCTTCCGCTGATCCAGGCTTACGAGGAGCTAGCCGCCAAGTATCCGCGCGGACTGGCTGA
>JBKICT010000005.1:0-134524 GCA_046566985.1 Acidobacteriota bacterium | reverse complement strand
AGCCGTGGTTGTACGAATGTCGCCCGTGGCGTCGTTCTTGACGACCACCTTGGCGCCCGGTATGCGGGCATCCTTGGGGTCCGTAACGATGCCGTTCAGCGTAGCGGTAAGCTGCTGGGCGTTCGCGACGGCTAGCGACAGGAGCAGGACTGGGATCAGCAGCCATGCCCTTCGCAGCCAGTTGGACATCGAGGATCCGGGGGATCCATCTCTGTGCGTTGAGTACATCTGTTAAGCCTCCTGAATCGTACCGGTTGACGCGTCATGTTGTAGCAACGGCGACACCGCAACCCACTACTCCTGGATTACAGTGCAG
Organism: Acidobacteriota bacterium; assembly: GCA_046566985.1. GTDB lineage: Bacteria > Acidobacteriota > Terriglobia > Terriglobales > Acidobacteriaceae > Telmatobacter. Next base: position 134,208 of record JBKICT010000005.1, on the reverse strand, counting down.
CCAGAAGCTATTTTTGTGAACCTCGGTATCGATATCACATTTAATACACCACCGGCAAGACATTTTTCGCCGCTTTTGCCTGAACTAAATCGTTTAGTCGCGAGTCAGACACCAGGGCCAAAAACGGCTCCCATTTCGAGGATTTTTTATGTGGGAATGTGTATTGAAAGCGTTTACAAAATGAGCCAACGGCGCCCCTCCGATGAGCTCAAAGCGCCCCCGGAAAGGCGGTTCAGGAGCGGGAGAACGGGCGGCCCGGCACGATACCCTTGCCCTCGACGATGGTGATGAGGCGGTCCACAGCCTGCCCAGGGTACTTTTCCACCAGCCCATTCGGCCAATGCACCTCAAGATCCGCCTTCGTTTCCGATCCCAGCCCGAAGTGCAGCCGGGGATCGTTGGACGATACGTAACTGGACTGGCTGAGGACGGTCTGGGCCTGGACCTTCCCGCCGTAGTGAGCCAGCACCCGTGCCCCGATGGCGCTGCGATTGCTCTTGGTTCCTTCCAGCCGGACCTTCACCCAGTGATTCTCCTTCGGGCAGTCGTTCCGCAGCAGGCTGGGCGGTTCGTGCTGGTTCATGATCAAAATGTCCAGGTCGCCATCGTTGTCAAAGTCCCCGAAGGCGCAGCCGCGGCTCACGTGCAGGGAGTTGATGTCGGGGCCCGCCTCATCAGTAATGCGCTCAAAGGTGCCGTCGCCCCGGTTGCGATAGAGAATGCGCGGGCAGCGGTAGGGAAACTTGGGATTGACCCGCTCGACCTCCGCGTAGATATTTCCCGTGACCCAGAAGATGTCCGGGTGCCCGTCGTTATCCAGATCGGGAAAGCCCACGCCCCAGCTCACATACGAGCGCTGCCCCGCAAGACCCGCCGGAAATGCGTCGTCCTCGAACTGGCCCTTCCCCAGGTTGTGGTAAAGGCCCGTCGCCTGCAGCTGGAAGTGAGTTTTCACGATATCGAGGCGCCCGTCGAGATCGTAGTCCCCAATCGCGATTCCCATGCCGGCCACTTCCATGCCATCGGCGCTGATCGCCACTCCCCGCATCAGCGCCTCTTCGCGAAATGTCCCATCGCGATTGTTCAGCAGCAAGAGGCTTTGCGTGGTGTCGCAGGCCACGTAGAGGTCGATCCAGCCGTCCTCGTCCGCATCCCATGCCGTCGCGGTCAAGCCATACGAGGCATTCAACGCGCCGATGCCGGACTCCTTCGACACATCGGTGAACGTGCCGTCGCCATTGTTGCGGTAGAGATACTGGTGCGGCATCTTCAGGCCCTTCGGTCCGCACGCCACCGCAACGCCCTCATAGTTGCAGTTCAGCACATCGAGCGACGGCTTGGCCGCGTGCGCCAGGTCGATATCGACGTAATTCGCAACGAAGAGATCGAGATGCCCATCGCGGTTGTAGTCGATGAACGTGCAACCCGAACCGAAGCGTGTGCTGCCCTCGTAGAGCAGCCCCGCTTCCTTGGTCACATCGGTGAAGGTCCCGTTGCCGTTATTGCGGTAGAGCTTGTTCTGGCCGTAATACGTCACGAACAGGTCTTCGAAGCCGTCGTTGTTGTAGTCGCCCACGCATACGCCCACGGCCCAGCCGGCATCCCACAGCCCGGATTCCTTTGTGACATCGGTGAAGGTGCCGTCGCGGTTGTTCTTGTACAGACGATTCGAAGCATCGGCGGGCACGTGATCGAGCATGCGGCCGCCCAGGACGAAGATGTCCATCCAGCCGTCGTTGTCGTAGTCCAGGAACGCACAGCCGCCGCCCATCTCTTCCACAATGTAGGTGACCTGATCGGGAACGCCGTAGTACATCGTGGCGGTCAGGCCCGCGCTCTTCGCCACATCGGTGAGCTTTGAAAACGGCTTGTTCGCTTTGGCAGGGTGGGGGGCGCCGCTGTGCTGCGCGCCCAGAATGCGGGGAAACACACCCGATGCACAGAGAGCAGGTGCGGTGCGGAGAAGTTCACGCCGGGTCCAGCGGCGGGTGCGAGACAGCTTGTTCATGGGTCCGGCTGGTTCAATTCTGCCATCGGCCCGGTGCGGCGGGCAATCGACGGCCCTCTCGAGCGGTTAGGGTTGTGCGGTTTGCGCCGCCGGATCGCGGGCGAGCTGATCGCGTAATTCCTTTGCCTGCGTGTTGCCGGGGTCGAGCTGCAGCGCTTTGGCCACTGCCTGCTTGGCTTCGGAAAAGTGCGACTCCACCGCCAGCGCGGCCGCCAGGTTGATCCACGCATCGGGCCAGCCCGGCGCGGCCTCCGCGGCAAGGCGGTAATGCTCTACGGCGCCATCCGGATCGCCGCTGCGCGATAGCAGGAACCCCAGGGCATTCTGCGCGCCGGCCATCTTCGGATCGGCTTTGACCGCAGCTTCCAACTGTTCGCGTGCTCCGGAGGCGTCTCCCTTGCGCTCCAGCGCAACGGCCAGCTTGTAGTGGTAATCGGCGCTCGCCGGCTCAGCCTGCACCGCGTCGCGGTACTGGCGTATCGCTTCGTCCAGCTTGCCCGCGTCCAAATCGCGATCGCCCTGTCCCGCGGAGACCGCGGCCTGGGTCGCATCGTCCTCGGCTTTCTTGAGCTGCTGATACAGCTTCAACTGCGCCATGGCGCCCTGCATATCTCCCAGCCCGCGCAAGGCATTGGCGAGTTCGAAATGCACTTCGGGCTGCGGCGCGCCCAGCGCGATGGCCTTCTCCAGGTTCTCCTTCGCGCCCTGGTAATCCTTCAAAAAAACCAGCACCATGCCCATGTTGTAGCGCGAGTTAAAGTAATTGGGCTCTATGGCGATAGCCCGCTCCAGGTACACCTTGGCCTGCGGGTAGTTGCCGACCGAGCGCTCCACAATGCCATTCAGGTACAGCACTTCCGCGTCGTGCGGCCGCGCGGCCAGCAGCTTCGCTCCCAGCGGACGCGCCTGGTTGATATGGTTCGTGAGCACGAGAATCTTGAAGAGCTCCTGCTCGGCATCCAGATTGCCGGGATGCTTCTTCACCTGGTACTGGAACAGGTTGATGGCTTCCTGATACTTCTGCTGCTTGATCAGCACCACCACCATCGCGTCCGCCAGAGGCAGTGAATCCGGTTTCGTCTTCATCGCCTCCAGCAGCACATTGGAGGCGGCATCGAGATAATCGAGCAGCCCCAGCGCCTGCGAAAGAGTGATGCTGAGCTTCTCATTGCGCGGCGCCGATTGCAGCAACTGCACCACCGCTGCATACTTCTTTTGCGCCATCAGGTCGTTGCTCAGACCCTCCAGGGCTTCCTCCGACTTCGCATCGATGGAGAGAGCCTTGCTCCATTGCGCGTCGGCGGCCGCGTGATTTCCCATCCCCGCGTACAGCATGGCAAGCACAAGATGCGGCTTCAGCACCGTGGGATCGAGCTGCGCCGATCGCTCCAGTTCGGCTTGTGCCGCCGCGGGCTGCCGCTGCGCCACCAGGGCCAGCCCCGTCAGATAGTGGAGCTGAGCGGACTGCGGATCGCGGCGCAGCCCGGAGCGAAACACTTCGAGCGCGCAATCGAACTGGTGATGGCTGGCGTACCAGTCTCCCAGCTCAGCCGCGATTTCAGAAGACGGATGCGACCGCCATTGCGCCACCAGTGCCTGCGGGCCGTTGCACGCGGCCCGTGCCGTTCCCGCGCAACCCAAACAGGCAGCCAGCAGAATCACCTTGGTGCCCATTCCACGCAGGTTTCCCATGATGTAACTGATCTCCGCCGCCAGAATACAACAGAGGGAACCCGCCGCGCGCGGCTCCCTCAGCGGGCCGCTTTGGATCCGGCTGCGCCCCGGTACCGGTCCAGCGTGTCCTTCAGGGCGGCCGCCGCTCGGCTATCCCCCGCCTGCTCCGCTCCGGCTATCGCCTGCTCCGCCGCCGTGATGGCATCGGCAGCCCTGCCGGTCTTCGCATAGGCTTCCGCCAGCTTGGCGAAGCAACGCCAGTTGTGCCCGCCGCTGTACTCCACGGATTTCATCAGCGGGTCGATCGACGCGGCATAGTCTCCTCTCGCTTCAAGCACCGTGCCCAGGTTGAACTGATACTCGGCCGAGCTGGGATCCACACCGATCGCCTTGCGCAACTCCCGCTCCGCCCCCGCCGAGTCGCCATTCAGATCCAGCGAGATGGCAAGATGGTTCAGATAGTTTGGATTCTCCGGCTCGCATTGCACCGCCTTCCGGTACTCGACGAGCGCCTCGGCCTCCTGGTTGTTGCCGGTGAGCGCCGTGGCGAGAACATAATGCCCCAGCCCATCCGAAGGATCGCGGGCCACGGTCTCGCGCATCAGCCGAATCGCCTCCGGCATATTTCCGCTCTCGATCTGCTTGAACGCCAGGTCGAAGAGGCGGTAAAACTCCGTGGCCTGCGGATCGATTTTGGCAATCGTCTGACCCGGCGGGAGATTCACAAACTCCGGGATGTTCACGGCGCGGTTGTAGGCCGTGCTGTTCTCCACCATGATCGCCGGCGTGTCGTTGCCGTTTGCGTCCATGTGCGTCAGCATCAGCCGTGTGTACGGGCCGCGCGCCTTCGACGAGAACGCCAGCCACCGCCCGTTGGGCGAGAACGTATGCCACGAGTTCATCAGCTTCGTGTTGGCGTTCAGCGGTCGCGCCTTCCCGCCTTCGAACGGCACAATGAAGAGCCTGCTGTCGGGCCGCATCAGCAGCCCGTTCTTGCATTCCACAAACACAATCCACTTGCCGTCCGGCGAGACCTTGGGGAAGTTGTTGCTCATTCCGTTGTTCGACGCCCCGAGGACCGGCACCGCCTTTCCGCCGCGACCGTCGTTGAAGGGAATCTTGTACAGGTCGTACTGGATCTGCGTCTCGTTGGGATCGTTGGCGTACATCGCCTTCTGCGCGCCCTTGGGATACGGATCACGCGCCAGGGCCCGGCTGAAGATCAGATACTTCCCATCCGGCGACCAGAAGGCGCTGGTCTGCACGTACTTCGGATCGTCCGCGCCGGGCAGCGGCCTCATGGTGCCGCTGCTGCGGTCATACCAGGCCAGAATGCCGCGCGTGGGATAGAACACCTGCGTGAAGGCCAGGCTGCGGTAGTTGGTGCTGTACAGCCGATCCAGAATCCCGGGCGCAAATCCGGGCTGCTGCCCGCCATTCTTGTTCGTCGGATTGGGCGGCCCAATCGACGTAACCACGTAGCGGCCGTTCGGCGACACCTGCGACATGAATCCGAAGCGCTTGACCGCGGCCTGCCCCGCGCGCGCCTCGTCGTTCAACTGGAACGAACTCCAGTGGATCATGTCCTGTGTGCGTATGGTGATGTTGCGCGATACCGGAACCAGCGCATAGAGCCCCTTGTCGTTGCGCGGCCCGTCCATGTCCAGCCCGAACACCTTTCCATCCCGCGAGAACGAGTGGCAATTCGCGCACGTCGGCAAGTTCTCCATCACCACCCGGCTCTGCGGCTGCGACAGATCCCGCAAACGCCACTTGATCAGCGGCAGCGCTGAGGTCGGCAGCGGCGTGATCGGCCCTTTCTGGTCGGCCGCGGGCAGCATCAGCGGCACATCGCGATAGAAGATCGGCGCTCCCACGGGGTCGGACGAGGTGGAGATCTGGATCGACGCACGCGAGATGGGGTTCGTCTGGCCGCCGGCAAATCCTTCCATCGTGATCCGCGCCGGCGCATCGATGGTCTTGTGCTTGAACTGCGCCCAGATCGCGGCCTCGGGCGTCCAGGTATGCGTGGATCTTTGCTCTTTCGTCAACTCGGGCGGCAGGCCCGCGGCGGCGTCAATCGGCCCGCCTTCAAAGAGCTTGCCCTCGGTCTGAACTCGCAATGGCGCGGCATGGGCGAATTCGATCGTAATCACCCAGCGCGTGGCCGGCGTAGCATCATGCCAAAGGAACGTCGGCGCGGTGATCTCCGGTGGAAAGACCGATCCGTTGAGCGGGTAGTCGAGTGCCAGCGGTGCCGGACCCGCAGCTGCGGCAACCGGGCCCGGGTGACGGGCTAGAAGAGAAAGACCGAGCGCCATGCCCAGACCGGCGCCCAAGACTCGAAGGTTGCGTATCTGCATGAGTGACCCCGCGGGGCATCCCGCGGAACCATTCCAGCGCAGACCGGTCACGGTTGCCGGTGATCCTGATCACATGCGGGATTTCTCTTCTGTCCCCCGCAACTTCGCCGGACCCCTCCCGTCTCATCATTTGGACCGTTGGGCATAAAATCGGTTTAGCAGATCCAGTATGAAACCTCGGCGGGTCCGCGCCCGTCCTCAAAAAATAGGTTCCTGCAGGAGTTTTCTATGCGTCTTGGTCCCATTGTTCGTCTCGGTATCTTGGTTTGCGGAGCGGCCATTCCGCTCACTTCCTTGGCGCAGTTTCAGGCGCCCACCAAGGAAGAGTTGTCCATGACATCGGACCCGCAGGCGCCCGGCGCTGCGGCGGTATATCTCTATCGCGAAGTCATCTCGCAGGATCCCCTCCACCACACCACCGTCTATGCGCGGATCAAGATCCTCAAGCCCGAGGGACTCAAGGCGGCCACGGTCCACATCCGCTATCACCGCAACTTTGCCTTCTATGCCAGCGGCGATAACTCCAGCCATATGGGCTCCGGCTCGGCCACACATTGGAGCACCCCGAGTGCCAACCGCCAGGGCGAGGATGCGCCCTGGAACGCCGAGAGTTATAACGTGCGCACGGAGATTGCGGCCATCCAGGGGCGCACCATTCATCCCGATGGCACCATCGTCCCCCTCACCGGCAAAGACTCCACAATCCTTCAAGTGAAGAAGGATCCCCACCACCCCGAGGAAATGTACTTTACCCTGCCCGATGTCACCGTAGGCAGCATCATCGAATACCGCTACCAGATCCGCTATGACCGCTTTGTCCTGGCCCCGGACTGGCAGGTCCAGGAGCAGTATCCGATTATGAAGGAGCACTTCTCCTTTACCCCAGCCGATCCGTTCATGCCGGATCGCAATCAGAACAACGGCTCAGCCTCCCTCGGCGATGCCGCCGTGCTCGATATTCACTCGCAGAGCTTGACCGACGTCCGCTATTCGCAGACGTTGCCGGTGGGCAAAGTCGTGCGCGCGGAAGCCTCCGGCATGTACACCCTCGACATGACCGACGTGCCGCCCTTCCCGGCCGAGGCCTACGGCCCCCCGGCCGATGGGCTTTCCTACGGAGTGCGCTTCTTCTACACTCCCGGGCCCGATCCCAACGACTTTTGGAAAAAAGAGATGGGCTTCTGGATGCGCAGCCTGGACAAATACGCGGAACCCAGCCAGGCGCTGAGGAGCGCCGCCGCCGAGGCCTACCTGCCCACGGATTCTGCTCTGGTGAAGGCGAAGAAACTCTATGACCTGGTGCAGAAGCTGGACAACACCGACTTCCTGCCCAACGGTTCCTGTCCCAACGGCAGCATTTCATTCCCATTTACAAAAGCCGATAAGGTGCTGCTGGATAAGAAGGGCACGAGCAATCAGATTGCTTACCTTTACTACGCCCTGGCCAGAATCGCCGGCCTGAATCCGACTGCCGAGCGCGTCGCAAGCCGCAGCGTGCACCTGTTCGACTACAACACCATGGCTGCCGACCAACTCGATTCCGTCCTCATCTCCATGAACATCGGCGACAAGGAAATCATCGTCGATCCCGGCACCAAATTCGCCCCCTTCGGCACTTTGCACTGGGCCCACACCGGTACCAACGGCCTGGCCATGGTCGACAACAAGGTGGTGAAGGTCAGCACGCCGCTGCAGAAGGTCACCGACAATACCACGCTGCATGTCGGCACGGTCACGGTTGCGGCAAACGGGGACATCTCCGGCCTGCTCAAGGTGGCCTTCCTTGGACAGAAGGCCATCGAGCTGCGGCAGTTGAGCGTGACCTCCGGCCCTGAAGCCGTCAAGGACGCCATCGACAAGCTCGTCGCCTCGGAGGTTCCGGCCGGCGTTCAAGCCAAGGTCGATCATGTGGCCTACCTCGACGACACCAGTAAGCAGTTGCTCGCCGTTATTCCGGTCTCGGGTACCCTGGCGGGACAGACAAAGGGCAAGATCGCGCTCCCGCGCTTCTTCTTCGAGAGCCGCGAAGCCAACCCGTTCCCGGCCGAAGGCGATCGCACGCTGCCCATCGACATGCGTTATCCCGCGCAGGATCAGGAACAGATCACTTATCAAACGCCCGCTGGATTCACCCTTGAGAGCAAACCACAGGATGCCGTGCTGCGGTTCTCGCAGGATGCCGGCTACGAGGCCCGCACCCGCGTTGCCAGCAATGCCGTAACGAATGCGCGCGTGCTGGCCCGCGCCTTCACTTTCCTGTCCCCCAAGGACTACGCGCAGTTGCACGACTTTTACCAGAAGGTCGTGGCCACCGACCAGCAGCAACTGGTCCTCGGCTCCTCCCAGGCCAACTCGGCGCAATAATGCCGGCACCACGCACGCAAAAAGCCCCCACGCGCTGTGGGGGCTTTTTTTGCATCGGCGCATCTCAGCGGAAACTGGGCGGCAGATCCTGCGCCTTGGTTCCGCGGCTCATGTCGGGCTGCGCCTGGTTGGTAAACGTCAGATGCGTAACGCCGGCGCGAATCTTCCCAATCGGCAGCCAGTTCGTGGGATACTCGGCGCCGTTGAGCCGCACATCTTTCACGTAAATCCCCGTCCCCGTCTTTGCGATATCGAGCGTTCGATCGCTGGCGAACTTGAGCGTGGCGCGATCGAACATCGGCGTGCCCAGCACCACTCCCGCCACGCCCGGTACCGCCGGATACATGCCCAGCGCATCCCACACATACACGCCAGACGTCGCACCCAGATCGTCGTTCCCCGGTATTCCATCCGGCGCATTCTTGAAGGTCTGCGCTGCGATGCGCGTCACGACATCCTGCGTCTTCCATGGCTGCCCCGCCCACAGGTACGCATACGGCACCACAAAATCCGGTTCGTTCTCGATGTTGTAGCAGGGCTCGCCCCAGCAGCGCAGCTTCACGAAGAAGTGATCCAGCCGCTTCGTCACCGCCTGATCCCCGCCCATCGCCTGGAAAAGCGCCGGGTAATCGAAGGGGATCATGAAGCTGTACTGATACGTGTTGCCCTCTTCGAATCCCATCTGATCCGACCCCACAGGCACGTTGCCGCGCTTCGGCAGCGATCGCTCCACGTCGAAGCCCTGCAGCCACGACCCATCCGCCATGCGCGGCCGGATCATCTTCGTCTCCGGATCGAGCAGGTTCTTCCAGTTCTGCGAGCGCTTCAGGAAGAGCTTCGCGTTGTCCTGGTCTCCGATTGCGGCGGCAAGTTGCGAGATTGCAAAATCGTCGCTGGCGTACTCCAGCGTCCGCGACGCCGAAATCGTGTCCTTATCCGCCGGCACGTAGCCAAGCTTCATGTAGTCGGCCAGGAACGGGCGCTCATGGTTGTTGGTCGGATCGGTCGCGCCCTTCACCATGTACTTCAGCGCCGTCTTGGCGTCGAAGTTGCGCGCCCCAAACGCGTACGAGGACGCAATCACCGCGTCCGGCGAATCGCCGCCCATCACGTACGTCACATCGTTGGCCGCCTCCCACCGCGGAAGCTGCCCGCTCTGCTCGGCGTCGTTCACCAGCGACTGCATCATGTCTCCGGCGCGCTTCGGAAAATACAGCGCCTGCAGTTGCACCGTGTTCCGGTAAATATCCCAGTCGGAGTAGTTCGCGTATTGTGCACGCTGTCCCGCCGCCACCGTATGCACCTGCTGATCGAACCCGATGTACTGCCCGTCTTCGTCGCTGAAGACGTTGGGCGACAGAAACGAGTGGTAGACGCCGGTGTAGAAGATCGCGCGCTGGTCTGTCGTGCCGCCTTCCACCGCGAATCGATCGAGCAGCGCCGACCACTCGGTCTTCGCCGCCGCCCGCACGCCGTCGAAGTCCCATCCCGGAATCTCTTTCTGCAGATTGCCGCGCGCCCCTTGCGTGCTTACAAACGACAGGCCGACCTTCAGCGTTACCTCTCGCGCGTTGCCGAAATCGAGCCATGCGCCGGTGTGCATGCCGTGCGCCCAGTGCGCCGTCTTCAACACCGCATCGTCCTGCCACACCGCGGCGCGCGTGAACGCCTTGTCGAAGCTGCCCACCACGTAAATCTGGTAGTGCGAGTTGCTGCCGCAGAAGTGCCCCGCCTTCGCAAAGCCGGAAAATCCTCCGGCCTCCAGCGTGATCTGGTCGTCGTCGCCTTCGCGCAGCCCGGCGCTCGATCCCGCGTTCACCAGCAGCCGCGCCGGCGTTCCCGCCGGAAACGTGAACCGCGCAATCCCCGCGCGCTCGGTCACCGTGATCTCCACATGAACACCATTCGCCAGCGTCACCGCGTAGTAGCCCGGATGGGCCTGCTCATGCGCGTGATCGAAGCCGACCTCGTACGACGTGAAGTCTCCGCCCGGACTGCCGGCAAGTTCGCTCGCGGTCGGCATCACGGCAAAGTCGCCGTAGAGCGGGCACCCCGCCCCGCTGATGTGCGTCAGGCTGAACCCCCGAATGCTCTTCTCGTTGTAGCGGTACCACGCATCGCGACTGGTATCGGGGCTCCATTGCGCCATTCCGAAGGGCAGGGAAGCGCCGGGAAAAGTGTTTCCCCCGCCCGCCGTTCCGATCAGCGGATTGACCTGATCGTACCCGCTCATCGGCTTCTGTGCGCCGGCTGCCTTCTGTGCGCTCGCAGGCTTCTGCGCGCTTGCGCCGGCGCTCAACAAAGCAGCGAGTGCCGCTGCACAACATCCCGAACGAAAAGAACTCATGAATTCGCCTTCCCCAGAGACCGGAAACCTTGCCGCCTCCCAGTCTACTTCGCACAGATGCCGCGCCGGGGATGCGGGCGGCTTTGCAAGCGCGGCACAAGGTGCCGGTACGCAAGCCGATAGGCTGGCCGCCCTCTACTGCACGCTCAGCACACCATCCGCGTCGATCACCACATCGTCGCCTTCAATCTGCACCGAATGGATCTTGAGCCGTCCCAGCGTCACCTTGTAGCCCGAGTTGGCGGTCGAGTCGGCCAGCGCCTTGCGCAGCAGGTCAGCTGCGTTCACCTTCATGTTGGCCGGCACCGTATGGCTGAGAAACGGCGCCAGCAGAAAGTTGACCTGGCGATTTTCGCTCACATGTTCCAGCCGCGCGTCGCGGAACCCCAGCGTCTCGCCCTCGCCGTCCGGCATCACGCTCACCTCCGACGTGGGCGAGAGCGTGATCCCCAGGCAGGCCCCGCGAACCGCCTTTCCCAGGCGGGCGTGGGTCTTCATCTGCACCACGATCCGATCCTGCACAAACGTGATCCGCGGGTCTTCGGCGTACACCGGGCACGCCGACTGGGGCGTGCCCTTCAGGTAATATCTGCCTCCCGGGCCGCTGAAAAGCTGCTGCTGCAGGGTCCGCTGCAGGGCCTCGCGCGAGACGCGCAGCTCCACCGCCCGGCCTCGTACTGCCGTTACCGCGCACAGAAACGCAACCAGCGCCAGAAAACGTTGTTCAGAGTGCATAAGAAAAGCATGCCACCGCAGGGTGGGCGGGTGTGGTCGGAATCGCCGCAAATTATCCCTAACCCGCAGCAACGAAAGCGGTTAATTGGTACTGAATTTGCACAGGGTTTCTCCGGTTTTGGTGCATTTTACTATTGATTTTTGAAGAAAAAATCCCTAAAATAGAAAAAGTTGAAAGTCCTCAGGACCGGACCAGCTACCCCCTAGCGCGCGTCCGAGGCAGGAAGAAAATTTACCCCTTCTGTTAAGGAAACGAAACCAAATGGCAAAACGTCGTGGAAATCCGAACTGGGGCAAGCCGGAGCCCATCGGGCCGGTTGTGCCCACCGTTACCTCCTTCGAACAAATCGTCAAGGAGTTCAAGTTGACCCCGGATCAGTACATCCGGTCGACCCGCCTTCGCGAGTGGGCCCGCCGGAATAAGAATTCCAAGTACATTCCGGAAGCTCTGCTGGAAGCATGGGGCTTCGAGATCGAGTCGACTCTATAGGGGTTTCCTCCTGGATAGGAGCGCAGAAGCGCCGCCGCGAGCGGCGCTTTTGTTTTTTTCCCCACTGCCTACTCCTCTCTCAGCAGCACCAGCGGATCCGCCGCCAGCGCCCGCCGCGCCGGAATCCACGCCGCCACCATCCCCAGCAGCAGCATGATCAACGTGACGCCGCCGAGCACCAGCGGATCCCTGGGGCTCGCCTGGTACACGATGAACGAAAGCACGCGGGTTCCCATCAGCCCCAGCCCCACGCCTGCCAGCGAGCCGATGGCCAGCAGCCGGAAGGCTCGTCCCAGCGATGCGCCCAGAACCTCTCTGCGCCCCGCGCCCAGCGCAATGCGGATGCCAATCTCCCGCAGCCGCCGGCTCACCACATAGGAAGCCATGCCGAAGATGCCGGTGATCGCCAGCATGGCGCCCAGCAGCCCGAGCACGCCCAACGCCACGGTCGCCACGCGCGCCGGAAACAGCGCCGAGTCCAGCGCCGACATCCACGGCGAAATCGTGAGCGGCAGAGCCGAATCGATTCCATGCAGCGTTGCCGCCAGCACCGCCGCGGCATTGTCCGGGATGTGCCGGTAGCGAACCACCAGCGTGGTCTGCCCTTCCGGCAGTTGCTCGTAAGGGAAGAACATGGCGGGCTGCTGATCTTCCGTCAAGGAGCGGTATCGGCCGTTCTCCACCACGCCCACCACTTCGGCTCGCTTGGTCCCCCAGAACTTGAAGTGGCCGCCGATTGCCTTAGGCACCGACCCAAAGACCTTTTCGGCGAACTTGCGGTTCACGATCGCCACCGTCGGCGCATTCTTGCCGTCGTTGACGGTAATGTCGCGCCCCGCCAGCAGATGCGTCTGCGCCGCGCTCAGGTAGCCCGGCGATATGGTGTAGCGCATCGCATCCGCGGCGTAGTTCGTGGGGCGGAAATCGGTCGTGCTGTCGGTCCAGACAAACGAGTCGCCGCTGCCGAGGCTGAGCGGAGGGTTATCGACGTAGCCCGCGGACTCCACGCCCGGCAGCGCTGCCACGGCCTCCACCATGCGCCGCTGGATCGCCGCTGCGTGGTCGTCGTCGTAGCCCGCCATGTGCAGGTCGGCCATGGCGATCATGGTGTTCTGCGGCGAGAATCCGAAGTTTGCGTGCAGCGACCGCACCAGCCCGCGCACCGCCACCAGCGACGAGGTCACCAGCACCGCGCAGATGGCGATCTGCACCACCAGCAGCACATCGCGCATGCTGAATCGCCGCATCTCCTGCGTTCCGCTCATGCCGGCGCGAATCATCTGCCAGGGATCGGCGCGCAGCACCTGCCGCACCGGCACCATGCCGAACAGGAACCCGCTCACCAGCGACAGCCCCAGGGCCACGGCATAGGTCCAGCCGTCGGGATTCACCGGCACGTTGATGGGAATCGCCGGGATGGGCTGCCACGCACTCAGGAGACGCAGAATAACCACTCCGCCGGCCAGACCCAGCGCGCCGCCCGCCAGCGCCACCAGCACCGCCTCCGTCAATAGCTCGCGCATCACCAGTCTGCGCGGCGAGCCCAGCGCCAGCCGCAGCGCGATCTCCTTGGCGCGATCGCCGGCGCGCGCGGCAAACAGGCTGCCGAGGTTGGCGCACGCGGCCAGCAGAATCAGCCCGGCCAGCGCCATCAGGCCGCCCATGAACGCCCGCGCCGGGCCGCCCAGCATGTCGCCCACCAGCCCCGGCCGCGCCAGCGTGAACTTCACGCCATCGTCGTCGTTGGGATACGTCTTGGCGAGCCACGCCCCAATTCGATTCAGATCGTCGGTGGCGACGGCCGGTGTTACGCCCGGCTTCAATCGGCCTACGACGAACGGACCATGATTGCCTCGATTTTTGAGCGAGTTATATCCCTGCACCACCGGCTGCTCCACCAGCGGAATCCACATGGCAGGCGAAAAGAACAGCTCCGTGCCGCGGAACCCCTTCGGCGCCACGCCCAGAATCGTCATCGGATGCTTGTTGATCGAGATCGCCCGTCCGATCACGCCGGGGTCGCCGTGGAAATAACCATGCCAGTAGTCGTAGCTCAGCACCACGTAGGGCGCGCTGTTGTCGCCCTTCTCGTCTGAGGCGTGATAGAACCGGCCAAGGTAGGGCTGAATCCCGAAGCTGTCAAAATAATTGCCGCTGGCCAGGTACGGCCATGCCATCGATGGATTGCCGTCTCCCGCGTCCACCCCCACCGGCCCGATAATCCCCGCCATCACCATGCTCTCGAACGTACGGTTGCGGTCGCGCAGGTCGTTGTAGTCGGGGATCGATTGCGATGCGTATTGAAACCGCTGCACCGTATACAGATTCTGCGCGCCCGGCAGGTTCAGCGGATGCAGCACCACCGCGTTCAGCACGCTGAACACCACCGCGTTCGCGCCGATGCCCAGGGCCAGCGTGGCAATCGCCGTCAGAGCGAAGCCGGGAGACTTCGCCAGTTTGCGGAGAGCAGGTTTCAGGTCGGCAAGCATAATGCAGAAAGGTACGCCGGGATGCGCACTCTGGTTCCAGCTTTGCCGCCGAATGCGTGATTAGGAGACAATAAGGCCAGTCCGATGACCAGGCAGCATACGCACGAAGCCCCGTTCACCGATGTCCCGGGAGCCGTTGAAGAGATCAAGGCCGGCCGCATGGTGGTCGTGGTCGACGACGAAGACCGCGAGAACGAAGGCGACCTGACGCTGGCCGCCGAGCACGTGACGCCGGAAGCCATCAACTTCATGGCCCGCTACGGCCGCGGCCTCATCTGCCTCACGCTCACGGAAGAACGCGCCGACTACCTGCGCCTCTTCCCCATGACGCAGCAGAACTCCTCGCGCTTCGGAACAGCCTTCACCGAGACCATCGAAGCCCGCGAAGGCGTAACCACCGGCATCTCCGCGGCGGACCGTTCGCGCACCATCAGCGTGGCCATCGATCCCAGTTCCACCGCAGCCGACCTGGCCCGCCCCGGCCACATCTTTCCGCTGCGCGCCCGCCGCGGCGGCGTCCTCGTCCGCGCGGGGCAGACCGAAGCCTCCGTCGACCTGGCCCGCATGGCCGGCCTCACCCCGGCAGGCGTCATCTGCGAGATCATGCGCGACGACGGGGAGATGGCGCGCATCCCCGACCTGATCCCGTTCTGCAAAGAGCACGGCCTCAAGATCCTCACCGTCGCCGAACTCATCCGCTACCGCCTGCGCACCGAGCGCTACATCGTCCGCGCCGGCGAGAGCAAGATCCAGACGCGCTACGGCGAGTTCCGCATGATCGCTTACGAGAGCGAGGTCAACGGCGGCGAGAGTCACATCGCACTCGTGCGCGGCGATCTCTGCCCCGGCGGCTGCCCAGCCTTCGATGGCGGATCGGCGGGCCTGCCCGGCCAGCCCAACTACCGCCCGCCCTGTTCGCACCCGGTCCTGGTCCGCGTGCACACGCGCTGCACCGCCGGCGATGTCTTCGGCGCCGACTGCCACTGCCGTGAGACTCTCGACCAGTCGATGCGCATGATCGCCGAAGCCGGCTGCGGCGCCATCCTCTACCTGCACAACACCTCGCGCGGATTCGAGATCGACCACACCCCGGCCGATCCCGAACCATTCCACGCCGCATTCCAGGCTGGCGGCGTTGTTCCGCCCGGCCGCGTCGATCCCGACCAGCCGGGCCGCCTGCTCCTCCACAAGCAACTCCGCGCGCGCGAAGCCGCCGGCGACCGCACCGGCCGCATCCTCCGCGCCATCGGCCTCGGCGGCCAGATCCTCTCCGACCTCGGCATCCACAGCATCCGCCTGTTGTCGAACACGCCCATGCACATCCCCGCCCTTGAAGGTTTCGGCCTCGAGATCGTCGAGCAGGTGCACATTCCGGTAGAGGAATGCACGCGGATTCAGTGAGTTATCCGAAATGGCCGTGGCGTCAGATTTAAGTTGACAGACGACATCTCGGGCGCGTCGAGTGAGATCAATCACATTCTTTTGCGCAACGGTCTGCGAAATTGGGTACTTAACACCAGTTTGATGGAACTCAACCGAGGGCCACCGAGTTATGGCTTCCCCATTGACCGACATTTGCGGCGAGACGCTCTATTCCCTGAGCTGGCAATACGCACAGGATGGGAAGATCGTTGTCGACCTGGCTCTCGGAGTTGTGGCGGACGCTAACCCCGCAATGGAAGAGCTGATGGGCTATTCACGCGCTGAACTGATCGGCATGCCGCTGAGTCAGTTGCATCCGGATTGCGAACAGAATCGAGTCGGGATAGAGATAGAGGAAAAGCGAAAATCCGCACAAGCCATGGTCCACCAAGACTTCCATATTCAGCGCAAGGATGGGCGCGTGGTCCCGGTCCAGATTTGGTGTTCCGACCTGGTGAAGCTGGATGGCCGCACCTTCGAAGTTGCTGAATTCCGCGATATAACCGCGCGCCTCCGAGACCGGCGGCAGGCCGCGGCCCAGAACTGGGCTTTATCGGCTTTCTCCGCCGCGGCGCTGGCGCTCGGTAAAGCTCGTTCTGAAGAGGACCTCCTGCAATCGATCTGCGAGGCCATCACGTACGAATCGGCCTACCCGCTCGCCTATGTGAGCGTTGCCGAAGAAAACGCGGACAAAGACATCCGGTTTCACGGTGCTTCAGGCAAGGCCGTGGATTATCTGCGAGGACTGCACCTGAGCTGGGCCGAAGGCAGCCTGGAACGCCAAGGGCCCTCGGCAGTCTGCATCCGCTCGCATCAGCTTTATCAGGAGGACGATCTTGATAATGCGACCAACTTTGCGCTCTGGCGGGAACGAGCGCGAGAGTTCGGCCTGCGATCGATGATTGCGGTGCCGCTTTCGATTGAGGGGAGCTGGCGAGGCGCGCTCGTAGTGTTCTCGGGAGACTCGGGTGTCTTTGAAGCAGAACCGGTGCAGGTGTTTCAGCGCCTCGGCGAACAGATCGTTCATGGAATCCTTTCCCTCAGGCACAAGGAACTTCTCGAGGCCGAGCGCCTGAATCTGGAGAGATCACAGCGGCGTTTGACTGAAGCGCTCACAGCATCCGTTTCGGCAATGGTAACCGCGATGGAGACCCGCGACCCTTATACCGCCGGCCACGAGAGCCGTGTCGCCGAGCTGGTTGTGGCCATCGGCAGGGAGATGGGGCTCGACGAAGAGAAGCTGCAGGGAATGCGTCTCGCCGCCATGGTCCACGATATCGGAAAAATCGGCGTGCCGTCGGA
The DNA here is from genome assembly GCA_046566985.1 of Acidobacteriota bacterium. Lineage (GTDB taxonomy): Bacteria > Acidobacteriota > Terriglobia > Terriglobales > Acidobacteriaceae > Telmatobacter. Next base: position 117,014 of record JBKICT010000005.1, on the reverse strand, counting down.
GATTCTGACCAAGCCGACCCGGCTCAGCCGGGCTGAATTCGAACTGGTGAAAGCGCATCCGGAGACCGGCTACACCATCCTGAAAGACGTGCCGTTCCCCTGGCCGGTTGCCGACATGGTTCGCCAGCACCACGAAAAGCTCGACGGATCGGGCTATCCTCTGGGACTGCACTCCGGCGACCTCCTGCTCGAATCGAAGATCATGGCGGTTGCCGATATCGTTGAAGCCATGGCTTCCGATCGCCCCTACAGGCCTTCCCTGGGCCTTGAAGCTGCGCTGGCAGAGGTCGAACGCATGGCGGGCAAGCAACTTGACCCCGATGTCGTTTGTGCCTGTGCCTCGTTGCTGCGCGAGCGGCGATTGATCCTGCCGGGCTTGAACTGGCGTTAACTTGTGGTTGCCGATGGCGCCCGCGGCAATTGTGATTCCGCGCACCGTGTATCATTAGCCACGTAATCCTTCAAGACGCCTTCCCGGCCGGCCATTGCGCCTACCCTGCAGACGCTCTTCGTCCCACTACGAGTCTTCCCCGGCTCAGCAGTTAAGAAAGGCGGCGGCTTTGCGCGTTCACTTGGTGAATCCAAGCGACAATTCTTTTGGAACGGCGGTCATCACACCCCGTTGGCTCTTTGTGCTGGCTGCCGCCACGCCGGCATCGGTTGGCGACCCGGTCCTGGTCGATGAGTCTCTCGAACAAATCGACCCATCGACAATTCACCCCGGCGATATCGTCGGAATCAGCGTGCACACCGGCAACGCATTGCGCGGCTATGCCGTGGGCAAGATGGCGCGCGCCCGTGGAGCATGGGTGATGTACGGCGGCATTCACGCCACGCTTTTCCCCGAGGAGGTTCTGGAGCAGGGAAGCGGACACGGCGTGGTGAAGGGCGACGGAGACGTGGTGTGGGCGCAGGTGGTGGCGGATTGCGTGGCAGGGGCGCCGAAGCGCGTCTACGAAGGCGGCCGCATCGAGGGCACTCAATTCCTCGCCGCGCGCTGGGACCTGATGGATTCCAGCAAGTATATGTGGGCTTCAGTGCAGACCATTCGCGGCTGCCCCAAGCACTGCTCCTTCTGCAGCGTGTGGCGCACCGACGGACAAAAGCCCCGCCAGCGCCGTTTCCAGTCGGTCATCGACGAGATTGTCACTTTGCGCCGCCTTGGCTTTCGCTTCATCGCCCTGGCCGATGACAACTTTTATCCGGTCAGCTTTACCGACCTGCGCCTCGCGTGCGAGCAGAAGAATTTCTCCAAGGTCGAAGAGCTTACCGCGATTCGCAACGAGCGGCTGCAACTGATGGAAGAACTGGCCAAGCTGCCCAGGGACATGGTGTTCTTCACGCAGATCACCATGGAGGCCGCCGAAGATGGCGCTTACCTGGACGCCATGCACCGGGCCAACATCAAGGGCGCGCTGGTGGGTGTGGAGGCCGTGACGCCGGAGGGACTCAAGGCCGTGTACAAGGACTGGAACTGCTCCGGCGACGCGCTGGCCAAACAACTCCAGACCTTCAAGCAGCACGGTGTCCACGTGCTCGGATCGTTTATCTTCGGTCTGCCTACCGACCGGCCCGCCACCTTCGATGCGACGGTGGAGATGGCGATGAGAGCGGGCGTCACCTTCGCGCAGTTTGTCATGATGACGCCTTTCCCCGGCACGGTGGACTTCGGCCGCTGGGAGAAGGAGCAGGCGCAAAACCCGGCCATGGTCGGCGATGTGCCGATCACGCGCTACTGGCTGATTCCCACCGAAGTTCGCCCCAAGATGTTTACGCCGCATCCCACCATGAGCAGCGACGAGATCCGCGAGCGCACACAACGGGTGTGGGACCGCTTCTACAGCCTGCCCGTGGTCTGGAAGCGCTCCGCCTGCACGCCCAACCTGCGCGCCCGCCTGGCCTTCGTCTTTCTCTCCAAGCTCTACCGACAGATGTACGCGGGCACGGGCATCTCCACGGACAGCGCCCGGCGCAAAAAAGCCAAACGCTGGGCACGCTGGACAGCCCGCCAATGCAAGAAGCTCTTCAAGGCGCGTCCCATGCCCGAGCTTCCCCTGCCGAGCTGGCACCATCCGGGGATGTTAGGACAAGCCGCATTAGCCGGCGGACAGGAATCGGGGGGACCGTTCACGGTGCTGGCCGAATAGGCAGGGCGTCGCGCAATCGTCGAGCAGGACCACATCCGGTAGAGGAATGCACGCGCGCTGTCTAGCGCGACGCGCTTAGCGCAATTTGTGATCCCGCGGCGTCCTCCGGTATGCTGCGCGCAACAGGTCCACAACCCATGCGCCGATCCCGGGAAGTTCCTCTCACGCTCCTTGCGTCTCTTGCTTTCACCGTCACCGCCTGCCGCGATCAGCCGCGTAACTGCGTCGACGGCAACAACCGACTTCTGCCCGCCTCCGCATGCCGGGCGGGCTCGTCCGGCGCATTCGTTCCCGGCGCGCACTACGTCTACGGCGGCTCCAGCGGCGGGCACGTGGGCGACACGGTTGTGGGCAGCAGCGTGACCCGCGGCGGATTCGGCGGGTTCGGCGGCAGCCACGGCGCGGGGGGCGAGTAGTGCGGCGGCTCACGGTAACGCCGCGCGACGACTGGCAGAAGCGGGTGGAGCGCGTGGGACTCACCTTCCACACCCTTGCCGACGGAACGCCCTACTGGAACGAATCCGCCTACTGGAAGTTCACCGCGGCGGAGATCGATCGGCTTGAGGCCGCGACCGCCGAGATTCAGCGCCTGGCGTTAGCGGCGGGCGACGTCATTCTGCAACAGGATCGCCTTGCGGAGATGCGCATTCCGCCACAGGCGCACGCCGCGATACGCGCGGCGTGGAATGCGGAGCCTCCGGCGCTCTACGGCCGCCTCGATCTCGCGTTCGATGGGCAATCCATCAAGCTGCTCGAATACAACGCCGACACGCCGACCGGCCTTGTGGAAGCAGCCGTGGCGCAGTGGTACTGGCTGCAGGATTGCTTTCCCGGCGCCGACCAGTTCAACTCCCTGCATGAAAAGTTCGTGGCCAAGTGGAAGGACCTGAAGAACTACGTTGCCGCTCCCGTCTACTTTTCGGACGCGGGCAGCGAAGAGGACCGCATGACCACGGCCTACCTGGAAGACACGGCGCAGCAGGCCGGGCTCAAGACGCGCCATATCGCCATGCACGAGATCGGGTGGGACGCGAAGCGCCTCTGCTTCGTCGATCTCCAGAATCATCCCATGGAAACTCTCTTCAAGCTCTATCCATGGGAGTGGCTGCTGGCGGAGCCATTCGGCGCGCACGCGGTAGAGACGCTGCCGCCGCTCTCGCAACTCCGCGAGTATGGTCCGCACGACGACCGGCGCACGTGGGGGCCGCTGCTGTGGATCGAGCCCATCTGGAAGATGATGTGGTCGAACAAGGCCCTGCTGGCAATTCTTTGGGAACTGAATCCCGGCCACGAGCTTCTGCTGCCCGCCTATCTCGATGGCCCGCGCGACATGCGCAGCTACGTGCGCAAACCGCTGCTGGGACGCGAAGGCGCCGGCATTGCCGTGGTGCGGGACGGCGAGGTCGTCGAAGGCTCCCTCTCCGGCGAGAATCAGAGCGGCTATCTCTATCAGGCGCTTGCGCCCATGGCCCAGAGTGGCGGCAAGACCGCGGTCTTCGGATCGTGGCTCATCGACGGCGAGCCTGCCGGGATGGGCGTACGCGAATCGGGCGGTCCCGTCACCAACAACACCAGCAGCTTTGTGCCTCACCTCTTCGAGTAGCTGGATTTGCACCAAGCATCCGACGAGAAGGGGAATGGAGGGTCACGAGATCGATGCCAACGGAGAGCCTCAAATGGAAACCGCGGATGCTGGCAGGATTTTCAGTCCTTTTGCCGATCGTCACGCTGGCGTTTCTCCTCGCTTTGATCCTTACGCCGGCATGCCTGACCTATTTGCACTTGCGCCAACTCGCGCATGGAAATCAGGTGGTTCTTCGCGGCGGCGTGTTCGAAATGAGACTCCCCCTGGAGCATCTGTTCGCCTTCTGTGTGCGCATGCAGTGCGTCCGATTGGAAAAGCTCGTGGCCCTTCTACAAGCTCCAGGGGCATTTTTGGCGCCCTTACTTGGTTTCACTTGGTCTCGCTCTCCAGGCCATCTGGATTTCATAAGCTGGCGCACTTTTCTGTCTCCGATCGGGACGCTTCCTGAATGGTTCCTGCTGGGACGCGGGTTGGATGCCATCTATCTCCGGCGGCGAATAGGGCGCGTCGATCTTGCCTTCAGTTTGGTGCTCTCAGTCGTGTTCCTGACACTGGCTCTCGGCCTCCGATTTGGACTGTCGGCGTCAGATCGTGCCGAGAGTGCGGATCTTTACTGGTTGATTGATGGGTTCGCCATGTGGGCGGTTCTGATCGCCATCCCGGCCGCAGCATGGTTGAATCAGCGGCGAAAGAGGACCTCAGAAGCGTCTAACTCAGCGATTTGAGAACCGATCGCTCTCGCGCTGCGTATACCTCACCAAGAGGTCCTACCATGCCCGCCCTGCGCTCGCTTGCTTTCCTCGCCGCTGCTCCCGTTCTCGCCGTATCCGTCGCTCATGCGGACCCGGACTGGGCGAAGACCTATCCCGTCTCTGCCCAGCCGTCGCTGACAGTCACCACCGGCGACAGCTCCGTCCAGATCGCCTCCTGCGGCTCCTGCCGCGAGATCCGCATCCACGTTGAGTGGCGCGACTTCCATTCCTACAGCTTTATCCTCTCCGAATCGCAGACCGGCAATCACGTCGAGTTTTCGCTGCGGGAGAAGATGGGCTTCGGCGTTCATCTCAACTTGGGCAACCGCCGCGCGCCGCAGGTCACCGTGGAGACCCCGCAGGCCATCGACCTGCAGGCCCGCACCAGCGATGGCGCACTCTTTGTGAACGGCGTCTCCGGCAATCTGCAGCTGCGCACCAGCGATGGCTCGATCACCGCAGCCAACGTGAGCGGCGCGCTCAGCCTCACCTCCAGCGATGGCTCCATCCAGGTGCGCGACGCTTCCGGCACCCTTGAATCGCACTCCTCCGACGGCAGCGTGCAGATCGCCGGCAAGTTCACCGGTATCCAGGTCAAGGGTTCCGACGGCGCCATGGACATTGCACTGCAACCCGGTTCGAAGCTCACCCGCGCATCCAGCATCCAGGTCTCCGATGGATCCGTCGCCATTCGCCTGCCGCGTAACCTTGCCGCCGATCTTGAAGTTCACACCGGCGACGGCAATGTGCATTGCGGCCTGCCCCTCACCATGGACGGCTACAACGCCGCCATCACCGGCAAAAAGGGTCTGCGCGGCAAGCTCAATGGCGGCGGCGTCCCGCTCACCATCCGCACCCAGGACGGCAGCGTAACCATTAACGCGCTGTGATCCGCGTCGATAGACTCACGCGGTTCCGTATGCTCTAATCATCTCCAAATCGGAATGTTCAATCGGTCAAGAGCGATATACGGAACCTTATTTTGCGCGGCGCTGCTGGCGGGCTGTGGCAGCGGTTCCAGCACCACATCCACCAGCAATGCCACCCTCTCGCTGGCATCCAGTTCCATCGTCGTCCCGCAGGATGGCCGCGCCGTTACGCTCGCCGTCACCGTCACCGGCGCCACCAGCGGCTCCGCCGTCACCGTGGGCGGACTGCCCTCCGGCATCACGGAAACCTTTCAGGCCAATCCCGGCAGCCTCTCGGGCGTGCTCACCTTTCAGGGCAGCTCCAGCGCCGCTGCGGGCAACGCCTCCGCCACGGTCAGCGTTACGGTGGCGGGCAAATTCGTCACGCAGCCATTGACCATTGTCAGCGCGCCTGTCGCCTCGCTTGGCTCGAATGTGGAGACGAGTGAAGGCGTCAACGGCGCCTTCGCGCAGTTCATGAGCACGTCGTTCCAGATCTTCCAGTACACCGGCGACATCTTTGGAACCGGCGCCACCGCCACCGCGCGCGAGCAGGAGCTTTCCAACCTGCAGCCGCAGCACATTCGCCTCCAGGTGATTCAGGAGGGCATCCCCATGAAGTCCAACACCGGCACGGCGGCCGACTGGGACTTCACGCTGCTCGATCAGACCGTGCAGCCGGTGCTTGCTTCCGCCGACCAGAGCCCCGAGTTTCAGATCGCCAGCGCGCCCGCGTGGATGTGCAACTCCAGCGGTCAGCTCGACGTTACCGCTCACGCACAGGACTTTGCCGGCTACGCGGCGAACCTGGTCCGCTACTACAACGCCGGCGGATTCGACTGGGGCGGCCAGCACTTCAAGCAGCCCGGCACAACGCACATTCAGTGGTGGGGCATCTTCAACGAGCCCAACGTCAACGGCATCTCCGCCGCCGACTACGTCACGCTCTACAACACCGTGGTTCCGGCGATGCTGGCCGTCGATCCCACGCTCAAGTTCTCCGCGCTCGAGTTTTCCGACTACGGCCTGAGCTCCGGCGGCGCAGGCGACCCTGCCCAGTATCTGCCCACCTTTCTCGCCCCGCCCGCCTCGGGCGGCGTTAATGCGCAGGTCGACGTGCTCTCCACGCACTTCTACGCCACCTGCAACCAGAAGGACACCGACGCGACGCTGTTCAACAACGTGCCGTCGTTCGCGCAGAACGTCACGTACTTCCAGCAGCAGCTTGCCGGGCGCGGCGATCTCTCCAAGACGCAGGTGTGGGTCACGGAAAACAACGTCAACGCCGACTTCCCCGATTCCAAGGGCATGAGCGTCTGCAATCCGGGCCAGACCTTCGTGGTGGATCAGCGCGGCAGCAGCGCCTTCTTCGCGGCGTGGCGCGCCTACGTCTTTTCGCAGCTTGCCAAGGCCGGCAACCGCGCGCTTTATCACTGGCTCTACTCCGGCAACCAGCAGTACGGCGAAGTGGACGCAGGCAGCAACAAATACCTCGGCTATTGGGTCGACCGCACCCTGGCCACCGCCTTTGCCACGCTTAACTCGCCGCAGATCGTCACCTTCGCCACCACCGATGGCGGGGACATCGAACTCCTCGCCCTCCGCGGCAGCGACGGCACGGAAAAGCTGATCATTGCCAACCACGCCGTGCAGTCGGCATCCGACAACAACGGAGCCGGTGCGCCGCGCACGGTGGTGCTGGACACCAGCCAGTCGGGCCGTACCTACTCCGCCGCCAGCCTGCTGATGCTCGACCACTCTACCGATATCGTGAACGGCCCCACCGGCACCAATCTCACGGTGCAGGACCGCATCCCCATCCCGTTCAGCGGGTACGGCGCCGCCATCGTCACGCTTACGCCCTGATTGTCAGGTCCAGGGTGCCCCATCCCACCTGAGTGGCACTGGCATACCCCCCGGGGGTATAGAGAAAAATAATTATTAATTTTCTGGTTATCAGGTGTTGATCAACTGGTTAATGGGGCGGCGGCCCCGAAGATGCCGGAATGAAGGCAGTCTTTTTCTCCTGATACTTCAAGTTTGGCAGGGCCGAATAATTAATACGCAAGGTTTTGAAAAATATTTTATGTTGATGGGAATGGGGTTACGGGAGTTTTCCACAGGTGCGGGGGTTGACGGAATTTGGGGCGGATTGGCCGTGCGCTCCGGGGGGTGGGTTCGGCGCTCTGCCACCCGCCGCGGGTGGTGCTGGAACGCGCGGAGGAGATGCGGATCCCTCCTCGCCTTCGCTGCGCGAAGGGTCGTCGGGATGACAGAGGTAGGCGTGGGGTAGTGCTTTCCCACCCATTGCGCGGCTTTGCCGCTCAAGGGATGGGGCACCCGCTGGTGGTGCTGGAGGGCGCGGAGGAGATGCAGATCCCTCCTCGACTTCGCTGCGCGAAGGGTCGTCGGGATGACAGGGGTAGGCGTGGGATGGTGCTATCCCACCCATTGCGCGGCTTTGCCGGTCAATGGATGGGGCACCCGCTGGTGGTGCTGGAGGGCGCGGAGGAGATGCGGATCCCTCCTCGACTTCGCTGCGCGAAGGGTCGTCGGGATGACAGAGGTAAGCGGGGGATAGTGCTTTCCCACCCATTGCGCGGCTTTGCCGCTCAATGGATGGGGCACCCGCTGGTGGTGCTGGAACGCACGAGGGAAATGCAGATCCCTCCTTGCCTTCGCTGCGCGAAGGGTCGTCGGGATGGTCGAGATGACAGGGGTAGGCGTGGGGTAGTGCTGTCCCACCCATTGCGCGGCTTTGCCGCTCAATGGATGGGGCACCCGCTGGTGGTGCTGGAGGGCGCGGAGGAAATGCGGCTCACGGACCACGGCCCCCGGCCCACGGAGAGCGATCGTCAGCCCTGCGCGTCGTCCGCGTCTTCTTCGTCGTCCGCCGGCCTTCTTTTGGGCAGCAGCGAATCGAGCAGCAGCAGGCAGGCGCCCGTCACCACCGCGCTGTCGGCCACGTTGAAGTCCGGCCAGTGATAGCTGAAGATGTGCACTTCGAGGAAGTCCACCACCGACCCGTACTCGATGCGGTCGTGCACATTGCCCAGCGCGCCGCCCAGGATCAGCGCCAGCGCAATCGTGACCAGCGTAAAGCGGCTGCCCAGCCGGATCATGGCGATGAGCACCACCAGCGCGCACAGCAGCGTAAACGCCACCAGCCCCCAGCGCACCGCGTGCGGCGAAGCCGAATTGGCGAACATGGAGAACGCCGCGCCTTCGTTGACCCAGTGCGAGAGGTAGAAGACACCGGGAACGACCGGGCGGTGGCTGCCCAGCGCGATGTGCGCCGCCACCCACGTCTTCGTCATCCGGTCCGCGGTGAACACCGCCACCGAGATGAGCAGCAGCCAGGGCAGGCGGATGGGCGACGGCCAGTTCACGCGGTGGCCTCCGGTTCCGGCACGTTCATCTCTTTCAGAGCGGCGCGGCACCGGCCGCAGACGTTCTGCCAGGCGCCGTAGTTGGCGACATCGGGCATGTAGTTCCAGCAGCGCGCGCACTTTGTGCCGGCAGCCGGACGCGCCGTCACTTGCAGCGCCGCGTCGCTTGCCGACTCGCGCAACACCACGTGCGAGACGTTCAGGATCTCCTTGAGGCCCGCCGCGTGGAACTTGAGCAGCGCCAGTTCGTCGCCGCTGGCCGCGATCTCGACGTCGGCTTCCAGTCCCTTGCCGATGACCTTGGCTGCGCGGTTCAACTCCAGTACGCGCATCACTTCATCGCGAATGGCAAACAGCTTCGCCCACTCTTCCAACTGCGCCGCAGGCGGTTGTGAGAACACCTCTTCCGGCTTGGGGAACAGCGCCAGGTGCACGCTCTTTTCGCGGCCTTCCACCTTCGGCAGGTACTCCCACACCTCATCGGCGGTGAAGCTGAGGATGGGCGCCACCAAACGCACCAGCGCTTCGGTGATCTTCCACAGCACTGTCTGCGCCGAGCGCCGCGCGAGGCTCGTCGGCGCGAAGGTGTACATGCGGTCCTTCAGCACGTCGAGGTAGAACGAACTCAGGTCGACGATCGCAAACTCATTCACCGCGTGATAGACACGATGAAACTCGAACGCCGCATACCACGCCAGGATCTTCTCCGTCAGCTCGCGCGTGCGGGCGAGCATGTAGCGATCGAGCGGCAGCAGCTCGTGCTCCGCCACGTGATCGCGCGCCGGATCAAAGCCGTTGAGATTGCCCAGCAGAAAGCGGAACGTGTTGCGCAGCTTGCGGTAGATCTCCGCGCACCGCGCCATCAGGTTTTCGCTGGCGGCCATGTCCTCGCGGAAGTCCACCGACGCAACCCACAGGCGCACGATCTCCCCGCCCATGCGCTCGGCAATGTCGACCGGGTCCACGCCGTTGCCGAGAGACTTCGACATGGCGCGTCCCTGCTCGTCGAGGGTGAAGCCGGCGGTGGCCACGTGCGAGTACGGCGCGCGCCCGCGCAGCGCCACGCTGGTCAGCAGCGACGAGTGGAACCAGCCGCGGTGCTGGTCGCCGCCTTCCAGGTACAGGCACTCCGTGCGGTCTTCCTTCTGGAAATCCGCATACGGGCCGGCCAGATCGCGATCCGATTCGCACACCGCAAACCAGCTCGTGCCGGAGTCGAACCACACGTCGAGAATGTCGGTTTCTTTGCGGAATTTGGTGTTGCCGCAGTGTGCGCACTGCGCGCCCGTTGGCAGCAGCTCCAGCGCCGCATCGCTGTGCCACGCCTCCACGCCTTTGCGCTCGAACAAATCCACCACTCTGCGATTCAGCGCGGCGTCGAGGATCGGCTGGTTGCAGCCCTCGCACATAAACACCGCGATGGGCACGCCCCAGATGCGCTGCCGGCTGATGCACCAGTCGGGGCGCGTGGCAATCATGTTGGTGATGCGCTCTTTGCCCCACGCCGGATCCCACACCACCTTGTCGATCTCTTCGATGGTGAGTTGGCGGAAGGTTTTTTCTTCCCCTTGGACTGACTTTACGGGGGTATCCAAACTGATGAACCATTGCTCCGTCGCGCGGAAGATGACGGGATTGTGGCAGCGCCAGCAGTGCGGGTAGGAGTGCTCCAGGTCCGCCGTCGCCAGCAGCGCGCGGCGCTCTTCCAGCATGGCGACGATCACGGGATTCGCCTGCCACACCGTCTTGCCCTCGTAGGGCGCGTCCTGCGCCAGCTTCCAGGCATTGGGGTCCGCGTGGATGCGGCCTTCCGCGTCGACGCGGCAGGTGAGGTCGAGCCCATACCTCTGCCCGGTGTAAAAGTCGTCCGCGCCGTGAGAAGGAGCGGTGTGCACCGCGCCGGTGCCCGTGTCCGCAGTCACGTAGGTTCCCAGCACGCCCAGGATGCTGCGTTCCAGGAACGGGTGCTGATAGGTCGTGTGCTCCAGCCTGGCGCCTTTGAACCGCGCGATCTCCCGCGCGCCCTTCAGCTTGCACGCGGCGATGACGGCGGCGGCGAGCTCGGCGGCGACGATGTAGACGGGGCCTTCGGAGCCATCCTCGTTCGCCGTGGACAGCGCCACGTATTCGAAGTCGGGATGGAAGGTGACGGCCAGCGACGCCGGAAGCGTCCACGGCGTGGTCGTCCAGATGATCGTGTAGACCTCGCGGCCGGCGAGAGAAGTGTCCAGCGCCGCCGCATCCGATGTCATGCGGTAGCGCACGTACACCGACGGGCTGGTGTGCTGCTCGTATTCGATCTCGGCGTCGGCCAGGGCGGTGCGGTCGTGGATGCACCAGTAGACCGGCTTCAGCCCGCGATAGACAAAGCCCTTTTCGAGGAATCCGTAGAGAGCCTCCAGGGTTCGCGCCTCGTAGCCGCGGCCCATGGTCTTATAGGGGTCGTTCCAGCGGCCAAAGACGCCGATGCGCTGAAATTGGGCGCTCTGCAGGTCAATGTAGGTCTGCGCGTACGCCCGGCATGCATCCAAGACCTCAGGAGCGGGCATTTCGAGCTTTCGCCGGCCCAACTGCTCATCGACCTTGATCTCGATGGGCAGCCCGTGGCAGTCGAAGCCGGGAACGTAGGGAGCGTCGAAGCCCGCCATGGTTTTGGACTTCACGACAAAATCTTTCAGGCCCTTGTTCAAGGCGTGGCCCAGGTGAATGGGCCCGTTGACGTAGGGAGGCCCGTCGTGAAGGATATAGGCGGGACGGCCCGCGCCGGCCTTGCGCAGCTCGTCATAGAGGCGCATTTCAGCCCAGCGAGCCAGCCGAAGTGGTTCATTTTGAGGCAGGTTGGCCTTCATCGGGAAGGTCGTTTGAGGCAACAGCAACGTGGCCTTGAGTTCAGGCGCTGAGGGCATCTTTTCTCCCTGTTGGAGTACGGACTTTAGCCCTTCCAGTGTAACTGGCTTGAGGCGCGTATTTTTTCCTAACCACCTTACGTTTAGAGTCGTCTATTGTGTATGGGAGATCCAATTACCGCGGAATTCGGAATTCCGGAGCGTGAACGCACCGCAGTCGGCGCGAGGAACGATGTCGCGGCGGGTTTCCCGGCCAAGACAAGCAAGGGCGCATTCGACGATAATAGGAGCAGCGTTGGCACCGGCAACCTACCGCCTCAAGATCGTTCGGATAGCACCATCGTCGGCGAAAGCGGCAACAGATATATGAATCAGCCACAAACCGCTAATCCTTCCGTGACCGTGGAAGGCCACGAGCTGGATTCGTTTCTCGGCAAGGCCTTCGAAGAGAAGCCGATCTGGAAGGATCTCTACGAAAACCTGCGCGACGTTTTCTTTCCCCCGAAGCTGCCGCCGCTGGAACTGACCTCCACGCCCATTCCGGTCCCCGACCGAATGGCGGTCAAAAAGAATCCCTGGGCCATCGGCACCTCCGCGGCCATCAACGGCGGCATCCTGGCGGTGCTCCTGTTCTTCGGCGCCCGCGCCGTGATTCAGGAGATCAAGAAGCCTCCGATGGATGACACCAACATCGACGTCGGCGTGTTCAAGGCTCCGGTGAAGGCGGTCACGGCGGGCGGCGGCGGTGGCGGCGGATCGCACGATATCGTGGATCCCATCAAAGGCAAGCTGCCCAAGATCGAAAAGAATCCTGAAGTTCCGCCCATGGTCCCGGTGCTGGAACACCCCAAGCTGGCGGTGGATTCGGCCATCAACGTCCAGAAAGAGATCAAGCTCCCGGATAATCCGCTGATGCCGACGATCGGCGTCCACAGTTCCGCCAACGTAACGCTGGCGTCGAACGGCCAGGGATCGAACGGCGGCATGGGCACCGGTTCGGGCGGCGGACTGGGCAGCGGCAGCGGCAATGGCTACGGGCCTGGCTCGGGCGGCAACGCCGGCGGCGGTGTGTACCGCGTGGGCGGCGGCATCTCCGCCCCCATCGCGATCAACGCGCCAGAGGCCGAGTTTAGTGATGAGGCCCGCCGCGCCAAGTACCAGGGCGTCTGTCTCGTCTCACTCATCGTGGATGCGCACGGCAATCCGCAGAATCCGCGGGTCGTGCGGCCGCTGGGCATGGGCCTGGACGAAAAGGCGCTGGAAGCTGTGCGGCAGTACAAATTCAAGCCGGCCATGAAAGACGGACGCACCCCCGTCCCGGTCATGATCACGGTCGAGATCAACTTCCGGCTTTATTGAGGGAACAGGGAACAGAGAACAGGAAGGCCTGCGGAGTTCCGCGGGCCTTGCTATTTTTGGAGCGGCTACTCGGCTAGGTGGCGTGAAGCGCAGACGAAGAAGCAAAATCTGCCGGCGCGCGGGCAGCTATACTCGCATCCGTGAGCGACTTGAGCGTACAGGCACCATCCGCGCGCGAAGATCGGCGCTGGTTGCATCTCCGGCTCGCAATCGGCATTCTTCTTCTGTTGCCGGCTGTCTGGTTCAGTTGGAAGACGGCAACCGGCCTCGACGAGCGCCGCGATCTGCGCAGCGACCTTGCGGAGCTTCAGCACGTGCGCTACGGCATCCTGAGCGCCGACCAGTGGCGCGGAATCATCACCCAGATTCTGAACGCCCAGATCGACAAGCTCGATCTCAAGGGACAAACCGCGAATCTGCGCCCCATGGTGGAGCACTCGCTCAATGATCTGCTGGACAACATCAAGCAGCAGATGACCGCGCCCGCGCACGCGCCGGCCAAGACCCCTGGGCTTACCGCGCCGCCCATGCTGGTCAACATGATGGTGAACGCGCTCCGTCCGCACGTGCCGGAATACACCAACGTGGTCCTGGCCGAGCTGGCCAAGCCGCAGAACCAGAAGGCATTCCGCGAATCGGTGCGCACCGTCATGATCGACGCCGTCCGGAACACCTTCGGCGCGGTCGACATGACCACCTACAACGCCATCCTGCGCCGCTACGGATGCTCCACGGGGCCGCAGTGCCAGCAGGTGCTGCACAATCGAATCCGCCAGGCCGACGCGCAGCTCAACAGGGACTACCTCATCGTGCTGGCGTCGGCGGCCCTGGCATTTCTCCTGCTCGCGGTGGGACGGCGCAGGCTCACGCGGGCGGCGGTCGTCGTGTTGATGCTGTTCTCCATCACGATGCTGCTGGGCGGCATTCTGAGCCCGATGATCGAGGTGGAGGTGCGCATCACCCAACTGGATGCAACGCTGCTGGGCACGCCCATCCAGTTTCACGATCAATCGATGTACTACCGCAGCAAGTCGGTGTTCGAAGTTTTTACGACGCTCATCGAGATGCATCGGCCGGCCATGTCGCTGGTGGCCGTGCTCGTGCTGCTGTTCAGCGTGGTGTTTCCGGCGTTCAAGATGCTGGCGCTGGCGGCAGCGCTGATCCGGCCGTCGCTGTTGCGCAGCAGCCGCATCGTCAAGCTGCTCGCGTTTGAGCTATCCAAGTGGTCCATGGCCGACGTGATGGCGCTGGCGATCTTCATGTCGTTCGTCGCATTCAACGGCGTGATCGAGAGCGGCCTGGCCGGCATACGCGCCGAACCTGCCGTCCAGCAACTCGTGATCCCGACGGACAGCTCGCAGATTCTGCCCGGCTATTACCTCTTCGTCGGATTCTGCATTGCGAGCATCTTTCTCTCGAAGAAGCTGGAGAAGGGAATCGCCTCGGCTTCGGATCCGCTGGAAACTCCAGCAGCGGAATAAGAAAAGCGGCTGAGGTTTTCTGGCGCACGCAACAAAGGCCACCCGCAGTGGGTGGCCTTGCCGCTGAATCCTTCGAATGAATCTACCGGAAAGACGCGATGCCGCTGGCTTCGTCGTCGTAGATATCAAACACGGTGTAGAGCTTGGTGAGCTGCAGCACGTCCTTCACCTTCTTGTTCAGGCTGAGCAGCTTCACGTTGGCGCCCTGGTTCTTGGCGGTGGTGAACGCGCTCACCAGTTCGCCCAGCCCGGAGCTGTCGATGTAGTTTACTTCGCCCATGTTCAACAGGATGTTCTTGGAACCCTTGCTGATAAGATCGCGAACGGCATCGCGCAACTGCACACTGCCCTCGCCCAGCGTGATTCGCCCGCTCAGGTCCAGGACGGTAACGCCGTCCACTTCACGGGAAGCAATCGTAAGTGCCACGGATACTCCTCCTTCTCAGGTACTAACGGTTATAGCAGCTTGAATCCAGGTTGGGCGCGGGCTGCCGGCTCGCCGCGCAATGCAGCCCTGCCGGAACATCCGGTCCAGCAATTCCGCTGGAGCCCTAAACTTTTGCCCCGGGCTGCGCCAGGTGTTTTACCAGCGTCAGCTCGGTTCCAGGATGCAGTTGACGAAAGTGTACCTCATCCATCAGGGAGCGAATGAGGAAGATTCCGCGGCCTGTGCCGCGAAGCAGGTTTTCGGGATCTGTGGGATCGGGCAAGGTGGCCGGGTCTACGCCCTTGCCCTCATCGCAGATGGTGAACTTCAGGTCGTGGCCGGTGTTTTCCAGCACGGCGGTGATGTGCTTGTGGGGATCGTATTCATTGCCGTGCAGCACGGCATTAATGGCGGCTTCGCGCACCGCCATCGTGACGCGGAAAGTTTCGTCCTCGTCGAGTCCCGCGCCGGTGGCGAACTTCTCCGCCATGGCCTCGACCTCGCTGACGCTTTCCATCGTGGAACTGAGGCGGATGATCCGCCGGCCTGCGTTCATTGCATCCAAATGAGAGCGACCCCATGCCTGATTTGAGCCGGCGGGCGCCGGATTGTGCTGTCCGGATTCTAGGCCAAGTTTCTGCGGCTGCGGGGGAATGTGTCAAGGAGCGGCCCACTTCAGCGAAAATAAGCCGTCTAAGGCCAGTGGAGAGAATCCATGAAAATAGCTCTCGCCGTCTGCATGTTCGCGGCTGCCTGTGTGTCCGCCTTACCGGGCCCAGCCGCGGGACAGAGCGCTGCGCCGGTCATCATGCCCAGGGCGCATCTGACACTCAGCTCTGAGGTAGCGACGACCACTGACGAGGGCTATCCGTCGTCGCTGCGCGTCACGCTGACCAATGCCGGCGACATGGCGGTCTCGATGCCGCTCCTGATGCAGGGTTGCGGTCCTAGCAATGGCGTTCAGGTTATGGTGACCTGGGTTCCTTCCGGTTCCAGCAACCAGGGATTGGGGACGGGGCGAAATTGCGGAACGGGCCATCAGCCTCTCTATGAAGAGTGGGTGCGCAATGAATGGCTCCGGCTCCGGCCGGGAGAATTCATGACAATCACGGTTGCCCTGCCTTCTCTCTCGGTCAGCCGGAAATCCGGCACGACTACGTACTGGGTGGAGTTCGTTCCGCCGGACGCGACTCCACAAGTGCTCAACGATCTGTGGCGGGATGGCTTCCTGATCCCCACCGAGAAGCTGCGGACGAAAGAAGCCAGCTTCCAGATCCCCTGAGCGCGATTTGTGAAGCCCCGACCGGCTACACTCATTGCGTGGCAGAAGCTCGAACAGCAACCCGCGTAAGCCTCACGGCCCTGCTCGGCACGCCGGTTACGGATGCCGGGGGACAATTGCGCGGGCGCCTCAAAGACATCGCGGTGGCCACCGGCCCCGATGCCGGCAAGGTGGCCGGCCTGGTGCTCAAAACCAGGCAGGGGCTGCGCCTCGTCGCCTCGCAGGAGGTAATGGAGACCCCCGCCGGCACGCTGGAACTGCGCAAGGTCGAGGCGCTTGAGCCGCTCAAGGACGACGGCAACTACCTCTTCCTGCAGCAGGACCTTGTCGACCGCCAGATCATCGACGTGCACGGGCGCAAGGTGGTGCGCGTCAACGACGTGGACCTCGAATGGACGGGCCACGGATCGGCCCACCTGCTGCGCGTGGCCGAAGTTGAAGTGGGCCTGCGCGGCGCGCTGCGGCGCGTCTTCAAGGGTCTGCTGCCCCGCGCGCGCCTTGAAGCGCTCTCCCGCAGGGTCCCGGCCCGTGTGATTCCATGGCAGTTCGTCGACGTGATCGAGGTGGACCCGGCCCGCCGCGTCAAGCTGCGCATTGAGTACGAGCGCCTGGCCGACATGCACCCCTCCGATCTCGCCGATATCCTCGAAGACCTCTCGCCCGCCGAGCGCGAGGCCGTCTTCGCTTCGCTCGATGAGGAAGTGGCCGCCGAGACGCTGGAGGAGGTCGACCCCAAGCTCCAGAAGGCGCTGCTCGAGCCCCTCGACGAAGAAAGGATCGCCGACATCGTCGAAGAGATGGACCCGGGCGCGGCCGCCGACCTGCTTGCCGAGCTCCCCGAGGAGCAGAGCGACGCCATTCTCGAGGAGATGGAGCCGGAGGAGCGGCAGGAGGTAGCCGAGCTGCTCGAGTTTGACGAGAACTCCGCCGCGGGCTCCATGACCACGGAATTCGTCTGGGTGAAGGTCGATGCCACCGTCGCGGACGCCGTTCAGGCGCTGCGTGGCTTCGACGGCGACCCGGAGAGCGTAACCGAGGTCTATCTGCTCGACGAGAAACGGGTGCTCAAGGGATCGGTTTCCCTGGCGAGAGTGGTCGTAGCCCAGCCGGATGCTCGCCTGAGCGTGCTCAGTGAGCCGCATGTGCTCTCATGCCCGTTCAACATGCGCCTGAACGAGCTGGCCGAGATGTTCGACAAGTACAACCTGCACTCCCTCGCGGTCGTCGACACCCAGGGCCGCATGGTGGGCGTCGTGCAGGCCGATCACGTCATAAGCTTCCTGCGCGCAAAGTTTTAGCAGGCGCGCCGCAGCCGTTTTCCCTCTCCTGGGTACCACCCCGGACCCCTGTGGCAATGTCGGAGAGACGACGGAGCAACCCCGGGCGGCGTTGCGGCACCCAAACCAGCAAAGGGTATTCTCAGGGCCGGGTGCTCCAGATACACGAACTCAGTTACAGACACAACGGATTGTTTCAAAGATATTGGGCCATCCTTATTCTCGTAAGCGTTTTCAGTTCGACCCACCCTGAGCCTTAAAACTATCGAGACTTGCCTTGGATTACATTGCGGAGGATGGCTGCAGTGAGCCACAGTTGCTACGAATGTGAAGTTCTAAAAGAGTTCTATTGGCTCAAGGTGAATCAATTCCTGCTCGCGAGCCGGTCGTTGAGTGCTCCCCGTCTCTCCGGAAGGCGCGTTGCCACCGAAGAAGAGCTGCAGGCGCTCAAGGATGAGGCAATGGGAGCATTGAGCGCGCTCATCAGCCATTGGAAGACCTGCTATGGACTGAACGAGCTGAACGAGGAATGTGCCGCCTGAGCGATGGATATTCTCAGCCCGTAACTTGCGCCCTTCGGGCGTCGGCGGCGCCTTGCGCCTTGCCGCGGCGAATGGGCGTCTGCCACACTGACCTGTGGGGTCAGTGTCGATGGTGCTTCATTTTCTGATTCGCGGCCGTGTGCAGGGCGTGGGCTTCCGGTGGTTTGTGCATCGCGAGGCCAGTGAGCTCGACCTGCGCGGCTGGGTGCGCAATACCGAAGACGGCGACGTCGAAGTGCTCGCATCCGGCGCGCTTGAAGACTTGAACGAGCTGCGATCGAGCCTGCGCCGCGGCCCGCGCGGCAGCCGCGTCGACCAGGTGATCGAACACGTGCTGGCCGACGACCAGGCCGCCGGGCTCCAATCCTTTCAAATCGAAGGCGCATGGTAGCGCGCCCGCAGGAAAACTCCTTCCTTCCAGAGTTGACGAACAGCAGGGCCAGCGACAAAGCTGTGGGATGGCGGAACTGCGCCGGGTTGGCGCGAAGCATTCACCCGCCGTGGAGTGTGCGATGAAACGGCGGCTGATACTCGGCATTGGCGAGTTGCTGTGGGATATCTTGCCCGAGGGGCCGCGCCTGGGCGGCGCCCCGGCCAACTTCACCGTGATGGCGGGGCGCCTCGGCAATCACGCCGCGGTGCTCAGCCGGATCGGCCGCGACGAACTGGGCCGTGAGGCGGTCGCCGTGCTCGACCCGCTGCCGGTGGATACCAAGGTGCTGCAGATCGATCCCGCGCACGAGACCGGCCGGGTCACGGTCGCCCTCCAGGACGGCCAGCCGCAGTTCACGATTCACGAGCCCGCGGCCTGGGACTTCCTGGAGCTTACCGACGAGTGGGTGCAGTTTGCCGAGCGCGCCGACGCCGTCTGCTTCGGCTCCCTGGCGCAGCGCTCGCTGGAATCGCGCCAGACTATCCAGACGCTGGTGGCGCAGACGCCGGCCGCGTGCGTGCGCGTCTTCGATGTCAACCTGCGCGCCCCTTTCTACTCGAGCGAAGTGCTGCAGGAATCGCTGGAACTCGCCACCGTCGTGAAGATGAATGACGCCGAAGTCCCCCTGGTGCTGCGCCTCCTGGGGCTTACCGAGCAGGAGGGCGGCGCCGCGCTGCGTGCCGGCGCGGAACGCTTGCTGGCCGAGTTCCCGGCGCCGCAGATGGTTGCCATTACCCGCGGCGCCCACGGAAGCCTGCTGGTGCGCCGCGGCGAGTGGCACGAACACCCGGGCGTCAAAACCAGTGTGGCCGACACCATCGGCGCGGGCGATGCATTTACCGCGGCGATGACGCATTCTCTGGTGCGCGGCGCGCCGCTGGCGGAACTCAACGAGGCAGGGAACCGCTGGGGCGCATGGGTGGCTTCGCAGGCCGGCGGCATGCCGGAGCTGACAGAGCAGATGAAGAAGCAGGCGCTCAGTGACCACTCATCGACAGCCGCTGAGCAGTGACCAGGGCCGCCAGTTCCGCATGTTCGAAGATCGGCAGACCCGGCCGCCATTTCGTCGTATAGTGAAGTTGCTCCCAATGAAGGCCGGTTGTAAGTGGGTAAGGAGAGGGCCGTAACTATGCGGGTCACCGGACTAACATTCTCGCATCTTGCACTTATATTCCTGATGGCTCTTCTCACTCCGGCAGGGGCCGCTGCCGCATCCAACGGCGCGCAGCCGGCTGACTCCGCCTCGGCGCCACTCACTGTAGCCGGCCTGCGGCAATTCCTGGACGGGCAAAAGCACCAGTCGGATGCAAAGATCGCGCGCCGGATCGCGCGCCTCACTCTCGGCGAGCGGATGAGTGACGCCGCTCTCGATGCGCTGCAAGGCAGTCTTCCCGGACCCAAAAGCCGATCCGCGCTCGTGGCGCTCGCCGATTCTTCCGCATTCTTTCCGCCCCCGCCCGGCGACATCTTGCAGCAGCAGCCGCCCGGCCCCGCCGAGCGCAGTCACATGCTGTCTTTGACCCTGGACTACCTGCACAACGTGATTCCAAAGCTGCCGGACTTCTATGCAGACGAAACGGTGGTCCGCTACGAGGACCGGGCGAAGCGCAAGCCCGGTAAAGCCAATGTGTCCGGCGATCGCGCTTACTGGCACGAACTGGTCGTCTCCAGATTCATCGTCAGCTACCGCGATGGAAAAGAAGTCGCCCGTCCTCGCGGATGGGTGAAGATCCCTCTCAACGCGAAGATTCAGGGATTATCCACCAGCGGAATCTTCGGCCCCATCCTCTCCATCGTGATCGTCGACGCTGCGCATGGAGTGACTACGTGGAAGCGATGGGAACAGGGCAGCCGCGGACCGGTTGCGATCTTTGCATACCGCGTGGCGCAAAACCATTCCCACTACTCGATCGGCCAGTATGGCATCGCATCGCCCTCCGATGTTGCGGCTCAGCCCACCGCCTATCATGGCGAAATCGCCGTCGATCCCGCCACAGG
Organism: Acidobacteriota bacterium; assembly: GCA_046566985.1. GTDB lineage: Bacteria > Acidobacteriota > Terriglobia > Terriglobales > Acidobacteriaceae > Telmatobacter. The sequence goes on along the minus strand of JBKICT010000005.1, from coordinate 96,588 downwards.
CGCCATCCTGCGCCTCATCCTCGAAGCGGATCCGCCCTTTGGCTCCACCATCTTCCAGAGCAACATCGTGGTCCAGTACGGCCCCGTGAAGCTGGGCGGCAAGAACTATGTGTGCCCCGTGCGAAGCGTCTCCATTGGCGCACTCTCGCTCGATCCGGAAGGGCGGGCCACCGGGGCTCACGCGGAAAGATGGCTTACTGATACCACCTTCGTGAACTACCACCTCTTTCGTTCCGAGATGGAGATCCTCACCGGCGACGCGCCGCAACACTAGCCGCCCTGTGCTTGAATCGGAGGCAACGCAGCGGGACTGCGCCGCTTTCAGTACCTGCTGAATGCCGCATTGAACCGTGGCCGCTTTTGCTCATGCACAAACGCAGCCACATCGAAGGCGTCCTGCGGAGTAAGAATCCCCTTCCGGTTCTCCGGCATGTTGCGCTGCACAAACGATGCCATCTTGCGCACGTTGTTCATTCCCGCCCCGTCATTAAATGAAAATGGCCCCCACAGCGGCGGAAACAGCGGCTCAATCCCTTGCCCATGGTCGCCGTGGCATCCGGCGCACTGCGCGGCATAAACCTGCGCTCCGTGCTTCGCGTCGGGGCGCATCTCGGCAAGCATCGCCAAGCCGCGCCCTTTGAAGGGCAGGTTCTCCGGTTGCGGTTCGGAGAGCCAGCGGAAATAATCGATCAGCGCCTTCATCTCCGGCGAGTCGTACGGCAGCGGCACGCCATTCTCGCTGCGCACAAAGCACTCCTCAATGCGATCGGCGAGCGAGATCACGTGTCCTGCGCGCTTGCTGTACATGGGAAAATGCGCGGGCACATCCACCAGCGGCATTGCATACGCCTGCATGCCGCTCCCCGCGTGACAACTTGCGCAGCTCACCTTCGCGTCCGTGTATTGCGGCGCATAATCGGCGGTGTCTTCAAAGATGTGCAGCCCGCGGCGAATGCTGTCGCCGGCCGCGCCCTCGGGAATACTGCTGCGCGACGGCGGCTGCCACTCCATCTTGCCCGTATCTGCCGGCGCTCCGAACAGTCCCAGGCTCTTTACGTGCAGCCCGACCTCAATCGTTCCCACGTAGAGCAGCACCACCGCTGCGGCAATCACCGCATTCGTACGCGTAACCAACTCAGTGCCCCGCCTCCGTGGGAAAGCCGAATCCAAACTCGCTATACGCCGCGCGTGCCTCCGGTGACTTTAGATAGGCCAGCCACGCCAGCGCCGCCTCGCGATGCGGCGCATTGCGCACCACGCCGCCCGCATACACCGCCGTCACGTTCTGCTCGTCGGGAATGCGAACTCCCGCAATCGGCGCGCCGATCTTCTCCTGGAACTTCACCTCCGACGACCACACAACGCCCGCGTCGCTCTTGCCTTCCAGAATCCGCATCGGCGTCTGCCGGTGATGAATCTGCGTCAGAAATGTGCCGCCCGCCTTCACCTTCTCCTCGTACACCGAACGCACCAGCGCATCCTCGCCAGCCTTCTTCAGCGAAGCCTGAATCTGCCGCGCCACGCCTTCGGTCTCCGGATTGGGCATCGACAACCGCACATCCGCGCGGCCCAGATCCTTCAGCGAGCGAATGCCTTTCGGATTGCCAGCCCGCACCATGATCTCCAGGTTGTTCGTCGCATAGGTGGTCGTGTGATCCACCTGCCCCTGCTGCTCCATCTCGTGCACCACGCGCGCCCCCGCTTCGTACACGTCGGGCTCGACGCGCAGCGTCAGGTTTCCCACCGTGATCGCGTTCCCATGCGCCATCTGCCTGCGCAGAATTCCCGGCGGCAGCGTCTCGTAGAAGATGTGCCCGGCCAGTTCCGGATGCTGCTTTTCAAAGCCCGCAATCAACCGCGGCAGCACGAAGAACTGATTCCCTCCGATAAACAGAACCAGCTTGGCGTCGCAGGGGTTGCCGTGGAAGTCGGGAACGTTATCGATATCGGGCACATGAAATACGTAGCTACCTTTCGCAGCTGGATCATTCATACCGTTGCTCCATGGAGGGGCCGTTTGCGCCCCTCCGATCGACTGAGCCACACACACCGCAAGCAGCGCGAGAACTACACGAAATCCTTGCATCGTCGAATCCGTTCTCCGCCTCACGCGGTGATGTAGGTGTAATGACCTTCCGCCTGCAGCAGCGCAATCGCCGCCACCATCGACGCCACCACCAGCACGCCCGGCACCGTGTGCGCCAGCATATCCTTCACAACATCCTCCGGCGACTCCGACAGTTGCAGGTGCTTCACCAGAAACCGCGCCTGCTCTTCCGTCGCCGTGTGGCAGCTCAGGAACTGCACTCCCCGCGCCTGCAACTGCTGCACGCTCCTTGCCTGGTAGATCGAGTGCTCGTCGTTCGGATCCTGCGCCTCTTTTCCGCTCGCGCTTTTGGCAGCGGGGTAAAAGATGTTTCTCTCCGCGCTCTTGCCGGTCTCCGGGTCCGTCACCTTCAGCCACTCGCCAATGCGGTACTTCTTCCACACGGAGTCGTCGTAGTTCACCAGGTTCGCCGGCCCGTGCAGCGCGGCAATCACCTTGATGTCCGCTTCCGCCACGCCGAATCCAAAGCGCAGTCCATTCAGCGAGTTCTTGATGTTGTTCAAAAACTTGCCCCCGCCGATCTGCGTCACGTCATACACCTGCTTCACCCGCGCAGGGTTTGCCACCAGCTTGTGAAAATCATTCATGTTCCATTCGGATGCGGTCCATACAAGCTGCGCCTCCGCCGGCCGGCTCGCGCCCGCAAAAAATCCCGCCGTTCCGATTCCGGCGGCGGCAGTGGCAACAAACGATCTGCGTGTGAGTTGTTTCATGTACGTCCTCCTGGCAGGCCGGATTTTTTCGTCCGGAGATGCGGCCGAGTCGAGTCTGGGGAATCGCTCGCGCGCTGCTCGCCACGGGGAACGCTGGCTCGCTGACCTGCCTTGTGGAGAATGCACAATCGTGCTGCGCCGCGTCTAAGCACTAATTCTTATCGCCCATAAGTCTTTTCAATCGCGCCGAAAGCCACCTTCTCCGCCGCTTGGCATCACACCTGCGCACTGCAATCGGCGCTATACTGGCCTCCGGCGCGCCTGCGCCCTCCTGTTCGCGAGCCAAGCGCGCTGGGAGGACTGCCATGAACAATCCCACCGACGAAGCCATTAAGAAGGACGTGTTGCAGGCGCATGAGCATACACAGCTCTCGTCTGAAGAAGTGGCCAAGGCAATCGCCCGCCACAAACGCGAGCACCCGCAGAAGAGTGCTCCCCAGCCGCCAAAGAAATCCGGCAAGCGCTGAACTGCACCCCACTCGTCTCGTCAGCCCGACGAAACAACGCCCATCCTCCGGCGATGAAAGCCGCAGGATGGGCGCATGATCTTTCTGTTCTCTGTTCTATGTTTTCTGTTCCCTGACCGCTATGGAGTGATCCCGTACTTCTCGCCGAGAAACCTCCGCAGCCCTTCCGGCGCAACGGCGGCGAGTTCCTGCCACGTCAGCACTGCGCAGCGCATCCGCATCTCCGCATCGCGCACCGCCGCCATCACATCGAACCACGCCTCGCGCAAATCCGGCCGCCGCGCATCGTGCACCACGCAAAACCTGCATCCATGCGCATAGGCCGCCGGCACGTTGCGAATCAGCTGATATCCCAGATACCGCCGTTCCCGCGGAGCAGCCTCCAGCGCGCGCTGCGCAATGCCTTCCTGATGCGCCGCGGCAATCGCCTGCACCTGGTCCATATCCAGCCCATCCGTCTCGTCGTGTTCCTGCGAAAAGTCTTCGGGAAACTCCCCTGCCTGCCGCCTCCGCGCTAACACAAACTCCACCTGCGGCAGCCGCTCGCGCTCAAACACCGCATCGAAATCCCGATACGCCTCCACCACTGCCGCCGCGCGCGTCTGGAAATCCGCCTCCGTCAGCTTCGCCTCAACCAGTAGATCGCCCCAGCGCATGTCGACCTCGGTCCGATCGAACAGTCCCGACTTCAGCGGCACCTTGGCCTTCCATCCGAACTCCGGCAGGGCATCGCTCTCCACGCCCAGCATCCGCCGCACTCCCGCTGCATGATGCACGCCCGGAGCACAAAAGAAATTCATCAGCAGCGCGTCCGAGCTCATGCACGAGTCCAGCTCCCGCCACCTCCGCCCCGACTCCGCCTTCGGCAGCGCCTTGCCCTGCGCATGAATCTTGTTGAATCGCTTCGCCCACGCAGGCCGCGCCATTATCGCCTCATACGAGGGTCCATAAAAATTGCCGTGGCCCGCCTCCTCCGGCTCGTACACCACTACGGGATCCTCGCCATAGCTCTGCACGTGCGCGCGCCCCGTCGCGTAATCGCGATTCCGCTCCGCCAGCTCCCGCCGCAATGCGCCTGCATGCATACCCAAACCCTTCCCGACAGACTAAAACAACTCCACCTCCACCCTTTGGTGGAGCGATTTCCCTACATTCATCATGCGAAAATAGAGGCATCGTGACTCGGTCCAGGCTCTCTTTCCCCGCACTCCTGTCGCTCTGCGTGCTCGTCGTTTCTCTTCCTGCCCTGGCCGCCTCTTCCGAAACCAAGGACCAGGAAAGGGCCGGCGCCACTCTGTTTCGCGACAAGGGCTGCACCTACTGTCACGGCGCCGATCTCAAGGGCACCAAAAAAGCTCCGGCCCTCGCCGACATCCGCAAGGACAAGGACTGGACCCCGGAAAAGATGACCGATCAAATCCTGAACGGCGGCCAGAAGATGCCGCCCTTCGCCGACTCCCTGAGCGACGACGAGATCGCCCAACTGGTCGCCTTCCTCCGCGCTAAAAAGCGCCCGCCAGTCCCCGCCGCCACCCAGCCCACCGAATCGGCCTCCCAACCCCCGCAATAAAAAGAGGCGGGCTCACTGCGCCCGCCTCTTCTAGCTCTACTTCCTGCCTCTACGTCTCCACCGGCACATTCTCCTGGCCCTCGGTCCCGAACACCCGCCGATACCGCGCCACCTCTTCCGGCGTGCCCAGCGCCTTGGCGTAGTTGTCGCTCAGCTTCACCGCCGGACGCCCATCCACCTCCACCAGCTTGCACACCAGGCTCACCGGATGAAAGCTCGCATCTCCCTGCGGATTGCAGTTCCTGAAGTCGTTGGTCAGGAATGTCCCCCAGCCCGCGCTAAAACGAATCCTGCGCTGCGCCTGCCACCGCGCCGGGTCGTAAAAGTCCGCCGCCGTCCGAAAATCCTCCGCGGCCCCCGCCAAAATCGTGCCCGCAAAATACGCGTGCAGCGCCAGTATCCGATCCACATCCAGCGCATCCGACGCAATCAGCCGCTTCTTTCGCGGATCGCGTCCCCGCGCCTCCAGCCAGCGAATGTACTCGTCGCCCGCCGCAAACGGATCCTTGCTGTCCATACGCTGCCCCGTCCAGTCCGCCACCCAGTCCGGCGCATCGCGCAAAAACTGCGTCGTCCCAAAGGTGTCCGGCAGCAGAATCAGCAGCTCGCCCTGGTAGGTCTGCTGCCACAAGTCCAGCAGCCGATACTGCGCCGTGCGCAACTCCTCGTCGCTGTTCGCCAGCGCCGCCAGCGCCATGGGCAGCTCGTGCGCATTCGTGCCAATCGCCTCCAGATCGTGCTTGTACGCCAGAAACGTATTCGACGTGCCGGTGAAGCTCGCGCCCAGCGTATCGCGCATCGCTTCGACCACGTACTCCTGCCACAGAAAGCTGTGCCGGCGCCGCGTTCCAAAGTCGCTCAGGCTCAGCCCCGGCACGCCGCGCAGCCGCTCCATCTTGTCCCACAGCCGCGCCTTGGCCCGCGCATACAGAATGTCCAGCTCAAACTCGCTCAGCTTCTTCAGCGCCGCCCGCGTCTTCAGCTCGTCCACAATCGAGAGCGCATGAATCTCCCACATCGTCGTCTCGGTCCACAGCCCGTCGAAGCGCAGCGAGACCTGCCCATCCGCCACCGTCAGCTCGTAGTCCGACAGGCGGAAGTCCCTGTCCAGCCACTCCAGAAACTCCGGCTCAAACATGCCGCGCTTGCCGTAGAACGTGTTGCCCGCCAGCCAGATCAGCTCCGACTTGTGATAGCGCAGCTTGCGCGTGGCCTCAAGCTGCTCGCGCAACTGTCCCAGGTCGATCACGCCCGCCAGCCGCACCTGCCGCGTGCGATTCTGCAGCGCAAACGTAGCCCGCGTGGTGGGGAAGTGCTTCCAGATAAACTGCAGCATCAGCAGCTTGTAGAAGTCGGTATCGAGCAGCGACCGCGTAATGGGATCGAGCTCCCAGTTATGGTCATGCGCCCGCCGTGCCAGATTGACGATCACAGGATTACTTTAAAGGACCCGCTTTCAGACGACGAATCTTCGCCGTCGCGTCCGCAGCAGAGCATCGCTCTTTCCAAGTCGCAGTTTCCTTCCCATCTGCATCAGGGCGCACGACCAAGTCATCCACTCGTCGAGCAAAGAGCCAAGGATTGTGCCCGCACAGGATTTGCCCTCCCCACCTCACGCCTTCAATGAAAGGACACTCAGCTGGATGGGCCACCGGCTGCCTGCGCAATCGCCAAGCGATCTTGTCGTTCAGCGAATCCTGCCTCTGATAAAGCATTTCCACGATCTCACGAACACGCGAGGCCGACATTCGAGGATCGAGTATTTCGATAAGGGGCTTCTCCGGTTTTGCGTGATCTCCGCTCCATTCCTCTGTAATTAACCAGGCGCTCACACCGTTCTTGCCGGGCATCGGATGTCCTCCCTGCGACATTTGAATTCCGAGACGCACCGCCTGACAACACTTTTGGAATGCTGTTGAACCCCCGAGTCGCAATCCGCGCCGTAGGCGCAACGTTCGTTAGCCCCGCGCTTCAGCGTGGGGAAGGCGTTCCCAAAAATGATCCCGGAGTCCCGTAGGGACGGCGCAAAGATTCATCCGAACACATACCGCGCGTCGTACTCAATCCCGCAACTGCGCAACAACGCCGTAAACTCCTCCTCGAAGCTGCGCTTCGCGTGATGCCTTGCCTGATCGCGGATGTACCTCTTCACAACCGGCACCTGCGACGGGCTGACGCTGAACGCGCCGTATCCCTCCTGCCACGAAAACCCGCTGCCCATCCATCGCGACGAACTGCCCTTCATCTTCTGCACCGCATGCGCCAACGAACACGTTGCAGGCAAAACGAAGAGCAGGTGCAGATGGTCGCGCATGCCGCCGGCAGCAACAAGAGTGAAGCCTTCGCCCTTCGCAATCCCACCGAGATACGCAAACAACTCCGGCATGCGCTCGGCGGCAATCGCGGGGTTCCGACCTTTGGTGCTGAAGATGCAGTGAATGAAATTGCTCGCGTACGTGTGGGCCATGCTTACACCGTCCCTACGGGACTCCCCGATCTGTTGCGCGACGTTTACCCCACGCTCGACCACCCCACGGACCTGGACCTGTCCGTGGGGACCCCGGGGAAACGCGGGGCTAACAAACTCTGCGCCTCCGGCGCGGCCGCATGCCGCTTCGGGACTCCTCGATCTGTTGCGCAACGCTTACCCCACGCTCGACCACCCCACGGACCTGGACCTGTCCGTGGGGACCCCGGGGAAACGCGGGGCTAACAAACTCTGCGCCTCCGGCGCGGCCGCACGCCGCTTCGGGACTCCTCGATCTGTTGCGCAACGCTTACCCCACGCTCAACCACCCCACGGACCTGGACCTGTCCGTGGGGACCCCGGGGAAACGCGGGGCTAACAAACTCTGCGCCTCCGGCGCGGCCGCATGCCGCTTTGCCGGAGTGTCGTAATCCTCCACTTGCCTGATCACACCCACCCGTGACTGCCAACACTTCGCCCAAGCGGCCTTCGCCGGAGCGGAAACGCAAACGGCGCAGCCGAAGCCGCGCCGCTCACCCTTCCTGGTCTGGAGCAATTAGTCCCCGGCTCGGGTCGCGGGGCTCAGGCTCAACCGGCTGTTCAGCGTAAACAGCAGCACCGTCCCCTGCTCCAGCGTGGCCTGCGGATGATCCACCAGCAGGTGCACCGTGATCAGCCCCGCGCCCACCAGGCTGCCTGTCGCCGCGCCCAACGGACCGGCCACGATTGCGCCCGTCGCCGCCCCCGCGCCCACCGCGCCGCCGTATTCAATGCCGTCCTTCTTCCACCGCGAGCCCGCATTGATCACGCCTTCGCCGCTCACGTTGGTGTTGGTGCCCGGCGTGCCCACCACCTGCGCATCCAGCCGGTAGCGCGAGCCGTCCTCGAGAATCACCGTGTCCGGGCGCAGCCGCATGGAACCGTGGCCGCCCGCGTGACCCTCTGAAATCTCTACAACGCGGCCATCGATCTCAGAACCCGCGGGAATCAGCACCTGCCCGTCCTGCACCACATCGCTGGCCACCCGCGCGCGCCACTTGTCGCCGCGCTGGTTGTCGGCCGTTGAAAGCTGCGTCAGAAGCCGCGCGCGAATCATCGTGCCCGACTCCAGCGTGTTCGGGCCGACCGGCCCTACGTGCACAATGTCGCCATCGGGGTCGCTTGCCACGCTGCGCTTGTTCAGCGTGGGCTGCGCGGGAGCGGCATTCTGCGGATCGGGCGCCACCTCCACAATGCCGTCGTCCGTTCCGTCGCCCTCCGCGTCCGTCGCCATTGCCGGCGCAGGCGCGGGACGCACTTCCGGAGCGGGCTGCGGCGCAGGCTTCTGCGTGGCAGGCGCGGGCGCTGGGGCCGGCGTAACCATCGGCTTGCCCGCTGCCGGCTTGGGGAGCGGCTCCGGTGGGGCAGTCGTGATCACGTCGTTCGCCGGCGGATGCGACACGCCCTGGTAGGGATCGGGCGCCGTCTGCTGCTGGCTCTGCTGCGCGCTTAACGCCGCCGCCGTACACGCTGCAAAAACTATCGCTAAGATAGGCCTGTTCATACATCTCCTCTGGGGCGGGCGTAGTAGGCCGTACATCGTTTAGACCCCGCCAAACGCGGAGAGTCTCATCCCGCAATCCGGAAACCGCCGGGGAAAGCTGACTCTCCACGTTAAGGCTATCTTCGATCCGGAGCACCGGCGCGGCGCCGCAACCTCGATGTGCTCTCGCAGGAACGAATCAGCTTAAGCAACGTCCTGCACCCTTGTTCCCTCGTTCCCTTGTGCCCTGTCTTTCTGTGATCCCTGCCACACCGGCTTGCGCGGCCTCGTTTGTTAGAATCCACATGGAAACACTCGCCTTTTTCGCGCCGGGATGGAGAAGAAAATGCGCAACGTGCAGGAGCTTCTGACAACCATTCAGAATGCTGCCGGTCAGGCCCTTGCCGTCGATCGCCGTCCCAAATTGAATGACCGGCTGCTCCACCGCATTGCGAGGACTGAAATGACTGAAATTGCTGCAATTCGTGCGCGCGAAGTTTTGGATTCGCGCGGCAATCCTACCGTGGAAGCGGACGTCATCCTGGAAAGCGGCGCCCTCGGCCGCGCCATCGTGCCCTCGGGCGCCTCCACCGGCGAGCATGAGGCCGTGGAGCTGCGCGACGGCGACAAGACCCACTACCTCGGCAAAGGCGTGCTGCAGGCCGTGGAAAATGTCGAGTCGGTGATCGCCCCCGAACTCGAAGGCATGGACGCCGCCAACCAGCGCCTGATCGACGCCACCATGATCGCGCTCGACGGCACGCCGAACAAGAGCAAGCTCGGCGCCAACGCCATTCTGGCCGTCTCCATGGCCACCGCCCGCGCCGTGGCCCAGACGCTCGAAATTCCGCTGTATCGCTACCTTGGCGGCGTGAACGCCAGCATCCTGCCCACGCCGATGCTGAACGTGCTCAACGGCGGCGCGCATGCTGACTCCAACGTCGACTTCCAGGAGTTCATGATCATGCCCGTGGGCGCCGAGCGCTTCAGCGACGCCCTGCGCTGGTCCGCCGAAACCTTCCACACCCTCAAGAGCGTGCTCAAGAAGAAGGGCTACAACACCGCCGTCGGCGACGAAGGCGGCTTTGCTCCCTCGCTCAAGTCGAATGAGGAAGCGGTCGAGCTGATCCTGCAGGCCATCGAGCAGGCCGGCTACACGCCGGGCGAGCAGATCTGCATCGCTCTCGACCCTGCCTCCAGCGAGTTCTACGACAAGGACAAGAACAAGTACGTCTTCAAGAAGGGCGACAAGCGCGAGCTGACCAGCGAGCAGATGGTCGACTTCTGGGCAGGCTGGGCGAAGCAGTACCCCATCGTCTCGCTCGAAGACGGTCTCGCCGAAGACGACTGGGCCGGCTGGAAGCTGCTGACCGACAAGCTCGGCACCAAGATCCAACTGGTCGGCGACGATCTCTTCGTGACCAACGTGAAGCGCCTGCAGAAGGGCATCGAAGAGGGCGTGGGCAACTCGATCCTGATTAAGGTCAACCAGATCGGCACGCTGACGGAAACTCTGGAAGCCATCGACCTGGGGCGCCGCTACGGTTATACCGCCGTCATGTCGCACCGCTCCGGCGAAAGCGAAGACACGTTCATCGCCGATCTCGCAGTGGCCACCGGCGTCGGTCAGATCAAGACCGGCTCCGTCAGCCGCACGGACCGCATCGCCAAGTACAACCAGCTTCTCCGCATCGAAGAAGAGTTGGGCTCCGGCGCCGCGTTCCTCGGCCTTGAGAGCATTAACTACAACGGTTAAGGTGCAACCCCATCCCAAGAGGCGCGGCTCGGCCGCGCCTCTCTTCTTTTGCGGAGTGTGCTACATTGCCCACGATGAGAGCCCTTCGGATTTTCGCGGTTCTACTACTTGTGGTTCCAATCGCTTCCGGAGAATGCAAGCAGACTCACTATGGGAAGTGCTTCACAGTTCACGGGCGCTACAACATATACGCAGACGGGGACGCAATCTGGATGGTGGGAACGAAGCGACGACTCGAAGCTACTGACCCGCGCTTAGACAAGATATTGGAGGATGCGGGCTGGCAGGAACATTCTCTTGTTGGTGATTTTGTGGTGTGCCCCGAGTCTCAATACAATCCCCGCCATTTGCAGTCGGTGTGCATTCAAAGCTATAAGAACATTCGCCTAAGGCCATGGCATTGATTGAGGACACCACAGATGGCTAAGAAAAGTGAGGTTCCGCAGCTTGAGTACGGTTCCGGAAATGTTTTCTCCGACTTAGGTCTCCGAAAACCGGATCATCTCAAGGTAAAGTCCGGGCTGGCGATTGAAATCGCCCGGGCAGTGCGTGCTCTGAGGCTCACGCAACAGGAAGCGGCGGCTCGCATGGGCATATCCCAGCCTAAACTCTCAGGACTGCTGCGCGGCGACTTTACAAACCTCTCCGAAACCAAGCTGATGGAATGCCTGAACCGCCTTGGGTACGACATAGAAATCAAGCTTCGGAAGGCCGCGCGCGGAACCGGAAGCCGTACCGTCGCCGTGGCATAAGGAAAGTGCCAGGGCAACAGCGGCAGGCCCTCATCCCGCACCCATTCTGCATCTTACTTCTTACAGGCTCTTGCGAGCCCGTGAGGAGTCCTGCATGCAACATCCGTTCCGCCGCAAGTCCTCTGAACCCGCGGGACCTCAGCCAGTGGACTCCCAGAAGAATCTGGCCCGTCCGTCCGCTGAAGACATCTACAAGCAGGTAGCGAGCAACGCCCGCCAGGAACTCAAGCGAACCAACACCGCCCTCGCCATCTCCGGCTTTGGCGGCGGCGCGTTCATGGGCCTCTCCGCGCTCGGCATGGCCATTGGAACAACGTTGCTGGGAAGGTCGCCTGTGGCGCATCTGTTCGCCAGCATGCTCTATCCGCTCGGTTTCATCGTGGTCATGATCGGCCGCTCCCAGCTCTTCACTGAGAACACGCTGTATCCGGTTGCGCTGGTGCTTGCCGAGAAGCGAGAGCTTTGGAACACGCTGCGCCTCTGGTCCATCGTGCTGCCGGCCAATGTGGCCGGTGCGCTGGGGTTTTCCATGCTCTGCGCCTGGACACCGGCGCTGGAGCCGCGCTTCGTCAACGCGCTGGCCGATCTGGGTGTTCAAGGGGTGGCACATCCGCTCGGCACCATCTTCTGGTCCGGCGTCATCGGCGGGTGGATGATCGCGCTGGCCGCATGGCTGGTCTCCGGATCGCACTCCATCACGGGCTCGGTCATGGTCATCTGGATGCTGACCTTCATCGTCGGCGTGGGCAACTTCGCGCACTGCATCGCCTCATCGTGCGAGATCCTCGTCGCCGTACTGCAACATCACGCGTCGTGGGCAGCCTATGGCGCGTGGCTTGGCGCGGCCGTTGGCGGCAACGTCTGCGGCGGCGTGGGCCTCGTCACCATCCTCGAATACGGCCAGGCCATGTACGGCAAGGATCAGGACGAGATCCAGAAGATCGCCGACCAGCAGGAACGGAAACTGGAGCAAGAACAAAAGGCGAGCTGATTCGCTGCCCAATAGCGTTAATAAGTTGGGTAGGAATCCACGGAATCCGTCCTCACTGCCCTTCGAAGGCCGAACGCGCGCTACTCCGCCCCGAAGATCTTCCGGAAGAACCCGCCGATCCGCCGGAAGAATCCGCGATGCTTCTTCGCCTTCGCCGGTGTGGCAGCAGGAGCGGCAGCCGCAGCCTGCGGGTTCGCCGGAGTCTCGGGCTTCAGTTCCGGACCCAGCGGCAGCGGCTTGGCCTCGTACACCATGGGCGTGCTGAGCTCCGGCGGAAGTTTCCTGGTCGTGGGCTGCGCCTTGGGCGCAAGCGCCGGATTCGCCAGCGGCGCCAGGCCCGCGCTCTGCGCCAGCGGAAAGTCGTTGGTACCGGGCCGCGGCGGCGCCGGGCAGCCGCATGGCTCCTTCTCGTTGTCCACCACGTCGTGCAGGCTGCCGTGTTCGAACATCACGCGCTGCCCAGCCTGCACCCGATAGGCGCCGCCCTCAAAGACGCTGGACACCAGCACATACGGCGCATTCGGCCCGGGGTTGTCGATGCAAGTATCGCCGTGCGGCCCCAGCCGCACCTTCACCTGCGAAGCGCCATTGCCGCCCAGCAGAATGCGGAAGTCCGGCGTCAGCAGGATGTCGGAGTTGCGCCCGGTGGCGAAGTCCGTTTCGAGCGCCCCATGATCCAGCGCCATCATTAGCCCCGGCGTCTCGCCCGCGGGCACGCTGTTATCGGCGGTGAGCTTCACGGCGGTGGACGCGCACACCCGCAGTACGCCGCGATGCGGCAGAACCACGTCGGTGGTGCGCGGGCCGGAGGTAATGGTTCCGGCGGCGCCGATCAGCGTCTTGCCGTCCGTCACCTGAAGCGATCCCGTAACCGTTGCGGCGGAGTCCGCCGGCACAATCGCAATCGGCGTGATTGCGGGCAGCGCGACCGCGGTCTGCGCCGGCTGCTGGGCTTGCGCCAGTACGGCACACAACACCGCCGCAATCGCGAACAACACAGCGGGGCGGGGAAGTGTGGGTCCAGACTTCATTCGAACTACATGTCCAGGAAATTGCGGATCATCTGGCGTCCGCCTTCGGTGAGCACGCTCTCTGGATGGAACTGCACGCCCTCCACCGGCAGCGTGCGATGGCGCAGCCCCATGATGACCGAGCGCGGCTTGCCGTTGCCGTTCTGCTCCGTGGACCGCGCGGTGACCTCAAGCTCCGCGGGCAGATTCTTCTCTTCCACAATCAGCGAGTGGTAGCGCGTGCACGTCAGCGGCGTAGGCAGCCCGTTGAAGATGCCCTTGCCGTCATGCTCCACGGCGCTGGTCTTGCCGTGCATCAACTGCTGCGCGCGTACAACCTGGCCGCCAAACGCCTCGCCGATCGCCTGATGGCCCAGGCACACGCCGAAGATGGGGGCTTTCCCCGCCATGTGCTTGATCAGCGGGACAAGGATGCCGGCCTCGTGCGGCGTGCACGGCCCCGGCGAGAGCAGGATGCGCTCCGGCTTGAGCGCCTCGACCTCCTCGACCGTGACCTCGTCGTTGCGGCGCACCTCGATCTTCGCGCCCAGCTCGCCGAGATATTGGACAAGGTTGTAGGTAAAGGAGTCGTAGTTGTCGAGGACAAAAACCATTGGTTTTAGTTTAGCGCGGCCCCTGTGAGGGCGTGGGGCGCGGGTTGGGCGGGAGGTTGGGGAGGAGTGGGTGGCGATTCGCCCGAAACGTGCGTTAGGATTTTGTCGATGTCACTTCGAGCGTTTTACAGAGTTGAAGCTGTTGGCACAGTCTCTCTCCTCGGCTTGATGTTTGCCCTGGACCTGGTGTGTGTCGTTTTCCGGTGGGACACAGTCAGATTGGTCGAAACATTGCCGACGCTCGTCTTGCTGCCATTTGCTTTGCTTGGCGGCCTTCTCGGAATTGGCGCGATCCCGCTCTGGTTCGGAATGATGTGGGATTGCGCGATCACTGGCAAAATGCCCGTCTGGTCCAAGGTGTTGTGGATGCTTCTCCTCGTACCGTTAAGCTCTCTCGGTGCATTGATCTACTATTTTTGTGTATATCGAGCCTCAGTAAAATCGCGAACGCAGAAAAAGCAAATACCGGCGTAGATTGCCGGCTCCTCTATGGTTTTGAGCGTGTAGTCGCCCATCCTGACACTGCCCCAAAAGCAAATGCAGATCCTTCGCTTCGCTCTGGATGACAAGCCGCGGAATGCGAGCAGCGTTTCAGTGCTCGTGCTTGCCCGGCCGCATCATCAAGTCGCGGATCGCCTCGCGCGGGTCCTTGCCCTGTTCCAGGATCAGCGCCATTTGCTCCGCAATCGGCATCTCAATGCGGTGCTGCTGCGCCAGCCCCAGAGCCGCGCGCGTGGTGTGCACGCCTTCCGCCACTTTGCCGCCCAGCGAAGCCAGAATCTCCGGCAGCTTGCGCCCCTTGCCCAGCTCAAAGCCGACCGTGCGGTTGCGGCTCAGCGAGCCCGTGCAGGTCAGCACCAGGTCGCCCACGCCCGACAAGCCGGCCAGCGTCTCGCGCCGCCCGCCGCAGGCCACGGCCAGGCGCGTGATCTCCGCGATGCCGCGGGTGATGAGCCCGGCGGTGGAGTTGTACCCCAGTCCCACGCCCGCCGCGATACCGGCGGCAATGGCGATCACGTTCTTGAGCGCGCCGCCCAGTTCCACGCCGATCACGTCCGACGAGGTGTACAGCCGCAGCGACTCCGACGAGAACTCGCGCTGCACCAGCGCGGCCACGGCGTGGTCGTCGAAGGCCACGGTAACGGCGGTCGGCTGCCCTTCCGCCACCTCCTGCGCAAAGCTCGGACCGCTCAGCGCGCCGATGGGCAACGTCAGCTCCACCTCGGCCAGGCTGGAGGCGATCACCTGGGTCATGCGCAGGAACGTATTGTTCTCCACGCCCTTGGTGGCGCTCACCAGAATCTGCCCCGCGCTCATGTGCTCGCGCACGCGGCCCATGGTGGCGCGCAGAAACTCCGACGGCACCACGGACACGATGATGTCCGCATGTGCAACCGCGGCGGGGTCGCCGGTGACCGTAATGGCCTTCGGCAGCGGAAAGCCAGGAAGGAAGGGGCGGTTTTCGCGAGGCTCGTCGATCTCCTGCGCGGCCTCCGGGCTGTGCGCCCACAGCGTCACCGGGCGTCCATTGCGCGCCAGCGACAGAGCAATGGCGGTTCCCCAGGCCCCGGAGCCCAGCACGACGATACGCGGCGAAATCGGAAGGACGGTCATGCGGTCTTGGGCGCTCCAAAGCGGTGCTCGGTGCCGGTGAGCAGGCGGCCGATGTTGGCGTAATGTTTCACGATGATGAGCCCTGCCACGGCGATCTGTACGGCAATGTAGAACTGCGGCCGCGGGCCCTGCACAAAGAAGTACGCAAAGATTGGAAAGCTCGCCGCACCCAGAATCGACGCCAGCGAAACAAAACGGCTCAACGCCAGCACGATGGCAAACACCGTGATGGCAGCCAGCGCCGCCAGCGGAGCCGCGACCAGAAACACTCCGAATCCCGTGGCGACGCCCTTGCCGCCTTTGAACCGCAGCCAGACCGGGAACATGTGCCCGATCACGGCGAACAGCGCCGCCAGCGCTTCCACATCGCGCGGCGGAACCGCGGGCATCAGTGGAGCGACGAAATACCGCGCGATCAGAACCGCCGCCGCTCCCTTGCAGACGTCGAGCGCGAACGTGGCAAGGCCCAATCCCTTGCCGCCGGAGCGCAGCACATTGGTTGCGCCGATGTTGCCGCTGCCCACCGTGCGAATGTCCTGGCGCATGAAGATGCGCACCAGCAGATAGCCCACCGGAATGGACCCGAAGAGATATGCAAGAACAACAATCCAGAGGCTTGCCACGGAGATCACGGACTGAGTTTAGCAGGTAGAGGCGCGCAGAAAGCGGCCGCGTTCCTCCGCTGATAACGGCGCCCATTTCGCCATGTGGCTGGAGCCCGCCGGACGTCCCCGCGCGCCCCCCGTGGATCCTCGGAGGCTGAGCCCGCCATGCGCGGCTCAGCTCAGCATGGCGCTCAATCGACCATGATTTCTCCCGGCAGAATCGGCCGGGTGCGGGGCAGCGCGCCCTGCCATGCGGCCATGCCCATGAAGGCGAGGACCCCGGTGTAGATGACCAGCTTGATCGCCGAGCCGGTCTGCGAGTGGGCCAGCGAGGGAGGCATCGTCTTCCACAGGATGAGGAGCACCGTCTGGGCGATTGTGACCGCCCATACGGAGCCGTAGAAGTAGCGGCGCTCCGTGCCCTCGTTCTTTGTCGAGCGGCCCACGCGCGGCAGCTTGCCCGCCGCGCCAAGCGCGAGAATCAGCAGGCACAGAGGCAGATAAGCGTACTGATAAAGCTGCTTCATCGTCCACACGCCGGTGACGGTGGCAATGAGAAGTCCGGTGAGATTGAGGATGGCAAAGTTGAGAACCGCGTTCCACGCGAAGGTATAGCAGACCTTGCGATAGAGCGGATTGGGGCGGTCTTCGTCAAAGCGCAGGATGTACGGCGCGCGCTCCACGCCCGGCAGTTGCGCCTTGATGCCGGCTACGCCGGTCCCGATTAGTACCAGTCCCAGCCAGATGGAATTGGCCACGCTGAAGCCGTGCGCGAAGAGGCTGAAGGTGAGCGGCCCGGGCGCGAGAAAGAAGACCCAGATCCAGATGGGCCAGTGCAGAAAGCGGTAGTAGGTTTTGTTGCGCACGCGCATTTTGCGCGCATCGGCATATTCCACACGGCCGCTGTATCGCATGGGCAAAAGTTTTTCAGAGTGTGCGCCGCGCGTCAACTGCGGCTGCGTTGGCGGGTCCGGTAAAGTGAAGCAGAGGACGCACCTGACTATTCCATGTTGGAAGTGACTGCCGCGCATTTGCTCCTGATTGCCATCGTGCTGGCCAGCATTGTGCTGATGCTCGTGCGGCCGCGCGGCATCGCGGAAGCCTGGTGGATCGGCGGCGGGGCAGTCCTGCTTGTCCTGCTGCGTCTGGTGCCCTTGCGCCTTGCAGGCAGCGCCATCGCCGAAGGCACTGACGTTTACCTCTTCCTCGCAGGCATGATGCTGCTCTCGGAGATCGCGCGCCTGTATGGTGTCTTCGACTGGCTGGCCCAGGTAGCCGCGGATCATGCGCGCGGGTCTGCCGTGCGTTTATTCACGCTGATCTACGGCGTCGGCACGCTCGTCACGATCTTTCTCTCCAACGATGCAACGGCCGTGGTGCTGACGCCGGCGGTGCTGGCCTCCGTGCGACGCTCAAAGGCGGAGCCGCTGCCCTATCTGTTCGCCTGCGCGCTGGTGGCGAATGCGGCGTCGTTCATGCTGCCGATCTCGAACCCTGCCAATCTCGTGGTGTTCCGGACGCAGATGCCTCCGCTGGGACATTGGCTGGTGTCGTTTGCATTTCCGGCGGTGGTGTCGATCGTGTCGACGTACGCGGTTCTGCGCTGGTGCTTCCGCCGCGAACTGCGGAACGAGATCGCGCAGAGCGAGGGCCGCACGCACCTGATCGGCAATGGGCGAATTGTGCTGGGTGGCATCATCCTGGTGGTTGCGGTGCTGCTCTTTTCCTCTTCGATGGGTTGGGATCTGGGATTGCCGACGTTCCTTGCGGCGCTCGTCATCGCAGCGATTGTGGTGATCCGCGCGCGCACCAATCCCGTCGTCGTGCTGCGCGAGATCAGTTGGAGCGTGATTCCGCTGGTGGCCGGCTTGTTTGTGATGGTGGAGGCGATGGATTCGGTGGGAGCCATGCGCGTGGCCGTGGATGTGCTGCATTGGGCCGAGTCGTTGCCCGCGGCAGCGGGCGCGTATGCCGCCGCATTTGCGGTGGGAATCGGAAACAACCTGGTGAACAATCTACCGCTGGGATTGATTGCGGGCAGCACATTGAAGCTCACGCACTCCCACGGGCTGATTGCCAATGCGGTGCTGATCGGAGTGGACCTTGGGCCCAATCTATCGGTGACGGGTTCGCTGGCGACGATTCTCTGGCTCATCGCCATGCGCCGCGAGGGCCTTCATGTCGGATTCGGTACGTTCCTGAAGGTGGGATTGATTGCGATGCCGGTTGCGCTGGCGCTGGCAACGGGCGCGGCAATCTTGGTGGCGAAGGGATGAGACCGACGCGGAGGTTCCGGCTCTGTTTGCAGTAGTGGCTGTTCTTGAAGGCTCGGCGTTGCGCGTGCACTGCAATCGCGTTCACCGTGTGGGACGACCTACCTGCGCAACGCGATACCCAGAGGTGAAACGCGCGAGGAGATTGGGCAGAAGATCATCCATGCAATGAAGGGCGCCCGTGACTACATGAGCCGCCGCCGCACCAGGTCCAGCGCCTGGTGCGCGGCCCACTCCCGAACGCGCTGCCGGGGACCCCGGAACGTGCGTTCCAGCACTTCGGTACGCTGTGCGTCGCTCACGGCAATGTAGACAAGGCCAACAGGCTTCTCTTCCGTGCCGCCGCTTGGGCCTGCGATTCCGGTAATGCCTAAGCCAATCGTGGCGCCGGTCTTCTGCCTGATCCCGTCTGCGAGCGCCGTGGCCACCTCTTCGCTCACTGCGCCGTGCTGCTCAATCAACTCTGCCGGCACGCCCGCAAACTGCGTCTTCAACTCGTTGGAATAAACCACCGCTCCGCCAAGGAAAGAACGTGAGCTGCCGGGCACGGAGGTGATACGCTGCGCGATCAGCCCGCCGGTGCAGCTTTCGGCCACAGCCAGCGTGGCCTGGCGCAGGCCGAGATAGAACAGGACGATCTGCTCCAGCGATTCGCCTTCCGACGAGTAGAGCCAGTCGTCCAACGCCTCTTCCATTTTGCTGGCGAGCTCGTCGACGCGCTGCTTTGCCGCGGCTGGGTCTTTCTTCGTGCAGAGCAGCGAGAGCTGGATGTCGCCGTTGTGGGCGAGAATCGTGGTTTCGACGTCGGTGTATGTGGTGTAGATGGGAGCCAGCAGTTTGTCGGCCTGCGACTCAGGAATCATCGCCGCCTTCAGTGTGCGCTTGGCGATGTGACGCGCCGGCACGATTGCCTTCAGGCGCGGCAGGCACTCGGTTTCGAACAGCGGCTTGCACTCGTTCGGCGGTCCGGGAATCAGCATCACCAGCTTGCGGAATCCCTCGAATACCGTATCCAGCCACTGTCCCGGCGCGCTGCCGTTGGCGTTGGGCAGCACGGTCGCGCCTTCCAGCACATCGGCCTGCTTCAGGTTGTTCTCCGGCATCGCGATGCGCCACGTCGCGGCGCGCACATGCAGTGCAGCCACCAGCGCGCCATCGCGGCGGAGGGTGATGCCAAGGGCATCGGCGGTGGCTTCGCGCGTCAGGTCGTCCTCGGTGGGGCCCAGGCCGCCCATCAGAATCACGATGTCCACGCGGCCCAATGCCGTGCGGATGACGCTGGTCAGGTCTTTGCGGCGGTCGCCGACGATGCTCTTGAACGCCACGGAAACGCCGATTTCATTGAGCTTTTCCGTCAGGAACAGGGAATTGGTGTCCTGGCGGAACGGGGTGAGCATCTCGGAGCCGATGGCAACAATCTCGGATTTCATAAGAAAAAAGCAGCTATCAGTGATCAGTGGTCGCTTCTCAGACGTGCGGGCACGAGCGGGACTCGCTGCAGCATGCTTCATGCACCGGCTGATAACCCAAACTGAAAACTGAAGAATTAAAAGGCACTCTGTCCTTCGATGCCCAAATCCACATCATAAATGGCGCCCGCGTAGGTGCCCTTGGCGGTGATGCCGGTGGTGGCGACGATGGCCGTGCCGAGAGGCGAGAAAGCGATCCCCACGATGTTATTTCCGGCGAGCGCCAGCGAAGCATGCCCATCCGGCGTGACCCGCACGATCCCTCGGCGGCCCTGGAACGTCGCGGCTACATACACGCTGCCGTCGCTCGCGACCGCCAGGCCCTGCGGCCGCCCCAGCCCACGGAACCACATGCGTGTGTCGCCGTTGGGCTCGATGGCCCAGACGGGCTCGTGCGGCGACAAAGTGGGCGCAGTCACAAACAGCCTGCCCTCCGCGTTCATCGCCAGGTGGTAGGCGGAGACGCTGGGTTCGAGCGTAGCGTGCACAAAGATCTTTCGCTCGGGATTGATCCTGAAGATGGTGCCGCTGCGGTCACCCACAAACAGATTGCCTTCGCGGTCGAATGCCGCACCCGTCGCCACGCCCATGCCCTCGGCGTAGACCGTGAATTCTCCGGCGGCGTCGACCCGGTAAACGGCGCCCTCGGCGCGCGAGGTGACAAAGAGATCGCCGTCGGGGCTGAACGCGAGCCCGGTGGCGTTCATGATGCCGGTGACGAACGGCGTGGCGCGGCCGTCAGGGCTGATGCGCACCACCGAAACCGGAGTCTCCTTGCCCCGCGGGCCTGAGATCGTCGCGTAGATCATGCCCGAACGGCTCACCGCGGGGCTGGTCACCGGGTGCAATCCGTCGCCGAGCTCGCGGCCGATCCGGATCGGCGCGCCATTGCTCGCGACCCCGCCGATACTTACCTGGATCATCCCGGTCGATGCGAGATCGGGAACCTTGAATCCAAGGCGCGAAGGCCGGCTCAGCAGCACGTGAGCGGCCTGGCCGTCGAGGGTCACGGCCGGTGCTCCATCGTCTCCAGGTCCCAGATTCGCGCCCAGCAACTCGACTGCGCCTCCGGGAAGCGCGGCGGCCGGCACCACGTCGTCGATGCGGGGTTCAGCGGATTGTGTACGGGATCGTGGCATGGAGTGGAGATGCTCGAACGCTAGAACCAGATGCGCAGCAGCGCGGCAACACCCCAAGCATACAACCCTGCGGCGAGATCGTCGAAGACGATGCCCCAGCCCTCGGGCAGCTTCTCCAGTTGCCGCGCCGGGAATGGCTTGGTGATATCGAAGAGCCGGAAGAGCACGAATGCGATCAACCCGTGGCGCCAGTCCACCGGGCTGCCCAGCAGCGCAATCCACTGGCCGGCCACTTCGTCGATGACGACAAACCCGGGATCTTTGCGCCCGCTCTCCCGCGCCGCAATCGTCGCCGCGGGTACGCCGATCGCCACCGTGAGCAGAATTCCCGCGACCAGCGCGATCGTCAGCAGCGCGCTGCTCGGATTTCGCGACCAGGCATACACGCCCCAGATCACGACGGCGGCCGCCGAACCCCAGGTCCCCGGCGCCGGCTTCATCAGCCCCGCGCCAAAGAATGTGGCCACGGCCCAGGCCCAGATTGTCTTGCGCGTTGCCGGCTGCGCTTCCGTCGTCGAGCTATTCACGATGCGAATCCTTGTCGTGGCCGCCGCCGAGCCCGCCCAGGTCTTCCAGCACCTCGGGATCGAGCACCGGCGAGCTGATCTTGTACACGCCCATGGCCCACTTGCCCAGGTCGATCTTGCGGCAGCGGTCGCTGCAGAAAGGGAAGTCCTCCCCCTTGGCCTGCACCAGTTCGCTACAGGTGGGACAGCGGAAGACCTTCGCGGGTTTTTTCTTTGCAGGCATGGAATCGATCGAATCCAGTTTAAAGCGCTCCGGACACGATTCGCGCCACCACGTCGTAATCGTGCGCCTCAGTGATTTCAGCCTTGTAAAAGCGGCCCGCTTCCAGCGCTTCGAAATCCCCAAAGTCGTTGATGTAGACCTTGCCGTCGATCTCCGGTGCGTGGAATTGCGTGCGCCCTTCCCACAGCAACTCGGTCTCTTCGCTCGGCCCTTCTGCCAGCACGACGACCTCGCGCCCTACCCACTCCTGCTTGGCGTGGCGCGAGATGCCCTGCTGCAGCTTCATCAGCTTGCGCTTGCGCGCCTCGATGCTGCGCTTCGCCACCTTGCCCTCGAGCCCGTGCGCGCGCGAGCCTTCCTCATCGGAGTAGCTGAAGACGCCCAGCCAGTCGAACTTCGCCTCTTTCACAAAGTCTCCCAGCACCTTCACGTCTTCATCGGTTTCTCCAGGAAAGCCCACGATGAACGACGTGCGCAGCACAATCCCCGGCACCGCCGCGCGCACCTTCTCAATCGTCTTCAGGAAGATCTCCGCGCCCGCTCCACGCTTCATCGTCTTCAGAACGGCGGGGGAGGCGTGCTGCAGCGGCACATCCAGGTACTTGCAGATATTGTCGTGCTTCGCGATCGTCTCCAGCAGGCGGCCTGTGATGCGGTTCGGGTACGCGTACAGGAAGCGCAGCCAGCGCAAGCCCTGGATCTGCGCCAGCGCGTCGAGCAGTTGCGCCAGCCCGTCCTTCAATCCCAGGTCTTCGCCGTAGCAGGTGGTGTCCTGCCCGATGAGCGTGATCTCCTGCACGCCCTGCGCAACCAGCCTCTGCGCCTCCGCCACCACCGACTCAAACCGGCGCGAGCGGAACTTGCCGCGCAGGTTGGGAATCACGCAGAACGTGCAGGGATGGTCGCAGCCCTCGGCAATCTTGATGTACGCAGACGTCTTGCCTGTGGCCAGTAATCGCGGCGTGTTCTCGTCATAGAGATAGGTCGGCAGCAGATGCGCCGCGCCCTGCCACTCTTCGCGGCTGAAGCGGCCCTGCTGCTCGCGCAGATCGCCCTCCGGCCTGAATGCCGTGACCTCGTGCTTGTGCGTGCCTGCAAGCGCCTCCTGCCCGGAATGCGCCACCGCCGCCGAAACCGTCGTAAGGATGTTGAACGGCGAGGGCTGGGCCGCAGGCTGCTCCACGCCGGCAGCGGCCAGAATGCTTTCCAGTTCGCCCGTGCCGATGACCGCGTCTACCTCCGGAATGTTTTTGCGGATCTCGTCGCGATAGCGCTCCACCAGGCATCCGGCCACAATCAGCTTGCTCGCCCGGCCTTCCTTCTTGTGGCGAGCCATCTCCAGAATCGTGTCCACCGACTCCTGCTTGGCGGAATCGATGAAACTGCAGGTATTTACGACGAGAATCTCGGCGTCCTCAGGGCGGGCGGTCAGCCGCGCGCCGGCGCGGTCCAGCAGGCCCATCATCACTTCGGAATCGACGAGGTTTTTGGGGCAGCCCAGGGACACAAAGCCCACAACGGGGACTGCGGATGGGGATTTTTCCTTCACCTATCCATTCTACGGGGAACTGAATAAAACGCCCAATTTTCAGGCAGGTTTGCGGCCTGCAGATTTCAGTTCCGCGGCTTCCGTTCGGTGCTACAATCTTGCCGCTGGAAAAAGCGGTTGTATCCATGGGCCAAGCAAGCCGCTCCGGTGCGCTCCCGGGTGCGGGAGCGACGCGAACTACACGTCCGTAAGCCCTGGACGAAGTGGCTCCAATCCCTTCGGCCCTGCCTCTCATCGAGGCTTCTCTAAATTCCAGATTTGCGCGTGGCGCTCAGACAAGGTGTAACTGCGTTCTTGTGTTGTCACACGCCAGACTCCTTGGCCTGGCTGTGACGGCAGAATCAATCACTTGAGAACCTCACATTGCGCACTGCAATGGAAAGGAGCTGTCCATGCCAACCCCGGTTACCGTTAAGCAGGAATTCCGCTCACCGGCCGACGTTCTCACCGAACAGATCGAGCACCTGAAACTTGCTCCAGCCTTCGTTCCTGAGGCAGTCATTCCCAATCCACTCGCGGGGACATGGGTGAATTGCGACCACCACACCCGCGGCCTCGTCCGCCTGATGATCGCGGTGAGCGGCAAGCAGATCACCGTCCACGGATTTGGCGCGTGCTCGCCCACGCCGTGCGATTGGGGCGTGGTCAACGGCCTCGTTTATGCGGCCAATGTGACGGCGTCGCCGGCCATCGCGTTCAGTGCCGCCTACAACTTCGGATTCAAGCAGACCATCGTCACGGGACAGCTGTGGAATGGCTCGCTGGTGGTGGGAACGTACGATCACTTCACGGACAACAGCGGCCGGTCCGACTACTTCTCCCAATACATCCTGACCCAGTAACCGAACCCATCCGTTTGCGCGAGCTACGCGGCGGCGTCCGCCTCAGGCGGGCGCCGCCGCTTTCATCTTGGTATTGCAGGCGACAATAGTGCCGGGGGATCTCAGATGATTGCACGCACCTGGCGCGGCTGGACTGCGCCCTCCAATGCCGATGCCTATGAGTCGCTGTTGGCCCAGCACGTTTTGCCCGGATTCCGCTCCATTGTCGGCTATCGTGGCGGCGAGGTCCTGCGCCGCGATCAGGCCGATGAGACCGAGTTCGTTGTCATCAACTACTTCGATTCGCTCGACGCCGTAAAGCGCCTGGCCGGCGAAAACTACACGGTTCCGGTCTTCGAACCCGAGGCCCGGGCTCTGCTCAGCAGAATTGAAAATGTGGCGCACCACTATGAGGTGCGCGCCCGGATCGAGCCCTGAAACCTGGCGCCCTCCGCAGTGCTAAAATCAATCAGTGCCGGGTCCTACGCGACGTAATCCCGCCAATCCCGCCAGGTCCGGAAGGAAGCAACGGTAACGGGCTAGTACGGGCGCAGTAGGTAACCCGGTACTTTTTTGCAGGGGCCAGGGCTCTCTCTGAGCAGATCGGTCGCCCCAACTCCAGGAGAAATGCATTGACCCTCTCTGTTCGTCCCGTTGTCGGCCGCCGCGCCAAGATCACAGCCCTCGGAACCTACGTCCCGCCCAAGGTCCTCACCAATCAAGACCTCGAAAAGATCGTCGAGACGACCGATCAATGGATCATGGAGCGCACCGGCATCCGCGAGCGGCACATGCTCGAGCAGGGAAAAGGCGTCAGCGACATCTGCACGGAGGCGGCAAAGAAATGCCTGGCCGCCCGCGGCATCGAGCCCACCGAAGTGGAGGTCATCATCGTGGGCACCGTGACCCCCGACATGATGTTCCCCTCGACGGCGTGCCTCGTCCAGGACAAGCTCGGCGCCAAAGGCGCCTGGGGATTCGACGTCTCGGCCGGATGTTCCGGCTTCGTCTTCGCATTGCAGACCGGCGTAAAGCTGGTGGAAAGCGGCGCGCACAGCAAGGTGCTTGTCTGCGGCGCCGACGCCAACACCCGCATGACCGATTACACCGACCGCGCCACCTGCGTCCTGTTCGGCGATGGCGGCGGAGCCGTGCTGATCGAGCCCTGCGAAGATGGCGAGATCGGCATGATCGACTTCGTGCATGAGATCGACGGATCCGGCGGCGTCTCGCTCAATCTGCCCGCCGGCGGCAGCCTTTGCCCGCCCACCCACGAGACCATCGACAAGAAGATGCACTTCATCCATCAGGATGGCCAGGCAGTCTACAAATTCGCAGTCCGCAAGATGGCCGAAGCGACTGCCACCCTGCTGGAGCGCAATGGCATCACCGGCACCGATCTGGGCTGCTTTATTCCCCACCAGGCCAACAAGCGCATCATCACGTCCACCGCGGACCGCCTTGGCCTGAGCGACGATCGCGTCATCATCAACATCGACAAGTACGGCAACACCTCGGCCGGAACCATTCCGCTGGCGATGGAAACAGCGATCGAACAGGGCAAGCTGAAGAAGGGCGATCTCGTTCTACTCGCCGCTGTTGGCGCGGGGTTCACAGTAGGCGCGGCCCTGCTGCGCTGGGAGATCTAATTAACGCAGCGGAGCTGACGGAACTTCTGCGGGATCCGATTGCATCGGGAGCAACGTGCGCCCCGGGATCTCTTGCTGCCCGGATGGAAAGCTGTGCGGATTAGTTCAGGAACAAGGTCCGGTACAGCGTGTCGCGCTGCACGGGCTTGAACCCCGCATCTCGGATGATGCGCCGCAGCTCTTCTTCCGTCGTGCAGTTGCTGGTGCCTGCGGCTTTCACCACGTTTTCTTCCAGCATCACCGAGCCCACATCGTTTCCGCCGAAGTGCAGGCCGAGCTCCAGCACCTTGAGGCCCTGCGTGACCCAGCTCGCCTGCACGTTGAGGATGTTGTCGAGGTAGAGGCGGGAGATGGCGAGGACCTTGAGGTACTCGACGCTGGTGGCCTCGTCCCAGCCGCGGCCGCCGAGGGCGGTGTGTTTGGGCTGGAAGCTCCAGGGGATGAACGCCGTGAAGCCGCCGGTCTCTTCCTGAAGCTGGCGGACGACTTCGAAGTGGTTGATGCGCTGGTCGAAGGTCTCGCCTACGCCGAACATCATCGTCGCCGTGGTGCGCATGCCGAGCTGGTGGGCGGTGCGATGCACGCTGAGCCAGTCTTCGGTGCGGCACTTGAGGCGGGCGATGCGCTTGCGGACGTCGTCGTCCAGAATCTCCGCGCCGCCGCCGGGGATGGAGTCGAGGCCAGCGTCGCGCAAACGGGCGATGGTGGTGCGCAGATCGAGCTCGCTGTACTCGGCGATGGCGAGGACTTCGCTCGCCGACAGGCAGTGGAGCCAGATCTGCGGGAAGCGCTGCTTGATGCCGGTGAAGAGCTTTTCGAACCAGTCGATCTTGAGGTCGGGGTGGATGCCGCCCTGCATCAGCACGCCGGTGCCGCCCATCTCGACCGTCTCCGCAATCTTCTCGTAGATCTTCTCGAGGTCGAGGATGTAGCCTTCCTCGCTGCGCGCGCCTTTCAGCGGGCGATAGAACGCGCAGAAGGTGCAGTACTCGGTGCAGAAGTTGGTGTAGTTGATGTTGCGGTCGATGATGTAGGTGACCACGCCCTCGGGGTGCAGCTTGCGGCGCACCGCGTCGGCTTCAAATCCCAGCCCGATGAGGTCGGGCGACTGAAAGTAATCAAGGGCCTGCTGGCGGGTCAACGACATGCCTTGATTTTAGCAATTCAGCGCTCGTGCGAGGCATCCGCTGCGGTGCTCTTTTCCGGTCTGCGGAAGATGAACAGTCCACGGCTGATCACCGGCGTGCGCCGGGTCCGCGACAGGTTCGACACGGTCGAAATCCCGCTGAAGAGAACGAACCAGTCCCAGAACGCGTGAATGAATCCCTTGCCTTTACTCATGAACCACTGCTCGCTCCAAAGGATTGGATTCGCAAGCTCAGGCCCTGGGTGCAAACAACGCGCCGCGGTTCAGCCCTTCTTCGCCGGCGGTCTCGGCGCGGGCTTCTTCTCCGGGCTGGAAGCGCCGAAGCTCATGAGCAGAAACTTCAATCCCTTGCGAAGCGTTGCGCCAATCCCCATTCTGACCGCCTTCGTTCTACTTCTTCATTGCCGGTGGGGGCGCGACAGGTCCCACTGCCGTAGGCTCTGTCTCACCGTTCAGGATGGAGACAGCGGCAGGGGGGAGCGGCTTATCGGCATTCGCCAGCAAAATGCTCACCTGCCACATCTGCGTGTCGCTCAGCACGTTTTTATAGGAGGGCATGCCGGTCAACCGAATGCCGTTGGCCACCTTCCACTCGGTTTCGCCGGGAGGATCGTCGCTTACCCCCACTACGTTGCCGTTGTGGTGCTTCTCCCAGAGTGGAGGCGCGGTGGGAAACTCGTGCGTACCGGTGACCGAGGGTTTGCCGTGGTATCCGTGGCAGACGGCACAGTTTTCGGCATAGATGCGCGCGCCCTGAACCAGATTGTCTTCGGTAGGCTGCAGCGGGGCAGTCTTGACCATCTCCCGGTCAATCCGCGCGTGCAGCGGGACGCTGGTCACAAGCTTCTCGTAGGGGAAGGGCTTGTCATTCACGGCTACGGGGACGTTGCCGTATTTGAAGTAGAGAAGAACACCCAGTGGAACCAGAATGATTCCAATAATCAGGCCGAGCAGAAAGCGTGCCATCCAACAGACCTCCCACAGTGCTCCATCGTAGCTTACGATCCCCGCGGGTACCTAATTGCGAATCGCACCGTCCAAGGAGCAGTCGCACCCGTACAAGGCTGCCTGTGAGGTGATTTAATACCTGAAGGGGCAAGCCCGGTTCATCCCAGTCAAACACGCCGCTGTTCCAGCCCTTGAAGGGTGCTGAACATGCGAGAAGCGGCAAAAGACTGCCTGACCGGCTTTCGTAATCCCGTGGAGGAAATCCGAAACCGATGTCTTCATTTCGCCGTATAGCTCTTGTGCTGGCTCTGGCACTGCCTGCCGCGCACATCGCCCTGGCTCAGAGTTCCAGTTCGAGCAGCACTCCGCAGGCCGAGCCGCAGCCGGCCCCGCAGGATCAGATTCAACAGAGCGTCGCCGCCCGCATCCGCGCCCGCCGCGAGGCGCGCCGTGCCCAGGCCATCAAGGACGTCTACTCGCACCTGTATGAGCCCTATGTGGGCATGGGCTATATGCGCTTCATTCCCGGCCCCGGACTCCAGCGCACCAGCTTCTATGCATGGGACACTGGCCTGACGCGCTACTACAGCGAGCGCCTCGGCGCCGTGCTCGATATGCGCGGAAACTACGGCACCACATTCGTGGGACTGAATCCCTATTCGATTACGAAGCCGTCCATCGCCGTTTACTCCGTGCAGGCCGGTCCTTCGTATCGCTTCTACCTGCAGCCCAAGTACTCGGTCGGTATCCGTGCCACGGCCGGCTACGCGCACGGCAACTTCTCCGGCGATACAAACCAGTTCGGCGGGCAACTGCTGGGCCTGTACAAGGATGGCAGCACATTTGTAGCCAACGCGGCGCTGGTTGGCGAATACAACGTGAGCCCCGGTTTCGGTATCCGCCTCGCACCCGAGTACAACTTCAACGGCTTCGGCTCAAGCATCCAGGCAAGCCGCGGATTCACCTTCGGGTTCGTGTTCCGGTACGGAAAGCAGTAAAGCAGGCAATAGGGAATAGGCAGTAGGGAATAGAAAGCACGGGCGCCATCGCAAATGCGAGTGGCGCCCTTCGCTTTTCTTTGTCCCTCTGTCCCTTTTCCCTCTGTCCCCGTCCTACTGCAGTATCGCCACGCCGGCAATGCGCTGCTGCCACTCCGCGGGGCCGGTCTGGTGCACGCTCGTGCCCTTGGAATCCACGGCCACGGTCACTGGCATGTCCTTCACCTCGAACTCGTAGATGCCTTCCATGCCGAGATCCTCAAACGCCAGCCGCTTCGATGATTTGATTGCCTTCGAAACGAGGTATGCGGCTCCCCCCACTGCCATCAGGTAAACCGCGCCGAACTCCTTGATCGCTTCAATGGCCGCCGGTCCGCGCTCCGACTTGCCGATCATGCCCAGCAGCCCGGTCTCCTTCAGCATCTGCCGCGTGAACTTGTCCATGCGCGTTGCCGTCGTGGGACCCGCCGGTCCGATGACTTCATCCCGCACCGCATCCACCGGTCCAACGTAGTAGATGAAGCGATTGGTGAAGTCCACCGGCAGCT
The DNA here is from genome assembly GCA_046566985.1 of Acidobacteriota bacterium. Taxonomy (GTDB): domain Bacteria; phylum Acidobacteriota; class Terriglobia; order Terriglobales; family Acidobacteriaceae; genus Telmatobacter. The sequence continues at coordinate 67,109 of JBKICT010000005.1, read as the reverse complement.
TCTCGCCGCGATTCAACATGTCGGTCATGCGTTTGTGCGCGGCATCGCGGCCGGTGAGCAGCTTGCCGTTGAGCAGCAGCACTTCGCCCGGCTTCCAGGTAGCCACTTCCGCGCGCGTTACCGTGTCCAGGTTCACGCGCCGCGCATTCACCGGGTTGTACTCGAGCTTGGGCCACGCATCCAGGTTCGGCGGATCCAGGTACACCGGCCCGCTGCCGTCCAGCACCAGGTGCGCATGCCGCGTGGCCGCACAGTTGGGAATCATCGCAACCGGCAGGTTCGCCGCGTGGCACGGCGCATCCAGCACCTTCACGTCGAGCACCGTGGTAAGCCCGCCCAGACCCTGCGCACCGATGCCCAGCTTGTTCACCTTGTCGTAGATCTCCACGCGCAGCTTTTCGGCAGTGGTCTTCGGGCCGCGCGCGATCAGGTCCTGAATGTCGATCGGATCCATCAGCGACTCTTTCGCCATCAGCATCGCCTTTTCCGCCGTGCCGCCAATGCCGATGCCCAGCATGCCCGGCGGACACCAGCCCGCGCCCATCGTGGGCACCGTCTTCAGCACCCACTCCACAATCGAGTCCGACGGGTTGAGCATCACGAACTTGCTCTTGGCCTCCGATCCGCCGCCCTTAGCCGCCACCGTGATCTCGACCTTGTCGCCAGGAACCAACTCCACCGTCAACACGCTGGGCGTGTTGTCGCGGGTGTTCTTGCGCGCGCCCGCGGGGTCGGCCAGCAGGCTGGCGCGCAGCGTGTTGTCGGGATCGGTGTACGCCTTGCGCACGCCCTCGTCCACAATCTCCTGCAAAGGCTTCGCCGGGCTGCCGCCGTCCGGACCCGCAAAGCGCACGTCCATGCCGACCTTCAGGAACACGTTGACTACGCCGGTGTCCTGGCAGATGGGCCGGTGGCCTTCGGCGCACATGCGGCTGTTGATGAGAATCTGCGCCATGGCGTCTTTTGCCGCGGGCGATTCCTCTTTCTCGTAGGCTTTGGCGAGGTTGGTGATGTAATCCACCGGGTGGTAATAGCTGATGTACTGCAGCGCCCCGGCGACGCTGTCAATCAGGTCCTGCTGCCGAATGACGGTCATGGATAAGTCCCCCTACGAAACTGCAACCTTATAGGGTAATGGAAGGGAACCATAAGCTGCTCAGGTGAAGAGTTCTCCCGGAACATTCGGATCGGGATACGCAATCCGCCCATCCACCAGCTTCATGAATGGCGTCATCTTGTGCTCCGCGGGCGTCTTCGCGCTCACAATGTCCAACACCTTCCAGCCGCGCACCAACATGGCATCGCCGATCATCGAACGATGGCAGCGCCACGGCACCGCTTCCGCACACATGATGGCCGTCCGCTGCCCCTTGGCGATTCGAACCAACTCTTCGATTCCCTCGGCGAACTCCGGCGTGGCCATGTAGTCCGCGTAGCCGCGAAACGACGCATTTCGCCAGCCGGTGTTGATGGAGCCTTTACGCGAGTAGCGCCGCCCGCCCAGCGCCTTCAGATGCGTGTAACCGATGCCGCCCTTTGCCAGCGCCGGGCCGAACACATCCGAGTTGAACTGCGGCACATGCCGCGACTTGGGAATCGAGCGCACATCCGCCAGGTGCTCGATTCCGTGCTCCTTCAGCAGCGCGATGAACTCTTCGATCGTACGCGTCGAATGTCCGATGGTGTAGAGCGTGCCCGCGGCCACGCTCCCATCCTACGCCGGCATCCGATGTTCTCCTACTCATCGCGCACCAATAAAAAGCCCCGGAAAATCCGGGGCTCGTACAGAGATTGACGGAGTTGGATTAGGCGATGGCCTGCACCGCGTCGGCGGTGCGAACCGGTGGCGCCGTGGGGTGCGGCACCGGCGTCTGTGCCGGAGTGCCGCGGGTCAGGCGGTGGACAAAGTGATAGGGCGGCCAGGGCCCGGAAAGCTGCATGTGGCAGTCGCGCATGCCGGCGCTGGTGGTGGCAAACTTGTTCTGGTAGCGTTCCACGCACTTGCGGTCGATCAGGTGGGCGACATCCAGAACCATCTTGCCGTTTTCCGTAAGGCGGCAGCTCACTTCTTCGTCCAGCGGCGCAAAGAGCCGGTGCATCTGGAAGCTGACAGCGCGCGCACGCGTCTGGCGCTCCCTTTGGCGAACGGCGTTCTCGCGGAGATTGCTCAGGTATTCGCGCCCCACGCCCTCGGCGTGTTTATTGCCTTCTCCACAGCAGCAGTCGTCGACAAAGATCTTCAGGTGCATCTCAGTCTTGCCGCGAAGCTTTTCAATGTTGGAGAGGAACTGGCGCTGATTGGAACGAATGGACTTGCGGAGAGCTTCGTCGTCGTTGAAGACCGTTCCGAAGCGGAAGGGAAGAACGGTGGAGTGCTGGAAACAATCGGCGATCACCCTCGCGTGGTCGATGCCGCTCTTCTGGTTGAGTTGATCGCTGGGGTTGTGTTCGCTGACGATGACGGCGAGGTCGCTGGCCGGGTAGAGGAAAACCTGGTTTCCACCGATTCCGGCTACAGCTTCCATGGGAATAGGTTTGCGATGACGGGCCAATTCAGGAAATGCTTGCTTTTCACCAATGCAGTAGGCATACCATGCCATATTTGAGACTCCCTGGGCGCCGGTAAGCGCCAATCCGTGTGGAACTGAGCAACTCCGGGAAACTGCATTCGTACTGCCGGGTTTAAATTGTGAAACTACCCGATCGAACTACCGGGAATATAGTCCTCCTAAAATACGACTGGCAAGCACCGCGATCACATCGCATGAAAAAGGTAGCTTTCAGATCCAAAATAGCTTTTGCAAAAGCATAATGCGATTTCGCAATGTGAAAACGGGCAAAAACGGGTCAATTCCCGGTGTGTTCGGCTGCGGTCGGCTTTCTTCCGGCGCTCTCGCTAGTCAGCCTCCCAGCTCACTCTCCCGGTGCGGGGCGCCGCCGTATACTTGGCGCATGCAAAAGCCAGGATTGAAGCAATGCGCGGCGCTGTGTGCGCTGCTGGGGACCCTTGCCGCTGTTCCGGCGGCGCATGCATGGGGAAACGACGGTCACAAGATGATCAACCGCCTGGCGGCGCAAACCCTGCCCGCCGACGCGCCGGCGTTTCTGCGCACTCCCGCGGCCATTGCGGAGATCGAGTACCTGGGGCCGGAGCCGGACCGTTGGCGCTCGCCGGCTGAGCCGGAACTGGTGAACACACAGGCGCCGGAGCACTTCATCGACCTCGAACTGGCCGATCCGCTGGCGCCGCTGCCCCACAAGCGATTCGATTTTCTGGCCAAGGCCTATGCCGCCGGCAAGAATCCCGCGCAAATCGGCCTGCAGCCGTGGCAGACCGAGGAGGTGTGGGAACGGCTCAAAGCCAAGCTGCGCGAGTACCGCGAGGCATCGGCCAAGCACGAAGATACAAGCGAGATTGAAAAGGCCGCCATCTTCTACGCAGGCTGGCTTGGCCACTACGTTGGCGACGGTTCGCAGCCCCTCCACACCACCGTGAACTACAACGGCTGGACCGGGCCGAATCCTCATGGCTACACCACAGAGCACAAGATTCACTGGCAGTTCGAAGGGCCTTTTGTCAGCGCCAATATTCACGCGGACCAGGTGCAGCCGTTCATGACGCCTGCCAAAGCCCTTCCCGGCGATATCTTTGACGATTACATGGCCTATCTGCGCACTACCTCGACGCACGTCGAGCAGGTCTACCAGCTCGAGAAGGCCGGGGGATTCGTGGGCGCCGGGTCGGCGGAGTCGCGCAAGTTCACCGAGCAGCGCCTGGCCGCCGGCGCAAGCATGCTGCGCGACATGATCTACACGGCATGGGTGGACAGCGCGCAGCCGGTGCCGGAGCGCAGGTCGGAGTAGAACAGGCTTCAGATGCCAGAAGGCCCGCAGCGTCTGCGGGCCTTTGGTTTTCCTTGCCGTTGGTTCCTCGAATTAGATCGTTTCCGCAGCCTTAGCCAGCAGGGGAACCCGGCGCAGAATGCCGGTGAGTACAAGTGTCAACACAATGGCGACGGGGATCGCCACCAGGGTCCACGCCAGCAGCGCCTGCCCCGCCATCCTTCCAAACTGCAGCGCCACGCCGCTCGATGAGTGCAGCAACAGTTGAAGCGGCGCATGCGCCAGAACGCTCATGTCGAGCGGGGACTTGGCCGCGGCCGGCGCGAGCTTCCCGCCCATGCGCACGAAGGGAACAAGCAGCGCAATCTGGAACGGCATGGCCGCGTAGTTGGCGGCCTGGATAGCGGGCAGGTTCAGCCGCAGCGCGACCGCCAGGATTGCACAAAGCGCCGTGGGCAGTCCCACCACCGGAATAAACCCGAGAACAAAACCCAGCGCGAGGGTGACGGCCAGCCGTTCGGGCGATATGCCATCCAGCAGCCACGAGGCAGCTTTGGCTTTGGCAGTCTCCCAGGTTTGGGCAGTGCGCATCATCTTGAGTTCGACCTTACTTGTGTAGATGCACGTAGTGCACCAAACTGCTATGAATTTCTTCGGCCGCGGAACCAAAAGCGTTAAAAAGATCTGCCGGTTCATCGTTTTCGGTAGTCCGGCATTCCGTGGGCGGCAGGATTCCGGGCTGCGCATCAATCGGGAAAGGCGCGGATCAGGCCGCGTTGGCGCAGTTCGGCCAGCACCTGTTCCACCTTCCAGTCCAGTGCGTCGGCGCCGTCTACCACCAGGTCGGCATGGCTGCGCGTGGGGCGGACGTACGTAATACTGGACGGCTTCACGGTAGCTTCGTACTGCCGGCGCACGGACTCCGGCGTGCGGCCGCGCTCCACCACATCGCGTCGCAGGCGGCGTTCGAAGCAAAGGGCGTCGGCGGTCTCCACATAAATGCGCAACTGGTACAGCGGCAGCAGCTCGGAGTACGCGAGCGCGAAGAGTCCTTCCACAAATAGATACGCCCCGGGTTGGATCGTCTCAGTCTGGCCGGCTACCCGCGTGTGGGTGGAAAAGTCATAGAGCGGGCGCTGGATGGATTCGCCCCGAGCCAGAGCGGCGACCTGGGCGCCCAGCAGCGGACTTTCAATCAGAGCCGGATCGTCGAAGTTCTGCTGCGCGCGCTCGGAGGGCGGAAGATGCGAAAGATCGCGGTAGTAGTGGTCGATGGGAAAGTGAATGCCATCGAGTTCCCGCGCCAGCTCGGCGGCGAGGGTGGTCTTGCCCGATCCCGAGCAGCCGGCGATGCCGATAACGACCGGAGGGAAGGGAAGCAGGTTGGTGGGTTCGCGGGTCTCGGTCAAGATTCGGCTTCCGGGCTTGTAAGTTCGGCGTCGATGCGGGGAATAACTCTCTTCAGCAGAGCCGCGAGCCGATGTTCGACCATGCGGCCGGCTTCGAAAACCTCCGCGTGGCTGAGCTGCTTCTTTCCCAGTCCAGCGGCAAGATTCGTCACGCAGGAGATGCCCAGGACCGGGATGCCCATGTGCCGTGCAACCAGCGTCTCCGGGACAGTCGACATGCCGACCAGCGTCGCCCCCAGCGTGCGGAAGGCCCGAATCTCCGCCGGCGTCTCGAAGCTGGGTCCGGGCGTGGCCAGGTAAACGCCTTCCTCCAGATCGAAGCCTTCCTCCTCGGCGGCCTGCCGTGCCAGCTCGCGCAGCGCTTTGGAGTAGGCCTCCGTCATGTCGAAGAAGCGCAACCCCGCGCCCGCCACGCAGGCAAAGCGCGGCTCGTTGGGGCCGGTCAGCGGATTCCATCCCATGAAGTTGATGTGATCGGCGAGCGCAACCAGCTGCCCGATCCGGTATCCTTCGCGGATTCCGCCGGCTGCGTTCGTGAGGATGGCTGCGCGAATCCCCAGCAGTCCCAGCACGCGCATCGGAAACGTGATCTGCGCGGGCGAGTAACCCTCGTAGAAATGGACCCTCCCCTGCATCAGGACGACGTGCGCTCCGCCCATCACTCCCGCGACGAGGCGGCCCGTGTGCCCCTCCACCGTGGAGTGCGGAAAATGCGGGATCTCCGTGTACGACAGAGCGATGGGATCGGTGACGGCGTTGGCCACTTCGCCCAGCCCCGACCCGAGAACGATCCCGATCTGCGGCGTCAGCCCGCGGAGCTTTCCCCGTAAAAATGCCGCCGCTTCCGCAACCTGATCGTAGTAAGTGGACATTGAGACTACTTTACAGCGGCCAGCCTGCAGGGGTCAGTGACAAGCGGGGAAGAGAAGCAGGAACAAGCAACCGAGGGGCCAGCTCGGTGGGGCGGGTCCGCGATCAGCGCTGGTCTGCGCCAGCAGAATCGGCGGCCGGTTGATTCGCCGCTTCGCGAAGCTCCGGCTGGCTGGATGGCTGGTCGTAAGTGGGGCGCACGCAAGCCACCGGCACGTTGGCCATCTGCTTGGCAAACACCCGGTAGCTCAGAGTACCGGGATGCAGCGTGCCCCAATAGCTCTTCTTCGTCACCAGCGGCCTGTGTTTGTCAATCAGCTGATGTTCGAGGATATGAATGCCGCAGAGCAGGTTATTCTTCGGCTGAAGGATGGTTCGCCGCGGATCGTGTTCGGGCAGCGAGCGATCGGCTTTCCAATCGAAGTTGCAGCCATAGCGGCGTGCATCCATGTAGGTGAGTTGCAGCAGGCCTTCCTGGCGAACTGTACGGTGGCTGACCAGGTCGCGCACAGCCACTGTCGGATCGAGGTGGCGCACATCCGCAGTCGGCCTCAGCCCCGCCTCGGCTCCGGCCAGGGCCTGGAAGAAATACGCCCAGTAGGCCCGCTTGTCCGTGTTGCTCAGGTGGTTGAAACGCGGGCAAAACGGGTGAACGGCCTGAGATACTTGAGACGACAGCAACTCCTGCGGCAGGTTCTCTTCGATCAGCACATCCCATTGCGGATTCCACGGCTGGCTGTGCCCGAGCTCGATCTTCTTCTGCGCAATCGGAGTCGGCGGGGCAGGCTTGATCTTCGACGCCGGTACCGGGCCCGGGGGAACCGGCACAGGCGGCTGTGTCACCGACATCAGCCTGCCGCGGGCGCCGGGCTGCGAAAAGTCATTGCTTGCCATCGAGACGTTCTCGACACGCGCGCCATCGGCGATGGACGGCCCCTGATTGCCGGCAGCTTCCTGAGCTCCTGCAGGCACAAGCACCATCGCAAGCAAGATCATTGCCGAGTTGGCGATTCGAGCACGCACGAATAAGTCGGATGCGATGGCATTTCAATAAAGTTGTGCGCCATAAAGTTGCCTGCCCTTGACGATTTCTTCTTTTCAACTGATCGGAAAAGACTTATCGATGGCATGCGATCATGAATATATTTCTTCACCATGCGGGAGATTGCACCAGCAATGAAGCAAATCGTGGCGATACTCTTTGGGCTGGGCCTGTTCGGCAACGCGCTCCTCTTTGTCCCTCAGGCATTGGCCGTGTGGCGCGCCAAGAGCGATCAAGGGATCTCGCTCATCACCTTCGGCGGCTTCTGCGTGCTGCAGGTGGTAGGCATCGTCCACGGTTTGTACCAGCACGATCTGGCGCTCACGCTCGGGCTCGGCGCGAGCTTTGTCACCTGCGGAACATTGACCGGACTGACAATCCTGTACCGCGTGCGCAGACTGCGGAGCCACGGCGCAGCCGCCGCTGATGAGTAACTCCGCCGACGCCCGGCCCTTTCCCTGTTCCCTGATCCCTCGTCCCTGATCTCAATGAAATATGTTCTGGCTGATCTTGTAATCCCCGGGCTTGCCCGTGATCACGATGGGAATGTCCGCGCCGGCGTGTTTGTGGTGGAAGAACGGCGCCAGCGGCTTCAGCAGGACCGCCTTGAATCCCGATACCGTGTGCGAGACATCCGACTGCATGCGCAGATGCCCGGTTAGATGAACAGCCTCCGATCCAAAGCTGTAGGTCCCGTGCAGGCGGGCCTCGGCGCCGGGAACGCGAAAGACGAGATGGCGGCTGGTGACGACGCCCTTGCGGATGGTCGCCGGTCCCTGCAGCGACGAGAACACCTGAGGCGTCTCATAGGCCTTGTCAGGATGTGCCTTCGGGTCGGGGAGGTCCAGATCGCGCGCCCGGGAGCTGAATGCCGACAGGGTAAGTTGCTCCGACGCGTTGGTGAGCTTGTCCGCGGGGGCATCGAACCCGCCCTCCACGACCAGACGCTGCAGAAAGCTTCCCTGGCTCTGCGGCCCCAGGGTCGCGGCGGCATGCAGGGCCACCGGCCCGGCGATCGGCGGTTCCTTGTGCAGAAACGGCTTCAGGATATCCTCGGCGCGCCCGCGAGCGATCTGAATCCACAGGTGCGTGGTCTTTTCGCCGCCGGTGGTGCTGCCAGAGGCCGTAATGAGTGTCTGGCCGCTGCGCGCCTCCATGGACTGATAATGCACATCCCCGTTCAGGCCATTCACCGTGCACTGCAGGCGGCCGTTGAAGGGAATTGGGCGGCCATCGCTCACCGCAAAGTCCGGCGTGTTCACGCTGGCTTCCGTTTCAATCGCTCCCATGGTTCCATGAAAGCGGCCGTACGCCGAGACCTCGCCGTGCAGCTCGCCGATGCCCGTCAGGCGAACCTCCGTGAAGCGGTACTCGCCGGAGAGCGGCGTGGCCCCCAGGTTCTTCGCATTCAACGGCCCAAACTTGCCCGACGCCCGAATATGCCCCTTCGGAATCGGGTTGCGCATGTCCACGGCGAAGGTGATGGCCCGGCCGCGCTCCAGGTTCTCGATGTGCAGCTCGGTCACCGGAAACTTGAAGCTGCCACCGTGGATGCGCTGGATCTCCAAAACCGAGTTGGTGATCTCCAGCGTCTGCACCGGGATGCTGGGGCCCATAAAGTCGCCGGAACTGCCTGAAGGGAACTGCTGCTGCGCGGGCTTGCTGCCCGGCGCCGGCAGCGTAATGTGCACGCCTTTCATCTGCACGAGCTGGAGCCGGCGGTTCAGCGTGAAGAGGTCAAGCCAGTGGCCCTGCACAGCAAGCTGCTGCACGGTGCCGATCGGGCTCTTCGCATCGGAGTTGCGGCTCAGGGTGAGGCCCGTTGCAACAAACCCGGGATTGGGAAAATAGGTGCGCGCGTAGTGGGCGATCTGCACCTGGCTTCCGAACACGCTCTCCAGCTCAGGATGAATGATGCGATAGCGGAACGGCCAGTTCCTGCCCACCAGCCAGATGGCGATCATCACGCCGGCCAGCAGCACAAAGCCAAGGCCTGCAAGCCAGCGGCGCTTTGCGCGCACGAATCGCCGAACGGGTTGGGTGCGGCCCGCGATGGACATTGACGGCTTCCACGATCGCCCTACGGGAGCGAATCTGCCCGTTTGAAGCGCTGGGTTGAAGAGAATGTTGCTTGAGGGGCCGGCCCGTTGCGGCGGAACGCACCGTGAGCCGCGAGAAATATTTCCGCGGACGTGATAGCGTCAGACACAGCGCTGCTTCCGAAAGCAGCGTCTCATACACTATGCCTCGGATTCTTATTGCCGATGATGAGAAGGTTATAGCGGACTCCCTGGTCAGAATCCTCAGCGCCAACGGGTATGAGGCCTCAGCGGTCTACAGCGGCGAAGACGCCGTGGAGACGGCGGTGCGCACCAAGCCGGACATCGTCCTCACCGATGTGGTGATGGGGCTGATGAGCGGGGTGGTCGCCGGCATGATGATCCGCCGCTCGCTGCCGGAGTGCCGCGTAATTCTGACTTCAGGGCAGGCGGGCATCGAGCCCCTGCTGCACACCGCCGAATCGAAGGGGCACACGTTCGAGCTGCTGCCCAAGCCGATTCATCCGCAGCAGTTGCTGGAATACCTGAAGAACGGCAAGCGGAATTGAGCGGTTGAGGCGGGATCAGGGAACAGGGATCAGGGCGCAGCCGGCCCCTCGCACTGGGCGAAACCGGGGCTGGCCGCCAGCCGAGCCTACCCCAAAAACATTCCCGCAATCGACGCGCTGATCAGGTTCGCCATCGTTCCGGCCAGCATGGCGCGCACGCCGAGTTTTGCCAGGTCGTTGCGACGCTCCGGGACCAGCGCGCCGATACCGCCGATCTGCATGCCGATGGAACCAAGGTTCGCAAACCCGCACAGCGCAAACGTGGCGATGGTGAACGACCGCGGGCTGAGCGCGGCCTTCTGCGCGCCGAGCCCGATGTAGGCGATGACCTCGTTGAGCGCCATGCGCGTGCCCAGCAGGTTGCCGATGATGCCGCAATCGTGCGCGGGCACGCCGATGAGCCACGCCACCGGCCAGAAGACGTAGCCGAGAATCTGGCCAAGGCTCGGCGGCACAAACGGCACGCCGCCGTGAATCCAGGCCAGAAACATATCCAGCAGCGCCACCAGCGCCAGGAAGCTGATGAGCATGATGCCGACGTTCCACGCCAGCTTGCCGCCGTCGATGGTGCCGCGCGCAATCGCGCCAATCAGGTTTTCATCCTTGTGCTGCTCGTCTTTGGGGATGATGACCTTGCCTTCCGTATCGGGGATCTCGGTCTCCGGCACCAGCATCTTCGAGATCAGGATGGTGCCGGGCGACGTCATGATCACGGCCGCCAACAGGTGCTTGGCCTCCACGCCCTGCGAAATGTACATGGCCATGATGCCGCCGGAGACGTGGGCCATGCCGCTGGTCATGATGGTCATGAGTTCGCTGCGCGTGGCGCGCGACAGAAACGGGCGGATGGTCAGCGGCGCTTCGGTCTGGCCCATGAAGATGCTGGCCGCCACGTTCATGCTCTCCGCGCCGGAGATGCGCATCGTTTTGAGCATCACCCAGGCCATGCCGCGGATGATGATCTGCATGATGCCGACGTGATAGAGCACCGCAAAAAACGCGGAGATGAAGATTATGGTGGGCAGCACCTGGAATGCAAAGATGGCGCCGGAGCCGTCGGGGAGCAGCTTGCCGAATGCGCCGGAGGCCGGCAGGCCAAGCTGGCCGAAGAGCACCTGCGTGCCCGCGAAGGTGGCCGAGAGCATGCGGTTGATCACGTCGCCCGCCCACGCCATGGCGCGCTGCCCAAAGCTGAACCGCAAAACAAAAAATGCGAACACGACCTGCAGGCTCAGGCCCCACGCCACGGTGCGCCAGCGGATGGCGCGGCGATTCGTGGAGCCCAGCCACGCCGCGGCAAGCACGGCCAACACACCCAGAATCCCGGTGAAACGGTCCAAGGAGAAACTCCTGTAGGCAGTAGGGAGCAGGCAGTAGGGAGTAGAAGATGATCCTTTGTACGAATCAATCTTTCGCGTTTCAAGCGAGAATGCGCCTTCTACTCCCTACTCCCTATTCCCTACTCCCTGTTTTTCTACCTACCTTAACAGCCTTGGCCAGATAGGCTTCGGCATCGTCGCGCGTGAAGACGCGGCTGACGAGTGCGACCTTTCTGGCCGGTGATTTGGGGGAGATTTGAATAGCTCCGCGGAGGCGCGCCAGCGGCTCGGCGAGCAGCTCCTCGTGCGTGGCGTAGACAGTAGCGATGGGCTGGCCCTTTTCCACGCGCGCGCCGCGGCGGGCGTGGAACTCGATGCCGGCGTGCGGGTCGACTGGTGCGCCTGCGCGCTCGCGGCCTGCGCCGGTGCGCTGCACGGCCCAGCCGATCTCCATGGTGTCCATCGACGTAAGAACGCCTGTCTCCCACGCCTTCAGGACCTTCGTTGCGCCGGGCTTGTGCGTGGCGGCGAGATTGTCGAAGACCCTGAGGTCGCCTCCATGCGCGTCGATCATCTTCATGAAGATGGCGAGAGCGGAGCCGTCGCTGAGCGCGGACTCGGCCAGCGTGTATCCCGCGCGCGGCGTTGCCGCTTTGCCCGCGACGTGAATCATCCATCCCGCGAGCGTGAGCGACAGTTCACGCAGGTCTTCGCTTTCGGCCGGGCGCTCTCCGCGCAGCAGCCGAACGCATTCGGCCAGTTCAATCCAGTTGCCGGCCGCGTAGCCCAGCGGCTGGTCCATATCGGTGAGCAGCGCGACCGTGCGCGTGCCCGCCGCCTCGGCCGTTGTAACCATGAGCGCGGCCAGGTACTCGCATTGCTTGCGATCGCGCAGGAATGAGCCCGAACCTGTCTTGACGTCGAGTACCAGCGCGTTCAGTCCTGCGGCGAGTTTTTTGCTGAGAATGGAAGCGCAGATCAGGCCGGGATTTTCGACGGTGCCGGTGCGGTCGCGCAGCGCGTAGAGCACGCGGTCGGCGGGGACGAGCGTGGGCGTCTGGCTCACGATGGATGCGCCGCAGCGCTGCAGCACGGAATCAAACTCGGCGAGCGAGAGCGCGGTGCGGTACCCGGGAATGGATTCGAGCTTGTCCAGCGTGCCGCCGGTGTGGCCCAGCGCGCGGCCACTGATCATGGGCACGGCCACGCCGCAGGCCGCGGCGAGCGGCGCCACCAGGAAGCTGGTCTTATCGCCCACGCCGCCTGTCGAGTGCTTGTCGACCGTGGACCTGCCCAGCCGCGAAGGGTCGAACTTTTCGCCGGAGTCGCGCATAGCCAGCGCAAGCGCGCGGGTCTCATCGATCGTGAGGCCGCGAATCCACGCCGCCATCAGCCAGGCGGAAAGCTGCTCGACCGGAATGGATTCCGATGCCGCGCCGGCGACGATGTGACGGATCTCGCGCTCGGTCAGCGCCTTGCCGTCGCGCTTCCTGCGAATGGTGTCGATCATGTGCAGCGGAGCGGGATCGGGATTCTTCATCGCCTGGGGCCTCTCACTTCCGCTTCATGTTGAAGGCCAGCGGCAACAACTCCGCAAAGCGCATGGTCACGATGCCAGCTTCCGCGGGGAACGCGACCGGCGCATCCGGATCGGCAAATTCGGCAAGCGTCTGGCGGCATGCGCCGCACGGCGTGCTGGCGGCGTGGTTCAGGTTTGCTACGGCCACGGCGCGAATGCGGATGTGGGGGCCATGCTCGGCGATGGCGCGCGCGAGAGCGGCACGTTCCGCGCAGATCGTCAGGCTGTAGCTGACATTTTCAACGTTGGTGCCGGTCACGATTGCGCCGCTGTCGAGTTCAAGCGCGGCGCCGACTTTGAATCCGGAGTAGGGCGAATAGGAGTTCTGCGCGGCCCGCTGCGCGTGCTCCATGAGCTTTTGGACATGACTGTCGGGTGCAGCCGGTGCTGGCATAGCTGGTACTCCGCAAAAGGACGAAAGAATGAGGCTAATCGATTTCAGGCGGCTTGTACATACGCGCCGTCACACATCGCGGAGCCCACATTGCTTTCGCGCGCTATTCGCGCATGAGCGCCGCGACTGCGCTGTGCAGCCGCTCGGTAATCTCGTTTTCCGTGGCTTCCGCGGCAAAACGGATGGGCTCGCCCACACGCACTTCGATTTTGCCGGAGCGGAACCAGCCGCGGCCATGTGCTTTCAGCTCGCCAAGGCCGCGGATTGCGACGGGCAGCACCGGCACATCCGATTGCCGCACCAGCAGCCCGATGCCGGCGCGGAAGGGCGCGAGTTGGCCGGCAGCGGAACGCGTGCCCTCAGGGAAGATGAGCACGTTCAATCCGTGATCGAGCGCCGCGCCCGCATGCATAAAGCTGCGCTGGAAGTCGCGGTTGCGCGGCAGCGGAAACACGTTGAAGAGCGCGGTGATGAGCCAATACGCGATCGGCGCGAAGAGCGAGAAACGGCCGCCTTTCTCCGGGTTGCGGAAATGGCGGAAGTCGTCGAGCATGTCGCCCGCCATGGCCGCGGCGATGTGGCGGCGCAGTGTGCCGGGCAGAGCGTATTGCACCAGCGGCCCATCGTAGGTGGTCACGTGGTTGGCTATGATGAGCATCGGCTCCGAACGCTCCGCGATGGCAGCGACGCTTGCAGGCACGCGCACGCGCGGCGCGGCGAGGAACCACACCAGCGGCCGCAGGATCGCCTCAATAAACCCATCGCGGAGCCACCGCACGGGCGCGCGCCAAGGCCATTGCGGATAGACATAATTGCGCGTGGGTTGCGCCGCGAGGGGTGCAATGGGAGCGGGTGGTGGGGGCGCCGGTTCGGGGAAGGGCAACTGCGATTGCGCGGTTTGCGCAACAGGGGCGGCATGCTTCGCGGCCTTCGCGCGCAGCGCAGGCCCGGGAGCGGCTTCGTGCGTGCCCCCGGCAATCGCCCGCAGTTGGCCCAGCGTCTCCACTTCCTCCAGCAGCCCGCTCTCCGGCGGCATGCCCAGTTTCTGCTCGATGGCGGCAGCGAGTTGCACGCGCCCCAGGCTGTCGAGATGCAGATCTTCCGAGAGCCGCAGTTCGTCGCCCACGCCGTGCGGCGCTTCGCCGGTGATCTGCGCAATCAGCGCGAGCAGCCAATCGCTCGATGGAGCAAAGTCCTGCGCTGCGGCGCGCTTTCCTGCCGCGTCCGCCTGCAGGTTAGCCAGCCATGCCGCCACAGGCTTGCGCCGCACCTTGCCCGTGGACGTGCGCGGCAGATCGGGCTCCGGCCACAGCACCCAGCGGCGCACGCGCTGAAAATCCGCGAGCTGCGTGTTGGCCTGTTCAATCGCCTTGCCGGCCTCTTCTGCAGGGCCGCGCATGGCCAGCACCGCGCAAGGCTCCGGGCCCGATGGCGTCTCCATGGCAACCACCGCGCACGCGCCGACGCCGGGCTGCTGCTCGATCGCCGCTTCAAGATCCTCGGGATGAATGTTCACGCCGGTTCCGGTGACGATGACTTCGCTCTTGCGCCCCAGAAACTTGAGTTCGCCGCCCTCTTCCTGCTGCGCCAGATCGCCGGTCGCCAGCCACTCGTCTTCGCGCTGCTGCAGTTGGCCGCCGGACCACGTCGCGGTCGAGATCATCGGCCCGCGCACCAGCACCTCGCCCTCCGGCGTGATCTTGACCTCGCGCCCGGGCAGCGGCTTGCCGATGGTGCCATGCGCCACGTGGAAGGGATGATTGAGCGTGATGAGCGCGGTGGTCTCGGTCATGCCGTAGCCCTGCACCAGCACGAACCCAAGCGTATTCCAGAACCGCTCCACATCCGGCGGAAGCGCGCCGCCGCCGGAGATGAGCGCCCAGAACTTGAGGCCGAACTCCCGATGGATATCGCGGAAGACCCACCACTTCTTCCACGCCTTCAACCGATGCGAAGATGCAACGCGCCCGGCGAAATCGGAGTGAGTGGATTCGAGATGAGTTTTAAGCAGCGCGAAGATGCGCGGCACCGCCGCCAGCAGCGAGATGCGTTCGCGCTTGATGATCTCAATGAGGCGCGGCGCCACCAGGCGGCTTTCGAAGTGCACATGAGCGCGAAAGATCGGCGGAATCCACAGTCCCATGGTCTGGCCGAAGACGTGGCTCAGCGGCAGCGTGTGCAGAAAGCGCAGCGGGTGTACGTATTTTTCATAGCGCATGTAACCCTGCGCGGCCTGCTCGATGGGGCCGATGCTGGCAAGCACGTTGCCATGCGTATGCACGATGCCCTTGGGATCGCCGGTGGTGCCGGAGGTAAAGAGAATCTGCAGCGGCGTGTCTTTGCTGAGTCCGGCGACGGGTCCGGCCTCGCGCGCCGGCAAATCTTCAAGCCAGGTTTCGAACGGAACCCGCGGATAGTGCGCATTCGCAAGCTGGCGCAGCAGAAGCGCGTCGCCCGCGGCGAGCTTCGGATTCACATCGGCGGCGATGCGCGCGGCGAACTCGGCGCTGCCATACGCATCCAGCGGCACCACCAGCACGCCGCGCAGAATGCACCCGTGAAACGCGGCGATCCACTCCGCGCTGTTCTCGCCCCACAGCAGCACGCGATCGCCCGCGCCGATGCCCAGATCCTGAAGCAGTGCCGCGAAGCGGCTGGCGAGGAGCGCAATTTCGCCGTAGGTAGTCACGCGGCGCCGGTTGCCCCTGTAACGAACAACGGCGATCTCGCGATCGTAACGGCGGAAGTCTTCAACGAGGCTGGCCAGGTGATCGCGCATGACCGGACTAGATCATCGTAGCAAGAGGAGCGCCCCCGGCCGCTATGGGATGGTTGCGTTGCTTTCCGCGTGAGGAGGCTGCTCGCCTTGCGCAGTCGCATCCTGCAGCATCTGCTCGTCGGCAAAACGGTAGCCGACATAGAGATCCGTGAGCAGATATTTGGGATTCGCGGGATCGTCCTCAATCTTCTTGCGAAGCTGGCGGATGAAGGTGCGCAGGTACTCCACCTCCTCGCGGCAGTCCGCGCCCCAGACGGCGGTGAGCAGACGCGCATACGTGACCACGCGGCCGGCGCGGCTCATCAGGCAGTGCAGAATATCGAATTCCTTGCGCGTGAGATGAATCAATTCGCCGCGCTTGGTCACGCTGCGGCGCGACGGCGTGAGGCGAATCTCGCCGATTTCAAGGGGCGCGTCTTCGGCGTGCTGCGGCGCCTGGGCGCGGCGCACCGTGGCGCGAATGCGGGCCACGAGTTCGCGCACGCCGAACGGCTTGGTCACGTAGTCGTCGGCGCCCATCTCCAGCGCCTGCACTTTTTCGTTCTCGGCATCCCGCACCGTCAGGATAATGATGGGCAGCCGCGGCGCCATGGCGCGCAAGCGGCGCAGCGTCTCGATACCGCCGATGCCGGGCATGTTCACGTCAAGAAGCACGGCGTCGTAGGTCTCCGTGCGCAGAACATCCAGCGCCATCTCGCCGCGCGAAACTTCGCCCACCTCGAAGCCGAGTTCGGAGAGCGGCGTGCGCAGTGCGCGGCGAATCGCGGGTTCATCGTCCACAATGAGCACCCGTGTCATGGTCTTGTTCATTGACCTGCTCCTTTGCCGCCCTTTTTCAGATCGGCTGCGTTCTGGGGAATTGCCGCATAGAAAGTGGTGCCCTCGCGCGCGTCGCTCGTGACCCACACGGCTCCGCGATGCGCAAGTGCGGCGCGCTTGGCGATGGAAAGCCCTATGCCCGTCCCCGCGGCGCGCGCCGAGGCATCGGATGCGCGGTAGTAACGATCGAAGATGCGCTCGCGATCCGCTCGCGGAATCACGGCTCCGAAGCTGTGCACGGAAAGCAACACCTCGCCGCCGGCTCGCTCGGCGCGTACCGTGATGGCGGAGCCATCGTCGGAATACTTGCAGGCGTTGTCGAGATACTGCGTGAGCAGCATGCTCAGCAGGCGTCGGTCGCTATCGAGATGCATGTGCTTCTCGGAAAGCTCCACGCGAATGTGCGCGCCCGATGCGCGTTCGCCAAGCGAGGCAACAATCTCATCAATCAGCGGCGCGATTTTGATGCTCTCGGTCTGCAGCGCGGCCGAAGCCTCCTTCGCCGCCGACCCCTCAAGGCGCGCGGTTGTCAACAAGCGCGTGGTGAGTTCGTTCAGCAGGCTCGCCTGCTCATCGATCAGCGCGACCAGCTCGGCCTGCGACGCGGTGAGGCCGCCCATCTCCGACAGGCCGCTGCTGGCCACGCGAATGGCGGTGAGCGGCGTCTTGTAGGCATGGGCCAGGCTGTCGAGCACCGTGGCGCGCATCTGCTCGGCTTCGCGCTCGGCTTCAATGCGGCCCTCGTTTGCGCTGGCGCGATAGCGATCGAAGGTGATGGCGATGATGGAAGCGAGCAGCGTGTTCGCGGCGGGCAGCGTTTCCCCGCGCAGAACCAGGCTGCCGATGGGAACTGTTCCCAGGCGGATGACGCGACGGCTGATGCCGGTGATCGGATCGTCGTCCGAGCCTTCGAAGTGGTACACGTTCTGCGCCAGCTCTGCCGCATCGATCGTCCATTTGCCCGCCGTGTAGGTTTCGTTCAGATCGGCGTCGAAGAGGGCCACTGCATCCAGGCTGAAAAGTTCGCGCACCGATTTGGCGAGCAGCGGACCAGGCTTCTCGCTCACATTCATCTGCAGGGTACGGCTGGTGAACTCGCGCAGTTGATTGAGATGGATTGCGGAGAGCCGATCGGAAGAAGCAGGGCGCGCTCCCGGCATGGCGCGGCGCAGACGCCGCGGGCGCATGGCGCCGAGAATATTCCTGAACCGGTTGCGCGTGCCTGACAAGGTGTTGCCGACCTTTCCGTCAACGGAAGCGACTGGTGAAAGCCCCCGCATGTATCTGATGTTTCGTGAACCTCACCGGAGTCTTCTTGTTTGTGAAGGTGCACGCCTGGGTTGGGTTGGAGCGGCATGAACCAAAAAATTGCGGGGGCGGAGTTCTCTTTGGCTGCGATTCTAGCAGATTCTTGGTTCGCAGATTCCTTATCCCATCCTTATGAAGACCGCGAAATACGGGCCTGTTCCTGATTGCATCCTTACGCCATCGTTGTTCAACTGCAATCACTGAAAGCCCAAACCAGATCGAACCGGATCGCGGATGCGGGCTTGCCGAAGTTCGAGCCGCCCTTCGCTTACACGACCACAGTCCCATGTGGCAGCGTTGACTCGACCCACCACCAGCCCGGCAACGGCTGAACCCAATTTGTTTTTAGTCAGAACGACACTTGCGCTGTTCACCGGCGCGGAACGCACCTCAATCTGCTTCAACTGACTTCCACCGTCCGCGGAGGACGGAGAAAGTGTAGCCATTGATGTATCTGAGCCATCGCAACGTACTCTCCCTCGGACTCCTGCTCGCAGGGTCCGTCGCATGCGCGCAAACACCCGCCCCTCCCGCGCCGGCAACTCCCGCCCCGGCCGCAGCGCCGGCTCCTGCAGCCGCGCCGACCTGGCGTGTCGGCCCCATGGATGTGAGCGGATTTGCCGACGGCAACTTCACGTGGAATGACAATCATCCCACGCAGGGCAACAACGGCCAGACGAACGACCTTTATAACTTCAATGACCAGGCCAATCAGCCGAGCCTGGAGGCGGCGAAGCTCACGCTGAACCACGATCCGGCTCCCTTTGGCGCACGCGTTGACCTGATGTTCGGCCGCACCAACAAGTTCATCAATCCGGTGGGGCAGCTTGAGTACGTGGAGCAGGCATACGTCAGCGCCAAGCCTCCCAAGGCCAAGGGCTTCGAGCTCGACCTGGGCAAGTTCGTTACCTCCGCCGGCGCCGAAGTGATCGAGGCCAAAGATAACTGGAACTACTCGCGCTCGCTGCTGTTTGCATGGGCCATTCCGTACTGGCATTTCGGCGTGCGTACTTCCATGCCGGTCAGCAAGACGGAGACGGTGGGCGTGCAGCTCGTGAACGGCTGGAACAATATCACCCACTCCACCGGCGGAGTAACGGCGGGCCTGACCAGTGCGCTGGTGAAGACCAAGTACACCTGGAACCTGAACGTCTACACCGGTCCGCAGGACACGCCTGCGCAAAATGCGTATCGCAACCTGATCGACACCACGCTCCTTCTCACGCCCAACACCAAGTTCAACATGTATGTGAACTATGACTACGGCCGTAACGCCGACAGCATGAAGGGCGCCATGGGCGATAACGTGACCTCGCACTGGCAGGGCGTGGCATTTGCCGCCCATGAGCAGATCACCAGCAAGGTGGCCGGCGCGGCGCGATTTGAGGTCTTCAACGACGCGCAGGGCTACGCGACCGGCATGCCGCAGACGCTGAAGGAGTTCACCGGCACCTACGAGTACCACATGAAGGGGCCGCTGCTGAGCCGGGCGGAGTTTCGCAGGGACTGGTCGGACGCACAGTTCTTTCATCGCGGCGCCGCCGGCATGACGGACGCACAGTCCACCATCGCCATCGGCATCATCGCAATCTTCTCGCCGGGCCAATAGACCATACCGAGGATCGAGGGAAGAGATCCGAGAGCAAATCGGGGTTCTTCATCCCGTCCTTATCCGACTCGACATACGATTCGGAAAACACAAATGGCACGATCCGGAGCAGCCGCCCGACAAGGGACGGAAGACCGCAACCATTCCATAGGAGAATCAGAATGGCAGAAACGAAAGCACCGCAGATGCAAGCTACGTTGGGCCTCACGGGCCTGACAAGCAACGCGATGGCTCTGATCGCCCCCGGCGCGTTCCTTTGGCTGACCTTCTTTATCCAGGCAACGACCGGTGTTGCCGGGCAACCCTCCACCGCGCCCGCCATGTGGATGGGCATCTTCGCCGCGCTGCTCCTTTGCCTCGCCACCGCAGTCGCGTATGCGGAGATCTCCAAGCTCTACCCGGGCACCGGTTCGAGCTACTACTACGCCGAGCAGGCGATGCTCTCCAAAGACGGAGCATTCAAGTATGCCCGCATCGCCAAGTTCATCGTCGGCTGGGGCTCGCACCTTTACTACTGGGTGTATCCCGGCGTGATGGTGGCCACCACCGGCATCTTCGTCGGCTACATCGTCGGGTTCTTCTACCCCAACTTCCTCAGCGGCTCGAATCCCGGACCCGTGTTCATGGGACTCGTTGCCATCGCCTTCTCCTTCTTCGTCGCGTGGATCGCGCAGAAGGGCGCCGGCGCTTCGACAGCCGTAAACATCGCCATCAACGTGATTCAGATCTCCGCGCTGGTGGTGTTCAGCGTCCTCGCACTGGGTTATCGCGCCAATCATCCCGCGGGTGCGCCGGGCTTCCAGTACGACGGCCAGACGTTGTCCACCTATAACTACCAATTCGCCACCAAGCCCGACGGCACCATCGTCCGCGACGCCTCCGGCACGCCGCTGCCCCTGCTCGACAAGACCGGCACCCCGGTCCCCTACACGGTCAGCTATCCCACCACGGACTCGAACGGCAACATGGTCACGCACCCCAACGCGGCATCGGTGGTCGGCGTGCACAAGGTGAGCTGGGTGTTTATTCAGGCGACCGTCGCCATCCTCATCCTGGTCGGATTCGAATCGGTCACGGCCATGGGCGGCGAAGCCAAAAATCCGACGAAACATATTCCGATTGCAGTCATCGCCTCGCTTCTCATTCAGGGTCTGCTCTGCTACCTGTTTGAGTACTTCGCGGCAAACTACTTCTTAAACTCGGGGTATACGCTGCAAAGCGCGGCAGGCTCCGCGGCGCCCATCGGCGACATGATGATCATGGTCGGCGATGCGCTGCTCGGCCAGGGCCACGGCAAGTACTTCATGCTGGCCGAGGCCTTCACCGTGTTCCTTGCGCTCATCGGCACCACGCTGAGCTGCATGAACACCGGCGCTCGCGTCACCTACGCCATGGGCAAGGACGACGAGGCTCCCGAGCACTTCGGCATGCTGCACGCCAAGTCGCTCTCGCCGCGCCGCGCCATCTGGACGCTCGCCGGCATCTCCGCCGTCATCGGCTGCGTGGCAGTATCGTTCGTGTTCGCCGATGGCTCCGCGCCAACGGACGCGACCATCGCCGCGCTGCCGCACAACATCTTCTCCAGCTTTGGCTATCTGCCCCACGACACGCTGGCCAAGCTTCCCAACTCGCTGCTGGCCATTACGCTCACCTCCAACTTCGGTACGTTCATCCTGTACGGGTTGAGCTGCTTCCTGTGCATCGTGGCGTTCCACAACCGGCCGGACCACAGCTTTATCCGTCACAAGCTGATTCCCGGCTTCGGCCTGCTGGCGAACCTGGCGTGCATGGGCGTCTACGTCGCTGGCCCGTTCTTCAACCTCGGCACCAAGATGGAGCCGCTGGTGGCACTCGGCATCTCCGCGGTGTGGGGCGCTTACGGCGCGTTCTACTTCGTGAAGACGTCGAAGAAAAAGGGCAAAGCGATCCTGCTCGACAAGACAGCGGTCGCCCGCTAATCTGCCGGAACTGCCTTCGGGCGGCTCTCAACCCGAGTGGGACGAGAGCCGCCCTTTGGCGCGTTTGGAAATCGCATCACGTTACGCAACAGTCATAGAGCGGCGGGGCCATGTTGGATATTCAGTTCGGTCAGGCAAGCGATCCCGGCAAGGTTCGCACCAACAACGAAGATGCGCAGGGATGTTTTGTCCCCGATTCGCGGCACGAGGCGCGGTCCAGGGGCTACTTGTTTCTGGTGGCGGATGGCGTAGGTGGAATGGATCTGGGCGAAGTCGCATCGGCGACGGCTGTTCAGGTGGTTCGGGACGAGTTCGCGCAAGCGCAGGCCGGAAGCCTCCTCAGCGGCCTCCTGCCTCGGCTTGTGCAGCACGCCAACGCCGCTGTGCACGACTGCCGCCTGCAGCCGGAGTATCGCGGCAAGCAGATGGCCACCACCATCGTGGCCTGCGCTCTCCGCTACGACCAGGCGGTTGTCTCGCACGTCGGCGACTCGCGCTGCTATCTGGTGCGTAAAGGCCAGGCAAAGCAGGTCACCCAGGATCACACCCTGGTGAATCAGCAGCGCAAGCTCGGGCTCATCTCGCAGGAAGACATCGCCGAATCGTCTTCGCGTCATGTCCTGATTAAATCCCTCGGGCCGGAGATGTTCATCGCGCCGGACACTACCGCCGTCACGCTGCAGCCCGGCGACGTGCTGGTCCTCTGCACCGACGGACTCCACGACGAGATGCCGGAGAGCGAGATCGCCCGCATCGTCTCGCAAAAAGAAAAGCCAATGGAAGAGATCGCGCGCGAACTGGTCGGGCGCGCAGTGGAGATCGACGGCAACGATAACACCACCGCAACCGTCATCCGCGTACGCGCCGTGGAGCAGGTGGCCATGTACCGCGGCCGGCCATACCGGCTGCCGGCGTAGCCACCTCTACTGTCCAAACACCCGAGCGCTGTCATCCCGACCGGAGCGCGGCGGAGTGGAGGGCTCTGCGGGTTGCTTTTCGGGGCAGTGCGCCCGGACCTTATATCCCCGCAAGATGCACTGGCACCGCATGCCTTCGACCCTTACGCACTTCTTATTCTTTGCTTACGCCTTCACGCCGTCGTTGCAGTTAGATTAGGAGTAGATTTCCACTTCAGGAGCGCAGCGCCCTCATGGGATTTCTCGACAGTCT
Organism: Acidobacteriota bacterium; assembly: GCA_046566985.1. Taxonomy (GTDB): domain Bacteria; phylum Acidobacteriota; class Terriglobia; order Terriglobales; family Acidobacteriaceae; genus Telmatobacter. The sequence goes on along the minus strand of JBKICT010000005.1, from coordinate 44,402 downwards.
GGAACCAGGCGCCACGCTCGATTCCTACCGCATCGAGTGCGAAGTGGCGCGCAGCGGCATGGCCACCATCTATCGCGCTATAGACACCCGCGACGGCCGCGTGCTGGCCCTGAAGATTCCCCATCCCGACATGGAAGCCGATCCCGTTCTGTACGACCGTTTTCAGCGCGAAGCGGCCATCGGCGAAAAGCTGAACCACCCCGGCGTGATGCGCGTCTTTGGCGGCGAACAGCGCTCGCGCGTCTACATGGTGATGGAGTGGTGCGATGGCCGCCTGCTGCGCGAAGTCTTGCAGCAGGGCCGCATGCCCCGCGAACGCGCGCTGCGCATCGCCACCGCCGTTCTTGAAGCCCTCGAATACATCCACCAGAACGGCGTGGTGCACCGCGACCTGAAGCCCGAGAACATCATGCTCGACGAGCAGGACCACGTGAAGCTCATCGACTTCGGTATCGCCGGGGATACCGCGGCCAAGCGTCTCACCTATGCCAATCTCACCGCCGCGCTCGGTAGCCCCAATTACATCTCTTCGGAGCAGGCGAAGGGCAAACGCGGCGACGCGCGCTCCGACATCTACGCCATGGGCGTCATTCTCTACGAGATGCTGACCGGCTCTGTGCCTTTCCGCGGCAATTCTCCTGTGGAAATCATCAACGACCGGCTGCTGAACCATCCGGTGCCGCCCACCGTCGCCGACCCTTCCATCTCGCCGCAGTTGCAGGAGGTCCTTTACCGCGCGCTCGAGCGCGATCCCCGCAACCGTTACGCCTCGGCGCGCGAGTTTGCACACGATCTGCAGCATTTGGACCAGGTGGGTGTGGAAGACCGGGCCGAAATTCGCGACTGGAACAAGCGCAAATCGCACCTGCCGCGCAAGATCGCCTATTATTCCGCGCTTGCCCTTGTGCCCGTTGTTATCCTGTTGCTGATGATCCTCCTCGCGCGGCGCTGAACTGGCTCTGCAGGCAATTTCCTCATGCCATCCTTATGCGCTGGAACCTAGACTTTGGTTATCAACCGTTTTCCGACAAAAGGAGATCCATGTCGACTGAATTCCGCAATTTTCTGGCCCTCTCGTACGAGGAGTTGGAAGAACTCAACCTTAAGGCAAAGGCTGACCGCGCCAATCGTGTGTCGATGGACAAGATCCGCGAGGAGCGGTTGAAGTATCTGACGGACGAGAAGCGCATCAAGGCCGTGACCGTCCTCTTCTCCGATCTGGAAGGCCGCCTGCACCTTCTCGACTACGACAAGAAGTTCCTGCTGGGCAGCTACGAAAACCTCACCTTCGACGGCTCCTCGATCCGCGGCTTTACCGCGCAGAAGGAGAGCGACCTCCGCCTCGGCATCGACTGGAGCGCCTTCTACTGGGTGCCGGCGGACGTCTTCGGCAACGGCAAGGTGCTGGTCTTCGGCACCGTCATTGACAAGGACGGAACGCCCTACTCCGGCGATATCCGCGGCGTGCTCAAGACCTTCTCCGACAAGCTGTACAAGGATCACGGCTACACGCTGAACGCCGCCAATGAGATTGAAGGCTTCCTCTTCGCCGGCAAGGACGCGGAGCGCCGCTTCCACGAAACCGGCAAGTTCGACTTCATCAACGGTGGCGGCTACTATCACGTGCTGCCCCTCGATCCGCTCCGCCAGTTCATTGACACCGCCGCCGAAGTGCAGCGCGCCATGGGCTTCCAGAACGAGAAGGATCACCCGGAAGTTGCGCCCAGCCAGTTCGAGATCAACTACAGCTACGGCGAAGTGGTTGCGGCCGCCGACCAGATCCAGCTCTACAAGCTGCTCACCCGGCAGATCGCCAACAACATGGGCTACACGGCGAGCTTCCTGCCCAAGCCGGTTGTCGGCGTCAACGGCAGCGGCATGCACACCAACGTCTCCATCTCCAAGGGCAAGACGAACCTGATGTGGGACGAGAAGGGCCAGGAGCAGCTCTCCAAGTTCGGCTGGGAGTTCATCGATCGCATCCTGACCAACGCGCTCGACATCTGCCTGATCCTGAACCCGAGCGTGAACGCCTATCGCCGTCTCGACCCGCACTTCGAAGCGCCCAACCAGATCAAGGCCTCGGCCACGGATCGCGGTTCCATGGTGCGCGTGCCCATCGGCAACTCGCGTTCCATGCGCGTTGAAGTGCGCTCGGTGGCGCCGGATGCGAACCCGTACCTTGCGCTCTACTCGATCTTCAAGACCGGCGTGGACGGCAACACCGCTTCCATCGAGAACCTGCGCCAGGCGCAGCGCTTCCTGCCCGACAACATTCAGCAGGCCATTGAGGACTTCAAGGGATCCAAGTGGATCGCCGACATCCTCGGCGCGGATGTGCAGGGCCGCTACGCCGATCTCAAGCAGGCTTCGGCGGATCGCTGCCCGCGCGCGCTGGGCACCTTCGTCAAGGCCGCCGAGGTGCAGTACCACCACGAGGTGTACAACCAGTCGCTGTGGAACCTGTTCTAAAAACAGGGAACAGGGACCAAAGACCAAGAATCAGGGATCAGAAAGCAACAGGGCGCGGCCGAGGCAATCGGCCGCGCCCTGTTTGTTGGTGAGTTAAGGAAGCCGGCAATACTCGCGTCCGCCGGTGCGCTGGCAGATGCCTCGTTCCAGCAGCCGCCGGCCGCGAAACATCCGCGACTTGACCGCCACCACGCCCACGTTCAGCGTCCGGGCCGCGTCGCGCAGCGATTTCTCTTCCAGGGCGCAAAGTTCAATGGCGCGGCGGGAGAGATAGGTGAGCGTCCCGAGTTCCGAGTACAGGATCTCTTCTATCTCGCGGCGCTCGCACCACTCCTCCGGGTCCAGCCGGGGATCAGGCAATTCCAGTACCGTCGGATCCTCGTCGTCGTTGCGTTGCGTCTCCAGTGGCAGGTGAACCTTCGATCCGCGGTTCCGCAGCCATTCGCGGGCGGTGTTCTTTACAATCGCCCGCAACCAGGTTCCGATCTGCGATTCACCTCGGAACTGCTGCAGGTTTCGCCAGGCTTTCAGCAGCGACTCCTGCACGATGTCCTCTGCTTCCTCGGCGCTCTTGGTTACGCGCTGCGCGTCCCATAGCAATTGCGCGCGGCGCTTTTCAAAGAACAACACCAGCAGCGCGGCGTCGTCCGGGGCATGTTGATGGTTTTGGGTTCGCGCGGTACCGGGTGCGCGCTTTCCATCTCCTCTGGGATAAGTGCTCTCAGGCATTCAGCTTCTCCGTGTGTTGAAGGACGCGAAATCGTTCCGCCTAAACGGAACACAAGTCGGCGCGCAACGGAGTACCGGAGCAACGTGCCGCGAAGTCCTCATTTGCGCAATGAGGTTTCGCAAGGGCGATGATCAATGTGCGGGCTGGACAGCCCGTAGCCTCTGACCCTCAGCCGTGCACGGGTCCGGCGGGGATGAGCGCTGGAGGAGCGCGCGAGGGAAGAAAGGAATCGGCCCGGAAGCTCGAGCAACACGGAGTTACGGGAAGCTCCGCGCGGCCCAGATCGTCGAGGGTAGGCGGCTCGTGCCGCGTCCAGTGGATATCCACCGCGACGAAGGCGTAATTCCGCAAGGGCACGTGCAGGGTGCGCGCGCTCTTCGAGTCGTCCCACATGCGGACAACGGAATTGTGCGCAGTGGAGCCCTCGTGGATCTCGTAGAGGGAGAGCTTGTATCCGAAACCCCAGAAGAAGACGCCCAGGGCCAGCAGGATGAGCGCTACTGAGTAGGGGCGCAGCAACGGCCGCGCACAACCGCCCCGCGCGCGGCGGGATTCGCATCCCGGCGATGGATTATTCGCCCTGGAATTGCAAGGAAGCAACGATCGAGCCTTCCCTTTACAGACAGAAACGATCTGGATTCAGAAACATCCTAACTCGATGAATCGTGATCCGGCTAGTACTCCGTGCCGGGTTCGCTGCTGGTATAGACGCAAAGTTGCGCGGTTTGACGTGGTCGGCGCAATGAAAATTCTGAACTCCAGCCCAGCGCGCCGGGCCGCAGTGGCGCCTTCGGCACGCGAAACCCTGAGCGCGGCAGCAGAGAATGGAGGCGAAAGGAATCGAACTTGAGTGTCTAATCCCGCTGGCGAACCGTCCCGTCGATTGGATGAGCGCCAGGAATTTGTGGGGAGGTTCGAGCTTGACCATTTCGCGCCGCAGGCGCAATTAGCCCCACCGCAGGTGGTGGACGCGGAAGGAATCGAACTTGAGCCCGCAGGCGAAAGCCTGAGCTTGAACGGAGTGAAAGGGAAGGACCCTGGGAAAGTGGTGGACGCGGAAGGAATCGAACCTTCAACCTGTCGGTTAAGAGCCGAATGCTCTGCCAGTTGAGCTACGCGTCCATCGCAGGGTTGCGTTGGAAAGTGCTGCAAATTTCTGCGGGCACTTGAAAAATATAACACATGGATTCACGCTGCTCCAAACGCGCGCGGCATGCATGCGGCGCGGAGTTGAGCGGCGATTTGCGTTTGATCAGAAGGTGAATGCCAGGCCCGCGCTCAGGCTGCGCTGGTCCTGTGCAAACATCAGCAACGAGCTGTCGGTCAGCACGAATGGGTGCTGTCCCTGCCCGAGCACGTTGCGCATGTCGATCATGGCATCGATGCCGCGGCCGCCTTCGCGGTAGAGGTGAACCGGCTGGCGCACGTAGATGTTGAAATACGGCTCACCGGCGTCTTCCGCGTATGGCGCCACGCGCGTCACGGTGTCCTCCGGCTGCCAGCGATAGGTTGCACGCCAGCGGGTATGGGTTCCTTCCAGAGTGCCGAACAGCGAGATCGAATACATCTGCGCCGGGTGCGGCCGCGCCATCGCAACAAGCTGGTTCAGCATGACGGGGCGCTCGGACGCAGTCATCACGAGCGCGTCTCCGTTGGCATAGGTCACGCGCACCGAGTCGCCGCCCGGCAGCCTGTGCTCGAATGCGGCGAGCAAGCCCGCGGAAGAATAGCCCATGCCGGCCATCCGCAGCAGGCCGCTGGCAGGGTCGATCAGCGCCGCATGCCGAACGGTTCCGTCCATTGCAGGCATGTTGCCGCTCGCCTCCAGCACCGGATTGCGCAGCGTATCGGAGTAGAGCACCACCGCCATATTCGACGACGCCGTGCTGCGTTCCCAGCCGATCTCCTGGTGCAGTCCGCGCTCCACCACCAGTTGTCCCTGCCGCATGGACATGGCCGGAAGCCATGCGCCGGCCTGCGATTCATCCTGGGCCGTCATCGCGGGAACCGCCGTGGCCATGCGATAGCGCAGCGTGGAATCGGCTGCGTGCCATCCCACACTGATGAACGGCAGCGCCGCCACCACCGCGCCCGTGCCACCCTGTGCAAAGCGCGCAAACGCCTGCTCGGCACCCGCTTCGATCTCGAGCGAATCGCCGAAATTCATCTGCTGCCAACTGCGCAGTGCCGCTTCGCTCAACCCGCTCGCGTCGCCACCCTCCACCTCGGGATGAATGGCAACCGCTGCCACCGATTGCACCGACCCCGCAAACCCAAGATCCTGGCGGAAGCCGAGCATCGACTCCATCCCTGCACTCGAGGTGGGATCGAAATCCACGCGGGCCAGCAGCTCGCGGCTGTTTGAAGGCGTAGCTTCCACTTCCATGGAAACGCGCTGGCCATCTTCGCCGAATGTGCCTTGCTGGCCGGTCGCCATCAGGCGCGCTTTCAATTTGGGAGTGGAGTGCGGTCCTTCCGAGACCACCACGAGGGGACCATCTTCAAGCCACCGCAGCAGGGGCCGGTCGGCGGCGGATCGCAGCGTCCAGGCCCAGTCGTCCTTGCGCGCGTCACGCGATCGCGGCTGCGCGGGCAGCCACTGGATCGCCTCGTAGAGCGTGTTGAGCGTGAGATTGACGACCGTATTGGTGCGGACCCGTACGTTCTCCCGCAGCGAAGGCAGGAACGAAGGCCCCATCGCTTTAATGGCGTAACGGCCCGGCAGCACGGTTGTAAAGATGAAGCGGCCCTTGCCGTTGGTGTAGGCCTGCGCCGCCACCGTCAGGTCGGGGCGCAACAACTCGACGACTGCGCCGATCTGCGGCACTCCGGCCGAGTCGCGCACCATCCCCGATACCGAGGGCGAGCTCGCTCCATAGCCTGGAGCGGCAACAAAGCCGATCAGCACGAAGAAACACGCGAGATGGAGGCGTCGCGATATCACTTGATTCTGTGACCCGGCGGCGTCCTGGCGGAAACTCAATCAGCAGCCCCGTGGCGGCTCTCGATCTTGCGTCGAGTAGCCTGGGTGCCCGGGGAGATGCATACTATTCCACGACAAAAGGCGCCGATTGCGCAATCTCTTGTTTCGAGATTGTGTCATTTATTTTGATCACTACCTTATATTTGCCTGGCTGCAGCCCCGCGATCGGCAGCATCTTATCCACCGTCAACTGATCGCTATGCGGTTCCAAGTCCTTTGATTCCATTTCTTTCTGGAACAAAACAGCGTTCGTCGCGGAGTCGACAATCTCATAGGTCACCGTAGCCAGATTGGTCTTGGTGCTTTCGTCGATGCCGAGATTGTAGACCTGCATCCAGAAACCGAACGGCTGGTTGCGCTTGAAGGTGACAGGCGTCAGGGGAGTTGCGGTCACCCTGGGGCATACCTTCAGATTGCCGATCACGCAGGTGCCCGCGCCGATCGAGTGCGAGTCAACGGGCGTAATCCGGTCCGCAAGAATCAGCGAAGAGGTGGACAACTTCTCGTCGTTGAAGTTGGGAACGTTGAGCCCGCGGCCGTACAGTCCCACGTGATCCGGGTTGTGCACATCCTTAATAGCGATGTCGAGACGGTAGAGGCCCGGCGAGAGCGGCAGAGCCTTCTGATAGATCTTCTGCTGGTCCAGAACCTTCTGCAGCAGTTCGGCCGGCTCTTCCACTTCCACCGTGTCTTCGAAGGTCTGCACCACGCGGTCGGTGAGAGTGGTCACCTTGCCCAGGATGTTGACCACGCCCGTCGATACGCCGCCCTTGGTTTCAAACGTAATGTCGCGATTGCGAATCTGCAGCGTGATGGGCACCAGCACCGTGCTGTCCGTCACCTTCACAAAATCGGTGCGCACGTCGAACGGGAATGGCGGCCCGCTCAGGATGCGGTGCTCCGAGATGAAGCTGTCGAGATCCTTGAACTTGATCGGCGGCGGCGCAAACAGCTTGGCCGCCATCTCGATCCGGTCGAACTCCTTGGCGCCATTCGTCGAGGCCAGCGGGCCCGCGCCCAGCTTTTCCATGCCGCCGTTAAAGCGATCGGACTTCTTCGCCATGCCCATCTCTTCCCACTGGGTCAGGCCGGCGCCCGGCACGCGAAGCAGAGCATCCTTCTCAGAGCGGTCGATGGTGAAGTGGTAGTCGCCGCACTGGCAGGTGTCCACGAACTCAATGTCGATGTTGTCGCCGACGCCTTCAAGATAGCGGTAATGCCAGATCTCGAACGGGAAGGTCGAGGTCTCGCCGCCGCCTTCTTCAATCGGGCGCTGATAGGCGCCGCCGGCCGGGTGCGACTCAATCGAATCCGGCTGGCCCCACATGATGTACATACGGCCGCGGTCGGTCTTCCAGCCGGGCTTGCCCGCCGCATAGTGATCGTTGGCGTACTGGATGCGCCGGTAGTGCTCTTCGCGGAATTCGTTGTCGGGCGAGTCAGGATTGGGATTGCGCCGCCGCCAGAACTGTTCAATAAAGGCGTCCCGCTCCTCGTCGTTGCTCAGGCTCAGGAATGCCTTCCGCTCCTGGTCCGTAATGATGTAGGCCACGTCCTGGTTCAGCCACGTCTTGTAGGTGCCCTTCAACTCCTGCTTCAGCGCCTTCTGCGCCTTCAGCTCCTCCTGCGGGGACCGCCGCCGCTTGAGCGGATCCTGCTCATCCTGATCCTGGCTGTTCTGGCTGGGATCGGCATGGTGACGGGCGTAAAGCTTATGAGACGGGAGGATAACTAGGCCGCAGGCGAAGAAAGCGGCTAGGAGGGAACGGCGGTGGGACATCATGGACGTGGAAAACTCCTGGATTGCCCTATTCTACGGGTCCTGACATCGCTGGGCAAGACTGCGCCCCCCGGTTAACAAAGTTTGGACGTGCCGGCGCCGCCAAGGTGATCGCAATCTGAAAAGGGGTAAAATGGCTGAGACCCTGATCAGCCTGCGGACGTCCATACAGACAGGCGTCACTTCGTTGCCATTGCCGTTGTCCCCGTCTGCAAACTCCGCTCCGGCGGTGTCCCGCGCGGACGAACATCACCGGTACAAGCCGCGGATTGAACGCTCCGGGCGTGTGTATTCCTTTGCAACACTCCGCACGCCTGCTGGGGATGAGTTTGAGGGCCGAATGGCCGAGATAGACACCCTGGGTGCCCCTGATCCCTCGTTGGGGGCCCCGGGATAACACGCAGGTCGAAAGATGATAAAGCGGGAACCGCCGGAACCAAGTTTGCGTAGATTGGTTCGAGGCATCCTGGAGAGCACGCACCGACAATGAAGAAAATTCTTCTTATCGTTCTCGCCATTCTTGTGGCCGCCGGCCTTGTGACCTTCATGGTTATCAAGCAGCAATCGGGCTATACCAAGGTTCTGACCGCGAAGATTACCCGCCTGGACCTGTCCACAATCGTCAGCGGCACCGGGCAAATCAAGCCGAAGACCTATGCCGTTCTCGGCGCCACCGCCATGGGCCGCATCACGCACCTCTACGTCAAGGAAGGCGATCGCGTCCGGAAGGGGCAGATCGTTGCTGAGGTCGAAAACGTGGCGCAGGAGGCCCAGGTAGCCGGGCAGCAGGCGGCTATCTCCGCGGCCAAGACCGACATCGCTTCCTATATCGCGGCGGAAAAGACCGCTGAGGCCAACCTGGAGCACGCGCAGGCCGACCTCGAGCAGAAGAAGCTCGACTGGAATCGCGCCCAGGCACTGTACAAGGCCGGCATTCTTGCCAAGCAGGATTATGACGCCAAGAAAGCGGCGTACGATCTGGACGTCGCCAGCCTTGCCCAGGCCGTGGCCGGCGTGAACCAGGCGAAGGCCAATACGCAGTCGGCCCGCGGACACCTTGGCACGCAGGAAGCCACCCTGCGTTCGTACCAGAACGCCCTGAGCCTCACTGAGGCCACGGCTCCCTTTGACGGCGTGGTCACCGATGAGCCGGTACGCGAAGGCGAAACGGTCGTTGCCGGCATCCAGAACACCAACGGCTCCACGTTTATGACGATTGCCGACATGAGCGTGGTCACCGCCGAAGTGAAGGTGGATGAGACCGACATCATCAACGTGAAGCTCGGCCAGCCCGCCGATGTCACCGTCGACGCGATTCCCGGCAAGGTCTTCCACGGCCACGTGACTGAAGTCGGCGACCAGGCGCTGCTGCGCTCCACCGGCGTCGCCACCTCGCAGTCCACCACCGGCACGGAAGAGGCCAAGGACTTCAAGGTTGTGGTCACGCTCGATCATCCCAGCGACGATCTGCGCCCCGGCCTTTCCACCACCGCCAAGATCATGACGGCGCACAAAGACAAGGTGCTGGCGCTGCCCATCCAGGCCCTGACGCTGAAGCCTGAGACCAAGCCGGCCAGCGGCGCCGTGCAGGCTGCCACCGACCCGATGAATACGAGCAGCCAGGATCAGCAGGGCGTCTATGTCATCAGGAAGGACGATCACGGCAAGCTACGCGTGCATTTTGTGCCGGTCAAGACCGGCATTACCGGCGCCACGGACATCGAGGTGCTCTCCGGCTTGAAGGAAGGCGACGAGATCGTCACCGGACCCTACAAGACGCTGCGCGCTCTCAAGGACAATGCTCTGGTCAAGCGCGACAAGGCGCCGCCGCTGGCGCCTGCCAACGCGGCCTCCTAAGCATCGAATGCAGCAGGCGTAATCTGGAATCGAACGCGGGAACCAAAGTATCGGCCGGACGTATCGGAGAATATATTTGCCCGCGCCCCGGGGCGGCCCGGAACGCAGAACGCAGAGGAACAGATGGGGATGGCATTGGACAGCATCATCAGCGAAGAGTTGGCGCACCCCTCGGACCGCCCCAGCGGCGACGTGATTATTGTTGAGAACCTGTGGCGGACTTATGACATGGGCGCCGAGCAGCAGGTGCACGCCCTGCGCGGCATCAATGTGCGCATCCGCCACAACGAGTATGTCGCCATCATGGGCCCCTCGGGCTCCGGCAAGTCCACGCTGATGAACCTGATCGGCTGCCTCGATACTCCCACGCAGGGCAAGTACTGGCTCAACAGTCAGCTTGTCAGCGAACTGGACGACGACCAACTCGCCCGCATTCGCAACAAGGAGATCGGCTTCGTCTTCCAGACCTTCAACCTGCTGGCGCGCGCCACTGCTCTGCACAACGTGGAGCTGCCGCTCATCTACAACGGCACCCCCTCGGCGGAGCGGCTCGAGCGCGCGAAAAAGGCGCTGGCAGACGTCGGCCTCGAGAGCCGCATGCAGCACAAGCCCAACGAGCTCTCGGGCGGACAGCGTCAGCGCGTCGCCATTGCCCGCGCCCTGGTCAACAATCCCTCCATCATTCTTGCCGACGAGCCCACCGGCAACCTGGACTCGAAGACCGGCGTCGAGATCATGAGCCTCTTCGAGGCGCTGCACGCCAGGGGCAACACCATCGTGCTGGTCACGCACGAGCCCGACATCGCCGATCACGCCCACCGCGTAGTGCACATCCGCGACGGCCAGATCTTCTCCGACGAGCCATCGAAGCGCTTCCGGACTTAGTTCCGCGGTTCTTGAAGGAGAGGCTGGATTGCATGGGCGATCCAGCCTCTTCTCGTTGCGAGCGTTCGCTCTTTTGGCGTCAGTAAGGAAACAAGGCGTTTTTTCGAAAAAATGGCGCTTTCCTTTGGAGTTGGCGGCTTCTCCCGTCGCCGAGAGACTTTCGTGTTGATTCTGAATGGGTTAGGAGCATGGGTGGTTGTATCCCAGTAAGGAATCCTTACGAAGTGCGTGATTGTGGGTGTTTTTGGCGGTTTTGAATTTTGGAAACGTAAGGAATTCTTACTGGAGAAGCAGGGAACAGGGAACAGGGAACAGGGGGCAGGGGTCAGGTTGCAGGGGTGATACCGGTACCCCCTATGGGTAGGTGAGAACACCTATTATTTTTCTGGTTATCGGTTGTTAATCAGTTCGTTACTCCAGTGGTGGACCGGAGATCGCGGATTGAAGGCTGATCCGTCTTCTGCTGATACTTCAAGTTTGACAGGTTGGAATAATTAATACGCAACGATTTTGGAAATATTTTTCGTTGATGGGAATGGGGTTACAGGAGTTTTCCACAGGTGCGGGGGTTGACGCGATTTGGGGTGTTCGCGCCGCCCCTCCGGGGCTCAGGGATGATTGAGGATCGCTGACCCAGGACTTCGTCCTGGGCTATTTTCGTGTCGCCCCTTCGGGGCTCGGGGTTGTGCTGTCCCACCCATTGTGCGGCTGTGCCGCTCAATGGATGGGGCACCCACCGCCCGTGAGAGAACAGGCGAAAGACCTCTGAGCTGAGGCAGTTTTGGCTTGACCATCGAAACGAAGAAGAGGCTGGATTGCATCGGCAATCCAGCCTCTCGTTTCTCCCTGAAACCTGAAACCTGAAACCTGAAACCTGAAACCTGAAACCTGAAACCTGAAACCTGCCTTACCGCCAGTAGTAGTAGCCGCCGTACAGGTAGTACGGCCGGTAGTAGACCGGCGGATATGGGTACATGTATGCGGGATAGCCGACGTAGCCGTAGCCGCGGAAGCCGTAGGGCGGAGGCGGCCGGCGATAGAGCTGCGGACCACCCTGGTACAGGCCCTGCGAGAGCCGCTGGGCTTCTTCGGGGCTGACGGGATCGACCGTGACAGGCGCCGCCAGATGGAAGGTGACCAGCGCCTCGGCGGGTATCCAGGCGTGGGGCGAGCCTGCCGCGGACGCCGCGGTTCCCGCGCCTCCACCGGCGACCGCGCCAACGGCTGCTCCGCCGCCGCCGCCAAAGGCACCGCCGATGAGGGCGCCCAGAAGCGCTCCGCCGACGGCATTACCGATGGTGTGGCCTGTCTTGCTCGGGCCCTTCACGCGGAACTCGTCCGACGTCAGCGGATACGAACGGCCGCCCAGGTCCAGCGATGTAAGCTGCAGCGCCAGCACGGGCGAGCCGGTGAGCCGGCCGGTGCCGTGGCTCTCCGTGACCACGCCGTGCACCGTGGCCCCGCGCGGAATGGCAAGGTAGCCGTTCACGTTCACGTCGCGGATGACGGTGAAATCGACCGGCGTGCCGTTGGTGGCTCGCTTGTCGCTCAGGTCCTCATTGGTGCGAACCTGCAGCACCGCGCCCTGAGCGATGGTGATGGGACCCTTGGGGAATGAATAGGCGCGCTGCTGGCGCTGATAGGGCTGGCGCCCATAGCCGCGCTGCGGCGGCGGGTAGCCGGGCTGACCATATCCCGGAGGCGGCGCCTGGCCGTAGCCGGGCTGACCGTTCTCAGGCTGTCCATATCCGGGTTGGCCATAACCAGGTTGGCCATATCCGGGCTGCTGGGGCTGGCCGTATCCCGGCTGCGCGGGCTGCTGCTGGCCGGCCTCAGGAGTCTCGCCTTGCTGCGGGTAATTATCGGGCGGCGCCGGGTTGCCGCTGTCGTCGGGCAGCGGAGGCTCGCTGTTAGCTTCCGGGCCGGTGGCGTTCTGGTCGTCCGCCGGGTTGCCGACCTTCAAATTATTGTTGACCTTGGTAACGCCGTTGACTTTGCCGGCGATGGACTGCGCCAACTGCTTGTGCGCGTCGCTGGACACGGTGCCGGAGAGCGTGACGGCTCCCTGAATCGTTGCCGCGGTAATGAGATCGTTCTTCAGCTCGGGTGCGGCGTCCAGGGCCTGCACCACGTCCATCTCAATCTGGCCATCGGTGCGCGCGGCATTGGCGGCCGGAGCCGGATTCTGTGCCCCCGCAGCCGGACTTTGCGCCACCAGATCGACACTGCGGAAGGCCAACACCGCGGCCGCCAGCAGCGCCATGGTCCCGATCCGGTTCAGCAGCATGCTTTTCATGTCTATCCTGCTCCTGTGCAAGTGCTATCCGATTAGACGGAGAATCAGCACCAGCCGTCAGTGACGATGACACGGCAGCGGGGAAAAAGTTCCGCTCAGGATAGCTGGAAATCTCCGGATGAAATCAGTTGCGGGAGATGGTGGAGAGCCCCACCAAGGAGGAGCCCGCGGCAGTGGCAGCCGTGGCGCCGGTGCCCAGCGTCTCGTCATCCGGCAGAAAGATCTGGAACACGGTTCCCGACGGCCGCCCGGTAGCCGCGATGCGGCTTCGCACCCGCACAGAGCCCCCGTGTTTGGCGATGATCTCCTGGCTCACCCAGAGACCGAGGCCCGTGCCGGTGTCTTCTTTGGTGGTGAAGAATGCCTCGAAGATGCGGCTCAGGGTGTCGGGCTCCATGCCGGCGCCGGAATCGGCGAAGGTGATGCGCAAGCCGTTGCGGCGCAGATTGTGCCAGTCGCGCGACCTGCGGGCCCGGATCCGCAGCCGTCCGCCGGCGGACATGGCGTCGGTGGCGTTTCCAACAAAGTTGGCGACCACCTGACGGATCTCGCCGGAGAAGCAGAAGAGCGTCTCGGCCGGATCGTAGTCGCGCTTCACGTCGATTTCGAGGGTGTTGAGGCGGCTCCGGTAGAGGTCGAGCACGGAGTCGATCAGCTCGGCAAGAGTGGCGCGCTGCGGAAGCGTGGACTGGCGGTAGAAGCGCAGGGTCTGCTGGGCAATCTCGCTGATGCGGCGCGTCTCATGCTCGGCCATCTCGAGGTAGCGCAGGGCAGCGGGGGTCAGGTCGCTGAAGTTGCGCAGCAGGAACAGCAGATTGGTGAGCGCCTCCAGCGGGTTGTTGATTTCGTGGGCAATGGACGCGGCCAGGCGCCCGGTGGCGGCAAGCTTCTCGGTCTTGCGCAGCGCCTCTTCGGCGCGCACACGTTCGCTCACATCGCGGACGATAATGCCCGCCCAGCGTACCTGCTCGGGCGTCGTGCGGATGGGATAGGCGCTGACGAGCCAGGTCCAGCCGCGGGCGGGATTGGCGTCGCCGCCACGCAGCTCCATATCCCGGGTCTCCTCGCCCGAAGCAAAGGCATGCGAAAGCGCCTCCAGCACGTGCTGGGCAGATCCATCGGGCATCAGTTCGGCCAGGGTTTTGCCCAGGATTCGGCTGACGGGCATCCCCAGGAGCTCGGCGAAGTTCTGGTTGACCCGGACAAAGTGCAGGTGGCGATCGAAAAATGCCAGTCCAACTGGGGCGTTGGCCAGCATGGAGTCAAGGAGGGACAACGTGTCGCTCAATCCGGCGCGCTGCTCTTCGATGGAAGCGACCATGCTGTTGAAGGCGCGTATCAGATCGCCGAACTCGTTGTGAACCGTGACAGGGAGAGGAAAGATGCCGGTGGAATTCGGTTGCGCCGCCAGAGCGCGCGTTCCGCTGTGGAGCGTTTCCAGTGGCTTGGCGATGAGCTGGGAGACGAGCCCGACGAGCAGAAATGAAGCGAGAATCCAGATGCAGCCGAAGATGAGCCCGGCTCGCACAGTGTCGGAGCCGCCCACATCGTCATACAAGGGGTCGCTCATCACCCATGCATAGCCGCGCAGGTCGTAGCCGACGAAGATAGGCTTGACCGCTTCCCAGCGATCGCCGGAAGTGGCGAAGACGTGCGCCTCATAGGGATCGGGGCGGATCTGGTTTCGCTCTTCGGGGCTGAGGTGAGCATTGTCCGGATTGCCCGCGCTGATGAACAGAACCTTGCCGAAGGCGTCGGTGATCTTGGCGCGCAGGGTGCCGGGCGCACCGCCGGCCACGCGCACGGACACGTCGGCCCAGTCCGGCCGGTTCTGCTCGAAGGCTTCTTCCGCTTCAAGGGCGAGGGAGGTGGCCTCGTGAATGAGGCGATGGTGGACCCGGTTGCGCACGTTATCGTTTTGCAGCCGAACGAGTACGGCGACAAACAGAACGATGGAGAGGGCCTCGAGCAATACGAGACCCAGGAGCATCTGCCAACGAATCGAGCGCGGCCACCAGCGCATGCGCTGAACCTCGGGGAGGGGGAGGTCTAAAGATTCAGTGTAGCTGGAATTGCCCGGATGCGTTTTCCGAGTTACGACGGAGCGAGCGCGCGGGCGATCTGTTTGCCGTGGAAACGCCCGTTTTCAATGAATATTTCGTTGGTGCGGGAACCGGCAACGATCACTCCGGCGAGAAAGATGCCGGGGACATTGCTCTCGAGCGATTCCGAGTTGCAGATGGGCAGGCGGTCGGATCCTTCGCAGCGGACGCCCAGGCTTTCAAGAAAGCTGAAGTCGGGGCGATAACCGGTGAGCGCGAAGACGAAGTCGTTGGGCAGCACCTCGCGGCCGCCGGGGGTTTCCACGGTGACGGTGTCGGGAGCGATCTCCACCACCTGGGAGTTGAAGAGCGCGCGGATCTCGCCGTTTTTGATGCGATTCTCGATGTCGGGCTTGATCCAGTATTTGACGTGGCGATGCATCTCGGGGCCGCGGTGGACGAGGGTGACGCGCGCGCCGTGCCGCCACAGCTCAAGCGCGGCGATGGCGGCAGAGTTTTTGCCGCCGATGACGACTACGTCCGTGCCGAAGTAGGGATGGGGATCGTCGTAGTAGTGATGCACCTTGCTGAGATTCTCGCCGGGCATGCCGCAGTGGTTCGGAATGTCGTAATAGCCGGTAGCGAGGATCAGCTTGCGCGCGCGCAGAACGCTGGCGCGGCCGAAGCGATCCACCAGGTGGGCGCTGAAGTCGCCGTCGGACCCTTCGACGCGCTCGACGCGCTGATACTGGCGCACATCGAGCTTGTAATGCGCGGCAACCTGGCGGTAGTACTCCAGCGCCTCGTTGCGCGTGGGCTTGGCGTTGGGACTGGGGAAGGGGATGTCGCCGATCTCCAGCAGCTCCGAGGTGGTGAAGAACGTCATGTGCGAGGGGTAGTGGAAGATCGAGTTGCAGACGCAGCCCTTGTCGACCAGAACCACGCGCAGTCCGGCGCGCTGGGCCTCGATGGCGCAGGACAGACCGGTGGGGCCGGCGCCGATCACGAGCACGTCGTGGAGACGCCCGTCAGCCGAAGGCTCGGGTTGGGCGGTCATCGCAAAGGGCTTGGCATCGGGAACAGAGTCGAGTGGGTAGTCGGCCATACGTTCTCAGAGTAGGACAGCGGGGGAGGGAGGGAGCAACTGGGCGAAGGCTGAGGGAAGAATGGTAGAATGAATGGGTAGAGAGGTAGAACCATGGCGTCCAGTCTCAACATTAAGAGCACTGAGGCGCACAAGCTGGCCCATGAGCTGGCCGAAGCGACCGGAGAAACCCTTACGGCGGCGGTGACGGTCGCTCTCAAAGAGCGGCTGCAGAGGGAAGGAAGCGCGCGCAAGAAGAAATTGCGCAGCGAATGGCTCGACAGGGTTACCAGCGAGACCGCGGCCATCATGAATGACGGTCGGAGTTCGAAGGAACTGGTCGAGGAGCTCTACGATCCTGAGACGGGGCTCCCGCGATGATCGTCGACTCATGCGCTCTACTCGCCATTCTGAAGCGCGAACCCGAGTATCCGCAGATGAGGGACGCGCTGGCGACGGCAACCTCTGCCAAGATGTCGGCAGCCAGTTACGTTGAATCGGGCATTGTCACGGACAGATACAGAAACGCGCTGCTCAGCCAGCGGCTCGATGAAGTAATTGCGGAGTTCGAGATTGCGATTGAGCCTTTGACGCCGGAGCAGGCGCGGATTGCGCGGCAGGCCTATCGCATTTACGGAAAGGGCAGTGGGCATCCGGCGAATCTGAATTTCGGCGACTGCTTCAGTTATGCGCTGGCGCGCGACAAACGCGAGCCGATCCTGTTCAAAGGCGACGGTTTCATCCACACCGATCTGCGGCCGGCGCTGGAAGCGCGCTGATGCGTTCCGCCTGCCGGCGATAGCGCCGGCTATTTTGAGCCTCTGGCCAGGGCGCGAGTTTGGGCATCTTCGTGGATGGATGGGCCAGCAAGGGCATCGACTACCCAAGCCAGCAGGCGAGTGGCAATGCCAGGCAGCAGAAGGGCGATTCCTTGTAAAACGACGATGGGCGAAAAGGCATCGAGTGATCGAAACCGGAGCGCCTGAACTGCACTCAACAGAAGTACGAGCGCGGCAATGCTCCCGCCTGCCGCCAACTCCCAATTGCCAATGGTCTGGATTCGCCTTGCAGCCTCACGAAAATCGGCGTTCATGATTCCTCCGTCAGGCACGATTTTGGTTCTGGCGTTGTTTCCGCACGGCTTCTAGGAAGGAAACCCCACGCGCGCCACAAGATCTTTAAACCGAGGGTCAGAGCGCAGCGGATCGAGGCAGGGGTCCACTTTAATAAAGGTGATTCCCTTGTCGCGTGTTTCAAACGCAGATTCGAGCCACCGGAATGCCTGATCCCTGTCGCCGAGCCCGGCATAGATGAAGGCAATTTCGTAGCGGCCGATACCGCTGCTTTCGATCTCCTCTTTCATCTGCTCGATGATTGCCTGCGCCTCGCGTGCTCGGCCCTGGCGGGCATAGATGTTGCCGAGATGCCCGAGAGCGTGCGGGCCGGTGAAACCGGCGAACAGCTCCGCGGCTTCCTTGTACCTGCCCTTCTCGACGTAGATATCGGCGAGCGCGAAGTCCAACTGTTTCGGATCGTGGGGCAACTTTGCTGCCCGGTTCATGTCTTCGAGCGCCGCATCGTAGTGGCGCGCAAAGTACTTTATAAAGGCGCGATTTGTGAACGACGACGCCGAGACCGGATCGAGCTGCGATGCGATCGTCGCTTCAGTGATTGCCTCGCCTTCGTGCCCGGTACGCATCAGGTAGTCTGCGTTCATCCATCGCGCCGCAGTGGAGTTGGGGTTAATGGCGAGCGCCCGCTTTATCTCGTTTTCGCAGGTCTTCCAATCCAGGTTCCGCTCAAGAGCGGCATGGGCCAATTCGAGGTGCGGATCGGGGCTCGTGTCGCCCAACTGGATCGCCCTAAGCGCCTCCTCCCGCTGCTTCGAGAAGGCTTCTCCGTACGCCATTCGTCCGGCCTCGCCCGCCCAGCCATACGCTTTGGCCAAGCCGACATGCGCGGCGGCGAAGGCAGGATCCCTGGCAACGGCTTGCTGCAGAAATGCAATCGCATTCTTCGGGTCTTTGCCGTTGAAGCGCTCCATGCCGCGCAGGTAAAGGTCCATGGCCTCGGGATCGACACGTCGCGGACGGGTAAGCCTCTCCGCCTCACTGGGGGTCAATTCGGCGCGGATGTGATTGGAGATCGCTTGAGCGACTTCGCTTTGCAGGGCAAGCACGTCGGTGAGATCGCGATCGTAAGTCTGAGCCCACAGGTGCTGATCCTTGCGCGCGTCGATCAACTGAATGGTGATGCGGATCCTCCTGGCGCTACGTTCCACAGATCCCTCGACGACCGCACCGACCGAGAGCTCGTGCGCGATTTCGGGAATGGTCTTGGCAGTTCCTTTGTAGGTCATGCTCGAGGTGCGCGAGATGACCCGCAAGGATGAGATCTGCCCGAGGTCCGCAATCAGGCTCTCGGTCATGCCGTCGGCAAAATAGTCTTCCCTGGGATCGCCCGAATAGTTCGCCAACGGCAAGACGGCGATGGATCGAATCGGTTGCTGGGTCTCTCGCGTGTTCCACAGAACGACGCCCGCAATGACCCCGCCGACTACCACCATGGCGGAGAGGGCGACCAGGCGCCAGCTTCGCATTCCGATCCGGAAACGCTGCCGCGGCGTCCCAGGAATCGACTCCGCCTGTTCGGGCGCCTGCGGGGCTTCGTCCGCCTTCGGTTGCGCGATGAAGTGCGGGACGTAGGAGCCGGTCGGCAGATCGATGCGGAGGGGTGGGGGAGCTTCCAGGCTTCGGTAGTACTCGGCCAGCCGCTTGCGGACTTCCGATGCCTTGACCCGGACGACGGCATCGTTGGCTGTGTCGTAATCGACCGGGCGGCCAAACATCTCCGCGCCTAGCATGCGTTCGCGCAGGTTCTCGAGACGCCCTGCCAGTGCATGCTCCACGATCAGTTCAAGAAAATCCTGAGCGCGCTTGCCGCCCTTAAACGCATCGCTGGCGAAGATTCTCTGCAGCTCCTCGCGGATCAGAACATCGCGCTCCGCCGTTGCCGTTTTTTCATCGCCGTCGCCGTGCATGGCAGGTACTCCGCAGAGTGGACAGAGTGTAGCACAGCGACCAATCGGCGCGTCAGCCCTGTGGAAACATGTTTGCCGGCGGCGAAGGGGATGCTGCAAGCTGCACAAAGCAAAAGGGAAAACTCTCAGCGCCACAGCAAACGCGGTGCAAACGTTGTCATTTTGGTCATTGTTGTGCAGGCAAATCAACCGCACAGCAAGGTCCGAGTGGGCCGGGCGAAGCTGAAGGGACGTACTATACATGGCTTCTGTCGGTGCGGAATGTTAAAGAGCAGCGTTACATCCTGCTGGAATGCGCGCTTTGAGTCCGTAAGCAGCCCGCAAATCCAGTGGTTGTGATGCTGCGGCGCAGCGGCAAACTGTAAATCGTCCCCGCAAACTGTTTGAAACATTCCATTGCTGCGTCCCGACGGCTAGGCTCCAGAGTGCAATCGGGGACAAGCGGGCAATCCAACCCACGGCGGGAGCGGCTTTCAGTCCGACCCGGGATGAGAAACGCAATTGGTCCCTCGTGAAAGCTCAGCACGGAGGTGGCCGTGTCTCAATTTCGCGACGCGTCTCACCCGGCTGGCGATGGCCATGCAGGGCTGCCAGTCCCGGCGCACCATCATCCTGGGGAGGACTGTGAATACCGGCGCTTCTATGCGTTGCAGCCCATCGTCGACCGCGACAGAAGGCCCTACGGATGTGAGGCCCTTTTTCGCGCCGGGTGGGAGGACGCCTTTTATGGCGATCCCGATTACGCATCGCGGATCATGGTCGATAACTGGCTTTTGTACGGATTTGAGGAGAAGACCGGCGCGGAAACCGTCTTCCTGAACTGCACGCGGGACACGCTGGTGAGCGGCATCCTGTATCTGCTGCCACGTACCGCCGTCTTTGAGATTGTGGAATCGGTGGAGCCTGACCCGGAAGTGCTGGCGGCCTGCCGGTCATTGAAGGCCGCGGGATATCGCATCGCGGTGGACGATCTGGAGTCACTGGACACTCAGGCGCCGTTTATAGAACTGGCCGACGCGGTGAAGGTGGATTTTCGGCTCGCCGGATGGAGAGACCGGATGCAGTTCCTTGAGCGCCTCAAGAAAAAAGGTGTCGCGCTGATCGCCGAGAAGATCGAGACGGAAGACGAATTCCAGCAGGCGGTCGAGGAGGGATTCGAACTGTTCCAGGGATACCACCTGGGCAGGCCGGTTTTTCATTCCAAAGCCGGCGACCGCTTGAAAACTGCCACCTGCCTGAATTTGCTGGAGCAGCTCCAGATGCCGGGATTTCGGACCGAGGATTTTCTTGAGCTGATTGAAGAGCACCCGGGGTTGGAACGCCGGCTTCTGCGACTGGCCAATTGGGCGGCGGCGCCCAACCTGGTCTTCAATTCCAGCCGCGAGGCGCTGGCCGCCGTGGGCCGAACGCCCCTGTACCGGGCGGTGACGCTGGCCCTAACCGTTGCCCCGGCGATGGCATGAAAGCCGCTGCCCGGCGGGGTTGTATTCAACAGCAATCTCCGCGTGAGGAATATTCACCGTGCGAACCATCATTCGAACGAACTTTGACAATCGAAGCCACAATCGCATCGTGGCAGAATACTGCTCCGAGTACAAAGCAAGAGTCCCCATCGCTCCGAGAAGTTTTGAACGCCTCTACACGGACAGCAACGAAGTGGTGATTGTGGATGAGAACGAGCCGCAGGAAAACGTGCTGGAATACCTTTTTGAAAGGTCCGATATCCGCTCGACAGTTCCACGGAGGATTCAATACGTGGTGGTGGTTCCCGTCCTGGTCTCCTATGCAGACGGGGAGCCGGTGCGCATGTGGGGTGATGATTCTTCAGCGGAGCCGCCCCACCGAACCTGAAAGACCGTGCTGTGGCGCTAACGCGCGCCCTGCGTGTCTTTGCGCCGGCTGAGCACGAACGAGGTGCGGCGGTCCTTTGAGGCGCGGTCGATCTGCTTCCAGAAGCCGATGAAGTAGTCGATGGCGGAGATGATCGACACAACCACCGTGAAGTAGATGGCGGTGATGGCGACCCACCTGATTGGAATCACCACGAAGCCGAAGACCCACTCATACCAGTGGTGGGTCAGGATGGCAGAGACGACGGTGATGATCTGGAGCACCGTCTTGAGCTTGCCCAGATCGCTTGCCTGGATGGTGAAGCCTTCCGATGCGGCGATGCTGCGCAGGCCCGAGATCAGGAACTCGCGGCCGATGATTACGACGGCGATCCAGACCTTGACCACCTGGGGCTCGTAGGCGACCAGTGCGATGAGGGCCGCAGTGACGAGGATCTTATCGGCGAGCGGGTCCAGCAGCATGCCCATCGTGGTGATCTGGCCGCGCCTGCGGGCCAGGTAGCCGTCGACGCCGTCGGTGATGGATGCCAGCACGAAGAGGATTGAGGCCAGCAACTCCTGCTCCGGACCCGCCTGCCACGGAAAATGTGGGGAGAGGATCCAGAGGAGCAGCGGGATCATGACGATCCGGCTCATCGTAATGGAGTTGGGTAGATTCACGGGGCAAGCCTGCGGCCGGAACAAACCGGGTTGTTCCAGTGTTGCGTCCATTATTGCACCGATGGACTGGAAACTGCGTTGGGGCTGCTATCCTCATTACCGTGAATCGCCGAAAAGTTTTAAGTTCTCTTGCTGCGCTAGCAGGTGCGCCCGTAGTGGAACGCGCCCAGGCCCTCATTCCAGGCGTGTTACAGGTTGGAGCACAACAGCCCATCGGCGCTCCTCCGCGGACGGGCCTGGCGCCCGTGCGCACGGTCGTGTTTAACCAGACCGGATTTCGGCCTGGGCATACGAAGCGCGCGGCGGTGGTTCTGAACGGCGCCAACCTGCCCGATGGGGGCAGTTTCCGGGTGAGTGACGCCAATACCGGCGCACCGCTTTTTACCGGAAAGTTGACGCAGCCGGTGGCGGACGCGGCGTCCGGCGACACTATGGCCTGGGCGGATTTTTCATCATTGAAGACGCCGGGCAGCTACCGCGTTTATGCTGCGGGCTTCTTCAGCGAGCCGTTCGCGATTGCGGAGGACGCCTACGCGGCGGGGTTGCGGCTTGCGATGCGCGGCTACTACGGACAGCGCTGCGGGTGCAAAGTCGATCTCGGCGGCGGCTATCATCACGACGCTTGTCACATGGATGGCGCGTTTCACGCGACCTCCGGCCGGACGGGCCAGGTTGCCAACCACGGCGGCTGGCACGACGCGGGCGACTACGGCCGCTACGAGGTGAACTCCGGCATCTCGACGGGAACGCTGCTGTGGGCATGGGAGATGTTCCCCGAGCCGTTGCGCAATCTCAAGCTCGATATTCCGGAGTCGGGCGGCGCGGTCCCCGATTTTCTCGCCGAGATTCGCTGGAACCTGAACTGGATGCTATCGCTGCAGGACGCCGATGGCGGCGTGTGGCACAAGCAGAGCAGCGAGAAGTTTTGCCAGTTCGTGATGCCGGAGCAGGATACGCTGACCAGCTATGTGATCGGGACGGGATTTGCGCCCTTCAAGAGCACGAGCGCGACGGCGAACCTGGCGGCGGTGGCGGCGATCGGGGCGCGGTGCTTCCGGCCGTTCGATGCGGCGTATGCGGATCGCTGCCTGGCGGCAGCGCGCAAGGCGTGGTCGTGGTGCATCGCGAATCCACGAGTGCTGTTCCATAATCCGCCGGGCATCTCCACGGGCGACTATGGCGACCGCAGTGTGGATGACGAGATTTTGTGGGCGACGGCGGAGCTGTTCCGCACGACCGGTGACCAGCAGTATGGGAGCGCATTCACTATGGCGCTGCCGGACGATCTGTCGATGTCGGAGGCGACGTGGAGCAGCACCCAGCCGTTGGCGTACTGGACCTATGCGATGGCCGATGGCGCGAATCGATTCTTCCGCGACAGGATTGTGGCGGCCACGCAGGACGCGGCGCTGGTGCGCATTGTGCGCGCCGGCCTGAATGGATATGGCAATACGCTGCGCCTGCGTGATTACATTTGGGGATCGAATGGAGTGGCGGGCAATGACGCGCTGCTGCTGCTGGTGGCCAACAAGCTTGCGCCGAACCGCGATGCGGTGAATGCAGCGCTGGGCAATCTGCACTACATGCTGGGGTGCAACTGCCACGGCGTCTCGTGGGTCACGCACCTGGGCTCGCGGCCGTTTCAGAATCCGCACCATCGGCCCAGCGTGGCAGATGGAATTGCCGCGCCGTGGCCGGGGCTGCTCTCCGGCGGCCCCAACGCGCACGGCGGCGACGCGGTGGCGAACGCCATGCACAAGCAGCCGCCGATGAAGATGTGGGTGGACGATTACCGCGCCTACTCGATGAATGAGATTGCGATTAACTGGAATGCGCCGCTGGTGTTTCTGCTGGCGGCGGCAAACAGCAACCTGGGGTGAGTCGGGGCAGGGAAGATTCTGCTATCCCACCTCCGGTGCAAAAACAAAAGCGCGCCAAAGATCGGGCACCCTATGGCCTGTTATTTCTTCGGGTGTGAAGTGCTCAGCGGATACGAATTGATCAGGTATTTCGCTTCATCGCTGTCGACGGGATCGAAGACCAGGTATTGCGGTCCGTGTTCTGAGTCGATGATTCTCGACCGGTAGTAGTAGATTGCTCCGGCTTCGGCGTTTACGTGCTCCAGTTGGATGACCTGGGGAGCAAACCGGGCGAACGCGGATTGCAGAGCAAGGCAGAGATGGTGCTCGCCGGGATCCACCGAGACTGAAAAATACGAATTCTTCTTGTTTGCCCCCACCCACTTGCCGTCGATTCCGATGCGCGTCGTGAGATATCCCCAGTTCGTGACCTGGCCGGTTTCTTGAATGAAGACAACGCGTGCTTTGCCGTGCTCGGGCGCTGGAATGCCATGTGCGGAATTGTCCAGGTCGACGGCCAGGCGTACGTGCATATCGCCGCACGCCGAGGATGGAGGCGCGGGCCGGTCCGCGGCAAACAGCGGAGTGCAAAAGAGGAACAGCGCAACAATCATCTTCTTCATCGATCCCTCCCGGACACTGTGTAGCGCTTCGTCAACATGAATCCGTGCGCCCGGCGCCACGATATTTCAGTGAGCCGCTATTTCACGCCGGAATACCCAGAGTAGGACGGCGTTGTGGCAGCGTGGGCTCATTGTTCTTAAAGTCGTTCATCTCGGGGTGCGCCATGAGACCAGGAGGGCTGGCAAGCAGCGATTCATGGCCCATACTCCGTGGTGTTTCTCTTGTCCCGCTGCATGCATGAACGCGGTTGGGTTGCTTTTGTTGCGCACAAAAATATCGGGAGAGCCGTGTGGCTCTCCCGATTCTGACACCTGAAACCTGATCCCTGTACCCTGATCAGGCGTAGAGTCCACGCTGCTTGATCGTGAATGCTACGCGATCGATGGCGAGCATGTAGGCCGCGATGCGATTGTTCACGTTGTGCGCCTCGGCGTAACGCACCACATCATCGAAGCTGTCGCGCAGGATGGTTTCGAGCTGCTCGTTGACGATGGCTTCTTTCCAGAAATAGCCCTGACGGTCCTGCACCCATTCGAAGTAGCTGGCAGTGACGCCGCCGGCGTTGGCCAGAATATCGGGCACCACGAAGATGCGCTTGTCGGCGAGGATCTCGTCGGCCACCGCGGTGGTTGGGCCGTTGGCGCCCTCCACAATGATGTGCGCCTTGATCTTGTCGGCGTTGCGGCTGGTGATGACGTTCTCCATGGCCGCAGGGATCAGGACGTCGCAATCGGCTACGATGAGTTCTTCGCTGGGCATGGCTTCCGCGCCCTTGAATCCGAGCAGCGTATTGTTGCGGAACTTGTATTCGAGAAGCTGGTTGATGTCGATGCCGTTCGGGTTAAAGAGGCCGCCGTCTTTCTCCGCGATGCCGATGATTTTGTAGCCGTGTTCGTGCATCAGGCGGGCGGCGTTGGAGCCGACATTCCCGAATCCCTGGATGATGACGCGGCAGCCGTCGATGGCCATCTTGTTGTAGCGGAGGCTTTCGTCGCAGGCCACCATCACGCCGCGGCCCGTGGCTTCAACGCGGCCGCGCGAGCCGCCGATGTTGAGCGGCTTGCCCGTGACCACGCTGGTGACGGTCTGGCGCATGTGCATGGAGTAGGTGTCCATGATCCACGCCATGGTCTGCTCGTTGGTGTTCATGTCGGGCGCGGGAACATCCTTCTCCGGGCCGATGAACTCGATGATCTCCGACGTATAGCGGCGCGTCATGCGCTCCAGCTCGCCCTGGCTCATCTTCTTCGGATCGCAGATGACGCCGCCCTTGGCGCCGCCGAAGGGGATGTTGACTACGGCGCACTTCCAGGTCATCCAGCTTGCCAGTGCGCGCACCTCATCGAGTGTGACCTCGGGCGCGTAGCGAACGCCGCCCTTGGCGGGACCGCGCGCCTGCGAGTGCTGCACGCGAAATCCGGTGAACATCTCGATGCGGCCGTCGTCCATGGTGACCGGGAAATGAACGATCACTTCGCGCGACGGAGAGCTGAGGACCTTCCAGAGTCCGGGGTCGAGATTGAGTTTGCGCGCGGCAAATTCAAACCGCGCGCTCTGTGCTTCCCATGGATTGATTTCCTGATCCAGTGAAATGGTGGATGTGACAGCTGCCATAACTTTCTCCAAAGTCCCAGTGAGCCTGGACGCGCGGAGATTCCCGCTCCGATCGGCGCTCAGGGCAAAGAGTTACATCGGCCGGCTCCACAATCGCGTGAACTGGCCGGCTTCCGAGTCCCCGTTGGGCTCTCATCCGTTTCACAGCCGCCGCCTGGGCCTCAGGTGCTTCCAGGGCTAGGTGGGCCGTGAATCCGGTTATGTGCCCAAACCCCAGTGAGTCTAGGCCCGCCCAAAGGGAGCCGTCAAGCCGGGGTGAACCCGCTTGTTTACCCCCTCGCTGCGGGCTGCCGCAACGGGAGAGCCGTTTGCATAAGGGGACGCGCTCCGGGCGCCTGCCGCTTCACCCCTGGATGCGTCCGAGCGGGTGTGGTAAATGCTGGCAGGCCTGATACTTCGGTCCGGGGCAGGCGCATTCTTCCTTGTCAAACCTCCCATGGCAATAGACACTGTGGAGAGCGTTCGGTTGCGATCTTTCCAGTTCGAAAAAGGATGGCATGCGACTTGTCCGAGCGGTTTTGCTGCTTGTGTTGCCGTTTGCGCTGACTTCCGCGCGCGCCCAGGCTCCGGTGCCTGCCGCGCCCTTGCCCCCGCAGGCGCAGCCTCAGACTGCCGTCCCGGCGCCCACCGCGCCGGGGAACGGACACGATCTGACGGCCGCCGATCTCGGCGCCTTCTTCGACGGCATCTTCCCGCTGCAACTGGAGCGCAGCGACATCGCCGGCGCGAGCGTGCTGGTGATGCAGAACGGGCAGGTGCTGCTGCAAAAGGGCTACGGCTATGCCGACGTGAAGAAGAAGTACCCCGTCGATCCTGCCACCACAATGTTCCGCCTCGCCTCCATCTCCAAGCTGTTCACGTGGATTTCCATCATGCAGCTTGAGGAGCAGGGCAAGGTCGATCTCGATGCCAATGTCAACTTCTATCTCGATTTCAAGATTCCCCAGGCCTTCGACCGCCCCATCACGCTGCGTAACCTGATGACGCATACCGGCGGCTTCGAAGAGGTATCGGACGACATCCTGCTCACCGACCCGAACAAAGCGCCGACGCTGCGGCAGGACCTGATGGCGAACATGCCGGCGCGCATGTATCCGCCGGGGCAGATTCCGGCGTACTCCAACTACGGCGTGGGGCTGGCCAGTTACGTGGTGCAGCGCGTGAGCGGCGAGCCATTCGCAAAATATGTGAAGGAGCACATCTTCGATCCGCTGAAGATGACGCACTCGTCGTTTGACCAGCCGGTGCCGAAGCCGCTGGCGAATGCGGTGTCGGAGGGCTACCGCAACGACACGACCAAGCCGCCGGTGGGCTTCGAGATCTTCTCGCCGGTCGGCGCGGGTGGCGTCTCATCCACCGCTGCCGATATGGCCCGCTTCGGCCAGATGCTGCTGAACGGCGGCACACTCGACGGGGCGCAGATCCTCAAGCCGGAGACGCTGGCGCAGATGTGGACGCCGCAGTTCCAGGCCAATCCGCAATTGCCACCGATATGCATGGGCTTTTACCAGACGTGGCGCAACAACCTGAAGTGGATCGGCCACGAAGGCGATCTGATCGCATTTCACTCGCTGTTTTTCGTCGAGCCGTCGCAGAAGCTGATTCTGTTTGTCTCGTATAACTCGGCCGGCGGCGGCGGCAGGCCACGGCCCGAGATCATCGACGCCTTTTCGGATCGCTATTTTCCGGGCGTGCCGCCGGCGCAATTCATGAGCAACTGGCCGGCGGAGATGCGCGGTATTGCGGGCCAGTACATGACCACGCGCCGCGCCGACAGCACCAAGCTGCGCCTGCAGACGCTGGGCGGCCAGGCCACGGCGAGCGTGAGCCGCGATGGCGAGCTCAAGATTGACGCATTCAAGGACCTGCGCGGCCACACGATCAAGTGGAAGCCCATCGCCCGCGACCTGTGGCAGGCCGAAGGCGATCAGAAGCGCATCTTCGCCATTCGCGACGGCAGCGGCCACGTGGCGCGCCTGGCGATGGATTTTCCCGGCGTGCAGTTGCAGCGCGTGGGCTGGTACCAGGACAGCCGCTGGCTGGCGCCCGCGCTGGGTTGGGCTTACGTTGTGCTGATGCTGGTGTTTGTCACGAGCCTGATCCGCACCGCCCGGCGGCTGTTCTTCCGCAAACGCCCGCGGCTGGAGCCGCAGCCGGGCACCATCTGGCTGACGTGGGCGCCGCGTATTGCGGCCATTCTGTGGGTGCTGTTTCTTGGCTCACTGGGTGGTTTCTTCGCGATCAAGGGCGACAACCTGATGCCGCCTACGCCGGAGTGGTTTCCGTGGCTGACGGCGATGAACTGGGTGACCGGCGTGTGCATCGTCTTCAGCTTTGGCGCGCTGATTGAGATGGTGCGCATCTGGAACGACCTGGAACTGCGCCGCATCACGAAGGCCAAGTTCACGTTTGTGGCGGCGGCATGCCTGCTGCTGAGCGTGTATGCGGTGTTCTACAACCTGATTGGGCCGGCCCATCGGATTTAATTCGCCGACTGAAGTCGCGGCCCCTCGCCCGTTAAACTCATCTTGTGAAGCCCTCTGAAGCCTCAGTCCATCCCAGCCGCAAGCAGTTCCTCGCTCTCGCGAAGGAGCATACGCTCGTCCCCGTGTACCGCACGCTGACCGCCGACCTTGAGACCCCGGTCTCGGCCTTTCTGCGCGCGGCCTGGCAGGAGCGCGAGTGCTTTCTGCTGGAATCGGTCGAGGGCGGCGAGCAGGTGGGCCGCTACACCTTCATCGGCCTCACGCCGTATAAGCGCATTGTGGCGCGCGGCCGGCAGATCGACATCACCGAGGGCAAGCGGACTACGCGCGTGGAAGGCGATGCATTTCATCTGCTGCGCGACGCGCTGAGTGGCCATAAGCCGGCGCGCATTGCGGGGCTGCCGCCGTTCACGGCGGGAGCAGTCGGCTTCTTCGCTTATGACGCTGTGCGCCAGATCGAGCGACTGCCCGAGACGACGAAGGACGAACTCGGCGTACCGGATGCCTGCCTGCTCTTCTTTGACGAGGTGCTGGCGTTCGACCACGTGCGCAAGGAGATCTGGCTCATCGTCACCGCCGACGTGACGCTCGACCCGCCTGCCGCTGCCTACGACCATGCCGTGCGGCGACTGGCCAAACTGGAGAAGCGGCTGGCCCAGCCGTTGCCCAAGATGCGCGCGCCGAAGAACGCGGGAAAGCTCAAGGTCACGCACCGCACACGGAAGAAGGATTTCCTTGCCGCTGTCGACAAGACGAAGGAGTACATTGCCGCGGGCGACGCCTTCCAGACCGTGCTCTCGCAGCGCTTTGACGTCGATCCCGGCGTGGACACGTTCCAGGTCTACCGCGCGCTGCGCACTGTGAATCCCAGCCCGTATATGTACTTTTTGCGATTTGCACTCGACGGGCCGCTGGGAAGCGCAAAGACGCCGGTCCAAAAAGGAAAACCGCCCGCGGAGCATCGGATCGAGCTGGCGGGCTCGTCGCCGGAGCTTCTGGTGCGTGTGCACGGCCGCAGAATCGAGTACCGTCCCATCGCCGGAACGCGTCCGCGTGGGGCCGACGAGAAGCAGGACGAAGCCTTCGCCGAAGAGATGATGCACGACGAGAAGGAGCGCGCCGAGCACGTGATGCTGGTCGACCTGGGCCGCAACGATGTGGGCCGCGTGAGCGAGTATGGCACCGTGAAGGTCGACCGGCTGATGTTCATCGAGCGTTACAGCCACGTGATGCACATTGTGAGCACCATCGAGGGAAAGCTGCGCGCGGGCCTGAGCCCGGTGGATGCGCTGCGCGCCTGCTTCCCGGCGGGTACGCTCTCCGGCGCGCCCAAGGTGCGGGCCATGGAAATCATTGAAGAGCTGGAGCCGGCGCGGCGCGGAACGTATGGCGGCGCGGTGCTCTACGCCGACTTCTCCGGCAATCTCGATTCGTGCATTGCCATCCGCTCGCTGATGGTGAAGGACGGGAAGGGAAGCGTGCAGGCCGGGGCAGGCATTGTGGCCGATTCCGTGCCGGAACTCGAACATCAGGAATCCATCAATAAAGCGCAGGCGGTGATTCGCGCAATTGAGCGTGCAAGGACGTTGTAGGTTAGTTCCGAAGCCTGCGTGGTGAAGCTGCGGTTATTCGAAACAACAAGGGCCGGGAATATCCCGGCCCTTGGCTTTGGTGGTTCGATTGGTCTGACTGCAAGTGGCGCGAAGTGCAGTCACCCGCACCGGAGGTGCCTACCAGCCGAGGACGTAGGCGAACATCAGCGGCGCGACGATCGAAGCATCGGACTCGACGATGAACTTCGGCGTCTTCTCGCCGAGCTTGCCCCAGGTGATCTTCTCGTTGGGCACCGCGCCGGAGTAGGAGCCGTAGCTGGTGGTGGAGTCGCTGATCTGGCAGAAGTAGGCCCACAGCGGCACGTTCTCGCGCTGCAGGTCCTGGTGGAGCATGGGGACCACGCAGATAGGGAAGTCGCCGGCGATACCGCCGCCGATCTGGAAGAAGCCCAGCGGTGTTTTGGCGGTGAGGCTGGTGTACCACTCGGCCAGCTCCATCATGTACTCGATGCCGGTGCGGACCGTGTGCACGTTCTTCACGTCGCCGCTGATGACGTGGCCGGCAAACATGTTCCCGAGTGTCGCGTCTTCCCAGCCGGGGACGAACATGGGCAGGTTTTTTTCCGCGGCCGCGAGCAGCCAGCTATTCTTCGGGTCGATCTGGTAGGACTTTTCGAGCACGCCGGAGAGCAGGATCTTGTACATGAACTGGTGGGGGAAGTAGCGCTCGCCGGCCTTGTCGGCCTTCACCCACTCCTGCAGCACCTCGTTCTCGATGCGGCGCATGGCTTCCATCTCGGGAATGCAGGTGTCGGTGACGCGGTTCATGTGGCGCGAGAGCAGCGCGGCCTCGTCGGCGGGGGTGAGGTCGCGGTAGTGCGGCACGCGCTCATAGTAGTCGTGCGCGACGAGATTGAAGACGTCTTCTTCGAGATTCGCGCCGGTGCAGCAGATGCCGTGGACCTTGTCCTGGCGAATCATCTCGGCGAGCGACAGGCCGAGCTCCGCGGTGCTCATGGCGCCGGCGATGGTCATGAACATCTTGCCGCCGTTGTCGAGGTGATCCTTGTACGCCTGGGCGGCGTCGACGAGGGCTGCGGCGTTGAAGTGGCGATAGTGGTGCTTGATAAATTTGGTGATTTCAGACATGACAGTTTCCTCACTCGTGTGGAGCGTAATCTCGGTTTGATTGGAAAACCGGAGGGTCTCCCGCGGATTTTCCTTCCTCACGCGAGAGGCAGCGGGCGCGCTCCTGAGGGGCACACCGGTCGGAACTGCTCGATAACTAAGCTAACACAGGGATCGGGGGGGGGCGGAGATTAGAGGGCCGTGAACCGTGAGCCGTGGGCCGCGAACCTTGGGCCGTGAATCGTGGACCGTGAATAGTGGTCAGTGATCCGTGTGCACGTCGAAGCCTAGCTCCCCCAGATGCGCGAGCGACGAACTTGCCGAGGTGTGATGCACGAAGATGCCGCCGGCTTGCTCCCACAGGTCCTTGTACTTCAGGTAGTCATCGACGAGCACGTCGCCGGGGTGACGCATGTGCAGGAATTTTTCCTTGGCGCGGCAGGTGATGATGTTGACGCCGGGAAAGTGCTCGGCCACCCACTCAATCTTCTGCTCCTCCGCCCAGCCGCCGGCGGGCACGCCGGTGAGGATGATGGGGTGGAGGTGCTTGAGCGCACCATACAGTTCCATGGCGTCCGGCATCAGCGGCAGGTCGCGGTAGAAACGCGGAACGCTGCGGACTCGCTTCCAGAACTCGGGAGTTCCGATGGCTTTTTCGGCTTCGCGGGGAGGCTTGTGGAAGAGGGTGGTGGCTGCGCGGTCAAAATCGGCGAGCACGCCGTCGAGGTCGAGGAATATCTGTTTCATGCACCAGATTAGCATCCGCCAATCGTGAGCTGCATCACCTCCGGCCCCGGACCTCAACTCAAGCGCATCACATCGCAGTGGAATCCCGCGCGAAGTACGGCGCGTCGAGTGTGATCTCCGCAACAATGCCCGCGTATGTTGTGCGATATTTCGCACCCATCTTGTGATAGTTGTCACTGCGGCAAATCGCATTCGGTCGTCTTCTTGGTGTGTCGGTTGCGCTGCCCTTGTCGCGTGCTGAACGCGTTGAGCCTGCAGCCCGATCCGACACAGCTTGCGGGGAAAGAAGACAGCAGATGCCTGATGCTGCAATGGTGGATGGGCTCGATGCAGGCGAGGTCGCAAAAGCGAGAGTTTCCCAACTCGCGCAACCCAGGAGAAGTTTCTCAGCTGCGTGGATTGGCGTCTTGTGCGCAGCGATTTTTTGTTTCGGTGTGGCGGGGCGGCTCAGCGCGCAAACGGACTGTCTGGCCTGCCACGGCGATAAGACCATGCAGGATGCCGCTGGGCATAGCATTGCCGTAGATGGTGGAAAATTCGGCGCCAGCATTCACGGCAGCCTGAAGTGCAACGATTGCCACGCCGACATCAAGGCGTATCCGCACCCCGATCATCCGGCGAAGGTGCAGTGCGGCACCTGCCACGCGGATCAATCGGCGGCGCTGAAGGGCAGTGTGCACGGCGACAGCGCCGAGCATCCCTGCACGAGCTGTCACGGCGATGCGCACTCCATCTTTCCGAAGACGGACGCACGATCGGCGGTTTATCCGCTCAATGTGCCGCACACCTGCGGAACCTGTCATAGCAACAACGGAGCCGGGCAGAAGCACGGACTGCCCAGCGTGTACCCGGCCTACATGGATTCGATTCATGGATTCGCGCTGAGCAAAGAAGGATTGCTGGTGGCGGCTAACTGCCAGAGTTGCCATGGCTCGCACCACATCCTGAGCCACAACAATCCTGAGAGTCCGACGTTCAAGGCAAACATTCCGAAGACCTGCGGCACCTGCCACGCGAAGATCGACGCCGATTACCAGCATGGCGCGCACGGCGAGGCGATTGCGAAGGGCAACATGAAGGCGCCGGTGTGCAGTGATTGCCACACCGCGCACGCCATCCTGCAGCCCACCGAGTCGGCCTTCCGCATGCAATCCACGCCGATCTGCGGATCGTGCCACACGGAGAAGCTGTCAACGTATCACGATACGTTCCATTCGCAACTCGGGTCGCTGGGTGGTTATGTGGAGACGGCGCGGTGCTGGGACTGCCACGGCGCGCACCAGATTCTGCCGGCATCGGATCCGCGCTCGCCGATTGCGCCAGCCAACCTGGTGACGACCTGCGGACGCTGCCACACCGGCGCCAACGCGAGCTTTGTAAAGTATCAGCCGCACGCCAACTCGCACGACATCAACATGAATCGGCCTCTCTATCTGGTGCGCCTGTTTATGAACCTCCTGCTAATTGGTGTGCTGACGTTCTTCGCGATCCATACCATTCTGTGGCTGGTGCGCGCGCGTCTGGAACAGATGAAGAAGAAGGAGGGAGACCGTGGCTGATCTACAGGTTGCGACGGAATCGATCGAAACCAAAGCGGCGGCGCAGGGTCGCTACTTCAGGCGCTTCACGCTGGCACAGCGCTACCTTCACGCGGCGCTGTTCACCACGTTTCTTGGACTTGCGGCAACGGGCTTGCCGTTGCGCTTCAGCGCCAGTATCTGGGCGCGGGGACTGGCTAAGATCGTAGGGGGCTTTGGGGCCATTCTCTTCGTGCACAAGCTCTGCGCACTGGCCCTGACTGTAGCATTTCTCGTGCACGTGAAGGACATCTTCACGCGAGCACTCGCACGCCGCGAGAAGGGCATCTTCTGGGGAGCAACTTCAATGGTGGCGAACTGGAAGGACGTGAACGACCTCTTCGCGCACATGCGCTGGATGATCGGGCTCGGGCCGCGCCCGCAGTTCGAACGCTACGCCTACTGGGAGAAGTTCGATTATTGGGCGGTCTTCTGGGGCATGATGGTCATCGGCTTTTCCGGTTACGCGATGTGGTTTGCGCCGTTCTTCGCGCACTTTCTGCCGGGATGGGCGCTGAACGCGGTGCTGGTGGTGCATAGCGAAGAAGGACTGCTCGCCATCCTCTTCATCTTCTCAATCCACTTTGTGAATACGCATCTGCGTCCGGACAGTTTTCCCATGGACATGGTGATCTTTACCGGAGTGGAGAGCGAGGAGGAGTTCAAACACAAGCGGCCACTCGAGTATGAACGGCTGGCGCGTACCGGGAAACTGGAAGAGAAGCTGGGCGAAAAGCCGCCCACCTGGTTGGTGAACGGGGCGCGCGTGGTGGGCTTCACCGCGATCGGCATCGGGATTGTGCTACTGGTGCTCACGCTCACGGCCTACGTGACGATCGGTCCCGACCTCTGACCGAAGGATCATCGGCCAGTGACGCAGGCGGGGAGAGGCTCGCGCCTCTCCCCGCTCTTTTTGCGCAGATGTCAGAACCGGATGGTCGGGCCAAACGTGACGCGCAGGTTGTTGTAGGTACCGTTGTTCCACCACATCTCGTCGCCCGCATCCGCGCGCAGGCCGATGGGGCCGAGGAAGAACTCGATGCCGCCGCCGGGAAATGCCGCGAAGTGCGTGGACCCGCCGCCGAATCCTTGCAGGCTATTGGTGAAGCATGAGCCCGACCCCGCGGGAGCGTTGCAGCTTGTGCTGAAGTCGATGAATCCGACCTTGCCT
The DNA here is from genome assembly GCA_046566985.1 of Acidobacteriota bacterium. GTDB lineage: Bacteria > Acidobacteriota > Terriglobia > Terriglobales > Acidobacteriaceae > Telmatobacter. The sequence goes on along the minus strand of JBKICT010000005.1, from coordinate 9,964 downwards.
TCCACGAAGGCGCGCACGGGGCCGGAGGTTCCCAACTGGAATTTGGGACCGAAGAGGCCGGAGATTGGGCGAACGTTGCTGGTAATCGTTGTGCTCGTTCCCCCGGCGCCTCCACCGCTTGCGCTCACGGATGTCCAGTTCTTTTCGAAGTCGTAGTTCATTTCGGCTTCGAGGGCCGCATGCGCGCCCATGTTGAATCCAACGCGGCCGCCCAGGCCGACGAAGTTGACGGACGCCGCGCCCGGCGGGTTCACGCGAAACATATCTCCGTAGACGCCGACCTCGCCGTGGTTATAGGTATGCGGATTGGAGGGCGGATTCTGGACCGCTGGTGCGGGCGGCGCGTTCTGGTCCTGCGCAATTGCGGCGAGGGGAATCGCCAGCGCAGCGGCCAGCCCGGCATAGCTAAGAATGCGTTTCATCAGGTTGCTCCATAAATAGATTTAGTCGTGCATCGCCTTTAAGAACGCGCGGCTCACGAGTCCGCAACGTGGCGCCGGAGATGCGGGTGCCCGTGCGGTCAACGTCGGTAGATGCCGCAGGGATGCCGAGGGTTGACTCCCGAGCCCGGAGACGGCCCGTGTTACCCGTCCGAAATTTCTGGAGTAGAAGGGCGCAAGGTGTAACGCGGCGCGCCACGCCGCAGAGTACTTACTCGTGCTCGCCCGCGGGTCGCGTTAGAGAGGATTTGACGAAACGCTCTGCGGGAATTGACTGCGGTGCCGGCTGCTCCCCATTGATGGCCGGTTCCGGCTGGTCCTGTGGGGTTGCCAGGTCGGCCAGCGTGGCGGGCTTCAGCACTTCAAGGTGGGCGGGAATGAGCGGATAGCGCCCGCGGACCAGGTAATCCATGAAGACCGCGCCCGCGACATAGGGATTCAGAATCGTGAGCGGCACAGCGTAGCCGGTAGTTACCAGCGATGCAGAAATGCTTTTATTCACGTGGCTCATACGGCGATAGCCGCGAACCTGCGGAATTTCGAAGACCGAAAGCTCGAGATCGGGATGTTTTTTGGCGTAGCGAACCAGCTTGAACGTGATCTGGCGCGGCGTGGTGATGCCTGCATCGGGGAAGATGGTGCGCCGGAAGGTCCGCGGGAAATATGTGTTCATCACATCGCGGGCGAAATCGGCGCAGTTGGTGTAGAGCAAGTTGAAGCGGGAAGCATTGGGATGGGAATTCAGCTTTTCGATCAGCGCATCGTCCTGCTCTTCAGTCGTGTTGAAACGGAACGCATAGATGCGGCGCTCGTACGCCACGCCCACAAGCTGGGTCCATCCGCCCCGGACGATGTTGCCGGCGAAGACGTCGGCTCCCAGCATTCCCATGTGGGACTCGTGATAGCGATTGCGCAGGCGAAGCACGGTTGCGCGATCCACATGCTGCGGCGCCTCCGCGATGTCTTCCACCGAATACAGGTACGGCACCAGCGGCATCGCCACCCAGTCGTACCCTGCAATGCCCTGGTAGCGCGCGATCACCGATCCATCTTCATCAGCCCGGCAGCGGCGAAGCTTCACCGGCGTCTCCGCACAGATGCGCGCAAAGTAGACGGCAGTATGTCCGGTGGGATTGAGCGCCCCGAAGAATCCGTAAGGCTCTTCCATGAGCAATGCCGCCTGCGCGCGACACGCTGGGCAACATGCCAGGATCGCGAAGATCAGCATGCACAGCGCAATCGTGCGACGGTAAAGAATCGGCATCCAGTATCCCTCCGCGGGGGCAGGTGGGCCAACGGCGCTCATTCCAGTATGCCCCATGAAGTTTGGATGGGCTGAATCAGCAACAAAGACGGTAAATCACTGTGAACACTGTCCCTGCATTGCCCATTCTGGGCCTCAAGTGCATTCGACACAGATCCAGCGCAAAGGTTTCTGGAGAGATGTGGAAAGCGAATCCGATGAGGCATCGAGATGGGAGTGTGGTGCTTTCCCTTCACGGGCTTCCGCGCTGCTACTTACGTCGGAGCACGGATGGCGACGGCGCTGCGTGGGGCAGAGCCTACTCTGCCCCCAACTCCCGCACAATGGCCACGCTTGCGGATGCGCCAATGCGGTTCGCTCCTGCTTCGAGCATGGCGCGCGCATCGGCCAGCGTACGAATTCCGCCGGCAGCTTTCACGCCGCAGCGTCCCCCGGCCACGCCGCGCAGCAGTGCTACATCGACCGCCGTTGCGCCTCCGGACGAGAACCCCGTCGAAGTCTTCAGGAAATCCGCCCCTGCCTGGATGGCAATCTCGGCTCCGCGCAGCTTTTCCTCCACGTTGAGCAGGCAGGTCTCAAGGATCACCTTGAGAATCGCGCCGTGGTGGTGCGCCACGCTGGCGGCGGCGTGGATGGTTTGTTCCACCGCGATGTGGTTGCCGCTTTTGAGCTGGCCCACCGGGATGACCATGTCCAGCTCGCGCGCTCCCAGGCGAAGCAATGCCGCTGCTTCCTGTCGCAGTGTCGAAACGAGTGAGGCTCCCAGCGGAAAACCGATGACCACGCCGACCGGAACGCCCGTACCTGCGAGCACCGACACCGCGGCCGGAACCCAGATGGGGTTCACCATGGCGCAGGCAAAGCGATAACGGATCGCCTCGTCGCACAGGTTCTCAACCTGCTCGCGAGTGGCCTCGGGCTTCAACAGCGTGTGATCGATGGTGGCAGCCAGCGACTGCCAGTCTGAAAGCGCCTGTCGCGCAAAGCCCGCGGCATCGAAGGTGCCATGATCGAATTCGAGATCGGCATTCGCTGCGGGTGAAACCACGCTCATGGTCCAACTCCTTTACGAGCCAGCTCGGCTTGTGGCCCGTGTTCCGGGGAATGAGTATAGTCCTCGCATCCAGCTGCCCGTAAGACTCATTCCGGGTGATCCGGGCTCATAACGCAGATATCGGGAAGATTGCGGTAACGCTCGGCGTAATCCATCCCATATCCGATCACGAATAGATTCGGGATGGAGAAGCCTACGTAATCCGCATCGATCTTTTCGATGCGCCTCGAGGGCTTGTCGAGTAGCGCAGCGATGCGCAACGACCTGGGCCGGTGCTGCAGCATGATCTTGCGCAGATAAGAAAGTGTCAGGCCGGTGTCGAGGATGTCCTCCACAATCAACACGTTTTTGCCTTCGATGGACTCATCGAGGTCCTTGATCAGCTTGACTGCTCCGGAGGAGCGATTTCCGCGCCCATAGCTTGAAACCGCCACGAAGTCGAAGGTTGCATCCACATGCACAGCCCGCGCCAGGTCGGCGAGAAAGGGTGCTGCGCCTTTCAGCACGCCAACCATCACGAGCCGTTCGCCATGAAGGTCCCGGGTTATCTCCTCTCCCATCGCCGCAACGCGCTCCGCGATCTGCTCGCGGGTATACAACACCTGCAAGTCCTTGTAAGTCGTGGTGGCCATACCTCCAGTATCGCTTGCCGGGTCATAAGGATGCACTGAAGGACCTGTGAAAATCCGCGCCCGGCGTGTCTTCCCGAACAGAGCGGCGTCTATACTACCTAGAGATGTTGCCCTTCCTCCACATTGGACCCCTCAATGTTCCCACTTTCGGGCTGATGCTCTGGCTGGCTGCCGTTCTGGCCGGGCTGCTGCTGGATCGCAACTTCCGCCGCAACCACATCACCGCCGATGCGGTAAGCATGATCGCCGTCACGGTGGTGGCGGGAATTGTGGGAGCCAAGTTGTGGCACGTGCTCGACACCCCCTCCGAGTTCCGCACGGACGGCTGGCGCGTGCTTTGGAATACCGCCGGATTTGCCTGGTTCGGCGGGCTGGTCTTCGGCATTAGCGCCCTCATCCTGCAGGGTTTGCGCGCAAAGATCGGCGCCCTGCGCATGCTCGATTTGGCCTCGCCGGCTGCGGCGCTGGGCTACGGCATCGGACGCATCGGCTGCTTTCTCTCCGGGGACGGCTGCTACGGTATCCCGACCAAGCTGCCATGGGGCATGAGCTTTCCGCATGGGATTGAGCCGATCTACACGCCCGTACATCCCACGCCGCTCTACGAGCTTGCCGGTGGCCTCATCATTGCATTCTGGCTCTGGAAACGCGGTGGTAAGCCGCACGCCACCGGAACGATCCTGGGTCAGTACCTGGTGCTGACCGGCCTGGCGCGATTCCTCGTCGAGTTCCTGCGCCGCAATCCGCATGTGCTGTGGGGATTGTCGAATGCTCAGCTTGCCAGCCTGGGCAGCATCGTTGCCGGAGCGGCTCTGCTGGTGTGGCTGGCGGCGCGCAAGCCCGCTTCGGTGGAAACACCATCCGCGCCAACCGTAACTGTTCGATAGCCTGACCGGCGGCGCCCCGCCGCTGCGGAGCGTTACAGCCTCTTCAGAAACGCCAGCGCTTCCTTCAGCTCCGGGAACTGTCGTTCTTCCGCCTTGAACTCGCGCGAGTGCACGCAGCGCCGCACCCCATTCATCTTCACCGGATGCTTGAGGTGCAGCATCTCGTGGTAGAGCAGGTATTCGATGGCATAGCGCGGGCTTGAGGGGCGATCGAAGACACGGCTCACCACGATGGTATTGTGCGCTGCATCGTAGTGGCCGAGCGAGCGCTTGGCCATGTGCTCGCTCCACGTCAGCTCCGGCCGGCCCATCAGGCCGCCGAAGAAGCGCTCGTTCAGCGAGTCGAAGACTTCTTCGAGATGGTAGTAGCGGCCCTCCGGCCCGCAGTAGCGCTTGCTGCCGCGCGTGCTGCGGATGAGCTCGGTCTGTTTTGTGACCGCGGCGCTGGATGCGAACCGCTTGTAGCGATGGTTGTGCGTGGGGTCGATGGGCTTCTTGTAGAGTTTGGCGATGAGAATATGCGCAATCGCGCGCAGCACACCTTCCGGCGCCCCTTCCAGCAGGTCCGACAGGCTCACGTGCAGGTGCCCTTCACGCAGCCGGATCGTTGTGTTCAGCGAGGTGAAACGCCGGAAGCGTACATGAATCGGGGGCATCGGCGCCCGCGGCCGCAGCTCTCGATATTCCTGCTCAAAAATGGAAATAATTGCGGATACCACCAAATCGCAGAATAGCAGAATCGCTTGCGCATCCGGCCCCTGAGGCGCTTTCATTCTTACGGGATCAATATCGAGCCGTAGCAGGCAAACGCGGTGAGGAGAAGTGAGTGGCAGTGAAGACGATCATCGAGCCGTTTCGCATCAAAAGCGTGGAGCCGATTCGCTGGACCACGCGCGTGCAACGGGAGGAACTTCTCAAGCAGGCGCACTTCAATCTCTTTCTTCTGCCGGCGGACGACGTTCTCATCGATCTGCTCACGGACTCAGGGACAGGCGCGATGTCCACGCATCAATGGGCCGCCATCATGGAGGGCGACGAGAGTTACGCGGGCAGCCGCAGCTTTGAGCGCTTTCGCGCGTCCGTACAGGATATCTACGGATTCAAGCATGTGATTCCTACGCATCAGGGCCGCGCGGCGGAGCGCATCCTGTTTGGCGTGATGTGCAAGAAGGGCGACGTGGTGCCGAACAATACGCACTTCGATACCACTCGCGCCAACGTGGAATTCACCGGGGCGGAGGCGGTCGATCTCGTCATTCCCGAGGGCCGCCAGCCTGCCACCGAGCACCCATTCAAAGGCAACCTGGATGTGGGCGCGCTGGAAGCGCTGATTGCGCGCGTAGGCCGCGAGCGCATTCCGCTGGTGATGCTGACCATCACGAACAACTCCGGTGGCGGCCAGCCCGTATCGATGGAGAATGTTCGCCAGGTGAGCGCGGTGTGCCGCAAGCATCAAATCCCGCTCTACTTCGACGCGTGCCGTTTCGCGGAGAATGCGTGGTTCGTCAAGCTGCGCGAGCCCGCCTACGCGGACAAGACTCCGAAGCAGATTGCGCAGGAGATGTTCAGCTACGGCGACGGCTGTACGATGTCCGCGAAAAAAGACGGCATGGCGAATATCGGCGGATTCCTTTGCACGAACGACGATCTCCTTGCGCAGCAGGAGAAAGACCTGCTCATTCTAACCGAGGGATATCCGACCTACGGCGGGCTGGCAGGGCGGGACCTGGAAGCCATTGCGGTCGGCGTGCAGGAGGCGCTCGAAGAAGACTACCTGCGCTACCGCATCGCTTCGACGGCCTATCTGGGCGAACACGTTGCGGCTGCAGGCGTGCCGATCGTGCGGCCGCCGGGCGGCCACGCCATCTACCTCGATGCGCGCGGATTTCTGCCGCACATTCCTTCAGAGCAGTTTCCCGGCGTCGCGCTGGCATGCGAGTTGTATCTCGAGGGTGGCGTGCGCTCGGTGGAGATTGGAAAGCTCATGTTCGGCGCCGCCGCGCAGATGGACCTGGTGCGGCTGGCTATCCCGCGGCGCGTCTACACGCAGAGCCATATCGATTATCTCGTCGAGGTCATCCTCGAAATCTGGAAGAACCGCGAGAAGATCCGCGGCATGCGCCTCACCCATGAAGCGCCCTTCCTGCGCCACTTCACCGCGCATCTGGAGCCGATGGACTAGGCCTTGTACAGTCCATTGATCTTCTCCGCAAGATCGAAGTCCTTCGCCGTCAGGCCGCCGGCGTCATGCGTTACGAGCGTGAGCTTCACCTTGTTGTAGCGGATGTCTATATCGGGATGATGTCCGGCAGCTTCGGCCAGCTCGCCTGCGCGATTCACAAAGTCCAGTGAGCCGAGGAAGTCGGGGAACGTGAAGGTTCTTGTGATCTCGCCTTTATCGAGTTTCCACCCGGCCAGCGAGCGCAGACGCGAATCGATTTCGGTGGAAGAGAGCGGGGAAGCGGGCATAGGTCTGCTCCTTGGGGGCCGCGCGGGGCGCGCCCCATCAGCTTCGATGCGCTTTCATTCTAGCCGGAATCGGCTGGAACATACGGCGGCTTCTCCATTCCTCCGCAAATCGGCATCCAAGTGACTGGGGATAACTGCATGGAGCAGAGTATGCATCGTGCAATTCGCTCGAGATCGCACTCATGGTCAAGCCGTTGCCGAATCTTCGGCGTGCTCCTTTTGTTGTCGAGCTCTGCGCTGTTCGCCCAGGATGCGCGGCAGTTTGTGCAGAAGGCCGTGAACGTGGAACTGGCCAAAGATAAGGCGGATCACTCACACTGGCTCTACTTCGAGTTCGATAAAAAGCCCACGCACAGCGTGAAGCAGTGGGTGGCCGACACAAGCAACGGCAGTCTCAAGCGCGTGATTTCCCTCGATGGCCGCAAACTCTCGCCGGCGGAGCAGCAGGCGCGGATCAACAAGTTTCTGTCCAATCCCAGCGCCCTGGCCAAACAGCGCAAAAGCAATGCTCACGACGACCAACAGGCCGCCGAGATGCTGGAACTGCTGCCGAAGGCCTTCATCTGGACACGGGAAGCTGACCGAGGCGACGACGTCATCCTGCACTTCAAACCTGATCCGAACTTCAATCCGCCGGATTTCGAATCCAAGGTCTTCGCCGCCATGGAAGGCGAGATGGCCGTCGACAAAACGCAGCTTCGCATCGCCACCATCAAGGGCAAGCTGATGCAGGATGTGAAGATCTTCGGCGGACTATTGGGCGAGCTCGATGCCGGCGGAACATTCGATGTGGAACGGCGCGCAACCGGAGGCGGCGTCTGGCAGATCACCGAGACGCACGTACACATTCAGGGGCATGCGCTGATCTTCAAGACCATCTCCGAGCAGGAAGACGACGTCAAAAGCGACTTTAAGGAACTCCCACCCAGTATCACCGTGCAGCAGGCCAAGAACGACCTGCTGCAGGTGGATCAGGAGACTGCGTCAGGCGGCAAGCCCGTGAGTGCTCCCGCGACCCAGGTCACGCATCGGTCCGGCAGTATGGCAGCTGCACACAGGTAGCCGGGCCGCGCATCCAGCGGGACAGGAAGTTTCTCATGCTGATCCCAGTGCTCTCTGAGCAAACCTTGACCTCAGCGGCCCGCTGAGCCCATCTACAGCTTCGATCTCTGCACAAAGGGGAAGGAGTGGCATCCGGGCAATAGGGGCAGACCATTATCACCTCGTCAATCAGAGCGCAGGATATTGACAGGGTGATCGTCTGAGGGCCGTTGCGGGTCTGTTTACCGACCGCGCTCTATCGCAAGCGCAGCGCCTTGATTGCGGCGGGCAGGTGCTCTTCAATTACTTTGGCGCGTTCTGAAGCAAGGTCGCTGATATATCCCGGCGCCGGGGTCGCTGTCAGAACCAGCAGGAACGCGATGAGTGAGAATACGACGCCTGCCACGGCAGCCGAGACCAGCATCTGGTACATGCTCACGACGTCGAGACCGAGGATGTTGAAGGCGACGTGCTCGAGCGGCTTGATGTGCTTGATGACGGCCAGCGCAAACAAGAAGAAGAGGACCGCCAGCGACGTGAGTACGGCCAGTGTTGCATCCAGGCTTCGATGGAACTTGAGGCGGGCTCCGCAGCGCGGGCACTCGGCCAGGTGCTGCTCGTAATCTTTGCGCATCTGCGGCGAGATGCCGGAGATGTCGTAGCGCCAGCTAGCCAGGATGGCGCCAATTACGTGATCAGTGCATCGGGTTCTTGGCATATGTATCACTCACTTATGAAAGAAGTTGCTTTCGTCGCCCATGCCGGCGCGGCTCACGCGGCAACAAGGTGCGTCCCCCGGCTAGGATGCCGCCCACGCATACGGCGTGGCCCCCGGCCAACAGGTTCGCAATTCCAGCTTGTTAGACTCCTTTGCCCGCATCTTTGGTTCAGAGTGAGGCCCGTGCTTCCCCATTGTAACTTGTTTCAATCTTCGCTGGCCAGAGGAAAAAAGCCTTCATTTAGAAATGGATAGGAGCGATCGGCTGGTGCTGCTCCGCCACAACCAACCGATTGGCGAGCAGACTGCCGTGGCAGCTCAGCGCCCGCTCGGCAGCCACCCGGGCCAGCTCAGGGAGGTTGTTGCTCTCAGACAGGTGGCCGAGGACGACATAGGCAGCCTGCCCGTCATATCCGCTCTCCAGGAAGTCTGCGGCAGCGTCGTTCGAAAGGTGCCCCACGCGCGAGAGCACCCGCTGTTTCACCTGCCAGGGATAGGGCCCGTCGCGCAGCATCTCCAGGTCGTGATTGCTTTCGAGCATCAGCAGATCGAGCTTCCTGAGCTGCGCCTTTACGTTGGGCGTCATGTAGCCGAGATCAGTGGCCAGCGCCATGCGCACGCCCTCGGCCTGAAAGACAAAGCCCACCGGATCGGCGGCGTCGTGGGAGATGGTAAATGGGCTGACGGAGATGTCGCCAATCTGGAACGGCTGTCCCGCCTGGAAGTACTCCACTTCGGGCAGCCAGGTTGGATCCTGCTTGGGCTCGGCCGCCGGGGCTTCGTCCGGTGCGGCAGCAGCGGCCACGGCGATCGTTTCCGCATCTGTCTCTCCACAGTCGCAGGCTTCCGCAGGAGCGGCTTCCGCCTGGCGGGCCGCAGCCTGTTGCCGGCACTGCTCCAGCCACTGTGCGTAGGTCATTTGACGGCGAGGAGTGAGCCAACGCATCCAGGCGCGATGCGTCGGCTCAGTGAAGTACACGGGAATCCCCAGCTTGCGGGCGGTAACGGCGAGGCCGTTGATGTGATCCTGGTGCTCGTGCGTTACGAGGATGGCGTCCAGCGTCGCAGGCTCCTCGCCGACGGCTTTCATCCGGCGAAACAGCTCGCGGCAGCTCAGCCCGGCGTCCACCAGAATCCGGGTCTGGCCGCCGGCGACGACCGTGCTGTTGCCCTTCGACCCCGATGCCAGAACCGTGAACCGGACCATTCCTAGAGGATACAGCCAATCTCTGTGCAGAACCGCGATGCGAATCGGGCGAGATACTAGGGCCTGTTAACACTACCTGGGCGGATGGCGTTGCGTGCGAAAACCTGGCCAGACGAGGCGGAGTCCGAAGGGTGTGGCGGGTCCACATTCGAGGACGACAACGAAGTATGGCCCGGTTGTTCGCCGCAACCCTGCGGGACGGGGCCAATTTTCCTCATCTCATCGTCGATCGTCGCTAGCAGACACCCGGTA
>JBKICT010000004.1:0-81627 GCA_046566985.1 Acidobacteriota bacterium | reverse complement strand
GTGCTGTCCCAGGTCTCAAAATCGAGACCTGGGGCACCCCATTTTTTGTGCTGGGTTGAGTTTTGGAAGGTGGGGTTCGTGCTGTCCCAGGTCTCAAAATCGAGACCTGGGGCACCCCATTTTTTGTGCTGGGTTGAGTTTTGGAAGGTGGGGTTCGTGCTGTCCCAGGTCTCAAAATCGAGACCTGGGGCACCCGTTTTTCGTGCTGGGTTGAGATTTGGAGGGCGGGGTTCGTGCTGTCCCACCCATTCGCGCGATACCGCTGCGCGAATGGATGGGGCACCCGTTTTTGGTGCGTTGGAAGCTTCGTAAGAGCGGAGAACAAAAAGCAACCCCGGCGCTGGGCCGGGGTGCGGGAATTGGGTTGAGGCGGAGACTAGGCCTTGGCTGCGACCTGGCGCTCCACTTCCTTGAGGCGGGCGGCCTTGCCGCGGAGCGAGCGGATGTAGAACAGCTTGGCGCGGCGCACCTTGAAGCTGCGGATCTTTTCGACGCGGTCGACCACCTTCGAGTTGAAGGGGAAGATGCGCTCGACGCCCTGGCCGAAGCTCATCTTGCGGACGGTGAAGGTGCCCTGGGGTCCGCGGTTGACGGCGATGACGAGGCCCTCAAAGGCCTGGAGGCGTTCCTTGTCGCCTTCCTTGATCTTGACCTGGACGCGAACCTGGTCGCCGGGGACGAACTCGGGGAGATCGGTGCGCTTGAGCTTGTCGGCCAGGCGCTGCATAACGGGATGGATGGACATGGCTTCTTTCCTGCTTTGAACTCAGAACCTTCAGTTTATCAGAGAAGTGCGGGTTGTGGGGAGTGCAGGGCGGCTGTTTTCCGGGAGGGATGCGCCGGGACGTGGATACCCCGGTCCCCAAAGGCGAGGGACCGGGGCACCCGCTCCAAGTTGAGCTAACCGCGGGCGGTGGCTATGAAGTGGAGAAACTGTTGCACGGCAGCGGACTGGTGGGCGAGCGTTTCGCGCACGGGCTGGGGCAGGTCGCGTTCGAGAGCGGCGATGTAGGCGTTGGCGAGGGCGCGTTCGGCCTCTTCGGCGGTGGCGAGCAGGGTGTTGTCGCCGCCGCCCAGCGCTGCTTTGAGTCCGACCCAGGCACGGAGGAACATGCCTTCGGAGGTGCCGGTGATGTTGAGATCGCGCTCGCCCTCGCGATGGAGGATGGATTCGATGTCGCCACGGAACTGGGCGCGCTCGAGCGACTCGGCAAGAAAGCGAAGGCGGACGGGCTCCGAATGGAGCTCTTCTCCGATCTTTTGCAGTCCCTGCTGGGAGTCGATGAGGTGCTGGACGAGGAGGCGGAGAGTGTCTTCAGTGGCAATGAGGCCGTTCAATGGACTTCCCATGCGTGCTGGTCCTCGGTGAAACAGGGAGTAGGGAGTAGGTAGTAGGGAGTAGGGAGTAGGGAGTAGAAAGAAAGGCCCTCGGATCTGCTGATGAAGTTGTGCCAAATCCAAGTCGGGCCCGATCCCCTGCCCCCTATTCCCTCCTGCCTACATTTCTGAGGCGTGCGTCCTGCGGCTGACAGCGATTCTCCTTCGCCGCCGGCGAGGAGGAGAAATCGCGAAAACCCTCCGCCGCCCGCCTCTGTGAGATGCAGCCGGATCCGGCGCGCCCGGACCCGGCTTGTAACTGCTCGTCTATTTTACCGTTCTGAACATCCAGCCGGTACACGGACCGGCCCGGCGTTCGAGTGCGTGAGAAGCGGATTGATTGGGAACAGGTTGCCTGGAGGCAGGGAACAGGGAGTAGGGAGTAGGCAGTAGGGAGTAGGGAGTAGGGAGCAGGGAGTAGGCAGTAGGGAGTAGGCAGTAGGGAGTAGGGAGTAGGGAGTAGGGAGTAGGGAGTAGGGAGTAGGCAGTAGGGAGTAGGGAGTAGGGAGTAGGCAGTAGGGAGTAGGCAGTAGGGAGTAGGCAGTAGGGAGTAGGCAGTAGGGAGTAGGGAGTAGGGAGTAGGGAGTAGGCAGTAGGGAGTAGGGAGTAGGAGACATCTTGAGTGCTGTAGAACACAACGGTTGATTGAGGGTGGCCGCAATAATCGGGGTAGAGAATACCCATGACCAAACACAAACTGCTCTTTTCCGTGATGTTGGCGGCGGGATTGGCCTGCGCCGCCGTTGCCCAGCCGCCCGCCCAGGGCCATATTGCAGGGCACGCTTATGTGAACCCTGCGCTGCACCTGTCGTATACGTGGCCGGCGATTCTTCAGGCTGATCCGGTACCGGCGGCGCAGACGCAGCAGAACGATCCGCATGCGTATCAGTTCGTGCTGTTTTCCGCGAAGCAGGGCAAGCAGCCCTACGGATTGATGATGATGGCGGAGAAGCTGAACGTGGCCGGGCCGCACTCGGGCGGCATCAAGAGCAGCGCGGATATGATTACGCGGCTGGCGAACAGTCTGCGCCCGGGGCCGGTGCTGACGAACATCGCAAAGTCGCAACACAAGACCGCCAGCGGGCGGCAGTTTGATGAGCTGACCTACTCGATCAGCGGCAAGCCGGCGGCGGTACTTGCGACGCAGGTGGGAGAGTACCTGATTGTGTTCAAGTGCAATGCGGCGTCGGCGCACGATATGGCGCTGATGGAGAAGTCGGCGCTGGCGCTGCGGGTGGGGAAGTAACTACCAGCCCATCTGGCGCATGCGTTCCTGAATGATGCCGCTGTAGCGGTCCATGCGGTCGGGGCGGCGCCTGCGCGGGGCGGGAAGGATGGCGGCGAGCCGGGCCGCCTGGTCGCGGCTCAGGGAGCGCGGGGCGCTGCGGTAGTAGTAGTGCGAGGCCGCATCTGCGCCATAGACGCCGGGCCCCCATTCGACGACGTTGACGTAGAGCTCGAGGATGCGCTGCTTGCCGAGGACGAGTTCGGCGACGGGGACGAGGGAGAACTCCGCGGCCTTGCGCAGGTAGGAGCGCTCGGTTCCGAAGAGCAGGTTTTTGACGAGTTGCTGGGTGATGGTGGATCCGCCGCGCAAGCGGCCACCCTTCATGTCGTGCTCGGCGGCGAGTTGCATTGCCTGCCAGTCGAAGCCGTGGTGCTGGTAAAAGCGCGCGTCTTCCGCGGCCACGACGGCGTGTTGCAGGTTGGGCGCGATCTGGCTGAGGGGCAGGAATTCGTAGCGCTTGGTGTAGCGCGTGCCGTGGATCCATGCCTGGACACGGCGCTCCATCTGCACGGCGGTGGTGGGAGGGTCGATCCAGCGGGCGGCTACCAAGGTGAGCGCGCCGAGACACCAGATGCCTACGACACAATAGGCAAACCAGCGCAGCAGCAGTGAGGGCTTCAGCTTTTTGCGCGCGGGCCTGGTGGCCTTGGTTTGGGTTGGAGTCACACTTCAGGATAATGCCGCGTATGCGCGCCGGCTGCTCACGTGGATGCAGTGAGCAGCCGGCGTTCCGCACGCCATTTATTGCGGCACAGCGAAGCCAGCGGTGTAGCCGGCGCCGGACTGCGGCTCGACCTGGAACATGTCGCCGCCGCTGCCGGCGTTTGTGGATGCGGTTGAGCTTGCATTGCCCTGCGCATCGGTGGTCATGGTACTGACACCATAGGTGCCAGAGCTTTGCGTGTACACGGTCTCCGATTCAAAGGCCATGAAGGAGGTATTGGGCGCCGATCCCTTCAAGGTGAAGACCATATTGCCGTTGGAGACGGTGACGGTTCCGCTGGTCAGCGGCTCCTGCGGCGAACTGGTGGTCATGACACCGCCGTTGGTGTTGGTGTCTGGCAGGAGCATGGCCATATAGGTCGCGTTCATGGAGTTGATAGCAATGAACGTCTGGTAGTGGGCCTTTCCCGAAGAGTCGTTCAGGAAGAAGTCTCCTGCCCAGTCGCCGGGGTTCGGGAATTTCACGGTCGCGGTTCCATTGCCGCTGGAATCGGTTGCGATTGTGGTGAGGTTGAAGCAGTTTGGCGCCGGAATGGTGGTGGCGCCGGAGTCGAATGCCGGGCAGAACTGCACGGTGTAGCTGGCGCCGGCGGTTGCGCTGGTGAGTTTGACTGCAACCATTCCCTGCGTGTCGACAGTCACCTGGCCATGGATGGCAGTGAGGCCCTGTGCGTAGAGGGACGTCATGTACTGCGTTGTTGCCGTACCGCCGCCGCCTCCTGCTGTGGAGCATGCCGTGGAGAAGCTCCATGTGTAGGGCGTGGTCATGGCGACGCCGGCGGCATCGGCGACGTTGCTCACTGTGACGGTGATGGAGCCGGAGGGGAGCGCCGCATTGGGCGCGATGGTGGCTTGAGCGGTGGCAACGTTGTAGCTGATCTTGGCAGGGATCACTGCATTGCCGGGGCCTGTGACGACAATGTTCGAAGATGTGAGGCTGTTGACATCGGCGCCCTCAGTGAAGGTGATGGTGATGAGGGTGCTGGCGCTGACGCAGGTGGCGCCGTTCGCGGGGGTGACGGCCTTGACGCCGATGGGAGACTTGTCCGTCTCGGCGCGGGTGGTGAAGTTGTACTTGAAGTCGGATTGCAGGGGCTGGCCTTGAGCACTCTTTGCGCCGGTGGTGACTCGCAGCGTGTAGCTGGCGCTGGTCTGGAGCGCGGGATTGGGCTGGAAGCCGGCGACATCGAAGCTGGAGTCGTAGCCGACCGTTCCAGGCACGCTGCGGCCGCTGGAGTCCGTGAGAACCATGGTCTGGTTATTGATGGTGGACAGGTCCATGGCCTCATTGAATTGCACATAGATGGCGCGATTGGGCGCTACGCCGTTGGCTTCAGCGCCGGTAGCAGAGACCGCTGGCGGGTTGCCGCTCATGGAGTTGTTCATGACGCTGCTGCCGCAGCCGCTGAGCGCGGCGATGAGGGCGCACGTTGCGAGGGATGTGAAGGTGAGATGTAGATATCGCATAGACCTCCTGAAGGAAGACGCAGACCGGTGTGGGCGGGCGGAAGCCCGGTGCGCGGAACAATGCAACTGGATATTGCAGGGCCGGACCATAGGCAATGCAGGAGTACGGAACAGTGCCGCTATACACGCGGGCGCGAAGGGACGATCAGGTGAAGGGTTTTCGGCTTTTAGATAATCAGAATTCCCAGGTGCGAACCTGGAGATCCAGTGTTCGACGGCTTAGATGCAGGAGGTGGTGGTGAGTTGGTTGGCAGGTACAACGAAAACGGCCGTTGAGACTCCTGGACGCTGAGACTCCAGGGATGGAGCGCCCGATTCAGTGCGCGCCGACTGGTGTTTCCATGTGGGCCGGCTTCTTGAAGAACCAGACCAGGCCGGCGCAGAGAAAGGCGAGGAGAGCGGTCCAGCGAAAGATGTCGACGTAAGAGCGCAGGGCGGCCTGCTGCAGCATTTGGCCGTACATGAGGCCGAGGGCGCCGCCGCGGCTGTTGGGCGGACCGACCTGGTGGCCGAGATAGAGGACCATGCGGGAGACGCGCTGCTGGAGAGCGGGATCAGTAGACGAGAGGTGGGCGGCCATCTCCGACTGGTAGTAGTCGCCGCGACGGATGAGAGCCGTGGTGGCCATGGCGATGCCGATGGAGCCGCCGATATTGCGGAGCATGTTGAAGAGGCCGGTGGCATTGCCCATCTCTTCGCGAGAGATGGTGGCGGTGGTGATGGTGGCGAGCGGCACAAAGACGAAGCTGAGCGTGAAGCCGGTGAGGATGATGGGGATGAGCAGAGTGTATGGGCCGATCTGGAGATCGACTGTGCCGAAGATGAAGGAGCAGACGCCGAAGCCGATGAAGCCGGCGGTGAGCAGCTTGCGCGGATCGACGCGCGAGCCGAGGTAGCCGACTGCCGGCGAGCCGACGAAGGAGCCGATGCCGCGCGGGCCGACGACAAGGCCG
This sequence comes from Acidobacteriota bacterium, assembly GCA_046566985.1. Classification (GTDB taxonomy): domain Bacteria; phylum Acidobacteriota; class Terriglobia; order Terriglobales; family Acidobacteriaceae; genus Telmatobacter. The sequence continues at coordinate 75,819 of JBKICT010000004.1, read as the reverse complement.
GCAGCGAAGGCGGTGTAGCCGAGCACCTCCTGGTAATAGAGCGGGAGGATGGCGATGGTGATGTAGATGCACATGCCCAGGAGCGTGATGAGAATGCAGCCGATGCGCAGGTTGCGGTCTTTGAGGGCGTGCAGATCGACGAGGCCTTTGGGATGCGCCCACGAGTGCCAGATCCAGAGGACGAGCGCGGTGATGCAAGCCCCGGCGGCCCAGCGCACCCATGTGGCGCCGAACCAGTCGGCCTCCTGGCCCTTATCGAGGACCACCTGGAGGCAGCCGGTCCAGACGATGAGCAGGCCGAAGCCGAGGTTATCGAAGGGGCTGACTTTGGCGTTCTTGATGTAGGGCGGATCGTGGACGAAGCGGCTGATCATGACGACGGCGAGGATGCCGACGGGGATGTTGATGTAGAAGGCGTAGCGCCAACTGAAGGTGTCAGTGAGCCAGCCGCCGAGGGTGGGGCCGAGTACCGGCGCAACGACGATGCCGAGAGCGTAGGCGGCCATGGCGGCGGAGCGTTTTTCGACCGGGAAACTTTCGAGCAGGATGGATTGGGAGAGCGGCTGCAGGGCTCCGCCGCCCGCGCCCTGCAGGATGCGCGCAAGCAGAATGACGGCGAGCGATGGCGCCGCGCCGCAGAAGAAGCTGGCGATGGTGAAGATGACGACGCAGGTGAGCAGGAAGTTCTTGCGGCCGAAGCGGCGCGCGAACCAGTTGGAGGCGGGCAGGATGACGGCGTTGGCGACGAGATAGCTGGTGAGGACCCAGGTGGCTTCCGATGTTGTGGCCGAGAGGCTGCCGGCGATGTAGGGGAGGGCCACGGAGGCGATGGCGGTGTCGAGCACCTCCATGAAGGTGGGCAGCATGACCGCGGTGGTGACCAGCCAGGGGTTTACGCCTTGCGTGAGGGGATAGCGCTTGAGGGCGGAGGCGGAGTGGCCCGAGGACTGTGCGGATTCGGAGGCTGCGGAGGTCATGCGGGACTGGACACTTCAGGGTAAACGATGGATGGCGGCTTGCTTTGTGCCGCGGAGAACTGAGATGAATCTGGACATGGAAATCTGCCGGACTCGAATGAGCAGGATGCGTCGCGGAGTGCCGATCACGCGCGCAGCTTCTGCCGCAGCCGCTCCCATAAGCGGGCCAACAGGGAGATGCTGACGACGGCGTATTCCGACTCAAAGAATTCGGCGAGACTATCGGCGCGAGAGCCGCGTGGCCGGTTTGCCACAATATCGTGCCGGAGCAAGTCCGCAACTGCCGGACGGCAAAGATAGATTTTGTTGGCGCCGACGAGGAACGGGACACAATCCTGGCGACGGCGGAGGAATTCCATGGTGGCGAGACTCACCTCCGGCCAGTCGGGGTTGAAGAAGTCGTCCACGGCGATGATGCCGCGGTCGTCCATGCACGAAGCCGCCAGAGGCAAGTCATTGGCGACGTGCCGGTAGCGGTGACCTCCGTCGATGCTGAAAAAACGGACCGCGCCGCCTGCGCGATCGAGGATATCCGCAGGCTTGAGATCGAGGGAGGAGCGCTTGAAGATTTCGCGAGGGGTGAGCGGAATTCCGAGCCGCTGTGCATGGCGCTGCACGGCTCCATTTCGTTCTGAGTGAATTCCTGTGGCATTGAACTCGTCATCTTCAAACAGGTCGATTCCGAGCGCAACCTCGCCGTCCTGCCGCGCCAGCGCGAGCAGGAGAAAGGATCGCCCATGATGAACGCCAATTTCGCACAGGTTTCCGGCAATTCCCCGCTGATGCTGCCAATCCAGGATGCAGTTCATGAGCATGGCATCCAGGGTGGTGAGAAACCCCGGGACGCCATGCATCTGATTGCGAATGTATCGGCCGCGGGCCGCAGCGGAACGATCCTGCGACGCCGCGGTTTGATGGCGGGCATTTGGCGGCAGAAACTGTGCACCTGGATGGAGCGCGGTGGATGACGGCTTGCGCATCGTGATCGTCTCCTTACGCTCAATGCACCAGGCGGAGTTCGCTTATCGCGGCACGTTGCATGGAGCAAACTCTGCGCCAGCCTAGCCGGGATGAGAGGTTGGCGGATGTGATGCGGAGCACGTATCCGGTCTTGTGGGGCGGCCCCGGGGGCGGGCTGCACCTGCACTGGCCGCCAGGGGAAGGGGCGGACGTCCGGCAGATTCCGGCTGGTATCCTAGACAGTGCTTGACGCCGCATTGCGGCCGTGGAGGAAGCGGAACCGAATGATCGATCTGAAGGGAAAAACGGCCGTCGTATTCGGGCTGGCGAACAAACGTTCCATCGCGTGGGGCATTGCCCAGAAGCTGCACGCGGCCGGCGCTGCTTTGGCGATCTGCTACCAGAACGAGCGCATGAAGCTGGAGGCCGAGGGCTTGATCTCGGAGTTGCCGGGAGCTTCGGGGTTCCAGTGCGACGTGTCGGTTGACTCCGAGATCGACGCGCTGTTTGGCGCGCTGAAGGAGAAGTACGGGAAGCTCGACATCGTGGTGCACGCGGTGGCGTATGCTCCGGCCGCCGACCTGAAGGGCGACTTTATCAACACGAGCCGCGACGGGTTCCGCGTGGCGATGGATGTGAGCGTGTACTCGCTGATTGCGGTGAGCCGTGCGGCTGCTCCGCTGATGACCGAGGGCGGCAGCATTATGTGCCTGACGTACTATGCCGCGGAAAAGGTAGTGCCGAACTACAACCTGATGGCGATCGCCAAATCCGGGTTGGAATGCTCTACGCGTTATCTTGCGTCGAGCCTCGGGTCGAAGGGGATCCGCGTGAATGCCATCTCCGCGGGGCCCATCAAGACGCTGGCCGCGCGCGGCGTGGGCGACCTGAGCGAGATGATGAGGGCGCATTCGGACCGCGCCCCGCTGCATCGCAATGTGGATCAGCTCGAAGTGGGCGGCGCGGCGCTGTTTTTGGCGAGCGATCTCTCCAGCGCGATCACGGGCGAGACGCTGTACGTGGATTGCGGCTACAACATTATGGGGTTCTAGAACTGGTTGCTCGTTAGGATGGGCGGAAAAGCATCCCTCAGGGGCTAAAGCCCACGTTAATTTTGCGGCGTTTGCGGCACGAGTAAACTCGTGCCCTGTTACAAAGCAGGACCGAAACCTATTTTTCAGCAAGCTGTTAAGCCGTGCCGTTTCACAAGGGCATGCAGCCAGTTCCCTGCTCGGCCTCGACGCGAGCTTGTGTGTTGAGTTGAGGGTGCGCGGGCGCAGAGCAACGGCCGGCTACATCTTCGAAATCTGATCCCACACTTCGGGCTCAATCGGCAGTCCCAGTTCCCTGTTCTCGCGCCGCAGCCTGAGCGTGTTCTCGCCGGGATAGCGGACCGGCTTGCGCTGCTCTGCGGGCGCGGCGGCGTGGACCGACTCCACGATGGCATCGGCAATTGGATCGAGTTGATCGGCTGAGCCGAGCGCGGCCGGATGGATGGCGATGAAGGTCTGCGAGAGGGCGGTCTCGCGCAGCGGATCGTTCGCAATCTGGTGCGTGGCGCTGCCCAGCGCCAGCATGGAAGCGATGCTGTCCTGCAGAATGGCCAGACCGGAGCCCTTCCAGTAGCCGGTGGGCAGAAGGCGTTGCGTCTGCTCGATTGCGGCGGGATCGCGCGTGAGGGCTCCGCTCGCATCGAAGCCGCCGTCGACGGGCAGCGCCTCGCCGCGCTTGCGGTAGCTCTCCAATGCGCCGTAGGAGAACTGGGACATGGCGATGTCGAGGACAATAGGCCCGGCGGTGCGCGGCACGGCGAGAATGAGAGGATTGTTGCCGATCGCCGCGTTCAACCCGCCCCAGGGGGGAAGATTGGGCATGGTGTTCGTAAAACAGATGCCGATGACGCCGGCCTCCGCGGCCTGCCAGCCGTAAGTGCCGCCGCGCATCCAGTGATTGGTGTTGCCGAGGGCCACGCAGCCAATGCCGTGGGCGCGGCTGAGCGAGATGGCGCGGGCCATCGCGGCATGCGCATTCAGATTGCCGGGGCCGCGGCGGCCATTCCAGCGTTCCAGCGCGCCAAAGGCGGCAACGCACTCCGGTTCCGCGGCGGGGTCGACGCTGCCGTTGCGGATCATCGCAACAAAGCGCGGAAAGCGATTGACGCCGTGGGAATAGACGCCGTCGCAGGTGGTTTCAGCGAAGAGGCGTGCGCTGAGCTCCGCGCGCGCGGGCGAAAAGCCGAGTTGGCGCAGGACCGCGGTGAGGGTGGCGTGTACGTTGTCGAAGGGAATGCGCATGGGGCAGGTGTCAGGTGTCAGGTGTCAGGTGGCAGGTTTCAGGTTTCAGGTGTCAGGTTTCGGGTTTCAGGTGTCAGGTTTCAGGTGTCAGGTGTCAGGTGTCAGGTGTCAGGTGTCAGGTGTCAGCGAATAGGCTAACGCGGTCATTGATGCCGCATCAAATCGTCGAAATCTCAGGCAATTCAAATGGTCGTCCGAATACCAAAGGGCCGGCAAATGCCGGCCCTTCCTGACACCTGAAACCTGGCACCTGTCCCCTTATTGCTTGACCCTGACCTTGGGCTCGACGGAGAGGCCGGGGCGAAGCAGGTGGTGCGTGTCTTCGTGCTGCAGGTCGGTGAAGTCGATGCGGACCGGCACGCGCTGGACCACCTTCACGTAGTTGCCGGTGGCGTTCTCCGGCGGGAAGAGCGAGAGGACCGATCCGGTAGCGCCGCCGATCTGCGTTACGCGGGCCTTGTAGTCCTTGTCCGTTGCGTCGACGTGCACTTCCACCGGCTGTCCGGCGCGCATGTGCTCGAGCTGCGTCTCCTTGAAGTTGGCGGTGATCCAGATGTTCTGCAGCGAGACCAGGGTGAGCAGGTTCTGTCCCGGGGCCACGTTCTGGTCCACTTCCACTGACTTGCGGGTGATGATGCCGGCTTCCGGCGCCACGATTTTGGTGTAGCTGAGGTTCAGTTCCGCCTGGTCGAGCTGGGCCTGCGCAGCCTGCACATGGGCGGCGGCCTGGCGGGCCTTGGCGTTTTCGGCGGCGATCTGCTGCGGGCCGGTCTGCGCGTATTTGAGGCCGGCGGTTGCCGCGGCTTCACGCTCACGGGCGACGCGGACCGCATCGGAGGTAGCCTGCGCGCTGGCTTTGGCGTCGGCGACTGCTGCCTCGGCGGCGGCGGCGGCGGCCACAGCCGCGTCGTACTGCTGCTTGCTGATGACGTCCTTTTCGACGAGGGGCTTGTAGCGCTGCAGGTCCGACTGTGCCTTCGCGTTGTTGGCCTGGGCCTGCTGCACGCGCGCCTCGGCCGCAGCGAGCTGACCCTGCGCCTGCAGGACAGCAGCACGGGCGCCGGCAACTTCAGCGTTCGCAGAGCTCAGATTGCTGCCGGTGTTGACCGTGGTGAGCGGGACCGCGACATTGGCCGCAGCGGCGCTGGCTTCAGCGCTGGCGAGTGCGGCCTTGGCATTCTCCACGGCGACCTGGTAGTCGCGGGGATCGAGCTGGGCGATGACGTCGCCGGCCTTCACCATCTGGTTCTCTTCAACGAAGACCTTTTGCACCTGGCCGGGGATGCGCGCGCTGATCTGGATCAGGTGACCGCTGATCTGCGCGTCGTCTGTGTCTTCATAAAAAGTGGAATGCCACCAGAAGGCGAGCGCGGATACCACGAGGATGGCGACCACGACGATGATGATGCCTCTGCGGCGGGATCGAGGTTGCACCACCTCGGTATCCGGCTCCCTTGGAGCTGGGGTTGTAGTTGTTTCCGCCACGTTCACTTCCCTCCCAAATAGCTCTTGTAATCCTGTGCCATGCCGAGCGCGCGGGCCAGGCTTAGTTTGGCAACGTTATGCCGGTAGAGGCTGCCTACATACTGCTCGTTGGCCTGGGCGACACTCTGCTCGGCCTGGCTTACGGCGAGGTTGTCACTCACTCCATTCACAAAACGCTCCTGGGCCTCTTTCAGCGCTTCATTGGCAAGCTCTACGCTGGAGCGAGCGACCTCGACTTGCTTCTGTGCGGAGGCAATGTCGAGCAAGGCGTCGCGAATGTCGGCATCGACCTGGGCGCGCTTGTCGCTCAACTGGGCCTTCTGTGTATCGAGCTGCGCCTGGGCCTGGCCGGCCTCGCCGCGCAGGGCAAACTCCCGGAAGACGGGCACGCTGACCGTTCCGGTTGCGTCGACCGTACCGTGCGAGTGGCGCACGTTGACGCCGATGTCGCCGTAATCCACGTTGGCGTTCAGCGTGGGATAGCGATCCGCGGTGGCCGCTTTGCGCAGTTCCTTTGCCGCTTCAGTCTGCTCCAGCATGGCCTGCAGGTCTTTGCGATTTGCCTGGGCCTGGCTGATGGCGGTGTTCACGTCGATCTGATCGAAGGCCGCGTAGGGCACCTTATCTACGAGGTTGAATTTTTGGGCAAGCGGCAGGCCAATGGTGCGAGCCAGAGCGAGGCGATCCTTGTCGAGCGCGTTCTGCGCGACGATCAGGCGCTGCTGAAGGGATTGATAGTCCACGCGCGCGCGCAGCTCGTCCAGCAGCGGGGCCGTGCCTGCGTTGTGGCTTTCGACGGCCTGATCGAGAGAGACCTTGGCCGTGTTGACCTGGGCCTGCACGCTCTGGACGCGTGTTTCATCGGAGACGACGAGCAGGTAGGCATTGCCCACGGTGAGGATGACCATGTCGCGCGCATCCTGCGCGGTGAGCTGTGCGGCGTTGAAGCCGTGCTTTGCGGCGAGGTAGTCGCGCAGGGACTTGACGTCCACAAGGGACCAGGCGAGGGTGGCGCGGATATCGGTGAATCCGAAGGGTCCGACGACCGTGGGGAAGCCGGGAATGCGCAGGCCCTCGGCGGCAAGGTCGACCTGCATTTCAGCCTCGCGCGCGTAAGCTTCGACGTCCGGCAGCAGGCTCTGCAACTGGCTCATCCGCTGGGCGCGGGCGGTGGCCGTCTGGGTGCCGCTGAGGATGACGCCCAGGTTGTGCTGCAAGCCGCGCTGGATGGCCGCGTCAAGCGTGAGATCGATGGGCTGGGCGGAGACCTGCCCCGTGGGGACGCTGCCCTGAAAGCTCCCCGGACCGGCCTGCGGCGCCGTGGGAACCGGCCCCGGGGGCGCCTGTGCCGAACTGACGGCAGCGCCGGACAGTCCCAAAGCAGCCGTCAAGAGGGTTACGCGGAGACCCGCGCGGGCACAGAGACGGCTTGCGATACCGAATGATCGAATGGGCAGCATCAAGGATTTCGACCTGATTCAAAAAAAATGAACTAAGGGTGCGTGCAACCGAAACTGCGGCTCGTCACATAGATGCACGGAGGCCGGAGCGCGGTTCTAAATCTAGTGTATCCAAGCGTGCGGGACCGGCGAATGTGATGGCCGACAGCCGTAGCGGGAGGGTTTTCAAGGGGTTCGATCCGGCTGCCGTCGTTCACCGGGGGTAACTCAACTACAATCGCGAAGGAAACCTCCGCCGACCTTCCATCGAGGAGATAGCATGCGCTTTTCCGCACTGATCTGTTTGCTGCTGGGCGCCACACTGGCGGGCGCCCAGGCCGATTCCACCGGCTGGACCTATACGGGCCGGACGGGCCCGATCAACTGGAGCAAGCTGGACCCGGCGTACCGCGCCTGTTCGCAAGGCCGCGAGCAATCGCCGGTGGATATTCGCGGCGCGCACCTGAACACGTCTCTGCAGCCGCTCGAGTTCCATTACCTCGCCGGCTCGGTGACTGTGGAAAATACGGGCAACCTGATCGTGGTTCACGTGAACCCGGGCAGCTATATGGTGTCCGGGGGGACACGCTACGAACTGGACCACCTGGAGTTTCACCATCCCAGCGAGCACGCCGTTCGCGGACGCCTGACCGATATGGATGTGGAGCTTGTGCATAAGAGCGCCGAGGGCAAGATGGCGATTATCTCGGTGCGATTGGCCCTGGACCGCGGCGATCCGAACGCTACGCTGGCCACGCTGTGGGAGCATTTGCCGACGAAACCGCACACGACGGAGAAGGTGCCGGGGATGGTGAATCCCGGGGGATTTCTGCCGGGCGACCGCGGTTACTGGACCTACATGGGCTCACTGACCACGCCGCCCTGCACCGAGGGCGTGCGGTGGTTCGTGATGGAGCAGGCGCTCAGCATCAGCCGCGATCAGTTGCAGGCTATCGAGCGGCTGTTCCGCGTTTCTTCGCGGCCACTGGAGGATCTGCATGGGCGGCGCATCGAGGCGAACGAGTAATCAAGCAAGCAGAGGGTCAAACCGCAATTCGAGGCCGTGTTCATCGGCGAGCACGGAGACGCCTGTGAGGTCGGGCACGAGATAGCTGGCTTGCGAGAGGCTCTCGCGGTCGTGAGAGAAGGTGGTCGCTACGACGGTGCATCCTGCCGCGCGGCCTGCCTCGACACCGGAAGCGGAGTCTTCGAAGACCACGCAGTCCTGCGGAGAAAAGCCCAGCAGTGCGGCACCGGCGAGGAATGGAGCCGGGTTGGGTTTGCCGTGCTGTACAGTCTCGGCGGTGACAAGGCGCTGGGGAACGGGCACACCGCCGGCGGCGAGCCGCACGCGGGCGAGGCGTTCGGTGGCGCTGGTGACGACGGTCCAGCGCTGCGGGGGCAGCGCCCTGAGCAGGTCGAGCACGCCGGGCAGCACCTGCAGGCCGTCGTTGTCAGCGCACTCGAAGTCTTCGATGATGCGCAGCTCGGCTTCCGCATCGAGATCGGGACGCAAGCTGCGCACGCTATCGATGGCGCGTCGCCCGTGGATCACGCTGATGGCGTAGTCGGGATCGATGCCGCGCTGGTTTGCCCATTTTGTCCAACTGCGCTCGACGGATCCCAGGGAGGAGATCAGGATTCCATCCATATCGAAAAGTACGCCTTGACAATGCAGCACTACAGGGGAGGAGACGGCCATGGTTCGATTCTATCGAGGCTGGTGGAGGATGAGCCGCACGGCTGTAAGCGTTTGCAGCGGCGAAGCAGTCGCGCTAGGATGGCGGGAACATGCGAAGAACGATCTGCTCTCTTTCTCTGCTGGCCTTGCTGGCCGCGCCGCTGGTGAATGGCCAATCCCCTGCCCCGGGTTCGTGCAACTCCACTGATCCTCTGGCGCCCACGCTGGAATGCAAATCCGCCGAGCAGATTGACCGGGAATGGCAGCAGTCTGTCGCCAAGTACGACGGCGAGCGGAAACGCCTGCTGGCCGAAGCCGACAAGCAGGCCCACGACGGCCCCTACCGCCCCGACTGGGCCACACTGATGAAGTACCAGCAGCCACAGTGGTACAAGGACGCCAAGTTCGGCATCTTCATCCACTGGGGCGTCTACTCCGTGCCTGCCGCGGAGAACGAATGGTATCCGCGCAACATGTACCACCCCGGCGACGGCGCCTACAAGAATTTCCAGGAGCACTTCGGGCATGGCGATCCATCGAAGGGCTACAAGGATCTGATTCCGCTGTTCAAGGCGGAGCACTTTGATGCGATGGCGTGGGCAAAGCTGTTTAAGGATGCGGGCGCGCGCTACGTTGTCCCGGTCGCCGAGCATCATGACGGTTTCTCGATGTACGACTCCGGGCTGAGCGACTGGACGGTGGTGAAGATGGGCCCCAAGCGCGATACGCTCGCCGAGTTGGAGAAGGCGATTCATGCCGAAGGCCTGCATTTCGGACTCAGCTCGCATCGCGCCGAGCATGACTTTTTCTTCGCAGGCGGCCGGGCGATTCGCTCGGATGTGAACGATCCGAAGTATGCCTCGCTTTACGGCCCCGCGCACCAGTGGTTCATGGGGCCGGATAACGCGCACGGGCTGTACGACGATTGGACCTACGTGTCGCAGGCATATGCGAACGACTGGCTGGCCCGCGATACGGAACTCGTGGAGAAGTACAAGCCGGAGGTCGTGTACTTCGACTGGTGGATTGGCCAGCCCAACTTCCGCCGCGCGGTGACGGAGTTTGCGGCCTTCTATTACAACTTTGCCGCGGCGCACGGATACACCGGCGTCATCGACTTCAAGGACTACTCGCTCAACTGGAAGGCCGGCGTGCGCGACTTCGAACGCGGCCAGCAGGATCACATTCTTGCGGAGCACTGGCAGACAGACACCTCGATCAGCAACGCGAGCTGGGGCTACATCGAGCACGACACGTTCAAGTCGTCGGAGTTCCTAGTCCACGAGCTCATCGACATTGTGAGCAAGAACGGCAACCTGCTGCTGAATGTGGGGCCGCGAGCCGACGGCACGATTCCCGACGAGGTGCAGCAGAGACTGCGCGATATGGGCGCGTGGCTGAAGGTGAATGGCGAGGCCATCTACGACACTACGCCGTGGAAGACCTTTGGCGAGGGCCCGACGAAGGTTGTGGGCGGCGCGTTTCACGATACCGCCACCAAGCCCTACACGCCGGAAGACTTCCGCTTCACGGCCAAGGGCAGCACTGTCTACGCCATTGGCATGGCGTGCCCAAAGGACGGCAAAGCGACCATCCACGCGCTCGGCTCGGCGCACGAAGGCGCTGCTTTCCCGATAAAGAACGTGGAACTGCTCGGCTCAAACGAGAAGGTGACGTGGACGCAGGGCGCCGACGCACTCGAAGTCCAGCTCCCCGCCGACGCAAGCTGCAAGTTTGCCTATGCGCTGAAGCTGACGGGAGCGAAGTAGCAACAATGGGATTTCTGCTCTCTCAACTTCATCCCAATGACGCTCTGGTCAGGCGAGGACAACGAGGTCGCTCCCATTTGCCCCTTGATAGCTCCACATGGTTACTTCTGACCCTCTAACACTCGAGGAGCTGACGGCGCGGAGGGTGCTCCCATCGCGGCCTTTCTCCTCATTGCATCGACAAGAATGCGGCAGAACCGCTTATTGCTGCCTGATGCATATTTGAGGCACTTCTCAAGCACTTCGCGGTCAAATAGTTTGTCTGTCTCTACGAGCACATCTTTGATTATTTGGAGAGTTGGCTTCGCGTCTCTTGGCGCTCCGTGCTTCAGCCAAGATGCTCTAATGGCGTCGTCTGCGGTGAAATGCACCATGCGCGAGCCACGCTTGCCGATGGAGAGGAAAAATGTGTCGTGACCGACGTCAGTCGCAGACTCTGCCATATATTTTGCCGCAAGAAGATGGTAGGTGCTGGCGTGAAGATCCGAATGCCTGCCAAACCCATGATGATCTGCGGCGAAACTAAGCGACGCCAAAGCAGCAGACGCTCCGCTACCAATGGCTGCAAATGCTATTGAATCGAAGTTTTGTGGCGGCTCACCTGCCGTTACCACTCTCAGGTGCGGAACCCTCTTAGCATCAAAGCCGGCGAGCAAAAAGGTTAAGCTCAATTCCGTTCGGTCGATTCGGGCGCATATCTCGTAGAATACGTTATCAGTGAAGCTCTTCTTCCCTTTTTCTGTGAACTGCTGGACCGTCATCCCATATTTGCGGAGCACCTTCGATTCAATCAATTGATTCCTTGCAGACCACAGCTCTTCGTAGAGGATTTCTGCAGTTGCATCTGAGTCCCGTATCCCGTCATTTTCGATTCGTTTCTTCGCCTTCGCCAGTACCGTTAGGGCATAAACAACATCGTTCCCAGCAATCAGGGTGATATGGCCATTGCCGAGATGCTCATGTTTGACTGCCCCTTTGTCTGAAGAGAAGTCTCCGAAGGCTGCTTTTGCATCGGTCGCTACACATATCTGCTCCTCCCCCTCAGCGATTGCCGCGATACAGACAGTCAATATGAACCTCCTAAACCGTTCCCTTGGTTGCCCAAGATTTCCCGTGCACACCATTAAACCCATCCCGCGCTTCCTTCGCCAAGAGAATAATCTGGGCTGGCTTCGGGCGGCGATGCAGCCCAACAGCCCCAAGGCGACGTTCCGCTGTTTTGAGGAATCGATTCGGCTCCGGCCGCGTTTGCCGCGGCCGCCTGCTTCAGTGCCGCACCCAACCATGCATTCCCGCCTCAAAGCTGCGCTTGTCGAGGCGTGGTAATGCCCGCGCGACCTTATGCGGAAAGAGCGGGTAGTGCTTCGCGGCGATCAGCGCCTCCGCCACGCACCATGCGTTCTTCTCCGTCGTCATCCATTGGCAACCGTCGAGCCGCGCCAGGTTTACCGGCCGCGAGTAGGCGCGCAGGGTGCGCTGGCCGCGCAGGTTGTAGTAGTGCTCAAAGTAGCTGAGCGCCAGCTCGCGCAACGTGCGGTAGATGGGCGCGCGAAAGCGCAGGCCGGCGAAGTTCGATTTGGCGATGCCGCCCCACAGCCCGTGCTCGCGGTAGAGGGCGATGACGTGGTCGTCGTCCTGCACCGCCTCGAGGTCCATCAGCAGCGGCGGCCGGCCATTCACGCGCAGGGCCGCGGCGGCCAGCATGGCGCCCTCCAGGCAGTGCCCCTTGCGCTCGCGCAGCACGCGCGCGGGCGAGAGCGCCGTGTTGGCGTACTGATATTCGATGGAATCGACAAACTTCTGAATCTGTGCCGGAGTCTTGAGGGCGCGCAGGGTGCGGATGTCGGCAGGTGAGAGGCCGTGCGTCTCAAAGCCGTTTCGTCGCGACCCGTTCTTCGATCCAATCGTGCTGCTGAGGGTTAGCGCTGATTTGCTCATGGAGTTGCGGCGATTATAGCGGAGCGCAATCTGCGCACTCAGAAAGCGGCGTGCTATTCTCCCCGCATGTCGCCCAGCAGCCGCCGCAGCTTCCTGGCAGGTGCGGGTTGCGCCGCCGCAGCCTGCGCCTTTCCCGATCGACTTCTCGGCCAGTCGCCTTCCCTTGCCGCGATTGCGCACGATCCGCTGCGGCCGGCGTATCACCTGCTGCCGCCGCACAACTGGATGAACGATCCCAATGGCCCGATCTTCTGGAAGGGCAAGTATCACCTCTACTACCAGCTCAATCCGGAAGCGGCCGTGTGGGGCGATATGCACTGGGGCCACGCCATCAGCACCGACATGGTGCACTGGCATCACGAGCCCATTGCGCTGGCGCCCACGCCGGGCGGACCTGACAGCGAGGGATGCTTCTCCGGGTCCGCGGTGGTGTTCCATGGCGTGCCGACGATGCTGTACACCGGCGTGCAGAACGCGCCGCGGGATCAATCCACGATTCGCGACGGCGACAACCATCTGCGCGAGACGCAACTGCTGGCAACGGCCGAAGGCGATGACCTGCTGCGCTGGAGAAAACGCGCCGAGCCCGTACTGGCCGCGCCGCCCGCAGGCATGGACGTCACCGGCTTTCGCGATCCGTGTCCGTGGCGCGAGGAGGATGGCTGGTATCTCGGCGTCGGTTCCGGAGAGCGAGGCAAAGGCGGCTGCGTGCTGCTTTATCGCTCGAGCGATCTGCGGCATTGGGACTATCTGCATAAGCTGGCGGAAGGCCAATGGACCGGCAAGCAAGCCGCCAACCCGGTGGACAGCGGCGAGATGTGGGAGTGCCCGGACTTCTTTGCGCTGGGGAAGACGACGGACAAGCGCGAGCGCCGCGTGCTGCTGTACTCCACGCAGGGCAAGTCGCTGTGGACCGTGGGCCACTATGATCGCTCCACGCATTTGTTCAAGTCAGAGACCGAAGCGCGCCCGCTGGATCACGGCGCATACTACGCGCCGAAGAGCTTTCTCGCGGCGGATGGCCGGCGCATTCTGTGGGGATGGATTCAGGAGACGCGGCCGCAAGCTGCCTACTCCGCCGCCGGATGGGCCGGCGCGATGAGCCTGCCCCGCGTGCTCTCGCTCGACGACTCCGGCAGGCTCGCCATTGCGCCGGCAAAGGAAACCGAATCCCTGCGCGGGCCGCTCGCCGGGGCGCACATCCGCGCAGATTCGCCGTACAAACTGAAGCTGCCGCACCTGCGACGCGAGTTGCGGGTGCGAGCCGCTGAGCCGCACTGCACCCTGACGGTTCGGCTGGCGGTGAAGGGCGCAGAGGTGTGGAAGCTGGAGTTGAATGGATCGGACAGCGCAGTGCGCTGCGGCGATGTCCAGTTCACAACAGCGCCCCCGCATCGCCCTGCAGAATTGCGCATCTTCCTTGACGGCTCCGTCGTCGAAACGTTCGTCAACACCTCTGACGCGCTTACCAGCCGCGTGTACAGCGTCCATCCGGATGAGACAGAGATTGTGGTGGAAGTGGCTGGGACGGGAACGGCCGATGTGGAGAGTTGGCCGCTGCGCGCCATCTCGCGCGACCGATTGACCACATAACCATCGAGTTCCTCACGGCCGGTCGGCTATAGTGTTGCGGAAGCATTTCGCAGAATAAAGGACTCCCTATGGCACTGGATCGCCGCAGCTTTCTTGCCGCCTGCAGCCGCGCAGGCATCACCTCCGCTCTCATGCCGGGTGTGCTCTATACACTTGCCGCGCAGGCACAGGACGCCGCGCCGGGCGAGAAAAAGCCTGAGCTGCCGAAGATCACGCCGGGGATGATCGACCAGGCTGCCGAACTGGCCGGCGTGGGCCCGTTCACGGACGAGCAGAAGAAGATGATGCTCGACGGCCTGAACGAGCAGCGCGGCGGTTACGCAGAGATCCGCGCGCTCAACTTGCCGAACTCCGTTGCGCCGTGCGTGGTGTTTCATCCGCAGCCCGCGGTTGCACCGGGGGAAACACTTCGCGCGGAACGCCGGCCGGCGGAGTGGCAACCGAAAGCGGCGACGGCAAAACCGGCGCGAGTCGAAGAGCTTGCCTTCGCAACGGTTCCTGAACTCGCCGCGCAGATCAAGGCGCGGCACGTGAGCGCGCTGGATTTGACGAAGATGTATCTCGCACGGCTCAAGCGTTACGATCCGCTGCTGCACTTCACCATTACCCTCACGGAGGAGCGCGCGCTGGCGCAGGCGAAGAAGGCCGATGAGGAGATTGCCGCGGGCAAGTATCGCGGGCCGCTGCACGGGATTCCGTGGGGGGCGAAGGATTTGTTGGCGGTGAAAGGCTATCCGACGACGTGGGGAGCGGGCGGGTTCGAACATCAGGTGATTGGCGAGGATGCCACGGTGGTGCAGCGGCTCGATGAGGCCGGCGCGATTCTGGTGGCCAAGTTGACGCTGGGCGCGCTGGCGATGGGAGATCATTGGTTTGGCGGACAGACGCGCAACCCGTGGAATCCGAAGCAGGGATCGAGCGGCTCGTCGGCTGGGCCGGCGAGCGCGGTGGCCGCGGGCTGCGTGGGATTTGCGATCGGGTCGGAGACGCTGGGCTCCATCTCGTCTCCTTCCACGCGCTGTGGCGACTCGGGGTTGCGGCCAACGTTCGGCTTGGTGCCGCGTACGGGCGCCATGGCGCTGAGCTGGACGATGGACAAGCTCGGCCCCATCTGCCGCTCCGCGGAAGATTGCGCGCTGGTGCTGCAGGCGATCCATGGGCCTGACGGCAAGGACACTTCGGTCTATCCCGCGAACTTCGAATGGAATCCCAACCTCGATTGGAAGTCGCTGCGCATCGGCTACCTGAAGAGTGCATTCGACGCACCCAAGGCCATCCACGCGGAGACGCCGAAGCAGGGCGAGACGGCGGAAGAGAAGAAGAAGCGGGAACACCGCAATGCGCAGATGCAGATGGATCATGCGCGGCGCGCGTACGATCGCAAGTACGATCTGGCGGCGCTGGACAAGCTGCGACAGATGGGAGTGAATCTCATCTCCGTGGAGTTGCCAAAGCTCCCGTATGGGGCAATGACGCCGATGCTCGAAGCAGAGGCCGCGGCGGCGTTTGACGAACTCACGATGACAGGACGCGACAAGCTGCTGACGGAGCAGGGCCCGTATGACTGGCCCAATACGTTCCGGACGGCTCGGTTCTATCCGGCGGTTGAGTACATTCAGGCGGCGCGGGCGCGTTCGCTTGCCGTGCAGCAGGTGTCGGGACTGTTCGAGAAAGTCGACGTGATTGTGACGCCGACCAACGGGCTGCAGCTTGTTGTCACGAACTTGACGGGGCATCCGGCGCTGATTGTTCCCAATGGCCTGCGCGGAGCGGATGCGCCGAAGCCGCCGGCCGTTGATACGGGGGACGAAGACAACATTGGCGGGCCGGGGACGCCGGTTTCAATCACGTTCCTGGCAGGTCTCTATCAGGATGCTAAGCTCGCTGCCTTTGGGTATGCATATCAGCAAGCAACCGGGTTCCAGAAGTTGCATCCGAAGCTCGATGCCTCCCACGCCGGCTGACGAGCCGTCGCAAGGTGCGCCGGGGTGGATCAATCCGCACCGCTCAGATTTATCCACGCCTCCTTCGCCTGCGAATAGAACGCGTGTCCCACTTCCGGCGCCAGTTCCGCGTTCATGCGGATGGGCTGATTGCGCGCTTTGTCGTGCAGCCAGAGGTCGGCGAGGGTCTGGATGTTCGTTACGTCGGTTTTGGCGACCGCATCCATGCCGAGATTGGCGAGCGCATTGAACGTATCCTCGTTCATTCCGTCGGGCAGGCTCCATGTTCCATTGCCGCCGAGCGGTGAAACCATGGGATTCATGCGCACGATGCGGCTGTCGACGGGAGCCGGCAGGCCGGGGGAGGCGCCGGTCATGACGTGGGCGATGAAGCTCGCGGCGTCGGGTGGGTCGTCGACGATTGCTCCCGCCAGCTTCTGTACGTCGCCAATCAGCCATTGCTTATACGGCTGTGCGAAGAGCACTGAATCGGGCTGATCTGGCGGCTGCGGCGGCAATACTACCGTGCCGGTACCGAGCGCAAGAGCGATCACGGACTCAGGCACGTGGCCAAGCACCATCGCTTCAGTGACCGCCGCCAGCACGGGGTTGTTGTTGCCTGTGACTCCGCCATCCCAATAGCGTTTGCCGGGGTCGCTGATCAGCACGGCGGGCTTATCGAAATACATCACGGGCGCGGTGGACGAGGCGTGGATTGCATCGACAAGGCGCACGGGGGTTGGATCACCGTCGCCAAGGTTTGCAGCGGATGCCGGGGCCGAGCGGAAAAATCGCGCGCGGTTTCGGTCGTAGTCAAATCCAATGATGAGCAGGTGCACCGGCTTGCCGCTTGTCTTGCCGGGGATATCGAGCACGGCGTCCGGCATGAGCCTGCCGCCGCGGTTGGGCAGCGCTGCCTCTAACCCTCTGAGTTTGTCTGCCGTGCTGTACTTCGGAGTGAACGAGGTGTGAATCCATTTCTCAACGAAGACGCTGTCGCGCTTCTGCTGGCTGAGGAAGAACGCCAGCAGATCGTCGAGCTTCATATCGTCGACGAGGCCGCCGAGGACGATGCTGCCGCCGGAGTTGGCTGCCACCATGTCGAACTCGCTCAGCACCTGGTGTCCGGTTGTGCTGCCGCCATAGAGATCGATGAGCGCCATCACCTCGATCAGGGCCCAGGTGCCGCCGCCATCGAGCGAGAGAATTCTGTAGTTGTCCACGCTGCCCTCCTGCACGAACGAGGTCAACGCAGATTCCGGGAAAGCACTGCAATCGGGGATGACTGCCTTTGTACCACGGATGAGGCGACGGAGCGCGACGAAATTTGGGCCGGTTTCCGCGCGGGCATGAGCGGAGGCGCGGGGAGTTGGGCGTTGCGCAAGGGTTGAGGGGCGCGCGATCATGGATCACCACCCCAAAGGTGGCGGACGGGAGACGGCAGAATGCGGTTGGTGGTTCGCGGATTGGTGCTGACGCTGCTGGTGGTTGCGATCGGCGCATATCTCGGCGACTGGGCCATCTATAAAATGCGCGGCTCGCCGAGGAGTCACATCCGTGTCAGCCACTTTGTCTCGGCGCCCCTGAAAGACGACAAACAGGAGATTGACTACATCGGCTCGGAAGACATGCTCTGCTCGGTGACCATGTTCCCGCAGCAGGGATACCCGCCCTGCTGGTATTTGAGCAGGCACAGAAACCAGGTAACGAGGTACTAGAACTCGTCTCATAAATGAAAAAGGCATCCCTCCGGGGCTCAAGCCCTGGGAAATTGATGGCTGTTCTCGGCACGACTAAAGTCGTGCCCTGTTACAAAACCATTTATGAGACCGGTTCCAGGGCCTGTTAGCGGTTCTGGGATGCGGGGGCCGAGGGTGCTTGCGCACTGTTGCCGCCGCCCATTTTGCGGAACAGCGACTCGTCGGCAGCCTTGTTCAACTTGCTCGCCTTGTCGAACTCCGCTTTCGCCGCATCCATCTTGCCCATGGCGCGGTAGACCCTGCCGAGGCGCCAGTGGATGTTCACCTCCGCCGGGTTCAGCTTCGCGGCGGTCTCCAATTCGGCGATAGCTTCGGAGTAGCGCTTTGCCTCGGTATCCACGATGCCCAGGTCGAGGTGTGCGCGCCACAGGGAGGGGTCGAGCGCAATCGCCTTGCGCAACAGCGGCTCGGCCTGCTCCGGCCTGTTGGACTGCATGTAGAGGTCGCCGAGGTAGAGCATGGACTGCGCGTGCGCCGGATCATTTTCCAGTTCGAGCTTGAACTCGCGTTCCGCCTCGTCGTATTGCCGCTGCGCCCACAACAAGTATCCGAGGCCGAAGTGCACTTCGGGTTCCTTCGGGTTCGCTTTTTCCGCCGCGCGGAACTGCGCTGTAGCGCCGGCCCGGTCCTGCAACTCGTCCAGCGCTTCGCCGGCCAGCATGTCGGCTTCAGCCGACTCCGCATTCAAGGTGAGGATCTCGTGGTAGGTGTCGAGCACGCATTGATATTGCTTGGACCACAGACAGCTATGCGCGAGGGCCATCCGCAGGGGGAGGTTCTGGGGGTCGCGCCGGGCGGCTTCACGCAGCAGCGGCGCGGCCTGTGCAAACTGCTCCAGGCCGTAGTGCGACATTCCCAGCAGTATCCTGAGGCTCTGCGCCTGGTCTGACTCGGGCGGCGCGGCCTTTAACAGGGGAATGAACTCCGGGATCGCCCCCTTGAGATCGCCAGCCTTGAACAGGGCGAGCCCCAGGTTCAGGCGAATCGCCGGCAGGTGAGGATTGAGCCGCAGGGCCTTGCGGTCGAACTGCGCGGCCTGGGCGTAATTCTGCTCGCGCGCGGCGATCAGGCCGAGGTGCGCATAGGGTTCGGGATTGTCCGGCTGCGCTTCCGAGAGTTTGCGCCACGCCGTTGCGGCGTCAGTGAGTTTGCCCTGCTGTTCGAATTGCATTGCGGCACGGCGTTGGTCGGCGGGGCTGGACGGATTCTGAGCGATCGCCGGCGAAGCGGGAAGGAACGCGCAACAGCATAGACCCATCCGCAAGGCGGCAGGGCAGGCGCGGATCGCAGTCAGGAACACGTCAATTGGCTCCCCAAAATCATTGCACAACAGAATTCATAAAAAAAACGGCGCGGCAGGCGGTTCCCGCCGCGCCCAAGTGATACCCGGAGTTCAGAACACCAGCTTTCCACCTAGCTGGAAGGTTCTGGGATCGCGCACCGCGCTCACCTCGCCGAAGTCGGCGCCGCTCCAGTTGTTGCGGAAGTTGGTGAACTGGGTGTGGTTGAAGGTGTTGTAGCTCTCTGCGCGGAACTCAAAATGAGACCGCTCATTGATCGCGAACGCCTTGTAGAGACTGGTGCTGAAGTTGGTCCCGCCAGGGCCGACGATGATGTCTCTGCCGGCACTGCCGAAGCCCAGGTTTGGACCGCCGTTCCATGCCGCTACGGGCGCGGCGAAGGCCGAACCCGAGACCCACTGATGGACGCCGTTCGCATCCCGCTTTTTGGGGTATTGCACCTTTCCGATCGCATCTGGCCGGATGGTGTAATTGCCGCCGAGGCCCACGGTGTCCGTTCCACCGTAGCCAGGCGCATTGACGCCGCCCCATGGTAGACCGGTCTGCGAGATGATGGTGCCCGACAGTGTCCAGCCGCCCAGCATGCTGCGAGTCCAGCCGGTCGTATTGCGGAAGATCGGCAGTTCGTAGACATAGTTGATGTTGAGCATCTGGCGACGGTCAAGGTTGCCGGAGCCCTTGTCGTATTTCAGGTTGAAAGGATTGCTGACCGCGGTAAGATCCGCGCTGCCGATCTGCGAGTCGATCTGGTGCGACCATGTGTAATCGACCTCGAAGCTCAGCCCGTGACGGCTCTGCTGGCGCAATCCAATTTGGGCGCTGTTGTAGGTGCCCGTGGCCAGGTTCGATTGCTGGGCGATGTTGTTAAACCCGGCGTATTTGCGAGTAAGCGCCGTCTGCTGCGTGGTGAGCGTGCCCTTGGAATAGGCTTCCCGTGTGGACAGAGGCGTGCTGAGCGGGAAGGTATTGATCGGCACGATCACATTCTGGTGCCATGCGATGTTTCCCACGTACTGCGTGGTCAAGATCACCGACGGTACGATCTCGTGTTGTACACCCAGACTGAACTGGCCCACGCCCGGCGCCGGATAGCTGGGAGCAATGGTTGTCATGCCCTGCGGCACCACCGGCAGTGTGGCGTTGGACAAACTCACGCCGGATTGCCAGTTTGCGAA
The DNA here is from genome assembly GCA_046566985.1 of Acidobacteriota bacterium. Taxonomy (GTDB): domain Bacteria; phylum Acidobacteriota; class Terriglobia; order Terriglobales; family Acidobacteriaceae; genus Telmatobacter. The sequence goes on along the minus strand of JBKICT010000004.1, from coordinate 55,504 downwards.
GGGGTTGTTGAAGGTGACGTTGCTGAGGCCCGGAGTATTCGAGAACGGGGCTGCCGGAGCAACGTTGTAGATATCGTTGCCCTGCATACGTTCGTAGAAGGTTCCGAAGCCGCCGCGGAGGATGGTTCTTCCGGTCCCGGTCAGGTCATAAGAGAAACCGACGCGGGGCTGGTAGGTCTTGTAGTCGTTTTTGACGAGCCCACGGGGGGTATTCCCCTGCCCTGCGATGGTCACGCCATTGAGGTAGAACCAGTTGCCTTCAACCTGGCGCAATCCCGGACTGCCCGGAACAAACGCCGCGGTATTGGGATCGAGACTGGCTGCCGTGGCGGCCAGGGCGGGCTGGTACTGCGATGGATCGAAGCTGGCTACGCGATTGTTCCGCTCCCAGGCATGCGGCAGAGCATCGTAGCGGATGCCGTACTGAATGCTGAGGCGGTTATTGACATGCCAGTTATCCATGGCAAATGCAGAGACAGTCTGGTTGACATAGTGCCGGATATCCTGCGTCTGCAACTGGGTGTAGTTGGTGCTGGCGCCGAGCAGGAAATCCAGGTAAGAGTCACCGGTCAACACGCCGGTCGGCTTGAGGGTGGTGCTGTCCCAACCATCTGTGAAGGTGTAGAAGCCGTTGGTGTTGCCGAAGATCTGCTGGTTTTTGGTGTAGCGGTTGTATTCACCGCCGAACTTCAGAGCGTGTTTGCCCTGCGTGACGGAGACCGCAAAGATCTCGTTGAAGTCCTGTGCGGCGTTATGCCAGGGCTGCGACCAGGGATCGAACTGCGTACCCCAGGACGTGAGGTTCACGCTGGGAAGGCGGTCCAAGCGATTGTTGACCGCCGGGAAGAACGACTGCGCGCCCCATCCCGAGGGCTTCTGCCATGCCGTACCCGAAGGCATGATGTTGATGGTGTTTCCGTTCCAGTTAACGGCCGCTTCCAGCAGCACGTGCGGCGTGATGGCGCCGGTCAGCTTGATCACCGCGCTGTTGCCCGGGTTGCTGAAGTTGGACCCGACCGTTGGGTAACTGTCGCCGCTCCAGATCGAGGTTGCATAGGTCTGGCTGACGGAGTCGTGAATGTAGTGGCCGAAGATCGTCCACTTGTCGTTGATGTTGTGGTCGATGCGGACAATCTCCTCGGTCACATTCGTCGGCTGCTTCGAAGAGACCGACACCAGGTCTCCAGCGACGTTGGCCTTGGGAATGGCACCGACGGAGTTGACAGCCAGAGCAGCCGGATCCAGCAGGTCGGCTGGAATCAGGTTGTTCGGAAAAGGCTGGCCCATGACGAGGTTGGGGTGATTAGCGATTGCCATGCCCAGGCGGGAGTTGGGACTCACGGTGGGCACAAACACCTGGTGCTGGGTGGCGGGAGCATACGCGGGCAGGACGTAGGTTAAGTCCTGCGCCGAGGTGATGAAATCAGCCGACGGAACGGCGTGAATACCGGCAGGCGCGCTGCCCTGCACGATCCTGCGCCACTCCTGGTTGTAGAAGAAGAACGTCTTCTTGCGGTCGGCGTTGTAACCCGGCAGAATCACCGGTCCACCAATGTTGCCGCCGAAGATGTTGAGGCGCAGTTCGGGTTTGCGAGCACCCGGAGCGTCGAAGTAGTTGTGTCCCTGCAGGGCGTCATTGCGAACGAATTCCCACAGTTCTCCGTGGAAATCCTTGGTGCCGCTCTTGAGAGACATGGTGACCGTGCCACCGGAGGAGATACCGTAGTCCGGCGGATAGTTGCTGGCCAGGACCTGGAACTCCGCCAGCGAATCCTGCGAGGGCATGATCGACATCTTGCCGCCGCTGCCGCGGTCATACTGTTCGCCGCCATCCAGCAGCCACACGTTGTGGGCCTGGTTGAGGCCGTTGAAGCTGATGGCGAAGCTCGAGCCTACGGACGTGGGCATGTTCATGTCCGGGAGGTTTCCGCTCACGCCCAGCCCCAGCGCGGCGAGCGTTACAACATTGCGGCCGTTGGTTGCCAGTTGCGTGATCTGTTGCTCGTTGATCAGCGTGCTTACGACGTTGGAGTCGGCCTGCACCGTGAGCGCATTGGCCTGCACGGTAACGGTGGTTGACTCCGCGCCGATGGTCAGCTTCACGTCCACACGCACCGTGGCCGACACGTTCACCACGATGCCGTTCTGGGTGTAGGTCTGAAATCCCTTAGACACTACCGTGAGGTCGTAGTTGGCGGGGTTCAGGCCGGAGAGCAGGTAGAGCCCGGTTTCGCTGCTCACCGTGCTCCGTGTAAATCCGGTGGCTGGATCCGTCACCGTGACCTCAGCGCCCTGGATTACGGCGCCGGACTGGTCGGTGAGGATGCCAGTGAGTGCTGAGTTGGCTTGCGCGATGGCCCCCACGCATGCCAGGAGTAGAAAGATCGGCAACAGGATATACCTGGAGCCGATGCGTCGCATTCGATGATTCATGTGACCTTCCTTTGCAACTGCTGCCGATTTGCGCAGCCTGTCGCCCCCCGCACACCCGCGGGCGGCACGGCAGAGTAAGTTCCTGAGAGCAATTCGCAATGCAGGCTGCGTGACCCGTCCAAGCCCGCGCCGAACCAGTGGCGGAAGGCTTTAAGGTTGTTGCCTTTTAGCGGGTCGTGTTTGCGTCGTCTGTTCTCCGCGGTTGAGTCGATTTATTCCGCGGGCCCTTGTCAGCGCTGGTTGCGTTTTCCCGAAGATCCGGGGGTTTGTAATTCATAGTTAGAACCGGGAACCTTTCCCGGGTCCGGTCGGCGCGAGCGATGTTCCTTTAAATATGCGTTTACCGCCAGTCGCTTCGTCGACCGCATACATTGCACCGCTAACTCATGGCAGCGTATGTGACCACCGTCACGACCCAGGGAAACGCCCAGATCAACACGTGGACAGAAGAAGAATGTCTTCGAGAATTTTCCGGGGAGGAAACTGCTGCTCTAGTGCGTAGTTCTGGCTGGGGAGGGCGGATTCAGGGGCAGATCATGATTCCTGTGCGGAGCGTGATACCGCAGATATCCCAGTCCCACGCGCATGTTGCGCACCACGGGCCCGGGCACGGTGATCGCGACGGTTATGCCCAGAACCGCGTGCGCAAATGCCAAGGGATAGATGTTGCGATTCCGCAGAAACACAAAGCAGGCGCACGTGCCCCAAATCAGCGTGAGGGGCGTCAGGATGGGGTTGGGAAGATGCGCCGCCGTGAACATCAGCGCTGCCCCGATGCCGGCCCACTCGGGACGCGGCAGCAGGCGCAGCAAGCGGAAGAGAAAATACCCCTGGAGCAGAAACTGTTGCACGAACGACCACACCACGTACCCGCCGAAGGTGAGAACCCAGCCGCGGAGCGCCATGGGCTGGCGCAGAGTATGGATGCGGAACGCAACCGCATGCGCCGCAATGGCCAGCGCCACTGCCACGATGGCGACCCAAAGGGATCTCGTAAAGCCCGCTTTGCGGAAGCCCAGCGCGGCCCAGCCGGGAAAGGAGATCCACGAGGTGACCGCGATCCACGCCAGAGCAAGCCAATAGAACCACGCCTGTACCGGCCGCGCGGTCCAGATGGTGGCGAGGATGAGCGCATAGCCGACTGCCAATTCGACTAAGTCCTGGCGAAGCCGCGCCCGCGGCACAGACTCACCCTTGCGAAATACCACGGCACCCGAGGCGCGCGAACTCCCCATATTTCGAAGCTACACCCCTCGTAGCGTTTCCGATTGAGGCTATATCTTGACAAACACCTTGTTGCGCCAGAGAAACCACACCGGAACGAAGCAAACGGCGGTGAACGTGACGGACCAGGCGAACGCCGCCCAGCCGGGGTCGGGGATATGCGCGAAGATGTGCTGAAAGAGAAAAAGCGGCAGCGATTCATGGAGCCGGCTACCGGCCGGAACAGCGAGCATGTTCAAGAAGCTGGAGAATAGTTCGCTGAACATGTAGGCGACGATTGCGTTGGAGCCGAAGACCAGCCAGGGCCACGTCCAGCCCTTGCGCCAGCCCTTGAGTTCAATGGCCCAGTAGGCCAGGGTGAGGACCGCCAGGGAGTAGCCTGCCGCAACGAGCACGTAGGAACTGGTCCACATGTTCTTGTTCAGCGGGAACCACAGTGACCAGAAGTAGCCGAGCGCCAGAGAGCCCGCGCATGCGGCCAGCAAGCCGGCGGCCTTTGTCTTCAGCGCCTGCTCCGTACGCAGCCAGATACCTGCCAGCAGCCCCAGCAGCATCGTCCCAGCCGCCGGAATATCGCTCAACAGCCCTTCAGGGTCGCGCACGTTATGATCCGGCGCATACAGATACAGGTGATACGGGAACAGATGCTGATCGACCCACGACACGATGTTGCGGTTCATGTCCATGAATGGAATATCGTGTCCAGGCATGCCCAGTCCGGGCACCGGAACCCACCGCACCAGCACCCAATAGCCCACCAGCGCCGCCGCCGCCGCGGCAATCTTGGTCCACACCCGCTGATCCCACAGGTAGAACAGGCCCACCACCAGGTAGCACAGCCCAATGCGCTGCAGCACACCGTAAAACCGCATGTGCGCCAGATGGAAATACGGGAAGCTGTTCACCACAATGCCGAACAGGATGAGAATGATCGCCCGCTGCACCGTGTGCCGCGCCAGCTCAGCTCTGCTCGCGCCTTTGGCCAGCCGCGCCTGGGTCGAGAACACGATGGAGATGCCCACCACGAACATGAACGTGGGGAACACCAGGTCCGTCGGCGTCAGACCGTTCCACTCGGCGTGATTCATGAAGCGCCACGAGCCCGGGCCGCCGTTGTTGTTGACCATGATCATGAACGCGATGGTGATGCCGCGGAGCACGTCGAGCGACAGGAGCCGCTTGGAAGGGGCTGCGGAGACGGGAGTGCTCACCGCTTGCCGGGAAGTCTGCGTCAGGCTGGGTTGGGGCATGGATACCGTCCGAATTCGGGCTGCCCCTCACCTTACGCGCTGGGGCATGCGTTTCGCAATCATGATCTGCGAAACGCTAGCCGGAGCAGACAGGCAGGTGGCCGGGAGGTATCCACCGCAAACCGGCTGTTTCCACCTGCCAGCCTGACGCCCTGACTGCTACACTCCCTGTTTCAGGGAAATTCCCGAAAACAGAGCCGTCGCCGTTGGAGGCAGTTTCGTGCCCGAAGTTCAAGCTGGACCACCCGCATTTCGTCCTTTCGTGCCACCGCAGGAAAAGCCACCCGAGTTTACCTTCCGCGCCCTGCTGCTGGGCTCCATCTTCGGCATCATCTTCGGCGCAGTCACGGTGTACGTGGGCCTGCGCGCGGGCCTTACGGTTGCAGCGTCAATTCCGATTGCGGTGCTCTCGATCAGCATTCTGCGCGCTTTCGGGCGGTCGTCGATTCTGGAGAACAATATTGTTCAGACGACGGGGAATGCCGGTCAGTCGATTGCGTCGGGCGTGATTTTTACGCTGCCCGCGCTCATCTTCCTCGGGTTCGACATGGAGTACTCGCGGATCTTCATGCTGGCTCTGATTGGCGGCTGGCTGGGCGTGCTGTTCATGATCCCGCTGCGGCGGCAACTGATTGTGCAGGAGCACGGTGCGCTTCCCTACCCCGAGGGCACTGCCTGCGCCGATGTTCTAATTGCCGGCGAAAAGGGCGGATCCCTGGCGAGTCGAGTCTTCCTCGGCCTCGGGCTCGGCGGCGTTTACACCTTTCTGCAGAACAAGAACCTGCTGAGCGTGTGGCCGGGGTCGCCCGAGTATCAGCCGGACTTCGGCCCCAATCACGTACTCAAGGGCTCATCGATCAACGCCGATGCCACATCGGAGTACCTGGGCGTGGGCTACATCATCGGGTCGCGTGTGGCGGGGGTGATTTTTGCGGGCGGCGTGTTTTCGTGGCTTGTGGTGATGCCGCTGATCTACTTCTTCGGGAAAGAGCTGCCGCACCCCGTGTATCCGGGCCAGGTTCCGATTGCGCAGATGGGCCCGAGCGACCTTTGGGCGGCTTACATCAAGCCGATGGGAGCGGGAGCCGTGGCTGCCGCCGGCCTGATTACGCTGATCAAGACGCTGCCCACAATCTGGAGCGCGCTCACGGCAGGCTTGAAGAATGTGAAGACGGCCGAAGGCGGGCAGCCCGCCCGCACCGCGCGCACAGAAGATGATTTGTCGATGAAGGTGGTGATCATCGGCTCGGCGCTCATCATCCTGTGCATGTTCCTGTTCCTGGAGTTCAAGCCGGTGCCCGGCGCATTCGTAGGCTGGCAGGCCAATCTCGCCGCATCGCTGCTGGTGGTCGTCTTCGGATTCCTGTTTGTGACGGTGGCGTCGCGGATCGTGGGGCTGGTGGGGTCGTCGGCGTCGCCGGTGTCCGGGATGACGATTGCCACGCTGATGGCCACCGCGGCCGTCTTCCTGGTGCGCGGATGGACAGCGCCGGCTTTTGGCGCGCTGGCCATTACGATCGGCGGGGTGGTTTGCATCGCGGCGTCGAACGCAGGCGATACCTCGCAGGACCTGAAGACCGGCTACATTGTGGGCTCGACGCCGCGGCTGCAGCAGATTGCGCTGATGATCGGCGTGGTCGTTTCGACGGTGGTTATCGGGTTCACGCTCAACCTGATGAACACCGGGTTGCAGGAGTTCCATGCGGCGGCGCAGCCGTGGGACATCAACGCGCACCATGCCGGGGTGTCCGTGCAGACTGACCGCCATCGCCTGCCCACTGAGATTCGCGTGATCCAGCCGGACGGAAAGACGGAGACGCCCGAAAACACCGCGCAGTATGTGTTGCTCAACTCCATTGGCTCGACGGAGCTGCAGGACGGGAAGTATCTCTACTCGCCGGCGACGCACAGGATTGAGGTGCATTGGATTCAGGGGATCGGATCGGCCAGCGCGTCCGCGCCGCAGGCACGGCTGATGGCCACGGTCATCAATGGCATTCTGAGCCGCAAGCTGCCGTGGGGCATCGTGCTGCTTGGCGTGGCTCTGGTGATTGCGGTGGAGTTGCTGGGCATTCGTTCACTGACGTTTGCCGTGGGCGCTTATCTGCCGATTGGAACGACGCTGCCCATCTTTATCGGAGGCGTGGTGCGGTGGTTCGTGGACCGCGCCGCGGAACGCGCTGGGGAAGGCGAAGCGGAGAGCGATATCTCTTCCGGATCATTGTTCGCCTCGGGACTGATTGCGGCAGGCGGCATCGCGGGGCTGATCGGCGTGGCGCTGAAGGCGATGGAGGCGACGTACTACGACAACCGCGACCTGCTCAACGTGCCGCACACGTTTTTGGATCACGATTGGGTGAGCGTGATTGCCTTCGCGGCGCTGGCGTATTCGCTGTATTACTTCGCTCGGAAGCCGTTGAAGAAGTAGCCACGATGAGGAAGGCAGGTCTGAAATCCGATACGCCACGTAAGAGTCATCTCGAGCTGAGCAGCGTGGGAACCCGGTGCGGCCACGTCGCGATGGGGTAAGCGGAGCGAGGGATCTGCGGTTTCTTTTGCATTTTTCGGAGGAGGTAGTCCACCTCATGCATTCCTTGCTCTGTGCCGTGTCGAGAGCATCCCACCTCCAGATTTTCCTAGAATTAGAGTCATGCCCTGCGTAGCATTGGATCGATTTCCTGTGGGAGCGGATCATGAAAAGTTCTCAGTTGATAGCTATTGCAGCCATGGTTTTGCTCGCCCCTTTGCAAATTGCTAGAGGCGAACAAAGCGGATCAAGACTCAGCAGAAATCAAATCTCCGTCACCAATCAGGACGTTATAGCCATGCTGAAAGCCGGCCTATCGGCTGACATAGTTGCCGCTAAGATCAAAGCCAGCGAGTGCAGATGCGACACGTCACCGGCGGCCCTCGAGCAGCTCAAGTCAGCTGGTGTTCCCGACAACGTGATTCTCGCGATGGTGGAAGTTAGCAAGCCGGAACCGGAGGCGCCAAGGGGCATCGCGCACATCGGGGATGCCAAAACAGCTTATCTGGTAAACCGAAGCAATGACTTAAGGGTTTTCAACGAGCTACCAAAGAAACTCGCTGAATGGGGCCGGTGGAAGCTTGTCGATCGCCCAGAAGAAGCCGACATCGTTTTGGTCCTGGCCGATTCTAATATTCCGCTGGGCGTGATGAGTACGGCATCGGTAAACTCCTACGGAGGCCACTCAAGCGGAACAGGGATGACGATCCCCCTGATGAGCTTCGATCGCTACCTTATCGCGTTTGACCGAGCAACACATCGCCAACTGGCAGCAATCGATCACCAGCGCACGATGACGGCAAGTTTCACAGCGGGCGCACTTGTGAAGCGGATGCGCAAGGAAGTTGAATCTCAAAGCAAGGTACCAGAGCCAACCCAAAAGAGCTCTTCGCAATAAGAACTCTCGGCAGGTGGGCAGGTGGCCCTGCCAATTCTCAGCCCGGTATCCACCACGCAGAGTGCCCCACCCATCAGACAGATTTACCGTCCGATGGGTGGGATCGCGCGAATGCGCATCGCAACGCTCGCCTACGCCACCTTGCCGCGGCCCTTCGCTTCGCCGTCCACGACCAGCACCATCGGTTCCTGATTGGGGAAGGTGGCGATCATCGTAAGCTGCCCGCCCAGCGCTTCGATTGAACGCCGCAACGTGGAGAGCCGCGGGTCTTTCCGCTTCTCCAGACGCGACACTTGCATCTGCTTGACGCCGAGCGTCTCCGCCAGCGCGGCCTGGCTCACCTTGCGGCTCTTGCGCAGTTCCGCGAGCGTCGCTCGCCGCTCGATCCTGGCGAGCAGTTCCCGGCCTTTCTCTTCAATACGAGCGCGCCTCTTTGCGGGGAGAGACTCCATGACTTCGTCGAGGGAAGTTGTCTTGTATTTCTTCATCGCTCCGGGACCTCCATGTTCCTTAAATGTTCTTTGAATCGCTTGTCTGCTTTCTCAATCAGGCGCTTGTAAAACTTAGTCTCGCTTACTCCTGCCTTATCGCCCGCAACGAGGAGAATGCCTGTTCGGCGCGGATCGAAAGCAAAGGCGACGCGCCAGACTCCGCCCCGCGCACGGAAACGAAGCTCTTTCATGTTGGGGTAATGCGAGCCTTTGAGCGTGTCTACTTCCGGGCGGCCCAACGCCGGTCCGCGCACCTTCAGCGGCACCAGCATCGCCAGCAACCCATCCTGAATCGCCGGGGAAAGTTCATCGAACTCAGCCTTGAATGCTGGATGGAATTCGATTACCCACTTCACGGAAGCAGTATGCTCTATAACGCATTATGCGGTCAAGCGCATGGACTTGTGGTTTTTCCAGTTCTGCCTCGGAGCCTCTAATGACCTTTCGAAACAGCCCCACTCTTCCCACTACAATTCCTCTGACACCTATTTCAACGCGCAACCCGGAGCCTATTGTGAAAGGAATCACGCGGAGAGAGATGCTGGGGCGGTCGTCGCTTGCGGCGGTGGGTCTGGGGGCGGGGCTGCCTGCTTCAGCGGAGATCGAAAAGCCAGCACGGAAGTTGAACATTGTGGTGGCAGGTGCGCATCCCGACGATCCGGAGACGGGTTGCGGCGGGACGATCGCGCTGTATGCCGCTCAGGGTCACACTGTGACGATCGTCTATCTCACGCGCGGGGAGGCGGGCATTCCGGGGAAGACTCACGCTGAGGCTGCGCAGATTCGCACGGCAGAGGCAGAGAAGGCATGCGCCATTCTGAAGGCGAAGCCGGTGTTTGCGGGGCAGATCGACGGCGATACAAAGATCGACGGCGAGCGCTACGCGGAGTTTCGCAAGCTGCTGGAAGCGGAGAAGCCGGACATTGTGTTCACGCACTGGCCTGTGGATACGCACCGCGATCATCGCGCCGCATCGCTGCTGACCTACGATGCGTGGCTGGCGGGTGGACGCGCGTTCGACCTCTATTACTTTGAGGTGGACCAGGGCGAGCAGACGCAGAACTTCCATCCCACGCATTACGTGAATATCGGCACCACGCTGCAGCAGAAGCACGATGCCTGTTTTGCGCACGCGAGCCAGAGGCCGGCAACGGATTTCTGGCCGCTGCACTCGCAGATGCAGGAGTTCCGCGGCATTGAATGCGGGGTGAAATATGCCGAGGCTTTCATTGCCGAGTGCCAGAACCATGAAACGACGGTGCCGGTGAAAGCCTGAGGGCAGCGTCGGCGGAAGGCATCATCGACAGAGCCGCAGATTTTTGTATACACCGTATACTGCATTCGTGTACGGTGTATACATGGCGGAATCGACCAGCCAGAGGATTTGCACGGCGGCGGCGCGGCTGCTGCACGCGGAAGGCGCCGAGGGCGTGACGATGCGGCGGGTTGCGGCGGCGGTGGGCATTACGCCGATGGCGCTCTACCGCCATTTTCCCAATCGCGACGGCCTGCTCAACGCGCTGGCCGATGCCGGATTTGCCGAGGTTGCAGAGAGACTTTCCGCAACGCGGCTCACGGGATCGCTCGAGCACAAGATGCTGCAGATCCTGGACGTGAACCTCGACTTTGCATTTGAGAAGCCGCGCCTGTTCGAACTGATGTTCCTGAGCAGGCGCGAAGGGGCCCGCGTGTTCCCCGACGACTTTCGCGCCCGCCGGTCTCCGACCGCGAATCTCTCCGCTGACATCATTGCGCGCGCCATGGAGACGGGTGACTTTCGCAAGGACGATGTGTGGGAGATTGTTTTCGAGACCGGCGCCCTGATGCAGGGCCTGGTGATGCTGTACGTGGGCGGACGTGTGGCGCTGCCGCCGAAACAGTTTCGAGCACTTTGTCACCGATCTTTCAGGAGGTACGCACATGGCATCCTCGCGTAATCCCCTCGCGCTGGGCGAAGCTCTTCTCGCTATCGCTATTTCATCCGTGTTGTTCTACTTCGGACTCGGCCTGCACCCCATATGGCCGCTGGTGTGGTTAGCGCCGCTGCCGTTGCTCGTCTTCGCGTTGCGCGGATCGTGGCTGGCGGCAGGCCTGGCGTCGATTGCGGCGATGATGCTTGGCGGCGTGAACATGTGGGGCTACCTGGTGACTGCCCTGGGCTCGCCTGCGTCGGTGTGGTTCACCGTGTTTCTCTTCGCGGGAGTTTTCTTTGCGGCGGGCGTGCTTCTATTTCGCGCACTGGTGCTGCGCGGCGCGCTGTGGAGCGGTCTGGTGGCTTTGCCCGCGGCCTACACAGCCTGCGAATTTCTCCGCAACTCCATCACGCCGCACGGGTCGGCCGGCAGCCTGGCCTACTCGCAACTGAATTTTGTGCCGTTTCTGCAACTGGCCTCGATCACGGGACCGTGGGGCATGACGTTTGTGCTGCTGCTCTTTCCTTCCGCGCTTGCTATCGCGTGGCACTCGCGCGCGAGCGAGCCGCAGCGGGGATGGCGCGTGCTGGGCGGAATGTTGGCGCTTGTTGCCGCGGTGCTGGTGTTCGGGTTCGTGCGGCTTGCAGTCCCGACGGGAGACACGGTTCGCGTGGGATTGATTGCGCACGACCAGCCGGATTCTAAGCCCGTTGCCGATTCGGGTGCGGCTACCGAACAACTCTTCACCGCATATGCCGATGCTGCGCAGAGATTGGCGGCAGAAGGGGCGCAGGCGATTGTGATTCCCGAGAAGATTGCCGTGACGCTCGATGGAAAATCTGGCGGGAGCGATGCGATTCTGCAGTCGCTTGCCAATGAGACCGGCGCAACGGTTGTGGCTGGGGTGGTGGATGTGGACGGGCCGGTGAAGTACAACCAGGCGCGGATTTACACGCCGGACGCGGCGATGGAGACCTACGACAAGGAGCACATGCTGCCGCCCTTCGAGTCGAATTTGAAGCCCGGCACATCGCTTGCCGTTCTGCATCGCGCGCAGCAGACGTGGGGCGTGGCGATCTGCAAGGACATGGATTTTGGTTCGCCCGCGCGGCGCTACGGCAAGGTTGGCGCGGGGCTGCTGCTGGTTCCCGCGTGGGACTTTGTGATGGACGGGTTCTATCACGGGCACATTGCGGTGATGCGGGGCGTGGAGGACGGATTCAGCGTGGCGCGCACCGCCAAGAATGGGCTGCTGTACGCGAGTGATAGCCGCGGGCGCATTCTGGGCGAGACCAGCAGCACTTCCGCGCCGTTTGCCACGCTGCTGGTGAACGTGCCGGTGGCGCATAGTTGGACGGTGTATCAGGCGTGGGGCGACTGGTTCGCTTGGGTGGCGATTGCGCTGCTGATGTTTGGAGTTGTGCAGTTGCTGCGGCAGCGGGTTTGACTGCGCCTGGGAGTCTCGGGATTCGGCAATATGGCGCGTGCGCAGCGCTATGCTTAAAGCACAATGAGCATTGCAATTCCTTCGCATTCCGCGGTTCTTCCGCAGCAGTTTGGCAGTGACAACTATGCCGGCATTTGCCCGGAGGCGTGGGCGTCGATGGACGAGGCCAACCGCGGCTTTGCGCCGGCCTACGGCGAAGACGAGTGGACTGAACGGGCTTCGGATGCGTTTCGGACGCTCTTCGAGACCGACTGCGACGTGTTCTTTGTCTTCAACGGGACGGCGGCGAATTCGCTGGCGCTGGCGTCGCTGTGCCAGAGCTATCACAGCGTGATCTGCGCGGAAACGTCGCACGTGGAGACGGATGAGTGCGGCGCGCCGGAGTTTTTTTCGAACGGATCGAAGCTGCTGGTGGCGCGTTCGCTGGACGGCAAGATGCTACCGGGGGCGATTCACGAGCTGGCGACGAAGCGGCAGGACATTCACTATCCGAAGCCGCACGTGGTGACGATTACGCAGTCGACGGAGATCGGCACGGTGTATTCGCTCCCTGAGTTGCGGGCGATTGCGGAGGCGAGCAAACAGCACGATCTGCTGCTGCACATGGATGGTGCGCGGTTCGCGAACGCATGCGCGAGCCTGCGCTGCACGCCGGCGGAGATGACGTGGAAGAGCGGCGTGGATGTGCTGTGCTTTGGCGGGACGAAGAACGGCCTGGCGATTGGCGAAGCGGTGATCTTTTTCGATCATAGGCTTGCGGCGGACTTCGACTACCGGTGCAAGCAGGCCGGGCAGCTTGCGTCGAAGATGCGGTTTCTGGCGGCGCCGTGGATCGGAATGCTGGGCAGCGGCGCATGGCTGCGCAATGCGGAACATGCGAATGGGTGTGCGAGGTATTTCGCGGAACAGATTGCGGATGTGCCGGGCGTGACGATTGCGTCGCCGGTGGAGGCGAACGCGGTGTTTCTGTTCAGCGCGCCGGAGGTACTGGAGCGGCTGCGCGGGATGGGATGGCGGTTCTACACCTTTATTGGAGGCGCGGCACGGTTCATGTTTGCATGGGACTCGGATCTGCGGCGGGTTGATGAGCTGGTGAAGGATCTGAAGGCGTGCGCGGGATGAGCGGGAAGTGCTGGTCTTCCGCTCATCGCGATGAAGGGGCACACGCAGGCTCCCGACGGAACGCGCTAGGCTGGAGAGATGGAGACGGCGTACATCGGCATGGGGGCTAACCTGCCCAGCGCGGCGGGTCCGCCGGATGTGACGCTGGCGGAGGCGCTCGCGTGGTTGAGCCGGTGCGGTCGGGTTGTGCGGCGGTCGTCGCTCTACAGTACTGCGCCAGTCGGCCTTGCCGAGCAGCCGCGTTTTTTGAACGCGGTGGCAGCGGTGGAAACGGAACTTGGCCCGCGAGAATTGCTGGATGAGTTGCTGCAAATCGAGCAGCGGTTTGGGCGCGACCGGTCGAGCGGCGTGCAGAACGGACCGCGCACGCTGGACCTGGATTTGTTACTGTATGGCGACTGGGTGGTTGAGGCGGCGCGGCTGGAGATTCCTCACCCGCGTCTCACAGAGCGATTCTTCGTGCTGGTGCCGCTGGCGGAAATTGCATCGAATGTTATGGATGTTGCGCGGCAGCGGTCGGTTGCGGAGCTGCTGCAGGATCTAACGAACCGTTTCCCCTCTGAAAATGATGCGATTGTTCTTGTTGAAAGCGATGCTTGGTGTGCTTTTGCTGTCGCCAATGGCGATGCGCGCGCAGACAAGCGCAACGCTGACCATTGAGGACAGCGGCGGTGCTGCTGTGTCCGGGGCAACGGTGCGCAATGCGGTCGGAGCTGTGCTGGGACGTACGGATGCGCAGGGCCAGGTTCGCATTGCGTGCATGCGGCCGTGCAGCGTTCGTGTGAGTGCGCCGAACTTTGCGACGCAGGCGGCGCAGGTGAACGGCGACGCGGTCGTGCATCTGGCACCGGGAGAGGTAGTGGACCAGGTGACAGTGACGGCGTATCGCGCGCCGCTGGGTGAGTTGGAGAGCCCGGTGAGCACGCGGCTGCTGACGCAGCAGCAGATGCAGCAGACGGCGGCGGTGACGCTGGACGGGAAGCTGCGGCAGATTCCGGGAGTGGAGCTGTTTCGGCGATCGAGTTCGCTGGTTGCGAATCCGACGTCGCAGGGCATCAGTTTGCGCGGGCTGGGATCGACTGCGGCGAGCCGCACGCTGGTGACGATGGACGACGTGCCGCTGAACGATCCGCTGGGCGGTTGGATCCACTGGGACGAGCAGCCGGAGCTAGCGATCAGCGATGTGGAAGTGGTGCGCGGCGGGGCGAGCGATTTGTATGGATCGAGCGCGATTGGCGGCGTGATCAACGTGCGGCTGATGCAGCCGACGACGAATGGTTTGCAACTGCGCTCGAGCTACGGACAAGAAGGGACCTTTCAGAACGGCGCGCTTTGGGAAGGCAAGCGTGGGCCGTGGGCTGCGCTTGCGGCGAGCAGTTTGCTGGGCACCGATGGATATATTCAGGAGGCGCCGTGGCAGCGTGGGCCGGTCGATCAGCCGTCGAATGTGCACGCGCAGAATGGGATTGTGCTGCTGGAGCACGATACGCGGGGGCTGCGGTTGTTTGCGCGGGGCAGCGTGCTGAATGACTCGCGGCACAATGGCACGTTCTATCAGATGAACCAGACCAAGCTGTGGCGCTACGCGACGGGCGCGGACTGGAAGGCGCCGCGCGATGGTGCGTTGACGCTGCGCTTCTATGGATCGGACGAGCGCTACTTTCAGACGTTTTCCGGCATCACCGACACACCTACCGCGGCGGATCCACTGTGCGCGTATCGCTGCGGCGAGAAGCCGACGAAGACGTCGTATGCGCCGGTGAATGAGTTGGGCGCGGCAGCGCACTGGAGCCAGCCGGTGCGGGCAAATCTGCTGCTGCTGGCCGGGGCGGATGTGCGCGATGTGCGTGTTTGGGATGACGAGCACTTGTTCAGTACGGGTGTGACGACCAAGACCGATGTGCGCCAGCGCGACACGGGGACGTATGTGGAGGCGCTGTGGACGCCGCGGGCCTGGACCTTTGCTGCTTCGGCGCGGGAGGATTTTTTTCGCAACTTCGATGCGCGGCAGTTTACGTCGAAGGGCGCGGGATGGACGCCAGTTGCTGCGCAGCCGCCGCAGATCAGCCAGAATGTGTTCGACCCGCGACTGGGGATTACGCGCAAGCTGGGCGAGCACTGGGCGATTTCGGCGTCGGGATTCCGGGCGTACCGCGCGCCTACGCCGAGTGAGCTGTACCGTTCCACGCAGGTGGGCGACCAGCTGACCAAGGCGAACAGCGCGCTGGACAGCGAGCGGGCTACTGGGTGGGAGACGGGTGTGGCATCGCAGCGGAGTTGGGGGACGGTGCGAGCGAGCTATTTTCTTACGCAGGTGAACCGGCCGATAACGGCGGTGACGATCAATGCGCACTCATCGCCCATTTTGCTGCTGCGGGAGAACCTGGGCCAGATCGAAAGCAAGGGAGTTTCTCTTGATTTTGCATTGACGCCGCGGCATTGGCTGGGGGTTGACGGCGGATATCAGTATGCGAACGCCACGGTGACGCGCGGCCCGCAAGATGTGGGCAACTGGATTCCCGAGGTGCCGCGGAACATGGCGACGTTGAATGTACGAGCATTTACGCCGCGCTGGGGGACGCTGGGTTTGCAGAGCCGGATGAGCGGGCGGCAGTACAACGACGATGCAAATCTGGAATTGCTGAGCGGCTATTTCCGGCTGGATGCGTTTGCGTCGCGGCCGCTGGGATCGCGGTTCGAGGTGTTTGCGGCGGGCGAGAACCTGCTGGACCGGACGATTGAGGTGGGCAAGACGCCTACCGTTACTCTGGGGGATCCGCGGGTGGTGCGGGGCGGATTGCAGCTGCGGCTGGGCGGCGGGCGGTAGATGCCCCGGTGTTAGCGTGAGTGCATGAATTTCACGCCAGAGTTGCGTGTCCGGCGCGCACAGACCTTCGACGAGATTGCAGAGCTGTACGACCGGGGACGGCGGGAGCCGCCGGCGTGGATCTACGAAACGCTGTTTGCGAAGACGGGGTTCGAGCCGTCGGCTGCGCGAGTGGTGGAGATTGGCTGCGGGACGGGCAAGTCGACGCTGCCGCTGGCGCGGCGGGGCGCGAGCGTGACGGCGCTTGAGATGGGGGCGAATCTAGCAGCCGTGGCGCGGCGGAATCTGGCGGCGTATCCGCGGGTGGAGGTGGTGGAGACGCGGTTCGAGGACTGGCGGCCGGCGGAGGAGTTCGACCTGGCGCTGGCGATTACGAGCTGGCACTGGCTGGACCCGGCGGTGCGCTACGAGCGGGCGGCGGGGGCGCTGCGGGATGGCGGGGTGCTGGCCTTCACGCTGGATGGGCAAGCGTATCCGCCGGGGTTCGATCCTTTCTTTGTGGAGATTCAGGATGCGTATGAGGTGGTTGGGATGGGGCGAATTCCCGAACCGCGGCCACTGCCGGAGAGCGTTGCGGATGCGCGGGAGGAGATGGAGCGGAGCGGATGCTTCCGCGAAGTTCGGGTACTGCGGCATTTGTGGAGCGAGGAGTTCACGGCGGATGAGCATGTGGCGATGATGGAGACGGCGTCGGATCATCGGCTGCTGGATGCGGAGAAGCGGGAGTGGCTGTTTGGGGAGATGCGGCGGCTGATCGGGGGCCGGCGGATTCGGAAGGATAATCTGACGATTCTGCATCTGGCGTGGAGATGATCAGGGAACAGGGATAAGGGATCAGGGATCAGGGATCAGCAGGGGCTAAAGCCCGCTCTTCTTTTGTGGCATTTATGGCCCGGCTGAAGCCGTGCCGTTATTACAGAACTTCATCGAGGTGCGCTTTGAGCAAGTTTGAAGCCGTGATGATATTACAGAACTTCATCGAGGTGCGCTTTGAGCAAGTTTGAAGCCGTGATGATATTACAGAACTTCATCGAGGTGCGCTTTGAGCAAGTTTGAAGCCGTGCCGTTATTACAGAACCTCATCGAAGTGCGCCTTTGAGGGCGTTATGAGACTGTGCCCTTGTTACAACACTCTTGTGCGGCAGTTTTCCGCTGGCTGTAATGTCAGGCTCGTTCGCTGTAGTTGGCCGGGAACGTCCAATCGAGCGGGGTGGCGGGTGGCCGATAGAATTTTGAGGTGAGTTTGAAACTGGAAGTGATGCGGGAGACGGCAGCCGGGGGCCGGCGGGGGCAGATGCACCTGCCGCACCGGACGGTGCAGACGCCGGTGTTTATGCCGGTGGGGACGGCGGGGACGGTGAAGGCCGTGCCGCAGGATGTGCTGGAGGCGCTGGGCGCGGAGATCATTCTCGGCAACACCTATCACCTGTATCTGCGGCCGGGGCATGAGGCGATCCGGCGGATGGGCGGGCTGCACCGGTTTATCAGCTGGCCGCGGGCGATGCTGACGGATTCGGGCGGATTCCAGGTGTTCAGCCTGAGCGAACTGCGCAAGGTGACGGATGACGGGGTGCGGTTCCGCTCACATCTGGATGGGAGTTCGCACTTCTTTACTCCCGAACACTCGATGGACGTGCAGATTGCGCTGGGCGCGGATATTGCGATGGCGTTCGATGAATGCACGGAGTATCCGGCGGACCGGACGCGGGCCGAGGAGAGCTTGCGGCTGACGATGGCGTGGGCGCGGCGGTCGCTGGAGCATTTCCGTGCGCATCGGCATGAGGTTCCGTGGGATGGAGAAGCAGGGATCAGGGATCAGGGATCAGGGAGCAGAGAGCAGAGTTTGTTTGGGATTGTGCAGGGGGGGATGTATCGGGACCTGCGGAAGCAATGCGCCGAGCAGTTGATGGAGATGGACTTCGACGGGTATGCGATTGGCGGATTGAGCGTGGGCGAGCCGCGCGACCTGACGCTGGAGATGATCCAGGAGGTGCTGCCGATGCTGCCGAAGGACAAGCCGCGGTACGTGATGGGCGTGGGGTATCCGGACGAGATTGAGCAGTATGCGCGGATGGGCGTGGACATGATGGACTGCGTGCTACCGACGCGGGCGGCGCGGCACGGGCTGCTGTTCACGAGCGAGGGGCGGCTGACGATCAAGAACAAGCGGTTCGCGGAGGACCAGGGGCCGCCGGATCCGAACTGCGAGTGCATGGTGTGCCGGCGGTATACGCGGGCGTATCTGCGGCACCTGATGCAGGCGGGCGAGGCGCTGTCGGCGACGCTGAACACGATCCATAATCTGGCGTATTACCTGGGGATTATGGAGAGGGTGCGGGAGTCATTGGGGACGGCAGCGAGTTAGCGAGTTAGCGATGTAGCGAGTTAGCGATGTAGCGATGTAGCAAGGCAGCATTTGTGGTTTCCCACCCACTTCACGATGAGACTCCCCCAGCGACGAAGACTTGTCGCTGGGGGCAAGTTCATTTTGCGAGGTGCTTCACGAAGAAGTCGGCCATGAGGTGGTTGGCTTCGATGGATTCGGGGAGATCGGGGTCGTACCAGAAGGCGTGGGGCAGGCCGTCGAAGAGGACGAGGTGGGCGTCGACGCCGGCGTGGAGGAATGCGCGGTGGAGGTTGGAGGTGCCGCTGAGCAGCATGTCGCGGCCGCTGGTGATGAAGAGGGTGGGCGGCAGGCCGCGGAGGTCAGCGTAAACGGGCGAGAGGACCGGATTTTTGGCGTCGGTTGAGCCGACGTAGAAGGGATCGTGCGCGCCGGGTTGGGGCGGCTCCAGGTGGCCGCTGAGGCCCTGGAGGGCGTACATGGAGATGGAGTCGCCGGCGCGGGCGAAGTCGCCCATGCCGCTGAAGATGCCGAGGGCGGCGGGCATGGGGAGGCCGAGCTGTTTGATCTTCACCGCGACTTCGCCGGTGAGGATGGCGCCTGCCGAGGTGCCGTAGATGACGATGTGATCGGGCTTGTAGGTCTTGAGCAGGTGCTTGTAGACGGCGATGGAGTCGTCGACTGCGGCGGGAAAGGGATACTCGGGGGCGAGGCGGTAGAGCACGGCGACGACTTTGATGCCGGTGTAACTGGCGATGGGGATGGATTCGGTGTAGGAGCCGGAGTCAGAGTTGAAGCCGCCGCCGTGGAGGTTGAGCAGGACCTTGTCCTTGTTCGCGGGGGGCATGTTTGCGGGGGTAACGACGCGGACAGGGATGCCTGCCATGGTCTCTTCGGCGATGGTGTTTGGGCAGATTTTGGTCCACTGGACGCGGGCGCGGGCGGTGTAAGCGTCGGTGAGGCGGCGGCGCTCAGCGAGCGACTGGGGCGGGCCGGCGTCGGGGACGGGGCGGGAGATGAACTTCTGGGCCTGGGGACTGAGGTCCTGCGGGACGGGTACGACGCGGGTGACGTGGGCTGTGCCCTGCCCGTCGATGTAGCTGGTGTCGCGATTGGGGGCGTCGGCCGCGGTGGTGGGCCTGGGGGCGGTTTGGGCGGCGAGGGCCGCGCAGGCGAGCAGGCATGCAGCCGGAACAAAGCTTTTCATCGATGTGGCCTCCGCTGGGCAGAAGTGTTGCGGTAGGATGTCGCCGCGAACCTGTCCACGATAGCAGATGGTTTTGCGGAGGACAGGCACGAGATGCGGGGCGCGGGCGGCGGGTCAGCGAGTCAGCGAGTCAGCGATTTTTGGGATGAGCGGTGGTGGTTTCCCAGGTCTCAGAAGCGGGACCTGGGGAACCCGAGCTCGTTGCAGGTTATGAGGGAGCTAGTCCGGAAGCTAGTCCGGGAGTTAGTCCGGGAGGATGAGTAGGTCGGCATCGAGCAAGAGGCGTGTGAGCCTGTCGATGGCCTGCGGATAGCGGGCGGTCATGCTGCGGGAACTCATGCCGAGCAGAACAGCGGTTTCGGCCTGAGTGTAATCCTGCAGCACGACTTTCCCGAGGATCTGGCGATCGAGATAGCCGAGATGATCGAGGCAGCGCTCGATGTCGAGGACGAAGATGACGGCGTCTTCGAAGGTTTTGACGGGGCGGCTGGAGGCCCATCCGCGCGAAAGCGGCTCGCGGAGGATGGTGGGTGCGCGGCCGACGAGGATGGACGCGTAGAGATACCGCCGCAGGGTTTTCTCAGTGTGTTTGCGGTAAAAGGCCAGATTTGAATCGCCGCAGGACGGCGGCGGAAGATCGGGAGGCGCGATGCAGGGTTGAGACTCTTCTCTGCATTCCTGCCATTCCGCGGTTTCGGCTGCGTGGGCCCAGATTGCGAAGGCGGCGCTCATTGCACACCTCCGGCGAGTTCAACTGCCATCCTGCGGAAGATGGGTGGGTTGGATGATTTGGGTCCTCGGCGCTTTCGAGTCTCCGGCGCGGGAAACTCCCGCATGCGTGTTTCACAATTGCAGCAATAAACGCTCCTCTGATTGTGGGCGCGCAGCCAGAGGCTGCCGCACCCTTCGCAAAACTTCAAATGCACGCGCAAGTCCATGACCAGTTCTCCGTGGATCAGTTCCAGGATTCCGGCGAATGTTTTTTGTATGTATTGGCCGCCGGAGTGATTGGAGACACAGGAAGGAGTTCAGGAATCTGACGTCCCGATCGAGGGGGGCTGGCTGTGTTTCCGGGTGAATATTCATGGTAGGTACGGCAGATCTGGAAGCTCGCAGCGGTGGCTGCGCATCCTCTGCGGGGCATGCGCAGCAGTTGGATTTGGGAGCGCGGAGCGGGGGCTCCGAAGAGACTGTAGCGGCACGACAGGCGGTACGCAGTAGTGGGCACCGGTTGCCGGACACGTGAGGTCCACTTTTAGAATTCCCAAATTACCAAAGCGAGGTGAGTAACGAAACTGTAGAAGACTGTATCTTGTGCGTCAACACGCGATCTAAGAAATTGCCAACCTGCCTTTCCATCGCGACGGTAAACCTTGAGAATTAAGGCGATTCTTGCAAAACGATGTTGCTCACAGCAACGAGCCTGTCGCAGATGTTGTTGCTGGTGGCGGAATTTCCACAATGAACTTCAGCGAGATGCACGAGCGGCTCCGTCTGCAACTGATGCATAGGATCCAGCGCGGATCGGCTTCCATCTCGCTGCTGGCGCGGCAGACGGGGATTGGCACTTCTCATCTCTCCAATTTCCTGCATCGGAAGCGGCAGCTCTCCCTGGAGGCGGCGGATCGCGTGATGGCGGCGCAGCACATTTCCGCAGCGGATCTGCTTACGAGTTCAGAACAGCGAAGCAGCGTGTCAGAGGAGAGCGCGATGGTGCCGGTGGTGTCGCATGGCGCGGCGATGCATGAGCCGTACATCAGGCCGGGGGCGGTGCTGGAGTGGGTGCACCTGCCACAGCGGCTGCTTCGCTCCGCGCGGGCCCAGCCAAGCGTCCGGCAGAAAGCGTGGCAGCGATTCGTAGCAGTGGCCATAGCTGCGGATGAAGCTGCCCGCATGCACCCGGTTGTATCACCCGGGGCGATTCTTCTTCTGGATCGGCATTACAACTCATTGACGCCGTATGAGGCGGGCCGGCAGACGCTGTATGGAGTGCGCGCCGGCCATTTGCTGAAGATTCGATATGTGACACTGGCCCAGCACCAGCTTGTGCTGCGGCCGCAGATTCTGGATAGCCCGCTGGAGTACATCGATGTGGAGGAGGATTGCTCGCCGCGGGATGCAATTGCGGGACGGGTGGTGATGGTGATGAATGAGGTGTAAGCGCGCGTCACCGGATAGGAGCAGGTATTCAAGGAGAGACGGCTCGCCAACAGATGCATCCCTCAGGGGCTAAAGCCCACGATCTTTTTTTGTGGCGGTTTTTGGCCCGGCTTGCCCAGAGGGCCCCCACCGTGCCGTTGTTACAAAGCAGGCCCGGGAATGCATTTCCCTTGCGGCGTTTGCGGCACGCGATCCACTTACGTGGGTGCCCGCTCGTGCCCTGTTGCAGAGCGGGTGCGGTGGCATTTTCACATCCGTTGTGAAGCCGAAAGCGTGGTGCGGTGCTATCAGCCCTCGTGGTTGGAATCGGGGTTGTCGAAGCGGGTGAAGCGGGAGATGAAGTTGAGGTGGACGGTTCCGGTGGGGCCGTTGCGCTGCTTGGCAATGATGATCTCGGACTTGGCGCGGTCGGACTCGGACATTTCTTCGTCGCGGTTGTAGTAGGCCTCGCGATGGATGAAGGCGACGACATCGGCGTCCTGTTCGATGGAGCCGGATTCGCGGAGGTCGCTCAGGAGGGGGCGCTTGTCTTCGCCGCGACGCTCGCTGGAACGGGAGAGCTGGGAGAGAGCCACGACGGGGACCTCGAGTTCCTTGGCGAGGGCCTTGAGGCCGCGGGAGATGGCGGAGACTTCCTGGGTGCGGTTTTCGTATTTTTTGCCGCCGGCGCCGGGGAGTGCCGCGGACATGAGTTGGAGGTAATCGACCATGACGAGGTCGAGGCGGCCTGAGGTTTGCTTGAGGCGGCGCGCCTTGGCACGCATCTCGGCGAGGGAGATTCCGGCGGTGTCGTCGATGAAGAGGCGGGATTCGACGAGGGCGTTGAGGGCGTTCTGCAGCTTATCGCGATCTTCTCTGGGAATGAAGCCTGTCTGCAGGTTGCGCTGATCGACCCAAGCCTGCGCGGCGAGCATGCGTCGCAGGAGGCTTTCCTTGCTCATTTCAAGGCTGAATACAGCGACCACCGCGGCGTGGTTGACGGCGGCGTTCTGGCAGATGTTGATGGAGAATGCCGTCTTGCCCATGGAGGGACGGGCGGCGATGATGATGAGCTCGCCTTTCTGGAAGCCGCTGGTCATGCGGTCGAGCTCGTAAAAGTCAGTGGCGAGGCCGGTGATCTCACGGCTCTGCTCGTAAAGCTTGTCAATGGAGCCGAAGGAGTTGGCGACGACGCTGTCGATCGGCTCAAGTCCGCCGGAGATGCTTTTTTCGCTGACTTCGAGGAGGCCGGCTTCAGCGGCGCCGAGGACTTCGAGAGCGGGCTCGCTCTGATCGGCGGCGCGGGCGATGGCCGCGGAGCAGATCATCATGAGGCGGCGCAGGAGGGCCTTGTCTTTGACGATCTTGATGTACTCATCGATGACGGGACGGCGGGGCAGGCCTTCGGTGAGGGACGCGAGGTAGGCGACGCCGCCGACGGCTTCGACTTCCTTGTAGCGGGCGAGTTCGTTGGCCAGGGTAACGAGATCGACGGGCCGCTGCTCATTGATGAGCTCGGTCATGCGCATGAAGATGCGCTGGTGCGAGTCGAGGGAGAAGTCGTCGCTCTGGAGCTTCTCCGCGGCCTCGGCGTGGGCGGCGTTATCGAGGAGGATGGCGCCGAGGATGGTTTTTTCCGCGTCGACGTTCGCCGGGAGACCGGCGTCGGCGCCGGCGAGATTGGGGATGGTGGCCATGGAATGAGTGTAGGCCGGAGATATCGCCGGACCAAGGCAGGATATTTCGGAAAACGTGGAAAAACGCGCACCAATTCCGTGCCGAAAGGGGCCGGTGGACAAATGTTCCGAATTTTAGGGCAGGCAGGGCCTCAAGCCCCGAACTCTTTTGGGGCTTTTTTGGGCCCGGCTAAAGCCGTGCCGTTGTTACAAGGCTCAACCGACGCGAGTTCTTCGGCAAGCTCTACAGCCGTGCCGTTATTACGAAGGCTCTAGCGAAGTGATTTTTTCGGCACGCTCTACAGCCGTGCCGTTGTTACAAAGCTCTATCGAGGTGAGTTTTTGGGCAAGCTCTAGAGCGGTGCCGTTACAAAGCTCTATCGAGTTGAGTTTTTGGGCAAGCTCTACAGCCGTGGCGTCGTTACAAAACGCCGAGTGGCGTTCATTGCGCGATGACGGCCTGGGAGGTGCTGGAGACGTTGAAGGAGACGTTGGAGAGGAACGGGACGGCCAGGGTGTAGGGATAGGTGACGACGACTTTGACGAGGTTCCCGGGATCGTTTGTGGTGGTACCGGAGCACGAGGCCCACGTGGCGGGCGTTGTTCCCTGGGAGGCGCACCAGGTGGTGGTGACGTTGAGGTTGCTGGCTGTGATGGTTGGAAATCCGAGGCCCCGGACGTAGCTGGTGATGTCGGAGGCGCTGGCATTGCACTGGGCGAGATTTGGCGTGCTGGTGCACGAAGACGAACCGCGCACCATGGCATAGCGCGTGGCCATGCGTGCGACCTGGGCGGTGTAGTGGTAGGTGTAGAGGCCCATGCACATCTCCATGGTTCCGATGACGAGGGCGAGCAGGACGGTGCAGGCGATGGAAGTTTCGACGAGTGCAGAGCCGTCGTCGCGGGCGAGCCAGCGGAGTGTCATTGCGCCACCCTCTGCACGGCGACGCCGGACAATGTGTAGGTGGTGGGCAGGCCAGGGACGTGGAAGAGCGGATCGATGGACGCAGAGGTGTTGACCTGAATGTACTCGGCGATGCGGGCCGTGCAGGATGTGCCGGCGCTGGCGCAGGTGATGGTGGTGCCGTTGGAGCAGGTGCAGAAGGTGCTGGCGGTGGCCTGCAGGGTTGTTACATCGGGACTGGATGCGACCGCAAAATTCTGAACGCCGGTGAGGTCGGTGGCGGTGGCGGTGGTCTGGGCTCCATACTCCGCGCCGGAGCGGGCAGCACTGGTGACTTCGATCTCGGCGTAGGCGAGGCGCGTGAACTCAGCGGCCCCGAGGATGATGATGCTGAACATGGGCATCATGAGGGCGACTTCAAGCAGGGAGCTACCTGATTGCGCGCGCCAACTGGCGGCAGCCTTGCGCAGGCAGCGGGGAAGAGATGTGGCGATTGCAAGGATGGTTGTCGTCATCACTCCACCAAATGCGCCGACGAGATCGGCGTGCTTTTGTTTTTCAGAGCGTAATTCTGGAGCTTCGCGCCGCCCTGCATGGTGAGCGAAGCAGTGACGATGGTTTCGTAGCAGGTCGAGTTGGATCCGTTGTTGAGGGTGAGGTTGGCATCCGGGAAATAGAGGATGCCTTCGAGGTAAGACTTGGACCCGCCGACCAGGGATTCCGAGGTCTTATTGCTGCGGTCCTGATAGAAGAGGATGCCGTTGTAAGTGCCGCTGGTGGGTGCGGAGAGGCTGAAGTCGGAGCCATTGCCGATGGAGAGCGACGCCCCGGGCGGCAGGTAGAAGGTCACGCCGGTGCCCGCTACTTTGGCTCCGCCGGAGAAGGTGAGTGTGCCGTTGATGATGTAGGTGCCGGGGTTGAAGGTGACGGATCCGCCGTTGGAGACGGTGAAGCCGTTGTAGCAGATGGTGCCGCCGGGGGCGCTGGGACCGAAGGTTCCGCCTTTCCATCCGGGGTTGGGATCGGACTGGCAGGAGGAGGGGCTGAACGAGGGTGGCGACAGGTAGCCGAGTGGGTCAGAGAGCGCCGTGACGCCGGTGGTGGGGCTGCTGGGAGAGACGTGGGCGCCGCCGGAGATGGAGGCGCCGCCGACGAGATTGATGGCGCCGGCTTTGACGTGTGCGCCGCCGGAGGCGGAGAAATCGGCAGGGTCGGTGGACTCTCCGTAGATGTTGCAATCGGGCATGTCGAGCTGCGCGCCGTTGTTGAAGGTGAGGTCAGTCCCAGAGGTGTTGAGCGTGTAGATGCAGTTGTTGGTATTGGCAAGGGTGGAGACGGAGCGGGCGCTGACGGTCATGGAGTTGTGGCCGAAGAGGCTCATGAACCAGACAGGTTGTTCTTTGGAGATGATGACTTCAACGAATCCGGAGGTGCCGGCGTTGGGGCCGCTTGCGGGGGGACTGTTGACGGTGACGGTCACCCCGTCGGCGTCGTTGGTGAAGCCGTTGCGTGCCGCGTCCGCCTGAGCGGCCGCGGTGGCGTCGCCGTAATTGAGTTCCTGGACACCGGTGATGGCGGCGCTATCGGCGGCATTTTGCAGCCCTTGCTGGACTGCGAAGAGCATGCCGACTTCAACGGCGAGGGACACGAAGCCCAGCAGCAGCGCGATGCAGAGCGCGCCGATGACGATCGCCTGACCGTTTTCGTCCCGGAGGTTCATGCCTCCGCCCCCCCACAGCCGGATTCGATGACCGGCAAAGTTCACGACAACCCTCCGCGGCTCTCCGGGATCGTGATTTCGCAGGCGGGAAAGAAAGGGTGCAGATTCATTGGGAGATCACCATTTGAGAGGAGTTACTCAGATTCAGCGCGAACCCTGACGAGAAGGGAATCTGAAACGTGAGTGGGTAGGTGACGGTAATCGCTACCATGTTGCCCGGCGCGTTGCAGGTGCCTGTGGTGCATGCCGACCACGTGGTCGGCATACTGCCGCTGGCCGAGTACCACGAGGTGCTGACGCTTACATTCGAGGAGGTGATGCCTGGGTAGCCCATCGACCGCACCCAGGTCTGAATCTCGTCGGGAGTGGCATTGCAGTTGGTCAGGTTGGGGGTGTTGGTGCAGGAGGTGCTGCCGCGGACGATGGCGTAGCGAGTGGCCTCGCGGGCGGCCTCCGAGGTGAAGTGATAGATGTACATGGCCAGGGACATCTGGCAGATTCCGAGCAGCAGCGCGAGCACGATGGTGCAGGAGAGTGCGGCCTCCACCAGCATGGAGCCGTCCTCATCGCGAGCGAAACGGATGGGACTCATTCGAGGCATCGCTGAACCGCCTGACCTGAAATTGTCCACGTACTTGGCAGCGCCGGAATTTGTATGGCCGGCGTGATATTCGCCTGGGTGTTGACCGTAAGGGTTTCCTCGATGTGCGAAGTGGGGCAATCGGTGTTCTGACAGGTGGACGAGGAGCCGTCGGAGCATACGCAGGAATAGGAAGAGGTGGTGGTGAGAGTCAGATCGGGCGCCTCATTCTGTGCGGCGGTGGAGATCCCGGTGGTGTCCTGAGCCGTATAGCCGGATTGGCTGCCGTACTGCGCGCCGGCTTTGGCAGCATTGGACACCTCGACGGAGACCCGCGCCACCTGGGCGAGGTCTGCGGCGCCGAGAAGGAGCGTTGCCAGCATCGGCGTGACCAGAGCAGCTTCAATGAGGGCGCTGCCCCGGCTGCCGCAGAGGAATGAGACGAGACGCTTTGGGAAGTGGGGCAGTGAGGGTTTCATTGTCTACTCCACAAGCGTGATGACGCGGTTGGGTGTGGTGCTGGGGTGGGCCAGATCGTAGCTGGGAATGCGGACCAAGGAAGAGGTGTCAGCAAAGCTCTTTGCGACGATGCCGGTAGCGGTGACGCCGCCGCCGCTGTCCTGCATGGAAACCTGTGCGCCGGGTGCGTAGATGTAGC
The DNA here is from genome assembly GCA_046566985.1 of Acidobacteriota bacterium. Lineage (GTDB taxonomy): Bacteria > Acidobacteriota > Terriglobia > Terriglobales > Acidobacteriaceae > Telmatobacter. The sequence goes on along the minus strand of JBKICT010000004.1, from coordinate 28,144 downwards.
CGTCCAGGGTTTGGTTACTGCTGCCAAACTGCACCTGGAGTCCGTTGCTGTTGGTGGATGGCTGCATGATGGCGATGCCGTTGTAGGGTCCCGTGGTGGGGGCGGTGATGTTGAGAACGGCGTTGTTCTGCGTGAAAGTTCCACTGTAGATATCGATGGTGCCGCTGTTGATGGTAACGGTGCCGCTGAGGCTGACGCCGTTCTCGAAGAGGTATGTGCCGGGGCCGAGGGTGGCATCGCTCAGCGAGACGGCGTTGGTGAAGCACATGACGTTGTTCAATCCCGGGCCGGCGATGGTGCCGGTGAGACTGGCGGTGCTGGAGGTGTTGGTGCAACCGCTGGAAGGATTGGCGCCGTCGAAGCTGCCCCACGGGTCGGAGCGGGGCGCGGCATTGATTGTGGTAGGAGTGGGGTTGGTCTGGTGGGCAGGCGGCGAATTTCCTACTACGTCAAGGAACAGGGTTTCTACCTTGCCGCCGTTGCCGGTATCGACAAAGGCCGATTCCTTAGGTGAGTTGACGTAGATTCCGCAGCCTGTCGCCTTGATGTCGTAGCTGCCCTGCAGGTATAGGGTCTCGTTTCCGGTGCCCATGATCCACATGCAGGCGAGGTTGTTGGTGGGCACGCCGGCGACGGCGCGGGCCGATATCGTAACCCAGGAAAAGCCGAAGAGAGACATGAAGTAGGTGGGCGCGGGCTCGCTGACGACGGCTTCAAAGAAGGACGAGTTACCTGCGTTGGGACCGTCGGAAGGCGGATCAGAGGCGGTGACTACGACGCCGTTGCTGCCATTGGTAAATCCGTTGGCGGCGGATGCATTGTCGGCGTAGGTGATGGCTTTGGAAGTGGAGTTGGTATAGAGATACTCCAGGGTGCCGGCAACGGCGGCGGCATCGGCGGCCGTCTGCAGTTCGCGCTTGACGTGGAACAGGGTGCCCACATCGACGGCTAATCCCATGAATCCGAGGAGGACGGACATGGCGAGGACGGTCATCATCATGGCCATGCCGCGTTCGTCGCGTAACATTTTCTTGAGTCCGGACATGGTTCGGCTCCAATCTCCATGCCGGGTGCTTGCAAGGGCCGTGCCAGACACAAGCGTTTAGTTTTCCAAGCCTTTAGAGCGGCTCAACTTAGGCAACTGTATACAAGTGTTTACAGTTGCCGGCGGCCGGAGCGAGGAGAACGTGTACGGGCGTGGGCAGAAAAGGACCGTTCCATACGGAAGAGCCGCCGGAGGGATCTCCGACGGCTCTTTCGTTTCATGACTTTTGAGTGTGGGCTTAGCTCTTCGTCTCGGGCTTCCAGCGGAGGATGGGGTTGCGGGCGGCCTTGACTTCGTCGAGGCGGGAGACGCGCGTGGAGTGCGGCGCGTTCTTGACCAGTTCTGGATTGGTGTCCACCTCGTGCGCAATGTTGCGCATGGCGGCGATGAAGAGGTCGAGCTCCTCGACGGACTCGCTCTCGGTGGGCTCGATCATGAGCGCGCCGGGGACGATGAGCGGGAAGCTGACGGTGTAGGGGTGGAAGCCGTAGTCGATGAGGCGCTTGGCGATGTCGCCGGTCTTGACGCCTTTGGCCTGCTGACGCTTGTCGCTGAAGACGACCTCGTGCATGGACGGCGTCTTGTAGGGGAGCTCGTAGAGGTCTTCGAGCTTTTTGCGGATGTAATTGGCGTTGAGCACCGCATCTTCAGTCGTCTGGCGGAGGCCGTCGGGGCCGTTGGCGAGGATGTAGGCTAGGGCGCGGATGAACATGCCGGTGTTGCCGTACCAGGCGCGGACGCGGCCGACGCTTTGGGGACGGTTATAGTCCCAGCACTTCGTGCCATCTTCCTTTCGGACCAGCACCGGAGTGGGAAGGAAGGGCTCGAGGAACTTTTTGCAGGCCACCGGGCCGGAGCCGGGGCCGCCGCCGCCGTGGGGCGTGGAAAAGGTCTTGTGCAGGTTGAGGTGCATCACGTCGACGCCGAAGTCTCCCGGGCGGACTTTGCCGACGAGGGCGTTCATGTTGGCGCCGTCCATGTAAAGGAGCGCGCCCTTGGCGTGGAGGATGTCGGCGATCTTGTGGATCTGGTTTTCGAAGACGCCGATGGTGGACGGGTTGGTGAGCATGAGCGCGGCGGTGTCTTCATCGACCTGGCGCGCAAGCGCGTCGAGGTCGATGCCGCCGTCGGCGTTGGACTTGAGGTTCTCGACCTGGTAGCCGCAGATGGCCGCGGTCGCCGGATTGGTGCCGTGCGCGGAGTCGGGGATGATGATCTTTTTGCGCGGATTGCCCTGCGACTCATGCCATGCGCGGGCGAGCAGGATGCCGGTGAACTCGCCGTGGGCGCCGGCGGCGGGCTGGAGCGTGATGGCGTCCATGCCGGTGATTTCGACGAGGCACTTTTGCAGGAGCTCGATGACTTCCATGATGCCCTGCGCGAGCGAGTCGGGGCGGTAGGGGTGCGCGTCGGCGAGGCCCTCGATGCGCGAGACGAACTCGTTGACGCGCGGGTTGTACTTCATGGTGCAGGAGCCGAGCGGGTACATGCCGAGGTCGATGGCATAGTTCCACGTGGAGAGGCGCGTGAAGTGGCGGATGATCTCGATTTCGGCGAGCTCGGGGAGTTGCGCGCTCTGCGTGCGGTGCTGGTCCTGGAGGAGCTCGGCGGGATCGACGGAGGGGACGTCGAGCGGAGGCAGCTTGTAGGCTTTTTTGCCGGGCGCGGATTTCTCGAAGACGAGGCGCTCGTTCTGCGTCTGGTGGGGACGGACTTTGCCGGTGGTCTTTCCCTGAATCGAAACTTCAGTTGCTCCCATTTGCTAAACCCCTTTGCATCTCAATCTCGTTGCTGCTGCGTCCCAATCGCTTTGTAACAACGGCACGGCTTCAGCCGGGCCACAAGATGGCTAATAGCTAAGTTCAGGGCTTTAGCCCCTGCGAACCTTCGTCTCCGCTTTTTTCCTCGTCAGATGGCGAAAGCAAAATGGAAACTCGTCCTCGGACTTTGCCATCCCCGCCTTCACCGGATTCTGCGCGATATAGTCGCGATGCTTTTCAAAACTCTCCCGGCTGAGTACTTGTTCCTCGGTGAATCCCCTGTGCCAAACCTCGCCGAGGTGGCCGAATTCGTGCGACAGTCGGTGCGAGTATCTGCCTTTGATCAATTGCATCGCCTTCTCGATGGTCATCTCGTCGTGAACGGTCAACAGTAGATGCAGATGATCCGGCATGATGACAAAATCGAGCAGTTCAAACTTGCGCTCCGCCACAAGAGAGCGCAGTACATCAATGAGCAGCTCCGCATTACGTTCCGACTGCAGGAGCCTGCGCACCATGCTGGTGCTTGTGGTGGCGAAAAACGTGCGCGAGGGGTTGAGGATGCTGGTCGGAGCCGCGTTTCGTGCCGGATGCGACATGGCAGGGGCTAAAGCCCTCCTCTCCTCTCTTGTTCTTTTGGCCCGGCTAAAGCCGTGCCGTTGTTACAAAGCATTTCATTCTTCACGGCACTGTCGTCGGAATGGCTAAGGTCGTGCCCTGTTACAGAACCTGATGCTTCTTGCGGCGCGGCTCATGCCCCGCTCTTGCTACGAAACCTTATTGCGTTGCGGCCCGGCTTGCCCAGAGGGCCCCCACCGTGCCGTTGTTACAAAGCATTGCGCGGCTTCAGGATTGAAGTGGGCAATGCGATCCAACTCATGCTTCCACGAGGCCGGCGGCCATGACTGCTGCTGCCTGGTCGATTTGTTGTTTGGTGATGACTTCCGTTGCGCACCAGAGGGTGGCGTTGCCGAGTTCGGGATACCAGCGGTTGAGCTCGACGCCGCCGACGATCTTGTTTTCGAGCAGACGCTTTTGCCAGATCGAGGAGGGCTCCGCGGTTTGCAGGACGAATTCGTGGAAGTGGGGCGCGCCTTCGAAGAGTAGCTTCGTACCGGAAACCGCGCTTAATTCTGTCGCGGCATAGTGCGCTTTCGCAAGATTATGCTCGGCGAGTTCGCGGATGCCTTCCTTGCCGTAGACGGTGAGGAAGATGGTCGCCATCAATGCGACGAGCGCCTGGTTGGTGCAGATGTTGGAGGTGGCCTTCTCGCGGCGGATGTGCTGCTCGCGCGTGGAGAGCGTGAGGACGAAGCCACGGTTGCCATCGTGATCGGTGGTCTGGCCGACGAGGCGGCCGGGCATCTGGCGGAGGTACTGCTCCTTGGCGGCGATGACGCCGCAGAAGGGGCCGCCGTAGCTGAGCGCGACGCCGAAGGACTGCGCTTCCATGCTGACGATGTCGGCCTCGACGGGAGGACGGACGATGCCGAGCGAGACCGCCTCCGCGATGGAGACGATGAGGAGCGCGCCTTTTTTATGGGCGATTTCGGCGATGGCGGGAATGTCTTCGACGACGCCGAAGAAGTTGGGGCTCTGCACGAGGACCGCGGCGGTTTCTTCGGTGACCTGCTCTTCGAGGGCCTTGAGATCGACGCGGCCGGTTTCGGCGTCGTAGCCGACGAGTGTTTTGGGAAGGCCCTGGTGCTTGGCGTAGGTCGCGAGGACTTCGCGATACTCGGGGTGCACGGTACGCGCGACGACGGCCTTGTGGCGGCCGGTGACGCGGACGGCCATCATGACGGCCTCGGCTGCGCCGGTGGATCCGTCGTACATGCTGGCGTTGGCGACGTCCATGCCGGTGAGCTCGGCGATCATCGTCTGGAACTCAAAGATGGCCTGGAGCGTGCCCTGCGTGATCTCTGCCTGATAGGGCGTGTAGCTGGTGAGGAACTCGCCGCGCTGCACGAGCGAATCGATGATCACGGGCCGGTAGTGACGATACGCGCCTGCGCCGAGAAAGCTGGCGTAGCCGGTGGCGTTCTTGTCGCCGGCGGCCTTGAAGTAGTCGATGATCTCGCTTTCGGCCTGCTGGCGCGGGACGTCGAGGTCGCGGGTGAGGCGGTACTCGGCGGGAATGATGGAGAAGAGATCGTCGATCGAGGATGCGCCGATTTCCGCGAGCATCTGGCGGCGTTCGGCGGGAGACTTGGGTAGGTAACGCATTTCAGCTACTAGCTCCTAGCTCCTAGCTTCTAGCTAGAAGCGCATTCCGCCCGGCGGTGGCCAGCGGTGTGAATGGTTGCCAATCGAGATTACTGCCTCCGCCGGAATGGGGCTAGAGGCCTGAAGCTGACAGCTTGAAGCTGCTCACTGTTCTTCAGCGATGAACTTCTCGTAGGCGGCGGCGTCGAGGAGCTGATCGAACTCGCCGGGGTTGGAGAGCTGCACCTTAATGATCCAGGTCTCGTGCGGAGCGGAGTTGATCTTGTCGGGCTCGTTCTTGAGCGACTCGTTGACCTCAGTGACGGTGCCGGAGACGGGCGAGTAGAGATCGCTGACCGCCTTGACGCTTTCGACGGAACCGAAGGTCTGATGGGCGGTGACGGTATCGCCCACCTTGGGCGCGTCCACATAGACGATGTCACCGAGCGAATTCTGGGCATAGTCGGTGATGCCGATGGTGCCTTTGTCGCCCTCGACCGCGATCCATTCGTGCTCGCGGGTATAGCGGTAGTTGCCGGGATACGCCATAGGTCTCCTCAATTCTGAAAAATTGCAAAGTTCAGTGTACGGCGTCGCGCTTGGGGATGGGAAACCCCGGCAGGAGAACCGGTTGGGGTGGTTGAAATGGCGGCGCGGCCGCTCCGCTAAGGGGGGGAGTGCGGCCGAGTTGGGGATGTCGGCGGGGCGGGCAAGGGCAGATGGATTTGATGACATCAAACTCTCCGCAAATGAATGCGAAAACAACCTCTGAATTTTTCCATCGGGTCTAAGTAGGCGGACCGCCGGAATCCCGGGCCCGGGATTGCGGAGATTTGGAACGGCGCGGGCGGGATCCTGTCCGGCCCACCGCCGCTGATCACTTTTTGAAGGAGTATGTGTTATGAGACCCACTTACGCTCTGAACCTCGCGGCCGCACTTTCCCTGGCCGTCTGCACGCCAGCATTGCTTGGCGCGCAAAGCTCAGCGAACTCACAAGAAGCCAACGGCTCTCAAGCGATGTCATCGCAAAACCAGAACAGCGCGACAAGCAGCATGGCGGCAAACCAGATGGTGCCGGCGCGCGCCGGACTGGTGCAGTCGATCAATGCAAAGGACGCCAAGCAAGGGCAGGAGTTCAAGGTGAAGCTTCCGCGGAAGGTGCACCTGAAGGATGGAACGGAACTGCCGGGGGGCACCATGCTGATCGGCAAGATCGGTCAGGACGATATGAACATCAAAGGCCGGTCGAAGCTGGTGCTGTGCATCGACCACGCACAGTTGAAGGATGGGAAGACGCTACCCGTGAAGGCCACGATTGTTGGAATCTATCCGCCCGGAGCGCAAACGGACGAGTACTATACCCCAGCGGCGGGCGACCAGATGCCGAACACGTGGCATAAGGGCATCGTGAGGGTGGATGAGATCGATGCGCTGCACAATGTGGACCTGCACAGCAATATCGACAGCAAGAACTCCGGCGTGCTGGTTTCAAAGAAGGATGACGACATCAAGCTGAAGCCGGGGACGGAGCTGGCGCTAGCCATTGCGGATGAGAGCCATCAGCAGAGCATGAATGGCGGCGGATCGGGAAGCCATTAAGGGCTTGTGGCAGAAGTGACAGAGTGACAGAGTTGCAGAAGTGACAGAGTGGCAGAAGTGACAAAGTGACAGAGTGACAGCAGGTTGTTGTATCACTTTGTCACTTGTCGCTTACCACTGAATCGCTCTGTCGCTATGTCACTTTGAAAAATATCTGCCGTGGCCGCCGTTCTTCCACGGGTCGTAATGGGCGGCGAAGTTGGCGCGGTTTTTGACCGAGGGGTGGTTGTAGTCCCAGAACTCGACGATGGGGTTGGGGTTGGGATCCTCAAGCCATGCCTCGCCAAGGTGGTTGAAGGCGGAGACGGCGGTCTTCTGTGGATCGGGGACGAGGCCGTGAATGGCTTCCTGGCCGTAGACGTCGGCCTGGTGCTCGTAGTGGCGGCTCATGGTGTTGGCAGCGGGAGCGAGGAGGAAGCCGGCGATGGAGACGGCGAAGATCAGGGTGATGAAGCCGGCGCGGCCGGCGACTGACTCGATCTGCCAGCGAGCGCCGTAGCGGCGCACCATCCACTCAGCAAAGCGCGCGCAGCCCCAGAAGACGAAGAAGAGCGCGACGGCGGTGATGCCGAGCATTTTGGGAATGTGGTTGAGGACGTAGTGACCGCTCTCATGGCCGAAGATGAAGAGCACTTCGTCATCGGGGAGGCGATCGGTCGCCGTATCCCACATGACAAAGCGCTTGCTGGCGCCGATGCCGGTTACGTAGGCATTGAGGCCGTTGCTCTTGAGGCTGGCCTTCATGAGGAACATGCGATTCGGCGGAATGTGCGTGCCGGTTTTGGCGACGACCTCTTCCAGCTTGTTGACGAGCGCGGGATGGGTTTGCTGGAGCGGCTCAAATTTGTTGAAGAGCGGATCGATGACGAGCGGGGTGAGAAAGACTGAGGCGACGATGAGGGGCAGGGTGATGAGCCACGCCCAGACCCAGTAGCGGCGGGGAGAGACGCGCACGATCCAGTTGAAGAGAAGCAGAATGAGAGAGCCGAGAACGAGGCTGATGGTGAGGCTCTTGGCCCAGTCGCCGAACCAGCCTGGCCAGTGCTGCACGCTGATGCCGTAGTGATGGCTGGCGGCGTGGCCGATGACGTCGAGCGGCAGGCTGGCGATGGTGACAATGACGATGAAGACAGCAAAGAAATGCAGGCCCTGTATCCAGCGGCGGCTTGTGCGGCTTTGCGACCAACGCTCGAGACGGGCCGCGGCACGCGAGGCGAGGAAAATCCACAGGACGGCGAGGCCCCAGGCCGTGCCAACGATCTCAAGCGTTAGCTGGATGCGGTTGAGCGCGATGGCCTGGGCCAATTTATCGGGCGGCAGTGTATAGGCCTGCTGGGACTGGGGCTGGGCATGTTGCGCCTGGGCGGGCTGCGGAGTGGAAGGTTGCGGCTGCTGGGCACAGAGGGCTGGACCGATGGCGAAGACCGCAGCAAGTGCGATGCGGAGAATCAAGAATCGACGGATTGCCGGCATGCGCGACCCCTTTTGGAAAATGGCTTTGGATTGCTTACTGGGGCGACAAGGATGTTTTTACGCCTGCGGTGGACCGGCTGTCACGTATTGTTTCCAAGTGGGCCATGAGAGCGAGAACGGTTCCCGCCCGTGTATCTTGGGTTCTATTGATATTTTTAGCTCGTGGCCGGCTGATACACGGCCGATGAGTGCCTCAGGAGTTCTCGAAAACCGATGAAAAAATGCACATGGATTCTCTGTGTGGCCGCGGCGGTCGCGGTGCAGGCGCAAACGGCTCCGAAAAAGGCTACGGCGCCAACGCACACCGTGCACCACGTTCCAACGCACACGTTGAGCAAGCTGCCGCCGGACATTCCGGTGGTACACGCGATGATGAAGACGGCTTTTGTGGAGCGGTACCAGGACATCAAGCTGGGGACGGGCGCGGAGGCTGAGCCCAACAAGCTCTACAAGGTTTTCTACACGGGCTGGTTGGCGTCGGACGGACGCAAGTTCGATTCGACGGACGATCATCCGCGGCCGCCGAAGATGGATGCGAACGGAAAGCCGGTGCTGGGACCGGATGGGAAGCCTGTTCCGGGGCCTGCGGAGCCCATCATTTTTCCGCAGGGGTTTGGGCGGGTGATTCCAGGATGGGACCAGGGCTTCCATGGCATGCGCGTAGGCGGCAAGCGCCGGCTGTTTATCCCGTGGCAGCTCGCCTATGGGGAGAAGGGCCGGCCAGGTCCGGATGCCGCGCATCCGGGGATACCGCCAAAGGCCGACCTGATCTTCGATGTGGAGTTGGTGGATGTGATGGACCTGCCGCAGCGGCCGCCGATGCGGATGCCGATGCCGCAGCATCAACCGGGCCAGCCAGCCACGCCAAACAAACCAGCGACACCTCCGGGGGGTGAGCGTCCGTCGGCCCCTGTGGCGAGTCCGGATTCAACGAAGGCGACGCAACCTGCGCCGTCGAACAAGCCGAGTGCTCCGCAGCAGTAGGCTGGCTCTCGAAAAAGCGATGAGGGCTCCGCGATTGCGGAGCCCTCGATCATTCAGGGCGAAGACAGTTGAGGATGCAAACGGAGCAGGGGCTGAAGCCCACTGTTTCTTTCTGGCGCTTTTTGTGGCCCGGCTAAAGCCGTGCCGTTGTTACAGAGCGCTTGGAGCGCCTGGGGCTAAGGCCATCCCTTGCAGACGCTCGATTTCAGCACGACTGAGGTTGTGCCCTGTTACAAGACTTCGTTGCGCTGCGCGCGAACCAAGGCCGTGCCCGGATTGCAAGTGCGCACGCAGGTTTTTTAAGAATCGAGGGCTCCGCGATTGCGGAGCCCTCGATCATTTGAGGCGGTCTTTAGCGGGTTACACGCGGAGGGATGCGGCACGCGGTGAGACGCCGCTGAGTTCGGCGGCCCGTGCCTCTGCGAAGGCCGCTGCTCCGAGCACGGCGGCGCGGCTCTCGAGGATAACGCGCACCGGCATGTTGATGAGCAACTGGCTGAGACGCCCTTTGTCTGTGAAGGCGCGCATGAAGGTGCCGTCCTTGAGCTTCTCCAGGATGCGCGGGGCGATACCGCCGCCGATGTACATGCCGCCAACGGAGAGGACCTTGAGGGCGAGGTTGCCGGCTTCGGCGCCGTAGGCGGAAACGAACATATCCATGGTGCGCACGCAGATTTCGCTTGTGCCTTTGAGCGCCATCTCCGTGATGACAGAGTTGCAATCTGCCGCGGCGCCGATTTGCTCGGCGAGCGATTTGGAGACTTCCATGCCCTTGACGTCGCGCAGGAACTCGAAGATGTTGGTCATGCCCATGCCGCTGACGACGCGTTCCCAACTGATGCGCCCGTTGTATTTTTCGCGGAGGAAGCGCAGCAGATCGATTTCGTCTTCGTTGCGCGGGGCGAAATCCGCGTGACCGCCTTCAGAGGGGTAAGGCGTGTGACTGCGGCCGTTCCAGGTGAGCAGGCCCTCGCCGAGGCCGGTGCCGGCGGCAATGAGCGCGCGATTGCCGATCTGGCTGGGGTCGCCCTCGCTAAGGGTAAAGATTTGGTCGGGCTGGAGCTCGGCGATGCCGTAGCCGTTGGCTTCAAGGTCATTGATCAGGAAGACGTGCTCGATGCCGAGATTGGTTGAGAGCTCGCGGCTGTCGAGGGTCCAGGGCAGGTTTGTGAGGCGCAGGCGGCCTTGACGGACGGGACCGGGGACGCCAAAGCATGCGGCGGACGGCTTATCGCCGCCCAGAAAGTCGTGCACGATCGCTTCAAGGCCCGCATAGTCCCTGGCCGGAAAGCGGTTTTCCCGCTTGTAAGTCAGCTTGCCGCTGATGAAGTCGTATAACGCGAGGTGAACCTTTGTGCCGCCTACATCGCCGGCCAGAATCATCTTTCCCTCTCCAATATCCCGCAGCCCCTCCCGTCAATTGCGGGCAAATGCGCAGCGGCGGCCTGATCAAGAAACAAGGTGAGTATACCGCTCGAAGGCCAGATGAGCTGACTGGGCAGGCGCTCGGGGTCGCGCGGCCCGAGGAAGACTTCGCGCACGCGCTCGGCTTTTTCAGCGCCGGCGATGAGGAAGAAGACGGAGCGGGCGTGGTTGATGACGGGCCACGTGAGGGTGATGCGCCAGGTGTCCTTTTGCGGAACCTGGTTGGCGGTCACCAGGCGGCCCATCTCATGAATGGCGTGGGTGTAGGGAAACAGCGAGGCAGTGTGACCATCGTCTCCCATGCCGAGAGAGATGAGGTCGAAGCGCGGGCTTTCGGCGCCTTCCAGGCGGAAGCTGTTGCGGAGCTCCGACTCATAGCGGGCGGCGGCGGCTTCGGGGTCAAGCTCGCCTTCCATGCGATGGACCTGATCGGGACGGATGGGCACATGATCAAGCATGGTTTGCCGGGTCATGTGGAAGTTGGATTCAGGATTGTCGGGCGGAACGGTGCGTTCATCGACCCAGTAGAGCTGGAGGCGATCCCACGGCATGTGGCCGCGGAACTGCTGATGCGGATCGGAGAGAAGCTGGAAGGCGGCCTTGGGGGTGGACCCGCCGCTGATGGCGATGCGTGCCTGTCCCTGTGCTTCGACGGCTTCCTCGGCCATCTCGCAGAAATATTGAGCCGCGCGGCGCGCGAGGGCGGCCGGATCGGGCTCCACGTAATAATTGATGCGCAGCTTTCGCGACATGCGAGGCGATTCCCCTGATCTTTTGGTTATACGCTGCCTAGATGGAAACCCGGCATGGAATCTGCCGGAAGCCGAACGGGAGGTTGTAGGCCCGGCTGCGGACCTGGAGTGGATTGTTCACCGTCCGAGATAGACGCGGTACTGGGTTTCGAGGATGCCCGCGGCGCGAGCGAGTTGTAATTTGGCGATGTTGTACTGATAGATGCTTTCTACGAGATTGCTTTGGGCGGCGGCTACGGAGGCCTGCGCGGTGACCAGCGGCAGTGTGTCATCGACGCCGGCGTTGACGCGCTCGGTCTCATCAGCCAGGGCGCGGGTGGCCAGATCGACGTTGGAGCGGGCGACATCGACGAGCTTGCCGGAGGCATTGACGTCGAGCAGAGCCGCGCGCACCTGTTCGTCGATGTGATTGCGCAGGTCCGCAATCTGTGCGGTTATAGCGTCCAACTGCGCCTGGGCGGCGTCGATGTTGCCGCGCAGTTCGGCTTCACGAAAGATGGGAAAGCTGAGCGTGCCGATGGCGGCAAAAGTGCCGTGCGATCCGATGCCGCCGATCTGCTGGACGCCGTAGTTGCCGCTGAAGCTGAGGGTGGGATAACGCTGGCTGCGATACGCCGCGTGCACGGCGCGCAATTCCACCTGCTGGTTCTGCAGATTCTGGTAGTCCTGCCGGTCGCGGTAGGCGATGGCGAGGACTTCGGCGGGAGTCTGCCCGACCAGTTCGCCGTAGGGATTGCGATCGGTAAGCGCGATGTTTTGTCCAGGGTCGAGGCCGATCTCGCGCTTGAGCAGGATGAGGTCCTTTTCGTACTGGTTTTGGGCGGCGAGCGTGACCTGCTGCTGCGCCTGGTATTGAACGCGCGCTCGCAGCTCGTCGAGATTGGCGACGGTGCCTGCAAGATGCTCCTGGTGGACGTTGTTCAACTGGAGCAGGTCGGCCTGCTCCTGGGCACGAGCGTTGTCCACCTCGCTGGCCGCTGCGATGGCATGGAGATAAGCCGTGGCAACCTGCTGGATGACTTCGCCGCGCGCGGACATCTTGGCGAAGTAAGCGGCTCGGGTAGCCGCTCCTGCCGCGTGCCAGGCGGCAATGACCGGGCCGGAGAACAGAGTCTGCTGAAACTGGATGTGACCTTCGGTGAGGGTGTCCTTGGTGATGAGCGAGATGCGGGGGATTTTACCGCCGGGAAACAGGCCGGAGAACTTGCTGATGAGGCCGGGACCGAATCCCTGCGCCGCGAGGTTGTGCTGGTAGAAGCCGGTATCACCGGTGAGGGTGATGGTGGGCAGGAACTCCTGGAGGGCTACGAGCTTCTGGGCGTGCAGGGCGCGTTCGGCATTCTCGGCTTCTTTGAGGCCGAGATTGTTTTGGATGCCGCGGTGGATCGCGTCGTCGAGCGAAAGCTGGAGGGTCTGGTCGGTGGCAGGACGCGCGGTGACGCTGCCGTAGAAGGGGTTGTCGGCGGAGGTGGGATTGGGGCCCTGGGCGCGCAGACAATTCCCTGCCCCGAAGGCCAGAAGGATTGCCACAAGAGCGTGCAGGCATAGCTGCCGCGACCGATGTGCCGTTGCACTCACCATGTTCATTTTCTCAGATGTGGGTGAGGGGGTTGGGGATTCGGGGGATTCGGAGTTGGATGCGAAAGGGATGCGGCCTACAAGGTTTGTTTCCGCGTAAAGGAGCCACAATCGACAAGTTGAAAGGTCCCGGGGCGGGCCGCATCGATGGCTGAGACGATTTTCGGCAAGTGGCCGCGAATGATTGGCAGCTGAAGGGCGGTCAAGGCACCACGGCGATGCGCCGCCCTCTCAGATTTTGCTCTAAATGGAGGGTTGTGTCGCCGGTGAGCAAAACATCAATGTCGTGGGCCTCTGCACGCTCCAGAAGTTCACCATTTTTGAGTCCCGTCCAACCCATAAACGCAACGGTGGCGATTTCATGAGGGGCGAGAAGATTGCGGAGGTTGTGATCCAGGTTTTCGTCGAGCAGAACCTTCACGCCGCATTTTCCCCACGGCGCGAATGGGCGAATTCGATCAGACGCCGTATCTCGGAAACTGTGAGCGAGGGATACCCCTCGGCGAGCTGCTCGATTGATTCACCCAACTCAAAGCTGTCCACAATTGCATCGGGCAGTACGCGGGTGCCGCGTACGACAGGACGACCGGATACTTTGCCGGGAACGCGCTCAATCAATTCGCATTCGGTCCAGTCGAATTCGGACTCGGGTGACTCGGGCACAACTTACTCCTGGATTTATGGTAGCCCTGTTCCGGCTGCAGCGAGCAAAATTGCGCCGCGCAATCCACGATGCCAGAAGGAGACGCAACTGGAGGCGGCCCTATCCAGACGAGCTCGCCGCTTGAAAGGATAGGGCGCGATTGACTTACTATTCCTCTTCTTCTTCTACCGGGCGTTTGGCGTTGGCGAGGATTTTTTCGGCTACGAGTTGCGGGACGATGTCGTAATGGTCCATCTCCATGCGGTAACTTCCCTTCCCTTGTGTCATGGAGGTTAGCTGGGTGCCATAGGTCAGCATCTCGGCCATGGGCACTTCGGCATTGACGATGGTGGTCTTCCCTCTGCTTTCCATGCCCTGCACGCGGCCGCGGCGGCTGTTGAGATCCCCCATCACGGAGCCAGCAAATTCTTCGGGAGCTTCGATCTCCACCTTCATGATGGGCTCAAGGAGCACGGGCTTGCAGACCTCCATGGCTTTCTTGAAAGCGAGGCGGCCGGCGGTCTTGAAGGAGAGTTCGTTGGAATCGACGTCGTGATAGCTTCCGTCGTAGACGATGACCTTGAAGTCGACGACCGGGTATCCAGCGAGGTATCCGCGGGCAGCCGCTTCCACGACGCCCTTCTCGATGGCGGGAATGAAGTTTCTGGGAATGGCTCCGCCAAATACTTCGCTGGCGAACTCGAAGCCGCCGCCGCGGGGCATGGGCTCCATGCGGATTTTGCAGTCGCCGAACTGGCCGTGACCGCCAGACTGCTTTTTGTGGCGGCCGTGGGCTTCGCCCCTGGCGCGGATGGTTTCTCGGTACGGCACCTTCGGCGCCTTCAGCGTGACTTCAGCGTGATAGCGCTTTTTGAGGCGCGAGACGATGGCCTCGATGTGGGGCTGGCCGGCGCCGGCGATGAGAAATTCGCTGGTCTGGGGATCGCGGTAGAAGCGGATGAGCAGGTCCTCTTCCATGAGCTTGTGGATGGCGGGGGCTAGTTTGTCCTCGTCGGCGCGCGATTTGGGCTCGATGGCGTAGGTCATGGCGGGCTCGGGGAGCGGATGCAGATCGACCTGGATGTCAGCGCCTTTTACGCCGAGGGTGTCGCCGGTGAGGGTGTCTTTGAGCTTGGCGATGGCTCCGATGTCACCCGCGTGCAGCTCCGGAACCTCGGCGGGCTTGCGGCCCTGCATCACGGAGAGGTGAGAGAACTTTTCCTGGCCGCGGCGGGTGTAGTTCTCCAGCGTGACGTCGTTCTTGATGCAGCCGCTGATGACCTTGAAGAAGCTGATGCGGCCGGCAAAGGGGTCGGTCATGGTTTTGAAGACGAGGATGGCCGCGGGCTGATCGTCGGCCACGGGGCGGAAGCTAGTTTCAGCGGGAGCATCGCCGGTGATGACGGCGGAACCGCCGTTGCCATTGCCCGCAGCAACCGCGGCGGCTACGGGCGCATGCACCGCAATAGGTGCGCGCTCGATGGGCGCGGGCGCATAGACCTTGAAGAAGTCGAGGAGATGATCGGTGGCGACGTTGGTTTCGCCGCTGGCGAAGAGCACGGGGAAGATGCGGTCTTCGCGGATGGCTTCGTGGAGGGCGGTGATCAGGTGCTGCTCGGGGATGGTGCCTTCGGCGAAGAACTCTTCCATGAGCTCGTCTTTGCCTTCGGCGACGAGTTCCACCAGCGCTTCATGGGCCTCTTTGGCGGCGGTAGTCATGGTGGCGGGAATTTCGCCGATGCGGCCGCGGCCGTCGCCGTTGGGGGTGTAGTGGAAGGCCTGCATGGTGACGAGATCGACGACGCCCTGGAAGCCGTTGGCATCAACGATGGGCAACTGCACCGGGACGCAGGTGCGGCCCCAGCGCTCGTGCAAGTCCTCGATCAACGCGGTCAGGCCGCCGCCGCCGCCCGCCTTGGGGTGATCCATCTGGTTGATGACCACGATGCGGGGAACGTTGGCTTCTTCGGCGTACTTCCAGACGCGCTCGGTAACGGGCTCGACACCGTTTTGCGCGTTGACGACCACGGCGGCGGACTCGATGGGCAGCAGGGCCGCGCGGGCTTCGTGGGTGAACATATGAAAGCCGGGGGTATCGACAAAATTGATTTTCACGCCCTGCCACTCGGCAAAGGCGACGGCGTTCTGCATGGTGGTGCCGCGGGCCACTTCCTCTTCGTCGTAGGCGGTGACGGCGCTTCCGTCCTGCACACGGCCCTGCGTAGGCGTCATCTTGGCGGCATGCAGCAGAGCGGCGACGAGCGTGGTTTTGCCGCTGTGCGCATGCCCCACTACAGCTACGTTGCGGATCTCACTTCCCTGGTACGTTTTCATGGAGTTCTCCTGTCTTTTGGCTCGGCCGAGCGGCGGATGAGATGCGTGACGGGTGAAGAGAAGCGGCACCCGAATTCTTCTGCAAACGGAAGCAGCCTGCGCCGTCCCTACGGGACTCGGTTCCTGTCCCGGGGCGTCCGTTCCCCACACTGAAGTGCGGGGCTAAGAACCGTTGCGCCTCCGGCGCGGGCGCAGGTGCGGTCCTGGTTGAGGCAACGCGAATAGGGCGGAGAGGACACAGGGACGGCGGGAGGGCGTCCATGAGGGCGTCCGCTTGGCCAGATGTAGCGGCCAAGGCTCCCGGTCTGCCGTCTTCCTCGTCCATGCGGAGGGCCTTCGGCAGGCGCCTGGCGGGTATGGAGGGAGACTACGGCCGCCGGGCGTCTATCAGTTGAGAACCGAAGGCTATCACAGGTGGATTGTGAACGTCATGTGACGGGAGCCACCGCACCAGCCTTCTGCCCAGGCTGCTATGCGTGCTTCGCGCTGTCCTTGTTCGCCTCGTTTTCGATACGGTTCCGGGGCCATAAACTTCTGGCCTGCTGCGCCGCGCTGCGCTAGATTGGAAAGGATCGTTTTCCCAGGCAGGCTGACGCGCAAGGATCGCCTGCTTCCCTTCAAGCCCGACAGAAGGGATGCAAGCGCATCGGCCTGCTCCCCCGGGGGGGTCGAATGGTTGCAGCTTTCGTACGGTCGCGTCTGGCTGCAGGCGCGCTCATGGTTCTCTTCCTCTCCTTTTTCGGCGTGCGCTGTCAGGGAGCCGACCGGGCAATTCCAGTCAAGATCGGCAACTCCGTCGAGATACTCACCGGCCCGTGGAAGTTCCATCCCGGCGATAACCCCGCATGGGCGCAGCCCGGTTTCGACGACTCCAACTGGGGAACCATGGATCTGACGCCTGCGCCGGGATCGAGTGACCCGGTCACGGGGTCCAGCGGGTATGTGCGTGGCTGGACCGCGCAGGGCTATCCGCATCTCACCCACTTTGCCTGGTACCGTCTTCGTGCAAACGTGATCAACGATGCCGCCGAATCAAACGGTGGCGCGCTTGGGCTCACCATGCCGATCGACGTCGATGATGCCTACCAGGTGTTCGTCAACGGGCAGCTCATCGGTCATTTCGGCAAGTTCCAGGACGAGCACGTCACCCTATACAACGCCCAGCCGCGAAGATTTCTTCTGCCGGACGGGCTGCAGAGCGGACCCATCACGATTGCTATTCGCATGTGGATGGATAGTGCCACGCCTCTGTTGGCGACCGACGCAGGAGGGCTTCACGGACCTCCTATGCTTGGGCAGGCTAACTCGACTGAGGCGATGCTCCGCCTGGAGTGGGACGCCGTCAATCGCACACAAGTGGGGAACCTGCTGAACACGGCTCTTCTCCTTCTGGGTGCGCTGCTCGGCCTCACTCTTTTCCGGCTTGACCGGCGGGAGCCTGCGTATCTCTGGTTGTCTCTGGCCTGCCTGGCGGGATTCCTCCGAGTTCTCACAGTGCTGGTGGGCTACTACACAACAGCGGTGCCCCTTTTGTCGGAGGCACTCGTGGAGGACGTTATCCTTCTACCGCTATGCCTGGCACTGTGGGCATTGTTCTGGGCCGCATGGTTCGGCATTCCAAATCTTAAGCGGATTGGCCGCATCGCCTTCTGGCTGGGATGCGCGGAGGCGATCAGCATGGCGCCCCTTCGCCCGCCTCTCTTTGGGTCAGTGATTCCTGTAACCGCGGCCGATTGGATTGAGCCCATCGCCCTGATTCTGAAGCTTGCCATGGGCGGGCTTTTGATTTGGATCACCATCAAAGGTATCCGCAAGCGCGCCAGCGGCGGCTGGCTGGCACTGGTGCCGATCCTTCTCTCCGTGTTGTGGGCCTATCAGGAGGAGCTGAGCATCATTCACATCCCAGTCATCATCGGAATCGGCGGGATTACCTTCAACCTGGGGCAGATTGCCAATGTGCTCATGGTGGTTATTATCTCCATCCTGCTGATGCAGCGCTTTATTCAAGGACAGCGCGAGCGTGAGCTGTGGCGTCTGGAACTGGAGCAGGCACGGCAGGTGCAGCAGGTATTGATCCCGGAGAAGCTGCCGACTATTCCGGGGTTCGCGCTGGCCAGTGAGTACCGGCCTGCGCAGCACGTGGGCGGCGACTTCTTCCAGATTGTTCCGCTGCGCGCCGGCGGCGTGCTTGCGGTGATCGGAGATGTGAGCGGCAAGGGAATGCCGGCGGCGATGACGGTGAGCCTGCTGGTGGGAACCTTGCGCACGCTGATCGAATTCACCACCAGCCCCGACGAGATTCTGTCCGGCATGAATCGCCGCATGATCGCGCGGTCCGGAGGCGGCTTTACGACGTGCCTTGTGTTGCGCATTGACCCAGACGGCCGCTGTGCAGTGGCAAACGCCGGCCACCTCTCTCCTTACCTGGACGGGCAGGAACTCACCGTGGAGGGCGGCCTGCCGCTGGGATTAAGCGCCGAATCGGTCTATCAGAAGACGGAGTACAGGCTTGACCCCGGTCAGCAACTGACGCTGCTGACGGACGGCGTTGTGGAAGCCCGTGCGGCAAATGGCGACCTGCTTGGCTTCGCGCGCGCTGCTGCCCTGGCATGCGAACCCGCGGAGAAGATCGCGGACGCGGCGCAGGAGTTTGGGCAGGAAGACGACATTACTGTGCTGACTCTGAAACGTCTCGCTTTGGGCGAAGAAGCCGCGATTCACGTCTCGACATCGGTCCTGGCGACGGAGATGGGCTGAGACTCACCAACGGACGAACGGCAGCAGCGCGGAGTAATCGTCGGTCCAGAGACGCAGGCGCGGGTTCTTGTCGGGATAGAAGGCGTGCGCGACCAGGTCGGGCTGCAGGAAAAAGGCCGCATTGTCGGTGACCAGGATCCAGTTTGAGACGAATTCTCCGCGGGCATCATTGCTGAGGCTGTTCACGTGACGAGCCTGCATGCCGGCGGCTGACGCCAGCCTGGCTATGGGCGACTCGAGATCAACGTACTGGTTGGAGATGTGGAAGGCGATGATGCCGCCGGGGGCGAGGTGGCGGCGATAGAGGGCCAGCGCTTCCCGGGTGAGCAGGTGCAAAGGAATCGCGTCGCCGGTGAAGGCGTCGACGACCAGGACATCGAAGTGCTGGGGAGATTCACGGGAGAGAGAGACGCGCCCGTCGCCGGGGATTATTTCGACGTGGGACCCGGAGTCGCGAATGTAGGTGAAGACGTTGCGCGCGATGGGTATGTCGGCGGGGTTGATCTCGTAGAAGCGGATGTGATCGGCGGGGGTGCCATAGGCGGCTATGGTGCCGGCGCCGAGGCCGATGACTCCGATATTGCGGGGGCGGATGGCGCCATCGGGATTGAGGCAGCAGTCGCGGAGGGCGTAGCCCACGCCGGAGTCGGGCGCGTAGTAGGTGGTGGGGGTGCGGCGCATGGCGTCGGTGCCAAAGATCTGGGTGCCGTGCTGAATGGAGCCGTTGAGCAGGGTGCGGGTGGTGAAGCCCGGCATGGTGTAGTGATCCTGCTTGACGCGCAGCGCCCCGTAGAAGTTGCGCACAGCGACGATGGTGTTGCGGCGGTAGGCGATGCCGACCATGATGACAACGGCAAACATGGCGATGGTGGCCGCGGACCACAGCAGGCGCTGGGCCCAATGCGTGCGCCAGGTGGCAGCAAGAGCCAGCAATGCGGTGATGAAGAAAGTGATGGGCAGATCGTAGTTGAAGCGGAAGACCATGGGCGCTGCGATGCCGATGAGAAATGAGCCCAGTGCGCCTCCGGCAGCGAAGAGCAGGTAGAAGAGCGTGGTCTCGGAGATGCGTTGCGGGCGAAGGGCGTAGGCCTGCGCATGGCAGAAGAGGCAGGCGACAGAGAGCGCGACGAGGAAGAATGGGATGGAGAGCCAGATGGGCCAGGAGTGATCGACCTGCACGAGCATATAGGCGAGACTGGCCAGCACAACCACCAGCATCCTGGTGAGGATGCCGCGAGCCAGGAGCCAGGGGAACTGAAACGCGAAGATGAGCGTGAGCAAGTAGACGGCGAGGGGAAGGATCCACAACAGCGGAACTGCAGCGATGTTTGCGGTGAGGTGAACGGTGACCGCGCTGAGCTGCATGGATGCGCCCATGGGCAGCAGGAGCCACAGCAGTTTACGAGTCATGGAGGCAGGCGGGGCTTGGTCCCAGACTGGCGGTTGGGTGCTCGCCGCAGGAGTTGAGCGGATGCTGCGGGTAAGCGCGGCAGAGAGCGCCGCGAAGGCGACGAAGCCGATGCACCAGGTGAGGCGCTGCACGCGCAGAGTCAAGTTCGGCTCAATGAGAGTGGGGTACAGGCCTAAGGCAAGGAGCGATGCGAAGTTGGAGAGCGCATACAGCCAATATGGCACCGGTGTGTTCTCGACGCGCGCCCACAGTATTTGGAGCAGCGGGCTGGTGGCAGCGAGCAGCAGGAACGGAAGGCCGATGGACAGAGACAATGCGCTGAAGATGGCGATGAACGGGTGGGCTGCCCCGGCTGCGGTGAATGGACGGACGACCCATGCGAGTGCGGAGACGATCGCCAAGAGGAGCAGCACCGCATTCAGGCGCCAGTGCGGACGCCGCGAAAGCCAGTGGGCGTACAAGTACCCGAGGAGCAGTGCTGTCTGGAAGAAGACGAGGCAGGTGATCCACACGGCGGCCGAGCCGCCCAGCAGCGGCAGAAGCTGCTTGGCGGCGATGGGTTCGACGAAGAAGAGCAGGAAGGCGGCCAGAAACACGACCGACGCAAACAGACTGCGGAAAGTGGGCATCCCTACCTCGGTTGGTGAGGCTCAGGAATCGATGCTACACTCCCGCCGCGGCCGGAAGAATATCTTCCACGTCGACCCATTGGGTGGGGTAGTTGCCCGTGTAGCAGGCGACGCAATAGCCGGTGTTGCTGCCGCACGACTGGTAGAGGCCGTCGAGTGAAAGATAGGCCAGCGAGTCGGCCTCGATGAACTGGCGAATTTCCTCGATGGTCTGGTTGGCGGCGATGAGGTCGCGCTTGCTGGGCGTATCCACGCCGTAGAAGCAGGGCGATATGGTCGGCGGGCAACTGATGCGCAGGTGAACTTCTTTTGCACCGGCGCCGCGCACCATGCGGACGATCTTGCGGCTGGTGGTGCCGCGGATGATGGAGTCGTCGATGAGAATGACGCGTTTGCCTTCGAGAAGATTGCGGACGGGATTCAGCTTGAGCTTGACACCGAAATCGCGCACGCGCTGCTCGGGCTCAATGAAAGTGCGCCCGACGTAGTGATTGCGGATGAGGCCGAAGCGGAATGGGACACCGCTCTCTTCGGCATAGCCGAGCGCGGCAGTTACGCCGGAGTCCGGGACCGGAACGATGACGTCCGAGGGCACGTGGGACTCGCGGGCGAGCTGACGGCCCATCTGGTCGCGGCTCTCCTGGACCCAGCGGCCGTAGATGCGGCTGTCGGGCCGGGCGAAGTAAACGTGCTCGAAGATGCAGCTCGACTGCGGGATGCCGGTGGCGTACTGGCGGCTGGTGACGCCATCTTCGGTCACCATGACGAGTTCACCGGGCAGCACGTCGCGCTCGTATTCGGCGCGGAGCAGGTCGAAGGCGCAGGTCTCGGATGCAAAGACGATGGTGTCGGGGCCATTGGCGTTGCGGATGCGGCCCATGGAGAGCGGCCGGAAACCACGTGGATCGCGCGCAGCGAAGATGCGGTCGCGCGTCATCATGACGATGGAGAATGCGCCGTCCACCTGCGAGAGGGAGTCGGCAATCGCGTCGACGAGTGAGCCGGCCTGGGAGTGCGCGATGAGCTGCACAATGATCTCGGAGTCTGAGGTGGTTTGAAAGTACGCGCCGGCGCGTTCGAGCTTTGTGCGCACGCTGCCCAGATTCACCAGGTTGCCGTTGTGCGCGATGGCGATGAGGCCCTTGGTGGATTCCACGCGGATGGGCTGCGCATTGAGCAGCGCCGAGTCGCCGGTGGTGGAGTAGCGGGTGTGGCCGATGGCCATGTGGCCGGGGAGCTTGTCGAGGACGTCGTCGGTAAAAATCTCGGAGACCAGACCCATTCCCTTGATGTTGGCGAGGCGGAGCCCGTCAGCCGTGGCGATACCGGCCGACTCCTGACCGCGGTGCTGCAAGGCGTAGAGACCGAGGTAGGCCTGGCGGGCAGCGTCGGGATGGCCGTGAATGGCGACTACACCGCACTCTTCGCGAAGTTTGGGATCATCAGGGGAATCGGCGGAAACAACCGCAGATCCTTCGACTCGCTGCGCTCGCTCAGGATGACAAGCCTGGGACGAAGAGCGAAGAACTTCGGATGCGTCGAATTCGCCTTCGACTCCCTGATAGAGGGTCCGCATTACGCCATCACCTCATTGTGCAGCGCGGATTCAAGGGCGCCGGCCCAAGGCTTCTTGAGTTCATTCACCGACGCGGAGATAAAGGTGTCGCCATAGACGGCGATCTCGAGGCGATCGCCACCGGTGGTCCCGATACGCGCGGCGAAGAAGCCGTACTCATCGGCCAGCTCCTCGACGGCGCGCAATTGGCTCGGCTCAGTCGTCAGCAGCACGGTGGAAGCCGGTTCGGCAAACAGGCCAAAGAGGGGGTGCACCATGAGCGATTGCTCCTGCTCCACCTTGGCTCCGATGCCATTGGCGAAGATGGCCTGCGCGAGCGCGACGGCGATTCCGCCGTCAGAAAGATCGCGCGCAGAGCTGATTAACTGACGGTCGGAGAGGATGCCGAGGAGCGTGTGCAGGTCTGCTTCGGCTTCGAGGTCCAGGGACGGCGGAGTTCCCCATAGTCCGCCGAGCACGACCTTGGCATACTCCGACGAGCCGAAGGCCGCGAGTTCCGGGGCCGACATGGGATCGGTGCGCGGCGCGTCTTCGCTGACGATGACGGGCTCGTCGCCCATGAATCCGGGCGCAGTGCTGGAGGTTGCATCGGTAGGCTCAGGCGGGAACGGCGCTTTCAGATCGGGATTCGGTTCTTCGCCGCGGGGGATGGGCCACAAAAGCACAATCGCCTCGCCGCCCCGGATGAAATGCGCAGGGACTGCCTTGGTGACGTCATCGAAGATGCCGACGATGCCCAGCACCGGGGTGGGATAAATGCCGATGCCCTTTGTCTCGTTGTATAGAGAAACGTTGCCGCCGGTGATGGGAGTGCCGAGGGTGGTGCAGGCTTCGGCGATACCGTCGATCGCAGCCGAAAGCTGCGCCATGATCTCGGGCTTTTCGGGATTTCCAAAGTTGAGGCAGTTGGTTGCAGCCACCGGGGTCGCGCCGGCCATCGCCACCTTGCGCGCGCACTCCGCCACGGCGTGCTTAGCGCCGAGTTTGGGATCGAGATAGCACCAGCGGCCGTTGCCATCGAGCGCCATGGCGAGGCCGCGCTCGTGTCCAGGAGTACCGGTGCCCTTGATGCGCATTACGCCGGCTTCACCACCGGGGCCGAGGACGGTGTTGGTCTGCACCATGGTGTCGTACTGCTCGTGGACCCAGCGCTTGGAGCAGACGTTGGCACACGCCAGCAGTTGTTTGAGATCGGCAGTGTAGTCGCGATCCTGCTCAAGCTGTTCCATGACAGAGTCGAGCGGATCGTGCGGGACTGGCGGCTTCCATTCGCCAATTGGGCGGCGATAGAGCGGCGCGTCATCTGTGAGGGATTGGTTGGGAATGTCGGCCATGAGCACGCCGTGATGG
The DNA here is from genome assembly GCA_046566985.1 of Acidobacteriota bacterium. Taxonomy (GTDB): domain Bacteria; phylum Acidobacteriota; class Terriglobia; order Terriglobales; family Acidobacteriaceae; genus Telmatobacter. Next base: position 4,622 of record JBKICT010000004.1, on the reverse strand, counting down.
CGGATGCGCAGGCGCGACTCGGGGATGACGGTGCCGACGATCACCGCATCCAGGCCCCATTTCTCGAAGACGCGCAGTACCTCCTGCTCGCGGCCTTTTTCGGCGACGAGCAGCATGCGCTCCTGGCTTTCACTAAGCATGATCTCGTAGGAGTTCATGCGCGTTTCCCGCTGCGGGACATTGTCGAGTTCGACGTCGAGGCCGACGCCGCCGCGCGCGCCCATCTCACAGGTAGAACAGGTCAGTCCGGCTGCGCCCATGTCCTGGATACCGACGATGGCGCCGGTCTTCATGGCTTCGAGGCAGGCTTCGAGAAGGAGCTTCTCCATGAAGGGGTCGCCGACCTGGACGTTGGGGCGCTTCTGCTCGGAGCCTTCCTTGAATTCCTCCGAGGCCATGGTCGCGCCATGAATGCCGTCGCGGCCCGTCTTGGCGCCTACATATATGACGGGATTGCCGGTGCCGGTGGCTTTGCCGTAGAAGATCTCGTCTTTGCGCACGAGGCCAAGCGCGAATGCGTTTACCAGCGGGTTGCCGCTATAGCAGGGCTCGAATTTTGTCTCACCACCAAGGTTCGGTACGCCGAAGCAATTGCCGTAACCGGCGATGCCGCTGACCACCCCCTCGACGATGGAGTGATTCTTGTTGATGAGTTCGGGATCTGCGCCTGACTCCGCGGAAATGGGCCCGAAGCGGAGCGAATCCATGACGGCCAGCGGCCGCGCCCCCATGGTGAAGATGTCGCGCAGAATGCCGCCGACGCCTGTGGCCGCGCCCTGGAACGGCTCGATGTAACTGGGATGGTTGTGGCTTTCGATTTTGAATGCGCAGGCCCAGCCGTCGCCTACGTCGATGATGCCGGCGTTTTCGCCGGGGCCCTGGACCACGCGATCGCTTTTGGTGGGCAGGCGTTTAAGATGCACGCGGCTCGACTTGTAGGAGCAATGTTCGCTCCACATGACACTGTATATGCCAAGCTCGGTCAGGGAGGGAACGCGCCCCAGGGCCTTGAGAATGCGGTCATATTCTTCCGCAGTGATGCCGTGCGAAGCGAGCAACTCCGGGGTAACCGTTGCCGGCTCAGGGACAGATATAGAGGAGGCGGAGTTCACCATTACCCTCATTGTCGCATGGCATTCATCTTCCAGGGCGGGGGCAAAAAACGGATAAAGCCGGCCGCAAAGCCGGGCAGCGCTGGTCCAGTTTCCGGGTGCGCGGACACGGGAGCCGGTAGCGCCCGCTTGAATGGCTATGCGATACTTTGAACTGCCCCACCCCGGCCGGGATGGCGGAACTGGCAGACGCAGCGGACTCAAAATCCGCCGGCCCTTGCGGCCATGGGGGTTCGACCCCCCCTCCCGGCACCATGCTTAAATCCGCTCAAAAGAATGCACTTAGCAAAATGCGGAATCGTGTGTGCCCAAATTGTGCCTGAATGTGCCTGAGTTTCCCCTTACCGCATCGCGAAACAGTAAATGAAACCCGCGTTCATTATTGCCGGATTGGTATTCCTTGGTTCGGCGTGAGATCGGGACCATCCCTCGGGCACTTGTACCTTACGAGTGTCGTCAACGGTGCGGGCGCACATGGCTGGTTGATTCCGGATCGATGGGTGGTCTGAACTGAATCTAGCAGGCGGTCTTAGGGCCCGGGATCCGCAAATTCCCGGACCGCGAGAACGCGGGAGAACCAGGGCTTCCCTGACGAATCCTTGAGCGAATCTCTCACACCAGCGCCAATCGAGAGAATCAATACGGCGCGTAAGAATCGTCCATCGATGGCCGCGCAGTAATCCCTTCTGCGTGCCGGCGCCGGTGCTATTCGCAACTCTAGTGAAGCCTGAAAACGATGCCTGCGCCGAGTTGGAGACTGTTCTGGGCGTTGTTGGTTGAGTTGGGCAGTTGGGTGCGCAGGTAGTCAGCTTCGAAGAGGCGCAGCGCCAGATGCGGCTTGAGGTTGACGTTCATGCCGCCGCCGGCTTTGACCGCCAGACTGTTGGCCGTTGAACTTGCGCCCATCAGGTTGGGGAAGACGCTGTTGAAGCCGTTGGCCACGCCGGCCAGTCCCTGGCCGAAGAACTCGTAGCGCGCCTGGCGCGGCGCCCATGTATAGCGCGGGCCGAAGGTGGCTGTGACGATGTCCAGGCTGACGCCGCTGGAGCTCATGGAGGCGGTGTGCAGTCCGGCGATATCGGCCACGGCGCCCCAGCCGCCATAGAAGCGGCCTTCGATCTGGGCGCTGGCGCCCTGCATCCAGAAGGGCGAGCTGGTGATCAGGCCAGAATGCGTGCCGTCATAGGTGATGGCGAGGTTGAGCGAGGGCACGGCCGGAGCAGCCTTGGGCCGCTGCTGCGCGGCCGAAGACAGGGTTGAGATGGTCATGATTGCGGCGATCGCAAAAGCGGGAAATCGAATGGTGAGGATTCGTTGCATCGCTCTCTCCTGCAGAGGGGGCACGCGCGATAATCGGCATCGCGCGGCCCCACGGCATCGGTTACTGCACGTTCAGGGTGAAGGTTTCGGAGTGCTGCAGGGTGGCGCTGGTAGCGGTCAGCGTGACGGTGTAGTTCTGCTGAGCCTGCCCGAAGAAACCGGTCGCGCTGCCGCAGCCGCTTAACCCGGCGATGGCGGCAAGACTCGCACCCGCCAGGAGCAGAACACAAGCCCATCGGAGCAGCATTTTGCCGCGCTTACGCAGGCCGCCAACGCCGAACAGCAACAGGAAAGCCAGCGCGAAGGGCACAGTCTTGCGGCCCTGCGAATCCGGCGGCGCTTCGCGGTGCAGCATGGCGAATTTCGGCGCGGCGGTAATGGTCACCACCACCGTCTGCGGGCCGCTGTTTGCCGCGATCGAACTGGGCGAGAAGGTCGCTGTTGCGCCAGGCGGCAGTCCGGTCATGGCGAAGTTCACCGGGCCGGCGTAACTGCCGTAGTCGGGCGTCACTTTGACCTGGAAGCTGACGCTGTTGCCGGGCACGACGGTCAGGTTGGACGGGCCTGTGAGCGTCATGGTGAAGTCCAGCGGCGCAACCGTTACAGTGGATCCAATAGACGCCGTGGAACTCCCGCTGGCGAAATCCTTGTTGCTGCCTGGTAAGTAGGTCGCCGTCAGCGTGTGCGCTACACCGGGCGCCAGCGCCGCCGTCGAATAGGTTGCGGTGCCGCTCAAAAGCGTCACATTGCTCAGCAGCGTGCCGCCGTCCAAGAAGTTCACTGATCCGGGGGGTATACCGGTGGTCGTCGACTTCACCGTGGCCTTAAGCGTCACGCTCTGGCCCGGCGTAATGGCATTGTTGCTCGCCGTGAGTGTGGTCGTTGTCGCCGCGGGCGTGATGCTCAACGTGCCGTTGGTCACCACCTGCCTGTAATCGGTCAGATCCGCGCCGGTCACAGTGGGAGTGATGGTGTAGCTTCCGACGTCGGAGCTCTTCATTGCCCTGGTTTTAAACTTCTCCACGAAAGTATCGCTATCCCGCTGGCCGCTCACCGTGCCGGTAAAGATGGGATTCGCCGTGCCGTAGACGCGCGAGGCGCCGTTGGCGGTGATGGTCAGGGTGGCGGGCGTGACCACGATGGTGCGCGTCACCGGCGGCGCGGCCGTGTAGTTCGTGTTGCCGGACTGACTCGCCTGCACCGCGATGGAGCCTACCCCGGTGACCGTGAGCAGATTGCCGCTGATCATGCCCGGACCGGAGAGCAGGCTGAAGGCAACCCCCAGATTGGAACTTGCGGAACCGCTCAGAGGGATGGGCGCAACACCGTAGAGGACCGGCGTCGATGGCTGCGTGAAGGTGATGGTCTGCGCCGCCTGCGTCACCGTGGCCGTTCCAGCGACGTAGGTGAAGTGGTAGTTGGGATCCGCCGCGCCCACGCAGGTATTAGCTCCGGTGTAGGCGCCCACCGCCGTGGCGGCGGTAACCGTCGACGCGCAGACCGGCGCGGGACTCAGGCTGGCTGGGGTGTTGCCCGCCGCGAAGCCGCTGTAACTGGGTACGACCGCCGGCACGGTTCCGTAGGAGGTGCTGGTGGTGCCGGCGGTGATGGTGAGCATGGCCGGAGTTACGCTGATGCTGCCTGCTGTGTAACTGATGGCGTAGTTGGAGTCAACCGCACCCTTGCAACTGCTGGGATAGCTGTTCACCGGGCTGGTGCTGGTGGCAGTCGTCGAGCAGGTGGGTGCGGTGGTCAGACTGGAAGCCGAATCACTTCCCACGAAGCCGCTGTAACTCGCCGTGATGGCAGGCACCGCGCCGCCGTAGACGAGCGATCCGCTGGAGGCGGTGACGGTGAGCAGCGCGGTGGTGATGTTGGCCGTAGTCGTTGCGGTGGCGGAGGTGAGCGTGTAGTTGGCTGCCGCACTGCCGCTGAGTGCGATACCGGTCGCCGTCACCGTGATGCCGCTGCCCACGTTCTTGCTGGCAAAGCTCCCGCCCCCGGCTGCGCAGGTTACGTTGCTGCTGTCTGTGGCCAACACGCCGCTGAGCGTGCAGCCGGTGATCGTGGCCGCCGTCGTGCCGCTGTAAGTCTTGTTGCTCGCCGTCACGCTGGCCGTTACGCTGACGGGCGTGATGCTGGCAGTGGTCGTTGCGGTGGCGGACGTGAGCGTGTAGTTGGCTGCCAGAT
>JBKICT010000003.1:0-59641 GCA_046566985.1 Acidobacteriota bacterium | reverse complement strand
ACTCCAGTCGCCCTACGGGCTCCTTCCGTTACGGCCAACACGGAAAGACAAAAACCATGAAGGGTGGGGCCAAATCAGATGCGCGAAAGGGGCCAAGTCAAGTAGACAAACTCAGGTGTGGAGAACCAGATGGAAAAGCATGGTCTGAGGTCACTCGCGTCGCATCTGATTGTATTTGCGAAGCCAAACCCGTGCCCCCGCTGATGTCCCACCGCGTGGTGTGATAGACAATCGAGTCGTTTCGTCCGCGCATGACCAGAAGCATCATGCGGCCAATCGGGTCGAGGTTTGGCACCGGCTGCCCCTCGCACCTACGGAATAGAGCCGTAGTTTTCTCCTCGGGTGGTTTCGACGGATCCGACATAGACTTTAATACTTTAATTTTCCCGAGCAGCGGTGATCTTGCGCACGACAATCCCCTTACAGTGGCCGAAGAAGCGCACGAGACTACGCATGCTTTGACTCGTTGTGCCAGGATCGTGATGAGAGCTCACGGCGCTACGCATTTTGCTGCGCTATTCAACGGTGGCATCATCTACAAGTTCCTGCCCTATGGTGCCTGACCCGCTTATTACACTTTCTCCGGCGGTTTTGGCCGGCTCGGACTTGGCATTCGCGGCAAATTGTGCATCCGACATCAGCATTCAGGCAATCGGACAATTGAACAAGGAGTATCCTGATTGGCTGACGGAATCCCAGGCATGGTGACTTAGCTGGGGAGGTGTGCAATGTGGATTTTCTCCATTTACGGCTTCTACTCAATTGCCTGTGCCACCAACACAGACGGGACCCTGGATCCCGCCGTGGTCATGGTGCGTGCAAGGTGCAAAGATCATCTCCAAAACCTGCAGAAACGGTGCCCAGAGCTTGCCAGTTCGAAGATCCTTTCCCCTCCGAATAGAGATTATGGTTACCGGCTGATCATACCGAAGGCCATCTGGGTCGCGGCCCTTCAGGAACTGGCTGAAGAGCAGACGTGGGGCAACTTCAAGAATGAAGTTGCTCGACGCATGGGCAGCGACGGGGCCGACTACACCGATGCGCTCCATGATGTGTGGCGTACCATGTATCGCTTGCAGGAATCGGAAACGCGGCAAGGATGGTCCTAGAATTAACGTCGAAACCAGTGTTGGATGAAGGTAGTCCAGGCCGCCGCCTCGCCTTCGGGGAAGAACTCAACGAACGCTTGCTTCTGGTATCCCGCCGCTTCGACACAGAGCGCATCTTCGCCAAAGGGCCTCGGCAGGCACACGGTCGCGACCTCAACATATCGAAGAGCCGGCCTGCTTTGAGGGAAGGAGTATTGAACAAGACGAGTCCTCAAATTGCAGCAAGCGAATCGAGCAGCAGGCTGGGGAGGAAAGAGATGCGACTCTATCTCGTTAATCCGGACAATCCGGTCGTCAGTCTGAACAAAGTCCATTGGAACCGGCTGAACAAGTATCGAGTCTGGAAGCCGCTCGGGCTGCTGGTGGTCGCAGGACTGACGCCGCCGGACTGGGAGGTGACACTGATCGACGAGAACCTGGGCCACCCCGATTACGGGCGTCTGCCCAGACCCGATCTCGTCGGTATAACGGCCTTCACTTCGCAAGCACCGCGGGCCTACGAAGTGGCAGCCCTTTACCGCGCGGCGGGAGTGCCCGTGGTGATGGGAGGCATTCATGCCACATTCTGTCGCCAAGAGGCCCTGGAGCATGTGGATGCGGTGGTCACGGGCGAGGCGGAATCGGTATGGGGGCAGGTTCTAGCGGATACGCACGACCATACCCTGCGCAGGATGTATGAAGGTGGCATCAGCACCACGGCAATCCCGCCGGCTCGCCACGACCTGCTCCGCGGACGGTATTACCTCGGCTCGGTGCAAACCACGCGTGGTTGTCCGTTGAATTGCATCTTCTGCAGCGTTACCGCATTCAATGGAGGCACCTACCGTCGCCGGCCCGTCGATGATGTCATTCGAGAGTTGCGACTGATAAGGGAAAAAGTCATCCTGTTTGTAGACGACAACCTCATTGGCACACGCGAGGACCATCTCGCCTACTCCAAGGATCTCTTCCGGGCGATGATTCAAGAGGGGCTGACCCGGCCTTGGATCTGCCAGGCGACCATGAACTTCGCCGACGATGACGAACTGCTGGAACTGGCCGCGCAGGCAGGATGCCGAGGCGTGTTCATCGGGTTCGAGTCCCCCACCGTGGAAGGCTTGATGGCCTTAGGCAAAAAGTTCAACCTCCAGAAGGGGAGAGAGTTCCGCGAGTCGGTCCGGCGGATTCAACAGCACGGCATATGCGTGGTTGGCTCTTTCATCATAGGCATCGACACGGATCAGCGAGGGATTGGCGAGACCATCGCTCGCGCGGCCAAGGAATACGGCGTCGACGCCGCCAATCTTCTGATCCTTACTCCGCTTCCCGGAACCAAGCTCTACGCTCAAATGGAACGCGAAGGCAGGATCCGGTCGAATGATTACCCACAGGATTGGCAGTACTACACACTGACCTATCCAGTGGCCAGCTACACGCACCTTAGCTGGGCCGAACTGGTGGAGGAGGTAAACCAGTTCAACGGCCGGTTTTACTCGTATGCGCAGATTCTCCGGCGGATGCTGCATCTCGCCAGCAAAACGCACAGTCCCAGAACGTTATCGGTCGTCCTGATTGCCAACCTGAGCTACCGATTTAACCACTTTCTTGACAGGCGTGTTTATGCCAGCCGGTTTTGATCTCGCATGAAACAGTAGATTACCGGCACGTCACCCGTACTAGGCGTATGCTCGAGGAATAGGACCTTTCCACCTCTCGCCTTCGGCATCCCGGGTTTGCCCCAGACGTCAAAGTTCAAGGAACGATCCGAGCGACTGGAGTTGCGATGAGCCTCCTCCTTAAGAAATGCGATACCGGCAATCGTTTATCTTCAAGTTCCAGGAAAGGCCGAAATTCGTCCTGGAAAGTTGGACAAGCTCCGATAGCCAAATGTTCGGAGATCTTGCCTAATGGGCCTCAGGCAACCAGGTTGAGCTTTCTTGAAGACTTTGCTCTCGAGCATTCTCTCCACGGCCAGCGCATTACAGCTATCGACATTGCAGGCATTTTCTGAACAGTTGCCGCTGGGCTAACACGGTCGGATTGCGGGAAAAGGGCGAGGTAAATCAGTCTCTCCTATACGAATCGATCTAACCGTGCCCGCAGGCATGCGGATCCTCCCTGCAGGCTAGTTTTGATGAATGTTCTGACGGACCGGAGCATGACTCATGACATCGAGACAGGAATTCTCTCCGTTATGCGATTTACACCACGTACCGATGCGGCGTGTGATGCTCGAGGAAGACTCGGAACAAGTCCGCTCCTATCATGCATGTGAGCGGCGCGATTGCACTCGAGCGTTCCGCGACTCCAATGGTTATTCGGATCGGATCGAAGGCGAGTTTGATGACTCGCGCGCTTCTGTTCGAATATGTCCCCGATGCGGAGCCGTTCTTTATCTCGCGGAGGTTGATCATTCCCAGAAGATCGAAATCTGGGAATGTCCTCAGAAGCATTGCGACTTTTCAGAAGAGCGTGCATCTCCCTCTGCGCAATAAACTGACCCCGTCTAGCAACCCGCTCAAAGAATGCAGGCTCATGGTTCGTCGTCCCCGGTCGAGCCCGCGCAAAGGGGGCCCACGGTGAGTGACAGAATCGTAGCGTTCGTCCTTGCCGGAGGAGAAGGCCCCTAGCGACAAACAAAAACGACAGACGACAACGACTAACAAAAACGACAATCAGGACCGGGAATTTGGTTGTCGTCGATGGGAACGTTAGCTTGACGCCAGACAACGTGTCGAGTAAGTGGGAGACTGGTGCTCTCGCACCTCACAGATTAGGGAGCCATGCGCCGGGAGCACACAACGATTCCGCTCTCGGATACGTGGTACCGATGACGATCCTGTTCCGCGTCATAGCCGATGTGCTGTCCGTCTGAAATGATGACGCCTTCGTCGAGAATCGCCCTGCGAATTCTGCACCCTGCTCCGATGACGCAGTTGTCGAGAACGATAGAATCCTCTACGAGGCTGTCGCCTGTTATCCTGACTCCCCGGCCGACCACCGAGCCACGCACAGTGCCTCCGGAGAAGATGCACCCTCCGGAGACAATGGATCCTACGGCAGAGCCCGCGTTCCCGTGCTTGTCGTAGCAGAACTTCGCGCAGGGATCGGCATAGCTGGCTGTGTGAATCGGCCAAAGGGGGTTATAGAGGTTGAGGGAGGGAACCAACCCGCAAAGGTCCATCTGGGCCTCATAGTAGGCATCGAGTGTTCCCAAGTCGCGCCAGTAGAGCGCCGCTCCACCCGTTTCACCGGGGAGGATGTTGGATTGGAAGTCATAGGCGTACATTGCGGCTCGGCCGAGCATCGAGGGCAGGATGTCGTAGCCGAAATCGCGGCGGCTCCCGGAGCGGAGCGCATCGGCGTGCAACTCTTTCTGTAGCGCCCGGCCTGAGAAGAGATAGTTTCCCATGGATGCATAGACTTGGCCTTCTTTTCCAGGAATCGTTGGCGCGTGGTTGTCCTTCTCATAGAAACCATGCACGGCACCATCGGCTCGGGCCTCGAGGACTCCGAACTCGGTGGACAAGTGAGCAGAGACGGGGATCGCAGCCACCGTGACATCGGCATTTCTATCGTGATGAAATTCCACCATGCGCGCGATGTTCATACGGTAAACGTGATCAGCCCCGAAGACGGCCACTGTGCATTCGCCGAGGTCATCGATCAGGTCAAGATTCTGGAATACCGCGTCCGCCGTCCCGCGGTACCAACCCTTTTCCCCAGCTTGCCCTTCGGCCGCCGTCGGAATGATGAATTGGCTCTTCAGGAGCCCGCTGAGTTGCCAACCGTCGCGCAAGTGTTTCAACAAGGACTGGCTTCTGTACTGAACCACGACATAGATGGAGAAGATCCCGGAGTTGATCAAATTGCTCAGGACGAAGTCCACGATGCAGTACTTTCCGCCGAATGGCACGGCGGGTTTGGCACGGTCCCTTGTAAGCGGGAGCAAGCGATTGCCCTTCCCACCTGCAAGCACAAATGCTACGACTTTGTCAGACATCGTCTGCTCCTTCGCGTGGGGCAGGCCGGAAGCGACAAAGCCAGTCAATCACCGCAGCATATAGCTTTCCCTTCGGCCATTTCTCGTTGAACCCTGGGGCTCGGTCGGCCCAGCTATGCCTATCGGATGTGCCCGATCTCTCGTTTGTGATTGGCTGGCCCTGAGTCCGGAAGCCCAACAAGACCGATAGGCGAATGGATATGGCGGGTGCAAGCGATTCGGGAGATGGTTCTCTCAGCCGACGCAGGGTCGTCTGGCCTGCCGCCAGGGTTCTTCTAACTCATTCTGAAAACCTTCGCCGAAACACAGGGATGCGCTTCGAGGTGGGCGATGCGATTCTCCGATTGCCCTAGCTGCCATAGTCGTCTGGCGCCATATTCTGGGTGCGCCCTCGTTCATGTGGAGCAGGCACGACTCTTCCCTCGAGGAAACGCGCACCGCGTAGAGGCTGATCTGGCCGGACTGGGCCTATCTGCGGTGAATTCGGCAAGTAAGTGCACATCCTAGTGCGCGGTGAGTTCTCTGGAATCCGCAGTTCATCGCGGCTCTGCGCGATGAGTGGGGCAATGGGGAGACGGGTGCTGATGAGGGGACAAATCATCGGTTTACCATCTTGTCCACAGTGTGTGCGCTTCGTACGACTTTGGCGATGTCTTCAGAACCGAGAATTTCGGTCGGCGATTGCTGGTCCGGATCGGGCACTGGCCCGACAGGAATCGCGTCAGGACGAGTTTTCGAGAGGGACCGCGGCTTGCGCGCCAGGTGCCTGGCTACATCGGTTCGTCTGGGAAAAGTCATCATTGCTCCTCAGAGGTGTCGCGTACGTGAAGGACGCTCGTCTGGAGCAGAGTGCTTCGGCTGGAGGCGAGATGAAGCTGATCTGAGTCTACGCTAGTTCCGGTCCTTGTGCGGGTGGGTCTCAGAATTAGGGGGTCCGGAATTTCCGGGTTCAAGACGCATCTGAAACGCGGGCGCAAAAGGCGCAATCGACCGCAGGTGGATGACTTCTGAATTTGGGGGAAGCCCGGTGTTCAGATCTTGCAACAATCAGAGGCACGATCCGACTCTACGAATCCGTGACATCTGCTCTATGATGTACTGTCCGCTCCGTCGAAGATCGCAGTTCAAATGCCGACCCGCGCTTGTGCAAAATCGATTTGCACGGTTGTGGCTGACGCTGGCCGCAGGGGGAGCGAGACGCGGAACGCCGTTCCGCTCCTGCCAACACGCGTGCTAGTCCTACTTCTGATCCTGCCGCCATGGAGCTCGACGATCGCTTTGGTGATCGCCAGCCCCAACCCGGTCCCACCTTCCTTTTTCGTACTGAAGAAGGGTTCGAACATCCTGAGCTGGATTGCAGCGGGAATTCCGTGTCCGTTATCGGCAAAAAGGATATGCGCTTCACCATAGGCGCGCCGGACACGAATCTGCAGGATGCCTTGGGGAGCTAGCGCGTCCACTGAGTTGGCGATCAGATTAGAAAACACCTGGAGCATTGCTCCCGGATTGCCCTCCACAATGAGACCGTCGGGCAGCTTCTTCAGCAGCCGGATCTGCTTGGCAGCAATCTTCTTATGATGAATGCGGAGGGCTGCTTCTGCCAGAGGCGCGATCCGGACCGGTTCCACCGTCTCCTGAGAGTGGTAGAAACTAAGCGTCTGACGGGATATCGCCGTGAGTATATACAGCTGCTCCTCGATGAGGCCGGAGAAATTCCGCACCTGCTCGCCATCGTCGGAATTCGCTCGAACAAGATAATTTAGGTTTGAAATGGCTTCGAGAGGGCCATTGACCTCATGCATCGTGGCCGCGGCGAATTGGCCTGCCAAAGCGACCGCCTGGCTCTCACGCAAAGCATCTTCCAATTGCTTGATTCTTTCGGTAGTGGTGACTGGCTTTTCCATGACGCAACTCCAAGCTACTGGAGAGGATGCCATCTTTGAGGCATCGCGTGCGTGGAGGGAAGTTCCTCCTCGGGCCAGTGGCGGGTCTTCACCGATAGGTGCGGAACGACCGTGCAAGCAGCCGCAATGTTCGGTATTTAAGCACTTGGATTCCGTTGAGTGCAAATAAGATGTCACGTGGCTGATTGTCGGCGGCGTATTGCTTTCCTTCAACGTGGGGCGCAAAAGCTCTTTCATCTAGTGCCGATGAAGAACGCACGGTGCCAAGGGGTAATGATCACGGTCTTGTGCCGTTTAAGTGCGCACTCCGGTGTTCGACCATATGCGATGTTTCGCTATCGCGATGGCGAGTGTCATTCCATTCTGCGGGTAGCATCCGATCTTCGCTCAGAGGATCAAATCTGATTCAGGACCGCTTGGAGGCTCGGCCGGCTCGCGGGCGCCTCGAGCCTCGATTCGTGAAGAGGTATATATTCAAAGAACGCTCCCGGACGCTCGGGAACAGGAATCGAGGCCCTTAGTGGCCGTAAGATCACCTTCCACTACATTTCTGCATGCTTACCGCTCGGACGGCACAATTTCCTCCATTTGCCGCCGTTGTCACCATTGCAAGCAGCTCCCGGGCATTCTTCTCTCCCGACGAATTGAAGGACTGGGAAGGTTGAGAATTCCGTTCAGGTTTCAGTCTTTCTTTGCCTGTTGATTTCGTCGCGTGACCGGCAAGGTCACGACTGTCAGAGGAGGCCCTGGCAACACGGAAGAGGTGTCTCGGTCGCCAACTGACCCAAATCGGAGCCACCAACGAATCCTCTGCCAAACTCGTCAAGTGATCTGATGCCGGCTGCGGATTCAAGTGCCTGAACGTTGGCTTTACAGGGCCACAATGGAATCGGCAACTACGATTCACCGTCTTCTAATCAACCTTGGCGGCACACCTTTCGGCGAGCTCATTCCTAGGTGTGCGTAGCTGGTTTAATCCACTAGGAATAAGACGTTCCCTTCTGCCGTTTCCTTTCTATCGGAGGCTCATGAAGAAAACTGAAGTGCTGCATGCATGGGCCAGAATTCTGGCTGGTCGAGCTCCTTCTCTTTCGATCGAGATTACGAAGGAGTGTCCCTTGCGCTGCCCCGGATGCTACGCATTTGACGCGGCGCATCTCGGAAGCCAAACACAACTTCGCGATCTTTCCGATTTTCGTGGAGAAGCTCTAATAACACGTGTGCTCGCGTTGCTCGATGAACACAAGCCGTTGCACGTTTCCCTTGTTGGCGGTGATCCTCTCGTCCGTTATCGTGAGCTCGATTCATTGTTGCCACAGATCGAAAGCCGCGGCATCCATACCCAGGTTGTCACCAGCGCCTTCCGGGAAATTCCAAGTGCGTGGAAGGCATTGAAGAAACTGAATGTCGTGGTTTCGATCGACGGATTGCAGCCCGAGCATGATGCCAGGCGCAAACCAGCTACGTACGAACGCATCCTGAACAACATCAGAAATGCGAATATCACAATTCACTGCACTATCACTTCGCAAATCGCGGGGCGCCCTGGCTACCTGGATGAATTCCTCGACTTTTGGTGTCGGCGACCAGAGATTGTGAAGGTGTGGTTTAGCATCTTCACACCTCAGCGCGGGGCAACCGATCCTGAAATACTCAGCCCTTCGCAGCGCGTTGCCACCATCGCCTATCTCAAGCGCTTGCGTGTCAAGTTCCCGAAACTGGACATGCCTGAATCGGTCATTCAGGAGCTGGCGGCTCCTCCGCAGCACCCTGACGCTTGCATCTTTGCAAGGACAACTAAAATCATTTCAGCCGATCTCAACACGCTGGTCACTCCGTGCCAGTTTGGAGGAGTTCCCGACTGCGCACAATGTGGCTGCATCGCATCGATGGGACTCGCCGCCGTAGGCCATCACCGGGTCGCCGGCCCTCTCACTGCGGGACAAATCTTTATGGCTTCAGATCGCGTTGGCAAGGTGTGGAGGATTTTTCAACGGAAAATCTTACGGAAACCGCTCAATCGCTCAGTGCCCTCTGCGTTCAACATCCTGGCTCCTGAAGAATCCGAAAGAGCACCCTGGCTCCGTCGCACGTGATGCCAACTGCGCTCCAGTTCTTAAAGATCAATGCTGATCAAGCAAGCGGGACCACCAGATCGTCGATCGGAGGAGGAGGCCCGATTTCCGGCAACCTCGTGCCGCCGTAGCTCCCTCCGGCCACGTCGGTGAATACTCGATTGAGCGTGTCTTCGGTTCTGTTGGAGTTGACGTGTAACAGGTGTGCCACACGCATCACTGTCGCAGATAAGAGAAAGCGGTTTTCTATTTTGAGCCCGGCCAGATACACCAATTCAGATCGCATGAGCGCCTCAGTTCTCGGTAGTCGTACGTTTGCTACTGAGCCGGGCTCGTCTTGGTGCAGTCGGTTGAACCGAGTGTGCTCTTGGGTTCTACGCCGGAGACACAAGGATGAGTGAGGCTGAAAAGACTGGAAGCACCGAAAATTCCCTTTGCCTCAGCATACGCTTGTTTGAACTCTTTGCGACCGCATTAGCGCCCAGTCACGCAAAGCGGCTGCCCGTGACCCGTGCGCCGTTGGCGTGGCCGCGGCGGTACAGATGTCGCCGTAACGTCGCGGACTCTGGGCGCGGGTAGATCACCATCTCGCGACCAGAACAGTGGATCTCCCGGGAGAGCTTCGGGCAAATCCAGTCGTGCCGGCGCTTTCCCGAACTCGAGTCTGGCCCAATATCCCCTCTCCGGACGCGGAACATTCAGAACAGAACACACGCGGGCCATGTAGCTCCCGGAAACTGAAAACTTCGCCGCAACCTTCGTCATCGGCGTTGACCAAACGAGCTCATACAGCTCTTCTCTTGAAACCACCTTCGCCCCTTTTCAGAAAATCGTGCTGTCCATCCGGTGATGAATTCAGTTCCAGACCATGGACGATGGGAAGATCGCCAACTCATATTGTCCACGCCGTCCAGGGCAGAAAGCCCGAGCACGGGTTCAACCCTCGAATTCCGACCGCTCGGGCGGCTGGAGAGCGCTTGGCCTCGACGTTGTGGAGATAGACTGTTCGCCAAGGGGAGAGAGCAGATGGCAGAGATCACCGAAGACATGACGGTCAGGGATGCCTTGCCCTTTCTCTCGCCCGCTCAACGGATCAACCTTCAACCCTGGGCTGACGAATTTGGCATCGAGCTTCGCGAGTTCCACATTGGCCACATCAAGACCTACGAAGATCTGCGCTTGCGCACGGTCTCCCGCGCGGTGGTCAATGCCGAGGTTTCAACGCTCTTGGATCTGCTCGAATCGGTCGGAGCCGGCAAAGAGATCAGGAAGTACTACCAGCCGCTGCGCGAACCGGATGAGCTTTCGCCGGAGGAACGAGCGTCCCTTCCCGAGCGCGGATTGAAGTACATCGAGAAGCTCGAAGCGAAGATCGAGGAACTGGAGGCGCGTAGCTATCGCACGGAGGATCGTCTGCGCAAGGCGAACTGGGCGAAGTGGTCTCGCTGAACGGGAGTCTCACTGAATGGCAGCGAGGCAAGGCCTCCGCTCTAGAGAACACGCCGCGCCAAGGTGACCAGTCGGCAGGGCCAATACGTTCAGCACTCGCACCAACAAGACCCTCGGTTCAGAACAGCGCTGAAGCTTACTATCCAGTTCTTGCGGCGCGCTGCATGCACCGAAAGCCCACATTCTCACCCTGGGCTTACTATCCATTCTTACTATCCAATGTTGCAAAAAGGGCCAAAAAGCAGCCATTTTTGTGCAATTTTGGCCAAAATCGCCACGTGGGCACAGGAGCGCCAACGCGCTGATTTCGAAGGAATTGATCGAAAATGGAGGGATGGGGCTACTGGCGGAAGGCGAATCTCACGTCCTAACCCCTAGACGATAGCGCCACGGGAATCACTGTTGCTGTGATTTGTGTATCCACGCCGTGTATTCGGAACGTTGAAACAGGGATGGACTACAAGGTTGAGTATACATTAGGCGGGTTGCGGATCGAGAACCGGGGCGCTCCTTCTGGCAGTACGCTTTTTGCCTAACAGGCGGAAGAAGCGCCGATCATAAAACTGCCACACGCTTGCGTCGCTCTCAAGCAATTTGTTGGGGATGAGAAAGCCGCTGAGTACGGAGAAGACGTTGACGCCGTGCTGTCCAATGCCGGCGCGTCATTCTTTCAGTCATCGGCGTGCGGCCAGCGGGGCACGAGCCCACTCTGTCGGGAGCGCATCCCACAAACAGGGCTTACGCCTGGCTGCGACGGGTTGGCACGCTCGTTCGACCTGTGACAAAAGTACCTGCGATGGATATCGATCTAACCTAAGTTGGGGGAGAAGGAGGTCATTTTATGGCCACAACAACCCAGACCGTTCGCGACATCGCGATTGAAAATCCTGCGGCAGTTCGCGTTTTTGAAAAATATGGAATTGAATACTGCTGCGGAGGCAAGGTGCCTCTGTCCGAAGCGTGCGCCGCCAGGGGCGTGAGCGTCGATGAAGTGATTGCGTCGTTGGAAGAAGTCAGCGCGCCGTTGGTCCCAGGCGAGAAGAATTGGGCGAAGGAACCGCTCGCCGACCTGGCCGCCTACATTGTCGGAAAGCATCATGCCTACGTGAATCGCGAGATGCCGCGCCTGAACGAGCTTGCGGCGAAGGTGGTGCGGCGCCACGGCGACACGCGCGCGGAACTACCTGCGATTCAGGCGATGGTGGCGGAGCTCGCCGAGGAGATGAGCGCACACCAGGGCAAAGAAGAGGTTGTGCTCTTTCCGTACATCGGAAAGCTGGAGCAATTCGCAGGCGGTCAGGGGCCGATGCCGCGCAATTGTTTCGGATCGATCACCCATCCCATCGAGATGATGACCAAGGACCACGATCTGGCGGGAGAACTGATGGCCGAGATTCGCAAACTGAGCCACGGCTACACGGTTCCCGAGGGCGCCTGCCCCACGTTCCGCGCGTTCTACACCGGATTGCAGGAGTTCGAGCAGGATCTGCACCGGCACATCGCGCTCGAAAACAACATCCTGTTCCCGCGCGCAATCGCATTAGAGAAGTCCCTCGCCAGGTAGCTCGAAAGCTGCTCAGCGAGGGTGTTCACCCGTGCCGCACAGGCATCAGCGGAAGAGGTTAGTACGGGCGAGGTCGACGATCTCGTCACCGCGCCCGTTGAGAATGGCCTTGATCAGGTAGAGATTGAAGTCGAACACCTGATCGAGCTTGAGCGACGGCGGCATGGCGAGTTCCTGCCGGTTTACAGCGATGTCAACCAGTGCGGGACCATCGTGAGCGAGGGCCTGCTGAAGAGCGGGCCCCACGTTCTCAGGATCGTCGACGCGCAGCCCCAGCAGGCCTGCGGCTTCGGCCAGCTTGGCGAAGTCGGGATTCTCGAGATCGGTGCCGTGCTGCAGGAATCCGGTCGCCTTCATTTCCAATTCGACAAATCCGAGAGAGCTGTTGTTGAAGATGACGATCTTCACCGGCAGCTTCAACTGGCGGAGGGATAGCAAATCGCCGAGTAGCATGGCGAATCCGCCATCTCCTGAGAGCGTAATGACCTGGCGCCCCGGGTAGGCGCACTGCGCTCCGATGGCCTGCGGCAGCGCGTTTGCCATGGAGCCGTGATTGAACGAGCTGAGCAGGCGCCTGCGGCCATTCATCGTGAGATAGCGTGCCGCCCAGATCACCGGCGTTCCTACGTCAACGCAAAAGAGCGCGTCGTCGGCTGCAACGTCATCGAGCACCTTGGCGACGTACTGCGGATGGATGGGCCGCTGGCCCGGACGCCCAATGGCGAGTTCGTCCAGGCCCTTGCGCGCGTCGCGGTAGTGGTTCAGGCAGGTTTCGAGAAAGCCCTTGTCGGATTTCTGCATGACGCGCGGCAGCAGCGCCGGCAGAGTTTCCGCAATCCCGCCCACGAGCCCGAGATCGAGATGGCTGCGGCGCCCGAGCTGCTCCTCGCGGATGTCGATCTGCAGGATGCGCGCGTCCTTTGGATAGAACTGCTGATAGGGGAAGTCCGTGCCAAGCATCAGCAGCGCATCGCAGTTCATCATGGCGTGATAACCGGAGGAGAAGCCGAGCAGTCCGGTCATCCCGACGTCATAAGGATTGTCGTACTCGATAAACTCCTTGCCGCGCATGGCGTGCACGATGGGGGCCTGCAGGCGCGCGGCGAGCTGCATCAGCTCATCGTGCGCGCCGGCACAGCCTGCGCCGGCAAGAATCGTGATGCGCGCTGCTCGATTCAGCTCCGCCGCGATCCGGTCCAGTTCCTCCGGCCTCGGAACGATGTGGGGCTGGGCGAAGGTGAAGTTGACGCGGCGCATCTCGTCTTCGGCGTTGAGCAGCGCCACGTCGCCGGGAAGCACAACGACCGCAACGCCGCGCTTCGACAGCGCCGTCTGGATGGCGATCTCAAGCGTCCGCGGCATCTGCGCGGGACTCGATACAAGCTCGCAGAAATGACTGCACTCCTTGAACAGCAGTTCGGGATGCGTCTCCTGAAAGTAGCCGCTGCCGATCTCCTGCGAAGGAATGTGCGCGGCGATGGCGAGCACCGGTACGCGGCTGCGATGCGCGTCGTAGAGGCCGTTGATGAGGTGAAGATTGCCCGGACCGCAACTGCCCGCGCACACACCCAGGCCCCCGGTCAGCGCGGCCTCGGCTCCGGCCGCAAAGGCCGCTGTCTCCTCGTGCCGCACGCCCACCCATTCAATGCCGTTGCGCCGGCGCACCGAATCGGTGATGCCGTTCAGGGAGTCGCCGGCGACACCGTAGATTCGCTGTACGCCAGCCGCCGCCAGAACTTCGACAAATACCTCTGCTACCTTCTTCGCCAATTTGCCTCCTCGGAGCACCTGCGGCTGCTCTTTGCTCATGCGATGCGCAACCGGACCACAAAGACGCATTGCAAAAGCCGAAGAGTGCCACTGCTCAGGATGCCGCCGGGGACGCACGCGCGTCTCTGGTATGGCT
Source organism: Acidobacteriota bacterium (assembly GCA_046566985.1). Taxonomy (GTDB): domain Bacteria; phylum Acidobacteriota; class Terriglobia; order Terriglobales; family Acidobacteriaceae; genus Telmatobacter. The sequence continues at coordinate 45,652 of JBKICT010000003.1, read as the reverse complement.
ATACCGGGGCGCAGGACAGCATACCTAGGGCGGAGCGAGGCTGTGAGATGCGACTGGGATTGTGCAGTGAGGGGTTCGCCCGGCAGAACCTGCCAAACAGGTCCCGCCGTCGATGGCTGCGATCAGATGCCGAGCTTGCGCACTTCGTCGTTGTAGTACTTGCGGTAGAGGATCTCCCACTCCTGCGAGCCTTCCAGGATGATCTTGCGCTGGCTGCCGATCTTGGCGCGGGCCGCCGTGTCGATGCGCGCTTCTTCCATGAGCAGGTTTTCCAGCTCCTTGCGCGCTTCCTGGCGGATGGTGTTGCGATCCTCGTTGAAGCCGACCTGGTCGATCTCGGCAAGCGTGTCGGCCACGGTGTGGGCCAGCTTGTTGAGCTTGTCGCGGCTGATCCTCATAGCACCGCCTTGTACTTCTTCGCCAGCTCGGTCTTCACCTTCTTGAACATCTCGGCGTACTGCGCGCCGCTCTTGCGCATCTCTTCCGAGTACGCATCGAGAATCACGCGCACTTCTTCGTTGATGCGGTCTTCGAGCGACAGCTCTTCGATGAGGGCCGCGGTGACACGCTCTTCGGTAGCCTTCAAGTCGCTCGTGGTGATGAACTTGGCGTCGATGAGGTGCTTGACCGTGCGGCGGCCAAGGTAACCAATGTATTCGCGTGAGAAGATCATGGACTAAGGGTCAGGATAACGCACCGCCCCGTATCATGTCACCGGTTTAGGTTTCAGGTTTCAGCCGGGAAGGCTAACTTCGCTTCTTCAGCAAGGGTTCGGTTTTTTCCCCGTTCCCTGTTCCCGAGTCACCTGCTCGCTGTCAACTGACACCTGTTCCCTGTGACCTAGCTTCTATGCGGGCAAACCTTCGCGTTCACGCAGTCCTCGGCGATGCGCAGCCGCTCCACCGGCCGCCCATTGACCAGGTGCTCCTCCACGATCTCCGCGGCGTGCTCGGCGGTCACATTGCCGTACCAGACTTCGTCGGGATAGACCACCAGCGTAGGCCCGTGCTCGCACTGGTCCAGGCACAGCGATTTGTTCACGCGCACGTTGGTCAGGCCGGCGCCCTTGGTCAACTGCTGCAGTTGCACGAAGAGCTCGCTCTTGCCGTCGGCGGTACACGACGGACGCGGCGCGCCCTCGGGGCGCACATTGTGGCAGACAAAGATATGGTGTTCGTACAGCGGCAAGCGAATTGTCCTCCGGAGAGATCGGTAGAAGCCACACCCGGCGCATGCACAAAGACGCGCTGCCCAGAGGGCGCCCAGGGTGGGGCTTTTCTCCAGAGTAATTGCCCGCGCCGCCGCGCGTTCCACATTCTCGCCGCCACCCCGCCCGCATCTGCGAGAATAGGAATTCGAACTATGAGTACGGATAACCTCCTCGCACTGAAAGACGACATGGTGGCCTTTATTGAAGGCCACGGCATGCGTCGCCTCCCCGGTTTCGTCACGGAAGACATCCCCTCCATCCTCTGGGACGGCAAGGACAACGCCGATTCCTGGAAGGACTTTGTGGAGATGGCCAAGCACGTAGGCGCGCCGTTCGTCCTGTTCAGCGAAGTCACGCTGGAACGCGAAGAACTGGACGCGCTGATCGATGAAGCCGGCGAGATGAATTTTCCCGACGAAGAGGCTTCGGAGCTGGTGGAAGCGCAGTGGCTGCGCAAGTACGTCGGCAAGCTCGGCTACATCCAGCTCGGCTTCATCTACCAGGGCGTGGCGTTCCTGCATGAAACCACGACCGAGTGGTACGAGCGCTTCCAGTCGCTGCTTGAAGATATCGAAAGCTTCAACGACATCGTGATCGACGACGCCCACGATGAGGGCGAAGAGGACGAATAGCCGAAGTGAGCGCGGCGGGCACCACGGTGAATCCTCCGGCACGCAAGCACCCGCGCCAACGCTGGATCGTCGCTACACCACATCCTGAACAATCAGCCGCTCTCGCGGCGGAAGCGCACTTGCCGCCGGTTCTTGCCGAGTTGCTGGTGGCGCGCGGCATTGCCGATGCAGCCGCGGCACAACGCTTCCTGAATCCCGACGCCGCGCACCTGCACGATCCGCTGTCGATGACCGGCATGGCCGCCGCCGTCGATCGCATCGAGCGGGCCATCGACGCGGGCGAGCCCATCCTGCTCTACGGCGACTACGACGTGGACGGCACCACCGCCGTGGTCCTGCTCAAGACCGCGCTTGAAATGCTAGGCGGTCCCGACGCGGCCAACCTGGTCCGCTTCCACGTTCCGCATCGGATACGCGAGGGCTACGGCCTGCAATCGAGCGTGCTGGAACAAGCGTTCGCCGATGGCGTGCGCCTCGTCATCACCGTGGACACGGGCATGCGCGCCTTTGCCGAAGCCGAAGCCGCGCGCCGCCTCGGGTTGGACCTGATCATCACCGATCATCACCTGCCCAGCGCGGACGAGTCAGTCCCGCCTGCCTTCGCAGTGCTCAATCCGAATCAACCCGGCTGCTGTTATCCCGAGAAATCACTGTGCGGCGCGGCCATCGCATTCAAACTGGCGCAGGCGCTGCTGGAGCGGCGGGACCGGCGGCGCACGCAGGAAAAAATTCTGCCCAGCTTTCTGAAGATGGCAGCGATTGCGACGATTGCCGACGCCGTTCCGCTGCACGGCGAAAACCGCACCATCGCCGCGCTGGGCCTGCGCGAACTGCGCAAGCCTATGGGCGCTGGACTGCGCGCGCTGTTTCAAGTTGCGGCGCTCGATCCGGCGGCAAAGCCGATTACCGGCTTCGATGTAGCCTTCCGCCTGGCGCCGCGCATCAACGCCGCCGGCCGCATGGATGTGGCCTCGCAGGTCATCGAGCTCTTCTGCACACGCGACCACGGGCGCGCGCAGGAACTCGCCACAAATCTTGAACTGCTCAACCGCCAGCGCCGCGAAACCGAAGCCGCCGCACTGGGCGCGATCGAAATGCGCCTGGCGGAAGACGCGGAGTTCGCTGCCGGCCGTCTGCTGGTGGTGGATGGCGAAGGCTGGCACCGCGGCGTCATCGGCATTCTCGCCTCGCGCGTGGTGGAGCGTACTGCCAAGCCGGCCATCGTGGTGAGCGTGGAAGACGGCATCGCCCACGGCTCCGGCCGCTCCGTCGATGGCTTTCCTCTTCTCGAAGCCATCGAGACGTGCGCCGATCTGTTTACGCGCTTCGGCGGCCATGCCTTTGCTGTGGGCTTCGCGATGCCTGCCGAGAACATCGCCGAGCTGAAGCGCCGCCTGGCGGATCACGCAACAGAGCGGCTGGGCGCGCGCGAGGCGGAACATCTGCTGCGCATTCACGCCGAACTGCCCCTCGACCGCATCACGCCCGTGCTGGCGGGCTGGCTGCGCAAGCTGGAGCCGCTGGGACATGGCAATCCGGAGCCCATCTTCGTCGCAAAGCGTGCGCGCCTCGTCTCAGCACCCCGCGTCATGAAGGACCGGCACATTCGTCTGGAACTTGCGCAGGACAACTCGCCGGTACGCGGCGCGATTCGCTGCGTGGGCTGGGACTGGGCGGCGCGCTGCTCGGAGATGCAACTGGAACTCGGAAGCCTGGTCGATGTTGCGTATCGCATCCGCGAGAACGATCATCCGCAGTACGGCGGCATCGAGATTGAGATCGCCGGATTGCGCGCGGCTGAAGGGTGATTAAACAGGGAACGAGGGAACAAGGGAACGAGAGAAGACAAGAAGGCCCGCGAATATTCGCGGGCCTTCTTGTGTGGATTGGATCGCCTTACCGCTGCGGGCGCTGGTTCTCCCTCGGTCTTTCTTCGCGCTGTGGTTGCTGCCGTGGTTCGCGCTGTGGCGCGGGGCGGCCTTGCGGCCTCTGCTGCTCCGGGCGCTGGTACTGCGGCTGCTGACGCTGGTACTGAGGCTGCTGCCGCTGGTACTGGGGTTGCGGACGCTGCGGTTCAGGGCGCTGGTACTGCGGTTGCGGACGCTGCGGTTGAGGCCGCTGATATTGCGGCTGCTGACGCTGATACGGCTGCATGGTCCGCTGCCCGGGCTGCTGCTGCCGGAAGCCATTCTGCGCGCGGGCCGGCGGCGGAGCTACGCGCTGCGGCGCGAGCGGGCGCGCCATCGCCGTCTCCTGCGGACGACCGTGGTTGGCGCTGAAGTAGGCCGCGCGATTCGATTGCGCCTGCATCACGCGCTCCTGCTGGGCTCGCGTCGGTGCAAGATGCTGCTCGCGCATCGCCACCCGCTCCTGCTGCGAAGGCTGGTAGCGAATGCCGCCGGGGCCACCGTTGTAGGCCACGCGGCTGTCGCGAACCACCTCGTGAGTACGAATCACGGTGCGATCGATATAGGTGGTGCGAATCACCCGGTCGTCCACGTGCATCACGGCACGGTTGTATTCAAAGTCGCGATCGTGCCAGCGGCCGCCGACAAATCCGCGGCCGAAGTATCCAAACCCGTAGTTCACGCCACCGTAGTAGCCCACGTGCCAGCCCCAGTAGCCCGGATGAAAGACATACATGGCCCCTTCATATCCCCAGTAGGGCGGGGTCCACAGGGCGCCCTCATAGGGGGCAGGCACCCATGCGCCTGGAACCCAATAGTAGCCATCGGGACCATAGGCCCAGTAGCCCGGCACCCACATCAGATTCGGCTCGGGGCAGGGCGGCTGCACATAGACGGGCAGGATCGGCGGCGCAAAGCCCACGCTGATGAACACACCCGCATGTGCCCGGCTTGCGGGAATGAGGGGGAGTAGCAGCGCCAGTAACAACCAGCGTGCGGAACGATATAGCTTCATAGTCCTTCCTCCTGTACCCGCCTCTGCGGGCGGGGGTAAAACTCTTTGCGCCGACGCGCATTGAAGTCAGCTACAAGGTTGGAAACACCTGGGGCCGGGGAGAAGTTGCAGGCGCTCAGAATTTATGTCTCAAATCGAACTAATTCGGGAGCTATATTGCTCCGGTCGACACGGCCCCGCCACGTGCGATGGGTTCGACTCCATCGCCATCGTCAAACGAGGTCTTCGTGTCCTACAGGAGATAGACGTGGAAGTTTCCGTTCACGATGACATCAATACCGCAGGCTTAATCCCATCCCAAAGACAGATCGCGCCTTCAGGTTGATGGGCACCAGAAGAAGCCCGTTCGGCGTTGGGACCGCGGTTGTGCCGATGGTGCCCGCCACCTGGCCCACGCCGGCGTCGAATGCAAAGTGCGGATTTTCCTTCTGCGTTATGCGGACGGCGTAGTCCAGTGTGGTGGGAATGTGCGGCTTGCTTCCCGGCGGAAACAGGATGGCATCCAGATTCTTCACGTTCGGCGGTTCCTGCGTAAATCCCGCGGCCGGCACGGCAACAATGTTGCCCACAATCTTGAACGGAATCCCCAGGCCGCCGAAGAGCCGGCCGCTGAAGCGTGTCGATTGCCCGCCGATGCCATAGATGCTTGCGTTTGTGGCCTTCCATCCAAAGTTGGCAAGAAACGGAATGGGTGCGTGCAGCCAGGTCTTGGTCGCAACCACATACACGTCTTCGTTTGTATAGCTCTTCAACGTGCCCGTCTCCGCCTGATTCAGAGCGCCGCTCACAAACTTGTCGCCGGTGCGCACCACAAATCCTGCGGCAAGTCCCGGAGTGAACGGACTTCCCTGCCCGTCTTTCACGGCGACCACCTTGCCGTTAAAGATGTTCATGCCGGCATAGTGCCAAAGGCTGCTGAACATGGGGTCGTGGCCCTCCGTGTGCACGCTGCGCGTATAGCCCGCCTCCACGCGATTCGCAATCCCCTCTTCAATGCTGAAGGTGTTGATTTTGCCGATCACGCTCGACGCATTGATGAAGTGCCAGCCGAGCGCGGGATGGGAGAACGTGTGACCCTTCGCGGAATACACCACGTAGGCTGTCGGCGTAATGAAGCCGCCGGTCTGGCCTTCGAGTGTCAGGTTCTGCGCCTGAATGCGCGGCGCGGAAGAAAGTGCGAGGGTGGCGATCACCGCGGCGAAAAACGGGAGGAGCTTGCGTAGATTCACAGTCCATCTCCCTGGGGCAGTAGCCCGTTGGCTCATCGAAATTCAGAATGTTGTAACACAAACCCCACACGCCCGTCTGCATGACTTCGGGACCAGGGACCCAGGGGACCGGGTACTCAGTTTCAAAGTGGCAAAGCAACAGAGTGGCACCCGGGGATCCCTACTGCCTACTCCCTACTCCCTACTCCCTACTCCCTACTGCCTACTCCCTACTCCCTACTCCCTACTCCCTACTCCGTCGAATGGTAGACTCCAGCCATGTCACGCGGTCTGTTCATCACCTTCGAGGGGCTCGACGGCTCCGGCAAAACTACGCAACTGAAAAGACTTGTGGCATGGCTGGAAAAGCGCGGCATGGCGCCCGTGGTCACGCGCCAGCCCGGCGGAACTTCCATCGGCGATCGCATTCGCGAACTGCTGCTCGACTCGCGCTCGCACGGTCTGGCCCCGCGGGCGGAGATGGCTCTGATGTTCGCGGATCGCGCGCAGGCGATTGCGGAAGTCATCGAGCCTGGCCTCGCGTCCGGCAAGGTGGTTGTCTGCGATCGCTTTACCGATTCCACTGAGGCGTACCAGGGCGGCGGACGCGAACTCGGCTCCGCGCTCGTGCTCGATCTGCATCGCCTCATCTGCGGCGAACTTCAGCCGGACCTTACGATTCTGCTGCTGCCTTCGTTCTCTGCAAGCCTGGAACGCGCGCGGCGGCGCAATGATCGCGTCACGGCAACGTCCGGCAAGGACGAGAACCGATTCGAACAGGAACAGGATGCCTTCTATCGCCGTGTGGCGGAAAAGTATCGCGAGATCGCCGCGCGCGAGCCGCAGCGCGTCCTCATCATTGAAGGCGACCTGACCATCGAGGCGGTGCATGCGCGGATTGTGGAGCACATTGCGCCGCGCCTCAACTTGCTGGTTCGGGCGTAGCGCAGCCAGTGCAAGACGGCGCCTACTGTAGCGCCGGCCTCCCGACCCGGAGGAACGCGGAATTCCAACCCCGCGGCCGCAGATTTCTCTTTGCAAACCGCGCCGGCGGCGTTACATTGGGCGGCACACGCGCGGGTGCGCCCGGCACGCTTATTCGCGGGCCAGAAAGGGACACAACCATGGATGTCCCGGTATTGATTTGCGTTCGCGTCGAAGAATTGGAAGTCCCCCCGGCGGAGGGATCGGTCCAACTCAACTGCATGGAGTGTGGCGCGGCCATCTGGGCGGCGCTTTCGTCACAGGATTTGCTGGCGCAAGGCGACGATTTCCGGCTGGTATGCATGCACTGCGCCAACGAGCTCACCAGGGCCGCGCTCGCCGCCGACGAGCCCGACCAGTCCGCTCAGGCTCAGATTGCGCGGCTGCGCTCCAATGCAGAAACTGCCTACGAGTCCATGTACGAGCTGCACGATGACCGCGAGATTCGCTGGAACTTCGAGTTGGCCGACGACCTGTTGCGAGAAGCTGTAAAGACCGCGCGCGATGCGGCAATGCCGGACGAGGCTGAAACCCTGGAACGCCGCCGGCAGCACATCCGCCAGGTCTACTTCCATCAGTTCGTGCAGCCGCCGCACCTGCTCATGTAGCGGCGCGGCTCTTCTCGCGAGCCCGCAGCGCGCGCACAACCACACGATGCATTGCATCTTCCGGAGGAGTCTTGCCGGTCCATATCTCGAACTGCCGAACAGCCTGCTGAACAAACATCTCCACTCCGCTGATCGTCTTCAGCCCGCGGTGCTCGGCCAGCCGCAGCAGCGGCGTGCGCATGGGGTTGTAGACCATATCGAAGACCAGCTCCGTGTTGAGTTGCGATTCGTCAATCGGCAACGCCTGCGCGAACCCGGCCATGCCGCACGGCGTGCTATTGATGACAGCGTCGAAGGTATGCCGTTCAAGCTGTTCCTGCCTGAGCGCCGTGGCTTTGGCCGCACGGGCAAGCTGTACCGCATGCTCGTGCGTGCGGTTGACGATGAAGACCTCCGCGCCGCAATCCGTCAGCCCAAAGGCCGCGGCGCGCGCCGCCCCACCGGCGCCCAGCACCGCGATGCGCGCCCCCTTGAGCTTGATCCGGCTTTCCAGCGGGCGAACCACGCCGGCAACATCGGTGTTGTAGCCGAAGAGCTTGCCATCCGCTATTACGCGCAGCGTGTTGCACGCGCCAATGCGCTTTACCAGGGGATCGGCCCAGTCCAGGTGCGGCAGAATCTGTTGCTTCAGCGGCATGGTCACAGCCGCGCCGCCGAAGGGCAGCTCGCGAAGCAGCAACAACAGATCGGCCACGGCGCGCACCTTCAGCGGCAGAAGCACCGCATTCACACCCGCGCGCGCAAAGGCCGTGTTATGGATTAAGGGCGACAGCGAATGCGCAATTGGGTTGCCCGCCACGCCAAAGACCAGCGTCTCCGCATTGAGCCTGTCAGCGCGATACAGCTTGCGCATGGCGTGCGCGCTCACCTGCCCGGGAGCGGTTTCAATACCGTCCTCGAGCGAGGCAAAGGTGAAGGCTGCGCCTTCGCGCGGACCCAGCACCCGGCTCGCACTTCCCTCTTCGCCCATCGCAATGCCCACCACGCGCCCCGATACGGAGCGGTCCTCGATGAGACGAAGAACGGAAAGATTGTCGGCGAGAGTCTCTGCAGTCGAGACCACTTTGACGAAGTCGGGCTCAAATGCAGCAATGCGATCGGCTGCCTCTTCAAGCGCGATGGTGCGCGCAAAATCATGGAAGCTGACCAGCAGCGCAGCGCCGCACGCGGCGAGCCGCTTTCGAAAGCGGGTAAACTCGGCCGCAAGCGCCTGCTCCGCCGATTCCACTTCAACATCCACGATGCGGCATCCCGCGCCTGCGGCTTTCGCCAGAAGATCCAGCTCTTCCTTCACACTGCCGCTGAAGGCGCCGCTATTCGGTTTGCGCCGGCAGGTCGCAATCGCCACCACCGAAGAGTGCTCGCTCAGAAAGGCGCGCAGCTTTGTCAGTGCGCCGGCGGGGCGAGCCAGCGAATCGAGCCGGAACTCGAGAAATCTGGTATCGCGCAAAGCGGCTTCCGCCCGCGCAAACATCTCCGCCGGTGTTGCACCCTGGATGGCGACACAGATCTTCGGCAAGCGAGGCACGCGCACCGCCGAGCTTTCAACCGTTCGCATTGGGGCCGCTTTAGGCATAGCTTGACTGCTGATCTTAAATCAAAACCCTTGCGCGCGAGAGCTTGAGCACGGGAGAGCGCAGGCCGCTAGCAAAGCAGGCTTGCGAATTCGCCAAACCCACCGCGCCGTAGGCGCAATGTTTGTTAGCCCCGCGCTTCAGCGTGGGGAAGGGGCGCAGAAAGAATCGGTAGCTCCGCAGGGGCGAAGCAATCTCCCACCTCCCCATCCAGCGCGCAGCCATGAGCGGGAAACCACGATGCCCATCACTCCTCCCGCAGCGTCCGCGCCGGGTCGATTCGAGCCACGCGCAGCGCCGGCGCCGCGGATGCAACCAGCGCCATCGCCAGCAGCCCAAGCGAAACCAGCGCGATCGTGGCTCCGTCGTAGACGCTGACGCCGTAGAGCACGCTTCGCAGGATGCGCAAAACGCCCAGGCTGAGCAGCAGACCCAGGATTAAACCCACAACCGATGCCCGCACGCCCGAGGCCGCAACATGGTTCATCGCCTGCCGGGCCGTGGAGCCCAGCGCCATGCGAATCCCGATCTCCCGCGTGCGCTGCGCCACGATGTTGGCGACCAGAGAGAAGATGCCGACCGCGCTCAGCAGCAGCGCCAATCCCGCCATCGTAGCCAGCAGCGCAACCTCTACGCGCTGCATCGCCAGCGTCTCGTGCTGCAGGTCCGTCATGGTGTAGAACCCGGAAAACGGCAGCCCCGGCGCCACGCTGCTGAGCGCGTGCTGCATCTGCGCGTTGATCCCAAGGACGGGAGCGTTGGAGCGCACCACCCAGCTTGGCTGGAACCACGTATGCAGCAGCGCCAGAGCGGCCGCGCTGTTCATCTGCGCTGCCGGCACGTAAATGGTCTCCTCGCTTTCAAGCGGCGCAACCGGGTCCAGTCCGGACGAAATCGGCGTGTCCGCCACCACCCCCACAATCCTCATCGGCGCGTCGTGTCCGCGGAGTGTGTGCCCCACCGGATCCACACCCGGAAAGAACTTCCGCGCGAAGGTGCGATTGACGATCGCGACCCGCTGCGATTGCGGGTTGTCGGATGCGGTGAAGAAGCGGCCCGCAAGCAGCGGCTCCTGCATCGTCTCAAAGTATCCCGGCGTGACATACGACTCATCCGTCCCGATCTGCCGCCCTAGCTCCGGACCGTCGCCCATCGTCACCGAGTCATTCAGAATGCGCTCGTACGGCAGCGACAGCGCCACACCGGCGTTCTCCACGCCCGGGATCCTGCGCATCGCCGCGACGCTCTCGTCCATCAGGCTGCGGAACGCGGCTGGATCGTGATACCGGGCATCGTCCAGCGAGGCCTTGGCCACGATCAATCCGCTGGGATTGAAGCCAGCCGGCAGCGTCTCCAGATGGATCAACGTGCGAATCAGCAGCCCCGATCCCGCCAAAAGCACCACCGTAAGCGCCACCTCGCCCGCGATCAAAGCCTGCCGCGAGCGCAGCCGGTCTCCCATGGCCACGGACCGGCTCGCGATTGACGACCGCAGGTCGAACTTGCGCAGCGAAAGCGTAGGCAGCATGCCGAACAGCACGCTCGTCGCGCCCGCAACCACAAACGTAAACCCAAGGACGTGCAGATCCAGCGGAACCGAGGCGACCGGCAGAAATCCCACCGGCAACAAGGCCAGCAGACCGCGTAGCGCGGCATAGCCCAGGCCGATGCCGGCGGCGCCGCCCGCGAAGGCAAGCAGCAGGGCCTCCGTCCAGAGCTGCCGCTGCACCTGCCACCGCGAAGCGCCCAGCGCAAGCCGCGTCGCAATCTCCGGAGTGCGCCGCGCCATGCGCACCAGCATCAGCGCCGCCAGATTGGCGCAGGCAATCAGCAGGATGAAGCCTGCTGCCGCCATCAAAGCCTTGATCTGCGGGGCCAATTCGGCTGTCTGTCCCTTCTGCAGCGGAACGGCGACGAAGCTAACGTGAGAGCCGCGCCCACTCTCGCTCTCAACATGGTGCGCGCGCGCGGCCCAGGCGCGGTTAATCTCCGCGTCCGCCTGCTGCCAGGTGGCTCCGTCGCGCAGCCGAACAATCACTCCATAATTCGTGCCCCCGCCCTCGCCCGTGCGCGAGGGCTGAATCGGCGTGTAAATATCGGCGTTCAGCGGCGTCTGCGCTCCCCGCGGCAGAATGCCCACAACCGTGTACGGTTCGCCCTTGAGGTCGATGGTGCTGCCCACCAACCCCGGATTGTTCGCGAACAGCGTATGCCAAACGCGATAGCTCAGGATGACGGCAGGCGGCCCATGGGGACGGTCTTCGTCCGGGGTAAAGCTGCGGCCCAGGGCCGGCTGAATGCCAAGAACATCGAAGTATCTGGCGGAAACACGCCCGTCGTGCAGATACTGTGCCTGCCCCGCGGTCTGCACGTTCACGCCGCTCGTCAGTCCCGAGGAAACGGCCGCCAGAACTGCCGGGACCTGATCGCGCAGTTGTTCCCACTGCTCCCCGTCGATCCAGCGCTGTTCTTCACCGGATACGGCGCCTTCCGTGCGCTGAAAGATGGTGCCCAGCCGCTCCGGCTGCGGATAGGGGAGGCGGCGGAGCATCAAGGCATTCACCAGCGAAAAAATGGCCGCATTGGCGCCCATGGCGAGCGCCAGCGTCACCAGCACCGTCAGGGTGAAACCGGGATTTCGCCTCAACTGACGCGCCGCATAGCGCAATTCCCGCGCGAAATTGTTCATTTGGCTGTCTCCGCTGCTCGATGGGATTGAAACCCGGCGCCTGGGCGCAGGTCCACACCCGCCCGTTGCATCTACACTGTACGTGATCGCAAATCGGTCAGTTCCCTATCATGCAAGCCGCGTTTTCGCGTGCGCTATGGCAACCTAGAAGATGAGGAGTGTCCCCTTGGTCCCTACCGAGTCCGGAGTAGCCGGTCAAATCTGTGAACAGCTTCATGCCTGGGAATCGGGCGGAGCGCAATCTGCTGAGGCGCTGACGGCGTGGGTGAACGCCCGCATCGCGGCACATGAAGCGGCGCTCGCGGCCCTGCTTGCTGTAACGGAGCCGCGTACGACGGAGAACACGCTTTCGCTGTACGACGCCGCCATCGAGGAACTCAGTCTGGCGGGTTCACAGTCCGGGGTTTTGAATTCGGTTGCCGCAGCCAAGGATGTGCGGGATCAGGCCCAGGTGGAGGCGCAGCGCGTTGCCCAGGCAGCCAGCGCCTTGAGCCTCAATCGCGCCGTCTACGACGCGCTCGCCGCCATGAGTTTGGATGGCTGCAGCGCAGCCACCAGGCATTATGTCGAACGCACTCTTTTAAGTTACCGGTTGGCCGGCGTCGACCGCGACGACGCCACCCGCGCCCATCTGCAGGTGCTGCACGAGAAAGCCACGCGGCTTTCGCTGGAGTTCAGCCGCAACATCCAGGAAGGCGCAAAGATCGTCACCGCAAGCCCGGAGGAACTCGCCGGCCTGCCGGAGGACTATCTGGCTCGCCATCAGCCCGGCCCCGACGGCAGAATCGCGCTCACAACCGATCAGCCGGACATGCAGCCGGTGATGACGTTCGCTGAGAGCGCCGCACTGCGCGAGCGCATGTTTATGGCGTATCACACGCGCGCATACCCGGAGAACAAAGCGATTCTCGAGCAACTGCTTGCCACGCGCCAGGAGATCGCTACACTGCTCGGCTTCCGCAGTTGGGCCGATCTGGCAACGGCCGACCAGATGATGGGTTCGGCTGCAAACGCGCGCGTTTTTCTCGAGAAGCTCGACCACGCCAGCCGGGAGGGCGCCCGCCGCGAACACGCCATGATTCTCGAGTTCGCACGAAGCCGCCAGCCGGAGCTGAAGGAGATTGACATTACCAGCCGCGGCTACTGGTACGAACAGTTTCGCCGCGCCTCCTTCGACTTCGACTCGAACTCCGTGCGGCCCTATTTCCCCTACGCGCAGGTCGAAGCCGGCGTCCTCGATACCGCGGCGCGGCTCTTCAAAGTGGAGTTCCGCCGCGTCGATGTCGTCGCGTGGGATCCCGCGGTCTCCGTCTTCGATGTGTACGAGGAAGGCGCCCGCGTGGGCCGCTTCTATCTCGACATGCATCCCCGCGACGGCAAGGACAAATGGTTCTCCGCCGCCCCCGTCGTCACCGGCGTCCGCGGCCGCTACCTGCCGGAGGCTGCGCTCATCTGCAACTTCCCTGGTGGCGAGCCCGGTGATCCCGGTCTGATGCAGTACAACGACGTCGTCACGTACTTCCACGAGTTCGGCCACCTGATGCACGCCATCCTCGGCGGCCAAACTCAGTGGGCCGGCATCTCCGGCTTCGCCACAGAAGGCGACTTCATCGAAGTGCCGTCGCAGATGCTGGAGGAGTTCTTCCGCGATGAAAACCTGCTGCAGGCGTTCGCACGCCATTATCAGACAGGCGAAACGCTGAGCGCGGATACCATACGCAAGATGAAAGGCGCCAGCGCCTTCGGCCGCGCCGACGGCATGCGCCAGCAGCTCTACTACACCACGCTCTCGCTCGACGTGCACGACCAGGATCCCGCCAGGCTCGATCTCGATCGCGAGGTTCGCGAGCTCTACACGCGATTCCTGCCCTGGAAGTGGCTCGACGGCAATCGCATGTACGCCAGCTTCGGACACCTCACCGGCTACTCCTCGAACTACTACACCTACGCCTTTGACAAGGTGATTGCGCTGGACTTCTTTGCACAGTTCGATTCCGCCAACCTGCTCGATGGCGAGGCGGGCCGCCGCTATCGCACCTCGGTTCTGGAGCAGGGCGGCTCCAAGCCGGGCCGCGAGATGGTCCGCGACTTCCTGGGCCGAGACGAGGAGTTTGAGGCATTCTCACGCTGGCTCAACGAAGAGTTCGAAGCCGGAGAGAGAGCCTAGAAAGCGGCTGGATTTCTTGCGGAGCGGTGAGAACTCGGCATCTTGCCGCGCGCCTTTGTCAGCGAAGTTTTGCCGAGCGCGCGGGTGGGGGTTGCCATTCGCAGTGGGCTCACGTCCTGGTCCCCGTGGCCAGCAGGGTTTGGAACTGCGGCGCCTCCGCGCTGCGATCCACCACCGAAACCTTCACGTCCTTAAACTGCGCGTCCGTCAGCATCTGCTCCAGCTCCGCCTCGCCGAAGCCGAGCCACTCGTCGGCATACAGCTCGCGGGCTTCCTCGAACCGATGCTTCGCCAGATCGAGAATCACAATCCGTCCGCCGGGCCTTAAGATCCGCGCCGCTTCTTCCATCGCCTTCGCCGGATGCATCGCGTGGTGCAGCGATTGCGAGAAGAACACTACGTCCATAGACGCGGCATCGATCGGAACCTCTTCCATATCGCCCAGCCGGAATTCCACATTCGCGACGCCCGCGCGCTGCGCCTGTTCCCGCCCCACGTCGAGCATCTTCTCGCTGGAGTCGACTGCGATCACACGCTCCGCACTCTGCGAAAGTAAAAGGGCGAAGCTCCCGTCGCCAGCGCCCAGATCGGCCACCACCATCGGCGGCATCAGCCGCAGCAGCGCCTCCGCCAGGCTCTTCCACGTCTTGCCCGGCACGTAAGCCTTGCCAAGCTTTCCGGCCATCGAGTCGAAGAAGCTGCGCATCTTCTCCTGCCGCTTCTTCACCACGCGGCGCATGGAGGCGCGGTCGGACGCGGCCTCTTCGGTCTCCCGCTCCGCCTGCCCCAGCAGCCCATCCAAAACGCCCCGTCCACCGGAGGTGGCGGAGGTGGAGAGCCGATACAGGCTGCTCTTACCCACCCGCCGGTCTTCCACCAGCCCCGCCTGCTTCAACTGCGAAAGATGCGTGGAGATGGTGCTCTGCCCCATCGTCAGGATCTCCTGCAGCTCCGCCACCGACAGCTCTTCGGCCTTTAGAAGCAGCAGGATACGCAGCCGGGTGGGGTCGGC
The DNA here is from genome assembly GCA_046566985.1 of Acidobacteriota bacterium. Classification (GTDB taxonomy): domain Bacteria; phylum Acidobacteriota; class Terriglobia; order Terriglobales; family Acidobacteriaceae; genus Telmatobacter. The sequence continues at coordinate 30,646 of JBKICT010000003.1, read as the reverse complement.
GGCGGCGCGGAGCATTTTGACGATGGACGGCATGGCGGGTTTCTGTTATATATCAACATATCACGATTGCTCGATGCGAAGAGTTCCGGCCGAGCATCCACTTTAGGAGTTCTGAATGGCAACCACACTCGAAATCGTCGCCGCCGACTACAAAGTCGCCGACATGTCGCTGGCCGACTGGGGCCGCAAAGAGATCGCCATCGCCGAGCACGAGATGCCCGGCCTCATGGCCATCCGCAACAAGTACGCGGCTGAGAAGCCGCTCGCTGGCGTCCGCATCACCGGCTCCCTGCACATGACCATTCAGACCGCCGTGCTGATCGAGACGCTCACCAGCCTCGGCGCGGAAGTCCGCTGGGCCTCGTGCAACATCTTCTCCACGCAGGACCACGCCGCCGCGGCCATCGCCGCCACCGGCGTCGCCGTCTTTGCATGGAAGGGTGAGTCGCTCGAAGAGTACTGGGACTGCACCTACGCGGCGCTCAGCCACAAGGGCGGCAAGGGCCCGCAGCTCGTCGTCGATGACGGCGGCGACGTGACGCTGCTCATCCACAAGGGCTACGAGCTCGAAGAGGGCGACGGCTGGGTGAACACGCCGAGCGGCAACCACGAAGAGCAGGTGATCAAGGACCTGTTGAAGCGCGTTTACGCCGAAGACAAGAACCACTGGCACAACGTCGTCAAGGAATGGCGCGGCGTGTCGGAAGAGACGACGACCGGCGTGCATCGCCTGTACCAGATGCTCGAGAAGGGCAAGCTGCTGGTGCCGGCCATCAACGTCAACGACTCCGTCACCAAGTCGAAGTTCGACAACCTCTACGGCTGCCGTGAGTCGCTGGCCGACGGCATCAAGCGCGCCACCGACGTCATGGTCGCCGGCAAGGTCGCGGTGATCTGCGGGTATGGCGACGTGGGCAAGGGCTGTGCGCACTCGCTGCGCGGCATGGGCGCACGCTGCATCGTCACCGAGATCGATCCCATCAACGCGCTCCAGGCCGCCATGGAAGGCTTCGAAGTCACCACCATCGAAGACACACTCGGCCGCGGCGATATCTACGTCACCACCACCGGCAACGTGGACATCATCACGCTTGAGCACATGCACAAGATGAAGGATCAGGCCATCGTCTGCAACATCGGCCACTTCGACAACGAGATCCAGATGGATCGCCTGAACTCCGACAAGACCGCGAAGAAGACGAACATCAAGCCGCAGGTGGATAAGTACCGCTTCGACGACGGCCACGAGATCTTCGTTCTCGCCGAAGGCCGCCTCGTCAACCTGGGCTGCGCGACGGGTCATCCGAGCTTCGTGATGTCCAACAGCTTCGCCAACCAGACGCTGGCGCAGCTCGACCTCTGGAAGAACAAGGACACCTACAAGGTGGGCGTCTACGTTCTGCCGAAGAAGCTGGACGAGGAAGTTGCGCGGCTGCACCTGGAGAAGATCGGCGTCAAGCTGACTAAGCTCTCGCAGCGCCAGGCCGACTACATCGGCGTCCCGGTCGACGGCCCCTTCAAGCCCGACCACTACCGGTACTAAGCGAACAGGGATCAGGCAACAGGGATCGGAAAGCACCTCTTGTCCGTTCTCTGTTCTCTGGTCTCTGGTCTCTGGTCTCTGAATCCCCACGAGGCTGGGTGCCCCAGGTCTCGATTTTGAGACTTGGGATAGCACGGCCTCAGAGCTTTGTAACAACGGCACGGCTTTAGCCGGGCCACACAAGTCCAGTATGAGACGAGGGGCTTTAGCCCCTGCTGAGGGTCGGACAGAGTAATCGGAATCTCATGAAACTGACCGATTCAATCCGGCGATTTTCTGCAGAACGGTCTGGATCGAAAACAGATCGATGGGCGGCAACAACGGAGGAGCTTCGCAGGATCGCCTCCCCGTGCGCCGTCTGCGGCAAAGAAGATTTGAGTGGACATTTCTACGGCGAATTCGCAAGTCACATCGCGCGAAGCAACTCGCCCGAGCTGAGAGAGTTTTACGATCTCTATCGTGCGCGTCGCTGGCAGGAGCTGCGGCGAATCAGAGAGTTCGAAGGCAGATTCAACGCTGCGATTCTATATGCACTCTTTTGCCCGGAAGGATCATGCATTCTCGCAGTTCGAGATCCCGCTGAGCTCTACGATGCCGACGAACTGATGAGCATGACGATCCTCAATGATCAAGAATCCGCAATCATCCGAGAGATGCAGGTAGAAACACATGCTCTTTAGAGGAAGCGAGGCGCAAGTTCAGGTGTCCACTCCATTTCCCATCTCTTTCGAACTCTTCCCACCGCGCACGCCCGAAGCCGCGGCCAAGCTCCCCTCTGTCATCTCGCAGCTAGCCGCAGCGCACCCCGAATTCTTCTCCGTCACGCACGGCGCCGGCGGCTCCGACCAGGACGGCACCTACGAGACTCTCCTCACCGTCGTGCGCGAAACCGGCATTGAAGCCGCGCCGCACCTCACCTGCGTCGGCTCCACGCGCGCCAAAATCGCCGCCACGCTCGACAAGTACCGCGCCGCCGGCGTCAAGCGCATCGTCGCTCTGCGCGGCGACCTGCCCGTCACCGCCTACACCTCCGCCGCGCCCGGCGAGTTCCACTACGCCAGCGAGCTCGTCTGCTTCATCCGCGAGCAGCACGGCGACTACTTCCGCATTGAAGTCGCCGCGTATCCCGAAATGCATCCACAGGCGCCTAACCCCGGCGCGGACTTCGACAACTTCTGCCGCAAAGTCGAGTGCGGCGCCGACGCCGCCATCACCCAGCTCTTCTACAACACCGAAGCTTACTTTGACTTCGTCGAGCGCTGCGAAAAAGCCAACATAAAAATCCCCATCGTCCCCGGCATCATGCCCATCACCGGCTACGCCAACATCCTCCGCTTCACCAGCGGCTGCGGCGCAGACCTGCCCCGCTGGATCAAGCTCCGCCTCGAACAGCTCCAGGACGACAAGCCCGCGCTTCAGGACTTCGGCCTCTCCGTCGTCACGCGCCTCTGTCAAACCCTGCTGCGCAACGGCGCGCCCGGTCTGCACGTCTATACCATCAATCAGGCCGATCCCACGCTGCGCCTCTGGGCCAACCTGGTTGAGGCCACGTCCGTCACCGCAACACCCGAGTCATAAATGCGCATCGAACTTGTCCCGCTCTATCGCGATATCGGCATGCACACCCGCTACACCGCGGCGAACATCGTGCTGCTGATCGTCGGACTTCTGCTCTCTGTCGTCGACTTCGCCTGGACCGGTCTCGTTCTGGCCCACGTTCATGGACCCGATCACGGTTGGCTGCGCGTCGGCATCGATTCCCTCGCCCTCATTGCCGCCTTCGCAGTTGTATCCATGCTCCTCGCCTGGCGCTGGCCCAAACTCGCTTCCACGATCCTGTGGACCCTCACCTTCTTCTACTTCTTCGTCATCGTCGCGGTGCATGTCTTCCTGCCTCTGCTCATCCCGGCGATCCTGCTCGGCGTCACCTCCGCGGCAGCCAGTCTCGTCGAACACTTCAGCGGCATCTCCCGCTCCGCTGAAATCGAACCCCAGGCCTGAATAGCCGGGCACTCGAAGCGTCCTCAGACGCAATCACCGGAATTAAGCACCTCTCCATCCACGCGCGGCACGCAGGTTTTTTTGCGATGACGCGGCGCAGCGGCCGGAGCCGAAAGCGCGCTCAATCCAGCCCGCCTGGGTCGCGCGGATTGTACACTGCCAAAAGAATGGTCACGCGCAGACTTGGAGTACAGGCAAGCATTCTGTCCATGGTTGTGGGCCTTTGTGGAACCGCGCTCACAGCCCAGGCCCCCGATCCTTCGGCCCTGTCTTTGAACGGCCCAACTTCGATCGCGCTTCCGCTGTCGCTTGACCAGGGCAGCAACGCGGTCGAGCAGGCACTGCGCAAGCTGCGCACCACCGCGAGCGTCCTCTACATCGTGGCGCATCCCGATGACGAGGACGGCTCTCTGCTCACGTATCTCAGCCGCGGCCAGGGCATGCGCGTCTCTCTGTTCACCCTCACCCGCGGCGAAGGCGGCCAGAACGTGATGTCCGCCGATGCCAACGATGCGCTGGGACTCATCCGCACCAACGAACTGCTCAAGGCCGACGAGTACTACGGCGTCCAGCAGCTCTGGGGCACCGAGGCCGACTTCGGCTTCTCAAAGACGCAGCAGGAAGCATTCAAGCAATGGGGGCATGAACGCGTTCTTTACGATGCGGTGCTTGCCGTGCGCCGCGAGCGCCCCGAGGTCATCGTGGCAACCTTTGTTGGCGCGGTGAGCGACGGCCACGGACAGCACCAGGTCTCCGGCGAAATCGCGCAGGAGGTCTTCAAAGCGGCGGCCGATCCCGCGGTATTCCCCGATCAGCTCAAGCCCGTGAGCGAAGGCGGCCTGGGCCTCACCCCGTGGCAGCCTCTCGCCGTGTACAGCCGGACGCCGTTCGCGCAGATCACCCCCAAGGGCATGTTCGACTACGCCACCGGCCACTGGGCGCCCGCCGTGTTCAAGAACTACATCACCGGCGAACTCACGCACGGGCCGCTCTCCGTGGATGCCACCGTGCCCGTGGGCACGCGCGACCCGGTCCTTGGCCGAACCTATTCGGGGATCGCGGAACAGGGATGGGGCATGCAGAAATCGCAGAACGGCGGCGCAAATCCCTCCCTGCCAGATCCGCGAAATGGCACCTATCACTTATGGGCCGTTGCTCCGGCGGCACGGAACACAACCGGCGATCCCGGTCCGGGAGATCTGTTCCGCAACCCCCATGTAAACATCGATACCTCCTTCGCGGCCCTCACGCGATTTCTTCCCTCGCCTGCGCCCGCCGGTCTCATGGGTAGCCTTCGCAAAATCGACCGTGAATTGAACGCCCTCGCATCGCAGTGTCCCTGCAACCAGAACAGCCAGACCGCGCAATCGCTCGCCGCCATCTATCGTCAGCTTCTCGATCTGCGCAGCGCAGTCGCGCAAAGCACGCTGAACGCCGGCGACAAGAACAACCTGCTGTTCGAACTCGATGCCAAGAGCGCCGAGTTCCAATCCGCGCTCCGCCAGATTCTGGGAATCGAAGTCACGGCCTTCCGCACAAATGAGTCCACGGTTCGCAATGGCGGATTTCGCGGCAACGGACCGGATGAGACGAGCGCCAGCGTCTCACCCGGCGAGCCGTTCAAGGTGCGCGTGCACGTTTACGGGCTGTCTTCCAGTGTCAAGCTCGTGAAGACAAGCTTTGAGAGCGCCACGGGCCAGCCGTGGCAGCAGAGTGGATCGCCAGTCGAGAGCGGGAATCCGCCGGTCTCCGATGCGATTTTCAGCCTCACTGTTCCCGCCGACACGCAGCCCACGAAGCCCTATTTCACACGGCCCACCATCGAGCAGCCTTACTACGATGTCAGCAATCCAGCGTGGCGGGGCCGCTCGTTCGCACCCTGGCCGCTGGCCGCATCGGTGGAGCTGTCTTTCGCGGGCGTGCCGATCCGGGTGCGCGAAGTGGTGCAGTCGCTGCAGCGAGTCACCGGCCCCGGCGGCTTCTACGAGCCGCTGGTTGTCACGCCTCCAGTCGGGGTCAGCGTCGATCCCGAGGCGCGCATTTTGCCCCTCGATGGCAAGCCGCTGCCCATCACCGTCGTCGTCCACGCCCAGGCGGCGGCCGAAGGATCCATACAACTCGAGCTGCCCGCCAACTGGACTGCCGAGCCCGGCACCGCGACCTTCCATCTGACCGCAGCCGGCGACACCGAGCCCATGCGCTTCCTGGTTCGCGCAACCGACGGCGCGGGAAAGCTTGAATCCATTCGCGCCGTGGTGACCTGCAACGGCAGGCGCTACACCAGCGGCTGGCGCAGCATCGGCTATCAGGGCCTTCGCCGCTACAACCTCTACAAGCGCGCGGAGATGAAGACGCGCAAGGTGGATGTGAGGCTCGCACCTGGCTTGCGCATCGGCTACGTCATGGGTCCCGGCGACCTGGTGCCCGACGCCATTCAGGCGATGGGCGTATCGCCTCAACTGCTCTCGGCCGCGGATCTTCAGTCCGGAGACCTCTCGCGCTGGAATGTGATCGTCGTCGGCATTCGGGCCTACTCCACACGTCCTGACCTGGCGGCAGCCCAACCCCGCCTCAACGACTACGTTCGCAACGGCGGCACCCTCATCGTTCAATACCAGAGCAACAACTTTCCGGCGCCGCTGGCGCTGAGCCTCGGCCGCATCCCTGAGCGCGTTGTCGACGAAGACGACCCGGTCAAGCTGCTCAACACCGGCAACCCGCTCCTCAACTATCCCAACAAGATCACCGCGGCCGACTTCAACGGCTGGGTGGAAGAGCGCGGGCACTCGTTTATGGACACGTGGGCGCCTGGCTTCACTGCGCTCACTGAGACCGCTGATCCCGGCCAGTCGCCACAACGCGGCGGCTTGCTTGTAGCCCATCCCGGCAAGGGAACCTACGTCTATGTCGCGTACGCGCTCTATCGCCAACTGCCGGAACTGGTCCCCGGCGCGTACCGCATTCTTGCGAATCTGTTGAGCGCGAGCGATCGGCATGCACCAGCCACGGATGCGCGGCAGTAGTGCCGCGACTTTCCACAGCAGTTTTGTAAATAGAAAATGAATTCCTTCCCTGCCGCTTCGGGTGTGGGTATAACTTCTTTTGTTTCAATCATCTTGCCTCTGTGAATATTGCGTAAATTCGTCAAATATTCATCGAGATTTGCGACGCTTGGATTCGGAAACAGCCTGCGACAGCTCTGGTTGAGCAACGTGTCTGCAAGGCTCTCCGTGTCTGCATGCCACGCGCAGAAATCGTTTGCGAATTTGTGCGTGGCTGATCGCGAACACTCGTCCCCAGTTGAGTGCTCGTGAGTAACGCAAAGCATGTTTCGACAACCAAGAGAGGCCCAATGAACTTCAAGATGAAAGCGGTTGCCGCCGCAACTCTGGCAGCGTGCCTGGCCGGATCGTACGCCTTCGCTGGCGATCCTCCGGCTGCGGCGAAGAAAACTGTTCATCACAAACCTGCGGAGAAGGCCAAGGGTCCCTCCGTCGAAGAGCAGATCCAGCAACTGCGCCAGGAGATGCAGTCGCAGATCGATGCGCTGAAGGGCGACCTGGCCACCAAGGACGCCGCGCTGAAGCAGGCCCAGCAACAGGCCGCCGATGCCCAGGCCGCTGCAGCCAAGGCGCAGCAGGCTGCCGACATGCAGCAGCAGGCCGTGACCGCCAACAACAGCGCGGTCAGCACGCTGCAGTCCTCCGTCAACGAACTCAAGAGCAGCTCTTCGTCGCTCGCGGCCACCGTCACCAAGGAAACCGCCGAGGTCAAGCAGCAGATCTCAGCCCCTGACGAGGTTCACTTCAGAGGCATTACCATCTCGCCGACGGGCTCCTTCCTGGCGGCCGAAACCGACTTCCGCAGCGCAGCCACCGGCGGCGGTCTCAACACCGCGTTCGGCGGCATTCCGCTGCAGAGCTCCGACGCGGCTCAGCTCACCGAGTTCAATGGCACCGGCCGTCAGTCGCGCATCGCGTTGAAAGCCACCGGCAAGCTGAAAAACATGGTTATGACCGGCTACTACGAAATGGATTGGCTGGGCACCGGCATCACCTCCAACAACAACCAGTCGAACAGCTACGTGTTGCGCCAGCGCCAGTTGTGGGCCGATGCGCGCCTGGAAAACGGTTGGGACTTCTCCGGCGGTCAGGGCTGGTCGCTCGCCGCAGAAACCACGCAGGGCCTGCGCCGCGGCAGCGAAATTCTGCCGGCCACCATCGACCCACAGTACGAAGCGGGCTTCGTGTGGACCCGTCAGTACAGCTTCCGCGTCACCAGGGACTTCAGCAATAAGTTCTTCGCCGGCATCTCGGCTGAGAATCCTGAAACCCTGAACCCCGCGGGCGCCAATCTGCCCACCAACCTCCTCATTGGATCCGGTGGCAACGGCGGCGGTCTCTACAACCCCACCGCGAACTACTCCTTCAACATGACCCCCGACTTTGTCGCCAAGATCGCGATGGAGCCCGGCTGGGGACACTGGGAACTCTTCGGCATCGGCCGCAGCTTCCGCGACCGTATCTACCCCGCCGGTGCTGCACCCTCTAACAATTCGGTGTGGGGCGGCGGCGTAGGCGGCGGCTTCCGCGGACCGCTCTTGAACAAGACGGTCAGCATCGGCCTGAAGGGACTCTATGGCGAGGGCGTGGGCCGCTACGGCTCTTCGACGATCGCCGACATCACTCTGCGTCCCGATGGAACCATCTCGCCGCTGCACGGCTTCTCCGCGCTCAGCACAGTCGAGTTCAACCCCACCGCGCGCTTCATGGGCTACCTGAACTACGGCGGCGACTACATCGGCCGCGACTACACCATTGTCAATGGCAAGGGCATCGGCTACGGCACCTACGACACCAACATGTCCGGCTGCAACACCGAAGTGGCCACCGGCGGATCCTTCAGCCCCAACGCTCCGAAGAACTGCGGCGGCAATACCAAGGACGTGCAGGAGTTCACCGCGGGCTACTGGTACAACGTGTACAAGGGACCCAAGGGCGGCCTTCGCTATGGCCTGCAGTACAGCCTCATCCGCCGCGACATCTGGTCTGGCGCGGGCGGCGTCACCAACCCCAGCAACGGCGCGCACGGCGACGACAATATGTTCTTCACGTCGTTCCGTTACTACCTGCCGTAACCATCAGCAATCTCAACAAAGAGGGCGGCCGCTTTGGCCGCCCTTTAACTTTTCCGAGTGAGGCCCTTTTATTTGCTCTTTGGCTCGCCGGTATCCAGAAATGCGACCCCGGCAAGGTCGTTCCCTGAGGCCAGCACATCGCGCAACCGCTCCGGATTGGGCCCGCTGCGCTCCTCCGCCAGCCGCAGCACGCGCATGGCTGAAGCCGCGCCCATGCTGGCCGGCATGCGGAATATCCAGGGAATGTTCGTTGACGTAAGTGAGCGATCGCTTGCCAGCGCAATCACCGGCACAAACGCCTTCAGCGACAATTGCTCCGCCAGATGCGCCGCATTGCGGTCGAGCGCCACGATTGCCAGAGCATGCTCGTCCACCAGCGCGTGCACAAGCTCCGTGCTGGCTTTGCCCCAGTTCTGATCGCTCTCCACCGGCAGAAGCTTCCAGCGCGCCTCGCTCAGCACCGCGAGCACATCCTTTGACTGCGCGGCCTGAACGGCATGCGGCCCGAAAACCACAACCCGCATCGGCCCCGGCGGCACGTCCCCCACCTTCGGCCCCTCGTACGCCACGCCCTCCGCGCCCACGCGCGCATACGGCGTTGGCGCTTTGGTCTGGTTGGCTGCTTCCTTCGCCGGCGTGGGCTCCTTGTCCATCGTCGCTACGCGATAGGTGATCGTTCCGTTATGCACCGTGCCAAGATACATCGGGCTCACGTTCTTGTTGTTCGGGTCAAACACCATCGGCCCGGTCACACCGTCGTATTTGTAAACCTGGTCCAGCGCATCCTGAATGCGCGCGCGATTCAATCCCGCCTTGCAGATTGAGTCGAGCAAGATATCCATCGCGTCGTAGGCCAGCGCGGCAAACTGCTCCGGCTTCTCATGGAACTGCGCTTCATAATGCTGCTCAAAGGCAATCCACCGCGGATCTTTTCGCGTCGGATCGTAGGGATACACAGCTTCGAATCCCTCCGCCGCCGGCCCGGCCTGCGCCAGCAGATCCTGCCCCAGCGTGCGATACGCGCCGAACACCCGCTGCTTCATGCCCATCGCCCGCATCTGCTTCAGAATTCCCGCAGCCTCCGGCTCATCGCCCCACAACACAATCGCGTCCGCGCGCGAATCGCGAATGATCCGCAACTGGCGCTGGTAATCCGTATCCCCCGGTAGATACTTCTGTTCAATGACCACCGGACGCCCGAGCCGCACCGCCGCCGCGCGGAACTTCTCCGCCGCCATCCGTCCATAGCGATTGTTCACGCGCAGCAGCGCCGCGCGCTTCAGGCCGAGTTCGGTAAACACCCGCCGCGCCAGCGTGTACGCCTGCACGCGATCATCCTGAATATCGGTGAAGTACCACGGAATGTACGTCTCCGGCACCGTGGGATCGGTCGACGCAGAGTTGACAATCGGAAACTCTGCCTTCAACGCCAGGCGCAGCGCCATGTGTGTCGATTCCGAACTGATGGAACCGAACATCGCCCAGACCTTTTCGTCATAGACCATCTTCACCGACTCGTCCAGCGGCGCACCCCAGATCGCCGAATCCGTCGGCCGCTCCTCACCGCCTTCCGCGCCGAACTGCCAGTTCGTGTAGTCGTCGTGCACGATCAGGCGGAACGGCTTGCCGCCGTACCCGCCGCGCGCATTCGCCTCATCAATCGCCATCTGCGCACCGTGCAGCATGCGCAGCCCGTACAACTGATCTGACTGCTTCGCCACAGGCCCGAGAAAGCCGATCGGAACATCCTTCACGTTCTTCGGATCCGGAATGTCCCGCGCCGCGCCGGTATAGATGTTGGGGTGCGTGTAGTTTTCGTAATACGGCTTCACGAATCGCTCGTAGGGTTCAAGATCCGGCGGCGTCCCCGCATACGGCTCAACCGTGCGATCCGGCGGAGGACCCGGCGGATGCGCGCCGCACGCGCAGACGTGCTTGTCCTGCGCTAAGCTCATGCCGCTCAGCCCGGCGGCGCAAGCCACTGCCGCAACCCACATCCACCCCTTCGTCATGACTGCTTACTCCTTCGAAGCCTTCTGGTTCCGGAACATGGCGATCGCCTCGATCTCGATAAGCAGTTCCGGCCGGCACAGGTGCGCCTGGATTCCCGTCGATGCCGGCAATGGATCGAGTCCCTGCTCCTTGAAAAACTTCGTGCGTTCCTCGTTGAACACGTCGTAGTCGCGATCGATGTCGCGCAGGTAGCAACTGGTGCGCACGATGTCGTGCCACGTGCACCCTTCGCTTTTGAGCAGGCCGGTGATGTTGTCGTACGTCCGCCGCAACTGCGCGCGAAAATCGCCGATGTGCACGCTCTGGCCGTTCTCGTCGATCGAGGCCGTGCCCGAAATCAGCAGAATCGTGACTTCGCCGATGTCGATCCGCATACCGCGCGCAAACGAACTCGGCTTGGCGTACGCGTAGGCCTCGTTGAGCACGCCGTGGTTGGTGATGGCGCGCTTCTGGATGGGCGCGTGCGCAATGGCTTCCAAAATCTCTGCAACTGCATTCATGATTGCTGCTCCTTGTCGATTACCTCTGTCGAATTCCGTGACTCAGTCCCTTTGCCGTGGCTACCCAGATGTCATCGCCCTGGAAATCAACGGCAAGAATGTAGTTGTGCGCCGGCGCGGTCGTCACTGGAAGTGTGGTCATATTCCCCTGCGCATCGCGCACCAGCATCTCCGGCTTGCCATCCTTCAGCGATGGCCGGTATACCGCCCATTCCGTGCCGTCGTAGTAAGCCAGGCCCTTGTCCGTGCAGAACCACGCACGGTTTGCGTCCACTCCCTTCACCGAATTGGTGAAGTTCGAGGGAAGCCCGCTGTCGATGGTCATGAAGTTGTGCCAGTAGCGCCCGTCGTAGCGGCTGTCGCCAAAGTACGTCGACACCCACACGATTCCGTCCACGTAGCTCGCTGAACTGGTGATGTCGTGAATCAGTCCTTGATCCTTCATCACCACCACCTCGGTCTCGTGATCCGGATCTCCGTACTGATCCCACGCCCCGGTCTTCTGCGTGTACTCCAGCAGCCCGCTACCCCACACCGCGAAGTACACCTTGTCCGCGGCGGCGGAGACACCATACACCCAGATCTCGCGCATCGGCGTATTGCGTTCGTTCCACAGCGACCACTCGCCGGTCCGCGTGTTCAGACGGCATGCTCCCGCCGCCGTCGCCACCCACACGTTGTCGCCTTCCACGGAGACTCCATACACAACGTTGTTGCTGAGCCCCGAATTGAGCTGCGTGTAGGTGTCGATGCGCCCCGCGGAGATGCGGCTCAGGCCGCCCATGGTTCCCGCCCATACCGCGCCTGTGCGCTTGTCCAGCGCCAGCGAAAGCACCGCCTGCTGCGCGAGCCCGTCGGCCACGTTGTAGATCTTCCAATGACCGTGCTCGTACTCGGCAAGGCCGTCATCAGTGCCGGCCCACACCCGATCCCCATCCACCAGAACGGAGTAGACGTGATCGTTCGGCAGCCCGTTGGCCGTGGTGTAATTCTCAAAACGATAGCGCGGTAGTGCGGCCACCGCCTGCTGCATCGCCGGATCGGCTGCCTTCGCGGCCATCGCTTTATGCGCGCCCGGCTTTGCTGGAGCGCTCTCCATGCAGGCGCACGCTGCAGCCAGAAACAATGCGGCAATTCCAAGCCTTCTCATCGCGTCCTCAGATATTCGATCAAATCGTTGAGTTCGTCTTTTGTCAGGTCGTTGGTGCGGCCATGCTTGTCGTCGGGATTGAAGATCGTCCAGATCTCTTCCAGGCTGTGCGCCGATCCGTCGTGCAAATACGGCCCGGTCAGCGCGATGTTCAGCAACTGCGGCGTGTCGAACTTCATCGGCGTATCCGTAGCCTTGCGTGTCCCCACGTCGAAGGATTGCTGATCGGTTCCCTTGGGCCCGCTGTGGCAATAGTTGCAACGGTTCGTCAGCGGAATCGGCTTGCCCAGCTTGTCCTTCGTCCGTTCGAAGATCTCCAGCCCTCGCTCCTGCGCCGCCGTCAGTTGGCCGTGCGGCAGACGCCAGCGATTCGGCCGCGCGGGAATGCTGCGGATGTAGAGCACCAGATCGGCGAGCGTCAGATCGTCATAGTTCTGCGAGCGCCAGAAGAACATCTCCGTGCGCGGCCCGCACTCGGTAGGCAGGTTCGGATTGCCGCCGTTCCACTTGTACGGCTCCGTTCCGCGCAGATCCTCAAGCAGCCGGTTGTCCACAATGTCGCGCCCAAACCCATCCGGCTCCAGGTCCCAGGTCATCCCATCGAACGTCGAATCGATATGGCAGTTCGCGCAGCCGATCTGCCGCTGGAACGAGTAATCCGCCGAGTAAAATGTCTGCTCGCCGTGCCGCTCCGCCGTTATCTTTGTCGCTGTCTCCAGATGGATGGTGCGGACGATGTGATTGCTGCGCGCATCCATCACGCTGATCGTGTCGTCGAGCCGGTTTGCCACCAGCACCTTGCTCCCATCCGGAGTAAAGATCACTCCCCGCGGATCATTCCCCACCTTCACGCGCGTGATCACATAATTCGCGCTGGCGCCCAAATCCGTAGCATGCGATCCCGGATGCAACCGCACAAAGCGCAGCATGCGCGGAACGTCGATCACCGTCACCATCTGCACCCCGCCGCTCGTCACAAACAGCTTTGACTTATCGGGTGCAATGGCAACACCGAACGGCCGCGCCGCATACAACTCCATCTCGTCCAGCGGAATCTCCACGGGCTTCGCGCCGATATCCGCGCCGAACAGCGTCAGCGTATCGGCGAACGCACCGCCGTGCTCCAGCCCTGCAAGCGGAACCAGGTTCTTGGGATGAAGACCGGCCAGCACGCCCAGCCGTCCATCGCGCGAAAACGCAATGTGAAATCCGTGTGCGATATAGCGCAGTGGAATACGGTCGGCCACGCGGGCACTGTCGGCATCTACCACCGTGATCTCCGACGTCGGCACCCCGCGGTCGCCGCCTCGCGTGTCGCCCTGGGTCGGATTCGGATACACCTGCGTAACGTAAAGCCGCGCTCCATCCGGCGCCGTGGCAATGTAGCTCGCCCCGCGCCCCGCTTCCAGCCGCTTCTCCTCCACGCCGGTCCGCGCATCGAGCACGGAGATGTCATTCGAAATGCGATCCGCCGTGAACAGCCATCGTCCGTTCCGGCTCTCCACCACGCTCGAGGGTTCCGCGCTCGCGCGCCACGTCGCCGCCACCTGCAGCGTCTGCGTGTCGATCACCGAAATCGTGTCATCCCACGTGTTGGCAACGAACAGCCTCTTGCCGTCCGGCGAAAACGAAAACTCGCGCGGCAGGTGCCCCACGTGGATTCTCGCGATTCGTTCGTAACTCGCCGCGTCAAAGACGCGCACCTCATCACTGCCCTGGCAAAGCACGAACAGCCGCCTGCCATCCCGTGAGAACAGCATCTCCACGGGCGAAGCGTAGGTCAGGTGATCGCCCGGCAAGCCCGGCCGAGCCGCCGTCGCCAGCACGCGCACTCCCGGGCACAGCGCGATTCCGGCCAACGCAATCGCCACGCCGCCCAGCGCGGCCGCCAACATTCGCGAATGAGCGCGCCGCGTCACTTCGGCTCCTCCACTGTCAGCACCTTGTCCACGCCGATATTTTCCAGCGTCTGTTCGCGTCCGCTCGGCCAGTGAATCACCAGCTTGTCGATCTTCGTCGCGCTCCCCAGCCCGAAGTGCAGTCGATCGTCATTCTGCGAAAGATACCCGGAGCCCGCGACCCGTTCCGCCGTCCAGCGCTTGTCCCCCGCGTTCACCTCAACCTTCGCGCCCAGGCCGTCGCGATTGCTCTTCGCGTTTCCAGCCTTGCCCGCATCGCCCTTGCGCATCGCGCCCACCAGCTTGATATCGATCCAGTGACCGGTGTTCGTCGACACGTTCTCGACCAGCGTTCCGCGCGCGCCCAGATTCACCACGAAGGCGCTCACCTTCCCGTTGTTGCGGTAGTCCGCAAAGCACGCACCCCGCGCCACCGTCCGCGTCGTCAGCACCTCGCCGGCCTCGCGCGAAACGTCCTCATACTGGTCCTTGCCCAGCCCGCGAAACAGCGAGTGCTCCTGCGGAATCAGGTGAATCAGGCCGCCGTGGAAGATAAGAATGTCCAGATTCCCATCGTTGTCGAAGTCGTAGACGCCCGTTCCCCAGCTCACATATTGCGCGTTCGCTTGCGAGATGCCGTTCGACGCGCCGAGGTCCTCAAAGCCCTGCTTGCCCGCATTGTGCAAATAGCGGTTGTAGTGCCCATCCGATACCCAAAGATCCAGCGCGCCGCGCCCTTCGAAGTCCGCGAACACCGGCCCCATCGACGAAGTCGATTCGCCGTTCTGCCCGAACGCAGTACCGGTGTCGTTCGCAACTTCTTCGAACGTCCCATCGTGTTTGTTGCGGAACAGGAAATTCTCCGTGCGGTCATTGGCCACGTAGATGTCATCCCATCCGTCGCCATCGAAATCCGCCGCCGTCACACCCATCGTGCGGCCAACGTACTGGCTGATCCCCGACTTCTCCGAGACGTCAGTGAACGTTCCATCGCAGTTGTTGTGGAACAGCTTGTTCGTCTCGCCTTCGTAGTCCAGCGGCCCCGGATAGTTGTCCGCCGCGTAATACGCGCGATACTTGGGATCGAACTTCACGTACCGTCCCACAAACAAATCGGCGCAACCATCCTTGTCGTAGTCCAGCCACGTCGACGAGATCGCCCACCCATCCACCTTGATGCCGGACTTCGCCGTCACATCGGTAAAGTGCCCGTTGCCGTCGTTGTGGTAGAGAATCGTTTTGCCGTACCCGGTCACCAGCAGATCGACGTATCCGTCGTTGTCGTAGTCCGCCGCCGTCACCGCCACGGAATAGAGATCCGGCGCAAGGCCCGCCTGATCGGTCACATCCGTAAACGTGCCGTTGCCATTGTTCCGATAGAGATGGTTGTGCGGCGCCGGAACCGGCGCCTCTTTCAGAGGCTTGGTGGTCATCGAAGCGGGAAGCGTTGTCCCGTTCAGCACGTAGAGATCCGGCAGTCCGTCCTTGTTGTAGTCGAACCAGACACAGCCGGATCCCGTTCCCTCCAGAAGCGAACTCAGCGTCGTTGAACCATAGCTGTGCGTGAAGTCGATGCCCGCGGCCTTCGTCCCATCTACAAAGCGAATCGCCGGCGCACTCGCGGCCTTCGCAGGCTCCGGCGCTTTCACCTGCGCGGCCTGCACTCCGCTCAATAAAAAAACAGCCAGAACTGCAATCATCAGCGGCCTCCCGGCGCGGCATGCGTATGTGTGCCGGTCAAGTCGACAGGGATTGTGGTCTCCAGCAGAACCTGCGGCACCTTGTTCTCCGGCGCGCGCTCCGGCCCCGTGTGGCAGCCAACGCAGATACGCTGCTCGCCCTTCGCAATCCAGAACCAGCCGTGCTCCTGCCGCACCACCGTGCCCTTCGCATCCAGCAGCGCGAAACGAATCGCTTTGTCCCCCGGAACCTGAACAAAGAACGATCCATCACTCGCCACCGGCGCGGTCCCAAGCACCACACCCCGTCCACTCGCGTCCTCAGCTTCGACTCGTACCTTCGCAGGCAGCGTCTTCAAGTCGCCGTCGCGCGAGAGCCTCGCATCCAGCGCCAGCAGGTTCGCGTAATTCCACGGATGCAGCGCCACGGGATGCGCCCGCGCCGGCTCGCGCGGCTCAACCAGAACCGGCTCAAGCAGGTTCTCGCCCGCTTCGCCCCGCAGCAGATGCAACGCGCCGCTCCCCGGCTTCCACGTCGTCAGTTCATAACGCTGCGCGGCGCTGCTCCGCTCGCTCAGCACCCACTCGCCCTTGCTGCTCTCTGCAACTCCGCCTGCATACTCGCCCACCGGGACTGCAATCCGCTCCGCGTGCGGCAGCGGCGATGTGAACCGCGCCAGTGAGCCCCCTTGCGTAAACACCACGTCGCCCGACGCCAACTGCCGTCCGCCCCAGCGCGCCACGCCATGGTCGCAGCGATACGACTCAACGCCCGATCCATCGGGATACACCAGGTACATCTCCGGCTTGGCGCCGTGTTCAAGGCTCACACCCAGCGGATAGCCGGATTCAAAAAGGATGCGTCCATCCGCCAGAACATCCGCCGGAACTGCGCTGCTTTCAAGAAACGTGACGCGTCGTTGCTCCCCTCCACTCAGCCGCGCCACTTCCACCTGAAACCCATGCGCCGTGCGCACCGCGTAGGTCAACCAGCCTTCCGGCAAATACAGAGGCCGGATTGCATCCGTGCCGCTTTCCGCAACTTTGCGCACCGCGCCGTCCGCAATCGTCAGTTCCCAAATCGCCCACGGATCACTCGGCGCCTTCTTGCCCGCAAACAAAATTTGCTTGGCGTCGTAGGAAACAGCCGCATCGGCGCTCGCCGCAAACCCAGGCACCAGCGGCGCTGCCTCGCCGTTCACAATGCGCAGCAGGTGCGCGCCCTTGGGAAACCGCTCGCCGCCCCGCAGCGCAGCCAGCGCATCATAAGCCGGCGCCGCCGTCACAATCACCGGCACATCCACGCGTCCCGGCGCCGTCGCAGTAAAACCACAACTCAAAAGCAGCAGCCCGGAACCCATCGCCGCCGCACCCAGCCGAAAGAGGCTCATCCAACCGCCTCCATCGTCTCGCGGGCCGCCTGCGGCGCGCGCAGCGCGAGATACGGCTCCATCGAACTCATCATCTCGTCAAACTCGGCAAAGCTCAGCGTCTGTTCTTTATCGCTCCACGCCTTCTCCGGGTGCGGATGTACTTCCACCAGCAATCCATCCGCGCCCGCCGCCACCGCAATGCGCGCCAAAGCCGGCACCAGCTCACGATGCCCCGCCGCGTGGCTCGGGTCGGCGATCACCGGCAGGTGCGAAACCTGCTTGAGCAACGCAATCGCCGCCACGTCGAACGTGTTCCGCGTCGCCGTCTCGAACGTGCGGATTCCGCGCTCGCACAAAATCACGTTGGGATTTCCGTTGTCCAGAATGAGCTGCGCCGATCGCAGCAGGTCCGCAACCGTCGCCACCATGCCCCGCTTCAGCAGAATCGGCCTGCCCGAGCGCGCCGCCGCCTCAAGCAGCGAGTAGTTCTCCATGTTGCGCGTGCCAATCTGCAGAATGTCGGCGTACTCGGCCACTAGCGCGACGTCGCACTCGGACATCACCTCGGTCACAATGGCCAGGCCGCTCTCTTCGCGCGCACGCGCCAGCATCTTCAACCCGGCTTCGCCGTGTCCCTGAAAGGAATAAGGAGAACTGCGCGGCTTGAACGCCCCGCCCCGCAGAATCCGCGCTCCGCAGCGGCGTACGTGCTGCGCGGTGGCAATGAGCTGAAACTCGGTCTCCACCGAGCACGGCCCCGCCATCGTGATGAACTCGTCCCCGCCGATCTCCAGATCGAGCACCGGCACCAGCGTCTGCTCGCGCCGCGCGCTCTTCAACACATCCGGAGAATCCGAGAACTGCTCGTGCCACACATCGTGCACGATCCTGCTCCAGTCTGGGGAAGCCTCAGCGTATCGCGCACATACACCAGGCGCCTCCACCCAAAGATGGAGCGGCGCACCATGTGTGATGCCCATCACATTTCGCGATTCGCAGCCACCGTGCGGCTGACTGGAATGGAGGCGTTGCCGGGGTCAGTACGGGAGCGCCAGCGCCGGCGGACGATACCCGAAAGCCGCATCAACGATCGATGCCACGCCCAGCGCAACCTCGTCCTCGAATGGCCGCGCCACAACCTGCACTCCGACCGGCAGCCCTTCCGGCGAACGCCCCACCGGCACAACCGCCGCCGGCGCGCCCAGCACGTTGAACCACTGCGTGTGCCGCACCGCGTCGAGATACGCAACCCGCTGGCCATTAATCGTCCACTCCCGCTCGCCGTGGCGGAAGGCCGGTATGCTCGCCACCGGGCACAGCAGCACGGGATACGCGCGCATCTCTTCCAGCGTCTTCGCGCGCAGCAGGTCCATCTCCGCCCATGCATCCAGCAGCTCGCGCGCGCTCAGCTCTCCGGTCGCCTCCGCGATCGAAAGAAACTCGCGGAAGATCGGACTCAATCGCTCGCGCTTGCCGCGGATCGCCGGCTCATAGAACATTGCGCCGCACTGCACAAAGAACGTCCACCACAGCTTGCGCAGTTGCTCCAGCGTGCGCGGCCGGAACGCCTCCACGCGAAATCCCGCCTCGCGCAGCGCCATCGCGGCCGACTGCACCGCGGCGCGCGTCTCCGCCGTCACCGGCACAATCCCATCGTCTTCAAACACGCCGATCGTCTGCGCCCGCAGTTCCTCCAGGCTCGGCGTGCGCAGCTTCACCGGCGGGCTCGCCGGATCGCCATCATCCTGCCCCGCCAGCGCGCCAAACAGCAGCGACACGTCCTCCATCGTCCGCGCCATCGGCCCAATCGCGCCCAGCGTGGAGAACGGCCCCACACACGGCGGCAGATGCCCCCGTCCCGGAATCCGCCCAGGCGTCGGCTTGAGCGAGCAGATGCCCGTGAAGTGCGCCGGCACACGCACCGAGCCGCCGCTATCCGAGCCCAGCCCCGCCGCCGACATCCCCGCCGCGATCGCCGCCGACTCGCCCCCGCTCGATCCCCCCGGCGAACGCTCCAGGTCCCACGGATTGCTCGTCTGCCCGTGTAGCAGGTTCGCCGTCTCATACGCCATCAGGAACTCGGGACAATTCGTCGTCCCCAGAATCAGCGCACCCGCGGCGCGCATCCGCGCCACCACCACCGCATCCTCGCGCGGCACATCGCCCTCGTTCAGCACGCTGCCGATCTCGCAGCGATACCCCACCGTCGCAATCGACGACTTCACCGTCACCGGCAACCCGTGCAGCGGCCCCCGCGCATCGCTCTCCGCCAACTCCAGCGCACGCGCCTGCGCCCGCACGCGATCGGCGTCGAAATCCGCAAACACGTTGAGCCGCGGCGCCAGCCGCTCGATCTGCGCGATATGCGCCTCGGCAAGTTCCGCAATGCTCACCGCGCCCGAGCGCAGCATCTCAAGCTGCCGCGCCGCCGGCTTCAGCACAAGATCAGTCATTCCGATTCTCCCGACATCACCGCGCAAGCCACGCCCGCCTCACCGCAGGTGATCCTCCGCAGGGCTCGCCGGCAGGTCGCGATAGTCGAACCGGTACGCCCGCACCGGCTCGCCCGAGTCGAACCGCGTGTTCCAGTTCAACTGGTAGTTGAACGCCGCATCGTCTTCGGGGAACCTCTCGGCATCCGGATACGGATACTTCGTCATCTCGTGGAACGGCAGTTGCGACACCGTGTAGGGCGAGGCATCCCACCAGTCCATATCCTTCACAAATCCGTTCGCGTAGAAGAAGTAGTCGCGCTTCCAGTGCGCGGGCAGCGCCGGCAGCTTCGTTGCGTCGAACTCCGCCGCAATCTCCTCGCCGCTGCCGAAGATCACGTACTGGTTGTCGATACCCGTCAGCAGGGGCGTCACGTCTCCAAACCGCGTGTAGTTGCCGCGCTGGTGCTGGAACGGCCCCGTCAGGCTCACACGGTTGTAGTCGTAGTTCAGATCGCCCGGGCTCTTGCCCTCCATCTGCAGCGGATACCCGCGGAAGTGCAGCCTCGCCGAGTCCAGCGGCAAATCCGCCGTCCGTGCTTCCGCACCCGTGCTCTGATCCACCAGCACCTGATCCCAGTAGATCTCCAGGTTGCTCATCAGCCGGATGCGATGCGCGCCCGCCGGCAGCTTGCCCGTCAGGTCCACCACAATCGTGCGCTCCAGCCCCGCCGGGAATCCCGCATCCGCCATCACCCGCTTCCACGTGCCGTCCGGCAGTTGCGCCTCCACATACGGCGACACCGGCTTGATCCCCGCCTGCCACGCGCCGTACAGCGACGTCGCGCTGAAGTAGTTCACATAGCCCGTCATCAGCAACCGCAAAGGAGACTTCGCATCCACCGAACCCAGATCGAGCGTCAGCGCATGCAAATTCGCAAAGCCGTCATACGGTGTCGGCGCAAACCCGCTCGCGAAGCTGTGATCGCTCGTGCGCAGCGCGGCCATCGCATCGTGTCCCTCGCCGTCCCACGCGCCCACCGGCAGATGCGCATTCGCCGAAGCAATCACCCGTCCCGAAGCAAACGGCGGATCATCGAGGAACCGCTCATCCGGATTCACCTCCACGTTCTCCGGATGATCCACCGCGATCACGCGCAGTTGATCGATGTAGTTCACTTCTTCCATCGGCTCAATGAAGCGCAGACTGAGCTTCCCATCCGTCAGCGCCACCTGCGACCCATCCACCTTGATCCATTCCTTCGGATTGGGAATATTGCGCCGCGTCGGCGTGAACCAGTGCCCCACCACGCCCGCTCCAATCACGTCCGTCACCAGCCTGTACTTGTGCCCATCCCACGCGAACAGCACCGGGCACGAACTCCCGCGCCGGTCCGCTTCTTTCATCGCAATGGTGACGCGCCCGTCCTTCACCCTGGGCAGGTCGATCTCATCCTGCAGCACGCCCGTCGGCCAAAGAATCCGCAGCAAATCAATCCCATGCGCCTGCCCAAGCCCCACCAGAATCTGCGGCGCCGACTGCGTTTGGTAACCCACCGCTCCGGCAAGCTCCCACTTCTGCCAGTGCCCATCCGCAAAGATCTCCACCTTCACGCCCAACGCGGTCTTGTTGTCCGCGTATCCGCTCAGATCCAGCCGCGCGAAGTGGTTCTTGTTCGCGCCTATATTGCGCAGCAGCACCGGCGGCGCGTCCTCCTGCGTCACAATCAGGTCCGCCGCGCCATCGCCATCCACATCCGCGGCAATCAATCCCCGCGGCCGCGTCAACTTCACGCGATCGAGCCCGAGTTCGCGGCTCACGTTTTCAAACGTGCCGTCCCCGCGATTGCGCAGCACAACCACGCGTGGGCCGGCCTTCGTATCAACAATCGCCGCCAGGTCGATCCATCCGTCGTTGTCGATATCGACCGGCGTCACGCCCCATCCGCGCAGCGCTCCATTCAGCGGCAGCGCCACGCGCTCGAACCTCCGGCCCACATGATCCGCACCGTCCACGTTGCGCCACAGCGTCAGCCCCGGCGCACCCGCGTGCGTCACCGCAATATCCATCCAGCCGTCTTTGTTGAAGTCCAGCACCGCAATGCCTTCGGTAGCCGGCAGCTTCGCATCGTACAGCGCCTGTGCCGGATACCTCCCCTCGCGCGGGTTCACGTACAGAACCGGCGACGGCCCCGCTCCGGTCACCGCAATGTCGACCGCGCGGTCATTATTAAAGTCCGTCAGGATGGCGGCATTTGCCTTCGCTGTTCCGCCCAGCGCAGTCGGCTCCGTCCACTCCGTGAACGTCTTGTTGCCGTTATTCCGCCAAAGCACATTCGGCGTTCCGCCGGCCTTCAGCGGCGCACCCGTAATGAAAAGATCCAGATCGCCGTCGTGATCGAAGTCGATAAACGTAACGCCCGACGGCTTGTTCAGAGGCTTCAACCCAGCCTCCGCCGTCACATCCTGGAACTTGCCCTTGCCGAGATTGCGGAACAGCAGCAGACGATCCGTCATCGCCACCGCCAGATCGTTCAGCCCATCCCCGTCGTAATCGCCTACCGCGCAAGCCACCGCGTGTCCTGCAGCTTCAAGACCGAAGCGTTCAGCGGGATACGCCACAAAACGGCCATCCGCCTTGCGATGAATGATTCCGATAGCCTGCGCGCCCGACTGCATCAGAACCAGGTCCATCTGCCCATCGCCGGTCACATCGAGCATGCATGCGCCGCCGGTCGTAATGCCCTTCTCAGCTTTTCGATCGTTCAGAATCTCGACCAGCGGGTTCAGCACTTCCGGCTCGAGCTTCACCGGAATCATCTTCTTCCCCGCCGCCTCGTGCTCCTCAATCGGCGTAACGGTCGAGTAATGTCCCTGCTCGCCATACGCCAACCCAATCGGCGACGACACCTTCGCACTCGTCAGGTGCTGGAACGTGCGGAAGTGCTCCTTCGCCTCCGGCGTGTGCCCCGCGCGCTGCAGCGCCCGCGCCAGCGCAAACTCCGCCGACGCATGCAGCGGATTCACCTTCAGCGCCTGCTCCAGCACCGCAATGGCCTTGTCGAACTCCTTCAGCTCCGAGTAGCACACCCCCTCGAAGTAATACGAGTCCACATCCTTTGGATCGAGCTTCACCGCCTGCTGAAAGCTCTTCAGCGCGTCATCCAGATCGTTGGCCGCGTGCTGCGCCAGCCCCAGGTTGTACCACGCCTGCGGACTGTCCGGGTCGAGCGCAATCGCCTGCTTCAGCGCCTTCTCGGCGCCATCCAGCTTCTGCAATGTCAGCAGCGCAATGCCCTCGTTGATGGCCGCCTGCGCCAGCTTGGGATCGGTCTTCATGGCGTCGGCAAAAGCCGCGGCAGCCTTGTCCGTAAACTGTTGGCCCATCAAGGCAACGCCGCGATTGTTCAGGCGCACCGCCTCCCGATAGTTCACGCCCTGCGCGCCAGCGCATGGCGCAGCGCACGCCGCCAACGCCACTAAAACAGCGACACTCATCCCAAAGCGATACATCCCCACTCCGGCTCCAACCTGTGTTTTTCCTGCGGATGCAGACCCAACCAGTGTATTGGAGCCACCGGCTTGCACGTTTTTGCTGCCCGTCATCCGCAACGAATCTATACTTGATGGCGTGACCCCCTGGCTCGACAGTATCGATTGGCAGCCATTTCTGGTCCGTCCGCGCCTGCCCTCACCCGATCTCGAGGTGCTCGACGATCTTTATCTCGAATCGATCCTCATCACCGGAGCCGGCGGGTCCACCGGCACCGCCCTCGCCCAGCGCCTCGCTGCCATCACGCCCTCATCCCTCGTACTGCTCGACTCCTCCGAGAACCGCCTCTACAAGCTGCAACAGGAGTGGGCACGCATGGCCCTCCCCGGCAGCATCAAGCCCATTCTGGGCAGCGTGGCCGATCGCACCCTCCTCGATGAAGTCTTCACCGTGCACGCGCCCCGCTTCGTCTTTCATGCCGCGGCCTTCCACCACGTCGCTCTCATGGAGGAGCAGCCGCTCGCCGCCATCTACAACAACGTCTTCGGCGCCATGCGTCTGGTGCGCGCCGCCTCCGTGCGCAACGCCCGCGTCGTCCATGTCTCGGCAGACAAGGCCGTCGATCCCACCTCGCTCATGGGCGCCACCAAGCGCCTCGCGGAGATGATCGTGCTTGCCGCGGGAGGCACGGTTCTGCGCCTCGGCAACATTCTCGGCAACCCCGACGGCGTCACCGAGGTGTTCGCCCGACAGCTCGCCGCCGGCCAGTCTCTCACCGTCACCCATCCGGCCGCACGCCGCCACTTCCTCACCCTCGATGAAGCCGTAAACATGCTGCTCATCGCCGCAGTCGAGCCCGGCGCGCCGCTGCTTTTGGCCCCCGAGCTCTCGGCTCCGCATTACATCGCCGACCTCGCCGGCTTCATGGCGCGAACCCTCGCGCCCGACCGCGCCGTCGAAATCGACTTCACGGCACTTCGTCCCGGCGATAAGGAAGTCGAACAGTTGTGGTCTTCCCGGGAAACCGTTCGCCCGGCCCGTAGCAAAGGCCTGCTGCGCATCGAGTCGCCCGTCCCAACGGATGCCGAACTCGACACCCCACTCGCCAATCTCGCTGCCGCTGTCGAGGCGCGCGACCGAGCCGCCGCGCTCGCCCTGCTCTGTGAACTTGTTCCCGAATACACGCCTGGTCCCGCCGTGCTGGCGCGTGTCGGTCAAAGAATCTCTTCCTGATCGCAGGCCGTTACTTCCGTACCGCCACGGCAAACCCGCCTCACCGTCGCGCAATGTCGTCCATCCGACTCAACGCGTCGGGGATAAGTTGAACGTGCATGCTCTGGGTGGCACATCCCGGTGGTTGGTCCCGCAGAAAACTTCACACGGCACAACTTCCTCACTAAATCGTTACACCGGCAACTAATCCCCTCCGGTCCGCGAAGATATTGTTTAAACACCTTAAATTCCAAGCACAAAGCCTTGCCAACTTACTCCATCTTTGTTATTCTTAGAAAGTCAGTTAGAGATCGAACTTAGACGAGAAGTTCCCCCGGGACGCAAGGCGACTCACACAGGCCTCCAGGCTGCCAATCGAGTTCAGTCGAGCGGCTTTTCAGACCCAGGTACAGCAGCTGGGCTACGGAACCGGGGCTCGCGGCAACCCGCCGCACATGGTTCGCATCAATAGCAGAGCAAGGCTCAGTCAACGTCCAATCAACCTGGTGGAAATTCGGGTTGGGGCCAACGTAGCTAGAGAGCTGCACTCAGCCGTCGTCCGCCCTCTTCGGTATGGAGACGCTCGGCGCAGCAAGGTTTCCCTCGACTCTCAATTTCTTCAGGAAGAACAGCAGGTGGGTTATGGTTGTCAAAGCGCAAAGCAAAGGTCGGGGTCTCTCCGGGCTCCACGTCGGATCGGATAACGTTCGGCGCTACTTCCCCAAGAACGTTTCGACCATCGAACTGCAGTTGGATCACTTGCGCATCCAGTGCGGACTGGCGCCTGACTTCTGGCAGGGCCAGCCTGAAATCTTTGACCCGCGGCTCTGTGCCTGGCTTGAAACCAAGCACATGCACACCAGCCGTGACCGCACACCCGTCACCCTCGCGATGATTCCCGAGGGCCAAAACTCCTTCCGCCTGCAGCCGGTTGCAGCAAGCGCAGCAATGCGCCAGCGCGCTCACCACACCGCTGCCTGATCTCCTCCCCCCGAAACCGCCGGGACGGCGCGCCTGCTCGCGCGCCGTCCCATTGCTGTTTTTGCGGCCCGAAATCCACCATCCACTCGCTCCTCCATCGCCACTCCCGCCGCATCTCTGCCGCGATACACTTGCTGAGATGAATACCGCACAGTTGCAGAAACTCATCGAGCGCTACTTTGCGGCCGGTCCTGAGGCCGTGGGCGACTCCGCCGCGCTCGATGTCTTTTCCGAGTTCCGCCGCGCCCTTGAGCGGGGTGAAATCCGCTCCGCCGAGCCCCATCCGGAATCGCCCACCGGCTGGCGTGTCAACGTCTGGGTCAAGCAGGGTATCCTCCTCGGTTTCCGCCTCGGCGTCCTCGAAGACTGCTCCTCCGGAAGCTTCTCCTTCATCGACAAGAGCACCTATCCCGCCCGCCACCTCGGCGTCAACGATGGCGTGCGCATCGTCCCCGGCGGCTCCTCCATCCGCGCCGGCGCATACGTCGCCCGCGGCGTCGTCTGCATGCCGCCCATGTACATCAACACCGGCGCCTGGGTCGACGAGGGCACCATGGTCGACTCCCACGCTCTGGTCGGCTCCTGCGCCCAGATCGGCAAGCGGGTTCACCTCAGCGCGGCCGCGCAAATCGGCGGAGTGCTGGAGCCGGTCAACGCCAGCCCGGTCATCATTGAAGACGAAGTGCTCATCGGCGGCAACTGCGGCGTCTACGAAGGCACCGTCGTCCGCGCCGGCGCCGTGCTCGCCGCCGGAACCATCCTCACCCGCGGCACCCCAGTCTTCGATCTCGTCTACGGCGAAATCCTCCGCGCAACGGAAGACACGCCACTCATCATTCCCGAGGCAGCCGTCGTCGTCCCCGGCTCCCGCGCCGTCACCAAAGGCAAAGCGCAGGAGTGGGGCATCAGCCTGTACGCGCCCGTCATCGTGAAATATCGCGACGAAAAAACCAACCTGAGCGCCACGCTCGAAGAGCTGCTCCGCTGATGACCGAGCAATAGCTTTCCATCCCGGGATCTCGCGCCGGAGGCGCGGTGTTCGTTAGCCCCGCGCTTCAGCGTGGGGAAAGGCATGAAAAGTACGAGAGTCCCGTAGGGACGACGCGATCCCTCTCAAAGGCGCAACAAAACCCGTGAACTCCGCCGATTCCAATTCGCGCCTGATGCAATTCGGCATCATCGGCCCTGGCCGCGCCGCCGCGCGCTTCGCCCAGGGCCTCGCGGCCGTTCCGAATACCGCCCTCGCCGCCGTCTGGGGCCGCAATGCGGATCGCACCCACGCCTTCGCCGGCAGGTTCTCCATCCCCCACGCCGCGCCCACACTCGACGCCCTCTTCGCCGCGCCGATCGACGCCGTCTACGTCGCCACCCACCCCGATTCGCACGCCGAGTACTGCATCCGCGCTCTCGCCGCCGGCAAGCATGTCTTCTGCGAAAAACCTGCCGCCCTGAACGTCCGCCAGCTCGAATCCATCCTCGAAGCCGCGCGCAACCACGATCGCCTCTTCATGGAAGCCATGAAGCCGCCGTTCTTCCCGCTCTACCGCAAGCTGCGCGAGCACCTCGCCACCGATCCCGTCGGCCCCATCGGCTTCGTCCGCGCCGGCCACTGCGACTCCAGCCTCGCGCCCGACTACCCGCTGCACTTCCTCGAACTCGGCGGCGGCGGCCTGCTCGGCATCGGACCCTACGAAGCCTTTCTCGCCCTCGACTGGCTCGGCGATCTCCAGCGCGTGCAGACCATGGGCCGCGTCAGCGCCGCCGGCCCCAACGGTGCGGGCAATGTCGACAACTTCGCCATCTTTCAAACCGAGCACGAGCGCGGCATGGCCCAGCTCCACACCGGCCTCGATCTGCTCAGCCTCGGTGACGCGCTCCTCTGCGGCCCGAAAGGCTTCGTTCGCATCCACGCCAACTGGTGGAATCCCCGCCGCGCTACCGTCCACTACGTCGACGGCCGCCTCGTCGAGCTCGACGAGCCCTACGCCCACGGCGGCTTCAACTACGAGACCGAGCACTTCTGCGAACTCATCCGCTCCGGCCGCCGCCAAAGCCCCGAAATCACCCACCATCTCTCGCTCGGCATGGCGCGCATGCTTGAAGATGCGCGCCTCGCCCTCGGCGTGCGCTTTCCCGGCGAGTAATCCTCACCGCTGCGGCTGCGGAGCCGGCGGGGTCAATCCGGTCCCCGGCTGCCCCGGCATGCCGGGCTGTGTCGCATCGCCAGAACCACCCGGTGCGCTCTGCTGAATCCCAATCGCCGCACCGGACACCACCAGCTGCACGCGCCGGTTCTTCGCCCGTCCCGCCGCCGTCGTGTTGCTCGCCACCGGATCGCTCTTCCCGTATCCCTGCGCCGTGATGTTGTTGTCCGCAACTCCCTGCGACGTCAGATACGTCCTCACCGAATCGGCGCGCTCCTCCGAGAGCTTCTGGTTGTACCCATCGGACCCAATGCTGTCCGTGTAGCCCTCCACCTGCACCTTCAAATCCGGATACGCCAGCAGAATCCCCGACACCTTCGCCAGCTTCTCCCGCGCCTCGGGCTTCAGATTGTACTTGTTGAAGGCGAACAGCACATCCGGCATATTCACAATCAACCCGCGTGCCGTCTCCCGCGTCTGCAGCACCTGGTTCAGTTGCTGCCGAAGCCGCTCGCGCATCTGCTGCGCCTGTGCTGCGGCTGCCGCGGCCTGCTGCTGCGCGGCTTGCGCCTGTTGCCGCGCTGCCTGGGCCTGCGCCTCCGCGGCCTCGCGCGCCGCCTTGGCCTGTGCGGCCCGTGCCGCCGCCTCCTCTGCCGCGGCTTCGGCCTGGGCCCGTTGTGCAGCCTGCTGCTGCGCCTCGGCCTTCGCGGCCGCGGCTGCATCCTTCGCCTGCTGCGCCTGTTCTTCCGCCTGCTTCCTGGCCGCCGCCTGCTTCGCCTCGTCCTCCGCCTTGATCTTGCGAATCGTAATCAGCCGCGCGTCCTCCGCCGACTGCACCGCCTCGCGCGCATACGTGATCGTCTCCTTGCGGTTGCTCTTGTGCTTGTTCTCCTTCTCCGCATTCTCCAGAGCCGTCTTCGCCGTGGCAATGCTGTCCGGCGCGTACTGGTCCGCGCCCGCTGCCTCTGCAATCTGCACCGCGTTCATCGCCTCATACAACTCCAGCGGCGAGCGCTGGTCGCGCGTAATCGGATGCAGCACCGTGCGCCGTCCCGCCGTCTCCTCGTACGCGCCGCGCGGCAGCAGGTTGTAGTGCGCATTCACCGTCTCAATCACGCCCGACGTCTTCTTCTCCACCACGTTCTGCATCACCACCAGATCGCTCGGCATCGTCACCGCGTAATAAGGTTCGGCCGTAATGATCAATCCGAACGCCTGCAGATCGGTCGTGAACGTCATCTTCACTTCGTTGTGCTTGCCTGTAGGCAGAATTTCCCCCAGGTTCACAGGCCGCCCCTGCGGGGTCACCGCCCACAACACGTAGGTCAGGTACTCGGCGCCGAAACCATTCGCCGGAGTCAGCCCTTGCAGGTCCAGCGCAATCGACGTGCGCCCCGCATGCGCCTCCACCCTGGCTTTGCCCCTCGCATTCGGCAGCAGGCTCGTGCCCTGGAAGCCGATGCTCGTCGCTCCGCTGCGATGAAAGTAGTTGATCGCCGGAATGTCGCGCGCCACCACCTCAATCCGGTACAACGGTTCCCCGTTGTTCATCACCGGTGGCTGCTGCGTAGCTGAATTCTGATTGGTAGTCGGATTCGGAACCTGGGCAGCCGCCGACGCTGCCACCGAAAGGATTAACGCAAAAGATAACGGGAACCTGAATGTATGCATCCGGGCAGAACTCCTCAGGCGCTCACTGGCGCGTGTCAACCCGCATGGATGCCCTCCATTTTGTGCCAGTTGTTCTGTCCTTCAATCACCAGCCAAACCCGCCCGACGGCGGCGGCCACACTCCCAAAAGCTGCCGCAGCAGCACCACCCGCCCCAGGTGATACGCGTTGTGCGCGCCCAGATTCTCCAGTTGCTCGCGCACGCTCATCACCCGCACCGGCTCTTCCGGCCGCGACGGGCACCGCACCGGCTTCTCCAACTCCGCCGTGTTCCGCGCCGCAGCGGCAGCCTCGGCCGCCCCGCCCAGAAATCGCTCCCGCAACTCGTTCCAGGTCTCCCGCTCCGCGTCCAGCACCGTCGGAAATCCGTCCCGCGGACTCGCCGGATAGGGCGTCTCCACGCCCGCAATCCAGTCCAGCGAGATCTGCTGCCAGAACGCCAGGTGCCACACCTCTTCGTAGATCGAGTGCGGCGCACCCTCCGGCACCCGGTGCGCAAGCTCGTCGTTCAGCGCCTCCAGAATCTTCCCCGGAGCAGCCGCATAGCTCTCGCCTGCAAGCACTTCTTCCAGCTCGGCCAAATTCGCCTCCTTGGTCTCGATTGTACGTTCCGCCTCCGCACCACTCGGTCTTCCCCGCCGCCCTGCAGCTCTGGATTTAGGGGAAAACAATCAAGAAAAGTTGACACTAATCCACTCAATGCTGCATCTTAATAAGGCGACAGTTATCTCTTTGGATGCAGGGAGCCGGAAATGGCAAAGATTATCGGAATTGACCTCGGCACGACCAACTCGTGCGTCGCGGTCCTTGAGGGCGGTGAGCCCAAAGTGATTGCAAATGAAGAAGGTGCGCGCACCACACCCTCCATCGTCGGCTTCTCCAAGAACGGCGAGCGGCTGGTCGGCCAGGTGGCCAAGCGCCAGGCCATCACCAACCCGGAGAACACCATCTTCTCCATCAAGCGCTTCATGGGCCGCCGCTACAACGAAGTGAACGACGAGATGAAGATGGTGCCCTACAAGGTCGTCCAGCAGGGCGATCACGTGGCCGTCGTGGCCCAGGGCAAGGAATATACCCCGCCCGAAATCTCCGCCATGATCCTCCAGAAGCTCAAGAAGTCCGCCGAGGCCTACCTGGGCGAGACCGTGAGCGAAGCCGTCATCACCGTTCCGGCCTACTTCAACGACGCCCAGCGCCAGGCCACCAAGGACGCCGGCAAGATCGCCGGTCTCGACGTAAAGCGCATCGTCAACGAGCCCACCGCGGCCGCGCTGGCCTACGGCCTCGACAAGAAGAAGGACGAGACCATCGCCGTCTACGACTTTGGCGGCGGCACCTTCGATATCTCCATCCTCGAAGTGGGCGAGGGCGTCATCGAGGTCAAGTCCACCAACGGCGACACCCATCTGGGCGGCGACAA
>JBKICT010000002.1:0-202893 GCA_046566985.1 Acidobacteriota bacterium | reverse complement strand
ACGGAACATCCGTGCCCATGCTCGGCCCAAAGGGGACGAGAAGTCGACCTTCGAACTCGGGAGTGCCCGGCAGCGGCTTGGACTGAGCCAGGAACAACTGGCGAACGCCCTGAACGTCACCGCTCGCACCGTGCAGAACTGGGAAGCGGGCAAAGGGACCAGCCAGATGCATAAGAAGACCCGCGATCTCCGCGAATTGCTGTCCCGCATGGATGACTATGTTGTGGCTCCCCAGGAGAAGGAATGGCTTTCTTCGCCACTTGAAGCCTTCGCAGGACAAACTCCCCAGGAATTGATCGCCGATGGACGTATCCGCGATCTCGTCGTAGAGTTCGACAGGTTGCGGGAGGGACAGCCAGTGTGACGTTCAGTGCCAAACAGCAGAGGGTAATCAGACGTTGGATTAGCTGTGCGGCGCCCATGAAGGGGCTTTTCTTCCGCAGCGTCGAATACCGCTACATGGATCCGGTGGACGTCCTGAGCGGGGCGGGATCTCGGTCCTACGGAGGGAGATTTGCTCCCATCGGCACCCGGGCGGTTTACCTGTCAGCGACTGACGCAGGAGCGAGCAAGGAAGTGACCGCACGCAAGTCGAGGCTGGGTGGCGTCGGCCAAATCAGCGTCGAAAAATACCCTCGGGTTGTGTACGCGATAGGCGTCGACTTGAAGAAATCGCTCAACCTCTCCACTCTTGGATCGTCGCAGGTTGCCGAGGCGATCAGGGCTGCCTGTCTGGATAAGGATGACTTGACCACTTCGATGGCTTTGGCCCGCGAACTCATCTCCGCCGGAATCCAGGGCCTTATGTTCCCGAGCACTGTTGGTGGTGACGACAATCTGGTGGTCTACCGCGCCAATTGCGCCCGAAAGGCACTTACTCTCAGGAACGAACGGCACGTCCTTGATCAGGTGAGGCTCATAGCCGGCAGGCACAAATGAGGGCTCCGAATCCCCGGCCATTTCAGAAGGGGTCTGATGTATAAAGAACAAAGAATACTTCAGACCGTCCGCTAATACGGACCGGAAGATGCAGCTGCCGGAGTTCTGGGATTTCCTGAAATTCTTTGTACGCGATTTGTACGCAAAGCTGGCAATCGTGGAATTCAGCGGTTTTCAGGCATTCTCAGTTTCAGTAACTTGAGTGTTTTCAGTGCCGATGACGGGTTCGACTCCCGCCGCCTCCACCATTCAGGTTCAGCGATTTACAGTTTTTCTGTAAATCGCACAGTAGATGGAACTCACGTCCCAAGGCTGCGCGCCGAACCTGAAGTCGGTTCCACACCATGTCAACGACTCCTTATCGGCTTCGAGCAACGTCACCGCGTGGCGCTGTCAGGCCTATGCAGCCAAGGCTATCTCGGGCACAGCGACTTCATCGAGTGAAAACCCGCCTTCCAGAACAATGCCGGCGATCGACCGTGAGTACGCACTACAGCGATCGAGCATCGCGCACATTTAGACATTCATCTTGGCCTTCTTTAGCGTGATTCGCGCTCCAGGTTGTCCCCGCAGGGTGAGGATTAGCAACCCTCCTTCTTCTTCCGTGGAGCAGTAGATTTGCCAGTCTGTGTCAAGATGGGCACGGGCGGAGGCGCCAGCTTGGGCAGGCTCTCGGCAGAGGCGGTGGCACCACCGGTTGCGGTGGTGCGCGGTTCGCCGCCAAAGTAGCGGGCTACCTGCGTCTGCCGCTCAATGGCTGAATCGTTTGCTCCCTGGGGCTTGACGGGGAAGAGCACGAAGTCCTTCCAGCCATGCATTCCACCGCTGAGCACCGACACAGATTGGAAGCCCTGCGCTTTTAGTAAGAACCATGCCTTCGCTGCTTCAAGACTGTCGTCCGAACAAAGGATGATCTTGTCGTTGTGAGCGGCAAAATCGGGCGTGAGAGAGGCGAGAGGAAGACTCTGTGCTGTTGGAATGTGATACGTAGCGAAGCTCTTTTCGCTGCGGAGATCCACAACGCGAAAGTCGTTCCGGCCCTGAATGATCCAGTCGGCTAGTTGTGCGGGCTCAAGCAAGTCGGCGTCCTTGCCAACGGTCATGGCCAGTTGCTTTGTGTCGACCGACGTGTGGTGGCCGCGGTAGGGATCGCCAGCAACGGCAGCCACAAGGCCGAGAGCAGCCAAAGTGAGTGCAAGGCCACGAATGGGAGTGAGCCGCCGAGACGCACCGATGAGCGAACCGTTCGGGTCCGGCTGCTGTCCTCCAAACTTCTTCTCTGCCCATTCCCCGGCGACAAAGGCTGCCAGCGCCATCAGGACGGCGGCGAAAACCAGCAGGCCGTAAGGGAGATCGAAGAGCTTGGCCAGGGTGATCTGGCCCATCGAGGTGGAGTGGGCGAAGCTGACGATCGATGGATACACCTCGCCGAAGCCGAGCAGTCCGGCAAACATTCCCGCGATGTAGACCATGCCGTCGATACGTCCCGTGGCGGCGGAGACGCAGGATGTCCCAGGGCAGTAGCCGCCGATCACGAATCCAACGCCGAGCAGAAGCCCGCCTACGATCTGCGGTAGCAGGAATGTCGGGACAAGATAGACAAGCGACAAGTCCACCATGCCAAGGCGCGACAGCAGATAGAGGCCGACCATCGCAGTGATGATCGCCGTAAACATCACTTTGAGGACGCTGAGGTCGCGCAGGTAGAACTGCGCTGCGAGCTTGCGCGAGCTTCCGAACCCCGCGCGCTCGAGCACGAAGCCGAAGCCGATGCCGGTAAGAAAAGCGATGACGAAACTGGCTTCATCGCCAAAGAATCCGAACTTGTAAAAAGGGGCATTCATGTCAGATCCACTGCTTTCTGAAGAAGTAAGCCACGGCGTAAGCGCCGGCAAAGACGCACCACATAAAGGCCCAACTGCCCACGTTGAGCAGAGCGCCGCCGGTCAAGGCCTGTCCGCTGGTGCAGCCCAGGGCGAGTTTTGCGCCGATGGCCATCAGGCCGCCGCCGACGAATGCGAACAGCAGCCGGCGCGAGGTGGTGCTGCGCGGACCTTGCTCCACAGTGAGCTTTAGCCGGTGAGCAAGTACGCCGGAGAGAAATCCGCCGACGAAGACGCCGAGCACCTCAAAGACCAGCCAGTCCTTGAGCGGATTCTGGGTGCCGTCGCCGAGATACTCCTGATAGAAAGCATTGTTCTCTGCGTGCGCCGGAGCGACTTGATGGACTGCTGCGGCCACAGCGGTGGTGAATGCGCCGGAGGCGCCCAGGCCGCGGCCCATGATCACGAAGGATGCGAGCAGCACCAGTCCGAGGGCGAACCCTGCCCAGTACGAATTCCAGTAAGGCTTGGGTGACTGTAGTTCCGAGTTCATAATTCAATTCACCTGTCAGTTGAGTGCGTTGAACCAATGGCTCTGCTGGCCCGCATACACCAGAATGAAGCGGAGTGCGATGCCACCCACAAGCACCAGCACAGCCGGTGCGATGGTGTGGCGAATGCGATTCCGCAGTTCAAGCGTCTGGAGCACCAGCGGAAGAAGAATGCCGAGAAGGATGACGAAGATCCAGAAGGCTGCGGCGTAGGGGCCACTGAGGAGCAGCGACGCGGCATTCTGGTGAACGGCTGTTGACGTGAGGTGGCCGATGAGAAAAAGTCCCAGCAAGCCGAGTTCAATGGTGAGAAAGCTGTTGTCGGCGCTTGCCAGCACCGGAGCGACCTTGGGATCCAGAGGACGTGCTTCAGCGAGTCGCGCCAGTGAGGAGAGCAGGAAGTCGGCGAAGGCGGGGAGCTCGTCGCTGGGCGCCGTCAGCACCAGGATGCCGTGGAGCAAGGCTGCCGCCGCCGACAGGCCGGAAAAGAGAAACAGCGGCCCCAGCACTGCGCTGCTCCAGAGCGGGCGAGCGCCAAGCGTACCGAGCAGGATGCCGGTGTAGATGCCGAGAGCAACTCCAACGAGCACGTTGGCAATACCAATGGCCACAACCAGACGCGTACGAGCAAGAATGAAGTCGCTGATCGTAATGAGGATTGGGAACCGTCTGGCCAGCGCTGGAATCGCTTCCGGCAGGTGGGCGAGCGCATTCGCAGTCAAAGCGGGATACACCAGGAGCAGAATCCACGAGCCCCACGACATGGGCGAGGTGATCTGAAAGGTCGTATACAAGCGCCAGACGTAGAATTTGTGCGCCAGATCGAGAAACAGCGTGAACATGCCAAGCGAGAGCAGCGCCAGTCCGGCGATGGGCCCGATGGTGCAGCAGACAAGAGCCTCGCGCTGTTTGGGCCGGACGGTTATCAGGCGTACGCCGGCGATGATCATGAGCCCGGCAACGAGGCCGCCCAGAAACAGGTAGATCGGGATCTGCCATTGCCACACGTGCAGCGTGGGGTCCACCAGCGGATTGTGTCGAGAGACGGTGATTTCTGCGAATGGATTCATGGTCGTCTACGTGAGATAAAAGATGCACGGTTTGGTGCCCGCTTCAGGCAGTAGAGCGTGATGCGGGCGCGATTGGAGCAAGCAGCTGACCTCCGACTGCGGATCGTCGAGATCGCCGAAGTGCATGCAGTGAGTGGGGCACACGGAGACGCACGCCGGATCGAGGCCGCGTTCCACGCGCTCGATGCAGAAGGTGCATTTGTCAGCATAGCCATCGGGATGGATGAAGCGGGCGCCGTAGGGGCATGCCGCCAGACAGGCCTTGCAGCCGATGCACTTATCGTGCGTTACCAGCACCACGCCGCCGCGCTCGTGTACGTGGCTGGCGCCCGTTGGGCAACACTCGACGCAGGGCGGATTATCGCAGTGGTTGCAGCGTTCCGAGCGGATTTCAAGCTGCACGGTGGGGAATGCGCCGTGCAGTTCTTCGGTGATCCAGTCGCGGCTGTAGCCTTCCGGTACGCCGTGTTCGGTTTTACAGGCCAGCACGCAATCGTGACAGCCCACGCATCTGCGTGTATCGATGACCATGCCGTAGCGCGACATGTTCAGGCCTCCGCTTCAAGGGTGACGAAGTTGACGTTCATGCCTGTACCGCCCATCAGGGGATCGGTCTTATAGCGCGTAATCAGCTGCGAGTCGCTGGCGCCGCGCTCATAGGCCCTGCGCATCTGCTTCGATGTATGCCCCCACCCATGCGTGATGTACACGCAGTCGGGGCGAATGCGTTCGGTAGCGCGCACGCGAATACGATTGCTGAGCTCGCCATCCACATTGCGCATCCGCACAAAATCTCCGTTCTTCAGGCCCAGACGCCGCGCCTCTCCGGCGTTCACCCACACGGAGTTCTCATCTAGAACATCCATGAGAAGTGGATTGGTCTGCGTGCGGCTGAAGGAGTGCATGGGAGCCCGGCCGAACAGCAGTCGATAGGCGCCCGGCGGAGGTTGCTCCGGACGCGTGTACTTCGGAACCGGATCGAATCCCGCCTTCTGCAACTGCACGGAGTAGAACTCGATCTTCTTCGAGGGCGTGTCGAAGACCGCCGGGGCGCCGTCGTCAAAGTAGATGGGCCGCTGCGGACCGAGGAGAATGCCTTCGCGCTTAAGGCCATCAAGGCTCACTCCAATCGACTTCAGGCGCGTAGAGAGATATTCCTCGATGTCCTTCCACGGATAGTACGCACCAAGGCCGAGCTTCTCTGCGAGCGTTTTTGCGATCCACCAATTCGGCTTCTGATCGGCCGGAGGACTTACGACGGGTTGGCGCAATGAGACGAATGACTGCCGGAAAGGTTCGTCGTGGAGATCGTCGTATCGCTCCAGATAAACCGACTCCGGCAACACCACGTCGGCCCATCCGGCGATCTCACTGGGAATCGTATCGACGACCACAAGGAGATCGAGATTCTGAATGGCGCGGATGGTCTCCGCCTGATTGGGCAGCGAATACATCAGGTTGGTGGCATACACCAGCCAGCCTTTCACCGGATACGGCTTGCCCGTCAGCGTTGCTTCGCGAACGCCGGTACTGATGACCTCGTCGGCAAACGGATATTTGTTGTCGGGGTTGTCGACTCCAGGCTTCTGAGGCGTGGGATAGGGCGGATGCGGATAGGCCGCGATGTCGAGCGCAGCGGGCATGTAGATTCCGCCCTTGCGGCCCCAGCTCCCCAGCAGCGCATTGAGCAGCGCAATGGCGCGGCTGCGCTGTGCATCGTCGCCATACCAGCTGGAATGCCGTCCCGGATGAACGAGCGTCGCGGGCCGATACCGCGCCATCTCGCGCGCTGTTGCTCGAATGGTATCGGGATCGATGCCGGTTTCCGGATAGGCCCATTCAGGCGTGTAGGTTTGAATTTCAGCTACAAACTGTTCGAAACCGAAGCCATACTTGTCTACGTATTCACGGTCGTAGAGCTTCTCGCTCACGATCACATTCATCCATGCGAGTAACAGGGCGATATCGGTTCCGGGCTTTACCGGCAGGTAGAACTTAGCCTTGCTCGCCGCGGTTGAGAAGCGCGGATCGGCAACGATGATGCTTGCGCCACGGCCCACCGCTTCCGCAAATTCCTGGACCTGCGTGTTGTGCATGTTCTCGCCGATGTGCGAGCCGATGAGGACCAGGCATTTTGCATTTTCGATATCGGTCCGTTCCAGCGCGCTTACATCATCCCCATAGGTGAGCGTGAAGCCTACGTCGCGTGGCCCGCGGCATTGCGCAAAAGAGGGTGCAGCAATGTTGTCTGTTCCGTATGCGCGTAACGTGTGCTTGAAGAATGTGCCGCCGAGGCCGTGAATGAACGCTGCAAAGGATTCCGGCCCGTACTCAGTCTTGATCTTCTGCATGCGATCGGCGACGAACGTGAGCGCCTCGTCCCAGGTAACGGCCTTCCACTTCTCCTCGCCACGTTCGCTTACGCGGACCAGTGGAGAACGCAGCCGGTCCGGATCGAAGTGTGCTCCGATGCCGCCGGTGCCCCGCGGACAGAGCCGGCCATGCGAGAGCGGATCGCGAGGATTGCCCTCAATCTTCCATAGCTTGCCGTCGCGAACGGTAGCGATCGCGCCGCACTGCCAGAAACAGATGTTGCAGAAGGTCGGGACGGTGCGGATGCCCTTTTCGGCCGGCTTATCCGTTCCAGCAATTACGCGGATGGAAGGCTCGAGCGCGCCGGCTGCAGCGATGGTTCCGGCACTGATCTGAAGAAAGCGACGGCGGGATACGTTCATCATTGCAACAGGCGCCTTTCTCTTCTCACCATGCAATGCGGTGTCACACATTTGCTGCGATCCACATCACATTTGTGCGTCAAAAATCATGGTTACTTTCATCGCGCTGCTGCCTCGTTCTTGCGCGTTTGCAAGGTTGTGTCTGGAAGAATGCATTTGCGGCTAAGAGCGGATTGATAGTTGTCGAAATCCGCGAACACGGGCGCGAGCCGGCGATCCTTTTCGTCGTGACATGTGAGGCACGCACCCACCAGCAGAATCCTGCGTTGCTCATCCAGCGTGAACGGCCGAGCGCCGTTGCGAGTTGCCGCGAACCCTCTCGGCTCCCGCAGGAAGCCGATCCAGGCGTCGGCAGGCAGTCCATCTTCCGGGCTGGCTGCAAACCGCGGCGTGAACTTCCATTGGGCCGATCGACCCCGAACAACGTAGGTAAGCTTTCCTCGCCCATAGCCCAGCGCTACCGGATTGTTGTGGCACGAGCGGCAATCGCGACCCTGGGACGCAGTGGTGTGCGCAGACGCGGGAGCGAAAAGACGATGAAACTGCGTCCCGTTTTTTGGACGATCGAGGCGCAGCACCATGCCCGGAATGAATGTAGTGATGCGCTCGCCGGCTTTGCCGTCCGCTGATAGTACGCGCTCAAGGCCGAGCGCAGGCGCGTCGCCAAGATAGTCACCCGCTTCTTCCTGCCATGCGCCCCGCACATACTTACCGGCAAGGTGATCCCAGCCTTGCGCCTTGCGATCGAACGACGTGTGGCAGGAGATACACTGCGGCGCCCAGGCTGTATGGCAGGCACTGCACTCCATCCGGCGATGGAATGGTGCCGTGCAGGACGAGGCCATCGGTTTGGGATGCAGGACTCCGGATGACTCCTGCGGCAAAAGAACCGGCTCATTGTTCCTGTCGAGAAATACGTTTGCGTAGGTAACAGTGCCGGAAGCATTGGAGACGAATCGCCTTCCGGGTTCGTTAAGCTTGCGCATCGCGGCAATCTGCTGAGTCTCGGCATCGAGTTGACTGTACTCGCGCGCAGGCGTCTGGCGTCCAGCATGACAGTCGATGCATGCGATCTTGATCGCTTCGTTTTCATGGGCATGCTTCGCGCCATCCCCCATCACTTCGGATGCGCGATGACAGTCGATACACACCATACCCTTTTCCGCGTGAATGTCGGCATAGTGCTTTTCAAAGACGCGCCCATCGGCAAGCGTACGAAATTGCGAAGGCCATCCGGCGGCTCGGGCCGAGTTTTCATCCATCAGCGTCTCGTGCCAACCCTCGTAACTGGTCGAGATGCGGCCGGAACGGCTATGGCATCCGAAGCATGCTTCCTTCGGAATGTTCAACGATATCTCCGGATGATGAAGGGGCGCATTCGGCCGAGGCCGCTTCTGCAATTCGATGAGAGCCGCTGTGTCGTATCGCAGGTGGCACGCCGAGCAGCCGCCGCCACGGCTGGCCTCATCGATGGGACCGGGATGCAGCTTGTCTTGCCCCAGGTGACACGAGGCGCAGAGCTGACGGAGATGCGTGTCCGCCGCGGAGTTCCGCAGCCTGGCAACATCCAGATGTGCATCGAGGTTGCTGTCTTCACCAAAGGCAAACTTATCCACGGCCACCACGCCGCTCATCGTGTTCATGAGGGAGAGGTGCACGCGCTGAGCCTGGTCTGTGTGGCATTTGGAAGCACCGCAGGTCTGCGCAACCACCGAAAGATTGCCCGGCGCAAGAGTCATTCCCGCATGCGCAAGCTCTTGATCCAGCGTCCAGGGGTCGCCGAGATGGCAGGATGCACAACCGATGGTAGCGGGATCATGTGCGGCAACAAAGCCGCTCATCTTCGCATGACACACAAGGCACCCCTCGCGCCGCTCGGCGACCATGGGCACTTTGGTGCGAAGCAGCTTTGCTTCCGGCGAGCGATACGCCCGATACGAGAGAAAGTCTGATTGGCCAGCGAAAACCTGGCGTGGGCTCATCCAGCGCCAGCCATCGCCGCGGAAGCCCAGGCCGACTAGCGTGAGAACCACATAGAAAAGCACTGCCGAACTGAGGCTCCATCGCGCTGCGGAATCGTATGGAGCAGTCAGCCGCGGCAGCAGCGTCAACAGCAGCAACCCGGCCGCTCCGACCCACACAACAGCTTGCGGCCGCGCCAGCCAGTGCAGACACTCCTGCAATCCGACCAGGTACCACGGTCCCTTCTCAACAGAGGAGGTGCGCCACTCCAGTCCCGGCGCCAGCAGGACCGACAACGAAAGGATGATCGGAAACACCCACCAGAACGCTCGCACCGTGGGCAAGATGCGACGGCAGTGCTCCACCGTGACCAGCCAAAGAAGGATCGTGGCCGTGCATGCATGATGAAGATAAATCGTGGATAGATCCGTACCGGATCCGGTCAGCATGCGTCGCATTCCGGCGCCCATCAGCGGGACATCGGCAAGCAGCGACCGCAGGATGGGAAGCGCCTGCGCTGCCGCCGCATCGGCCCGAAGCAGAAAGCCGGAAAGCATCACGGCGAAGACAACCGGAACCGCGAAAGCCAGCCGCACCCAGATTCCGAAGCGCAACTTTCGTTCGCTGCGGCGCAGCAGATGGTCCACGATGTGCGCGATTGTGAAAGCTAGGAATGCCTGCGCGGACCAGTAATGCAGGCTCCGCACAAACCTTCCCGCGGGGTTCTTCAGCGAAAGAAGCGCCAGCGAATCCAGCGGCGAACCGGGCAAGTATACGGGCACCAGCATCACGCCGGTTGCCACGCAGATCACAAAGGCCGCCAGCGCCAGCATGCCCATCGGCGGGATGCTTCGCCATAGCGTCCTTCGCCGGCGGCTCATGCCTGGCTGCCTTCCAGGGTGATGTGAAGGCGGCCGTTGGCGCGATCCACTTGAAATGGCAACGCTCGCAACGGATGCCCCGCTGGGCCGTGTGCGACCTCTCCTTGCAGGCTGAATCGCGAGCCATGGCAGGGACATACCAGCTCATCGCCCTCGGTGCAGTTAATCCGGCAACCCAAGTGCGTGCACGTCGCGGAGAACACGGCCGCGCCGCGCGCAGAGTTGACGACAATCACGCGATCGTAGAAGTGAACGCCCAGCGCCGAGTTCCAAGGAACTACTAGTATTCTCTCTGTGCTTTCGGGCAACGACTCGGAGCGCCTGATCAGTCTGTCCATGAACCACAAGGCGATAGCCCCCAGCGCGGCACTTGCGGCGTGAAGGAACTGCCGCCGCGAGCTCTGATCCAGAATCCGACGCTTGCGACCGGCGC
The DNA here is from genome assembly GCA_046566985.1 of Acidobacteriota bacterium. GTDB lineage: Bacteria > Acidobacteriota > Terriglobia > Terriglobales > Acidobacteriaceae > Telmatobacter. The sequence continues at coordinate 192,499 of JBKICT010000002.1, read as the reverse complement.
CGGGCCCCGTGAATTCTTGCCCATTTCCACGAGGGAATCGGATGACAGGGCCCTCACCTGCCTTGCTCTCGTTCTCTGCCGCGAGTGGAACGTCCAGCTTCATGGATTTTGTGCCCTCAAAAAACTCACTGCCGCGCAGCACTTGTGCCAAGCGAAGCACGATGGGTCGCTACTTGTGAGCCAGATCACACCTTAGCCGCATATTCAGCTGACTTGCATCTGATCGATACAAGCTCTCGCGAAGCAGGTCCGTTACAGATTTGCTGAGGCAGAAGTCCGTGGACGGTGCCCCCGCTCCAGAGTTCATCACGCAAGTCGCCGGCGAAACAGGCTTTCGGCCATGGTCATGCAAATAAGCCCAATCACGAGGAGCGGCCAATATTGCGGCCAGAAGAGCGCAATTCCCGCGCCCTCCAAAAAGCTGCCACGCAACACGATCAGGAAGTATCGCAGTGGATCGAGTAGAGTGATGTATTGCACACTGCGAGGCATGTTTGCGATCGGAGTTGCGAACCCTGAAAGAACGATTGCCGGCACCATGAACAGAAAGACGCCCAGCAGCCCCTGCTGCTGCGTGACAGCTAACGACGAAATCATCAGGCCAATTCCGACCGCGGCGAAGAGAAAGCAGAGGAGGCCGATGTAGAGGGCGATGAGACTTCCGGTGAAAGGGACGTGGAACCAGAACACCGCCATGAAGACAATCAGCGACCCTTCTGCCGTGCCAACCAGGAATCCGGGTAACGCCTTGCCCAGCAGAATCTCTGCAGGCGGCATCGGTGTGACGAGAAGCTGATCAAAGGTTCCCATTTCTCGCTCGCGGGCTACGGAGAGACCGGTGGTGAGCATGCTGACCAGAAGCGTGAGAATGCCGCAGATCCCAGGGACGATAAACCAGCGGGAATCGAGGTTTGGGTTGAACCAGGCTCGATCCAGAAGCACAGTCGGCGGTGGCTTCATTCCGTGCTGCACAATTTGCATCTGATTGAACTGAGTCACAATGGATTGCACATAGCCCATGGCAACGGCGGCGGTGTTCGAGTCTCTTCCATCGAGAATGATTTGGACGTGGGCCGGTCGGCCGCGCTCCAGGTCCGCGCTGAACTTCGGCCCGATGTCTATGGCCATCAATGCCGACTTGTTATTAATGGCCTGTTCTACCGTTCTCTGGTTATAGGCGAACTGCACCAGATCGAAACTGGGTGCGCCGGCAAAGCGCGCGACAAGTTCTCGCGAGACTTGCCCTTGGTCCTGGTTGTAAACGACAAACGGGACGTGCTTCAGCTCGAAAGTCGCCGCATAGCCAAACACAATGAGCTGAATGATTGGCGGACCGATGAGAACAGCGCGGCTAGCTGGATCGCGCAGAAGCGCTAAGAGTTCCTTAACGACAAGTGCCATGACGCGCAGAAATCTGGCTCGCATCAGTCCAGCCTCTTGCGGAATCGCAATACAGATAAGCCGAGAAAGACAATACAGAGGATGCTCATGCCCAACAGATTGGGTCCAAGGACAGACCAGAGATTGCCTGCGAGGAATAAAGTTTGCAGCGCCGCAACAAAGTAGCGCGCGGCAATGACGTGCGTCATCATCTGGATTGGCAGGGGCATGGAACGGATATCGAAGAGGAATCCGGACAGAATAAATGCCGGAAGAAACGTAGTGACGATCGCGACCATTGCAGCCACAAACTGGCTGCGGGCCAGCACAGAAATCGCGAGTCCCATGCCAAGAGCGGTGAGAAGAAAGAGAGCCGCCGTTCCCAGGAGAATCGTCAGCGATCCGCGCAGTGGAACATGAAACAGGAAGACTGCCATTGCCGTCGACAGCATCATGCCACCCATTCCCATCAGGAAATAGGGGATCAGCTTACCGAGCAGCACTTCGGTTTTTGCTACCGGCGTGACCATGATGCCTTCCATGGTGCCGCGCTCCCATTCACGCGCCACAACGAGTGCCGTCAGTAGAGCCCCGATGAGCGTCATGATGATGGCAATGAGTCCCGGGATCAGATAATCGCGGCTGGTGAGTGCCGGATTAAACCAAACGCGCACCTCGGCCACGACGGGAACGGCGAGAGGCTGTGCCTGAAGGGTCGCCTGCTGCTGCAACCAGTTCTGCCACGTTCCATTCACGTAGTTCTGAATGATGCGCGCCTGGTTGGCGTCGACACCGTTGATGGTGAGATGAATCGGAGCTGGTCCTGAACTCAGAGCACGTCTCGAAAAGTCACTGCGCAGCCAAAGAATTGCCTGAACACGGCCCTGCAGCATGGCTTGCTCTGCGGATGCCTGATCGCGATAACGTGCCGGATGAAACCAGGGTGAATGATCCAGCTCGCCGAGAAAGGACGCGGTCAGATATGTGGGCTGATCCACCACTTCGGCTACAGGAACGCTTCGCGCATCGAGTGAAACACCGTAGCCAAAGATCAGAAGCAGGACCAGTGGCAGGACGAAGGCAATGGCGATGCTCGACGGATCGCGAACGATCTCATACATCTCCTTGCGCATGAGGCCCTTGACGCGCATCCGGTTCATGATGCCCTCCGGCTCACGCGCTCGTGTTCTTCGATCAGCGAGATGAAAGCATCTTCCATGCTAGGGTTGGACGGACCCGCATGCCGAACCCTGTTCTTAATTTCCGCGGGGGTACCTTCCGCCAGCACCTCTCCAAGTGACATCAGAACCAGGCGATCGCAGTACTCCGCTTCCTCCATAAAGTGCGTAGTCACCAGGCAGGTGGTGCCGCCTTGCGCAAGCGAGTTGACGCGCGCCCAGAACTCCCGTCGGGCCAACGGATCGACGCCGGATGTCGGCTCATCGAGAAAGAGGATGCTCGGCTCGTGCATCAGAGCGCATGCCAAAGCGAGACGCTGCTTGTAACCCAAGGGAAGGTCTGCGGCGTTCATCGCGATGTAGTCTTTGAGTTCGAGTTCTTCGAGCGCCCAAGCGATGCGATCGTGTTTACGGCGGTTTTGAAGGCCATAGACAGTCGCAAAGAAAGACAGATTCTGTTGAACGCTTAGAGCGCCGTAGAGGGAGAACTTTTGCGAGACATAACCGATGCGCGCTCGCGCTGACGCTTCACCGGTACGGAGGTCGGCGCCGGCCACGCGCAAGGTTCCCGAAGAGGCCGGCAGCAATCCGCACAGCATGCGGAAGGTCGTGGACTTCCCGGCGCCGTTCGCTCCGAGCAGTCCAAATATCTCTCCCTTGTGAACCGAAAAGCTAACATTCTTCACTGCGGCAAAAGAGCCGAAGTAGCGGTAAAGACTCTTTGCCTCGACAACCGCGGCACGATCTTCTGCTGTCTTAGTGACCGGAGGCAGGGGAATAGAATGATGCGGATTGCGATGAAAAAGCAGGCTGACGAACGCATCTTCGAGCCGAGCCGGGACGGACTTTGATGGCCCCTGGACTGCAAGACCGGCCGGTAACGGTGGAGGTTCCACCGTCTTCATGACAATACGCAGCCCATCCCCTTGGATCACCGTATCCACCACGTCGGGCAGCCGCGCGACCTGAGACTGAAGCGCGCGCGGCGCAATTGCAACGTCTCCGAGCAGGAAGGAATGACCTTGCATGGGCGCGATAAGGTGCGAAGGCCTTCCTTGCGCCAGAACCTCACCTTCGTGCAGAAGAAGGACATGGTCGCATCGCTCGGCTTCATCCATATAGGCCGTGCTCAAAAGGACCGTCACCTTTTCATGGATCACCTCCTGCCGGATGATGCTCCACAATTCTCGGCGCGAGATTGGGTCCACACCGACGCTGGCCTCATCGAGAAGAAGCACCCTCGGAGGATGGATTAGAGTGCATGCTAGTCCGAGTTTCTGCTTCATTCCGCCGGAGAGCTTCCCGGCCCGGCGCGCGCGAAAGGGACCGAGCGCCGTCATGGTGAGCAGATCATCGAAACGCGCCTTGCGCCTCTCTACCGGCATGCTGTGGAGATCGGCAAAAAGTGTCAGGTTCTCTTCGACCGTGAGATTTTCATAGAGACCAAAGCGTTGCGGCATGTAGCCGATCTTCGATTGGAGCGACAGTGCGTCGTGCGGCAGCGCATGCCCGAGAACGTGAAGCCTCCCAGCATCCGGCTTGAGAATGCCGGCAAGCAGCCGGAGTAACGTTGTCTTACCCGCTCCATCCGGACCGATGAGTGCAGTCATGCTCCCTTCGGCGATCTCGAAGGTTACGTTCTTCAGCGCATCCTTGCGGCTTATGCGCTTGCCGAAGGATTTGCTGAGACTGTTGACGACGATCGCGCCCATCTCATTTGTCCTCGCAGGGACGGGCATCGATTGCGCGAGCGGCATTGTTGCTGAGGGGAATGATGACCGTCGCCGGCATGCCTAGACGCAACCTATGATCGGGATTGCATGCATATACACGCACCCGATAGACAAGCTGCGAGCGCAGGTCTGTAGTTTCGACGTTCTTCGGCGTGAACTCTGAAACGGGCGAGATAAACCCCACCCATCCCGGAAAATGCTGACCGGGAAAGCTATCGACTTCGATCCAGGCGCGCATGCCCAGGGCGACTTTGCCCATCTGCGTTTCCGGGAGATAGGCTCGCACCCAGAGTGGATTATCCAGGGCCAGAGTAAAAACCGGTGTCTGCGGGCTCGCCATTTCGCCGGGCTCCAGAATTCTGTTCTGGATGACACCCTCGGCGGGAGCATAAAGCTGGGTATCCGCCAATTGCTTCCGTGCCAAAGCGAGCGCCGCCCGGCCTGCCTTCAGAGTCGCCTCGGCTGCGGCTATGTCTTCCTTGCGGGGGCCAATCACAGCCAATTGCAGTGCTTGCTGTTTGGCTGCAAGAATCTGCTCGGTGGCGGCAAGGTCGGCCTTCTGCGCCAAGTAGGAACGCTCTGCATCATCCCGAATCTGTAACGAAACATACTGCTGCTTCGCCAGGGTCTGCTGGCGGTGAAAGAGCAATTCCGCATTTTTCACGTTGGCCCGCGCGGCAGCCACGTTGGCCTCTGCCGCTTGCACATCGGCACGCGCCTGCGCAATCTCTTCGGGGCGGCTCCCCGCATGCAGCCTCGCCACAACCTGCTGCTGTGCCGCCACAAGAGCCTGATCCTGCGCGACAGCATCGGAAAAGCGCTGCTGCACTAGCTGCCCAATCAGTTGCCCAGAGCGCACAAGGCTGCCTTCGTCCACCAGGAGCTTGTCAATCCGCTCGTTGTCATTAAAAGCAACCTGCACCTGGCGAATATCGACATTGCCATAGATCGTGACGATGTCGGCTGGCCCCTCTTTCTGGTGAAGCCTGCGCCAGAGGAAGATACCCGCGGCAACCAAGATCACAACTGCGATCATCGAAATGCGCTTTCGGACCGAAATCATAAGGACTCCGCAATCCCGTTCAATGAGAGGCGCTGCTGTCGAGCAGAGAGTTGATGTTCTCAATATCTAGAGGCGTCAACACCCCCGCTGCCGCCTTGAGCTGGGTTCTGGCCACCAGTTGCGTATAAAGAGCCAGATAGTAGTTGCGCTGCGCCGCTCCGTAAGTGGTTGTCGCAGTTAGGAGATCGATGATCGATCGACTTCCAATCTCATAACCCTTGCGAGTGCCCGCGAGCGACACATTTGCAGAAGCGACTGCCTGCTTGGCCGCTTGATATTGTGCGACGCTGTTTTCAAGTTCAAGAAACGCCGTTTGCGTATCGAGCTTGATCTGGTCGTGCGTACTTGCGACGCTCTCCCGGCTCGCTCGAGCCAGTGCCTGGGCCTGCTGAATGGTCGCGCGCATGTGTCCGCCCTCGAAGATCGGAATGGAAAGGTTCAGCGACGCTCCCACCTGATCGATCGCAACGGAGGGAATCAGTGTGCCTGCGGCATGTTGCCCGATTCCGTTCAAGGTCAGTGTTGGCCAGCGCGCGCGCTCGGCGTACTGAACCTGTTCTTCAGAAACGTGAAGTGCGGCTTGCGCCTGCTGCAGCAAAGGCTGGTTCTTGAGGGCTGCAGCGACCCACTCATCGGCTGTATCCGGGTGTGGTCCGATCGCTTCGAGAGTCGTTACATCCCGCAAGGTTCCGACAAGATTGTGCGTGAGACGTTCCAATTGATTCCTTGCAACAGCAACAGCATTCTGCGCTGCGATCCAGTCGGCCTTGGCTGCGTCCCGTTGTGCCTGTGCTTCCTGCACGGTGATGATGTCACCGGCGCCGACCTTCAGGCTGGTGCTCGTCTGGTCATAGATGCTACTGAGCAGATCAACCTGCTGCCGCGAGACTCGTTCATTTGCCTCCGCCTGGAGAACACCGAAATACGCGTGAGTGACTTCCAGAGCAACTGCCTGCTGGACGTATGCCAGGGCTGCCTCGGCGGCCTGGATTCGGTGATCCGACTGCGTCAGGGCAACTAGGCTCTGTCCATCGAAGAGAGACTCAGTGAGGCTGGCGCTGAAGACATCGGAGTGATAGCCGGTAGAAATGGTCTGCGCCCCGAAGCCCGTGACATGCGCGGTGTTCATGCCTCCGCTGGCAAATGCATTCAGGTGCGGCAGGAGAGCTGAGCGCGCCAGGGGTTTACCAGCCAGTTCCGCATCCAACTGCGCGCGAGCCCGCGCAATGACGGGCGAAGAAGCAGCCGCTTGCTGATACGCAGATACCAGATCCTCTGTGGCTGCCTGTGCCGAAGCCATCTGCGGTGCTTTCCAGAAAATCATCAGAAGCGCCCAGGCGAGCACACTGACCCTGCCGCATATCTGAACTCTCATGGCTCACCTCGAACGTTCTTTCAATACCTGGTTCGCGCAGGTGAAAAAGTTGCATACGCAGGGCGTGATCAGGCGGTAATAGACCGCGGTGCCTTCGCGACGGCTTTCGACGATTCCATGCGCGCGGAGCAAAGCCAGATGTTTCGAAACGGTTGAAAGATCACTGCCGACAAGCTCTCGAAGATCGCCGACCGAGGTCTCGCCGCGGCTCAGACGGTCGAGAATCAAGAGGCGGGATTCATGGGCAAGCGCCTTGAGCATCTTGGCCTGTTTCGCGAAGGAGTTTCGTTTGCCAGCCACTAAGTGATTTCCTTATTGGCCAAACTGCCATGCTGCTGGCATTGCAGGCGGTGACCGCGATCACGTTCGCTGATTATTAGGGAATACGCGGCCCAAGGCCAAATACGAATCTGCGCTGTGGGAAAAGATCCGGTCGTCACAGCCGCCTCGCCCCAACGAGCCAGCGATAAAGCTGATATGCACTGTCAACGCACAGCCAGCTTTGGTGTCCCGCAGAAGAACAGGGCATCGACCGCGGTTGCAACGGCTGAGGAAGTACCGATTCGGAATCTTGCCTATTGAGAACAGGCAAACCGCTCCTCGAGACTGCCCCGCAAGGAGTTCTGCCTTCAATTTCAAACTGGATTGCGAAGGTTTTTAAGACGCGTTAGTGCAATAAACGTACAGCGGATTTGGCATACTGTTCGTTCTAGCCATTCTCGACAAAAGACCAGTACCAAGTTGTGCTTTTCGATGCATCGCAGGTTTTGACCCTTGCCACCTCTACCCAACCCGGATTCAGCCGTTCGCGTGGTGGTCAGAATTCTACCGACCTTGTCGCGCCTGTATTCCTTTCCGTTGCAGTTGCCAGACTTCAGCGAAGATTTTTCGGCAATGCCGCCGCGGAGATATCAAACGTCGAAAACCGTTTTTGCTCTCCGGTGATCTCCGAACGCAGCTCGTTCCAAAGGTCATTGGGAACTTTCAGGAAGACCTCTACTACGGCCGGATCAAACTGCGTCCCGGAGCAGCGAAGGATCTCTTCACGAGCGGCATCGAAGCTGCGCGCGCGTCGATAGGGGCGATCGCTGGTGATGGCATCCAGCGTGTCGGCGATGGCGAAGATGCGGGCGCCAATCGGGATCTCCGCTCCCCGAAGCTGGTTGGGATAGCCGGTTCCATCGAAATGCTCCTGGTGGGCGAAAACGATTTCAGCCGGCTCATTGAGAAATGGGATCTTGCGCAGGATGTGGTAACCAAGTGAGCAATGTTCCCGCATGATCTCCTGCTCTTCCGGCGTGAGCTTTCCAGGTTTTCGCAGAATCTCGTCGGGGATAGCCATCTTGCCGATGTCGTGCAGGAACGCCCCGCGCGCAATCACTTTGATTTCCGCCGGACGAATGCCCATGGCACGGGCCAGCGCAATCGTGTAAGCGGTAACGCGTTTGGAGTGCCCTTCAGTTTCGGAGTCTTTGAGATCGAGCGCGTCACCCAACGCTTCAAGCGTAATGTCGTACGAGTGTTCTAGGTCGGCCATCGCCTGGCGCAGAAGCTCCGTCCGTGCCTGCACAATTTGCTCGAGGCTCTGCCGGTAGTCCTGGCTCTCCTTGAGAGCTTGTCGCTGCTCCAGCCCACGCAGAACCGTTGCCAGAAGATGTTCGCGTTCAAATGGCTTGAGCAGATAATCGTATGCGCCGCGCCGCATGGCGTCGATGGCCACGCTGATGTCATGCACCGCCGTTACCATCACCACCGGGATGGTGGGGTGCTGGCTCCGGATATGATCGAGAAGCGCGATTCCATTCCCGTCCTTCATCACGATGTCGGTTAATACCAGATCGAAATCGGTCTCATGAAGGAGTTCGGCGGCTGCGCGTCCGCCTTGGGCCAAGTGCACCTCGTGCCCCTCACGCTCCAGCGTTGCCCCGATCATCAACCGGATCTGATCTTCATCGTCGACGATGAGGACGCGGGGAGAACGGCGCGCCTGGAGCACCTTCCCACGGATGCGTCCTGGTTGCGCGTTCGGTGATCCTGCAAGCTCCAGATTCAAGCAAAAATCTCCAGCCCGCATTTTCCAACGTATCGGCCAGAATCAGTTCGGCGACAAGGGAGACGGGGTAATCGGTTCGTCTCTTGCTTGACCTCTTCCTTGGATTTCCCGGTCGGGGCACTGCTCATACCAGGGAAGGCCTGGGGATGGTCTGTTCTATTGTTCCAGTTTTGTTTGGACTTGAGCATTCCCCATTCGTGCGATATGCACCCTCTTTGGTAGACACTCCAGGTAATGCTGACGCTGAAACTATGGTAATAATTTTAACTTCGCGCGAATCGGGTCACGATGTGCAGGATTCAGCCTGCCGGGCGCGGCGCGCAGCGGCCCAGCCTTCCTTCGTGACTTGGCGGGCGCGGCCTACCGCGAGGGCGTCTGCTGGAACTTCGCGGGTAATGCAAGAGCCGGCGCCGATGTAGGCGCCGTCCTCAATTGTGATCGGCGCGACCAGCGTAGAGTCGCTACCCACGAAGACCCGCTTGCCGATCTTCGTTTTGTGCTTGTGCACGCCATCGTAGTTGCAGGTAATCACGCCGGCGCCGATGTTGCTGCCCTCCCCAACCTCCGCATCTCCCAGGTAGGTCAGGTGATTGGCCTTGGCGCCTTTGCCCAATCTCGCTTTTTTTGTTTCCACAAAGTTGCCAACGTGGGCGTCTTCGCCGATCTCACTCCCGGGCCGCAGATGCGCAAACGGCCCGATCTTCGCGCCCGCCTCGACCGTGCTGTCAGCCAGGATGCAACTCTGTCGGATGAGGACGTTCGCACCCACTGTGCAGTTCTCAACGACCGAATAGGAACGGATCGTGGAGCCCGTGCCGATTTGCGTGTTGCCGAGCAATTGGACAAACGGCTCGATGACGACGCCCGGCTCGACTTCCACGGTTGCATCGATAACGCACGTCTCCGGCCTATAAACGACAACGCCTTTATCGAGAAGGCGCTTGACGGAGGCAGATTTCTCCGCAGCGTCCTCCATTACGATCTGGGCCGCGGTTTTCGATTTCAACTGCTCCTGCACGTTCATGATTTACTGCTCTCCGCCCTGGGAGGGACGTTTAGGCATCCCAGGAATGCTGATATCGATAGGGTGTGCGGGACCGAGGCCGAGGGTATCGAGCCCCGGTTTTATCTCCGGTTCATTGCCGACTACCAGCACTGCGAGCTGGTCCGGGTGTATGTATTTCTTGGCTGCCGCCGTTAGGTCCTCAAGCGACACTTTCTTCAGTGCCTCCTGGTACTTCTCCAGGTAGTCGGGCGGGTAGCCATAGAACTCCAGGCGCACGCGCTCGGCGAGGACTTTTTCCCGCGTGTCATAGCGGAAGAGGAAGGAATTGAGGATGTCGTCCTTGGCCCGCTTCAACTCTTCTTCCGTAAACGGCTGTGAGTTCAGGCTCTCGATTTCAGTCAGAGCAGCCTTCGTTGCATCGACAGTCGTAGGGCTCTTCGTAAGCACTTCCACCTGAAATGTAGCGGGGTGGTCGTATGAGAAGCCGTAACCGCCGCCTACCGCATAAGCCAATCCAAGCTTGGTGCGCACCGTCTGGAATAGCCGGCTGGCGAAGCCGCCACCGAGAATGTCGTTCATCACGGCCAGCGTGGGAACGTCCGGGTTATGCCGATCCGTTCCCAGCCCGACGATCTGGATATTGGACTGGTTGACGTCGCCTTTCTGAATAAAGAAAACCTGGTGCGGCGGATTGTGAAAGTCCTCGTGGTGCGACGGTGTCGGCTTGGCTTGCGGCAGGTTCTCGAATGTGGAGCGAAGCTTGGATTCCATCGTAGCCGGATCGAAGTCGCCTGAAACTGCCACGATAAGCTTGCCGCCGATGGTTCGATCATGCCAGGCCTGCAGGTCGGAGGTGGTCACTGAGCCCATGGTGGTGAGCTCAGGTTGGCGTGCCCAGGGGCTGTTCGCGCCATAGACGATCTTGGCAGCTTCACGCGCAGCGATTTGCGATTCATCGTCATTGCGGCGAACGATGCCGGTTGCTTCCTGCTGCTTTGCGAGCCGGAGCTTCATCTCGTCGAACTTGGGATGGAAGAGCAGATCCATCGCCAGAGCGTAGACCTGGTCAGAGTCGCCCTTGAGCGAATCCCAGCTCACGGAGGTGGTCTCTTCTCCACCCCCCGTCTCAATGTGCGCGGCCTTGGCTTCGAGAAAGTCGTCCATCTGGTCGCCGCTCATCTTCGCGGTGCCGCTGGTGCGCCACGCCATTGAGTAGAGATCCACGAGGCCCACTTTGCTCGCCGGCTCGTCAATGGCTCCGCCGGGAATTAGCACCGAGCCGGAGATGAAGGGAAGCTCATGATCCTCCTGCAGAAACAGGACGATCCCGTTTTTCAGCTCGATACGGACCGGCTGGTGCGGCTTGAACGCCGGCAGCGGCGGGATGGGAATCTTCTCCCATGGCTTGCTCTGTTGTGCAACTGTGGGCGAAACAAGCGCGGCAGCGAGCGCGCAACTAAGGGCGATACGAGAGGCGCTCTTCATTGTGCGGCTCCTTCCGGGGCTGCGGGCTTCGATCCCGGCTCCGCTGGCGCCTGGGTTTGAATCCAGGCCTCAGTCCGATTACTGGGTACAAACACCTGGTTTGCGACGCGGCGAATGTCGGCCTTGGTCACCTTGTCGTACTGATCGAGTTGGCGGAACAGCTCGCGCCAGTCGCCGTAGCGGCTCTGGTACATGGCGAGCGCATTCGCCAGTCCCTGGTTGTCGCCCAGGCCGCGCAGAAGATCAGCGCGCGCGCGGGTCTTGAACATCGCAAGCTCTTCATCCGACACATCGGTGGTCTTCAGCCTGTCGATCTCTTTGTGGATCGCCGCTGCCATCTCCTGCGGTGTATGCCCCGGCAGAGGCACTGCGTAAAACGCGAACAAGCAGGGATACTTGTCGCCGGGGAATGGGCTGAAGCCCTGAGCCTCCGCCGCAATCTGCTGCTTCTCCACCAAGCTGCGATAGAGCCGCGACACGCGCCCGTTCGACATGATGTCGCTAATCGCGTCGTAGACGGCATCGTCCGGGCTCTTGTAGTCCGGCCGGTGATAGCCCTCGATATAGAACGGCTGCGTCTGCTCTGTGATCTGCACGGTCTTTTCCGCGAACTGCTTCGGTTCGACCGTGGTCATCTTTAGTGGCTTGGGACCGGCGGGCACCTTGCTGAAATAGCGCTCCAGCATCGGCATCACCTCCGCGGCCTTCACGTCGCCGACAACGGCAACCACAATGTTGGAGGCCACATAGTACTTTTTGTGGAACGCCATCGCCTCCGTTGCCGTAATCTGGCTCACTTCACTCGGCCAGCCAATGGCGCTGCGGCCGTAGGGATGCGCTACGTATGCCGTCGCCAGGAACTGCTCCACCAAGCGGCCTATGGGGTTCGAGTCGGTGCGCATGCGCCGCTCTTCGATGACCACGTCCCGTTCCTTGTAAAACTCCCGAGGTACGGTGTCGGCGAGCCGCCCACTCTCGAGCCATGCCCACAACTGCAGGCGATTTTCGGGCATCGACCAGAAGTACTGCGTATCGTCGAGGCTGGTCTCGGCGTTCAAGCCCGCGGCGCCATTGCGCTCGGCGACTTCAGTGAACTGGTTCGGGATAACGTACTTCTCCGCGGCGTTTTGGGCGTCCACGAACGCCTTATGCAGTTCGGCCAGCTTCTGCGGGTTGCTGCCGTTTGGATTGCGTAGCTCGGCCTCGTAGGCGTTGTCGGCCTGTTCCACCTTTTCGAGCGCGATCTTCTCTGCCGGCCAATCCTTGGTGCCGATCTCCTTCGTGCCCTTGAAGGCGAGGTGCTCGAACATGTGCGCTAGGCCGCTCTGGCCGGAGGGATCATTCGCGTCGCCCACATTCACAAACGTGTCGTAGCTGAAGACCGGCGCCTCTGGCCGCTCGCACACGATGATAGTCAGGCCGTTGGGTAGGACCTTTGTGGTGATCTTCTGCTCAAAGCTCTTCAGATCCTGGCCAAACGCCACCTGAAAGGGAATGGCAAAGAGCGCACTCCACACTGCGATGCGCAGGAATACCTTGCTTTGCATCGACTCTCCTTGAGGCAAACACCGCGCCGGCAAAGAAATGCCGCGGCGGCCTGCACTCTCCAAGCTAGTGCCCCCGCCCCAGCCCGTCAAACCGCACGCGCTGTCAAATTGGCATCAAGACAACCCTCCGCGCTCCCCACCCGCATCTCACAGGTGTTCGATATCTATCTCCCGCAAGCCGTAAAGCCTAAATACCTTACACACCGGAGGTTCCCGTGCCCCGTAGGCGCCTGTGTGCGTTCCTCACCCTCCTGGCCGCTCCCGGCCTCGTTTTTTCCGCCACCATCCATACCGCCAACCACACCCAGACCTGCACGAGCTGCGGCGACAACGCCTTCTACCACGCCGACTTCAACAACGACGGTTTCGAGGATCTCGCCTATATCCAGGACCTGCCGATGGGCGGCAATCCCAACTTCGTCGTCAAGTTCTCCAACAAGGATGGTTCCTACTCCTCCGGCACCAGTTACAAGGTCCCTGAATTTCAGGGCAGCGACGATAGCATTGCGCAGTTGGTCCTGGGCGACTTCTTCAATGACGGCAACATGGATATCGTGGCCTTCACATGGGAGAGCGGCAAGGCCTATCTCTACCGCAACAACGGCAAAGGAACCTTCACCCTCAGCGGCTCATTTCAATACGGCCCTTCAGGTGGCCCTGTAAATACCATCTCCGCCGTCACGGCGGACTTTAACCACGATGGCAAGCTCGACCTTGCGTACATCCTCAACCAGCAGCTTGAGGTGTGGGCGGGGAATGGCGAAGGCGCATTCTCCTCCGGCCTGTCGCAGTCCGTATCCGGTGTGCAGCTCGCCATAGGCGACTTCGACGGCGACGGCAAGGCTGACCTGCTTGTGTACAACGACCCCGCTTCCATCAGCACCGCCACCGTGTACTACGGTGACGAAACCGGCCACTTCCCCGATTCTGCCACGCTCGGCATGTCCCAGGGATATGTCGCCTTCAGTATTGGAGACGTGAACGGTGACGGCAAGAGCGACGTCATCGCCGTCGATCCCACAATCGCCAAGAGCCGCGTCTACGTCTTCTACGGCGATGCCGCCCGAAAGTTCGCCAGCCGCACCAGCATGCTCACCGGCCGTTGCGTCTCCGCCAGTCCGGTTCAGGTCGCCGACCTCGACGGCAACGGCCTGAACGATCTCATCGTCCAGGAACAGGACTGCAGCAACCCCAACGGAGGCGCACTCTACGTCGACGCCCTCACCCGCAATCCCGACTCCTCCTACAACCCCGACCAGACCCTCTACTGGGCGCAGAAGACTCCCGACGGCAACATCTATGAGATCGCCCAGCCCACCGTTGTCCTGCGCGCCAATCAGGACTCAGCTCCCGATCTCCTCGTGCAGCAGTGCGCCGACTCGTATTGCTACAGCCACTACAACACCACGATGTTCAACACCACCTCCGGCAACTTCAATAGCTGCTCGGCCCCCTGGGCCGCGGAGGGCATCAACGTCTGCAGCCCGTTGAGCGGTCAGTCGGCCAGTTCGCCCGTCCGCTTCCAGATCGCCGCCGCCGGCCCCGTCCCCATGCGCGACGTCGAAGTCTGGATCGACGGCAGCAAGCGCGCCGAGCAGATCGACGGCTACTCCTACTACACCTTCCTCGACCAGAGCGTCACCCTCACCCCCGGCTCCCACAACGTCACCGTCTTCGGCGCCGGATGGGATCAATCCCTGGTCCGCAAATCCTTCACCGTAAACGTCCAGTAAGCAGCCGATTCTGCACATCGCCGGATGCCCCATCCAACACGACGTACTTCGCCCTGTTGGATGGGACACGACGACCTTCAACCTCCCGAATTCCGCCCTCGTCCAGCCCCCAACTGACAACCCCAATCTCCCGCTGCTATCCTCGCCTCACAACCGCGCGGCGCTTCTCCCTGCCGCGCACCGGAGTTCGCATGAGCACCGCTGCACCGGCTCCATCCTCTTCGTTCCAGCTTGCCGATCAGCCTCTCCTCATCCGCCGCGCCGCCGTCCTCGGCGCCGGCGCTATGGGCTCCCGTATCGCCGCTCACCTCGCCAACGCCGGCATCCCCAGCTATCTGCTCGATCTTGTCCCTCCCGGCGACGGCCCCCGCAACCGCCTTGTCCTCGCCGCCCTTGACGCCCTCGCCAAAACCAAACCCGCCGCCTTCTATCAGGGCGCCTACTCCACCCGCATTACACCCGGCAACTTCGAAGACGACCTCCCCAAGCTCGCCCAGTGCGACTGGGTCATTGAAGCCGTCGCGGAAAACCTCGCAATCAAGCAAGCGCTCTTCGCCCGCATCCTTCCGCACCTCGCGCCCCACGCGGTCCTCACCACTAACACCTCCGGCCTCCCCATTGCCCGCATCGCCGAATCGCTGCCCGTCCAAAACCAGAAAAAAATGTTTGGCACGCACTTCTTCAATCCCCCCCGCTACATGCGCCTGCTTGAAATCATCCCCACCCCCGACACCGATCCCGCCCTCGTCGAAGCCTTCGCCACCTTCGCCGACCGCATCCTCGGCAAGCAGGTCGTCTTCGCCAATGACACGCCGAATTTCATCGCCAACCGCATCGGCGTCGCTATCATGTTCACCGCCGCGACGCTCATGCTTCAGCAGGGGCTCACCATTGAAGAAGCCGACGCCCTCACCGGCGTCGCCATCGGTTGGCCCCGCACCGGCACCTTCCGCCTCGCCGACATGGTCGGCATCGACGTCCTCGCCCACGTAGCCTCCAACTTCCCCCAGGACGCTGCGCCCGGCAGCTTCTCTGAAATCCTCGCGGAGATCGTCCGCCGCGGCTGGCTCGGCGACAAAGCCGGCCAGGGCTTCTACAAGAAGTCCCGCGGCGCCGACGGCAAAGACCACCGCGAAGTCCTCGACCTCGCCACCCTCGAATACCGCCCCCTCGCCAAAGCCTCAATTCCCGCGCTTGAAATGGCGAAAAACGCCGCCTCCCTGCAAGAACGCCTCCGCATCCTCCTCGCCAACGATCCCGCCAAAGACAAGGCCTCGGCCTTCCTCTGGCCCCTGCTCTCCACCCTCTGGAACTTCTCCGCCGAGCGCATCGGCGAGGCCGCCCCTGACGCCCCCTCCATCGACGCCGCTATGCGCGCCGGTTTCAACTGGGAGCTCGGCCCCTTCGAAATGTGGGATGCAGCCGGCGTGCGCGCCACCGTGCAGCGGATGCGATCCCTGAACCTGCCCGTCAGCCCCGCCGTCGAAAAGCTCCTCGACTCCGAAAACGAATCCTGGTACGCTCCCGACGGCCCGCAGTGCTTCAACCCCGTCTCAGCCGCTTGGGAGCCCATCCCTCACCACCCCGGCCACGCCCGGGTCTCCGACTTCCGCCGCACTCACGGCGTCCTCCGCTGCAACGCCGGCGCATCCCTCGTCAACCTCGGCGACGGCATCGCCTGCATCGAGCTCCACTCGCTCAAAAACGCCATCGGCGGCGATGTCGTCTCCCTCGTCTCCTCCGTCCTCCGGCCTGAATCCGACGGCGTTCGCGACTTCGCCGGCTTCGTCATCTCCGGCGACCGCGAGCACTTCAGCGTTGGCGCCAACCTCATGCAGCTTCTCCTCGCCGCTCAGGAAGGCGAGTGGGACGAAGTCGACGCCGCCATTCGCGCCTTTCAGCAGATGACCCAGGCCATCAAGTTCTGCCCCCGCCCGGTCGTCGTCGCCCCCTTCGGCATGACCCTCGGCGGCGGAGCCGAGATGTGCCTCCACGCCGCCCGCCGCCAGCTCCACGCCGAAACCTACATCGGCCTCGTCGAAGCCGGCGTCGGCCTCATCCCCGGCGGCGGCGGCACAAAAGAGATGCTCCTGCGCGCCGTCGACGCAGCCGCGGCCCTCGCCCCGCCCGACCCCAAAGACCCGCCCTCCCGCTTCGCCCAGAGCGCCGAGATGCTCGACGCCCTCAAGCGCACCCTCGAAACCATCGCCCTGGCCAAGGTCTCCACCTCCGCAGTCGAGGCCCGCGCCTTCGGGCTCTTCTCGCCCGCCGACCGCATCACCCTCAACCGCGAGCGCCTTCTGCTCGACGCCCGGGCCCAGGTCCACGCCCTCATTGAAGGCGGTTACACCGCCCCTCTGCCGCGCACCCACATCCCCGCCCCCGGTATCGCCGCCCTCGCAGCGATGGAGACCGGCATCTTCCTCATGGGCGAAGCCGGCTTCGCCAGCGAGCACGACATGAAGGTCGCCCGATGGGCAGCCTACATCCTCGCCGGCGGCCGCGTCACTCCTGGCGTCCCCGTCTCCGAGCAGTACCTGCTCGATCTCGAGCGCGAAGCCTTCCTCTCCCTCTGCGGCGAACGCAAAACCCTCGAACGCATCGCCTTCACCCTCAAGACCGGAAAGCCACTAAGGAACTGAGGCCCTTTCGCCTAGCCGCCGGATTTTTCGATCTCTCGAGAGTCTCCGGAGTGTGTGGATTGCATTTGCGCGATTGCGCGGCGCGCTTTAGAGTTTCTCTGGTGTTCCGGGATGGCTATCTGCTGGCGCAAAACCCGTTGGGTGATTGCTGGAGCACTGGGCGTGTGCGCGGCCGCGGCGCAGTCCGATCCGGGACTTGTTGCGCATGGATTCCTCATGGTCGGTGGCCGTCAGGTCCCTTACGAGGTGCAGCACCTTCCGCCGGCGTCCTATCCACAACTGCCGCAGCCGATCGCGGATGAGCTAAGCCGGCGCGGCTGTCTGATTCCACAGACGTACGAGGCGCATCGGCCGGAGAACGTGATCGAGGGGAGCTTTGAGCAGGAGGGCTCGTCGGATTGGGCGGTGCTGTGCGCGGCGGGCGGAGAAGTGAAATTGATGGTCTTCTTCGGCAGCGATCCTGCGCACCCGATCACCCTCGGGTCTGCCGAGGAGACGCAGCGGGTGCAGGCGTATCCCGGCGGCGAGGAGATGGGGTTCAACTGGGGCATCGATCCCGCGTCGCCGAATGTAGTTCACGACCTTCAACGGGGCATTTGGCCGCGACCCAAGCGCCTGGACCACGATGCGTTGGCGGACTCACTCGTCGATTTCGACCAGAAAACAACCTATCACTACTACACGCAAGGACATTGGACGGTCATCAAAATGCCGCATTGAGCGGCCTCTTCGATACAGCGGCATTTGACCTTGGCGGCCGTCCAACCAAACAATGAGCGAGCGGAGACTGCTTCTGCAGTTGCTCTGCCCAACGAGGTTTTCCCCATGCCTGAAGCCGTAATCGTGAGTGCTGTTCGAACCCCGGTGGGCCGTGCCCCGAAGGGTGCGCTAGCCACTACCCGCCCCGACGATTTGGCCGCAATCGCATTGAGCGCTGCCCTGGACAAAGTTCCCGGTCTCGACAAAGCCGAAGTGGAAGACGTGATCCTGGGCTGCGCCCAGCCGGAGGGCGAGGCCGGTTTCAATATCGCGCGGTTTGCCGCTTTGCGGGCCGGGCTGCCCATCGAGGTGCCGGGGGTGACGGTGAACAGGCTTTGCTCGTCTGGGCTGGAAGCCATTGCGCTGGCCGACATGCGCATCCGCGCGGGCGGCGAAAAGGTGGTGCTCGCCGGCGGCGCGGAATCGATGAGCCTCATCCCCATGGGCGGCGCCAAGCCTAGCCCGAATCCCTGGCTGGCGGAGCACTATCCCGCGTCTCTGCTCACCATGGGACTGACGGCCGAGCGCGTGGCCAAGCACTACAACGTGAGTCGTGAAGATCAGGACTCCTTCGCACTGGCGAGCCACAAAAAAGCGTTGGCAGCACAAGCAGCGGGCAAGTTCGAAAGCGAACTGGCGCCGGTCACGGTGACGACGGCGCGCCCGGGAGCAAAGGCCAATAAACCGGAGATCACCGAGACAGTATTCGCGGCGGACGAGGGACCGCGCGCCGACACCTCACCCGAGGCGCTGGCAAAGCTGAAGCCGGTGTTTCACGCGAACGGAACAGTCACGGCGGGCAATTCGTCGCAGACCTCCGATGGCGCGGCGGCAGCGGTGCTCATGAGTGCTCAACGCGCGCGCGACCTCGGGCTGGAGCCGCTCGCGCGCCTGGTCGCATATACGGCGACAGGCTGCCTGCCGGAGGAGATGGGAGTTGGCCCCATCTATGCAATCCCCAAGGTGCTGAAGATGGCTGGGCTCAAGCTCGAAGACATCGACCTCATTGAGCTGAACGAGGCGTTCGCGGCCCAGTCGCTGGCTGTCATCCGCACCCTCGGACTCGACCCCGATAAGGTGAACGTGAATGGCGGCGCCATCGCTCTGGGGCATCCGCTGGGCTGCACCGGCGCAAAACTGACCGCGACTCTGCTACAAGAGATGACACGACGGCAGTCGCGATACGGCATGGTAACGATGTGCGTAGGCGGCGGCATGGGCGCCGCCGGCATCTTCGAACGACTGTGAGGGGGCATGGACCAGGGAACAGAGGGCCTTGCGCGATTCATCCCGCAAGTATCTGGATCGGCTTGAACTCAGCGGAGGGCTGATTGGGGTTCAAATCGTGGTCGGGGAATAGATGTGCCAGCCCGTATGGCTTTCCGCGGTCTCCGCGTGCACGTCATCCTGGTGATCGGCATCGGTGCAAGCGTGGCGGTCTTCAGCGTGGCGATGCTTCATCTTGCGGCGCGCCGTGCGCCACGTGATCTTCAATGGAGAGCTCCAGATGCGCCTCGAGCTCGGCTTCAAGTTCCGCATCGAGCGAGCGCTTGGCGGAGAACGCCCACACGCGTCTCCGCAGACGCTTGAGAGACCCATTCACGCGTGGCCGGGTTCCTCATCCGGGGGGCCATGGCGAAGATGCGATCCATGACCCCGCTGAGCCGCTGCCCATCATGCACATCGCTGGCAAGCTGGCTGCGGCCGTCTACGGTGATCGCGTAGAACTTTGCCTTGCGATTGTTGCCGGACACGCCCCATTCGGAATCGATCCATCCCCATTGCTCCAGCCGGACCAGCGAAGGGTAGGTGGTGCCCTGGTTGAGCAGAACTTCATTGCCGCTCACCTGTTCGATCCGGGGCGCGATGCCATAACCGTGCTGGGAGCCCATGGCTGCGAGGGTCTGCAGCACCATCAGATCGAGCGTGCCCTGCAATGAATCGAGCTCTTCCGGGCTCATAATCTCTCCTGTGGCGTTGCCACAGAACAATCACATAGCTCCTGTGGTTTCGCCCCATGAAAATGAGCACCACCCGCCCGGTTTTCGATGAAGCGAAATTCAGCTTTGTCTCTCGGCGATCCGCCGGATATCCCGAGGCAATCAAATCTGCATCACAGGGGACCGTAGCAGTGTGCGCTGAACGTGGGCGCCGTGCGGGCGATGCGGACCTTCCGTAAGCACAATCGGACAAGCGGGATGCCAGCGCGTGCGCCGGAACTGCTTCGACGCGTTTCGAGCCGGCCGGCGTGGAGTTTCACACACTCAAAAAATGGAGGAAATTCGATGAAGCGTCTTCTCACCGCCGTATGTTGCATGACCCTGCTTTCAATTCCCGCCCTGGCTCAGAAGAAAGCCCATGAGGCGAAGGCGAAAGGCGGCATGACCGACCAGCAGTTTGTTGATTTCGCCGCGCAGACCGACATGGTGGAGGCGAACCTGGGGCAGTTGGCCCAGAACGCCGCCGACAATCAACAGGTAAAGGATTACGGCCAGACTCTGGTGACCGATCACACCCAGGATTTCGGCAACCTCAAATCGGCCGCCCAGCAGGCGAACCTCACCGTCCCCGACGCGATTGATGCCGCGCACAACAAATCGATAATTGATCCCTTCCAGAAGCTCAAGGGTAAGGCCTTCGATCACAAGTACATCCAGGAGATGATCGCGGGACACACCAAAGCGCTGGAGATGTACAAGAAGGAGGCTGCGGACGCGGAAAATCCGGCGATCAAGTCGTATGCGGAGACGGCGATTCCGGTTCTCGAAAAGCACCTCGGGGGCGCAAAAGACCTCATGAACACGAAGGCCAGCGCGGCAAGTGCGAAAGGCACGAAATAACAAAACACGCCATTGCCTGATTCCCGGTTCAAGCGAATGCGGGAATCAGGCGGAGCATTATGGACAATTCGGCAGCAGATCCCTGCGCTTATCGCCCACCATGCAAGTCCCCATTGAAAGTCACGGTGAACATGGGGATGAGCTGCCTCGGATAATCCGATCGCTGTGCGTTGATGCTGACGCCGCCACCCCACGTAAGCGGAAACCTTCCTTTCGCTGGCCATGTGTATTCGATCTCAGGGCTGACGTTGATGTAGGAGAACGCTGGAGCGGTGGCTTTTCCCCAGAAGAGACTCCGCGAAGACTGCCGCTCCCCGTTGATTTCGATCAAATAACCCAGACCTGTGCTGGCTTTCAGCACGTGCTCAAGCGCTCCGGACGCAGCCAATACATTTCCATCGACAACATGAAATGGGGCCCCTGCGGGGATATTCGTGATGCCGTTGTTGAATTGGTAGGGGCCGACCACATTCACGGGGTTTTGCACGATCTCCGTTCCTTCAAGATAGAGCTGGAAAGGCTTGAACTGCTTGCGAATCAGCAGGTTGAACTGCTCATTCCAGGTATCGTTCGTCGTCTGCGTACCGCCGGCGACGTTTGGTTTCGCGCTCTGCAGATGCCCTGTCGGGATATTGACATCGACGGAGAAGCCAATGGACGGCAGGCGCCAGAAGTGGTAGCGATCCCTTTGCTTTGCGAATTGGACCTTAACCTGAGGCATCGTGTCGCCATACTGGAACGAAGTCCCGTCGATGCCCCCCGAACCCACATATTCCAGAGCTGTGAAGGCGTCCAGCTCGATGTGGTGTCCGACACCGTAGGCAAACTTCAGCGGGACAGTCGTGTCGGTGCTGCCGCGGGTGCGGTAGTTGAAGTAGTAAGGTTCCAGATAGAACGAGCCGCCCGGCATCACGTCGGCGGTACCCGTGTAGATGGGCCCGCTGGTGTTGTCGACCCATTTTCGGTTGTAGTCCGGGCTCGCCGCCGCGGGCGAGGCGGACGAATGGCCCTCCTGCTGAGCCGCGAGAAAGCCGGCGCCGGCAAGCAGCGCCAGCGCCGCAAAGAGAGCGGGAACGAAGCGATTATTCATGCAAAACCATCCGCCGCGCATACCAATGCGCAACACCGGTGAAGCGGTCCTGGAGTTGAAACGGTCGAATGGGACCTTACAGGACAGGCGGCGGGCGAATGAACAGGCCCAGGCGAGCAGGTGCGTGGTGGAACGGGAGTGTCTGGACGGGAAGAGTGGCATAACCCAGGTCCCTTGTGTCGGGGGGCTCGGAGGTCCCGATGAGGACTGCTGTCTGACCCTGCGAGGGAGAGCTGAAGTGGTGTGTGGCCTCGTCGTGGCGGCGGACCAGGATGTCAGTCTCCGCGGGATTGCGGACCGACCACAAATCATCGGTGATGGAGATGGCCGGGAGAAGGATGAGGAGAAGGACGCTCAGCGCGAGCAGTTGGGGGGCAAGCCTGTGATTCGCGGTCTTCGCACGCGACCATGTAAGCGGCCAGTACGCCAGCGCGATTGCGGCCACCATTACCCAAACGAGATTGAGAGTCAGTTCCACGCTCAGGAAGTCCCGACAGCATCATGCCGGAGAGCAGTCGCCGCCCGGGCTTGAGACAACAACAGCCGGGTCGGAACCCGGCTGCGGTGGTGAACAGGATCTTACCGCGAAAATTTACGCCTTGGCGGTCGCCAGTGCCTTCAGGCGCGCATTCAAGCGGCTCTTGTAACGCGACACCGTATTCTTGTGGAAAACGCCCTTCTGCACGCTCTTGTCGAGGGTGGAGACGGTGGAGCGGAACTGCTCCTGCGCGGCCTTGGCATCGCCCTTGGTCAGAGCCTCGCGCAGCGCGCGAAGGCTGGAGCGAACCCGGCTCTTGTTTGCGCGGTTTACGGCGGTGCGGGTCTCGGTTTGACGGGCGCGCTTGAGTGACGAAACGTGATTTGCCATTCCTGAATCCTTGAATCGAAAAGAGATGATGCGGTGCAGATGCAAAAACAGCCGCATCCCTCGCAATTACTTAGTCTACGGGAAAATCGCCGTTCAGGCAACAGGGCGACCATCAGGAGCGGTGCCGCCGGCCCATCACACAGACGTGTAGGCGATTCGTCCTTCGCTGATCGTCCATCGAATCTTACCCTGCATGGACCAGCCGTCGAATGGAGTGTTCCGTGACTTCGATTTGCCTTCTGCGGCGCGATAGATCCATTCCGCTTTGGGATCGAACACGACCACGTCGGCAAAGCTGCCGGCGGCGAGCGTGCCGCGGCCCTTCAGATTGAGGAGTGCCGCAGGTTGCGCGCTGAGAAGGCTCAGCACGCGGCCGAGCGGCATCTTCCACTCGCCGTGCAGCCATTTCAGGCAGAGGCCGAGCGCAGTTTCAAGGCCGGTGATTCCGTTAGGCGCCCGCTCGAACTCCACCTCCTTCTCATGGGTGGCATGCGGCGCATGATCGGTGGCGATGGCGTCGACAACCCCGTCAAGGATGCCCTGAATCATGGCTTCCCGATCCGCCGCCGAGCGCAGCGGTGGATTCATCTTGAAGTTGGTGTTGTAGCAGCCGATGTGTTCGTCGGTAAGCAGGAAGTGATGCGGAGCCACCTCGCAGGTGACGCGCAGGCCGTTGCGGCGCGCCTGCCGAACGGCGGCAACCGCTGCGGCCGTCGAGGTGTGCGCAACATGCAGGTGCGGCCTGGCATCGCGTAGCTCGGACACCAGGCGGATATCGCGCTCTACGAGTCCTGATTCGGCCCCTACCGGCATGCCGCGCAGCCCAAGCTTGAACGCAACCGGGCCCGCGTTCATGCTGGTGCCCTGCGTCATGCGCGTGTCTTCGGCATGCTGGATAACGGTGAGCCCCATGCGCGCGGCCGCGGCCAGCGTCTCGCGCATGATCCCGTCTTTCAGAATCGGATGGCCGTCGTCGGTTACGGCAACAGCGCCCGCGGCTTTCAAAGCGGCAAAGTCATTCAGTGCCTCGCCTTTGGAACCGCGGGTTGCGGCGGCAATCGGGAACACCCGCACGTTGGCCCCGCGATCCGCCGCCTGCATCCAGCGTGTGATCTCGGGCGAATCGTTCACCGGCGTGGTGTTGGGCATTGCCGCGACGGCGGTGAATCCGCCCGCGGCGGCCGCGGCGGTCCCCGTGGCAATGGTTTCCTTGTAGCCTTGGCCCGGCTCGCGCAGGTGTACATGAATGTCAATCAGTCCGGGCGCGACCACCAGTCCACTTGCATCGAGGATCTCGGCTCCTTCAACGCGCTTCAGCTTGCCGGGCGCGGCAACCTCGGCTACCTTGCCGCTCTCGACAAGAATGTCACGCGCGGCGTCCACGCCGGCGGCGGGATCGATCAGGTGTCCGCCACGGATCACAAGCGCCGTCATGCGCGTCCTCCGATCTTGAAGTTGGAATGCGTCAGCGCACGCTCCACTACCGCCATGCGGATCGCCATGCCATTGTGCACCTGCTCGAGGATGGCGGATTGAGCTCCGTCGGCCACCCCGGCCGTCAGCTCGAGGCCGCGAATAATCGGCCCAGGGTGCATCACGACGGCATTGGGCGCGAGCCGGTGCAGACGTTCGCCGGTGAGCTGATAGCGCTGCATGTACTCCTCGAGATCGAGTTGCAGACCTGCAAGACGCTCGGCCTGGATGCGAAGCATCATCACCACCTGCGACTCGCGCAGCGCTGTCTCGAAATCGCGCTCGATGCTCACTCCCGATGCGCCTTCGATGCCCACCTCGGGAAGCAACTCTCTTGGGCCGCACAGAATGACGTGCGCCCCGAGCTTCGGCAGCAGAAGCATGTTGGAACGCGCCACGCGGCTGTGCAGGATGTCCCCGGTGATGGTCACAGTGACGCCGCTCAGCGTTTTTGCGCCGACCTCCTGAGCGTCCGGTCGCAGACGTTGAAGTATGGTGCGAAGATCGAGAAGCGCCTGCGTGGGATGCTCGTGCATGCCATCGCCGGCATTGAGTACCGGCAGGTGCGTGAACTGCTCCAGCACCCATGGGGCGCCGGAAGAGTTGTGGCGCAGAATAATTGCCTCGGCCCCGAGCGCGCGCAGCGTCAGGCCCGTATCCTTCAGCGACTCGCCCTTTTCGATGCTTGAAGAGAGACTCGACACCAGCGTTGTGTCCGCGCCCAGCGCCTTTGCGGCCAGCTCGAAGCTCGTGCGCGTGCGCGTCGAGGACTCGTAAAAAAGCAGCGCCACCTTGCGCTTGGCGAACAGCTCCGCCCGCTGCAATGGATTCTGGCCCTCGAGTTCGGCGGCGCGGCGCAGCACGTGATTCAATTCGGCAAGGCCCAGGTCACTGATGGAGAGCAGTGAGCCCGGATTGTGCGGGA
Source organism: Acidobacteriota bacterium (assembly GCA_046566985.1). Taxonomy (GTDB): domain Bacteria; phylum Acidobacteriota; class Terriglobia; order Terriglobales; family Acidobacteriaceae; genus Telmatobacter. Next base: position 167,349 of record JBKICT010000002.1, on the reverse strand, counting down.
ACGGCGAGGGTGCTAGCGGCGGCGTTTGACCATGGCGGCGGGCAGGTGCGGCGGTCGAAGTCATCTCAGCTTCAGGCTTTCAGCTCTCAGCCGAGAGCTTCGGATCGTTTACGGTCGTGATTTCCGCCCCCGCACCAGAGTCGTGCGAATGGGCTTGCCGATTTTCGGTATCGCTTCGAGCTCGAAGCTTGCGGCTAAGAGCTTGGAACCGCCAGCCTTCAGTCGGTTCGCTCCACGAGCAGCACCTGCTCGTCCTGGTCGACTTCGTTGAACTTCACTTCGATAATCTCGCGGCTGCTGGTCGGCACGTGCTTCCCCACATACGCCGCTTCGATGGGTAACTCCCGGTGGCCGCGATCGATAAGTACGGCGAGCTGGACGCGCCGCGGCCGGCCGTGGTCGAAGAGTGCGTCCAGAGCGGCGCGCACCGTGCGCCCCGTATAGAGCACATCATCGCAAAGAATTACATCTTTGCCGACGACGTCACAGCCAATGCTGCTCGGCGTCACAATGGGGCGGATGTCCGCCGTGGAGAGGTCGTCACGATAGAACTGGATGTCGAGGATGCCGGTTTCCACTGGGCATTTCTCGATTCCGGAAATCAGCGTGGCCAGGCGCTGCGCCAGAGGCACGCCGCGCCGCTTGATGCCGACCAGCACCATGCCGTTGCAGCCGTTGCTTTTCTCCACAATCTGGTGGGCCAGTCGGACCAGGGTGCGCTCGATCTCGGAGGCCGACATCAGCCGACCTTTTACGCGCAGGGGAACTGTCGAGTTGGCTTCGCTCATGCTTTCTCTCTTGCCGGGATGATACGAGTCGGGGCGCGGGCGGGGCAAGCGGGGACGTCGCTGGATGGCGCGCAAAATTAACGAGTCTGCTGGATTTTGAGGAAGCGATCTATGCGTGCTTGGTGCGCGCAGCGAGCGGAGGCCCTAGTATTTGGATTCCGTAACGCGGGGCGATTGCGTTGAGTGCTGCCACGTTGCCCGGATCCGTCATCGCGCACGCCGCAAGTTCGGTAAAGTACTTCTCAATCCCGCCCGGGCGCACGACAATCAGCATCTTCGCCGGCTGGTCGGTGATGTTCTGGAATACGTGCGGAACGCCCGCCGGGCCATGCGCAAAGTCGCCCGGTCCCACGCGAAACTGCACCCCGTCCACCTCGAACAGAAACTCGCCGGTGAGCACGTAGAAAAATTCCTCGAAGTCGTGGACATGCAGAGGAGGCCCATGATGCGCCGGGCTCACATCTTCCAGAATGGAGACCGGCATGCCGCCGTCGCCGGCAGCCAGTTTCACGAACGTTTCCTTGCCGACAAAGCGGATAGGCTCGCCGGTGACGCTTTCGCCGGCGCGAACGATGCCCGGCGCGCTGACGAGGGCGCCGCTGGTTTCAGCTTGCATGGGGGGAACTCCTGGCCTCAGCTTAGGCAGTCCGAGGCCGCGAGTCCAGTGAAAATTAGAGCTCCGTCGACTGCGAGGCGACCAGTCCCTTTGCCTTTGCAATAAACTCCGCCAGCGGCATCGATCCCTGGTCGCCCTTGCCGCGGGTGCGCACGCTGACCGCGTTGGCTGCTTCTTCCTTGTCGCCGAAGACGAGGATGTAGGGGATCTTCTGGTTGGCCAGGTCGCGGATCTTGGCATTCATCTTCTCGTTGCGAAGGTCGGTCTCGACGCGCAGGCCCGCGGCCTTCAGCGCTTCTTCGACCTTCTGCGCATAGGCGGCATGCCGCTCGCTGATCGGCACGAGACCAATCTGCACGGGCGCGAGCCAGAGCGGGAATGCGCCGGCGTAGTGCTCGATGAGCACGCCGAAGAAGCGCTCCACGCTGCCGAAGAGGGCGCGATGCACCATGACGGGCTGGTGGCGCTCGCCGTCCTCGCCGACGTATTCGAGCTCGAAGCGCGCGGGAAGGTTGAAGTCGAACTGCACCGTCGAAAGCTGCCACAACCGGCCGAGAACATCGACAAGCTTCACGTCGATTTTGGGCCCGTAGAAGGCGGCTTCGCCGGGAATGGTCTTGTAGGGAATGCCCTTAGCCCTGAGCACATGGTCGAGCGAGTTGATGGCGAGATTCCAGTTCTCGTCGCTGCCGGCGTAATGCGCGCGGTCGTTCGGGTCCCATGTGGAGAGCTCGACTTTGTACTCCTTGAAGCCGAAGGTCTTCAGGACGGCTTCCGCAAAATCAATGCACGCGGCGACTTCGCTCTCAATCTGCTGCGGAGTGCAGAAGATGTGCGCGTCATCCTGTGTAAAGCCGCGCACGCGCAGGAGGCCATGCATGGTTCCCGAGCGCTCGTAGCGATACACGTTGCCCAGTTCGGCATAACGCGCGGGCAGGTCGCGATAGCTCTTGGGCGAATTCTTGTAAATAAGGATGTGGAACGGACAGTTCATCGGTTTCATGCGATAGTTCGCATCGTCCAGTTCCATCGGCGTAAACATGTTCTGCGAGTAAAAGCCCTCGTGCCCGCTCGTCTGCCACAGGTTCACGCGCGCCACGTGCGGCGTATACACGAGCTGATACCCCCGCCGCAGGCACTCGTCCCGCATCCAGTCCTCCATGATCTTGCGGATCATGGCTCCCTTGGGATGCCAAAAGATCAGGCCTGAGCCGGCCAGTTCCTGAATGCTGAAGAGGTCAAGCTGCTTGCCGAGGACGCGGTGATCGCGGCGGGCCGCTTCTTCAAGGCGGGCGAAGTGCTCGTCCATCTCCTTTTTGCTGAAGAACGCGGTGCCGTAGATGCGCTGGAGCTGCGGATTTTTTTCGTCGCCGAGCCAGTAGGCGCCGGCGAGGGTGGTGACCTTGACGGCCTTGACGCGGCCAGTGGAGGGCACGTGGGGGCCGCGGCAGAAGTCCACGAACTTGCCGTTGCGGTAGAAGCTGACCTGCGAGCCCGGCTCCGTGAAGCGCGTGACGAAGTGGGTCTTCATGAAGTCGCCGGCGCGCGAGAACTCTTCCAGGCTTTCTTCGCGGGGAGCGAACTCGTGAAGGAACGGTTCGTCGCGGGCGATGACCTCCTGCATTCTGGCTTCGATCGCGGCGAGGTCTTCGGGCGTGAAGGGCTTTTCGCGGTAGAAGTCGTAGAAGAAACCGGAGTCCGTGGCGGGGCCGTGGCCGAGCTTCGTCTCCGGAAATAGCTCCAGCACCGCCGTCGCCAGCACGTGAGCCGCCGAGTGACGAACCACCTTCAGCGATTCCGGGTCCGACTCTTTCAGCAACTCCAGCCGCGTGTCTTCCGTCAGCGGAGTGGAGAGATCCACAAGGCGCGGCGCGGACTTGTCCTCGGCAGCGTACATCGCCGCCTCAGCCGATCCGTGCCCCTCGTCGGTGGTGCTGGGCGCCACGGCTACGCCAGTAGAAACCGGCGTAATACGCGCCACAACCGACGCTGCGGCCAGGCGCGGAGAGATGGAGTTGGCGACCTCCAGCGGCGTCGTTCCCGAGGGAACCTCGCGGACGGAGCCGTCCGGCAGATGAATGGCGATATTCGACTTGCTCATAGTGATAAGAATCCCGATAGAAATTCAGCGCGATCAAACTGTGCGCGGGTGAACTTATCAGGATAGTTGCCGCGAGCGGTTGTCGTCGAGAAAGATGGAAAAGAGGCTCAGGAAGCGCGAACGATGCGGTGGGTCAATCTGCTCATTTGGATTTTCGGATGCCAAGCGGTCGGCCTCATCGGTGCGCGCTGGACAGCTCCGGAGATCCCCGCCTGGTACCGCGGCCTTCGAAAGCCCAGCTTCAATCCGCCCAACTGGGTATTTGGCCCCGTCTGGACCACCCTCTATCTCCTCATGGCCATCGCCGCGTGGCGCGTCCAGTATTCCTCGTCTTCCCCTCTGAGAGAAATGGCCCTGGCCACCTTCCTGGTGCAGCTCGCCCTCAATCTCCTCTGGACGTGGATCTTCTTCCATCGTCATGCCATTCGCGCTGCCCTGGTGGAAATCGCTCTCCTCTGGCTGGCCATCGCCATTACCACGGCCTTTTTCGCCCGCATTGACTCCATTGCGGCCGTCCTCATGCTTCCGTACCTGCTGTGGGTAAGCTTCGCGTCGCATTTGAACAACGCCATCGCCCGGCTCAACTGACGCCACTCCAGTAATCTGCTTGCGTGGAGGCCGCATGGCATCAGCCACCGGAAAGACTTTTCGCGCCTTGCTTGAGCCGGACGGGACACGCCTCAAGTGGACCATCGCACGCGTCCCGTTCGACATCGATAAAGCATGGCCGGCGCGCAACGGCCGTCGCGTGCGCGGCGAGGTCAACGGTTTTCCGTTCCGCACTTCGCTCTTTCCCGATCCCCGCGGAAGCGGCCAGGTCCTGCTGGTCAATAAGAAGATGCAAGCGGGGGCCGGCGCGCGCCAGGGCGACCGGGTGACCATCCGTCTGGAGCCCGACCTGGAGGAGCGCGAAGCCATCATCCCGCCGGAACTGGCGCGGGAATTGAAATGCGAACCGGGCCTGCGCAAGTGGCTTGACGCCATGAGCCCCTCAGCCCGCCGCGAGATCGGCAAATGGGTGAGCGAGCCCAAGTCACCCGCCAGCCGCCGGACCCGCGCCGGGCAGATGGCGGAGCGACTCCTCCTCGCCATGGAGGGAGAGCGGGAAACCCCGCCGATTCTGCGACTTGCCTTCCAGCGCGAGCCGCTGGCCGAAGCTGGCTGGAAGGCCATGACTCCAACCCAGCGCCGCGGCCATCTGTTCGGCATCTTCTACTACCGGACCGCCGAGGCACGGGAACGCCGAGCCGGTCAGGCGGTCGCGGAGGCGCTGCGCATCGCCCGGCGCAACCCGCAAACGCCGGTGTAAAGATTTGTAAATTCCCCACATTTGTCGGCAGCCCCAACCGGAATATCGTCTAATGGGACAGGATGAGCACGATAACCAGCTTTCCGAAGATCTTCGGCCGCAGTGCGGCCACTGCCGAGCAGGAAGCCGTTCGCCAGGAAAACCTCGCCATTGCGGCGGGATTGAAGCGCCAGGAAGCCGGCCTTCTCGATGAACTCATCGTCCGCTATCAGCACCGCCTGCTGCGCTATCTCCTCTTCCTCACCAGTAGCCGCGAACTGGCTGAAGACCTCTTCCAGGAGGTCTGGATCCGCGTAATGCTGCGCGGTGCGCAGTTCAATGGCAAGTCGCGCTTCGATACCTGGTTGTTCACAATCGCGCGCAACCTGGTTATCGATTTCCGCCGCAAGCGCACCTTGGCCAGCCTTGACGAGCTCTTTGACGGCGCCGGCGACGATGACAAGCCGATGGCCATGGAGATCACCGACGACCAGCCCAGCCCGTTCGATCGCCTCGCGAGCGGCGAGGATCGCCTCCGGGTCTCCGAGGCTCTGCTCACGATCGACACGCTCTACCGCGAGGTGCTGGTGCTGCGTTTCCACGAGGAGATGTCGTTGCAGGAGATTGCGGACGTGACCAAGGCCCCGCTGTCCACCGTGAAGTCGAGGTTGTATCGTGGACTCGCAGCGATCAAGCCCAGACTCGAAGCGGCCGGGGCAAGCCAGGGATGATTATGGCAGGGGCCAACAACTCGGGACAGGGCGCTAATCCGCCGCACGATCTAGGTCTGGGCGATGCCGACCGCGACCGCCAGATTGCTCAGAACACGCGCCGCGTAGTCATGGCTTCCCTGGGCGTCGTAAAGGATCAGAGCGCCGACAACAAACGCACACGCTCCATCGCCCTAGCTGCCACCCTCATCGTCGTCCTCGTGCTGGGGCCGCTCGTCTGGCACGCCGTGGACAATCTCATCTCCGGCGACCGCTTCGGCGACCTCACCAGCGAATTCAGCCTCTGGGTCCTCATCCTCTGCCCCGCCATCCTCGCCGCCGCCCTCGTTGCCGGCTGGCTGCGCAAGCGGTAACCAAGGGCGCGCAGAAGTTCGCGCAATCGCACGACGGCGCCGCCCACGCCGGTGCGGCACTCACTTCTCTCAAACTGCATCTTCCGCTATCTCTTTGACAGAAGCACCGACGGCAGGAAACCCACCGTGAACAGCACAATCACCAGGCACCAGAAGCCCAGGGAGTGCGCCAGGTGGTTCGTCAGCCCCAAAGGGCTAAAAGACGCAGTCGCCGCTCCGCTTTTCGACTTCCACATCGCCCAGATCAGGAAAGAAATCGGCACACCCAGCAGCACAGTGCCAGATCCGATGAACACCGCCTTCAGGTAGATCATCTCCTAGGCGCACCTCCCGGATGGAACGAGTGTAGCGCCGCCGGCATGATTTTTCCCGGGTCAGCACGCTGCGGCAAGTACATGTGGGAGTGGCTCAAGCCTGCTCTGCTGCCTCGATTCAGCCGCAGCCGCCAACTACTCTGCCGGCGCGAGTGTTTCCCCCTCCCACCGCGCCACAACCGCCGCCGCCATACAATTCCCCACCACATTCAACCCAGCCCGGCCCATGTCGATCACCGTGTCCACGCCCAGCAGGATCAGGATCGCGCTCGACGGAATGTGCAGCGCGGCCGCCGCCCCCATCAGCACCACCAACGTCGCCCGCGGCACACCGGCCATGCCCTTGCTGGCGAGCATCAGCGTGATCAGCATGACGAACTGCTGTCCCCATGAGAGGTGAATGCCCGCGGCCTGCGCTGCAAAGATGGCCGCCATGGTGAAGTAGAGGCTCGACCCCGTCATGTTGAAGGTGTAGCCCGTGGGAATCACGAACGAGACGATCCATCGCGGCACGCCGATCTCTTCCATCCGTTCCATGGCCAGCGGCAGCGCGGCTTCGGAGCTAGACGTCGCAAATCCGATCGCCGAGGGCTCGGAGATTGCCCTCCAGAACCTGCGCAGCGAAACCCCCGCGAAGTGCAAAATCGGCACAAACACCAGCAGGACAAACGCGGCCATCGCCACGTAGTAGGTAACCACCAGCTTGAGCAGCGACAGCAGCGAACCCAATCCCATGCTGCCGATGGTGTACGCCATGGCGGCGCCGGCGGCCAGCGGCGCAAGCACCATGATGAAGCGTGTTAGCCGAAACATGGTATCGGTGAGCGACTGCAAAACCTTCACCAGCGGCGCGCGCTTGGGCTCGGGCAGCGTCGCCAGCGCCGTGCCAAACAGAATCGAGAACACCGCCACCTGCAGAATCTGATTCTCGCCGACAGCCTTGGCCACGTTCTCCGGAAAAACGTTCAGCAGCATCTGCTGCCACGTCTCGCTGTGCGCCGCGATCTCTGCGCCGGCAGAGGCCGGAAGCGCGACGCCGACACCCGCGTGCGAGATGTGGATCGCCACCATGCCCAGAAGCAGGCCGATGGTGGTGACCACTTCGAAGAAGATGATCGACTTGATCGCGATGCGCCCCACGCCCTTCAGCTCGCTATGACCTGCAATGCCGGTGACCAGCGCGCCGAAGATCAGCGGAGCCACGATCATCCGCACCAGGCGCAGAAACAAGTCGCCGATAACGCGGAGTTGGGCGGCCACATGCGGCAGATCCGCGCCAAGCTCAACGCCCGCAAGCATGGCCCAGAACGTCCATGCCAGCAGCGAACGACGCCGGAGCGCAACGGGCAAATAGAAGGCCAGCCCAATCCAGCGCAGCGGCGCGGCGGCCGCAGCCCACGCAGGCACGAAAGCGACTGCCACTCCGGCCAGGTACACGACCACAGCGGCTGCCGTCAGTACGCGTGCGGTGCGCGTCTTAGCGGCGCGAGAAATCGGTTGAATGGAGGCCGATGTGTTCAAGGTCTCCATTATGCTATGCCCATGGCGAAGATTGCATTCCTTGAGTGTTCCCGCTGCAAAGCCCACCACGACGCTTCGATCCCGCAGACCGTCTGCACGGCCTGCGCCGGCTCGCTCTACGTGCGCTATGACCTGTCCGCTGCAAAGGGAATTGCCCACCGCGACGCCATCGGCACCACGCCGGACGATCGCCGCTGGAGCGGCATGTGGCGCTATCGCGACGTGCTGCCCGAGGTGGAACCGGTCTCGCTGGGCGAGGGCTGGACGCCGATGCTCAAGAGCCGCCGTCACGCCAACCTCTGGCTCAAGGAAGAGGGCTCGAATCCCACCGGCGCCTTCAAAGCTCGCGGCATGGCCATGGCTGTAACCATGGCCCGCCACTACGGCCTCAACAAGCTTGCCACGCCCACCGCAGGCAACGCCGGCGGTGCGCTCGCTGCCTACGCCGCAGCGGCAGGCATAGAGGCCCACATCTTCATGCCCAAAGACACTCCCATGGCTAACCAGGTGGAGTGCCGCGCCTACGGTGCGCACGTCACGCTGGTCGATGGCCTGATCTCCGACTGTGGCCGCATGGTCGCGGAACGCAAAACTGCGGAGCAGTGGTTCGATGTCTCGACGCTGAAAGAGCCCTTCCGCGTGGAAGGCAAGAAGACCATGGGCTATGAGCTCGTCGAGCAGCTCGGCTGGGAGTATCCGGACGCCGTTTTCTATCCCACCGGCGGCGGCGTTGGCCTCATCGGCATGTGGAAGGCCTTCGAAGAGATGGAAGAGATCGGCTGGGTCAAGGGCAAGCGGCCCAAAATGATCGTAGTGCAGGCTGCGGGGTGCGCACCGGTGGTCAAGGCATTTGAAGCAGGCGCTGCGGCGAGCGAAATGTGGAAGGACGCGCATACCGACGCATCGGGCCTGCGCGTGCCCAAGCCGTATGCCGACTACATCATTCTCGATATTCTGCGCGCCTCGGGCGGAACGGCGGTGGCGCTGACCGATGAGGCGATCTTTGCGTCGCTCCAGGATTGGGCCGCGCACGAGGGGTTGCTGCTTTCACCGGAAGGCGCGGCGGCCACGGCCGGCTACGATCACCTGCTGCGCACTGGGTTCCTGAGTGAGAACGATCGCGTAGTGCTGTTCAATACGGGATCGGGGAACAAATACACCGACGTGATCGGGGCGAGGGTAAGGTGACAGGTATCAGTTGTCCAGGCCGGTGACCGTGCGGTTATGAATTGCCGGTGGTTGAGGGCGTGGATGACGGAGCAGGTGCAGGCGAGCTGCTGCCGCCAGCGGGCTTGCTCTCCGCGGGTTTCGACTCTCCAGGCTTCGATTCGCCACCCGCAGACTCGGCCGGCTTCGAAGCCGACCCGCTCGCAGCCTTGGGCGCGTAGTCGTTGATGTACCAGCCAGCACCCTTGAACTGCAGGGCCGGCGCGGAGAGCGGACGCTCGACCTTACCGCCGCACCTGGGGCATGCGTTGTCGGGCGTGTCACTGAGCTTCTGAATCTTCTCGTAGCTGTGGCCGCACTGGGTGCAGCGGTATTCGTATAACGGCAAGTTTCCACCCCAAGGGGAAAGCAATCAACCTGACTCTATTCTATCGAGCCTGGGAATGCCACTCCTACCATTCCGATGTCGACCCCGCAAATGTGAGGCAGAGACGCGGCGATTCCTCAAAGCTCGCTGATCTCAGAATCTCTCGCGGGCGCCACCGGGTGGATCCTCAGAACAGCATCTTAGAAGACCGTTGCACTTGTGGCCATGGCGGCGGCGCATTCCGCCTGGCAGGGGAATCCGGCATCGGAATCCGTGCTGCGGTTCCGACTTGGCCTAATCCTCGCGGAGATCCGAACGCTTTTCCTGTTCGCGCACTCCGCCCTTGTCGGGCGGAAAGATGCGTACCCGCTCGATACGCCGATCCGTGGAGGCCACGATCTCCATCCGCAACTGCGACTCCTCCAGCACCACCACTTCGCCGCGCAACGGAATCCGTCCCTCGGCCTCACTGATCAGGCCGGCCACCGTTGCCGCTTCGAACTCCTCCACGATATTGACCCTTCCATCAAAGAGATCGTGGACCTGATCGACGGGAAAGCTGCCCGGCACCACCCACGCACCGCTCGCCTCTCGCTCCGGTAGTTCAACGGGCGGCTCGGTTTCGTGCTCGTCGCGAATCTCGCCGACGATCTGTTCGAGCAGGTCCTCGATCGTCACCAGGCCGGCCACCCCGCCGTACTCATCGATCACGATGCGCATGTGCTGCTTTTCGCGCTGCATCTCGCGAAGCAGCTCGTAGCCGCGCTTGGTCTCAGGTACAAACGCCGCAGACCGCTGGATGCCTGCCACCGTGCGCGTGCGCGCTTCCTCGTCGCTGATTTGCAGCAGGTCGTGCGCAAAGGCAATCCCCGTGATGTTGTCGATCGATCCGGAAAAGACCGGCACGCGGGAGTAGTTGTGCTCTTTGAGCTGCGCAAGAAAATGCTCCAAAGTCATCGCATCCGGCACCGCGAAAACCTGCGGCCGCGGCGTCATCACCTCGCGCACCAGCTTGTCGCCGAACTCCACCGCCGAACGCACCAGGTCGCGATCGGCTTCTTCCAGAATGCCCTCTTCCTCGCCCGCCTCCAGCAGCGCCTCCACATCGACTGCCGCTTCCTCCTGGGCAGTTGCCGGTTCCTCCGTCAGCGCCACCACGGAGAAGAAGAAGCGGATCACCACCGTCACCGGCGTCATCGCCCACAGCAACAGCCGGATCGGCCACATCATCCGCACCGCCCAGTCCCCGCGCGTACGCTCGAATAGAAGCCACGGCAGCGCCTGGTTGCACACGATCACTACCAGCACCACCGTGAGCGCCGCTTCTACGACCTCCCCGGTTGTCGGCGGCGCCGCATACGGAGCTCGACGAAAGAGCACGGCGCCAAGCACCAGGGCGATTCCACCCAGCGCCAGTTGCTGCGCCACCAGCGCGGAGATAGCGGCGTGCGGGCGGGTGAGACCGAGGTGTGGTTCGATCTGCTCCTCCCACGCATCCAGGTTCTCCTGCACTTCGCGCGAAAGGATCTTGCCAAACTCGGCATACACGCGGCTGATGTACGAGGCCAGGGTCTCCACGGCCGCCAGAATCAGCACCACCGCAATGGCCCAGCCGCTCATGGCTTGCGGCTCCGCTTTGCTGCCGTTTTGGGTCGCGTTTTCCCTGCAGACCGGGTCATTTGTCCACGGGACGGCTGTTTGGCCGGCGCCTTCTTTACGCCGTGTTGTGCCTGGGGTGCGCTCCGCTCAATCAATCCCAGCGGCAGCGCCAGCTTCTTGCGCAAAGCCCGCTCGCGCCGCGCCATCCGGCCATCGTCCGTCTCGTGATCGTAGCCGGCCAGGTGCAGCAGGCCGTGCAGCATCAGAATCTTGATCTCACTGACAACGGTATGCCCCTGCTCGGTGGCTTGCTTGCGCGCCGTCTCTGCGCTGATGGCCAGATCGCCCGCGACTTCGCCGCGCGCCTGCCTGGCCGCCGGAAACGACAGCACATCCGTCGCCTTGTTCTTCCCGCGAAATGTCTTGTTCAGCCGCTTGATGGCCGCGTCGGTGGTCAGCAGCACGCTCACGGCGCCTCGCAAACGCACCTCGTCCTGGGCCGTTTTCAGGAAGCGCGTTAACGCCTGCGCGGTGGGCAGGCGGTCGTTCGGTTCGGCTGCTGCGGTGGAGATGGGCGCCAGGTCTGGGTCCAGTAGGATCATCGTGCGCCGGGCCGCCGCGCGGCGGCCTCGTCTGCATCCATTCTACGCGACCATCGCCTCGAGCCCTTTGCCACTTCGTGAACAAGTCACTGGGGCGGTTCGGGCGGCAGGCTCCACATTTTGAACTGGAGCCATAACCACTCAGCCACGATGGGGATACCCAGCACCGTTGAGGCCAGCCAACCGGCCCGCGACCAGATATTCCCTGTAGCCTCGCTGTAGACGATCAGGCCGATGGCAAGATTTGCGAGATAGGCAGTGCCCATCGCCATCGCACAGGCATCGCCGCCGCCGATCCGCCGTCGCCGAGCCAGCAACACGCCAACTCCTGCGCAGAGGATCCCCAGCCCAAACACGATCACCTCGTTCCGCTGCAGCAGGCTCGTTCCGGCTCGCTGTGCCACGAAGGGCGCTTCCACCAGGGCCGTGCCAGTTCCGCAGATACACGCCAGCGCCAGCAGCGCAGAGAATGCTCCGCCCGGCAGCTGTCGTCCAGAAAACAATCTGCGAGAGCCCAGCCAGAGCATGGGAAAAGCCAAAATAAAGGGCAGACCCACCAGCACGTGCCACCAGTTGCCCTGATCACCCGGGACGTGCAACGTCAGAGCATCCCATGCAGATGTATCCCGGGCGAAAGGAACAAACACCATGGCACAAGCGGCGAGCCAAGCCAGAGCCACAATACCCTGAAGCCAGGGTGGAGGAGAGTCGATCACCCTCCGGCCGTCGCCGGCAATCTCAGCAGACCTGGTTGCCATTGGACCTCCGCATTGAGCTACGCGAAAGATCCTGCATACGTTCCGCTCGGAACGAGAAATCTGTGCACCAAAGGAAAACGCCGGCTCCAAAGGAACCGGCGTTCTCCTGGCTCAGATCGGTCTACTGCGGCTTGATCACGTGCTGCGTAGCGCGCACTTCGGTCGTATCTGCCTGCACCGGGATGCGCTCCCCCATCTCCAGCGGCAGTTCCTGCTGCTGCGATTTCACCACGTCGTAGGCGCGGATGATGCGCTTCACCAGCGCGTGCCGCACCACGTCCCCATCCTCGAAGTGGCAGAAGCGGATGCCGTCCACGCCCTCGAGCACATTGATGGCGTCCACCAGGCCCGACTTGCGCGGGTTGGGTAGATCGATCTGCGTGATGTCACCCGTGATTACGGCCTTGGAGTTGTTGCCCAGGCGGGTCAGGAACATCTTCATCTGCTCGACGGTGGTGTTCTGCGCCTCGTCCATGATGATGAAGGCATCGTTGAGGGTGCGGCCGCGCATGAAGGCGAGCGGCGCCACTTCGATCACGCTTTTCTCCAACATCTTGTCCACGCGCTCCGGCTCCAGCAGATCGTAGAGAGCGTCGTAGAGGGGGCGCAGGTAGGGGTCCACCTTCTCCTGCAGGCTGCCGGGCAGGAAGCCCAGGCGCTCGCCGGCTTCGACTGCGGGCCGCACCAGTACGATCCGACTGACTTTCTTGGCGTTCATGGCGGCGACGGCCATCGCCACGGCGAGGTACGTCTTGCCGGTGCCCGCCGGGCCTACGCCGAAGACCATGTCGTTCTGCTCGATGGCCTCAACGTACTTGCGCTGGTTGACCGAGCGCGGCTGCACTACACGTTTTACGCCCGCGGAGCGCTGCTTGCCGGAGTCGGCGAGCGACTTGAGAGTGGTTGCCGGATCGGCCACCACCAGCCGCAGCATCCCGTTCAGCTCGCCATTGTGTGGATTGATCCCTTGCCGTCGAAGCGCCTCGAAGTCCTGAAAGATCCGCTGCACTCGAGCCACGCCTGCTTCCGGCCCTTCCACGTGGACGGCGTCCGACCGCAAGTCGATCCGGACACCGAGTGAGTCTTCCATCAACCTTAGGTTTTCATCGCGAGTCCCGAAGAGGGGCTCAAGGTTCGGCGTGATCTCCAGAGCGATTCTCAATGGCTTCGATAGCCTCCAGGGTTATGGGTTGAACGCGGAGCGCCTGCTTCTCTCCGCCACATGTCCGCTGCAGTACATATCGGCAGCAGGCCGGACAAACAAAAGGCACACTCTTGTTGGATGCCGCAGCGCGCCGGCGCGAACCAAGCCGGACCTCGCCGTTGGAGTAGGGGATCGCAAACTCTTGAGGAGAAGTGTTGCAGCCGGCGATCAACCGGGAGCGGACCCCCTGGGTTCTCAATCGCGGCTGCGAATTGGCGTAGACGGCCAACGGGATATCTGCCGATGAGAGTAGCCCGACCGGGCTCTGGCGTCAATGAGGCGCAAGATGAATTTTCTTTGTCCCCGTGCCTTGGCGGGTACTTGCAGGGTTGCCCAGAATGCTCGGGCGCTTTCAAGGCCTCGTTTCCGGCGCTCGCGCCGCATCCGAGCAGTCAACGGGCAACGCTTGGGCAAAAGCTGAAGCTCCGGTATCCTAAGAGAGACGGCTCGCACGTTAGCCAAACTCCTGGAGGTTTACTGGAATGGCAGAGACAGTGAAGAAGACCAAGGCTCCCGCGAAACCCCGCAAAGCCGCGGCCAAGAAATCCGTCAACAATGTCGAGGCGATCGACGCCCAGCAGCATAGCGTTTCGCACGACGACGTAGCCCGCCTGGCGCACAGCTACTGGAAACAGCGCGGCGGCGACCACGGACATCACGAAGACGACTGGTATCGCGCCGAGCAAGAACTTCGGGGAAAAGCCTCGTAACGCACTTTTTACCATCCTGAAGGTCGTCGATGGATTGGGATTTTTAGCGGGCATCCCTCCCGCCGTGACGGGAACAGTCAGCAGGGTAAGATCCTCCGTCAACCGGCATTTTGGCTGCCCCACAGCCTGAGCAGCGGCCCTCCGGCCCCATATACCGGGTCAGATGGGGGCCAGCCCATACGCGCCATGCGCGCGACCGCCTCTGCATCCGGGGCGCTGCGGCAGATGTCCCAGCGTCCGCCCTGCGGATACGCTCCAACAACCAGGAAATCACTGCTCCCCTCCGCGAGGCAGTGACCGGTTCCCGTCGGCAACACTGCCACGTCGCCGGCCTGCACTGCCACCTCGCGCCCATTCGCTCCGCCAAGCATGAGCCTGCCCCACCCTTTGGCAAAGCCCAGCACCTCGTGGGTTGTCGAGTGATAGTGGTGAAAGCGATAGACGCTGTCCTGCCACTGCGCCGGCCAGCCGTTACGCTCGAAAGCCTGCTCCATCTCGGTCGCCAGGTCGCCTTTCGCTGGAAACGCCGCGTGATACACAATCACGGGCAGCCGCTCGTTATTCGGCATCCAGCCATTGCGGCGCAGTATGAAGTTCTCCGGAATCAACATCTTCCTCTTATTCACTCGGAGCCTTTTTCTGCTTCTCCGGATCGTGCCGCAACCGATACGCCCTCACCGGCTCGCCAAACAGCACCATCAGCACTACCGCAATCAGGATCACTGCCGCGTCAATCGGCTTTTGCAGGATGCCCAGTGAGACGAGCAGCGTGGTGGAAAGCGCCGCAGGCTGGCTGGCGCGTAAAAGGAGCGTGATCAGCACTGTAACGAGTGCCGCCACGGCCGCGGCCCAGATGCGTGGTGCGGGCACTCCGGCTGACGATACCGGCGCCACGTGCACTGCACCTGTCCCGTAGATGGCCATGAATCCGGTCGCAACTGCCGCGGCGTGGCCCACCAGGATCGAATACGGCTTGGCGCTGCGCCGGTGCGGTGTCTCGATCAGTTCGTAGGCCGTTGGCCCAAGGCTGGCAAAGAGCATTGGCTGATGGCTGAACCAGCCCGCCGCACCCGCGATCACCAGCAGAGCGGCCTCCCCGATCGGCGCCAGCACAAAATCCTTCTTCATTCCGCAACCCTCGCCGTCGAGCGGCCAACGCCGCACGCGCATTGAACCCCAGGATCGAGGGATGCGCCCTTTTTTCCATAGGTAACCTGCCCGGCGGCGCGAAATCCGCCGAATCACTAGAATGAAGAAAGCCCGGCCGCCGATGTCCTCCACTGAGACCCCAACCCGAACCTTGCCCAGTCTGCACGAGTTTTTCGCGCCCGGCGGCATCCTGGCCCAATCGCCGCTGCCCTACGAGCATCGGCCGGGGCAGATGGAGATGGCCAAAGCGGTGGAACGCGCACTCTCCGAGCGGCGACACCTGATTGTGGAGGCCGGCACCGGCACGGGAAAGACGCTGGCCTATCTGCTGCCGGCGCTGCGCACTGGCCAGCGGGTCATCGTGTCCACCGGCACCAAGGCGCTGCAGGACCAGCTCTACTTCCGCGACATCCCCTTCCTCGAATCGCTGCTCGGCGACCTGCGCGTCTGCTACATGAAGGGCCGCGCCAACTATCTCTGCCGGCACAAGCTCGTCACCCTCCGCGATCAGCCAATCTTGTCGGGCCTGGAAGAGATCGACCAGTATCGCCAGATCGCCGAGTGGGAACAGATCACCGAAACCGGCGACCGCGCGGAGATTGCCGGGCTGCCGGAGGCAAGCGCTGTCTGGTCCAAGCTCGATGCACGCAGCGAAGCCTGCCTGGGCCAGACCTGCCCCAGCTATCAGCGTTGCTTTATCACGGAGATGCGGCGTAAGGCGCTCGAGAGCGACATCATCATCGTCAACCACCACCTGTTCTTTGCCGATCTCGCCGTCAAGCGCGAGGCCGGCGGCGCACCCGACGCCGGCATTCTGCCGGAGGCAGCGGCGGTCATCTTCGACGAAGCGCACGAACTCGAAGAGGTGGCTTCCAGCTATTTCGGTCTTTCGGTCAGCAACATCCGCTTCGACGAGCTCGCCCGCGACACCGACACCATGCTGCGCGGCAAGGAAGGTTCGGAGAAGCTGGTTCCGCTCTCGCAGCAGTTGCGCGACCGCGCGCGCATGTTCTTCGCCGGCCTTCCCATGACGGGCGACGGACGCCAGCCCTTCAGCGGGCGCGAGGAGTTCCTGGAAACGCAAGGCGATCTTTATACGGGCGTGCGCGGCACGCTGCGCCGCATGGAAGCCGAACTCGATGGGCTCGAAGGCGTTGACGAGGCTCCGGGCCTGTGCAAGCGCGTGGCCCGCCTGCGCAGCGAACTCGAATTCCTGCTCGAATCGAACGCCAGCAACATCGTCTACTGGCTCGAGCGCCGCACTCACGGCGCAGCGGAACGGAACATGCGCGAATCGCGGCTGGTCCGCAGCCAGTCGCGCAATACGTTTTTGCAGGCTACGCCGATCGACGTCTCCGAGATGCTCACCGAGCTCGTCTTCGAGTCGATTCCGACGGTCGTGCTGACCTCGGCCACACTCACTGTAAAGGGCGGCTTCGAACACATGAAGAAGCGCCTTGGCCTGCACGACGCGCGCGAACTCGTCGTCCCATCGCACTTCAAATACGGCGAGCAGGCGCTGCTCTATCTTCCGCCGCAGATGCCGGATCCGCGCGAGCCGGACTTTGCAGCCGCTGCCGCCGACACAATTCGCCGAGTCCTCGACATCTCCAAGGGCCGCGCCTTCTGCCTGTTCACCAGCTACAGCCAGATGCGCGACCTCTACGAGCGCCTGCTGCCGGTGCTCGACTGGCCCATTCTTCTGCACGGCACCGCGCCGCGCAAGGCGCTGCTGGAGGAGTTTCGCGCGACGCCGAACGCGGTGCTCTTCGGCACGTCGAGCTTCTGGCAGGGCGTGGACGTGCAGGGCGAGCAGTTGAGCTGCGTCATCATCGACCGCCTGCCCTTTGCCGTTCCCAACGATCCCGTGGTGCAGGCGCGCATGAAGGCCATCGAAGAGGCCGGCGGCAAGCCCTTCTTCGACTACCAGGTCCCCGAAGCTGTACTGACGCTGAAGCAGGGCTTTGGCCGGCTCATCCGTTCGCTTGAAGATCGCGGCGTGCTGGTGCTGCTGGATCCCCGCATCCGCCGCCAGCGCTACGGGCAGACGTTCGTGCAGAGCCTGCCGCCTTACCGCATGACGATCGAGATTAAGGATGTGGAGAAGTTTTTCGGTTAATCGCGCTCTCTGAGGAGTTAAGGGCTAAGCGAGATTGAAAGCCCAAACGACGTAGCCGAGCGCGAACATAGGCAGAGCGGAAAATCCGAGAGCCTGTATCAGTGAATATCGCCAAGGCCGATAACAAGTTACATCCTGCGCGTACTGTTCATAGAAAAATTGGAGAAGAGCCACAAACACTGTGCCATAAAGCACCGAATACGCCAGAATGATCTTTGCCAGAGCAACTCCGAGCGGTGCGGAATGATTTGTACCAAATGCAATGGAAGCCGCGGCGACAGTGATGAGCAGTTTGGTGGCTCCGACATAGCCCTTCAACAGCGAGATGAATGTTCCGGTTTCCGCCGAGACGGGCAATTTGCGGTTGCCTCCGTTTTCGAATTTTAGAAAGTCTTGCGAGTCGAAATAATAGTGATGATCTCCGCGAGAGGGCAAAAATAGGGATACCCAGAGGATCAGGAAAAACAGAGCGCAGCCGAGGGCGGTCCACTCGCGCGGAGAGATCGAGATGCAAAAGACAAGTCCGAGCATTGTCTTGCGTCCTTCGTCGTCGATTTATGGCTGCGCTGCCATCGTAATCCAATCTGAGGATCACGCAAAGCAGCAATTCGTCTGCTACATTTGCCTGCATGAAACACTTTGCTCTCCGTCTCGCCTGCGCAGCCCTTCTCTTCGCGCCGTTTGCCGTCGCCCAGCAGACCATTCCGCTCTACCAGGGCTCAGCCCCCGGCAATCCCGCACACACTTATCCCGAGAAGCAGTACTACTCGCAGGCGTGGCGCACCAACGTTGTCACCAACGTCTCGCAGCCCACGCTCACGGTCTTCAAGCCAACCAACGGCGAAGACAGCCACAGCGCCGTAATTATCTGCCCCGGCGGCGGGTACATGGCGCTCTCCATCGACAGCGAAGGCAACCAGGTTGCGGAGTATCTCGCGGCCCGCGGCATGACGGCCTTCGTACTTCGCTATCGGCTGGCTCCCACCGACACGGACGCAACTCAGTTGTTCGGCAAGCTTTGGTCGCAAGACCGTCCTAAGCTCGACGCCATGATCAATGAGGATCTTCCGCTCGCCATCGACGACGGCCTCGCCGCAGTGGCCTATGTGCGCGAGCACGCGGCGGAGTGGAACATTTCGCCGGATCGCGTCGGCATCATGGGATTCTCCGCGGGCGGCGGCGTCACTACCGGCGTGGCCTTCGCGTACAAGCCCGACAGCCGCCCCGCTTTTGTCGCGCCCATCTACCCCGGGGGAGAAGACTTCAGCAAACTGACCGTTCCGGCAGATGCGCCGCCCATGTTCATCGCCGCCGCCACCGACGACAACCTGGGGCTCGCTCCTGTCAGCGTGGCGCTTTACGAAAAGTGGACCGCCGCGCACAAATCCGCCGAACTGCACATGTACGCCAAAGGAGGCCACGGCTTCGGCATGCGCAAGCAGAACATTCCCACCGATCACTGGATCGACCAGTTCGCGGCGTGGCTGCAACTCGAAGGCTTTCTGAACAAATAGCGGCTCCCCGTGCAGCTCATGACTCGGATGAAAACAGAGGCCCACGACGCACTTCTCGTTATCGACGTGCAGAACGACTTCTGCCCCGGCGGGCGACTTGCCGTCACGGGCGGCGACCAGATCATCGCAGCGATCCACCGGATCGCCCCGCGCTTCGATCATGTGATTCTCACGCAGGACTGGCACCCGCCGGATCACCGCTCCTTTGCCAGCGCGCATGCCGGCAAGAAACCATACGATCTGATCGAGATGCCCTACGGCACGCAGACGCTATGGCCGGATCATTGCGTACAGGGCACGCAGGGCGCGGACTTTCATCCCGCCCTGCAGCTCACGCGTGCAGAGCTCATCCTCCGCAAAGGCCGTCGGCGCGAGATCGATTCCTATTCGGCTTTCTTCGAGAATGACCGCACGACGGCCACGGGGCTGGCAGGCTATCTGCGCGAGCGAGGCCTCACGCGCGTATTTCTATGTGGGTTGGCATATGACTTCTGCGTAGGATTCTCCGCGCTGGACGCGCGGCGCCTCGGCTTCGAAACCACGGTGATTCGCGATGCCTGCCGTGCCATCGACCTCAACGGCTCCGCAGCACAAATGGACGCGGAGTTCGCCCGCGCCGGCGTGACCGTGATCGACTCTGCCTCCCTGCTCTCCTGACCCGATGCCGCGTACAATCGAAGCAGGAATTCCGCAAGAGTCATGTCGCGCAACTTCTACATTCTGGCCGCCGTCCTGGGTTTCTTCGCCCTTGTTTCGGCGGGCATGTCGCTGGTTCCGGCCGGTTTCCAGCCGGGACTGCCCGCCAACGGTTCACTGTGGCGCACGGTCGGGCTGGTGCTGCTGCTTGCCGGCCTGGCCTCCGCGCTCATCGGCGTCATGACCAACCTGTTCGAGCAGGTGGATCGCCGCAGCGAAGAAGCCCGTCTCGCCGCCCGCCGGAAGCGCCGCGGCAATCGCGGCCAGCTCTAAACCAGCCCAGGCAACTAGAATCAAAGTACGAGGGATGTTTCCCGCAAGCGAGTTTGACGCCCATGTATGAAGTCACTGTGGAGGCCGGCTTTTCCTCCGGTCACTACCTGCGCAACTATCACGGCCGCTGCGAGAACCCGCATGGGCACAATTACAAGGTGCGTGTGCGGCTGGTGGGCGAGGCGCTGGATGGAACGGGGCTGCTGCTCGACTTCAAGCAGCTCAAGCAGGTGATGCGGCCCGTGATCGATCGCATCGATCACCAGATGCTCAATGACCTGGAGCCGTTTACCACGCTGAATCCCTCTGCTGAGAACATCGCGCACTATTTCTACGAGCAAACCAGCGATCAGCTCCGCCAGATGACCGGTGGCCGCGTGCGCGTGAAAGACTGCACCATCTGGGAAACCGACACCACGTCAGCCACGTACTACGAGTAGGCCGGTGCCTCAATCCATATCGCTCGATTTCGATTTCAGGTACTTGTCGAACGGAATCTCAAAATAAAACAACTGCTGGCCGTCGGCATTGCGAAGCTCGCGCAAATGCAGCTTGGCTCCCTTCAGCGGGTCGCTGAGTTGCGACACGTCGTACCACAGGAATCCGGCACGCGTCGTGTGTGGCTCCACCACCAGCGCGCCGTACTCATACTCATCGAAATCGGCTTCGATGTCCTTGTTGCTTGCCTTCGGCTTCCTGTGAATGTTCGGAAACGGCCGCGGCATGGGAATCTCGCTCCCCATCCGGTCGGTGCGCGTCATCAGCCGCTCTACATCCTCGGGTTCCGCCGCCTGAATGCGATCGCCCGCGGCCGTTTGAAACAGAATGCGCGCATCGCGCAGGGAGATCGGCTTGTCGCCGTTGTTGGTCACAATCAGCCGGATCGGAATCACGCCATGCGCCAGGTAATCGACGCGGAAGATCGATTCCTTCTTCTTCGTGTCGTAGGGCTCGGCGGCAATCGCTACCTTTTCCTGCGGGTGAACATCAACCGCGGCAAACGACGTGGCGGGCTGCACAGGCGGGATGGGATGATCCTTCGCCAACGCGGGCAGCGCCAGACACACCAGCAGCAATGGGATACGTCGCGGGAAGCTCATCGTGCTCGACTGTATCATTTGAAGATTAGACCGCCAAAAGGCGAATTCTGTCTCGCATGATCGTATTCTTCTATAACGTTCTGCTGTGTCTCGGCTTAGTCATCACTTCGCCCTACTGGCTTTGGCGCGTGGCCCGCACCGAGAAATACCGCGAAGGCATGCGCGAACGGGTGGGCATCGTGCCGGCGCGGTTGCTAACGCCAACGGATCGGCGCCCCTCCATCTGGCTCCATGCCGTCTCCGTCGGTGAAGTGCTGGCGATCTCGCGCCTTGTAAGCGAACTGGACGCCGCCTTTCCGGATCATCGAATCTTAATCTCGACCACCACGCGCACCGGGCAAGCTCTCGCCCGCGAACGCTTCGGCGCCGAGCGCGTCTTCTACTCTCCGCTCGACCTGCCCTGGGCAACACGCGCCTACCTGCGGACTCTGCGGCCCGAATTGCTGGTCCTGGCCGAAACCGAGTTCTGGCCGAACCTGCTCAGCGGCTGTTTTCGCCGCGACATTCCAGTGGCAGTCGTCAATGCCCGGATATCTGACCGCTCCTGGCCGCGTTATCTCAAGCTTCGCCTGCTTTGGCGGACCTTGCTTTCGCGGCTCTCCGCGGTTCTGGCGCAAACCCCTGCGGATGCCGAACGCCTGCGAGCCATCGGTTGCCAGGCAGAGCGTGTTTCGGTCGCCGGCAATCTGAAATTCGATATCCGCGCAGCGCAACCGGCGGAGGCCACTCGCCTGATCCAAAAGCTCACGCCCGGACTAGGCATCGTAGTCGCCGGCAGCACACTGGAAGGCGAAGAGGTTGTGCTTCTCAAAAGCTGGCAACGCCTCATTCAGTCGGATCCCAACCTGGTGCTGGTGCTCGCGCCGCGTCACCCGGAACGATTCGCAGACGTCGCATCCCTGCTCGAAGCTTCGGGCCTGCAGTGGCTGCGACGCTCGGACTGGAAGCGCGAGCGGTTTCAGCCACGCCTGCTCAAGCCTTGCCAGGTGGTGTTACTCGACACGATCGGCGAACTCGCGTCGACCTACTCGCTTGCCAGCCTCGCTTTCGTCGGCGGAAGCCTTGTGCCGGCGGGCGGACACAATCCACTGGAGCCCGCTCAGTTTGGCGTTCCCCTTGTGATGGGCCCCCATTATGTGAACTTTCGTGCCATCTGCGACGACCTGCTCGCGCATAACGCCATGCGCATCGCAACCGAAGGGGATTTGAGCGGCACAATGCTCGAACTGCTCCGCGATCGCGAGTCTGCTCACCAGATGGGCGCCCGCGCCAGACAGGTGTTCGAGGCCCAGGCTGGAGCGACGGCGCGCTGCGTTGCGGCTGTTGGAGAGATCCTCCATCGTTCCCCGGCTGCGCAGGCCCAGGAGCAGCGCGTATGAAGCTTGCCCGTCCCCTGCTGCTTCCCTTTGTTCCCCTCTACCGCCTCACCTGGCGCATTCAAGATCGCCGCATCTCCGGGGGAATGGAAGAAGCGAGCCGTCTGCGATGGCCGGTAATCAGCGTCGGCAATCTCTCCACCGGCGGAACTGGCAAAACACCGCTCGTCATCGCACTTGCCCAGGGTCTCGCCCAACGGGGCCTGCATGTCGACATTCTTTCCCGCGGCTACGGCCGCTCCGGAAAAGATCCCGTGCTGGTTGCCCCCGACGGTTCGGCCCGCGAATTTGGCGATGAACCGCTTCTGATGACGCGCGCCACGGGAGCACCGGTGTATGTGGGTGCGGAGCGATTCAAGGCCGGCGTGCTTGCCGAGTCCGAAGTGCCGGAAGGCCGCCCCGCCGTCCACATCCTCGACGACGGCTTCCAACACCGCAAGCTCTACCGCGAACTCGACATCCTCCTCCTGAACTGGGAGGACTGGCACAACTATCTTCTGCCCGCCGGCAACCTGCGCGAACCCCGCGAGGCCGTCCTGCGTGCCAGCATCATCGCCATTCCAGCGGATGACACCGGTCTCGAGGAGGATCTGCGCGCCTTTGGCTGGCCGGGCCCCATCTGGCATCTCCGTCGCCAGATGCAGATACCCCAGCTCGACGGTCCCGTCCTGGCTTTCTGCGGCATCGCCCGCCCGGCGCAGTTCTTCGCGGGGCTCCAGGCCGCTGGCGTCCCGCTGGCCGCCCGCATTGCCTTCCGCGATCACCACCGCTTCACCCAGCGGGAGCTCGACAGGCTCTGCGCCGTTGCCCGTCAGGATGGTGCAACCCAGTTGCTCACCACGGAAAAAGATGCCGTCCGCCTCGGCGCCTTGACCACAAGCCTGCCGCTCAAAACGGCGCCGCTACGCATCGAGGTTGACGAGGAAGCGGAGGCTTTTGATTGGCTTGCCTCCTATGTGGCTGCAAGGCAAAGGCAATCCGCCCCTGTGAGAAAATAGAGCTTTGCACACGCAATCCAAGTTTCGCTTGCTTGTGGTCCGCCTGGGCGCCATGGGCGACATCCTGCATGCCCTGCCCGCGGTGACCGCCCTGCGCCAGAGGCACCCGGCCTGGCAGATCGATTGGCTGGTGGAACCTGCGTGGATACCGCTGCTGTCTTGCCGATCCGACCGGAGCCGCATGGACATCGGACCCGATCAGCCGGTGGTCAATCGCGTCATCCCCGCCTGCACCAAGGCATGGGGCCGGCGTCCGTTCAAGCCAGCGACCTACCGTGAACTGCGCGAGATCCGCAAAACACTGCTTGCGGGCGGTTACGACGCCGTAATCGACTTTCAAGGCGCCGTGCGCTCTGCATTTCTGGGCCGGGCCACGGCCGCCCCGCGGCGCATCGGCGAATCCTCACCAAGGGAATGGGCGGCGCGCTGGCTCTACACCGATCGGGTTGCGACTCGTGGAGCGCACGTCATCGACCAGGATGTGGAACTCGCCGCCTGTCTCGCAGGGGATCCGCTGGAACCGGTCCAGCCCTGGTTGCCCGTCGATGCCGCCGCGGAAGCCTGGTGCACGGCTCTGCTTGGCGGCGACACCCGGCCCGTCGCCCTGCTGAACCCCGGCGCAGGATGGGGCGCCAAACGCTGGCCCACCGACCGTTATGCGGCAGTCGCCCGGGAGCTCGCTACGCGCGGCTTTCGCGCTCTGGTGAATGTCGGCCCAAAGGAAGAGAGTCTGGCTGAGGAAATCCAAATCCGATCGGAGAAAGCGGCCCAGCCCGTTCGCTGCTCATTGGCAGAACTGACGGCGCTCACCCGGCGTGCCGCCGTGGTCATCGCCGGCGATACAGGCCCGCTGCATCTGGCATGCGCTCTCGGCCGCCCGGTCGTCGGCATCTATGGCCCCACAGACCCGGCGCGCAACGGCCCGTACGGCACCCGGTTCAAAGTTCTGCGCCACCCGGAGAGTGTGCGCGACCACAGGCGCCACCACGAGCCGGAATGGGGCTTGCTGACCATCCAGCCCCAGGATGTATTCGAAGCAGTGGAACAGGTTCTCAGCGTGGAGGCGGTGCAATGACTACCGGCAACGACTGGATCAGCCGATGGCAAATGGTCGCCCGGCGTATCCGCGTGCCCCTGGGCTTTGCGGTGGCTGTGCTGTACCTCTTTGAGCTTCTCCGCAATCAGCCGCGGCCGCAGGCGATCGCCTGGAGCCTGGCGCTGGTGATTCCCGGTCTCTGGCTCCGCGCCTATGCTGCCGGCTACGTAAAGAAGAACCAGGAACTCACGACCACCGGCCCGTACGCCTTTGTGCGCAATCCGCTCTACCTCGGTTCGATCCTCATCGCGGCCGGTTTCGCTGTGGCGCTCTTGAGCTGGGAGGTAGGCGTTGCGCTGGCCGTCATGTTCGTGGCCATCTACGTGCCAGTCATTGCGTCCGAGGAACGTTTCCTGCGGGCCACGTTTCCCGGCTTCGACGCGTATTGCCGCCGTGTTCCGCGGCTCATTCCCCGCCTCACACCGGCCCGATCCGGCGCCAGCCACGACAAGGGCCGCTTCGCCTTTGCCCTTTACCTTAAACATCGCGAGTACAATGCTCTTTTAGGAGCAAGCCTGTTGTACCTTGGCCTGCTGTTTCTCAGGCCGGCTGTTCACGCGATCTTTCGCGGGCGGCTCTAATCGTCCCGAGCGTAATGACAATCAAGGAGCCGCATCTGCCGGTGAAGAAGTGCACCGCCATCGTTTCTCTTCTGCTGTCCCTGGTGTTTGCCCTGCGTACCTCGGCACAGCAGGCTCTTACCCTTCCTCCGCCCCGTCCCGGGTTCAGCTTCCCGCAAAAGCAGACGCTCACCTATTCCGTGGATTGGCGGGTTTTCCCGGCAGGCGTGGCGACGCTGCACTTTGAGGCCGTGGGAGATCGCGAAAAGATCAGTGCCACCGCGGACACCATTGGCGCCATCAACCTGCTGTTTCACGTGAGCGACAAGTTTCAATCGGTCTTTGACCGCACTACCGGCTGCACCTACGAGTTCAACAAACAGACTGTCGAGGGCCGGCGTCAGGTGAACTCGACCCTGAAGCTCGACTACGCCGCCGGCAAGTCGATCCTCGATGAAAGAAATGTTGTCAAAGGGCAGACCAAGCACGTGGAGGAGCCGATCTCAGGGTGCCTTACGGATCTCCTGACCGGCATCTACTACGTGGCTTCGCAGCCGCTGGTGGTCGGAAAGAGCTTCGTTGTGCCGGTGGCGGATGCCATGCACACCGTCCCCGTGACGATGAAGGTGGAGGCGCGTGAAGAGGTGAAGACCCCGATGGGCAGCTTCAAGACCATCCGCGTGCAGCCCACCGCCGATGCAGGTGTGGTGAAGAATCGAGGGAACATCTGGATCTGGTACACGGATGACGATCGTCACCTGCCGGTGCAGATGAGGGCTCGCCTGTTCTGGGGGACGATTACTTTTCGGCTCTCCGCAAACGAATCGAAATAGAGGCGCAGGTCGATCAAGCCTGCGGACGGCGGGTGCGCGCAATCAGGCGCGCCCCAAATGCTCCTCCGGCGACAGCAAATCCCAGCAGGGCTACTTCCAGCAGAAGCATCCCACCGAAAATCATTCCTGCCTTGCCCTCAGGCGACAGGACGAAGGCCTTGAATTGATTGAGAGCCTCCGCGTTCGTCGACATCGCCTCCACCTGTTGCGCGATGCTACGACTCACCATCTGCTCCCAGAGCTGATCGAACGCCGCCCCCTGGTGCAGCAAATAGCGCTCGACGAACAGGTCCGCCCCGCTGGCCAGGAAGGCCACCCAGGACGCAATCAGCCCCGTCACCAGGCCGATGCGCGCCCCAGCCCCCATGGTGATCCACGGAGCCCGCTGCCGCTTTACATAGTTGGATACTGCCCAAATGGCCGCCGTCGCCATCCATAACAATCCCAAAATGCCAAGCGGAGAAAACCAGGAGGAGAGCAGGCCGGCCGGCACTGCAATGAACAGAGCGGCTCGGATCGCGGGCCGCCAGTCGACGGAGCTGGCATCGCGCACCGCTTCCATCCAGCGTTCCGGCGGGCTGCTTGGGGACAACTCGGCATTTGTGTATACAAGCTGTGGCAGCCCGCAGGTCGGGCAGAAGCAACTCGACTCAGGAACGGATTGGTGGCAGCGGCTGCAGGTGATTTCCATCTCGACTATGAGCCTATCGCATGGGGCCGGAGATGCGAATCACGATTGCTGCAGTGCTGCTTGGTTGAACGGTCAGCGACCCGGAGGAGCGCGCCCTCACGAATGCGACGAGTGACCCGCCCGCCGCCGGGCATGGTGGCCCCTGCGAACCTCCATGGCGGTCGGGATCGAAACAAAACCGCGCATCATGCAGTCCGCGCATCGCACCGCCAGACGCAGGGTCAGAATCATCGGGATGTCTTTGAAACGGAAATGAGAAAGCCGCAGGCGTTTTGAGCCGCAACCTTCGCAAATTGGTGTCACTTCTAGCTCCTGTTCTGCGCTGCGGAATGAACTATGCAGGTTGCGCAACGGAAGGATGACATATAGAGGAACCCGTTCGGCGTTCTCAGCCTAGGAGGCAATTATGCAGCCCTATCTTGTAGCCAGACGATAAATAATTTGTAATAAGTCAATTTCTTCAGAGTAAACAGGAAGCGCAAGCTTTCCAGCCGCTGAGTCCCCCCAGCAGCGCACCGATGCTGCACGCCCAAATCCCGTTGCGTGCTGGCATCCCGAAAATGTGGCGAGGGCTGGAGCCTCTGCTCAGGCCGTCCGAGGAGTATCCTTGGCGGCTGCGTGAGCATCGAGCTTCTCTGCCACGATTCTCTCCGCCGCCTCGACGACTTCCTCCAGTGTCATGTGCGTTGAGTCCAGCAGGACCGCATCCTCTGCCGCCCGCAGCGGCGAATCGGCGCGATTGCGATCCCTCTGGTCACGCTCGCGGAGGTCCCGCAACACCTGTTCGGCAGGCTGGGACGCATTGGGGCCAAGCTGATCGAAGCGCCGCATGCCGCGGACCTCGGGAGCGGCATCGAGGAAGATCTTCACGTCGGCATGGGGAAACACGACGGTCCCTATATCTCTGCCCTCCATCACCACGCCGCCGCTCGCGCCCAACTGCTGCTGCAGCCGCACCATCCACGCTCGAATCGCGGGAAACACGCTCACCTTGGAAGCTGCGTCGGTGACGATCTGGTTTCGGATGAGGCCGGTGACGTCTTCTCCATCGAGCATAACCCGGTTCTCGGCCTCGCCCGTCTCCAGGCGAATCTCCGTCTGGTGCGCCAGTTGCTCCAGCGCATCGCTGCTGTCGAGGGGAACGTCCGAACGGAGCGCCTTCAGGGCGAAGGCGCGATACATCGCTCCCGTCTCCAGGTTCAGCAGCCCGAAAAAGCGGGCGAGATGACGGGCAACGGTGCTTTTGCCCGCTCCCGCCGGCCCGTCGATTGCCACAATGATCTTGCGCAGAGACTTCCCCTGCACTTTGCTTTCGGGGCTCATCCGCGCTTTTTAGTGGTCGATTTGCCGGTGAGCGCAAGCCGCTTTTCACTGCGCGCACCAGCAGCCAGCGGTTTGCGGTTCGGATGTGCGGGGCGTCCATTGGCGCGATGATTGGCAGCCGGCCGTGCACTGCCGCCGCTGCGGGGACTGGCTGGGCCGCTGCCTGTGGCGCCATGAGCGCCGTTGCGCTTGTGTGCCGAGGCCGGCCTTGCTCCATTGTGGCCGTTGGATGCCTTGCGCGTGCCGCTTCCGTTCGTTCCGTTGCCCGCGGACTTGGGGTGATGGCTTGGCTTCCCGGACGCCGTACGCGATACCTTTGCATGCCCCGCATGAGAAGGCCGTGCGCTGCGCTCTCGGCTCGCAACCGGCGCCGGCTTGCGGTCGCGGTTGTGCGGCTTGGGGCGATTCAGCCCCGGACGCGATGCACCGTTCCGATTCGCGCCATGGCGATGCCCATTCCCATGCACAAGGCTTGTGGCATTCTCTTCCGCCTCAGACGGCTCTGAAGACTCCGACGCCGGCAGTTCTTCCGGCTCGTGGTCGTGGCCGAAATAGGTGGTAGAAAACGTGGAGCTGGCGTAGATCGTGGGAGCCGGCGTGAACTCCGGCAGCGTGCCGGCAACATAGAAATGCGGCGCGTGACCCATGGCCAAGGTATGCACCTGCCGCGTCGCAACCAGCCCGCGGATGACTTCGCGAATCTTGCTGCGCGCCGTCAGCGGCGACAGGAAGATCTCCACCTCTTCCATGCTGGCCGCGATGACCGCCTGCAGGAAGATGGAAGCGAGAACCGAGATAGCGGTGACCTGCGAGGTCGACGCTCCTTCGGCAATCGCCTTCTGGAAGCGTGTGCGCAAAAGCTGCCACTTGGCCGGCTTTCCTGGAGCCGCGATCACCGGAATAATCCGAAGCTGCTGCCAGAGTTCCGTGATGGCGCGAATCACAGCCATCTCTGAAACGCCATGTCCCAGCGACTGCTTCAGCTCCGCGATCGTGGCCTCGCCGGTCTCCAGGCGCTTATATGCCTGCACCGCCAGCGGCGACACCGCGCGCGAACCGGTAAGCTGCGGCACACGCCGCCAGTCGCGATCGCCACGCAGCGCGTACACGTACGGCAGCACCCAGGCGGCCACCACGTAATCGGGCTGCTCGCCGGGCTGGCCCAGCAGGTTCAGACGCACTGCCACGCCATCCAGTTCAAGCCGAACCAGAAGTTCCTCTGAGAGCGCAATATGTTTAGGGTCCGGGGTGGGATTTCGCTGCCCGGCTACAGCTTCAACAAAGCTGGGAGCAAGCGAAGCCGAAAGCTGCCGTTTGGGCAGAAAGAGGCAGAGCCCCGTCTCTTCAATCCACGTGCGGGCATCCTCTAAAGTGAGGGTCCCAAGTCCGTTCTGGCGCATCCTTTCGGCGCGCGCTGCTTGCAATTGCTCCGATGTCAAAGATGAACCTCTTTTCCAGGCTGGCTCTTGCCGGGGTCCCTTGCTCCCCTTGGGGGTAGGGAATCCGCCTTGCCACTACGCATTAGATACGGTGGAAGGCCCGCTGGATCTCTCTCCAAGAATACAGCAAAGCGATTGGACGTCCATGCGGGCAACTGGTCGGGTGCTCGGTTTTTGCAAGTTCCAACAATAGCCACTCCATACGTGCGGGGTCAAGCCGGGTGTTTACCTTGATGGCCGAGTGGCAGGCGATGGATGCCGCGATGCGGCGGCGCAGTGTCCTAAGATCCTCATTTTGCTCATCTTCCATGCGGTCCGCGCTGCCCTGGTCGATGACCTGGCCGAGCATTCGCTCGAGGCCCGCACCCTCCAGCCCCACCGGCGCGGCCTTCACCGCCAGGGTCTGTGGGCCGAAGGGTTCCACCTCAAATCCGTTGCGTTCCAGCTCATCAGCAATCTGTGCGAATACCACCATCTGGTCCGGCTTCAGGTCCACCAGGACGGGCATCAGCAGCCGCTGGCGCTGCACATTTTCTACGTTGCGCTCGCGCAGGATTTTTTCAAAGAGCACGCGCTCATGCGCTACGTGCTGATCGATGATCCAGAGGCCGTCCTCGCCGGTTGCGAGGATGAAGGACTCGCGCAACTGCCCCAGCGGCTTCAGCGACCCGAGCTGGATCAGCGTCTGGGCGGCCTGCTCGGCTTCCACCTGGGCGGTGGCTGTGGCCGGGCTGGCGAGGGTGGCTGAATCCAGGCCGGCTGATCCGTTGCCGCCAAGGAGCACGGCGGCGGCCTCGGCAAAGGCTGAGCTGCGTCCGAAGCCACCCGGCGGCAGCTCTCCCGCCGCAAACGGCAGGCGTACCGGAGCGGGCGGGACCTGCTGCGGGCTGAGGGCAAATTCGTCTGCCTCGGAGGCCGTTTGCGGTGGCTCGGAGCCGGAGGGCAGATTCGCGCCGGGAGCGCCCGGCAGCGGCGATGTCCCCGGCGGCATCAGCGTGGGGCTGGCCAGCGGGGCCGAATCCAGCGCCGCCACGAACCCCGCCGCCGGGCGGGACTGGACGAGCGCCGTCCGCAGGCTGTCGCGCACAAAGTCGTGGATCACGCTTTGCTGCCGGAAGCGCACCTCAGTCTTGGCGGGGTGGACGTTTACGTCCACCTCTTCCGGCGGCATCTCCAGAAACAGCAGCACCACTGGAAAGCTCGTGGGCGGAATCACGTTCCGGTAGGCCTCGGTGATGGCGTGCAGCAGCAGGCGGTCGCGGATGAGCCGCTTGTTCACAAAGATGTAGATCGAGTTGCGGTTCAGCTTCTGCAGCTCCGGTTTGGAATAGAAGCCGGAGAGGCGAATGCTTCCCGGCTGGCGCGGCGCTTCGTCGGGGTCGCGCTTCCACGGCGGCGGCTCGGGCAGGCCGGCGCGCTCCAGGCTGGTCTCCGCCGCCACGGGCAGAAGCTGCGCCAGCGTGTCCTTGCCGAAGATCTGGTAGATCCGCTCCGCCGTCCGCGCCACCGGCGGCGCAGAGACCAGCGTGTGGCTGGCCGAGACCAGCTCGAAGTGCTTCTCCGGATGGACCAGCGCGTAATGAGTCACCAGCGCCGTCACATGCGAAAGCTCGGTCGACTCGGCGCGCAGAAACTTGCGCCGCGCCGGGGTATTGAAGAACAGGTCGGCGACCGTGATGGTGGTGCCGCGCGGCAGGGCGGCGTCTTCCACGTGGCGCAGATTGCCGCCGGCGATTTCGAGTCTCGTGCCGACTTGCGTACGTTCGCCGTCCGCGGAGGACTCCGCGGTTGCGGTTTCAAGCGTCACGCGGGCGACAGAGGCGATGGATGGCAGGGCCTCGCCGCGGAAGCCGAGGGTGCCGATGGCGAGCAGGTCGTCGGCGGTGCGCAGCTTGGAGGTGGCGTGGCGCTCGAAGGCCAGCAGCGCGTCGTCGCGATTCATGCCGCAGCCGTCGTCGGCGATGCGGATGAGCTTGCGGCCGCCCGCCTCGACTTCGACGCGGATGCGATGGGCGCCGGCGTCGAGCGCGTTTTCGAGCAGCTCCTTGACCACGGAGGCAGGACGGTCCACCACCTCGCCCGCGGCGATCTGGTTGGCCACCTGGTCGGACAGAACTCGAATGCGCCCCATGAAGGACTAGGGTACCGCAAGGCGGAGTGCGGACGACTGTGCGAAACGGGGGCGGAATTGGGGGATGGCGCCTCTTCCGACGGATGATTGCCGGATAGTTATTAGTTGGTTAATGCAGCGATCTGAAGGAAAGCGGGGTTCTGGGATTGCAGGCTCGCAGAGAGTAATCGGTGGGCGTTAACTCCTTTGGAAGTTATACCCCCTGGGGGTACCAGAAAAAATAATTATTATTTTTCTGGTTAACATCGGCCGGTACGAGTTTGAGGTTTTGTGCGGGGCGATGCGGAGTTGGACAGCTTTCCCATGGGTCTTACTTAGGGCATTGTGCACCCGCGTGGGGCGGGGAGGATGTGATGGCGGACACAGGTGGGTGTGACGACGCAGGCTGAGATGAACACCGGGGACCGTGGTTCTCCACAGTTCTCAAATGTGAAGCACCTTCGACGAGCTTAGGGCGGGCTCTGTGGCGCCGGGTCGGGTTGACGCCATCACGGAAGCCGTTAGACTTGTGCCAAATGCCCGACACGAAGCAGGCCTACAGCAAACAGCTGAAGGAGTTCACTAAGCAGGCAAAACGAGCCTTCGAAACATCTATCGAAGCAAAGGATATCGATGCCGGTGCGCAGAGATATTGGGCCTCGGTGTTACTGGTTCGCATTTCGTGCCTTTGCGCGAGCGTTCTCCAGATCTGTCCGCGTAGTGTCCTTAATGAACGTGGCTTGAACTGGGATGCGCAAGGGGTGTGTTCGCTCTGCCGGACGATTTTCGAGGCTGTATTGGTGCTCCATTACGTATTGGAAGAAGTGCCGGAGGAGGAATGGGAGGCGCGGATTACACTCATCCATCTCGCAGACTGCACAGAACGAATTCGGTTCTTTAGCCAGCACGGCGATCACAACAATGTCGCCAGTTTCGTCGTTGCGGCGGTGGGATTAAGAGAACGGCTTCAGAGCAATTCCTTTTTTCAACTGCTCCCCGAGAAGAAGCGAAAGCAATTGTTGAACGGAGAAACGCCTTGTTTCCTATCCAAGACACAGATCATTTCTAGCCTTGGTAGGGATCCGGACCCTGTACTTTACTCGTATCGATGGCTCTCGAACCATACACACACGTTTCCTTTTGGCTTTCACCGCACCAGAGAGCATCATCGAGATGGAACGGAAAACGAGGTGGATAGGAGTTACTTCGCAGTGGCATTAGAACTTGCATCCGGATGGATGTCCTTCGCTATAGATCGATTCCAAGCGGCATTCGCGGATTTGGCAATTTTTGGCACCCACTCGTTCGATTTCAAAGTGTTGATGTCCGGAGGCACGGAGCTGAGCCCGCGTGACGAAGCGTTAATTGTGAGGACATTCGGTCCAAACAAACTTCCAAGGGTCTGAGATGGTGCCCCGCAGTGGCCACTGACTGGAGGAAAACAACCGCGGATTTCTCCACTCCGCTGCGCTTCGGTCGAAAGGACAGTACTTTGTGGGATTGGTGTTTGGCACGTCGCTGATGGGGTGCAGCGGCTGCGCTGCCAACTGGACACTTCTTCGCCCCATCGATTAGGTTGAAGCTCGCTGGAGTGTGTGCATGAGCTCGTCCGAATCCCAGACCTCGCCTGCTGCGTTCAAACCCAAAAAATCCGTGGCGCTCAGTGGCACGCCCGCAGGCAACACCGCGCTGTGCACCGTGGGCCACAGCGGCAACGACCTGCACTATCGCGGGTACGACATCCACGACCTGGCGCGGCACTGCGAGTACGAGGAGGTGGCTTACCTGCTGGTGCACGGCAAGCTGCCCAACACGGTGGAGCTGACCGCCTATAAGGAGCAGCTTGTGCAGATGCGCAGCCTGCCCGCCGCCGTGAAGGAGGCGCTGGAGCTGCTGCCGCCCTCGACGCACCCGATGGATGTGCTGCGGACGGGCGTGTCGGTGCTGGGGTGCATCCGGCCCGAGGCGCTGGACCACAACGAGGAGGGCGCGTGCGGGATCGCCGACTCGCTGCTGGCCTGCCTGAGCTCCATGCTGCTGTACTGGCACCACTACGCGCGCAACGGGCGGCGTATTGAGGTGGAGGTGGGCGGCGACTCCATTGCCGCGCACTTTCTGCACCTGCTGCACGGCGAGGCGCCGTCGCCGCAGTGGATTGCGGCGATGCAGACGTCGCTGATCCTGTATGCCGAGCACGAGTTCAACGCATCGACGTTTACGGCGCGCGTGATTGCGGGAACGGGGTCGGACATGTACTCGTGCATCACCGGGGCCATTGGCGCGCTGAAGGGGCCGAAGCACGGCGGCGCGAACGAGGTGGCGCTGGAGATCCAGAACCGCTACGACTCCGCTGACGAGGCCGAGGCCGACATCCGCCGGCGCGTGGCGAACAAGGAAGTGATTATCGGATTTGGGCACCCGGTGTACACCATCAGCGATCCGCGCAACGAGATCATCAAGGACGTGGCGCATGGGCTGGCCGAGGCCGCAGGCGACGAGAAGCAGTTTGAGATTGCCGCCCGCATTGAGAGCGTGATGTGGGAGGTGAAGCGGATGTTCCCCAACCTGGACTGGTTCAGCGCCGTGGCGTACCACCTGATGGGCATCCCCATCGACCTGTTTACGCCGCTGTTTGTCATCGCCCGGACGGCTGGTTGGAGCGCGCACGTGATGGAGCAGCGGCGGGACGGGAAGATCATCCGGCCGAGCGCGAACTACACCGGGCCGGAGCCGCTGAAGTTTGTGCCGATTGAGCAAAGGGCTTAGCGGAGTTGGCGGAGTTAGCGGAGCTAGATAGCGGCAGGGGCTGAAGCCCGACCTGATATGTAGCGCGATTTGCGGCCCGGCTGAAGCCGTGCCCTTATTACAAAGCCTCTTTCAAAAAGGAACTCGATGTCCACGCATATTTCCAACGACCGTCCCGCGCCTGACAAGGTGCTTACCGACATTGCCGATTACGTTCTCAACTACGAGATCGCCAGCGACCTGGCGTGGTCGACGGCGCGGGCTTGCCTGATCGATACGCTGGGCTGCGGGCTGGAGGCGCTGGAGTATCCGGCGTGCACCAAGCTGCTGGGGCCCATTGTGCCGGGGACCGTGGTTCCGAACGGCGCGCGGGTGCCGGGGACCAGCTATCAGCTTGACCCGGTGCAGGCGGCGTTCAATATTGGCGCCATCATTCGCTGGCTGGACTTCAACGACACGTGGCTGGCGGCGGAGTGGGGGCATCCCTCGGACAACCTGGGCGGGATTCTGGCTGTGGCGGACTGGTTGAGCCGGGTCGCTATTGCCGAGGGCAAGGAGCCGCTGACGATGCGCCAGGTGCTGGGCGGCATGATCAAGGCGCACGAGATTCAGGGGTGCATTGCGCTGGAGAACTCGTTCAATAAGGTGGGGCTGGATCACGTGGTGCTGGTGAAGGTGGCGTCGACGGCGGTGGTGTGCGAGCTGCTGGGGCTGACGCGGGAGCAGACGATCAATGCGCTGAGCCTGGCGTGGGTGGATGGGCAGAGCCTGCGGACGTATCGGCATGCGCCGAATACGGGGTCGCGGAAGAGCTGGGCGGCGGGCGATGCGACGAGCCGCGCGGTGCGGCTGGCGCTGATGGCGAGGGCCGGCGAGATGGGGTATCCGTCGGTGCTGACGGCGAAGACGTGGGGATTCTACGACGTGTCGTTCCGCGGACAGGAGTTCAAGTTTCAGCGGCCGTACGGCAGCTACGTGATGGAGAATGTGCTGTTCAAGATCAGCTACCCGGCGGAGTTCCACGCGCAGACCGCGGTGGAGGCGGCGATGAAGCTGCATGGACAGCTGGCGGCGCGGGGGCTGAATGCGTCGGCGATCAAGCAGATCACGGTGCGCACGCACGAAGCGTGCATCCGCATTATCGACAAGAAGGGGCCGCTGGCGAACCCGGCGGACCGCGACCACTGCGTGCAGTACATGATTGCGGTGCCGTTGATCTTCGGGCGGCTGACTGCCGCCGACTACGAAGACGCCGTGGCTCGCGAACCGCGCATTGACGAGCTGCGCGCCAGGATTACCTGCGTGGAGGAGCCGCAGTTTACGCGCGATTATCACGACCCGGAGAAGCGCTCCATCGCGAACGCACTTCGTGCCGTTCTCGATGACGGGTCCGTGCTTGAAGAAGTAGTCGAGTATCCCATCGGGCATCGGCGGCGGCGCGAGGAGGGATTGCCGCTGCTGGTGGAGAAGTTCAAGACGAATCTGCGGCGGCGGTTGGACGAGGCGCGGCAGCAGCGGATTCTGGAGGCTTCGCTCGATGCGGCGCGGCTGGATGCGATGCCGGTGAACGAGTATGTGGACTTGTATGTGACGGCAGAATAGCGGGCCCAAATGCAGGCCGAAATACGGTATACTCCGGTCGCATTCAGGAATCATTTTATGGAGGCAACTGGAATGCTTTTGAAGGGCATGAAATCTCTCGCACTGGTTTTGGGACTGGCAGTCGCCGCAGCGGTCGTACCGGCGCATGCCGCGGCGCAAAAAGGCACCATTCTGACGCCGACGGACACGCAGAAGCTGCTGCCCTCAGCGGTGTATTACAAGGGGCAGTCGGCGCCGTCGCAACTGCGCAACTCAGGCGGCGTGAAGTTTGCGGACGGCTACTACGTGCTGGCCACGCTGGTGGACAACAGCGGCTACTCCAGCGACGTGGCGACGAAGTACCAGGCGTACTTTGTCACGGAGGTGCCGATTGAGGTGGGCGGCCACAAGCTGCCTGCGGGCGTGTACGGAGCGGGATTCCTGCCGGGGAACAAGTTTGTGCTCACGGATGTGGGCGGCCACGATGTGCTGACGGCGGCGTCGACCCACGATGATGTGATCAAGCGGCCCATGCCGCTGAAGTTTACGACGGACCCGGCGGGCGGCTACCGGCTCTATGCCGGGCGCAATTACGTGAAATTCCGCAGATAAGTTGTCGCAATTGCGCGAAAAACCGTGTAGATTGAGAGCGATCCGGTCGCGGGCGCAGGGGCCGCAACTTCCCCCGCCCGTGGCTCGTCACTCCAGTAGAAGTGAATCTGAACTTAAAGGTCCCGCCTTCCCCGGGAAGGGCCAATTTTGATGCGTGACGTAGAGAACATTGCCGTAGACGACGACCCGAAGCTGATACCGCTTTGGTCGATTGTCGTCGCCGTAGCCGCGTTTGTGGCGGTGGAGTATTACTTCTGGATGGTGCTCCCCGAGCATCGCCACCACGCCGGCGCGCCGCTGGGGCTGCGCCTTTATTTCAACCTGTCATGGGGCGTGCTGGCGGCCATTTACGTGCTGATGATCGGCTACGTCAGCAAGGACGCGCCGCGGCGGTCGATGAGCGCGCGCTTCTGGATGCTGCTGTGCTTCGTGATGCCGGGCGGCATTGGGGCGGTTCTGTACTTCCTGCTGCGGCAGCCGCTGGTGTCGCGTTGCCCGGCGTGCAGCACGTTTGTGCAGAGCGATTTCCACTTTTGCCCGCAATGCAATTACCGGCTGACGGCAAGTTGCGGAAACTGCTTCAGGACGGTGCGGGCCACGGACCAGTTCTGCACCTGCTGCGGGCACGAGCTGGCGGCGGATCATTTGCCTGCGCGGCTGCGCGTGATGGGCGACTAGCGCGAATGCCGCACTCCGGATGACACTCCGGCCCCCGCATTTCTACAATCAAGCATCGGCATGCCTCTTTCCGCGCTCATCATCGACGACGAACAATTGGCTCGCGAAGAGCTGAAGTATCTGCTCGAATCGCTGGGCGGTGTGAACGTGGTTGCGCAGGGCACGAATGGCATTGAGGGCGTGGACCTGATCGAAGAACATCAGCCGGACATGGTCTTTCTGGACGTGCAGATGCCGGGGCTGGACGGGTTCGCGGTTCTGAACAAGATTGAGGAGCATCGCCAGGCGCGGATGCGCGCGCGGCCTGCAGCGGAACCGGAGCCGCGGCCACAGATCGTGTTTGCCACGGCCTACGATCAGTACGCGGTGCGCGCCTTCGACGTGAACGCGGTGGATTACGTGCTGAAGCCGTTTGATCGCGAGCGCGTGAAGCAGGCAGTGGAGCGGGTGAAGGCGCGGCTGGCGGGCGGGGCGAACGGCAACCCGCAGGACAACCAGATTGATGCACTGCTGCGCCTGCTGAATCGTCCCCAAGGGGCGCCGCAACCGGCCAAGCTGATTGTGCAGGCGCAGAGCCGGTTGCTGCTGGTGGATCAGGCGGAGATCTGCTACGCAGCGATCGATGAGGGCGTGATCCGCGTGGTGATGCAGAACTTCGAGGGGCACTCAAAATGCCGGACGCTCGAAGAACTGCTGGACCAGCTCGACCCAGCGGTATTCTGGCGGGCGCATCGCGGCTTTGTGGTGAACATCAACCACATCCGCGAAGTGGTGCCGTGGTTCAAGTCGAGTTACCAGCTCCGCATGAACGACAAGAAGCAGACGGAGATTCCGGTGAGCCGGTCGCAGACACGGCGGCTGCGCGAGCTGTTCAATCTGTAGCCTGGCGCGGCGGCCCGAATCTCTCAGTCATAGCGCTCGAAGACGATCTGCTTGCGGTGCCAGCCGTAGGTCTTCAGCCGCTCGCGCACTGCGGAAACCATGTCGTTGAGCCCGCAGACGTAGGCGTAGATATCGAAGCGCAGATCTGTTGCTGGTATCGCGGGATCGAGGGGCGGCAGTGGCAACGTTTGTCCCATACGCGCGGCGCGCTCCTCCACGATGCGAGCCAGGTGCTCCTGCACGTAACCGCGTGAGCCAGTCCAATCATCGCCGCCGCGGCTCAGCGTGGGCAGGTAATGGAAGTTCGGGTTCCGCTCGGCGATCTTTTGAAATTCGTCGTGATAGTAAAGCTCGGTCTGAGTGCGACTGCCGTAGACAAGCCAGATTCCCTTGCCCTCGCTTCGATCGGGGCCATCCTGGGGAAAGAGCCGGTGTGTGAAGCCGCGGATGGGCGCAATTCCGGTTCCGTTGGCGATGAAGATGGAATCGGTAATGGGCGCATGGAGAATGAAGTGCCCGTGCGGCCCGTGCACCTGCAGGGATCCGCCTACCTGGAGGTCAGCCAGGAAGTTGGAGAAGAATCCTTCTTCCACGCGGTTGATGCAGAGGTCGAAGCGGTTCCCGCGCGGCGCGGAGGCGAGGGAATAGGCGCGGGTTTGCTGCTTCCCATTGGCATCGGCGGTCACAATGGAGATGAATTGGCCGGGCGAGAACTCGAAGTTTTCGAGTTCATCGATGACGAACTCGAAGTGAAAGCACTTCGCCGATTCGGAGATGCACTGCTTGCGCTCGAGGCGGGCGGTATACAGCGTTCGTTCCAAAACAAGACTCACAGGGAAGCGAAAATGGGCCTTTCGAGAGGCCGCTGCAAGTATGGTATCGCGAGCGAAAGGCTGGCAAGTAAGATGGTGAACGCGCAGCTCAGCCTGCGGATTTGAAAGACGGTCAGCAATGAAGTTGCGCCGGGCAAGGGCGGAATTGGATACTACTCGCCGGGCGAAAGGCCCTCTTATTCCCCGCTCGGAAAGGAACGCTTTGGCTCACTCGAAGGTCTACTCCGATGCCCATGCTGCGCTTGCCGGCCTGGTGCAGGATGGCATCACCATTGCAGTCGGCGGGTTTGGTTTGTGCGGCATTCCGGAAGCGCTGATCACGGCGTTGCGCGATACAGGTAAACGCGATTTCACGATCGCCAGCAACAATGCGGGCGTGGACGACTGGGGGCTGGGGCTGCTGCTGCAAACGCGGCAGATTCGCAAGATGATCTCCAGCTATGTGGGCGAGAATCGCGAGTTCGAGCGGCAGTTTCTTGCCGGCGATCTGGAGATTGAGTTCTGCCCGCAAGGCACGCTGGCAGAGCGCATGCGCGCCGGCGGCGCGGGCATTCCGGGTTTCTACACGCGCACCGGGGTGGGTACGTCGGTGGCCGAGGGCAAGGAGCATCGCGAGTTCGACGGGCACACGTACATCCTGGAGCGGGGCATTCGCGCGGACCTGGCGCTGGTGAAGGCGTGGAAGGCCGATCGCGAAGGCAACCTGACCTTTCGCAAGACGGCGCGGAACTTCAATCCCATGGCGGCAACGTGCGGACGCGTCACGGTGGCCGAGGTTGAGATGCTGGTGGAAACAGGGGAGCTCGATCCGGATGCGATTCACACGCCAGGAATCTTTGTGCAGAGGATCGTGCACAATCCAAACCCGCTGAAACGCATTGAGCAGCGCACGCTGCGCAAGGCCTAGCCGCAGGAGATTGAGATATGCCCTGGAATCGTGACGAGATGGCAAAGCGCGCCGCGCAGGAGTTGCAGGACGGGTTCTACGTGAACCTTGGCATCGGCATCCCTACGCTTGTGGCCAATTACATCCCGAATGAGATTCACGTGACGCTGCACTCGGAGAACGGGCTGCTCGGTATCGGGCCGTTTCCCACGGAAGACGAAGTGGACGCTGACCTGATCAACGCGGGCAAGCAGACGGTGACGGCACTGCCGGGCGCGAGTTTCTTTTCAAGCGCCGATTCGTTTGCGATGATCCGCGGCGGGCACATCGATCTGGCGATTCTGGGCGCAATGCAGGTGTCCGAGCGCGGCGACCTGGCCAACTGGATGATCCCTGGAAAGATGATCAAGGGCATGGGCGGCGCGATGGACCTGGTGGCGGGCGTGCGCCGCGTGGTCGCGCTCATGGAGCACACATCCAAGGGCGGCCAGCCCAAGGTTCTGCATCACTGTTCGCTGCCGCTGACGGGAGCGGGCGTGGTGACGCGCATCATCTCGGATCTGTGCGTGCTCGACGTGACCGCCGATGGATTGAAGCTGAAGGAACTCGCGCCGGGTGTGACATTTGACGAGGTGCAGGCGAAGAGCGAGCCGAGGATATCGCAGTGATTAAGACTGGCGGCATGCGCGCGCGACGCGGGATTGCGGCGTCCGATTGAGCTGCTCGCAGATAAATGCGCCGGCTTCCAGCAGGCGGTTGAGATCGATGCCGGTTTCGATCTCCATGCCATTGAGCATGTAAAGCAGGTCTTCCGTGGCGACGTTGCCGGCGGCGCCCGGCGCGTAGGGACAGCCGCCAAGCCCGCTGACGGAGCTGTCAAAGACCGATAGGCCCATCTCCATCGCTGCGAAGATGTTGGCGAGGGCCTGGCCGTACGTGTCGTGAAAGTGCCCGGCGAGATGCTCGATGGGCACGCGCTTCGAGACGACGTCGATGAGGCGCTGCGTTCGCACGGGGGTTCCCACGCCGATGGTGTCGCCGAGAGAGATTTCATAACAGCCGGATTGATAGAGTTTCTCGGCTACATCGGCTACGCGCTCGGGTGCGATGGGACCCTCATAGGGGCAGCCGAGCACGCAGGAGACGTACCCGCGCACGCGGATGCCGGCGGATTTGGCGGCGGCGAAGATGGGACTGAACCGCTCAAGGCTCTCGGCGATGGAGCAGTTGATGTTTTTCTGCGAGAAGGTTTCCGATGCGGCGGCGAAGACGGCGACTTCGCGCGCGCCTGCCGCAACGGCGGCTTCGAAACCGCGCAGGTTTGGGACGAGCACGGGATAGACGATTCCGGCAGCAGGATCGAGCGCGCGCAGCACCTCGGCGTGATCGGCCATCTGCGGGACCCATTTGGGCGAGACGAATGCCGTGGCTTCGATCGTCTTGAGGCCGGATGCGGCGAGCCTGCGAATGAATTCGACCTTCGTATCGGTCGAGACGGACTGATGCTCGTTCTGCAGGCCGTCGCGCGGGCCTACTTCGACGATGCGGACCTGGCTGGGAAGCGCCACTTACTTCGCCTCCGCGCGCTGGAAGTGCAGTAACTCCGCGCCTTCTGTAACCTGGTCGCCTACGCCGAAGTGGAACGACTCGACTGCGCCTTTTGCCGGCGCGTGGATGGTGCATTCCATCTTCATGGCTTCGAGGATCATCAACGGCGCACCTTTTTCCACGCGGTCGCCGGGCTTGGCGATGAGCGAGATGACGCGGCCCGGCATGGGTGCGCGCAGGCTGTTCTCGCTGCCGTGATGACTGGCGCTGACGTCGAGGGGATCGTCGTATTGCAATACCCAGTGCCGACCGCGCTCAAAGACGTGCATCTTGCCGGCGTGCTCGACGACTGCCGCGGAAGCAGCTTCGCCGTTCAGCGCCGCGTGTATGCGGCCCTGCTCTTCGCGCGCATGCGCAACTTCGATGCTTGTGTGTCCGACCGCGATGCGGAATCCGCGCCCGGCGTATTCGACCGTCACCGTAGTCTTCTGGTCGTCGTGATCGAAGGCAAGCGGCCGGACGCAGGATGCGTTCAGACGCCATCCGTCTGTCTGCGCCCATGGCGAGTGGCTCGCTGACCCGTTTGCGCTCGCATTCCGCTCACGCATGAGGAGCGCCAGCGCAGCCCACGCGCATGCAGCTTCCGGCAGCTTTGCTTCGCGGCCTTGAATCCACGAATGCTCGCGCTCGATCAGGCTTGTGTCCAGGTCGACTTTGGTGAATGACGGGCTGCTGACGATACGGCCGAGGAAGTCGACGTTGTTGGCGACGCCGACGATTTCAAACTGCGTGAGAGCCTGGGCCATGCGCCGCACCGCGAGCTCGCGCGTCTCGTCCCACACGATGAGCTTGGCGATCATGGGGTCGTAAAACGGCGTGATGGCGTCGCCCTGCTCGACGCCGGTGTCGATGCGCACGTGCGCGGAACTGTGCGGCATCTGGAGGTGAACCAGTTTGCCGATGGAGGGCATGAAGTCGTGGGCCGGATCTTCGGCGTAGATGCGGGCTTCGATCGCATGGCCGCGCATCTGGAGTTGCTCCTGGGAGATTGGCAGCGGCTCGCCGGCGGCAACACGCAACTGCCACTCGACGAGATCGAGGCCGGTGATCATCTCGGTGACCGGGTGCTCGACTTGCAGGCGGGTGTTCATCTCCATGAAGTGAAAGCCGCCGTCGCGGTCGACGAGGAACTCGACGGTTCCAGCGCCGACATAGTTCACGGCGCGTGCGGCGTCGCGGCCGGCTTTGCCGAGGTCGCGGCGCAACTCCGCGGAGACATGCGGGGCGGGTGCCTCTTCAATGACCTTTTGATGCCGCCGCTGCACGGAGCAGTCGCGCTCAAACAGGCTGAGCACGTTGCCGTGCGTGTCGCCGAAGACCTGCACCTCCACGTGGCGCGGGCGGACGAGGAGTTTCTCCAGCAGAACGGAGTCGTCGCCGAACGACGCCGCGGCCTCGCGTTTGCAGGATGCCAGGGCGTCCGCGAAGTCCGCCGCGCGCTCGACGCGGCGCATGCCCTTGCCGCCGCCGCCGGCATTGGCCTTGATCATGACCGGATAGCCGATGGCTTCGGCCTGCCCGGCGAGGAACTTCGCGTCCTGATTGGGGCCGTCGTAGCCGGGGGTGAGCGGTACGCCCGCATCGCGCATGAGTTGCTTCGCCGCGGCCTTCGATCCCATGGCGCGAATCGCGGCGGGCGTGGGCCCGATGAAGACGATGCCCGCAGCTGCGCAGGCCTCCGCAAACTCTGCGTTCTCGGAGAGAAAGCCGTAACCGGGATGGATGGCTTGCGCGCCGCTCTGCTTCGCTGCCTCGAGAATGCGGTCGATGCGCAGGTAGCTTTCGCGCGAAGGCGGCGGCCCGATGTGGAGTGCGGCGTCGGCCAGGCGCACGTGGCGGCTGTGCGCGTCGGCATCGGAGTAGACCGCGACGGTGCGCACGCCCATGCGCCGGCAGGTGGCGATGATGCGGCAT
Source organism: Acidobacteriota bacterium (assembly GCA_046566985.1). Taxonomy (GTDB): domain Bacteria; phylum Acidobacteriota; class Terriglobia; order Terriglobales; family Acidobacteriaceae; genus Telmatobacter. The sequence goes on along the minus strand of JBKICT010000002.1, from coordinate 124,214 downwards.
GCGATCTCGCCGCGGTTGGCAATCAGGATCGTGTCAAACATGCGGCATCCATCTCATGATTTCGATTGCGGCGCCCAGGATGCCGGACGCTTCTCCAGAAACGCATTCAGTCCTTCGCGCGCCTCACCAAAGGTGCGAATGGCGGCGATGCGCATGGCCGTGTCTTCAATGAGTTCGCGCGTGATGGGCCGATCGGCGACGTCGTCGATGAGTTTTTTGGCGGCAGCTTGCGCGCGGGGCGCACCGGCCAGAATGTTGTTCACAACCGCATCCACTGCCGCGTCGAGTTCCTCCGCCAATACGCTGGCGTGCACGAGACCCATCTTCTCGGCCTGCGCCGCGGAGATGCGCTCGCCGGTAAGGAAGAGCCGCCTGGCCCAGCGCGGGCCGATGGCGCGCACCACGTAGGGACCGATGGTGGCCGGAATCAATCCCAGACGGACCTCGGAGGCGGCGAACTTGGCTGAGCCAGCGGCAATCGCGATGTCGCAGCAGGAGACGAGCCCCAGGCCGCCGCCAATGGCGGCTCCGTTCACGCGCGCAATGGTCGGTTTGGGGCACTCGGCTATGGCGCGAAACATCTCGGCCAGTTCGCGGGCGGCGCGCAGGTTGGTTGGCTCATCGGCTGCGCCGAGGCGCTTCATCGACTCGATGTCGGCGCCGGCGCAGAAGCTCGCGCCGCGCCCCGTGAGCACCAGAACGCGAATGTTCGGATCTGCGCCGAGATCGCGAAAGCGGCTCGTGAGTTCCAGCACGGTTGCATCGTCGAGCGCATTGTGGAGCGCGGGACGATTCAGCCACATCCACATCACCGCTCCGCGCTGTTCGAGTTCTACCAGGTCAGCCATTTGTTCACTCACATGCGGAAGACGCCGAAGGTCGTCGGCTCGATGGGCGCGTTTTGCGCAGCAGCCAGGCCGAGCGCCAGCGCACGCCGTGTTGCCAGAGGATCGATGATGCCGTCGTCCCAGAGGCGCGCCGTGGCGTAGTAGGGATTGCCTTGCTCCTCATATTGCTTGCGGATCGGCGCCTTGAATTCTTCCTCGGCCGCTTCGCTCCAGGATTTCTTGTCGGCTTCGAGGGCGTCGCGGCGCACGCGCGCGAGCACATTCGCGGCCTGCTCGCCGCCCATGACGGAGATGCGCGCGTTGGGCCACATCCACAGGAGGCGCGGATTGTAGGCGCGGCCGCACATGCCGTAGTTGCCCGCGCCAAAGCTGCCGCCGATGAGCACGGTGAATTTTGGCACGCGCGCGCAGGCCACCGCCGTCACCATCTTGGCGCCGTCTTTCGCGATGCCGCCGTTCTCGTATTTGCGGCCCACCATGAAGCCGGTGATGTTCTGCAGGAACAGCAGCGGAATGTTGCGCTGCGCGCACAGCTCGATGAAGTGCGCACCCTTCTGGGCCGACTCGGAGAAGAGAATACCGTTGTTGGCGAGGATACCGACGGCGTACCCGTGGATGTGGGCGAAGCCGGTGACCAGAGTGCTGCCGTAGCGCTGCTTGAACTCGTCGAGGCGGCTGCCGTCAACCATGCGTGCGATGACTTCGCGCACGTCGTAGGGCTTGCGCAGATCGGCTGGCACCACGCCATAGATCTCCTGTGGATCGAAGAGCGGGTCTTCCGGCGCGCATTGCGGCCCGGCGGGGCTGGGGCGATTCAGATTGCTCACGATGCGGCGCACCGTCGCGAGCGCGTGGGCATCGTTCTCCGCGAAATGATCGGCAACGCCGGAGATGCGCGTGTGCACGTCGGCTCCGCCCAGATCCTCGGCGGATACATCTTCTCCGGTCGCGGCCTTCACCAGCGGCGGCCCGCCGAGAAAGATGGTTCCCTGCTCTTTGACGATGACGACTTCGTCGGACATGGCGGGCACGTAGGCGCCGCCCGCGGTGCACGAACCCATGACACACGCGATTTGCGCAACGCCCTTTGCGGAGAGGTTCGCCTGGTTATAGAAGATGGCGCCGAAGTGATCGCGGTCAGGAAAGACTTCGTCCTGCAGGGGCAGAAACGCGCCGCCGGAGTCGACGAGGTAGATGCAGGGGAGGCGATTCTCGAGCGCGATCTGCTGCGCGCGCAGATGCTTCTTGACGGTGAGCGGGAAGTAGGTGCCGCCCTTGACCGTGGCATCGTTGGCGACGACCACGCACTCCTGCCCGCTGATGCGGCCGATGCCGGTGACGAGTCCCGCGCCGGGCACATCGCCGCCGTACATGCCATGGGCAGCGAGCGCGGAGAACTCCAGAAAGGGCGTACCGGGATCGAGCAGCAGGTCGATGCGCTCGCGGACGAAGAGTTTTCCCCGCGCCTTGTACTTTTTGCGCGCGCTCTCGGAGCCGCCCTGCGCCGCATGCGCGGTCTTCTCGCGCAGCTCGCGGACAAGCTCCTGCATGCGCTCGGTGTTGGCGCGGAATTCGTCGGATTTGGTTTGGATCTGCGAGGCGAGTACGCTCATGGCCGCTGTTTAAGAATGTTACGCCGTCTCCTTGAACAGCTCGCGGCCAATGAGCATGCGGCGAATCTCCGAGGTTCCCGCGCCGATCTCGAAGAGCTTGGCGTCGCGCCACAGGCGGCCGGTGGGATGCTCGTTGATGTAGCCGTTGCCGCCCAGGGCCTGAATGGCCTGGCCGGCCATCCACGTTGCCTTCTCCGCGGAATAGAGGATCGCACCCGCGCAGTCTTTGCGCACATTTTCGCCGCCGCGGTCGCAGGCCTGGGCCACCGCGTACACATACGCGCGGCAGGCGTGATAGCCGACGTACATATCGGCGAGCTTGCCCTGCATCAGCTGGAATTCGCCAATCGCCTTGCCGAATTGTTTCCGCTCGTGCACGTAAGGAATGACCACGTCGAGGCAGGCAGCCATGATGCCGAGCGGGCCGCCGCACAATACCAGGCGCTCGTAATCAAGGCCGGACATGAGCACGCGCACGCCGCCGCCCACGCGGCCCAGAACGTTCTCTTCAGGCACTTCGCAATCGTGGAAGACCAGCTCGCAGGTGCTTGACCCGCGCATGCCGAGCTTGTCGAGCTTCTGCGAGGTGGAGAATCCCTTGAACTTCTTTTCGACGATGAAGGCGGTAATGCCGCGGGAGGCAGCAGCGGGATCGGTTTTGGCGTACACGATCAGTGTGTCGGCATCGGGACCATTTGTGATCCACATCTTGGTGCCATTCAAAACGTAGCGGTCGCCCTGCTTATCCGCGCGCAGGCGCATGCTTACCACGTCGGAGCCAGCCTCTGTTTCGGACATGGCCAGCGCGCCGACGTGCTCGCCGCTGATGAGCTTGGGCAGGTACTTCTCCTTCTGCGCTTTGTTGCCGTTTTTGGCAAGCTGGTTGACGCAGAGGTTGGAGTGCGCGCCGTAAGAGAGGCCGATGGAAGCCGAGGCGCGCGAGATCTCCTCCATGGCAACGACGTGCTCCAGGTATCCCAGTTCCGCGCCGCCGTAATCCTCGTCGACGGTAATACCGAGCAATCCCAATTCGCCGAGCTTGCGCCAGAGGGCGCGCGGAAAATGTCCATCGCGATCCACCTTATCGGCGATCGGCGCCAGCTCATCCTGGGCGAAGCGGTGCACAGTGTCACGCAGCATGGCGATGGACTCGCCAAGCTCGAAGTTGAGACCTTTCACACGTTTCTCCTGGGAGCGAGCGTACGTCTGATCTGGGTGTTCGCGGCCGGCACGACCGTACTCGATTGGATGCGGCGCATAGGAATTTCGGCAGGCGATCGTCCCACTCGGAAAATCGCCGAGGCACTACTTTCGCTCCGGGTGAGACCATACACCTTGCCCCGTGAGATCGTCCACAGACGCGCGCCAGGTGTTTGCACGGCGGCTGTCTCGGTTTGCGGGTCTATGCGCAGTGGCCCCACAGGTAAATCGAGTTGGTTTGGCGTGGTTTGGTTTCGCAGCCGTGATCGGGCGGCTTGGCCCGGCGAGCGGAAAGAACAGGGACGCTGGCGGGGAGCCCGCTGGGATCCCTTGGATGGCGCAAGGCGGGCTGTTAACATAAGAGGGCATATCCACCGGAAACACCGGCCAGATTCGATAGCAGCGAAAGAGGAAACCGTGGCAAACACCACCAAGATTGAAGACAAGGCAGAACGGAAAAAAGTGAAGCGCGCCGCCCGCAAGAAGGCAGCTCCCAAGGCCAAGCGGACCACGCCCCGCGGCTCGAACAAGAAGAAGGTCAAGAAATTGGCTCGCGGCCAGTCGAAGCGCTAAGCCGCAGCAGTTCCACTCCGGGGCACGTCTTGCACAGCGTGCCCCGGAGTGCATAGACTCCCCTCTATCGGCCTCAAGCCCGTCGAAAACGCCCCGAAAGCAGGACAAAGAGGCGCAGAGGAGAACTGCCCTGGCCAGCCAACTGCTCGCCCGCAAATCCATTGACAAACTGATCCGCGAGTCGGAGGAGCCGGAGCATGCTCTGCGCAAGTCGCTCGGCCCCTGGTCGCTGACCGCGCTGGGCATCGGCGCCGTGATCGGCTCCGGTATCTTCACCGTCATCGGCACCGCCATGGCGGGGCAGAAGTTCGATCAGCCGGAGATCGCCAACACTCCGCTCATTCATTACCTGCTGACGCACAGCGCTATGGCCGGACGGCCGGGCGCGGGACCGGCGCTGGCTATCTCGCTGGTGCTGGTGGCCATCGTCTGCGTGTTCACTGGGCTTTGCTACGCGGAACTGGCTTCGATGATTCCCATTGCCGGGTCCGCGTACACCTACACCTATGCGACGCTTGGCGAGCTGGTGGCGTGGATTATCGGCTGGGACCTGATCCTCGAATACGCCTTCTCAAACATGAGCGTAAGCGTGGGCTTTGCCGCGCACATTGAAGCGCTGATGGAGTGGTTCGGCATCCATCCGCCGTTACAGTGGATCTCGCCGGCGTATCTGCCTACCGGGCTGCAGGATCTCGCGGGCAACAATCTCTACAATCCCGGCTGGCACTTCGGTTTCAATATTCCCGCGTTTCTCATCGTGATGATTCTGACGGTGGTGCTGGTGCGGGGCATACGCGAGTCGGCCCGGACCAACAACATTCTGGTGCTGGTGAAGATGGTGGCCATTCTGGCGTTCATCTTCGCGGCGGCCAGCTTTATCAAGCCGCATTACTGGCATCCCTTCATGCCCAACGGCTGGACGGGCATGCTCTCCGGCGGCTCCATCATCTTTTTCACCTATATCGGCTTCGATTCGGTTTCCACGGCGGCGGAAGAATGCAAGAATCCGCAGCGCGATCTGCCGTTCGGGATCCTGGCGACGCTGGTGGCCTGCACGCTGCTCTATGGCGGCGTGGCGATTGTGCTGAGCGGCATTGTGCCGTGGCAGTCGATTATGGGCGATGCTGCGCCGGTGGTGAATGCGCTGCGCCGCATCTCGCTCACGCCCGGCGGGCACCCGCTGCACTGGATCGAGCTGATCGTGCTGATCGGCGCCATGCTGGGCATGATCTCGTCGATTCTGGTGTTCCAGCTTGGGCAGGCGCGGGTGTGGTTCGCCATGTCGCGCGACCGCCTGCTGCCGAACGTCTTCAGCAAGATTCACACGCAGTTCCGCACGCCCGCCATTGCCACCTGGGTGGCCGGATTCGTGGTCGGCATTCCCGCGGGCCTGCTCGATATCGGGACGGTGTCGAATCTTTCGAACATCGGCACGCTGTTTGCGTTTGTGCTGGTGTCGATTGCGGTGCTGATTCTGCGCTACCGCGAGCCGGAACGCCCGCGCGCCTTCCGCGCGCCGTTCGGCCCGGTCTTCCCGGTGCTCAGCATCATCTTCTGCATCGTGCTCATGATGGGGCTGGAAGTGCTGACGTGGTCGGCGTTCTTCATCTGGCTGGCGATCGGGCTGGTGATCTACTTCTTCTACAGCCGGCACCGCAGCGAATTTGCGCCGGCGAAGTAGGCCGGGTTACTCCTTGGACTTCTCGAACGTGAGGCTGGCGGAGTTGATGCAGTAGCGCAGGCCCGTTGGCCGCGGGCCGTCGGGGAAGACGTGGCCGAGATGGCCGCCGCAGCGCGCGCAGGTGACTTCGATGCGGCGCATGCCGAACGTATTGTCCTCGTGCTCGGCAATGGCTTTGGAATCGGCAGGGATCATGAAGCTGGGCCAGCCGCAGCCGGAGTCGAACTTGGCGCCGGACTGGAAGAGCAGTGCGCCGCAGCCGGCGCAGTGGTAGGTGCCTGTCTCATAGTTGAATTCGAGCGGGCCGGTGAAGGGCGGCTCGGTACCCTTCTCGCGAAGGACGTGGTACTGCTGCGGCGTGAGCTGCGCACGCCACTCGGCGTCGGATTTCTGGATTTTGTCGGACATGGGGAAGGTCTCCGGTGAGGGACGAAGTCTATCGGGACTTGGGCATCGCTCCCAGGTCCCCAAGCGCGAGGGACCCTGGGGCACCCGCTATTTAGAGAACCGAGAACCGAGAACCGAGATCAGAGATCAGAGAATGAGTAAACAGGGCTTAGATTTCGGCGACGAGGTCGATTTCTACGAGGGCGTCCTTGGGCAGTCGGCCGGCCTGGATGGTGGTGCGGGCCGGAGCGGTGACGCCTTCGGGCGCGAGGTATTTGGCGTAGACGGCGTTCATGGCGGCGAAGTCGGCCATGTCTTTGAGATAAACGTTGGCTTTGACGACGCGGTCCATGCTGGTGCCGGCGGCTTCGAGAATGTTCTTCAGGTTCTCCAGCGTGCGCGTGGTCTGCTCTTCCACGCCGCCGGGGACGAAGTTGCCGGTGGCGGGGTCGGTACCGGTCTGGCCGGCGGTGAAGACGAGGTTGCCGGTGCGGATGCCCTGCGAGTAAGGGCCGATGGCGGCGGGAGCGTTCGGAGTGTGGACCTTCGTTTTGCTCATGGGGACATTGTAGCGAGCGAGCTTACTGTTCGTTGGTGTTTGGGTGAGTTGAGGGCGTGCTGTCCCACCCATCGGACGGTGAAGCTGTCCGATGGATGGGGCACCCAAGGTATGTGCGAAAGCTGAAACGTCGGCGCGGCGCGGCTATATATCATCTAGACTGGCAAGCGATGCGTGCATGGCATGAGGTCACTGGATGAAGGCACTGGTCAAGAGCAAGAGCGAACGCGGGTTGTGGCTGGAAGAGATTCCGGAGCCGACGATTGGCATCAACGATGTTCTGATCCGGGTGCAGAAGACGGGCATCTGCGGCACCGACGTGCATATCTACCAGTGGGATGAGTGGGCGCAGAAGACCATCCCGGTGCCGATGGCCATCGGGCATGAGTTTGTGGGCGAGATCGTGCAGGTGGGGTCGAACGTAAATGACTTTCATCCGGGCGACATTGTGAGCGGCGAGGGGCATGTGACCTGCGGCCGCTGTCGTAACTGCCTCGCGGGGCGGCGTCACCTCTGCGCCCATACCAAGGGACTGGGCGTCGACCGGCCGGGCGCGTTTGCGGAGTACGTGGCGCTGCCCATGTCGAATATCTGGCGGCACAATCCGGGGATCAATCGCGACGTGGCGGCGATCTTCGATCCGTTTGGCAATGCGGTGCACACGGCGCTGTCGTTTCCGGTGACGGGCGAGGATGTGCTGATCACCGGCGCGGGGCCGATCGGCATTATGACGATTCCGGTGGTGAAGTATGCGGGCGCGCGGCACGTGGTGATTACGGATCTGAATCCGGTGCGGCTGGAGCTGGCGCGAAAGATGGGCGCGACGCTGGCGGTGAATCCTAATGAGACGCCGCTGCCGGAGGTGCAGAAGCAGCTGCACATGGCGGAGGGCTTCGACGTCGGCCTGGAGATGAGCGGCAGCCCGATAGCGCTGCGCGACATGATCGCCAACATGAGCCACGGCGGCAAGATCGCACTGCTGGGCATTCCCGCGAAGCCCTCGGAGATGGACTGGAAGCAGGTGATCTTCAACATGATCACCATCAAGGGCATTTACGGGCGCGAGATGTACGAGACCTGGTACAAGATGAGCGTGATGCTGGAGTCGGGCGTGGATATCTCGCCGGTGATTACGCATCGCTTCGATCACACGGAGTTCGAGAAAGGCTTCGAGGTGATGATGACAGGCAATGCGGGCAAGGTGATTCTGGACTGGACGACGGCGTAGAGGCAGGGAACGAGAGAACGAGGGAACAAGGGAACTAGACGCTGGAACCCCGGCGCTTCAACTTACCAGGTACAAGCTCCGGCCAATGAGGAACAATGCGAGTAGAAACAAGAGAAACACGTCAACCCAGAACGTCTTTGGCTGCTTGATTCGCTCCACCCAGCTATAGCGATTCCATACTCGCCCATTCAATAGGCCATATAAGGCCAGGCAGAAGAAGCCGAAGCCGAGTGCCAGGTCCACGAGCGCGCTTTCCTTGTGCATGTTTGGTGGAAAAAGAATCTGCATGGGCGATAGTGGACCAAGTCTATAGCGTTCCCGCCCGAGAGGTGGTTGGAATTGTTCCGGCACGCAGCGCTCTCACCGTGTTGTTACGCCGTCCCTGCGGGACTCTTGCCTATTCTCTGCAGCTTTCCCCACGCTGAAGCGCGGGGCTAACGATCGCTGCGCCTCCGGCGCGAGAGCGGCGCGATGTCCGGGCCCGTTTCGGGCGAGAGCAAGATCCCCCTAGAGGCCGTAGCCCGTCGGCTTTGGGTTGTTGATCGGCACTGCTCGAGTCGGCCGTTCGAGACCTGCCTCCGGGTGGGGTGCGCGCCAGACGGGGCACAGCTTTGGGGGGCGAGTGATACAACGGTAGCCATGCGCAATGCATGGGTGAGAAGGCTGCGGGCGTTTCGGAAGAAAATCCGTTTTCTTCTTTGTCTTGGACTGGGGTTGGTTGGGATAACGAACGTCTGCGCGCAGACGGCGGAGCAGGCGTGGCTCGATCACGCACGTTGGCCTAATTCCATCAAAGTGCCCGTTGCGGTTCGTGCGTTGGGTCAGGATCCTGTTGAGCGAACAGCGGCAGATGAGCTTGGAACGGGATTGAAGATCCTTGATGGGGTTCGTCGGGGCGTCATCGATACTCTCCCGGGATTTGGCACAGAGATTGGAACTGTGGCTGAGACGCGCAAGGCGCATCCTGATCTGAGTATTCCGGCGAACCTTGCGCCGGAAGGATATTGGATTCACCGGCTGCCCGGAAAGCGCCGCCAGTTTGTAATTGTCGGTGGAAGCCCGCGGGGAACGCTGTATGGCGCGTTTGCGTTTTTGCGTCATGTTGCGCAAGTCAATTCGGCCCCGCAAGACTTCGAATCGCGGCCAGCCATGGCGATCCGATGGGTGGATGAGTGGGACAATGCCGATGGATCGATTGAGCGCGGGTATGCGGGACGGTCGATCTTTTTCGACGGCGGGCATGTGCGCGCGGACCTCAAGCCGGTGCATGAGTATGCACGGCTGCTGGCTAGCGTTGGAATCAATGGATGCAACCTCAATAACGTAAACAATGCCGCGGCTTTTCTGACTGCGGACATGCTCAGCGGAATAAAACGCATCGCCGACACCATGCGGCCGTATGGCGTGCGCGTGGCGCTGAGCGTGGACATTGCCAGCCCGGAGAAGATCGGCGGACTGAAGACGTACGATCCGCTGGACCCGGCGGTGATTGCGTGGTGGAAGGCGAAGACCGACGAAATCTACAAGCTGATTCCCGACTTCGGCGGCTTCACCGTAAAGGCCGACAGCGAAGGTCAGCCGGGCCCTGCCAGCTATGGCCGCACGCCGGCGGACGCCGCAAATCTGCTGGCCAATGCGCTGGCGCCGCATGGCGGCGTGGTGCTGTACCGCGCGTTTGTGTACAACCACCATCTCGACTGGCGCGACCCCAAGGCCGATCGCGCGCGCGCGGCCTACGACATCTTTCATCCGCTCGACGGCAAGTTCGCGCCCAACGTGATTGTGCAGACGAAGGAAGGGCCGATTGATTTTCAGGCGCAGGAGCCTGTGTCGCCGCTGTTTTCTGGGCTTGAGAAGACCAATCAGGCGATGGAGGTGCAGATCACGCAGGAGTACACAGGGCAGCAACGGCACTTGGTCTATCTCGCGCCGATGTGGAAGTGGGTTCTCGATTTCGACCTGCGCGCGGAAAATCGCGCGACGCCGGTCAAGCAAATTCTCGAAGGAACTGCGTTCAGCAGACCTTTGGGCGGGATGGTGGGAGTGGCAGGGATTGGGCAGGATCGCTGGCTGAACTCGCCGCTGGCGCTGGCCAATCTGTATGCGTTCGGCAGGCTGGCGTGGAATCCGAATCTCACGCCGGAAGAGATCGCCGCGGAATGGACCAAGCAGACGATCGGTACGAATCCCCAGGTCGTGAGCACCGTGGACAAGATGCTGATGCAGTCGTGGCCCGCCTATGTCGACTACACGGGGCCGCTGGGCATGCAGACGCTGACCGACATCACCGGCAGCCACTACGGGCCGAACATCGAGTCGAGCGAAAACAATGGTTGGGGGCAGTGGCATCGCGCGGACCACCTGGGCGTTGGCATGGATCGGACGGTGGCGACGGGGACCGGATTTGTGGGGCAGTACTGGCCGGAGGTGGCGCGCGTGTATGAGAACGCGAAGACGACGCCGGACAATCTGGTGCTCTTCTTTCATCATTTGCCTTACACGTGGAGGCTGCAGGATGGGAAGACGATCATCCAGTACATCTACGACAGCCACTACCAGGGTGCGGATGAGGCGGCGGAGCTGGGGCGCGAGTGGGCGACGCTGGACGGGAAGATCGATCCGGCGCTGTTTGCGGATATGCAGAAGCGGCTGGAGTACCAGGCCGGACATGCGATTGTGTGGCGCGATGCGATTGTGCAGTACTTCTGGAAGCTGAGCGGCATTCCCGATGCGAAGGGCAGGGCTGGGCATTTCCCGGGGCGCTACGAAGCCGAGGATGCAAAGCTCAGCGGCTATAAGGTGATTGACGTGAAGCCGTGGGAGGACGCGTCGCGCGGCAAGGCGGTCACCTGCGATGCCGCGCAGTGCTCGGCGGAGTGGACGTATGAAGGAACGTCCGGCAAGTTCGACGTGGCTGTGCAGTACTTCGATCTGCAGGGCGGTGCGGCGCAATTCGCATTGAGCTTGGATGGAAAGGTGATTGCACATTGGAGAGCCGATGCGCAGTTGCCATCGTGGCGGCCGAACGGCGACAACTCGACGCGGTTTACGGTGCGCGGTGTAGAGCTGAAACCGGGCGACGTGTTGCGCGTTGAGGGCACGCCGGACGGACGCGATCGGGCGGCGCTGGATTATGTCGAGGTTTATCGGTGAAGGGGGCGAGGGAGCAAGGGGTCGAGGGAACGAGGGTCGTATGAGTTGGTTCGTGAGGGTATTTCATATTGCAGTGTGGAATATCGGTTGATGGCGGGTTTTGTATGCCGCCTTGATTTCAGGGGGTCGATGGGCGGTTGTTTACTTATCGTTCAATAGACCTGTGGGAAATTAGGATGGGGGTGGTTCCTGCGCCCCTACGGGGCTGGGCAATCTAATGGGCTGCGAACCCCACGCTGAAGCGCGGGGCTAACAAACGTTGCGCGTCCGGCGCGAGTGAGGGTTCGTGCTATCCCAGGTCCCTAAACCGGGGATCCTTCGACTACGCTCAGGGCAAGCTCTCCGCGGACGAAGACCTGTCCGTAGGGGTCGCGGCTCTTGAGGGGCACCGGGCGTTGGGAATGTTTTGCGCGTCGAAGGCGCAAAATGCGGAGGCCGCGCCCGGTGGGGTGCGGCCTCTGGTTCGTTGCCGTGTTCTCTTGTTGCCTGGTTCCCTGTTCTTTAGAACGGGTTCAGCTTGCCCAGGCCCTTCTTCTTCTTTTTCTTGCTCGAGGACTCTTCGCTGAGGTCGGCCTTGGGCTTCTTCTGCTTGGTGTTGCCGGCGACGGCGGGAGCGGGCGTAGAGCCGGGCTTGATGTCGTTGATCTGATCGGGGGCCGCGGCGGGCGCCTGGGCAGCCGGCATGGCGGCCTGGGCGGCGGTACCTACGGACGGGACCAGGGCGTTGCGGTCGGCCGCCGGGGCGCTGGAGGGAGCGCTGACCACGGAGACGCCAACACTGTTTCCCTGACCGGGGGTGGCGAGGGGTACCGGAGCCGTGGAGGGCTGATCGCTGCGCGGCGGCTCGTTCGCGCCGGTGGGCTTGGCCGCGGTTTCCACGGGCTGGCCGATGTTTGCCGCTTCCTTGTAAAGCTGGATGTTCTGTTTGGTGACCTGCGGGGCGAGGGTGCGCTTGGGGTCCTGAAGAGAAGGCTCGCCGACGTGCACAGCTTCCACGGTTGTGGGGCCGTGCTTTACGAGGCCGAGGGCGATATCGGTAAACCGCAGGGGTTGACGGCTGCGCTCTTCGGCATCGCTCTCAGCGATGGCGGCGGCCGACGGCTGGGGTATGGGAAGGTTCATTCCCACCAGGCGATCGCGGGCGTCTTCCACGTGCGGCGCCATGGGATAGCGGGTGATGACCTTGTCGTAGGCTTGCGCGGCCTTGTCAAGATAGAGAGCGCGCAGGCGTTCCTTGACGGCGCCGGGGAGATTGATGGCCATCTGCACGGTGTGGGCTTCGCCGGAGTAGGCATCGCCGATGGTGAGCAGGGCGAGGTCGGCCTTGGAGTAGAGCGGATAGGTATCGACCACGGTCTGAAGGCGGGCGATGGAGGCGGGGTAGTCCTCGCGGCTGAAGTAGTAGTCGCCGATCTGGAATTCGCGCTCGGCAAGGACCTCCTGGACTTCGCGCAGCTTCTGCTTGGCGCGGGGAATCAGGGGCGAGTCCGGGAACATGTTGATCATGTCGCGGTAGGCCTGCTCGGCTTCGAGGGCGTTGTTGAAGTCGCGGTCGGGCTTCTCCATCTGGTCGTAGTAGATGTCGCCCACCTTCATCTGCGCCTCGGCGGCCTCAGGGGCGTTGGGGAAGAAGGTGATGAAGTCCTTGTACTCGGCCTCGGCCTGAGTGAGAGCCGCGGTGCCGCCTTCCTTGAACCAGGTGTCGCCGACGGCCAGCTTGGCGCGCATGCGGTACTCGGAGTCGGGATAGGTGTTGAGCAGGGTCTGCAGGTCGAGGCGGGCCACGTCGAAGCGGTTCTTCTTGAGCGCGTACATGGCCTTGTCGAAGAGCACCTTGTCCGGCTGCTGGGACTTGAGGTTGGCCAGGGGATTGGCGCTGAGGTCGATCTTCTTTTTCTTGTGCCGCTGGGCCCTGGCGGGAGTTGCAACGGCCGTGACAAGGGCCGCGAGCGCGGCTGCGGCGACGATTTTGGAAAAACGGTTCATACCACCTCTATGTTGCGTGCCCGAGCCGTAGCCCCGGCCCCGATCGCGATGACGTACGGGAGTTCTTTCCCGATTTTACCCGGTCGCATCCGAACCGGGCTGGCATTCCTCAGGGGCTAAAGCCCGCCGAATTCAAGCCTCATTTCGGCACGACTGAAGTCGTGCCCTTTCGCACTTGCCGTACCCTTCGCGCTCATCGTGCCCGTTCCCGCGGTAGTCTCCGGGTGGCGGCGATGCCAGTGGCAACTAGACGCGGCGGACAGGATTCGCGGCTTCGCGGGCGGCCTGAAGCAGGTCGCGGGCGTTCTGCTCGGCGTTGCCCGAGCCGAAGACGGCGTTCCCGGCAACCAAAAGGTCTGCTCCTGCTTGGACGACCCGGGCGACGGTATCGTGAGCCACTCCGCCGTCCACCTCGATTCTAAATGCCAGGCCTTTTTCGCGGCGCAGTTCGGCGAGGCGGCGGATCTTGTCGAGGGAGAACTCGATGAACTTTTGGCCGCCGAAGCCGGGGTTGACGCTCATGATGAGGACGTGGTGCACCATGGGCAGAATGTCCTCGATGAGATCGACGCGCGTGGCCGGGTTGAGGACGACGGCGGGCTGCATGCCGTGGCTGGCGATGAGCTCGAGCGAGCGGTGCAGGTGGCGGCAGGCTTCGTAGTGGACGCTGATCCAGTTGGCGCCGGCGTCGGCGAAGGCGGGGATGAAGTCGTCGGGGTGCTCGATCATGAGGTGGCAGTCGAGCGGGAGTTTGGTGGCTTTGCGGAGGCTGGCGACGACGGGCGGCCCGATGGTGATGTTGGGGACGAAGTGGCCGTCCATCACATCGCAATGGATGACGGTGCCGCCGCCGCGCTCGGCTGCGGCGATCTCGTCGGCGAGGCGGGAAAAATCAGCGGAAAGGATGGATGGAACCAGCTCGACCATTGGCGTTTGGATGCCGTCTCCCTTGCAGGGTCAGTTTATCAGCGGGATCGAGTGCCCCGGATGGCGAAGAAAGCGGGAACGGGGTGAGGCTGTGCGGGTGTCATTTCTCACCCGCGGGGTGCAGCGGGAACTGGGCGGCGCTGATGGTTTCGAGGATGGTTTGAAGAATTGCCATGGGGGATGGCGGGCACCCCACGACGGTGCCATCGACGGGAATGACCTGGCTGACCGCGCCGCGGCTGGCGTAACTTTTTGCGAAGATTCCGCCGCATGCGCCACAGTCGCCCACGGCGACAACCAGCTTGGGATCGGGCACGGCATCGAAGGTGCGCCGGAGGGCTTCTTCCATGTTGACGGAGACGGGGCCGGTAACGAGCAGCATGTCGGCGTGGCGTGGACTGGCCACGAATTTAATGCCGACGCCCTCCAGGTTGTAGTAGGGATTGTTGAGCGCCTGGATCTCAAGCTCGCAGCCGTTGCAGGAGCCGGCATCCACGTGGCGGATGCAGAGAGCGCGGCCCAGCGTCTTCCAGATTTTCTGCTGAAGGCGGTTGGAATCCGCGGCGGGATTTGGTTGGGATGGAATCGGTTCGGTGAGGATTCCCGAGCGGATCATCTGGGAAATGGTCTTGAGCATCCGGGCCTCAGCCGTCTTGTCCGCTGTAGGACAGGTTGAAGGATTTATTGATGAGAGGGAAGTCGGGGACGATGTTTCCCAGGATGGCGTATTCGAGCAGCGGCCAGTTTTGCGTGGAAGGATCGTGCGCGTGACACCGGCGCAAGGTGCCGGCGGGACCCGTCTCGAGCGCGATGAGGACCGGGCCGCGCCAGGCTTCGACGACGCCCAGGCCCATTCGATCGGGATCTGCCTCGGGAACGGAAGTGCGGACGGCGCCCTGGGGCATGTGCTCCAGCAACGCACGGCAGATCTCGATGGATGAAGCGATCTCGTCGAAACGAACCGCGACGCGTGCGGCGACATCGCCGGTGGTGTGAGTGGCTACGTTCAGCTCCAGGTTGCCATAAGGCGGCCATGGCAGATTGACGCGCAGATCGCGCGCGATGCCTGAGGCGCGCGCGGCGAGTCCGATGGCATCGAGGCGGAGGGCAAGCTCGTTGGAAAGCACGCCGGCGTCGCGGAAGCGATCCTGCACGCCGGCGTGGTTGTCGTAGATCTCGCGGAGGGAGAGCACTCCCTGTTCGAGTGCGGCGTAGGTGTCCAAGAGGATCTTGTGAGCGTCCTGGGGCAGGTCAAGGGCGACGCCGCCGGGGACGATGAAGTCCATGAGATAGCGCGCGCCGAAGAGCGCCTGGCTGGTGCGCTGCAGGTCCTCTTTGAGGCGGGAGAAGTGCGTGAGGCCGAAGGCGAAGCCGGCATCGTTGCCAAGCGCGCCGAGATCGCCGAGGTGATTGGCGATGCGTTCCTGTTCAAGGGCCAGAGCGCGCAACTGAGCGGCGCGGGGCGGGCAGGATGTCTGGGTGATCGCTTCAAGGGCCGCACAGTATGCCCATGAATAGGCTACGGCGGAATCGCCGGAGATGCGTGCAGCGAGCGCGTGGCCCTGCTGCTGCGGCAACTGCTCGAAGCGTTTGGCGATGCCCTTGTGCTTATAGCCGAGGCGTTGTTCAAGGCGGAGCACTTTTTCGCCGACGACGGAAAACCGGAAGTGGCCTGGTTCGATGGTTCCCGCGTGGACCGGCCCCACGGGAATTTCGTGGACACCGTCGCCCTCGACCTGGACGAACGAATAGGGTTCCGAGGTTACGCTGTATTGCGTTTTTGGGTCGAAGTCGCGGCGGAGAGGGAATTCCTCTTTCGGCCATCCCGCGTGGCGCAGCCATCCGCGGTGGTCGGCTGCCATGCTTCTGATTCCCAGAAGATCGAAGACGGCTCGCTCCATGCGCAGCGCGCTGGGGAAGATCTCGGAGAGAGTGGGGTAGGTGGGATTGGGGTGAGCGTCCATTTCGTGCTCAACGACGGCGATCGAATTGGCCTCAAGATAAGCGGCATAGACCCGATAGCGCGCATCCCGGTCGCGATCGTCGGCTCCCCAAACGGTCAGGAGGTTGCCGCCGTGGGATCGCACCGCTTCCGCAAATTTCCGCCAAGCTACTGCGCCAGCTTTGTAGTGGCGGCACGGGACGTTGGAGGGCAATGTGTCAGCGGCTTGTTGGATGGATTCCGGAGTCATGCGATCACCCGATGAGGCGCGCGGCGGTGCGATACCACTCGGCGAGCGCGGGAGGAATATAGAGGCCCAGCATGAGGACGATGGCCAGATGAACGAAGACGGGAACGAGGGCGGGCGAGTGCGGCAGCCGGGGCGCCTTGCTTTCGCCAAATACCATGGGCTGAACCTTCATGAAGATGCCAGCGAAGGCGACGCCCAGCGCAAGGAGCAGAAGAGGGGTGGCCCAGGGATGTTCGCGCATGGCCGTCGTGAGAATGAGAAACTCACTGGCAAAGACTCCGAAGGGCGGCATTCCGAGGATGGCGAGAGAGCCGAGCATGAGCCCCCATCCGATGGTGGGACTGATGCCGACGAGACCGCGAATGCCATCGATCTGTTGCGTGCCCGCTGCTTGCGAGGCGTGTCCCGCGGTGAAGAAGATGGAGGACTTGGTGAGGGAGTGCACCGTCATGTGCAAGAGCGCGGCGAAGTTGGCGACGGGACCCCCGAGGCCGAAGGCGAAGGTGATGATGCCCATGTGCTCGATGGAGGAGTAGCCGAAGAGCCGCTTGATGTCGCGCTGCCGCCAGAGGAAGAAAGCGCCCAGGACTGCGGAGAGTAAACCGAAGGCCATGAGCATGCGTCCGGGCATGATGGCGCCGATGGAGCCCACGGCGAGGGCTTTGCAGCGAACGACCGCATACAGAGCGACATTGAGCAAGAGTCCCGAAAGCACGGCGGAGACGGGAGTGGGGCCTTCGGCGTGCGCGTCCGGAAGCCAGTTGTGCAAGGGAGCGAGCCCGACCTTTGTTCCGTAGCCCACGAGCAGGAAGACAAAGGCCAGGCCGAGCACCCTTGGCTCGAGTTCGGCTTTCACGCTGTTGAGGTGAGTCCACAGGAGGGCGGTCATGCCCTGCTTGCCGAGGGTGCGCTCGGCGGCAAAGTAGAGAAGGATGGTGCCGAAGAGCGCCTGCGCGATTCCCACTCCGCAAAGGATGAAGTACTTCCATGCAGCTTCAAGGCTGGCCTTCGTCCTGTAGAGGGAGACGAGCAGCACGGTGGAGAGGGTGGCGGCTTCCATGGCCACCCACAGGACGCCCATGTTGTTGGTCAGCAGCGCCAGCAGCATGGCGAACATGAAGAGCTGGTACATGCTGTGATAGAGGCGGAGGCGGCGCTGATTGAGGCGGCCGTGGTGCTCCTCAATGCGCATGTAGGGCCGGGAGAAGATGGCGGTGGTAAAGCCCACGAAGGCTGTGAGGGCTACCAGGAACACGTTGAAGGAATCGACGAAGAATTGTTCTCCCAGGACCAGCAGCGGCCCGTTGCGGATGACGCGCACGACCAGAAGCGCTGCGGCAGCGAGCGTGGCAAGGCTGAGAGCCGCGTTCAACTCGGCGGCATAACGGCGCGAACCGAGGATTGCGAGCGCGAAGGTTCCGGCCAGCGGCAGCCCGAGGACCAGCAGAAGTTCCAACTTACTCCTCCTTCAAGGATTCAAGGTGGTGCAGGTCGAGGCTGTCGAACTGCTCGCGAATCTGGAAGAAAAAGATTCCCAGGATGAAGACGGCGACGAGGAGATCGAGCGCGATGCCCAACTCGATCACCATGGGCATGCCGTCGGTGGCGCTGGTAGCGGCAAAGAAGAGGCCGTTTTCCATGGCGAGGAATCCGATGACCTGGGTGACCGCCTTGCGCCGCGTGATCATCATGAGGAACGAAAGCAGGATGACGGCCAGCGCGATGCCGATGGTGTGACGCATGATGGTGGTGGCCAGCATGCTGATGGGTTGCGCGAGGCCGAACGCAAAGATGACCAGGACCAGTCCGACGAGCATGGTGACCGGAATGTTGACGAGGCGTTCGGTGTCCCATTGGGCTCCGAGGCGGCGAATGAGGAAATGGAGCACCAGGGGCAGGGTGAAGACCTTGAGGATGAGGGTGAGCGCCGCGGAAAAGTAGAGCTCGGTCACTCCGGCATCATGCGCGACCAGAATGGTGGACAGAAAGAGGATGGCCCCCTGGCACGCGAACAGGGTGATGAGGCGCTGGGTGCGGCGCGTTGCCAGCATGGCAAACGAGAGCAGCAGCATGGCCGCTGCGAGCAGCTTGAGCAGTTCGAGGCTCAAATGCGATCTAAGCACTTGTGTTGGCTCCCAGAAGCAGATGAACCAGCAGGCCCAGGACGGCGATCAAGAAGGCCATGGCGAGGAACTCCGGCGCGCGAAAGATGCGGAGCTTGGCCGAGAGCGATTCAATGAGGGCAAGTCCCGCGCCACAGCATGCAAGCTTGACGATGAGGGCCGCGGTTCCGATGAGAACGGCACCGACGCTCGCTCCGTGAATGGCGATGCCCCATGGCAGAAAGAGCGCGATGCCGATGCATGCGTAGTTCAAGAGCTTGAGGCTCGATGCCCACTCGACCAGGGCCAAGTGCCTGGCGGAGTACTCGAGAACCATCGCTTCGTGAATCATGGTGAGCTCGAGATGGGTGGCGGGATTGTCGATGGGGATGCGGGCGTTTTCCGCGAGCATGACCATGACGAAGGCGACGGCGGCAAAGATGACGCTGGGGTCAATCACCGAGGGATGGCTGGAGTAGTTGTTGACCAGGCTGGTGAGCGCCGTGGAGCCGAAGAGGAGAAAGGCGTTGAAGAAGACCATGAGAATGGCCGGTTCGGCGAGAAAGCCGACCATCATTTCGCGGCGGGCTCCCATGGTTCCGAAGGACGTGCCAATATCCATGGCGGCGAGGGCCTGAAAGACTCTTGCGGTGGCAAACAGGCCGATGAGGGCGATGGCATCGGCGGCCCGCGCAAAGGGAAGGTCGGTGACGACCGAGGGGATGATGGCCGCGGCCAGCACCATGGTGGCAAAGAGAACGTAGGGTGCGGTGCGGAAGAGCCGGGATGCATCTTCGGCTAGCGCGGCATCCTTGTTGAAGAGCTTGCGCAGCATGCGATATTGCTGGGTGAGCGGCGGGGCAGAGCGACTTTGCATCCATGCCCGGCATTGCGCGATCCACCCGGTAAACAGGGGGGCCAGGGCGATGGCAAGGATCACCTCTCCGAACTGCCAGACAAACGCGATTCCTCTCATAGGACAAACACCAGCAAACCGAGCAAGGTGAGGAAGCTGTACAGCAGGTAGAAGGCGAGCCGGCCGCCCTGCAGAGAGCTGGCGGCATCGGCGAGAGCCTGGACTCCGGAGGCGATGGGCTGATACAGGCCACGCCAGAATCGGTCCTCAATGTGAATCCGATAGCGGGGCGCCAGGTCGCTTGGCGAGGGGACGTCGCGCTCCATGCGGAAGAACGCCCCGAACATGTGGCGGATGGGCTGGCCGAAGCCCTCGGCTGTGTCCTGCATGCGCGCGTCCTGCCATGGATAGCCGCAGTCCCACGGGGCGGTTCTCCGTATGCGGCCATGGGCCAGGAGCCGCACGGCGAGGAACGTGATGGCGACGACGCACAGGATCACAGCCAGAAAGATCCAGCCGCTGTAAGAGGCTTGTTGCGGCGAGATGGGAGCGATCCGCCAGATGGAAGGATCGGGAGCGACCGCCTGGCCGAGGAGCATGCCGGTGGCTTTGCCCGCCATGTGCAGCGCGAACTGCGGTTGCACGCCGATGACGACGCATCCGGCGGCGAGCCAGACGAGGCCGATGCGTTCGAGCCAGTTGGCGTCATGGGCCTGTTCGAGCGAGGCTTCGCGCGGCTTTCCAAGAAAGATGATGCCGTAAAACTTGACCATCACATAGGCAGCGAGCGCGACGGTCAATGCGAGGGCAGCTGCTCCCAGAGGAACGAGCATGTTGACGAAAGCATGCGGCAGTTGCGGAGTGAACAGGAACGACTGCAAAAGCAGCCACTCCGAGACGAAGCCGTTGAGCGGAGGCAGGCCGGCGATGGCGAGCGTGCCGATAAGAGCCAGGGTGGCCACCCACGGCATGAAACGAATGAGTCCGCCCAATTTTCCCAAGCTGCGTTGCCGTGTGGAGTGCAACACGGATCCAGTGGCGAGAAACAGGAGGCTCTTGAAGAGGGAGTGATTGAGCGAGTGAATCAGTGCCGCAGCGAGCGCCAGGGCCGCGAAGAGGGGCATGTGGCTGGCGAAGAAGAGGATGGAAAGTCCAATGGCGGTGAAGATCAAGCCGACATTCTCAATGGACGAATACGCCAGCAGGCGCTTCATGTCCGTTTGAACGGCCGCGAAGATGGCTCCAAACAGGCTTGAGAAGAGGCCGAGGACGAGCACCGCAAGGCCCCATTGCCAGAACTGGCCGTGGAGCAGATCGAAGGTGATGCGGAGCATGCCGTAGATGGCGGTCTTCAGCATGAGTCCGCTCATCATGGCGGAGACGGGCGAAGGAGCGGCGGGATGGGCTTCCGGCAGCCAGACATGCATGGGAACGAGTCCCGCCTTGGCGCCGAAGCCGATCAAGGCGAGGGTGAATCCAACGGTCGCCCAGAATGGAGTCAAGGACGCGCTGCGCATGGCGTCGAAGGTGAATTGCCAGCTTCCGCCCTGCATCACGCCAAAGCTGAGGAGGATGCATACGGCTCCGACGTGCGCCATGAGCAGGTAGAGAAATCCAGCTTTGCGAATCTCCGGAATGCGGTGCTGCGAGGTGACGAGAAAGTAGGACGAGAGCGCCATGGTCTCCCACGCCACCATGAACAGGTAGGCGTCATCGGCGAGCATGACCAGTGCCATGCTGGCGAGAAAGACGTGATAGTGCAGTCCCAGCAATCCGGGGGCGGTGCCTTCACCGCTGCGAAAATAGCCGGCGGCGAAGACGGAGATTCCGGTTCCGGCCAGGCCGAGGATCATGAGGAAGAAGCCGGATAGGGCGTCCAAACGCAGATGAAAGGGAAGGTCCGGCAGGCCCAGCGGAAGCGTAGTAACTTCAGGCCCGCGCCCGGAGATGAGAAATGCGACGGCGATGCCGAAGACGGCGACGGACAGCAGGGCGCCAACGGGAAATAGAAACCGTGCGACATACCGGATGCTGCGGCGGCGCAGCATACATGCCAGGCCTGTAACCGACCAGCAGGCGACGACGATCAACACGGAAGAGAGCCCGTGAGTCGCAATTGAGCCGATCGCTGAACTGATCCAGGAGGAGCTCAAAGGACCTCCTCCTGTTGACTCTGCAGGGACGCGGGCAGCGGATCGCCGAAGACCGGCGATGCGGGTTTGAGTGCGTTGATCATGCGCAGTACGCTCACGCGCCTAGCCTTTGGCCTCCGGCGTATTGATCTCCTCCAGCATGGCCATGGCTTCGGCAAGGTGCTTTTGAAAATACTTCCGCATCAGGGCCAGCACCTCAAGCAGGAGCGGGTCGCGCACCGTGTAAAAGACCTGATTGCCCGCCTTGCGGTTGACCACGAGTTGCCGGGAGCGGAGCACGGCGAGGTGCTGCGAGACATTCGCCTGATCCATGCCGAGCCGGTCAATGAGCTCACCGGCAGACAGCTCGCCCTGCCCAAGCAGCTCGATGATGGCGATGCGCGTTGGGTGCGCAAGTGCCTGAAAAATATCGGCTTTAAAGCGGCGCAAAGATTCTGGCATATCTGGCATGTTTGGAATATTCGAATTTGCTTATATGTATTAGAAACGAAACCCGGCCCCCGCGTCAATGCGACATCGGAAGGGCTCACGGTGAGTGACCGCAGGATCAGCTGGTGGGGGCATGACTTGCGATCGGGACCCGCTCGTCACCCACCGCTGAGCATGCAGGTAATTCAGGCAGCAGGGCCGCCCCGGCTATTTGGAAAAGATGCCGAACCGGCTGCGGCTAACGTCTGCTGCTGCCTTGCGAGCAGCCTTGTTCAGGATGCGATGCAGCCTCTTGGTGGTGGCGGGAGACTCAGGCTCTTTGCGCTCGGGACTGGGAGGATTGGGCTGTTGGGTCTTCTCGCCGTCAGGATGCAGATGGAGTTGAATGAAGCGTTCCATGGCTAGACCCTCCGCTCTTATTTTGACGCGGACCTGAGGCGGAAGTTCGCATATTCGGTGTGCGGTGTGATTCAGGTCACGCAGCGGGCATCAAGCGAAGATGCTGGCGGACGGCGCCCCATCGCGACGCAGGCGAGGATTCTCCAGTTGCTGGAGCAGGATGCGGCTGCGGGCGCGCATGGCGGGGGTACCGGAGCGACCGGCGATGCGGAGGAGGTCGAGGGCATCGGGCAGGAGGGAAGGGTCCTGGCGGGTGAGCATGGCGGTGGCGTGGAGCGCGGCGGTTTTCACGATGGAGGAGCGGTCGTCGAGCCAGGTGGCAAGCACGGCGGCCATGCGGCGGCAGTCGGGGACGGTGAGCCTTAGGCGGGGAAGCGTGAGGGCGAGATTCCAGCGGACCTTGGCGAAGGTGGAGTCGGCGAGGAGGCCGAGGAGGGCCTCCTTGTATTCGGTGACGGCGCGGAGGAGCGCGGGGGTGGGCTGGTGGGTGATGCGCTCGAGGACGTCGGCGGCACGGCTGGCGACGCCGGGGTCGTCGTCCCACAGCAGCTCGATGAGCGCGGGAATGCGGCGGGGGCGGTCGGCGATCCACTCGGCCACCTCGCAGGCGCGGCCGGGATGGAGCGCGTGACGGCCGATGGCAAGCTCGGCGCGGAGATCGAGTCTGAGCGGCATGGAGGGCTCCGCGGACATTGTGTTACGAAGCCGTTGTGGACGTCAGTGATTTGGCGGCGATGCGGCCGGCGCCGCGGAGGATGGCGCGGATGGGCCACTGGCCGTCGGCGTCGGGGAAGAAGATTTCGCCGGGGCGCTTGACCTCAGGGCGGTAGTACCAGCGCTTGAGCAGGGCGAGATGGCCCTGGCGCTGGGCGGCGTCGGGCGGGGTGTCGTCGGTGGAGAGCTCGGCGAGGACGGATTCGAGGCGGGTTTCGAGGAGGTTGCGGGCGGATTTGCGTTGCGCGGCGATAGCAGAGGCGCTTCGCTCGTTGCTCCCCTCTTGTTCCCTTGTTCCCTCGTTCCGTTGTTCCCTGCTTTCCGGGATTGCTTCGAGGGCCATGGGCTGGGCGAAGAGGGAGCTGGAACCGGATTGCTCGTTCTGGATGCGCATGCCGAGGGTGGAGAAGGTGGCCGGGCCGCAGAGTTTGCCGTTTTGGTAGAGGAAGATGGCGATTTCGGGGGCGGAGGGTTCGCGTGGGGGAGGTGTGGCGGCGCCGTCCCTACGGGACTCCGGCGAGTCTTGGAAGGCTCCATTCCCCACGCTGAAGCGCGGGGCTAACGAACGCTGCGCCTCCGGCGCGGTTGGGTGTGCAGCGGAGGGATCTTGATTCTCGAACAGGTCACGGGGCGGGGCTGACGAATTCGCCTCGGCGGACGTCCCCGGCGCGGTTGGGTGCGAGGCTGCGTCCGCAATCGCTAAGGCTTCGAGCGAAGGCGCCGAAGGCGCAGTTGGCCCCACCGCAGGTGGTGCAGCGGCCTGGAGGATGACGGCGCGGAGCTGGCTGAGGGGGCGGACGATCTCCGGAGCGAGGGTTCGGACGCCTTCGACCTTCTGCACGAGTGCGTGGAGGGCGGCGGCGTTTTCGAATTCGAGATTGCTTGACGCTTCGTCGCGCCGGGTGCGGAGCTGGACGAGACGGCTGTCGCCGCGCGTCGAGAGGAACTGCTGCACGGCTGCGGACTCCTCGGCGTAGCGCTCGTCGGTGCAGCCCTTGTAGCAGGGCGCGAGGCACATCTTCATCTCGGAGTAGACGCAGCCGGGGTGGCTGGGATCGGGGGAGAGATCGTCGGTGCAGCGGCGCAGCAGGAAGAGCTTGAGCATCTCGTCGCAGAAGCGCTCGGCGGCGGCGCGCGAGGCAAAGGGCCCGTATGCCCAATCGGCTTCCTTCAGGCTGGGGCGGTTGGTGACGGTGACGCGCGGATAGGGATTGGAGCCGAGGAAGCGAACGAAGGAGGGCGCGCCGAGGTGCATTCGCTCCAGGGCCTTCGGCCCGTAAACCTTTTGGAGCAGATCGAACTGGAGTAAGAGCGATTCGAAGTCGGAGCCGGTGACACGCCACTCGATGCGGCGCACGCGGCCGGCGAGCTGCAGGCGGCGCGGGTGTTTGGGCGAGGGGATAAGCAGACGTTCGAGGCGGCCGCGGAGGTTGGGGGTGCGGCCGATGTAGGGCTCGGCGTTGGCTGCTTCACCGTAGAGGGCGAAGACGGCGCACTCGCGCGGAAGCTGGTGGAGCGCCGCGCGAGGGTCGGCGGGATCGAAGGGGATGGATTGGAATTCCGCCGGCACGCGCTGCCTCCTTTACGCTCCGGCCACGGTCATGCCGTCGATGCGCAGGGTGGGGCAGGCGACGGAGGTGCGGAAGACGAGGTCGCTGCCGATGGCGGTGATGTTCTGGAGCATGTCGCGGAGATTGCCGGCGACGGTGACCTCTTCGACCGCGTGCGTGAGCTCGCCGTTTTCGATCCACAGGCCCGATGCGCCGCGGGAGTAGTCTCCGGTGACGAGGTTGGTGCCGAAGCCCATGAGGCTGGTGACGTAGAAGCCCACGGGAATGGCGGCGATGATCTCTTCGGGCGTTTGCGTGCCGGGCTGCAGATACAGGTTGCCGCTGCCGATTCCGGGGGTTCCGGCGAGGCCGCGCGAGGCGTTGTGGGTGGACTGCATGCCCAGCTTGCGCGCGCTGTAGGTGTTGAGCATGTAGTTGCGCAGGACGCCGTTCTCGACGACGGGGGTGCGCAGCGAGGGCAGGCCTTCGCCGTCGAAGGGCGAGGTGCCGTACGCGCCGACGCCGGTGGGCAGGAGCATGAGGTTGTCGTCGACGATGGTGACGGCAGGTGCGGCGATGGTTTCGCCGAGCTTGCCGGCGAGGAAGGATGCGCTGCGCCAGATGGCGTCGCCGGATGCGGCTTCAAAGACGGAGCCGATGAGGGAGCGGGCGACTTCCGGCGCAAAGACGATGGGGACGCGCTGGGTGGGCATGCGGCGGGCGCCGAGGCGGCGCAGGGCGCGGCGGGCGGCTTCGTGGCCGACGGATTCGGGCGATTCGACGTCGCCGATGCGGCGCGCGCCGGACCACCACGCATCGCGCTGCATCTGGCCGTTCTCATCTTTGGCGAGGGGCGCCACGGCTACGGCGGCATAGCTGGTGCGATAGCCGCCGGAGAAGCCGCGGGAGTTGGCAAGGACGCGACGGCCGCTGGCGGCTTCAAACGTGGAGCCGTGCGAGTTGGTGATGCGGGGATCGTAGGAGAGCGCGGCGGACTCGGCGCGCTGGGCCCACTCGATGCGCTGGGGGCCGGGCAGCGAGTAGACGTCGGGATAGTAGAGGTGGAAGTCGCCGGGGGCGGAGCCGAACTCGACGGTTTCGGGCAGGCCCGTGAAGGGATCTTCTTCGGTGAGACGCGCGAGGGCGAGTGCGCCGTCGATGAGCTGGCGGATGCCGTCGGCGGTGAAGTCGCTCGTCGAAGTCGATGCGGAGCGCTTGCCGAGAAAGACGCGCAGGCCAAGGCCGCGCGAGCCGGACTCCTTGAGCGTCTCGACCTGGCCCATGCGAACGGTGACGGTGAACTCATCGCCTTCCCGCACCACCGCCTCGGCATCGCTGGCGCCGGCCTTGATGGCCTGGGCGACTACGTCGGCGGCGAGAGATTCAAGGTCGAGCGCGGATTCCGGGGGCGTGGCTACGTCAGGCATGATTCGAAGCTATCAAAGATGCGGGGGGCTCGTCCGCCACGCAAGCTATGCAGCGGAAAGACGGACCTTGACCTTGGAGCCTGTGGCCTGCGCATAGCGCAGCAGGGTTTTGGTGCTGGGCAGCGTTTGGCCACTCTCCAGCCGCGCGATGGTGGACTGGCTGGTGCCCATGCGCTCGGCGAGTTCGGCCTGGGAGAGACCGGCACGCCGGCGGGCGCGGATCAGCTCTGCGGAAATCTCAAACTCAGGCGCGAGGGCATCGTAAGCGGCTTTGACCGCAGGATTTCGCAGGGCTTGCGCCTTGAACTTTTGAAAGGGAATCGTCATTGGACCTCCTTTGCGCGCTTCAATGCAAGTTCGATTTCCGAACGAGGCGTGGCTTGCGTTTTCTTGATGAACGCGGGAACCACGACGACCCGCCTCCCGATGTTGGTCACATAGAGCGCACGTGCAATTCCAGCCCGGCCCGTGAGTCTCATCTCCCAGAGCTTGCCTTCAAGGTGCTTGATGTGGGGCTCTCGCAGAGACTCCAAAACCGGCATCCTCAATGCGATCGGCGAGGCGAAGAAAGCGTGCGTACATATCCGCAGGCAAGGTTTCGATCTCGCCGGCTACCGTTTCGTTCAAGATTTCAACGGACCATTGCACAGACGAGTATATCTCGTTTTTGAGATAGGGCGAAGCTTCGAAGTTATCTTCCGGTGCCGCCGACCGTCATCTTGTCGAGTTTGATGGTGGGCATGCCTACGCCTACGGGGACGCTCTGGCCGTCTTTGCCGCAGGTGCCTATGCCTTCGTCGAGCTTGAGGTCGTTGCCGACCATGGAGACGTACTTCAGCGCTTCGGGGCCGTTGCCGATCAGCGTTGCGTCGCGGACGGGCGCGGTGATCTTGCCGTCTTCAATCAGATAAGCCTCGCTCGCGGAGAAGACGAACTTGCCGTTGGTGATGTCGACCTGGCCGCCGCCGAAGTTGGGCGCGTAGAGGCCCCTTTTGACGGAGCGGATGATGTCCGTGGGATCGTCTTCGCCGGCGAGCATGTAGGTGTTGGTCATGCGTGGCATGGGGATGCAGTGGTAGCTCTCGCGGCGGCCGGAGCCGGTGTTGGCCATGCCCATGAGGCGCGACGAGAGCTTGTCGGTCAGGTAGCCCTTGAGTACGCCGTTCTCGATGAGGACGGTCTCCTGCGTGGGCGAGCCTTCGTCGTCGACGTTGAGCGAGCCGCGGCGGCCGGCGATAGTGCCGTTGTCGACCACGGTGACCTTGGGGCTGGCGACGGGGCGGCCGATGAGGCCTGAGAACGCCGAGGTGCCTTTGCGGTTGAAGTCGGCTTCGAGGCCATGGCCTACGGCCTCATGCAGCAGGATGCCGGGCCAGCCGGGTCCGAGCACGACTTCCATTTCGCCGGCCGGTGCGGGAACGGCGCCGAGCTGCAGGATGGCGCCGCGGGCGGCTTCCTGGGCGAGATGTTCCGGACTCTTGGAGGCGGTGAACTGGGCGATGCCGGCGCGGCCCCCTGCGCCCGCGGAGCCGCGCGTGGTGTTCTTTTCGTCCTTGGCGATGACGAACGCGTTGAGGCGGCAGAGCGGCTGGGTGTCGCTGGCGTAGGAGCCGTCGGAGCCGACGACGAGGATGCGGCGCAGTTCTTCCGAGTAGCTGGCGCGCACCTGCACCACGCGCGGATCGTAGGCGCGGGCGGCGCGATCGACGCGCAGAATGAGCTCAAGGCGCGCGGCGAGGTCGATGTCGAATCCGCCGAGGGGGACGGGATAGAGATCGGCGACGGGTGTCTCGGTGAATCCCTGAATGGGCTGCTTGGCCGGGCCGGAGGCGATGAGCGCGGCGGTCTTGGCGGCGTGCAGCAGGCGGTCGGGATTGAGGTTGTCCGTGTAGGCGTAGCCGGTGCGCTCGCCGGAGAGGACGCGGATGCCGCAGCCGGAGCTCACACCCTGGCTCGCCGACTTCACGATCTGCTCGTCGACGCCGAGCGCGGTGGACGTGACCGACTCAAAGTAGAGGTCGGCGTAGTCGCCGCCGGCGGAGAGCGCCTCGCCGAGGCAGCGTTCGAGAAGGCGGTCGGTGATGCCGAACTTATCGAAGAAGTAGCGCTTGTGGTCGGGGGCCGGGGAAGGGGCGGGTGTGGTCATGTCAGTTATTAGATTACGCCGGGTTGAGATTGGACGCTGGATCGGGATCGCGATTAAGACGTGCGGTCCGGTCCGGTTCCGAGCAGGGTGGTCTGGAATTCCTTAGATAAGCATTGGCGGTCACTCGGGAGCTAACCGAGCTATAAACCTCGATCCTTGTTGAACCACTCTCGATGGTTCCATGTCGGTGCCTGCCCACCGACCCGGCCAAACTCTATTTTCGGGTCATCTGACTGGATCAGAATCAGCAGTCGTTTACCATGCAGCATGTGGTATCGAACCGCTCTGGCAAAGATGTCGAGCAGGACTTCGGCTATGCGCGTCTGGCCGGAGGCGCTTTTTTGGACGGCTTTCGCAAAATGATCATAGCCGCGCAGGACGAGAACGAGGCCACCCGCATCCGGCACTACCAGATTGTCACAGATGCACTCGTCGAGCGCGTCCAAGTTTCGGCCGTAGTAATCCGGGAAGGACAGCGCATCCTGCAAAGACTGGTGCATCGCTTCTTCAGAACCCCACCCAGCAGCGTCAAATGAGACGATCTGATAACCGTTCTGTTCCAACCAACTCAGATCATCGGCGAGGAACTTGGATCGCCAATAAAGAACGATTCCGCCGTCGCGAAGGATAGTCCAGTCGAGAGCCTGCTCATTGGACGCTTCCTCATTGAATGCTGTCATCGCGATTCGATTCTATAAGCTGGCTCTGCACCCTGAAGTTCCGGGCGGTTGGTCGGCAATGGGGAAGTGAGAGTCTGCTGCGTTGCGCCGCCCCTACGGGGCTGCGGGCCCAATTTGCAGCTAACCCAGGACTGCGTTCGCTTGCGCGAACTTGTCCTGGGCTAACATCGGTGGCCCCTACGGGGCCGTTTGCGCTGCAGTATGCCGCATCGCGAGTGGATGGCCGGCAATGGTCTGAATGACGTGAACCGGGATTGCCCTGTTCTCCTGTGATTTGGCCAGCCGAGCGGAGCCGGTCACGGAACGGGCCCCACCGCGCGTGATATTGTTCGTGCCATGACAGCTTTGGACGAACTTCGTTATCCCGTCGGGCGCTTTGACGCTGCGAGCGCCGGGTCGCGCGCCGAACAACTTGCGACTTTGCGCGAGCTCCCCGGCAAGCTGCGGGAGGCCGTGGCCGGGCTGAGCGAGGCGCAGCTCGACACGCCCTATCGCGAGGGCGGATGGACGGTGCGGCAGGTGGTGCATCACATTGCCGACAGCCACGCTAACTCCTACATTCGCGTGAAGCTCGCGCTCACCGAGGACGATCCCACCATCAAGGCGTATGACGAAGGCGCGTGGGCCAAGCTGCCGGACAGTCGGTTGCCTGTCGAGTCTTCGCTGGCCATGACGGACGCCGTGCACCAGCGGCTGCTAGCGTTGTATGAGCCATTGAGCGAGGCCGAGTTACAGAAGACCTTTCGCCATCCCGAGCGCGGGCAGGTGACGCTGGCGAATAATCTGGCGCTGTATGCGTGGCACTCGCGGCACCACCTGGCGCACATCACGCGGCTGCGCGAGCGGATGGGCTGGTAGGCGATGCCGGCCGGCGGGCGCACTGCTGGGGGGCGTGGCGCGACGGCCTCGCCGGACGAGCAGGTGACGCCGGCGGAGCTTGTGGCTGGAATCGAAGGCTATCTTGCCGAACATCCCAGCGCCGCTGTGCTGGAGGATGGACGCGCAATCTTCGACATGCGTTCGGCGCGATTCTCCGTGGCGGAGTCGCATGGGCGATGCCTGCTGCAACTGTGGAGCGAAGAGCGCAACGTGGTGCGCACGGTGCTGGGAATGCAGGTGCGTGCCGGGTGCCTGCGGCTGACGACACGGCGCATGGGCGCGGCGAAGCCGGAGTCCCTGGAGCTGGTGCCGACACCGGACCGGCGCACGCCGACGGCGCGGGATACGGCGCGGCGGCGGTATTTGCGCCTGCTGGAGCGCGCGCTTGCGCAGCGGTTTGCCGGTGCGAAGGTGGACGGCATGCGTTCGGCGATGGACCTGGAGCACAGCTTTGGGCCGGCGTACGCGCGGGGACGGCTGCTGAGGGGAACTGCTGCCGACGCGGTGATTGGCATTGGGGCTTCGGAGCCGACGGCGGCGGTGGATGGGGTGCTCACGCTGGGGCTGCTGTGGCTGGACTACTGCCGCAAGCACGCCGATGGGCGGCGGCATTTCGGCGGGTTGAAGGTGATTGTGCCTGCCGGAATGGAGCGGACCACCGCGGAGAGAATGGCGTGGCTGAATCATGCGGCAGCGAACTTCGAGCTTTTCACGCTGGATGAGCGGACCGAGGAGCTTGCGGCGGTCGATTTTCGCGATACGGGAAACGTCGAGTCGCGGCTTGTGCAGGCGTTTCGGCCGGAGGCGGCGATCGAGCGCTGCCGTGCGGGGATCGATCGCGTGCTGGCGTTGGCGCCGGAGGCGAAGCGCGTGGAGCTGTATCCGCGCTCGCCGAACGAGGTGGGTCTGCTGCTGCATGGGCTGGAGTTCGCGCGGGTGCGGCGCGGGGCTGGTGTGCAGTCGTTTGCGCAGCAGGATGAGATTACGTTTGGTGCGGGAGCGAACGAGACGCCGCTGAACGACGAAAGCGAATCGCTGGCGCGGGAGCTGCTGGCGCGCTTGTTTGCGAGCCGCCACGCGGACGGCGTGCACGCCGATCCGCTGTTCCGGCTGCAGCCGGAGCGCTGGCTGGAGTCGCGGTTGCGCGCTGCGCTGGCGGAGCTGCTGCCGAAGCTGCGCGGCGACTGCATCTACTCGCAGGTGCCGGCGCTTTCGAGCACCGAGCGCGGCATGCTGGACCTGCTGGCGCTGGATCGGGACGGGCGGCTGGTGGTGATTGAACTGAAGGCCAATGAAGATCTGCATCTGCCGCTGCAGGCGCTGGACTACTGGATTCGCGTGCGCGCGCTGAATGCGGATCGGCGGGCGGATGCATCGGGGCGGATGCGATCGGCATTTGAGCGCGCGGGATACTTTCCCGGCGCGGAGATTTCAGACGCGCCGCCGCGGCTGCTGCTGGCGGGGCCGGCGCTGCGCATTCATCCTGCGAACGAGCCGGTGCTGCGACATCTCTCGCCGGAGATTGACTGGGAGCTGATTGCGCTCTCAGAGCATTGGCGGAGCGAGTTGAAGGTGGTGTTTCGGAAGAGGGCGAACTGAGGGCCCTCTTCCGAGACCGCGCGGAAGAACCGCAGATCCTTCGACTCCTCCGCTGCGCGGACTCGCTCAGGATGACAAGCCGAGTTAAGCCATCAGTGGTCTGCGGCCATGGCGGAGTTCAGGCCGTTGAAGGTAGCGTCATAGCGGCCTTCCTTGTCTGCGTTGCGCAGGAAGTTCACGCGTTCCACGCAGATCTCCGCGGGCGTGGGCTGCTGGCGCAGGATGGCCATCGTCTCCGCAATGTAATCCTTCAGCGGCATGGCGCGCGGGTCTTCGGCGCCATTCATCAGGTCGGTTTGCACGTAGGGCGGGATGATCTCGAGAACTTCAACGGACGTATTGCGGAGTTGATAGCGCAGCGACTGCGTGTAGGAGTGGATGGCGGCCTTGGTGGCGTTGTAGGTGGGCGTGAGTGCGAGGGGGATGAAGGCCAGGCCGGAAGACACGTTGATGATGGTGGAGTGCGGCTGCTTCTTTAGGTGGGGAAGGAGCGCGGCGGTGAGACGGATGGGACCGAGCAGGTTGGTGGTGATGATGGCTTCGGCGTCGGTCAGGTTGACTGGCTCGGCTTTCAGGTTTTCCGCGCGCATGATGCCGGCGTTGTTGATGAGCACGTTGAGCTTAGGGAAGCGCTGCAGGACGTCGGCGGCAAAGCGTTCGATGGACTGTGCATTTTCGATGTCGAGCTGGATGGACTGCATGCCGGGATTGGCGCTGGTCGTGTCATCGAGCGCCTTCTGGCGGCGACCGGCGATGATGACTTGATTGCCGGCGGATTGCAGGGCTTCGGCAAGGCCGCGGCCGATGCCGGAGCCGCCGCCGGTGATGAGAATGGTATTTCCAGTGGGTTGCATGGGATGCGTCTCCTGAAGATGGCGATGCGATGAAGGTTGGCCCCGGGGGCTTGCGACCGGCGAGGTGATCCAAATCACTGCTATCGGATGCGGGCGAAGCGAGGATGGACTCAGGAATCAAATCCCATGGCCGGCCAGCTTCTTCGCATCTCCGATTTCGAACGCCATCCGGCACCGCAGTTGGTGCGCGCTCGAAAGGCCGAGGTTCGCGGCCGGGTGTTCGAGTTTCCTGCAGCCCTCCCAACGAAAAAGAAGAAGAGCAGTGTTCGCGCGTGGCGGCGCGGACTCGATATCGCGCTGCGCATCGAGTTTGGGTGCGTGCTTCTGCTTACAGCCGTCTGGCTGCTCTGGCATTTCATTCGTTAGCCTGAGTCGAGTGCTTGTCCGCGCACCCATCCGTAGAACGCAAGCGACAGGACCGCAGCCGCATTACGTTCGCTCATCTTCAAAACCTTCCTTTGCCCAACTCCCTATTGCCTTCTTGCTGAGAGGCGCACGGCAACAGGAGCGCGGTGGTTCTGGTAGCATCGGTTTTCGGAGAGTCTTATATGGATGCCCTGAATAACGCCGGGCTGGGCGCGCGGCGCAATGAAGATATCGCACTGGATTTGATGAAGTTTGTAGCCGGGGTGACGAATGCCGGCCGGCCTGCGGCACCGTCGGCGGGATTCATCGCAAGTAGCGGATCGAAGCCCAACGAGCATGTGGGCGAGCTGCTGGAGCTTTACACGCGCTGCCTGCGCGCGGTGGAAGGCAAAGGGGCGTAGCGATCGATACGCGGAGCAAGCTGCGCGTTGCGGTGGCGGGCGCCGGAGCCTTCGGGCGGAACCATCTCCGCGTGTATCGCGAGCTGGAGAATGCCGGCGCGGGCGTGGAGCTTGCGGCCGCGCTGGAGCCCGATGCGAGCCGCGCCGCGGAGACCGAAGAGCAGTACCGCATTCCTGTCTTCTCTCGGGTGGAAGAGCTGCTGGCGGCGGACCTGGGCCTGCATGCCGCAACGGTGGCCGTGCCCACGGTGCAGCATCATGCCGTAGCATGCCAGCTTCTGGATGCAGGGCTCGATTTACTCGTCGAAAAGCCGCTGGCCGCCACGCTGGCGGAAGCCGACGACCTGTTGGCGCGCGCCGAGCGCGGCAAGCGGGTTCTGCAGCCGGGGCATCTGGAGCGCTTCAACCCCGCGGTGCTGGCGATTGAGCCGCGTTTGCGGCGGCCGATGTTCTTTGAGGCGCACCGGCTCTCGGTGTTTACGCCGCGCTCGCTTGACGTGGATGTCGTGCTCGACCTGATGATCCACGATCTGGATATCGTGCTGACGTTTGCGCACTCGCCGGTGCGCGAGGTGCGGGCGGTGGGGCTGCCGATTCTTTCGCCCAAGGTGGACATCGCCAATGTGCGCGTGGAGTTCGAGTCGGGGTGCGTGGCGAATTTTACGGCTTCGCGCGTGTCGACGGAGAGGGTGCGCAAGCTGCGCTTCTTTGAGCCGCGGCAGTATGTGTCGATCGACTATGCGCGGCGCGATGTGCTGGTGATCCGCATCGATGATGCAGCCGGGGAGCAGGTTTCGCCGCAGCTCGCGGCGGCAGCCGCGGAGTTTCTTTCGACCGGCAAGCTCAGCTCCGCAGTGATGCAGCAGCTCTTCGTTTCCGGGCAGATTCCCGCGGCGCTGCTGGGGCAGATTATGGCGGCGCAGAGCGATCCGGCGAAGCTGCGGGAGATTGCGCAGGGGCTGGCCGCTCCGGCTGCCGGACCGGCGCCGGGATTGCGCTTCGTAAAGCCGGAAGTTACGCCCGGCGAGCCGCTGCGGCTGGAGATTGAGTCGTTTCTGGAGAGCGTGCGCACGCGCCGCGAGCCGCAGGTGACGGCGCGGCAGGGGCGCGAGGCGCTGGCGCTGGCGCTGAAGATTCAGGAGACGATGGCTGCGCATGCGCGGAGAGCCGGGCTGGGGGATTTCTTCGAGTCCGGCGCGTAGATCAAAGGTGCGGTGCCCAGCGATGCACCGTGTGGCAGTAGCTCTCATACTGTTGCCCGAAGACGCGGCGAAGGTGCGGCTCCTCATACAAGATGACGAACAGGTGAGTGGCGACGAGGAAGGCGGCGACGAATGCCCACAGCGCCACCGATCGATAGAACAACGCAGCGCCGGCAAGCGCAACCGCCGCTCCCTCATACATTGGATTGCGCACCCACCGATACGGGCCGCGAATCACCAGCGTCCGCGGCGGATCGAAGGGCGCCGGGGTGCCTTTGCCGATCCAGGCGAATGCGGCCACGCAGGAGAGCGCCAGCGCCGCTCCAATGCCGCAAACGATGAGGCCGCCGATCTGCGCAGGTCCGACAGCTTGCGGTTGCGCCACTCCCGCCCAAGACAGGACCTGCGCCGGCAGAAAGATCAGCACGAATGCGATGAACAACGTTGCGTATGTGATGGCGCGCATGAGGACAAACATGGCCATTCTCCGATCTGTCCGGAAACCCATCGGGCAACTTTAATCAGGCAATGCCGAGCGTGCGGTTCAGGAAGCCGACCACGTATTTCCAGAGCAGGTAGTAGGCTGCGAGGGCCGCGCAGAATCCGCAGGCGATGAGCGCATAGGGAATGTGCCAGGTCTGGAACCAGTTGACGCCGCTGGCGCCGAGCGCGAAGACTCCGGAGACGGCGCCGACCAGCGCGCCGGCCGGAGCCATCAGCAGCGGCAACAGCGCGCCATGGGCTCCGATGGTGAGATGGGTGCGTTGGCGCGAGCCGATCCACGCCATGTTCCACAGCGCCCAGAGCGAAGGCACCAGGGCCATGGGAAAGACGATGCCGCGCTCGATGGGCACCGGGAATTGCAGCACCAGCCGCACCACGATGAACAGGGTGAGCATGAGCGGCAGAATGAGGGTGGGCACAAACGCTCCGGCAAGAAATGCGCGAAGGTAAGGATGCGTGTTCATGACGGTTCTCCTTTCCGCGGACCTGAGCCCGCGCATTACAGGTGGTAGAGCAGAACCGGAATCAGATCAGGTGACAGTGCCAGGAGCACCAGGATTCCCGCGGCGAGTGCCCAGTCGAACCATGGAACGGCTGTTCGCCGGGGCAACGTTTCCTGGTTGAGCCGCCGCCGCATCGCCGGCCACAGATCGCGTTCGGTCACGTCCGAATCGCTGATCGGCGCTACCGCGCGCCGCAACAGATCCTCGACGCCATCGCCGCGGACTGTTCCCGGTTCCCTATTCCCTAATCCCTGGCTTTTCATGGCCTGATCCCCTGCCTTTCCAAGTCGCGGCGCAACAGGCGGAGCGCGCGAAAGACGCGCACCTTGACTGCGCCGATGGTGGTTCCCAGCGCCGCCGCGATCTCCTTGTGCGGCAGCTTCTCCACAACCGCCAGAAGCGCCGCGATGCGCAGCTTGGCCGGCAGCCGGCGGAGCGCCTGCGCAACCATGCGGCGCGTTTCAGAAGCAATGGCCGCGTCGGCAGCCGGCGGTTGCGCGATGCCGGCGAAGAATTCCTCCGGCTGCGGGGACTCCCGCGGCTGCGCGCGCAGCCAGTCCAATGCAACGCGGGTGGCGATGCGCCGCGCCCACGGCGCGAAGTCGCGCTGGGCATCGAAGCTCGGCCAGCCGCGATGGATGCGCCAGAACGTCTCGATGGTGAGGTCTTCGGCCACGCCACGGTCGCGCACGATGCGCCGAATCCACGAGCAGACCGCGTGCTGATGCTGGCGGAAGAGCGCCTCGAAGGCGTCGGCTGCGGAGGGCGTTGCCGTCCGGGCTTCCGGCTCCGCTTCGATCTCGATGCTCAGATCGTTCTGCATCGGATTTCGCGCCTCTAATCTGTCTTACGCGGAACTTCCGGAAAGGTTACACCGTATTGTTATGCAGCGGGCGCCAACGCCGCGCCGGAGGTCCGTGCCATGTTTCACCTGGCCTTTTTCCTCGCGCTGTATTTTCTCCCCACGTTGATTGCCAGCGGGCGCAATCTGTACGAGCGCAACGGCATTCTGATGCTGAACCTGTTTCTCGGCTGGACGGGCATCGGCTGGCTGGCTGCGCTGATCTGGGCGATTGCCGCGCCGGCGCCCTACTACTGCTATCACGTGCCGCCGTATCCTCCGTATCCGCCTGTCTATCCGCCGTACCCGCCCTACCCTCCGCGCTAGCGGGCGGCGCCGGAGATCCCGAAGTCTTTCTACAGCCGGCATGGCAGGGGCTAAAGCCCCTTTGTTCATTTGGGCGTGGCTTTCGGCACGAGTAAACTCGTGCCCTTTTACAAAGCAGGCCCTGCGGCGTATTTTTCCCCAGGCTGCAAACTCGTGCCCTTTTACAGAGCAGGCCCTGCGGCGTATTTTTCCCAGGCTGCAAAGTCTTGCTCTTTCACAGAACTTACAGGTGACGCCTTTTGGCGAACGGCGCAGGCGGTGAGAGTGCAGTCAAAGAGTAAAGCGATTTTTCACAGAACTTTTGCGGCGCTGAACGCTTGACAGTCGCGGGTCGTAATCGTTAACTTTGGCAGCCGGAGAGCTGCGCGGGAAAGTTGCGTTCCGAATCCTGCCTTGACGCGCACTCCGCCCCGAGGATTCCTATGAAGATCCGTTCGACTCTTGCCCTTGTGGCCGCCGTTTTCTGCTCGGCTGCGCTGATGCCTGCGCAGACCGACCAGCAGCCCGCCTATCTGAACCCCAAGCTTCCCGCCGAGCAGCGCGCCGCCGATCTCGTCCACCGCATGACGCTGGAGGAGAAGGCCAGCCAGCTTGTGAACGATGCGCGCGCCATTCCGCGGCTCAAGGTGCCGCGCTACAACTGGTGGAGCGAGGCGCTGCATGGCGTGATCGACCAGGGTGTTACGGAGTTTCCCGAGCCGATCGGCCTGGGCGCGACGTTCGATACGCCCGCCATTCACGAGATGGCCGTGGTGATCGGGACCGAGGGGCGCATCAAGCACGTGCAGGATGTGAAGGCAAATCACACGGGCATCATGGGCGGACTTGACTTCTGGGCGCCGAACATCAACATCTTTCGCGATCCGCGCTGGGGACGCGGGCAGGAGACGTACGGCGAAGATCCGTTCCTGACCGGCCGCATGGGCGTGGCGTTTGTGAAGGGCATGCAGGGCGACGATCCGCACTACTACCGCGTGATCGCCACGCCGAAGCACTTTGTGGTGCACAGCG
The DNA here is from genome assembly GCA_046566985.1 of Acidobacteriota bacterium. Classification (GTDB taxonomy): domain Bacteria; phylum Acidobacteriota; class Terriglobia; order Terriglobales; family Acidobacteriaceae; genus Telmatobacter. Next base: position 86,924 of record JBKICT010000002.1, on the reverse strand, counting down.
GCCCCGAGCCAACGCGCCATATGGCCGACGTGGACGTGAGCAAGCATGACGAGATGGACACGTATCTGCCGGCATTCCGCGCGGCCGTGACGGAAGGCCATGCGGATTCGGTGATGTGCGCGTATAACGCCATCAACGGCGAACCGGCGTGCGCCAACGAGTTCACGCTGATCGACCAGCTGCGCACCAAGTGGCACTTCCAGGGCTACGTGGTCTCGGACTGCGGCGCGGTGCGCGACATCTACAGCGGGCATCACTATCGCGACACGCAGGCGAAGGCTTCGGCGATCTCGCTGATTCGCGGCATGGACAACGAGTGCTACGGCTCGGAGCCGATGAAGACGGACGCCGACTACAAGCCGTACATCGAGGCCGTGCAGCAGGGCTACCTGCCGGAGAGCGCGGTCGACACGGCGCTGATCCGGCTGTTTACGGCGCGCATGAAGCTGGGCATGTTCGATCCACCGGACATGGTGCCCTACACCAAGATCGACGAGAAGGAGCTGAGCAGCCCGGCGCATCGCGCGCTGGCGCGGAAGATTGCGAACGAGTCGATGGTGCTGCTGAAGAACGACGGCACGTTGCCGCTGAAGCCGAGCGTGAAGAACATCGCCGTGGTGGGTCCGCTGGCGGACCAGACGGCGGTTCTGCTGGGCAACTACAACGGCACGCCCACGCACACGGTGAGCTTTATGGAGGGGCTGAAGGCGGAGTTCCCCAACGCGAAGATCACGTATGTGCCGGGTACGCAGTTTCTGCATCCGAACGGGCAGCCGCTGCCCGCGAACCTGCTGACGACCGCAGACGGAAAGGCGGGCCTGAAGGCTGAGTACGGACAGGGCGGCGGATTTGGCTCGAAGCCCACACCGATTACCAGCCGGGTGGAACCGAATATTGACCTGAGCAGTGCCAACCTGCCCGCGGAGACGAAGGGCAAGAAGCCGCTTTCGGTCACGTGGTCGGGCTTCCTGACGCCGACCGAGACTGGGGATTACCAGATCGGCATCAAGGCCGATGGATTCGCGATGTTGAGCGTGGATGGGCGGCGGCTTGCCTTCCAGTTCGGCCCGGGCACGAGCATGGGACGCATTCATCTGGAGAAGGGCGTGAAAGTTCCCATCGACGCGCGCTATGGCTTCAACGGCAACGGCAATGGCGAACCCTCGGCGCAGCTTGTGTGGGAGAAGGTGGACAACGCACCGTCGCCTGCCGCGCTGGAAGCTGCTCGCAAAGCCGATGTGGTGATCGCGGTGGTGGGCATCACGAGCCGGCTTGAGGGCGAAGAGATGCCGGTCAGCGAGCCCGGATTCCTGGGCGGCGACCGCACCAGCATCGATCTCCCCGAGCCGGAAGAAGCCCTCGTGGAGAATGTCGCGAAGGCCGGGAAACCGCTGGTTGTGGTGCTGATGAATGGCAGCGCGCTGGCGGTGAACTGGGAGAAGGAGCACGCGAACGCAATCCTGGAAGCGTGGTATTCGGGCGAAGAGGGCGGCTCGGCGATTGCCGAAACGCTGAGCGGGAAGAACAATCCTGCCGGACGCCTGCCGGTCACGTTCTACACGGGCATTGAGCAGTTGCCGAACTTCGAAGACTATTCGATGAACAACCGGACGTACCGGTACTTCCACGGCAAGCCGCTGTATCCGTTTGGCTATGGATTGAGCTACACGACGTTCTCGTACAGCGGGCTCACGTTGCCGACAACGCCGGTGAATGCGGGCGATCCGGTTACCGCGGAGGTGACGGTGACGAACACAGGCAAGGTGGCCGGCGATGAGGTGGCGCAGCTCTACCTGAGCTTCCCGAGCGTTCCGGGAGCGCCGATCCGGGCGCTGCGCGCATTCAAGCGCATCCACCTGGACGCGGGCGCGAGCCAGAAGGTTCAGTTCGAACTGAAGGACCGCGATCTGAGCATGGTGACGGAGGCGGGCGATCCGATCATCGCGGGCGGCAAGTACACGGTTTCGGTAGGCGGCGGCCAGCCGAACACCGGAGCGCCGACGGTGGAAGGGAACTTCGAGGTGGATGGCACCAGGAGCCTGCCGGAATAACACAAGACCTGCAAGCAATCGGGCGCTCTCAATGCGAGGGCGCCCGTTTGCTTTGGTGGCGGGCGGTTGGATTCCCGACAGAGGGACGCCACCTGGACTTGCGATCTTTAGAATCCTGGTGGATGTTGGCCCATCACGTTGAAGGCGCTTTCGAGGGCCATGCCGGCCTGGCAGAGGGTGCCTTCGTCGAAGAGCCGTCCGATCAGGGTGACGCCGTGCGGTACCCGGCGCGGAGGATTGAAGCGCGGAAGCGGATGTGCGGGATCGGGAGCCCAGTCGCTGCGGGCCTCGCTGACCTCAACGAAACCGGCGCGCAGGGTGAGCGAGGGATGGCCGGTGTTGTTGGTGATGACGAGCATCTCATCGCGCAGGCTGGGAACGAGCAGCAGGTCGACTTCCTTCATGACGCGCGCCATCTCGATGGCGACCTTGCGGCGGAAGCGGTCGGTTTGCACGAAGTCGACGGCGGAGAGGAAGCGCGACTGGCGGAAGACGTTGGGCCAAGCGTCGGGAACTTGCATCTTTAGCTCATGCAGCTTGTGGTCGAGGACGAGCTCGTCGAAGGCGGCGGCGGCTTCGGCGAAGAGCATGAGGTTGAGCGAGTCGTAGGGCCAGTCGGGGATGGAGACTTCGACGGGCTCCATGCCGAGCTTCTTCACCGTTTCGAGGGCCATGCGATCGACGTCGGTGGCCGGCGGCTCTTTCATCCATGCGGGGAAGTAGCCGACGCGCAGGCCTTTGACGCCGGCCCCGGCGTGGAAGGTGAGCTTTGACGGGACTGAGGCGAGGTCTCCGGGATCGGGGCCGCTGATGGCGTGGAGGACGAGCATGGCGTCTTCCACGCTGCGGGTCATGGGGCCGAGCTTGTCGAGCGACCAGCAGAGGGTCATGGCGCCTGTGCGCGCCACGCGGCCGTAGGTGGGGCGCAGGCCGGTGACGCCGCAGCGCATGGAGGGGCTTACGATGCTGCCGCCGGTTTCACTGCCGACGGCAAAGGCGACGAGGCCGGCGGCGGTGGATGCGCCGGGTCCGGCGCTGGAGCCGGATGAGCCCTCCTCGAGGAGCCAGGGGTTCTTTGTCTGGCCGCCGAACCAGACATCATTGAGGGCGAGGGCGCCGAGGCTGAGCTTGGCGACGAGCACGGCGCCGGCTCTGTTGAGGCGTTCGACGACGACGGCATTGTCTTTGGGGACGCGGTTGCGATAAGGCTCGGCGCCGTAGGTGGTGGGGATTCCGGCGGTGTCGAGCAGGTCCTTCGCGCCCCATGGGATGCCGTGAAGCGGGCCGCGGTAGTGTCCGGCGGCGATCTCCCTGTCAGCCTGGCGCGCCTGTTCGAGGGCGTGGTCGCGCAGGAGAGTGATGACGCAGTTCAGCTTCGGGTTGAACTTTTCAAGGCGATCGAGATAGATGGTGGTGAGGCGCTCCGAGGTGATGGCTTTCGACTGAATCCAGCGTGAAAGCTGATGCACTGGGGCGTAGGCGATGGCCTCATCGCTGGTGGGCAGCGGCGCGCCCGTGGCGGGGCTGCGGACGAATGCGCCGTCGCCTTCGTGCAGTGGCATGGCTTGCGGAATGGCAGGGTTCCACAGCGTTGCCGGTTGCAGGCCATCTTCCAGAGCCAGCTTGCGGGGGCCGACGCGCAGCTCATAGAGCGGCGCCATCTGGACGCGCCAGTTGCCGGCGGCTTCCTGCCGTTCGGCGAGAGTCATTTGATACTGCACGAGCTTGCCGGCTTCGGCGAAGGTCCCGGCTGAGACGGCTGGTCCTACGGCCGGCATGGTGCCGAAGGCAGTGGGTGCACCCGGCGTGGCGGGCTGCTGTGGGCTTTCGGGAGTCTGGGCCTGCGCGGTCTGGGTTTCCAGGGCTGCCGCCAACGCGGCCATCGAACTCAATGTCAAAAATTCTCTGCGCGAAGACATGGTCTCTCGTCCTCTCGGATGGGCTTCATTCACGCTGGATCAACGCTCAAGGGATTCTACCGCAGGAGGATAGGGCCGGTTGGTAAGGCGAACAGCGCTCATCCCGCCTTGCCGACGCCGATAAGCGGACTAACGCTTTTTCGGCATACCAAGCTGTGTGGAGTTGTGCGATGCTAATGGGAAATCCCCCGCAAGACTACTCCCTCCGGAGGCTTTGCCGCTCCTTCATGTACCTGCCGTTCATTATGTACGGCTATGCCGCGACCTTGCTTTTGCTTCTTCTCGGGTGCCAGCTCGTGCTGCATGCGATCCCGGGGCTGCGAGGTATTCGCGAGTTGAGATGGGCGATTGCCTGCGCCATTGCCGCCGTGGCGCTGGTGGGATTGCGGCCCTGGGCTCCCGCATTTGCCACAATCCTGCTCGGCAACTACGCGCTGTTTGCGAGTTTCCTGCTCATTTACTGGACGACGACCCGGGTCTTAAAAGAGAAGGCAGCATTTCTAAAGTGGGGAATTGCCCTGTGCGCGTCGATTCTGCCGGGCTTCGCCTACGCCACGTGGATTAGGCCCAATATCGCTGCGCGCATCGTGATGAGCAGCGGAGGAGTCGCCGTCATCTGCCTGGCAACGGCCGCGGTTCTTTTCCGCCACAGGTCCGCCGAGCTCACACGATCGGCCAGAACGCTGGCATGGCTGCAGATGGGCAATGCACTCATCAATGCGGCACGCTGTCTGCTGACCGTGTTGCATCCGCCACGGGACTTTGTGCGCGGCGACTGGGTGCAGACGGGCTTTACGTATGCCCAGCTCATTCTGTGTGTTGGAACCTGCTGCGGCATTGTCTGGCTGTCCCTGATACGGAATCGCGCCCGGCTCGAATCGATGGCGCTGAGAGACAGCATGACGGGCCTGCTGAATCGCCGCGCCCTGGATGAAATTCTGGCCCACGAACTGGGAGAGAGCGCACGTTCGGGCCAAAAGTTCGGAGTGATTCTGCTCGACCTTGACTGGTTCAAAACGATTAACGACACCTATGGCCATTTCGCCGGTGATCAGGCCATCCGCAGGGTGAGCGCCATTCTGCAGAGTGAGACGCGTACTGGAGACGCATTGGCGCGCTACGGGGGTGAGGAGTTCATCCTTGTTGTGCGCAACACCACACTTGAGCAGACGCACATGATCGCCGAGCGCATTCGCGCTTCGATTCAGCAGGCCACCGACCTGCCGTCGCAGATTCGCCTGACTGCAAGCATCGGCGCAGCGATCAGCGGAGGCGATGAGTCCGCACAGGCCCTCATCAACCGCTGCGACCTGGCCCTCTACCACTCGAAGAAATCGGGCCGCAACCTGGTTACGCTCTGGAGCAGTGCGCTGGAGTCGGCCGTACGCTCCGCATAGATCTACCGCGCACCTGGAGGCACGTGGTCCTCAATGTAGCGCGCCATGGTGCTGTAGTCGAAGTACACGGTGTTGCGTCCCTCGCACAAGCAGTGGGTGCGGTTGGGATAATCCATGAACTGGAAGGGCTTGCTCAGATCGATGAGCCTGTTGATCAGCAGTTCCGTGCCCTGGAAATGCACGTTGTCATCGCCGGAGCCATGAACCAGCAGAAGGTTTCCCTTCAGGCCCTCGGCAAAGTTGATGGGCGAGCCGTCGTGATATCCCTGCTTGTTCTGCTGGGGCAGACCCATGTAGCGCTCCTGGTAGATGGAGTCGTAGTGAGCCTCGTCGGCTACGGGCGATGAAGCGATGCCGGTGGAATACACGCCGGGATAGCGAAACATCAGGTTGAGCGTGTTCGAGCCGCCGCCGCTGTGCCCCCACACGGCCATGCGGGAGGTGTCGATGTAGGGGTGATCCTTGGCCAGGTTTTCGATTGCCTCCGATTGCTGGGCCGACGACAGCACTCCCACGGCGCCGTAGATGCACTTGCGCCATTCACGCCCTTTGGGCGCGGGAGTTCCTTCGTTGTCGAAGCTCACCACTATGTAGCCCTGCTGCGCCATGATGGCGTGATACAAACCGAGGAAACCCTGCCAGCGGTCTTGTACCGTTGTCGCCGCCGGCTCGCCGTAGACGTAAGTCAGGACCGGATATTTCTTCGATGGATCGAAGTCCGGCGGCTTGATCATCCATCCGTCGAGTGTCACGCCGTTGGATTTTACCGGCACCTTGAGGAACTCCGGCTCGCCGGGAAGCAGCGCTTTTGCCTTTTTCGCCACATCCTCGTTTGTCACCAGCGTGCGCAGCACTTTGTGATCAGGCAGGCTCACCACGTCAATCCGCGGAGGGGTGCTGAAGGTGCTGAAGACGTGAATGGCGAACTCGCCGTTCGCGGAGATGTTGTAGCCATTGGAGCCTTTATCACCGGACGGGGTGACGCGTTCCGGGCTGCCCGTTCCGTCGAGTCGCGATCTGTAGAGATACGTGCGGACCGGATCGTCGGGCGAGGCGGTGAAGTAGAGCCACCCACCGGCTGCGTCAATCGCATCAACGGCGATCACATCGCCTTGAAAGTTCGTAATCAACCGGGGCTGCCCGGTGCGGCGATCGACGCGATAGGCGTGGCGCCAGCCATCGCGCTCGCTGAGCCACAGCAGATCCGGCTCCTGGTTGCGGGTGCCTTCGCCGCCCTTGCCGATGAATTCGAGAGGGACGATATCATCCCAGGCTTTGTCGTCGTCTTCAAAGAAAAGCCGGGACTGGCCGGTGTGCGCGTCGGCAAGCATGACCTGGTTGTGTTGCTGCAGGCGATCGAGGTATTCGAGCAGCAGTTGATGCGAATTGCCGGCCCACTCCATGCGCGCGATGTAATGTTGGCGGGGGTCGCCGGGGAGCGAGATCCACTGCGTGGGCCCGCCGCTGACCGGCACTACGCCGGCGCGGACCGCGGAGTTGGTGGTTCCGGGCTGCGGGTATTTGTAGGTGAACAGCACCGGATATTCCGCCTCGGTGTCATTGATGAGGGTGAAGTCGCCCACCCCGGATTGATCGAACTGCCAATAGGCGATTGACTTGGAATCGGGGCTCCAGCGGAGGCAGTTGCGCAGATCAAGCTCTTCTTCGCTGACCCAGTCGGAAGTACCGTTGATGATGTCCGCGGATCCATCGGTCGTCAGTTGGGTGATCTTCTGCGTGGTCAGGTCCTCGACGTAGAGATTGTGCTCATGGACCCACGCAACCTTGGCCGAGTCGGGCGAGAAGGTGGCGAACATGGTGGTGGATGCGGGGATGTCGCCGCCAAGCTTGATCAGCTTGTGGGCGGCCTCGTCGAATACCCAGTAATCGCCACGCGTGTTGAGGCGCCACACCTTTTTTGAATTGGTGTAGATGAGCAGCTTGGAGCGGTCAGGCGACCAGGAGTAGCCGTCAATGCGGAGCGGCGTATCCGTACCCTGGGGGATGAGCTGGGCCGCGCTCACGAGCACGCTCCGCTGGCCGCTCGCCGAGTCGTATGCCACGATATCCATGCCTTTGTGGCCGGACGACGGCTCGAGGATGGTGTAGATCTGCCCGCCCTTTTGCCAGGCCAATTGCACGGATTTTATCTGGTAGGCGCGCTTGTTGAAGAGGGTGTCGAGCTGCGCGCTCAGGTCGGGCCGCGCGGGCTGTGCCGCGGCGAACGAAACAACAGCAGGCATGAAGATGCACAAGAATGACAGTTTGCGCTTCAGCACAAGAACGCCTCCCGAACCAATTGAATTGCGAAAATCCGGTGAAGAGAAACCGTGCCCGATTATAAGCACCGGCCGCGGCTTACGTCTCACCAAGGCGGCGGATTCGAGGGCTGGGCGAGGCTCACCGCGGGCTCGAGCCGGGTCCCGTTTGACCGACCCTGAGGAGGTTGTTAGACTGTGAATGCGGGGTGGAGCAGCCCGGTAGCTCGTTGGGCTCATAACCCAAAGGTCGCAGGTTCAAATCCTGCCCCCGCAACCATTTAGGTCAGCTGGCCACCGGATTTCAACCCAGTTCCAACCCAACGAGGGCGCCCCAAGCGGGTGCCCTTTCCGGTTTTACGACGCGTACCGCGCCGATTTCCTTTCCAGAATCGGCCGAACGGCCTGGCTGTTGGCCGTTCGCTGATTGTCCATGGGCACCTCCCCGTACTGCGTGGTGGTGCGAATATCGGCGTGCCGAGCCAAACGCTGCTGCACGTCCAGAGGAGTCTTGGCGCCGCGCAGCAGAGTGATGTACTTGTGGCGGAAGGTATGCCAGCCGATGCTGCCATAGCCGGCCGCGGTCGCTGCCGCGCGCCGCTTTTGGTGTACCCCGATGCGCGGCCGTTTGCGGCTGCGCATCGAGAACCCGCTGCAGCGGACCCCGGGCGCCGCCCCGCACTCCGGGCACGGCACCAGGCAGAATCCCGCCCGCCGGATCCAGTCCTGCTGGAGCGGCGAAGCGTGATAGCACAACCCGGTGACGTGGCTCGGAAACAGGAGGCCCGTGTCCGGCCCCTTGTTGGCCCGTTTCCAGTCCAGCAGCACGGTGGCGAAGCCGGGATCGAGCGGCAACTCGTCGTCCGAGTACTCACTCTTGACCGGCCCGATCCGCCCGTGCACCACCGCCTCTTCGACCTTCATGCACAGCCGCTCGAAGTCGATCCTGTCCCAGGTCTGGGCCAGAACCTCCTCGATGCGCAATCCTGTACACAGGGCCGAAAACGCCATGGTGTGGTACGGGTCGGGCAGCAGGTCCAGGATCTGAAAACACTGCTTGATCGTGAGGTCGGGCTGCTTCTTCTTTCGCTTCGAGATGCCCCGCACCTCGACGAGCTTGATGGGATTTTCGACGAACCAGTACATCCCGTAGAGCTTGGCCTTGTTGAACATGCGGCTCACGAACGCTTTGAGGTGGCCCCTGGTTTTGGGTTTGCACTCGAGCGCCTTGAGCCACTCGCTGAAATCCACCGGATCGAAGTACTCAAGCTGCACCGATCCCCATTTCTCGCGGACTTGCCCTGCGAGGCTGAGGTAGGTCAGCGCGGTCGAATACGCCAGCTCCTCGTCGCGCGTGGCCCGCTCACCCGGTTTGCGCGCCTTGATGTCCTCGAGCTTCTCCTCGGCGATGAACGCGTCGAGCAGATCACTCACGGTGGGCCGCGTCAGGACAGCGCGCGCGGTACCGCGGTTGAGCTGCTTCCGGATGAATCTGAGGCGCTGGTCCATACGTTCGATAGTGGGGTAATCGCGGCCGGAAAAATACTCTGAACGGTATACCCCGGTTGCGGGGTCCGGAAACCGGAACTCCCAGTCGAAGTTGCCGCCAGCCCGGGGCACCTGCCGCAGGCTGCCATTGATATGACGCTGTCGCGCTTGCTTCATTGCTCCTGATCCTTTCGGTCGGGAGTCAGCGCGGCATGGTTGGTTACGTTGGATTTTAGTTTATGGTCGATGTATTCATCGAGTAGAGACAGGCGGAAGAGCCAGGACTTGCCTTCCTTCATGGCGGGAACAAGACCCAGCCGGGCCTTCGCCTCAAGCGTTTTGTAGTGCACTCGAAGGTAGGCAGCGGCCTCCCGAGAGTCGAGCAGCCGCTCGAATCTACCCTCAACGAGTGGTTTCTCCTGGTCGCCGCTCTCCATCCTGGTCCGTTTCCGCCGAGGCTTAAAACCGTCCCCGGCGGAATCAGACTAGGTCAGCTGCTGCTGATACTCCAGCCTTCCCCGACAGTATTTTGTGGTAGTACCGGGGGACGTGAAACTATCGGCCGGACGGTCACTCAGACCGATATTGGGTGCTCGGCTAAGGGGGTCGGTTCCCGTGCTGGGTAATCCCGGTTAAAGCACTCCCCCCAGCGCGAGGAACTGCTCATCCGAGAGGCGCAGCCAGATGCCGCCCTTGCCGAGTTCGAGGTCGAGTTCAAAGCCGTCGCTGTCCCACTCGTCAATCAAACCGTTGCCACGTCTCGCCAGTTCCCGCAGCGTGGCGGAGTTGGCAAAGGTGAATTCCCGGGGAAGCTTCTTCCGGGCTTCGGTCCGGAAGGCGCAGTGCCAGCCATAACGTCGGCGGAAGTACATGAAGACGAGGTGCTTGTCGGCGCAGAACACGCAAAGCGTCAGAACGGGGCTGTGCGGCAACGGCAGAGGTGTCTTGCAGGAGCGGCAGATCTTGCCGGCGCGCATCTTTCTGCCTGCGACTACACGTTCGTCGGATATTGCGCGAGCGTAGCGAGTGGCCAAGCTCAAGTGGAACTGCACTGCTTTGTCGTTCATAAATGTATCCCTTTCGCGGGTTTGAAACGGAGAATCATAGGAGCGCCAAAATTCAATGCCGGTTGGCGCTCCCAAAGTTTGCGATTCGAGCGTTTCCAAGCCGATTACCGGCGGCGCGAAACGCGAAACCCGCCACGCCAGCCTGCATGGTCGGGAATCGGGAAGCCGATTCCACTGCGGCGATGCTGCATCTCGAATCGCGCACTGGAGCGGCAGGGTGCTGGACGAGGAGAGCGTTCCGGCGCAGACACAGCTCTTCCGGGTGGGCTGTCCGGAGTATTGAATGCCAATTCGCGCAGCCAAACTGGCAGTGTTTCGATCTCCGCCCAGGGGTTTGTCCATCGGCAGCTGGGAGAGGGCGGAACGGGGCAGCTATCACCATCGCCGAGGATCCTCACGCCTGGTGGAAGTCGCTTCGCCGGATCGCGGAGGACCAGCCCCTTGGGCCACTGAAAGAATGCCCAGGCCATGCCTCCACGTTCCACCCGGAGAGTGAGGCAGTCCACTTGCCCCTGGCTCGTGGCCGCCAGCGAGGCCTTACCTTCGGGTCCAGCCGCTTCCACGACGCACAATCCCGATGCGCCCACGGCGACGCGCCATGTGGACGACCGGTATTCTTCAGCCAGTTCTTTCAGGCGAACGAGATCACTTGTGGCTTCGCCGATCAGGAGATCGGCGTGTCCTGAAAACATCGCGAATTCAGGGACGGGGAAGATCTCAAGGCCGCGATTTGCAGTCTGGCATACATCCGGGTGCAGCGTTGAGAGCGATTTGCCTCGCGGAGACTGAAAAGCCGTGCCCCCAGGCATCCGAAATCTGTGCTCAAAGAGGAATTCTTCGGGTGATTTCATTCGTAATCCTCCAAAACAAAACGGCCCGCCGGTCGCGCGTGAAGCGCTCGGCGGGCCGCGGGTTAATTGCAGATTGAGGGAATGCAGTTTGGCGCAGTTCAGCTCAATGCTCCGCTGAATGAGACAACCGCAGGATGAAGAGATCCAAGGCTACGCCGAGATTTGCTGGCGGTTACCATCAGGGACGGAGTAGCCGACGAGAAACGTAGGTCGAAAGAGGTTGGGCTCTGCGAGGTGTAGTGCAGATCACCGCCTGCGTGAAGGGTGAGAGAACCGCCGATGGTCCCTCCAGACACGATTCGGAACTTCGACCACGGCTCCGCAATTGCTTGCACAGCTTCGAAAGCCGTATGGAACCGGCAGCGCTATCGAAACCGACCTCGCTGCCGGCTCCTTGCCCTACGATCTGAATCAGTTCCCTGGAAGCGGGACGAACCTCGTTTGCAAGTCGATTGCCCCAGAACTCAAGACCTGTAGGGGACTTGGTTGATATCATTTCGCTGATTCAGCTAGACACTCTTAACGCCACCTCACACCGCCGACCCGTGCTCTACGTCGGTAGCGTGGGATTTAACTCAGTCGGCGCTGCAGTTTCGCTTAGCTTCAACTGGACTGCCTACGGTGGGCGTCGGCAGGTCACTTCTTCGGAAGAGGCATCATCGAGGGCTAACGTGCCATTCAGCGAAAGATTTGCCATTGAACAAAACCTCAGCCTCCGCATTCCCCAACGCGAAGGGTGGTCGGCAATCCGCGACCACTTCGCAATGGAGGGTGCCTCCCGAGAAGTCGGCATCGTTTTGCCCGTCGGCTGTGGGAAGTCCGGCCTCATCGCCATTACTCCGTTGGCCGTTCAAGCGCGACGTGCGCTTGTGATAGCCCCAGGGCGCAAAATTAGAAGGCAGCTTGCCGGAGACCTTCGCGCCAACAGTGGGACCAATTTTTACGAACGATGTCACGTTATTCCCGCAGACGCCGAACTGCCGGAAACAGCCATCGTAGAAACCGGGCGCATCAACGTTGACGACATTCGGCATTCCGACATCGTTGTAGCAAACATCCAGCAGATCGCTGGAGAAGAAAACCGCTGGCTCGATTCTCTGGAAGCCAACTTCTTCGATTTGATTCTGGTCGACGAAGCTCATCACAACCCGGCGGAAAGTTGGCAGCAAGTAAAGCGCCGTTTTCCTGCCGCTCGGATCGTCAATTACAGCGCGACACCCACTCGCGCCGACGGCGCACGTATGGAAGGGAACATCATTTACTCCTTTCCTGTAATCCGCGCTATCGAACTTGGATACGTAAAGCGCCTCCGTGCGAGAATGCTGCGCCCCACTGAACTGCGGTACGTTGACCGCGGTGACGGTCAGGAGAGGATCATCGGTCCTGAGGAGGTCCGCGCACTCGGGGAAACCGACGCCGAGTTTCGACGCGGAATCGTCATGTCAGATGAAACGCTCGCGTCCATCGTTGATCAGACCATCAATGAACTGCGCCGGCTCAGGACCGAATCCGGAGAGCAGCGTCTTAAAATCATCGCTTCTGCCTTGAATATGGATCACTGTATTCAAATTGTGGAGGCGTTCCGAGCAAGAGGACTACGTGCGGACTATGTGCATTCTCGGCAAGGCGGACAGGCGAATGATCGTGTTTTCGCCGCGCTGGAGAACCACGAGCTTGACGCCGTCGTGCAATCGAGAATGCTCGGCGAGGGATTCGATCACCCACTGCTCGCCGTCGCAATGGTCGGTAGTATTTTCGCCAATCTAGGTCCATTCGTCCAATTCGTTGGGCGTGTCATGCGGTCCATCAATCCGATACCCGGGCATCTCCTCAATGAAGGAGTAGTGGTGTTCCATCTGGGCGCCAACGTCGCGCGACGCTGGGACGACTTCAGGAATTTCAGCGAGGCCGACCAAGGATATTTCGCTGAATTGCTGCCAGAAATAGAAGCTGTCGAGTTCACTGCCGACGAAGTGGAACGAGTGCCTGGAGGGGGTGGAGGCCTTCAGCCGGTCGAAATACTGGAAGAGCGTGGTGTCAGAGCCGCAGATATGCAGCCAATCGGCGATCCGAATGCTGCCGCCCTTCTCCAGCAGCTCGCCGACTTGGGCATCACGCCCGATCAGGCCGCACAGGAATTGAGACGTTTGCGGACGACCCGTCAAGATCGCAGAGAGGCAAGACGCGCATCGCTGAATGACCGAGCCCAAAACGAGGTTGGCGGAATCTTCGGAAGAATCGGAATCAATCATCGTGGCCGAACGCTTGATCCTTCGAGACGCAACAACAATTACGCATGGGCTGTAGCGGAACTGAATCGACGGGTCAATGAACACGTCGGTGGGCAGAACGCCGATCGTCAGAACTTCACGCTTGACCAGTTGGAAGCCGCGCATACAGCATTACCCGCCCTCGTCGGCGCGCTGGAAGAGGAGCTACGCAATGGCGCGCGCTAAATCAGTACTTGTAAGCATGGAACTTACCACTGTCGGCCGCGCTCACGATTGTCGTTTCAACAAGAAGCACCGCCTCGAAAAGGGCATGTCCCGTCTTACCATTAGAGAGGACGGGGACGAGCGTCATTATTGTCTCTCTTGCGCCAGGAGCTTTCTTCTTCAAGGGGCAGAGCGCCTTCAGACACTACTCTCAGAGGTGGAACGACTTGTCAGATAAGCCACTAACTCGGATGGTTCCACATCCACAACACGATCTTGTAGAAAAGAGCTATGGCAGCACAGAATGCAGCGAATAGGAGCAATACTACGCACGGATATTGGACAAATCGGTCAGTTCTAGAGTTTGCTGGTACCGAGCGTCCAGTGTCCGCAATGCAGCAGCGCATTCGAACGCTTGTTTTGGAAGCAATCGAGCGTGGGTGGACTGGGCCGCCATTTGACCCTTTCCAACTGGCAGGGTTTTTGGGGATCGATGTCGTTCCCTCTCAGGACGTAATTGAGGCACAAACTGTCCCGTCGGGCTCAAAATTCCGAATCGAATACAATCCCAATCGCGGCGCGAACCGAGCGCGCTATTCGGTTGCTCATGAGATCGCGCACACGCTCTTTCCAGATTGCGCGAAAGCTATTCGCCATCGCAAGCCGTATCACAGCAGTGAAGGCGACGACTGGCAATTAGAGATGCTGTGCAATATCGGAGCGGCAGAGATATTAATGCCGGTTGGGTCCGGGCTTGAGTGCCCAATCTATTCTGACGACTTTTCAAAACTTCTTGACCTACGGCAACAATACAAAGTCTCTATAGAAGCATTGTTGCTTCGAATGGCCAGACTTTGTGGATTATCCGTTTTTGCGGCGAGCATCGATGCTCGGTCCAATCGACCAGTGATCAACTATGTAATTTCAACATCTCGCAATTTCCCCGTCCGCGAAGGCATGGCATTGCCAGCGAATTCGTTGATCACCCACTGTACTGCGATCGGCTTCACTGCGGAAGGCTCAGAGAACTGGCCGACTGTCGGGCCTGTAAACATCCAATGTGTTGGAGTTTCGCCATATCCTCACGTACGGGTTCGTGAAGACCGCGCTCATGACGTCCGCGTCGCGGCTCTCTAGCTGCCTGAGTTCCTGATGAGCGAGCACGAGGCCCAGCCGGTATTTGCGCGCGCCTGCGAGGATGGACGCCATCGAAGGCGTCACGAAGTTGTGGAACTCGTCGATGTAAAGGGTGAAGGGGCGGCGGGACGCGGCGGCCTGCTCCTGCCGGGAGAGCGCGAGCTGGTGGAACTTCGAGACAAGGAGCGTCCCCAAAAGATGTGCGTTCTCCTCGCCGATGGCACCCTGCGCGAGCTTTGCGAGGAGAATCTTTCCCCCGTTCATTACGGCGGCAAGGTCGAACCGCTGCGTGCGCTGGGCCACCATATTGCGGATGAGCTTCGGACGGAGGAAGGTGTCGAGGCGGGTGAGGATCGGCCCTTGGGGTTTCCCCACGAGGAGCGGGAAGGTGCGCTGCCAGTAATACACGATCTCGGGGTCGCGAACGGTCTGGAGGAACTGGGTGCGGAACGCGGGATCGACGAGGAAACGCCGGAGGTCCACGAGGCTCCCGCCCTCCGTGCTTTCGAGGAATGCGAGGACGGCATTCCCGAGGACCGAGGTCATCTGGTCGCCCCAGCTCGTCGAGAGCCTGCGGAAAACGGCGACGAGGTCGGAGCCCAGAAGATTCTTCTCCACCTCGGAGTGGGCCTGAAGCACATTCAGGCCCACCGGATATTCCTCGTCCGACGGATCGACGAGGATCACCTCCCCCCGCCGCGTTTCGGGAATGCGACCCAGGATGTCGTCCACGAGGTCTCCGTGGGGATCGAGCACTGCGAGTCCCGCGCCGGCCTTGATGTCCTGGAGGATGAGATTGAGGAGGAGCGTCGATTTGCCCGTACCGGAGGCACCGATCATGTAGCAGTGCTGCGTGCGCTGCTCGGGACTCAGGGTCACCGGCGTCCCGTGGCCCATGTGGATGTTCTCGCCGAGGACGAGGGAATGTCCCATGACGATCTGCGGCGCGGCCTTGGTGCGCGCCTCTTCGCGCCGGAGCTGCGGCACGCGGACGGAGGCCGACGGCAGGTGTGCGAAGGAAACGAGTTCGTCGGCGTTCACGAGCATCCCCGACCGGTGCGTCGTCCGTGCGATGAGGTCCGCTGTGTGGTCCCTGTCCAGATAGCCGTCGTTTTCGAGGGCGATTAGCGCGTTCGTCGTGGGCGAGGAGAATTGCGCAAAGGCACCGCCCATATTCTGCGCGATCTTCCACGCGCGGGCCTCGCTGCCCGCCTGCGCCGCAACCCGGACCACGGCGGCATAGAGGGGCTGCGCGATCTTCTCCCGCGCCTGCGCGACAAGCTCCGGCGCGTCCACAAAGAACGGCTTGCCCTCCATGTCGGTCACCGCGCGCATCATGCTTTCCGCCCACGGATGCCGCACGGCCTGGAAGAGCACCTGGAAGACGCCGGTCTCCCCTTCAGACAATCCCGCGAGCGCGCCCGCGATGCCGATCAGGGGATCGATCTCGAATCCCCGCACGGTCCTGAGGGGCACCATGCATTCGCGCGAGAGGCCGAAATCGATGATCACGGAAGGCTTCCGGTCGCCCCAGAGCCCCCCGAGGAATCCGGTGCATTCGGTGACCGTCGCCTCGGGGAAATGCGCGGCGAGTTGCTCCCGGAGCGGGGTCCGGTCGTGCCGCGCGCACGCGAACTGCACAGTGATCGCACTCTTCGCGCCCACAACCTCGAAGGCGATGGGCGATGACGGGAAGGCGAGGCTCGCGAGGAGCCGCTCGGCCGATTCCTTCGCGACCTTCGTCCCTGCGGGAAGCGCGACCTGAAACTCGGCGTATTCGCCTTCGTCGTCCTGCGGCTCAGGCTCCGGCTCTTCCTCCTCACCGTCCGGTTCGGCGGGCGGCCGTGGCGGCTTCCGCCCGAAGAAGCCATCCACGAGGAGGCTGAGCGCGGTGGGCTTGCGGGAATCGTCCACGGCAGGCGGCAAGGGCAGCGCGTGATACCAGAACGGCCGGAAAGGCGGCTCAAGTTCGACCGGGTACCCGAAGACCTGCCAACCTCTCCCGCGCCGCTCCCAGGCGAAGAACTGGGCAGTGAGGCGCTCCTCGGGCGTCGGCGGGAGCGCCGGGCCTCCGGGGGCGAGATCGTAGTCGCTCGCCATCTCCGCTACCGGGAATAGAAGTCGCGCATGATGGGCTTGCGCTCGGATTCGGTGAGCGCGCGGACGCCCTTCGCGTTCAGGAGCTGATCCACCACTTCGAGGACGGCGGCATGGACAACCGACTGAAACATGAGGGTGGTGTCGACTTTGTAATACGTGGGAGGGGCGAAGAACCTCACATAAATCCAGCCGAGGACGGGAATTGCGATCACCGCGTCTTCGATATGCTCGCCCATCTGATGGTTGCGGATGAGATAGCCGAGAAGCCAGACGAGGAGTACGCAGGCCACGATGCCCGCGAGCACGCCGGTCCATCCGAGGACGCCAATGCAGAGCCCGAAGACGGCGCACACGACCGCGAAGAAGAGCGCCGCCCAAAGGAGCGGGTGCGAGGGTGGCAGTTCCGCGAGCCACCACGAAAAGAAGAAGCCGGTGCCGAAGGGGGCGGCGCAAAGGTCGAAGACGAGCTTGCCACGCTTGATGCGGAGATACTCGCGCCGGGCGGAGAGTACGCCGCCCTCACGCCAGTCGATCCGTGAGGTCGAATACTCGGGAATCTGGCGGGGTTGGAGCGCCGCTTCCACGGAGGAAAAGTCCATCGTGGAGGTGGCGAAGTTTTCAATGGGGTGATGCCAGTGGGAGACGACGTTCGCGTCCTTACCGAGCTTTGCCATCCGTCCTCCCATCCGCGCCTAGTCCAGCGTGTACTGCTAAGCAACCCATTTACCCTGTCTCGGTTACCCGTCGTTCGATCTCATCGATCGCTTCCATGACGCTCACTTCGTCCCTGAAGTTTGGCGCGGATTGCGCGCCGCAACGAATACCAGATAAGAACGCATTTATCTCGGTGGAATACCCAGCGTGCCGCCAGCCCGTATTGAGTTCCTGTTCAATCCATATTCGACCATTGCGTTTTGGTCCCATGAGGTCGCCATATGCCGTCACCACATTAGTTGACTCCATCTGTATATAGTTTCCTGACTCTCCGAGGAGCGTAGAGTGGACCGAGAAGTGTTCACAGTTATTTGCTGCCAAGAGAGAACACACAGCACCCGCTGCACCGGTCAAACCAGCTGTGATTGTGATTACTCCATCTCCGATCAAGGCCGCCTGAGCACTATTCACAGAACAAGGGCCCACTTGATACAACATCAAATCCAGCGCGTGGCTTACATGTGAGAGAAGAAAGCTGCGCAACGGTGACCCAATATTCCATCGATCACCTCTCGGTTTGGAGGCTAAATAGCGAGTCTCCATTGCAATGGGCATGCCAAATCCATCGACTGAGGCTAGCTCCTTCATTTTCAGAGACGCTCCGCTGTATCTAATATTGTGGCCGACCATTGTTATCAAACCGCGAGCCTCCGCGAGGTCGGCCAGTGCCAATAAGTCCCGAGTGTAAACCGAAGGAGGTTTTTCAAGAAATACGTGAATTCCTTGCTTCAAAGCCATTTTTGCAACGGCAACATGAATTTGAGGCGGGGCAGCAGCTATTACTGCCTCTAATTCACGATTTTCGAAAATCTCGACAAAATTCGTATAAGCACGCGCCGTGGGAATAAGCTCGCTTGCGCGCCGCAGGTTATCAGCATTCGAATCGACAACTGCTATCACTTCTGCCTCTGGACAAATCCAAAGGATTGGGAGAATGTTTTCTTGTGAATGCTCACCGCATCCAACCACCGCTAACTTGATCCTATTCACCGCACCTCCTCATGCCTCTTTGATTTCTTGCGGTCGTTACTGGGATCGATTAGCGGCGGTATCTCTAGTAAGGCACTAAATTCTTTATTGATCCATTTTCTCGTATATTGACATCTTGAAAGGTCGATTTCATATATAGGTGAGCCAATGCCGACTCCGCGACACTGTTCATAGACAGAAAGATATGCAACTTCGTCATCGACTCGGATTAAGCAGTACCAGAGCATCGGCTTAGCGCGTCGCACATACACTTGCCCAACTGTGCTCGACGACTCGCGAACATCCTTAATAAAGTCTTCGACCACTTTGATCGTGTTCTCAATCTCTGCAATCTGAACGCTCTCATTGCGGCGTTTCATTCGATCGCTCATATGAAAAATCGTTTGCTCTCGCGCCTCAGATATTTCCAACTCGGGGACAATGAGATTAAGCGTACCGTTGTTGCGGAAAAATTCCTTCCATGATTCTGTCTTACTTTTAAAGAAGGAATCCCAGCCTTGCACACAAATATCGATCTTCTTTGCGTTTCTAATTATGGTCCCCCAATGAAGGCTCTCATTCCAGGGATAATGCTCCTTAATCCCCGTATATGGGAAGTGTGTCCGAAGAGGATCCACCACAAATTCTTTAAGTTGCCGCTCTAACGCCTCTTCCCTAATTTGTCGCGCAGGCCATGTGTATGAAAACCAGTATCCAAAGGCAACAGCTGCAATTTCAATGAGGAAGGTAAAGCCAAATGCCGCCAAACTCGTTCTCACTGAATGTTCATCGCCGGCGCCATCAAGGAAATTCTTGTAGATCACGACGCTTACAGCAACAGCGACGGAAAATAGCCCAGCAACCACCACCTTAATAATGAAATTGTCTCTCTTATCATGGTCGCTTTCTGTGGGACGCGGACCCATCCGCTTTGTCTTAAGAAGAGCAATAAGCAACGCCGCGGACAGTCCCAGAGCGAACCCAATACCGAAGGGCAATAGACAACCGACAAAGCTGTACAATGAGTCTTTCGGAGTGGGGATAGCAGGTACAGATGCCAGAATCAAAACGTTCATTGACTGCCCTCCACGACTTCAGCCTGAAAACTCGACTAACTTTTAATAGCCCAGATGTTGAACCAGCGCTTGTTCCGCTCTGGCTCGTCGTTGACTGATTCCTTCCAGATGCGGAAACCCGCGGCCTCAACGATGCTGCGAAGCTCACTTGGAGTCCAAATCTTCCGATACCGAACTGTTTCCCCAGCGTAGTCGTCTTTCTGGGCAAACCCCTCTCGTGATCGTTGTCCCAAGGTCGTGGTGACGTAGAATATCCCGCTTCTAACGAGGAGGTGAGCCACCTTGCGAATTGCCAACTCGGCATCTTTCTTCGGAAACAGGTGGATAGATG
The DNA here is from genome assembly GCA_046566985.1 of Acidobacteriota bacterium. Taxonomy (GTDB): domain Bacteria; phylum Acidobacteriota; class Terriglobia; order Terriglobales; family Acidobacteriaceae; genus Telmatobacter. The sequence continues at coordinate 67,131 of JBKICT010000002.1, read as the reverse complement.
CCTTTGCAAATACGCCCTCAAATGATCCTTCGGGATATTCGGCTACAAGGAAGTTCCCGTATCTCAAGTCTGCCGTCGGTGCAAAACGCCTAGCGAGATTTAACATGCGTTTGGAGATATCAATTCCATTTACCGTGAATCCATATTCAGCAAACATCGCCAAGTTAATTCCATTGCCTGGACCAATGTCCAGGATCCGGGCGGTGGCACCAAAGCGATCGAGCAGATACGTCGCGAATGGCGCGACAAGCTTTTGATCCCTAATCCGGTCAGCTTCCGCGCGGGCTCTGTATTCAGGTGCGAGGCGATCGTACGCGATTCGGTTTACCGAGATGTATTCAGGCTCGCTCTTCATGGGCAAGGTTCGATGACCAGCTCAATATCGCAAAAGGTAGCTCGTGTCGGGATGGCATTGAGAATAGCACATTGGATCAGAACTAAGAGTATCCGGTGACAAAAAAGGCTACCCAAATTTGGGTAGCCAAACTGCTATGAGAGGCGAGGGGCATGCCTTGATTCAAACCCGAAATAGGAAGATCTCATCCGGGCCGAACGTCCGAATCGACGATTCCACTGTGATCCGTTGGTCCCTAGCTGAGCGAAATATCACAAAGAGCAGCTTATGGCCCTTGAGAAGCAATGGCTCCATTCCAACGAAGAGCGATTCACCAATGGCCTGCTCAGGATAGTTCAGCACGACATGGAAAGCGGTTTCGGGAGGGACCGGGAAATATCCGAACCTCGCCGCTTGTCGGTAGATGTCCGAAAGCTTCACTCCCTGCTTAAGATGAAGTTCACCCAATCTCAATTTTACGAGGGTTGTCTCCTCCTTCACGGATTGGAGCTTCAGGATTCGCATCAGTTCTGGAGCGTAACCGCTGTCGAGCGATATTTTGGCAGACACGAGTGCGTCGGCCAAACTTCCGATTGACTTGTATGCTCCGACAGTCACGGTCTTCCAGATTGACGGATTAGCCGCCAGGTCTCGATCGCCCTGGTTACCGGAGACACGATTCATGAGCTGCGAGAGTATCCCCTTGGGAATATTGCGCGCCGCAAAAGTCATTTTGGAGGCCGTCCTTTCTGCTGAAGACGCAATGGTCCCAGCCGAAAACCTCCATTCAGAGGCTTTCGGCTGGGACCATTTTTCAAACGCAGCCGCAAAAACTGGCTTCTTTGTACCATAGCTGAGAATCAAGTCAAGTTATGTACTTGCAATTAGATATGGGCTCCTTGCCCCGCTCTAAACGTGCTTGGAACAGAGTTCTTTGGAAAACCTCTTGCTTTTGCTACACTTCTTGGACAAGTTCAATGGGGGCTAAGTATGCCACTGGATAGAAAGTCATTTCTCAGCGGTATCGCCGGGAAGCTGGCAATCCTTGCCGGAAGTGCGGTGGTCGCCGTCGGAGCGAATGCCATCCCCGCCGTCGCGCAACCCACGACCAGCACGCCAAACGTCGCGGAAGCAAGCGGTACAGCCACGAGCACCGTCGCACCGAAGCTCGTCCTTTCGCAGCAGAACGAGCGCTTCCTCGCGACCGCGAGCCACGACTCTCATTCGTCGCACTCGTCGCATTCGTCCCATTCCTCCCACTCGTCGCATTCGTCGAGCGCGTACTGACGATGGCGGTTTCTGTACACGCCGGAGAACCGCCGTCCGACAGTAAGGTGACGGTCGAAATCGACCTCGCGTTCGTGAGTGCAGACGCGGTCCTCAAGGCATGCCATTGGTTCTCGCATGAGTATGCCTGCGATCTGCGCAAAAAGGGCGATGCCTTCGCCGAGGTCGTCCTTGCGCCGCGCGATTCTTCATCGGTATTCGATCCCCACGCGGTGAAGGACGCCTTCACGGCGAGTGCCCTCGATTTCGCGCTGCGCGAGAAGATCGAGGCGAAGACCTCGGGCATCCGCGAACTCCTCCTCGCGAAGGCATTCTCCGAATCCGGCGTCCTAGAGGACGCTCCCGAGGGCGTGTTCGGCGACGCCATCGAGGAAGCGAAGCCCGACGGCATGTTCAAGATCCTGAGCACTCAGGAAGCCTGAGGTACCTCCATCATGGCCCGCGTCTTCCATCCCCAAGAGCGGCTCGCCCCCGCTCCCTCCGCCTTTCATCTGCTCCCTTTCAAATTCACCCGCTTCAACGGAAAGGAACTCCTCGTGAACGAGGCGGGCGAATTCCTGTTCTCGCCGCCGGGGACGGTGGCGCAGCTCGCGGACGAACGATTCGATACCGGCTCCGACCTGTACCGCGATCTCAAGGCGAAGCATTTCCTGTACGATGACGCTTCGTCGCCGCTTCTCGACCTGCTCGCGACGAAAATCCGCACGAAGTACGACCACATGATGGGTGGCACGAAGCTTCATATTTTCGTCGTGACTCTGCGCTGCGACCACTCCTGCGAGTATTGCCAGGTTTCCCGGCAGACGGAGTCGCGCGGGGAGTTCGACATGTCGCCCCCAACGGCGGACCGGGCGCTTGCCATGATGATGGACTCTCCTGCGCGCGATGTGACGCTCGAAATCCAGGGCGGCGAGCCGCTCGTAGCATTCGACCTCATTCAGTACATAATTCCTCGCGCGAAGGCGCTCGCACGGCAACGCGGGAAGAACCTCGATCTCGTGGTCTGCACGAACCTTTCCCGCGTGACGGACGACATCCTCCATTACTTCCGCGACGAGGGCGTAAAGGTCTCAACTTCGCTTGACGGTCCTGCCTTTCTCCATAACAAGAACCGTCCGCGTCCGGGCGCGAACAGCTACGAGAAGGCCATCGAGGGCATCGAGCGAAGCCGCGCGATACTCGGATTCGAAAACGTCGCGGCTCTGATGACGACGACCGCCGCCTCCCTCGACTACCCCGAAGAAATCGTCGATGAGTACGTGCGCCGCGAGTTCCATTCGATCTTCCTCCGGCCCCTGAGCCCCTATGGGTTCGCCGTAAAGACCCGGCACCGAACGGGGTACGAGATGGACCGCTTCCTCGACTTCTACAAGCGCGGCCTCACCCACATCCTCGAGGTGAACCGGAAGGGATACCGCCTCGCCGAGGCGTACACGCAGATCCTCCTCACGAAGATCCTCACACCCCACAGCACGCGGTACGTCGATATGCAGTCACCCGCTGGGGAGGCGTGGAACGTCCTCGTGTACAACTACGACGGCGACGTGTACGCGTCGGACGAATCCCGGATGCTCGCCGAGATGCACGACCGGACGTTCCGGCTGGGCAACGTCCACCGGGATACGCGCCGGACGATCTTCACGGGCGATCCCGCGCTCCGCATGTTTGAGGCGTCCTGCAATCAGGCCCTCGCCGGATGCTCCGACTGCGCCTTCCAGACGTACTGCGCCGCCGATCCGGTGTACCACCACGCTACCCAGGGCGATATGTACGGGAGCCGGCCCACGAGCGGATTCTGCGCGCGGAACATGGAGGTCATCAAGCACCTCTTTTCGCTGATCGAAGAGAACGACCCCGAGACCATGCGCATTCTTTGGTCGTGGATCGTGGGCGACTACGCCCCACGGGAGGCGACGCCATGCGCCTGACGACGACGGGAAGCGCCCGCAACTTCGACGGAAGCATCCTCGGCATCCTCACGACCGAAGACCTTCCGACCGCCGAGCGCGGGGGACATATCCGGTTCATTCCTGCGGAGAATGCCGCCGTGAGCGCAGCGCGCGGCGATCTCGCGGGATACCGGGCGCTCCTCGCGCATGAGGCCGTGAACCCCGCGCCCGCGGTTCCCACGGTCCACACCCTCCGCGAATCCGATCATCTGCGGCACGGCGATATCGTGGTCCTCGAAGCCGCATCCGGTGTTGTCCGTTCCCTCTACCGCCCCTACGAGGAACACCACCACCTGTTCGTCACCGAGCGGTGCAGCAGCAACTGCCTCATGTGCTCGCAGCCGCCGAAGGACCGCGACGACGTGGATGCGCTCACCGCCCGGAACCTCGCGCTCATCGATCTCATCGAGACACCTCCTCCCTATCTCACGATCACGGGCGGCGAGCCGACGCTCCTCGGAGATCGCCTCTTCACGCTCATCGCGCGGCTCAAGGAGAGGATGCCCGATACGGAACTCCACATCCTCACGAACGGGCGGTCGTTCGCGTGGCGGGAGTTTGCGCGCCGCTTCGCGGCGGTCGGCCATCCGAATATCAGCCTCGGCATTCCGCTCTACGCCGACGTGGCGAGCGTCCACGATTACGTGGTCCAGGCGCGGGGTGCCTTCGACCAGACGATGATGGGATTCCATCAGGCCGCGCGCCACGGCATCCGCACCGAAGTGCGGGTGGTCCTCCACCGGCTCACGATCCCCCGCCTCCCAAACCTTGCCGAGTTCATCTATCGCAATCTCACCTTCGTCGAACACATCGCACTCATGGGACTCGAATACACCGGTTACACGCCGAGAAACATTGAAGAGCTTTGGATCGACCCCTACGAATACCAGGGCGAGCTTGAGGAGGCGGTGCAGTTCCTCGCGTTACGGAACATGCGCGTGTCGATCTACAACCATCAGCTTTGCACGCTCCCGCCGTCGCTTTGGCGTTACGCGCGGAAGTCGATCTCCGACTGGAAGCAGCTCTATTTGCCGGAATGCGCCGACTGCGCCGTGAAGGGAGAATGCGGCGGCTTCTTTCAGTGGGCGGTGAAGAAGCACAGTGCGCATATCCGCCCGTGTATGCCACAGCCCAGCGCACCACGGCCAGCCTAAAACACTCTTTCCGTAAAGCCCACTCCGCCTAATGCGATCCTTTCATCGGCCTCCAATGAGTGGCGGCCCGTATGTCGGCTACGTCACTTGGAGGCCGGTGAAAGCATCCCATCATCGCGCCGCATGGAGGGCACATCATCGCTCATGACCATGAAATATGCCGCGCCGAGTGCAATGGCATCGAAACAGGCCATTGCCCAGGGTTCCGGCTCGTAGCATTTCCGTGGGCGCGGGACACGACGGGCAAGTTCGGGGAACCACCTGCCGAGGAGTTCGGCGATCTGAAACTTGTTCCGGCACTCAAATGCGGCGAAGTGACCCTTGAGGGTGCGTTCGGCAACGAACATGACTTGAATGCCGAGCTTTTTCGATTCTGCTTCGATCAGTCTCAGGTTCAAGGTCCAGCGTGGGCGCCTGCGGGTGCTTCGCGTGCGCGGGCTGCGGAGCACGAGCACGGAAGGCGCAAGCGCCCGGAAAAGAAACCCTACGCGCGCGAATCCAGTGTCTCCGGAATCGAACCGGGAAGTGCCGTAGTCGAGGAGTTGTCCCGGCGTCTCGAAGGCCGCGTAGCCGATGCGGTCGGCGCGGATATCCATCGCAAGGATGTTGCCGAGGGGATTCCGGTGCATGCGCGTCATTGTTCTTCTGTGTTCACCCCGCGCCGCGTTTCGAGCCAGGCGAGCGTGCGCACCCCGACCGCAGAGCGCGCCATGTCGTCGTGCTCGCGCAGCCGTCGTTCCAGGGCAACGAGGCGCGCTTCAATCCCGAGGGCCACGGTCTCCGCGATGCCGGGAAAGAGTTCCGACACCGGCACCCGGAAGATGATTTCGTAGCCGAGGGCGATGAGGAAGGGTGGCATCGCGCGGAACCGCTCGTGCTTCGCGACGGCACTTTCGTCCTCATAGCCGAGGAGGCGTCCGATCTCTCCTTGACTGAGTCCGGTCCGCCTGCGATGCAGGCGCAATGAATTTGCGACAGGCATTGATTGTCAAAGAACGATGTGGTTTGTTGTTCGACCTTTGCCATATAAGCGTAGCAAGCGTGTGCGATTCGCCTAGATAGGCAAATCGGCGCGGGAAGGCGGCTTTGCGCCCCGCCACACCGCAGAGTTATCCCCAGGTGTGCCGCGAGGCGCGATGCATCACAAGTGCTGCTCGTGGAACTTGGGGAAAACCACTGCACGGGTGCTCGGAATGGTGACTGCCGCCTAGACGGCGGAATTGCCTGCCTTTTATTCGGTAACGTCCTGCGATAGAGTCCACTCCCATGGACTCACGCGAGCGCCCCAAGAAACAATCGAGCACATCAGAACCCCAAGAGCCAAACCCCGAAGCTACCAGTCCCCCGGACTACGATCTCGCGGCGCTCTTTACGCTGCTCGTCCGCCAGCCACCCAAAGACCACGACTTTCGCACCTGCCCCATTTGCCAAGAGTTCGGGATCACGGAGATTTGACTGCCGCGCGCTATTTCGTACAGTAATGGCAAAGGTCGAAACAACCAAAGTAACCCCTCACAAGGAATGACCAATAGGTATTTCGCGTACTGCCGGAAGTCCACCGAAGACGAAGATCATCAGGTGCTTTCTATCGAGTCCCAACGGAACGAGTTGGCACGGTACGCTGAACGTGAGAACCTGCGGGTGGTCGAAACGCGCGAAGAAGCAAAGAGCGCAAAGAGTCCGGGCAGACCCGTATTCAATGAACTCTTGCGGCGCATTGAACGTGGTGAAGCCGACGGCATCCTTGCATGGCATCCGGACCGGCTCGCACGGAACGCCCTCGACGGCGGAAGAGTTATCCACCTGCTCGATCAAGGAACACTTGTAAGCCTCAAGTTCCCGACGTACACCTTCGAGAACACTCCACAAGGCAAATTCATGCTCGCCATCATGTTCGGGCAATCGAAGTATTACGTCGATTCGCTGATCGAAAACATACGACGCGGCAACCGAGCACGGCGCGAACGCGGCTGGATGACGAGCAAGGCTCCGATGGGATACCTGAACGGCCGCTCGTCCACCGGAGAAAAGATCATCGTACCCGATCCGGTACGATTCCCCGTCCTCCAAAAGCTCTGGAGGCTGTTCCTCTCCGGCGGGTATTCCGTCCCGGAACTCCGGCGAATCGCAAACAATGAGATGGGGCTGCGGACGCTGAAGCGTCGCCGTTCGGGCGGCAATCCGCTAAGCGTGAGCGGCATCTACCGCGTCCTTTCAAATCCCGTCTACACGGGACAAATCGTGCACGAGGGCCGAACATATCCGGGCAGACATCAGCCCATGGTGTCGGTTGCGGAGTTCGAGCGGGTCCAAACGCTCCTCGGCAGAACCAGCCGCGCGCGGGGCAAGACACACGCCTTCGCGTACACCGGTCTCATACGCTGCGGGTCGTGCGGAGGGAGCATCACCGCAGAGGATAAAACGAACCGTTTCGGCAGTCGATACGTCTACTATCACTGCACACACAAGAAGGCCCGCAAACCCTGCGCTGAGAAATGTATCGAGGAAAAGCAGCTCGAAAGGCAGATTCTCACGTTTCTGCGGAGCGTCACGCTCAATCGGAATGAAATAGACAGAGCGCTCGCCGCAGTCGAAGAAGCGCGCAAAACTCACGGTGCAGAAACGAATATCAGAGAAGCCATCGAACAGGCACTTGCTGGCTGTACAAGAAACATGGACAATCTCACAAAGCTGCGTTTCAGGGAACTCATCAGCGACGAGGAGTTTGTCCGCCAGCGAACGGAACTCAATCGCGAGGAGGCAGTGCTCAAAGAGCGACTCTCGAAGCTCGACACGGAAGATTGGATCGAACCTTCTCGGAATCTCTTTCACTTCGGTAATCGCGCGACTTTTTGGCTCACGCACGGAACGAAGTCCGAAAAGCGTTTAATCCTTGCAACGGTAGGATCGAACCTTTTGCTCTCAGCGAAAAAACTCTGCATTGACGCGGCTAAACCGTTTCTAATACTTGAAAAGCGATCATCAATTCCCGATTGGTGGACCGTCATCAATGATGTTAGAACCTTTTTCCGCGAGAATCCAGAGATGAAGATTCCGGCACTACCGGAACCGAACATCCGTCGAACGTCCGTGCATGGAATCACGCCGGTCACTTAAAGCATGCTCCATAAAGCCCGCTACTTGATCTCACCGCGGAGACTTCTATCCGGCTCGTGGATGCCCGCCTGAATGGTTATCCTAGCCTGCTCGAAAACCTTCGGGTCCGTCGGAGGGACTATCTTGACTAGGTCGTTGTACTTCTCATGAAGATAGGCTGTCGCCAAGCGAAATTCTGGGTCGGTCATGTTGGAGCTCTGCGCTTCATGAAGAAACCGCGCATCGTGCTTTAGGGCGGTGAACCCCTTCGCGGCAGAGAGATGGTCTTGGTAGGACTTCTGCGGATTCAGAATGTTGGACACGGCGGCGACCGTTGCGGAAAGAACGGTGAGCCAGAGCAAGGAAGTGGGACTGACACCAGCCGCGACCAGAGCGCCGCTTCCCGCCGCAATGCAGGCCGGAATCACTTGGAGCCAGAAAGCGCGGTGTTGATCGCGCACCGCCATACGGTGATGCGTTTCAGCGGAATACGTGGCGTTCTGCTGAATCTGTTTACACTCGTCGATGTAACGTTGATCCATAGTCGTATTCATGCCGGAAACGGGGTTCCAAACAGGAACTTCCATCCCTCTCGCTGCTTTGACTCCTGCGGCAACGCCTGGAACGAGTCGATGTAGGCCCTGATCTTCTGAAAGGTATCCGTGAGTGTTGCAATCTCAGGCTGGGTGAGCGTCATGGGAGTCGAATGGCTGCCTGGGATGCGCGCTGTCAGGCTCAGTTGAGAAGGAGCGTAGTTGAAGAAATCGCGGATCAGGGTCGGGTAGCTGACTTCTGCTCCGTTCGATTTTCGTGAGGCCACGGAGATAGGGATTATCGCGGCAGCAATGATGTCGAGGTGGAATGACCGCATGGTCGAGAAGTAGCCGCGTTTGATCGCCTTCAGCATTTTGATCGTGGGAATCAGCCATCCGCCACAGGCCCCGTTCTGGTCACTGAAATAATCTGCATCGTAATCGTAATCCGCCAGTTCCCATCTTCCGTTCACCGGAACCCAGTATGCGCGCCCTTTAGGTGAGTGCATAAGGCCGCTCGATGACGCTCCAATTTGATCGAGATATCCCGGCACGAATTCAACCACCGTAGCATCGCTGTATTCGACAGTAATGGTCGGGGGCTCCTCTTGCGGATTCATCGCTCCGTAGCGGTCACTTGAAGCTACGCTTCTGCGGAGGTCGCTGAGTGCTTTCTGTGGCGTAATTCCGGTTAATGCTCCTACCGGCAACCAGTTATAGAACGATCCCATTACGATGAGAATATCGATATCGAACTTCCCGCCGGTTAGAGGCTGGATGCGTGTTTTCCGCCGCACCGATCCGATGAGCTTTGTATCCACCACACCGAGATGATTATTGTGAAGGTAATCGCGTACAGAATTTTGGCGTTGTTGAACCAACTCGTTGAAACGAGGAGTGAGTTCGAGGTTAGTCTTTAGCTGCTGAAAGGCGTCGGTGAGCATAGGATTTGCTGGCATATTGCCGAGAGATGCGATGATGGCGACAAGCCTGCACTAATCATAGGCGTTAGCAATCGCATGTCAATCTTGCCAATTGCGGCAGTGTGCGCCTGTATGAGATCAGGTCGCGCGGGAGTTTACGCTAATCAAGAAGTGCCCGGGGAGGAAATATGCGAACGGGTCGGATATTCACTATCGTCGCTGTGCTGTGCGCCATTAGTGCTGCAACGAGTAATGCGGCGACGCTTTCCGCTGCCGACGCCAAAAGCCACATCGGCGAGCAGGCCACCGTCTGCGGCAAGGTCGCGAGCGAGCGGACGGCCACGGGGAGCCGCGGCGAGCCCACCTTCATCAACCTCGACGCGGCATATCCCAACCAGATTTTCACGATCCTGATCTGGGGCGATAACAGGTCCAATGTGGGGCCGCTCCCCTCCGATGGTGAGCGCGTATGCGCCACGGGACGAATTCAGGAGTACCGAGGCGTGCCCGAAATCGTGGTGAAAAGCAAAGCGCAACTGAGCCGGTAGCGCGCCAATCGGCAGGGCGCGCGGAATCGCCTATCTTTTCTCAAATCCGAATATCCGTAGTCTGACAGTGGGCCGCTCAACGGGCAATCGCCGCTCGAAGAGCGAAGGCGGCGAAACCGCAGGTTCCATACTCCTTTCCTGCGGCTCCACAATCCCGGGCTCAGGAATGACGGGCGGCCTCATCATCTTGCATAGGCGAATCGGCGTTCAAGGCCGATTCGCCTATCTTTTTATTTTGCTGCGCAAGCGTAAGGTGGAGGGACGCTTCGATCCCATAAAGGTCGAGATCGAAGCGCCTCCATCCCCAACCACCCACCCCATTCCGTTTCATGCTCGGACCCCTCAGTTACATCGGCGGGAAGCGCGCACTCGCAAAGACGATCATCGCGATCTTCCCGCCGCACACGACCTACGTCGAAGCCTTCTGCGGCGGCGGGCAGGTGTTCTTTCGCAAGGAGCCGTCCAAGGTCGAAGTCATTAATGACCTCGATTTGGACGTGGTGAACTTCTTCCGGGTCGCCCAGGCGCACGCGGAGGAACTCATCCGCACGATGCGCTTCACGCTCGCGAGCCGCGCATGGTTCGACCTCATGATGAAGATCGACCCTGACACGCTCACGGACGTGCAGCGCGCGGCGCGGTACCTGTACCTCACGAAAAACACCTACGCGAGTCTCATCCGCCGCCGCAACTACGGCACGAACGTCACACAGTTGCCGCCCTTCAACCCCGAGCGCCTGCCGGAAATCCTGGAGGAGACGCGCAAGCGCCTCGCCCGCGTCCAGATCGAGAATCTCCCGTATGAGGAGGTCCTGCGGCGGTACGACCGCCCGACGACCCTCTACTACCTTGATCCCCCGTACTACGCCCGCAAGCTGTACCGCTACAACCTCCACCACGCGGACTTCGTGAAGATGGCTGCCTTGCTGCGCGGCATCAAGGGGAAGTTCGTGCTGTCGCTGAACGACGTACCCCAGGTCCGGGAAATTTTCAAGGCGTTCACGATTCGCGGCGTGGACCTCCATTACACCGCGCAGAAGGTCGCCGGGAAGCGGTTCAAGGAGGTCCTCATCACGAACTTCTGACCTCGCTCACCCCCTCGCCATGCCGAACGCCTTCGACCATTTCTTCGCGTCCATCTGGAACAGACTGCGCGACCGGCGCGATTCAGGCAAGGAATCGCCGGGGCTTTCGCTCGGGTTCGAGATGGTGGACGAAGTGGTCTCCGGCAGGCGCCATACCGTGACTTCCCTCCGGCGCACCACGCACCTCGCGGTCCTCGGCAAGACCGGGAGCGGCAAAAGCTCGCTCCTGCGGCACATGGGCCGCGAGGATATCCGGGCGGGGCGCGGGTTCGTGTGGTTCGATCTCCACGGGGATGCCACGCCCTTCCTCCTCCGCGCCATCGCCGAGAAGGAACGTACGCACGAGCGGCATTTGAGCGACCGCGTAATCGTGATCGCTCCCGGCGATGAGGAAGTCTCCGTTGGGTTCAATCCGCTGGACGCCGACCGCCCCGATTTCGTGCGCGTGGCCGAGTTCGCCGCCATCCTCCGCGCCCGCTGGGGCCTCGATCACTTCGGCGCGCGCACGGACGAGCTTCTCCGCAACGCGCTCTACGTCCTCTCCGCAAACGGCATGACGCTCCTCGAACTCGCGCCGCTCCTCACCCATCACGGGTTCCGCGCGGCTGCGCTCAAGAACCTGCCCAACCCGGAGGTCCGGCAGTACTTCGAGGCCCGGTACGACCGGGCGAGCGACGGCATGAAGACCGCGATGCGCGAACCGATCCTCAACAAGACGTCGGCCTTCACCGCCGATCCGCACTTCCGTCACATGGTGGGCCAGCAGCGCTCGACCTTCTCCATGCGCGACGCGATGGACCGGGGGTACTGGGTGATCGCGGACCTCAACAAGGGACGGTTGGGCGAGCACGCGCTCACGCTCGCGAGCTTGCTCTTCGCGGTCGTGAAAAGCGCGCTCTTCACGCGGGAACGCCGGTCGCTCTTCACGATCTACGCCGACGAGATGCAGAACTTCGTCGTGCGCGAGAGCGGCGTGGAGTCCGTGCTCTCCGAAGCCCGCAAGTTCGGGGTATCGGTCGTATCCGCCAACCAGTTCCTCGACCAGTATCCGGCTTCGATGCGGGCGGCGATCCTCTCGGTCGGCACCCATGCGTTCTTCCAGCTTTCGCCGCAGGATGCGGTCGCGGTCGCCCAGGCGCTCGACGGCGGGAAGTCGTTGGCCGAACGCCTGAAGAACTTGCCGACGCGCCACTTCATCGTGAAGTCCGGCGCGGCAAGGTGGAAGGAAGTCGTCGCGCACAAGGTGGAGGACGCGGGCGCGGGATATGCCGATCTCCTCGGGCGGGTGCGCACGCAGTCGGCCCGCCCGCGCACCGAGGTGGAACGGGAAATCGCGGAGCGGCACCGGAACCTCCGGCGCTCCGCCGATGACGTGCTCGATGCCTGGGACTGAACGCCTTGTCCTGCAGCCGAGGGACCGGGAGTTCCTCAAGGAACTCTCCGTCATGCGCGTGGTCGATCACGCCCAAGCGCGGATCGTGGCCGGATTCGGCTCGATGGACCGCGCGAACAAGCGGCTCCTCAAGCTCGCGCGCGCGGGCCTCCTCCGGCGATTCTTCTTGGGTTCCGGCGGAGGCCGCAAGGCACTCTATTCCCTCTCCCTAAAGGGCGCACGGTCGGTCGGCGTTCCCCTGCGGGGGCTGCGTCGGCCGCAGAACGCCGTCCTCGTCGCCGACTACTTCGTGGACCACCAGCTCGCGGTGAACACCCTCTACTGCACGCTCAAATTCGGCGCGCTGCCCGAAGGGATCGCGTTCCGCCGCTGGATTGCGTTCGCGGAGTGGGTCACCCCGGACCTTCCGCTCGTCCCCGACGGCTACGCCGAACTCGCCGTGCCCGCCGGACTCGCCGCCGCATTCCTCGAAGTGGACCTCGGCAACGAATCGCTCCGCGTGTGGCGCGAAAAGGCCCGGAAGTACCTCCAGCTTGCGATCTCGGGCGCGTACCGGCGGACATTCGGCGGCGACCGCTTCCGCGTGCTCGTCGTCGCAAACTCGGCCCGCCGCATGGAGTCGCTCCGCAGGGCGGTGTCCGGGGAGACGGAAAAGATATTCCGCTTCGCGACGCAGGACGCCGCCCGCGCCGACTTCTTCGGTCCTGTCTGGAAGCGGCCCACGGGAGACGCCCCCGAACCCCTCATCACCCCCCACCCATGAGCGCATACTGCTACTTCTGCGGACACCTCACTCCCGGCGAGCCGGCCTTCTGCAACTACTGCGGCAGGAGCTACGATGTGAAGCGCTGCCCGCGCCTCCACGCGAACCCGCGCGGTGCGGACGTGTGCTCGAAGTGCGGCAGCCGTGAACTCTCCACCCCACAACCCAAAGTGCCCGCCTCGTGGAAGCTCCTCGCGATCCTTGTGAGACTGGGCGCGGGGCTCGCCCTCTTCGCCGCCACGCTCACGTTCCTCGTGGTCGTCGCCCGTTCCCGGGAGCTGGAGCAGGCGCTCGTCGGGATCGGCCTTGTCCTCGTGAGCCTCTGGCTCGCATTCACGAAGCTCCCCGACTGGCTCCAGGAAGCCATCCGCCGCGCCGTCCTGCACCGCAGGGACGACGAGGATGCCTGACCCAAGAGAGACGTATGTCGGATTCGGCAGAGGCCCGGGAAGTCTCGCCATTCCTTGCGATTCCCGCTTCCCGCCTCGCCGAGTGCAGGGCGATGCATTCGGCGAGGCGGGAATGCGCCCGATGATCGCTGGAACGACCACGGCGATTCCTCAACTGCACCCGAAAGGAGGTGATCCACGCATGTCCACACCACCCCATCCGCCCGACCCCGATGCGGCGCTCCGCGCCCGGATTATTGAACGCACCAAGGCGATCAACGAAACGCTCTTGGCGAGGCTCAAGACCGTCGCGGACGACCTCGACGCGGGAGGCCATCTCGCCGCGCTCGGCGGCCTCGACGGCATCGAGCGCGAGGTCGAGCAGATGCGCAGTTTCCTGCTCCTGCTCCGATAGCGGGAGTTCCGTACCTTCACAATCCAACCCCATACGCACAAGGAGGCGCTATGGCAACCCAGAAAGCACCGCAGGCAGGAAGGCAGATGCCGGAATCGTCCGGCCCGACGCCTCCCGCAGAGTCCTCAACGTCAACCCGCAAGCCCTGGATCAAGAAAACGCCCATCGAGATATTTCTCGACCAGATCACGAAGCAGGAAGAGAAAGTCGCCGATCTGCGCAAGGCGTTGGCCCAGGAAGAGCGCGGCCTCGCAAAATTGCAGGAAGCCCGCAAGGTGCTCGAAGCGAAATAACCTGAGGGGGAATGCCGGATTACGGCAGACCCCCTCTTTTCTTGGGAAATTTGTCATTCTCACTTTGCTAAAAGAAACGTCATCCGTCGGTTTCTCGTTGCTCAGAGCGAATTTTCCACATGCCTGACGTGCATGGGATCGAAGCATGGTTGCGATGCGCAAGTTGCCGATGCATTATGGATGCGATGCAAGAAGTGCTTTCAAAGACCGTCGATCCGAAGGCTCCGCTTGAGGGGCAGGAATTCTATGAGCTACGGATCGACGATTCGGACGATATCTGGCGACCGGGCTTCATCGTAGTCGAGGCACACGCCGCATGGAGCGTGGCCGACAAGCAGATCGTGTGGGATGAGAGCGAATTCGAGCGATGTGAGACCTACGCCCAGGCCAAAGATCGCTATGAGGCGCGGCGGCGAGCGCTCACCCAAAAGGGCTTCATCTATTCAGATATGGACCCGCTGCTATAAGAACTAGATCCTTTAATAGCCTACTGGTACCCTCCTATCTTTTATTGACGCGGATCGCCCTTGGAGTACCATGAGGGGTAATCCCGATTAATCAACGAGGATGCTCTGACTATGAAGATCGCGAGTGTCAGAATCCAGAATTTCCGCTCCTTTTTCGATGAAACCATCGAGTTTGACGATTACACCTGCCTGGTCGGGCCAAACGGGTCCGGAAAATCGACAGTGCTGACTTCGCTCAACGTTTTCTTTCGGGAAACGGCGAATACTTCTACAAATCTCGTAGAACTCGGGCGCGAAGACTTCCATCAGTACAAGACCGAGAATCCCGTGCGAATCACAGTTACCTTTACCAGCTTAAGCACAGAGGCCACTGAGGATTTGAAGGCATACGTTCGTCAGGGGCGTCTCGTGGTTTCTGCGGTCGCAAAGTGGAATGACCAAACCCAATCTGCTCCGGTACTCCAGTATGGGGAACGGCTCGGGATAGAAGATTTTCGCAAGTATTTTGAAATGGAAAAGGCTGGTGCAAAATCCGGCGAGCTTCAGGAGTTTTATACCAAGGAACTTAAGCCCAAATTCCCCGATCTTCCTGCCGCAAAGACAAAACCACAGATGGAAGATGCCCTGCGCGCATTCGAGGCAGCACACACGGACCTATGCGTCCTCATCCCGAGCGAAGATCAGTTCTATGGTGTCACGAGGGGCGCGAACAAAATAGAGAAATATCTGCAATGGGTCTATGTTCCCGCCGTGAAGGATGCCGTGACCGAACAAACCGAGACAAAAAGCTCCGCAATAGGCAAACTACTCCAGCGGCGGGTCCACTCCCAACTCTCGCTCGATGGGGCGGTCGAAGGAATTAAACAGGAGGCGATGACCAAATACCGCGACCTCCTCTCCGCTAATCAAAGTCTCTTGGGAAAACTGAGCACATCCCTTAACACGCGCTTCCGGCAGTGGGCACATCATGACGCATCGCTCTCCCTGCAGTGGCAGGATCAGGAGAAGGCAGTATCCATTGCAAAGCCGACTGCGGAAGTGAAGGCGGAGGAAGGATCGTTCAAGGGAGACCTCGCGCGATTCGGCCATGGTTTGCAGCGCTCATTTATATTTGCGCTACTAGAGGAAGCCGCCGAACACACGGATGATGGCCCCCGCCTTATCCTGGGATGCGAGGAGCCTGAACTCTATCAGCATCCACCGCAGGCGCGGCACCTTGCCGCGGTGCTCCAAAAGCTCAGTACCCAGAATGCAGAAGTGGTGGTATGCACTCATAGCCCCTATTTTGTGTCAGGTAAGAGTTTTGAGAATGTCCGGTTGGCACGCAAAGACACCGACGGCTCGGTCAAGCTCAGGCGCGTTGAATTTGCGAAAGTCGCAAAGGCGGTCGCCACCGTGACGGGCAGTAATCTCGCGAAGCCGGGAGGGATGTGCGCCAAGATCGACCAGGAAATGGAAAGCCCGATGAATGAAATGTTCTTCTGCGGGTTCCGCGTCTTCGTCGAAGGGCTTGAGGACGTGGCATATGTGAACGCATATCTGAGCCTCCTTGGACTTTGGGACGAGTTCCGAAGTCTCGGCGGGTACATCATTCCCGTGCAGGGGAAAAACCACCTTATCAATGCGCTCGCAATAGCGAATGAATTCGCATTGCCGTATTACGTGATCTTCGATGCCGACGGGGACACGCCGCCCGATGATCCCGCGAGACCCACCGGACGCCGTTCGCAGCACGAACGAGAGAACAACGCTATTTTCGCGCTTGCAGGACTGGGAAGCCCAAGCGCATTCCCAGCGGCCCCCGTAATCGAGAAAAACATCGCCGCATGGCCGAGCAAAATGAGCGACATCATCAAAGCGGAAATTGGCGCGGAACATTTGACCGCCGCAAAGGATGCGGTCCGGACTCAATACGGAATAAACGTGGCAGACATGGACAAGAACGGTTTGTTTATCGGATACACGATGGCGGAGGCATGGGAAAAGCGCCACCGATCTCCTACCCTTTCGTCGCTTTGTGGAAAAATTCTCGAAGCGGGGCGAAGTATGAGAACCGCAGAACCGAAGGAGTCCGAAACTGCCGAGGCGGCTGTAGTAGCGGGTTAGGAACACCCCGCGGGCAGTTCTGATCTTTCGTGGCTACATCGCGCAGGCCCTGCCGGGATAATTTCAGAAGGATCAATTCGTGGGCATCAGAAAGCATTACGAGCCGCGCTGTCCAGCGGCTGACTGCAGTGGCGGCTATGCCTCCCGGCTATATCGGGTCACGGCTGAGGCGGTCCAGCTACCCGCAGAGATTTTGGTACACAGCGAACTAAACAACTCGATCGGAGGGCCGTCGGAGACGATTTCGATGTGGCCAGACTCATCATCGAAACTCTTGATTCTGCGCGAGCCGGAACCGGTAATTGGCGGCGAGACCGTCAGCGAACATCCGCTATTACCAAGCGTCATGTGAACCTGGGCTGCCAATGGCGTATCTGGATTGGTGGTGTTGATCACCGTCCCGACAAAATCGAGGGTAGGAGTTCCTTAAGTGTAAGCGATGGAAGCAAACACCAACAGAAACGCCGGCAGACGCATCGTCTTCTTCCTCTCACTTGTCGATTATGCGGTGGCTATATTTTGCCACAGGTCAAATCGCTCCTCGACATATCCTCGTTTCAAGGAAGAACAGACAATCACGAAGCCAAGACAGTATTCGCACGGGATTCAAGAGCAGCTTGCATTTCTGCCAATATCTCTTTGGTCGCCTTTATTGGATCTGGCGATGCAATTATCGGCCTTCCCACTACGAGATAATCTGCTCCTGCCTCGATTGCCCTAGCAGGACTCATCGCACGCTTTTGGTCGCCTCTTTCATCAGTATCGCGCCTAATACCGGGAGTGATAATGACCAAATTCTTCCCGATTTGCTCGCGAATCAAGGCCGCCTCATGCCCCGATGCTATTACTCCGTCACATCCCCACTGAACAGTACGCCGCGCGCGATGAAGCACGAGGTCCTCAACAGAGCAATCGAAACCCATTTCATGGATATCAGTGGCATCTAGGCTCGTTAGTACAGTAACGGAAAAGAGCTTTAAGGGACTGTCACCCCTCGCTCTTGCTGCGGCGGCAATTATTGAGCTGTAACCGTGAACGGTGATAAAGGAGACACCTATTTTCACGGCTTGCCGGACTGCGCGCTCGACGGTCTCTTCGATATCCAGATATTTATAGTCGAGAAATACCTTCTTGCCGTCGGCGATAAGTTCTCGGATATACTCATTAACCCCGGGCTCCAGTTGAAGCCCGATCCCGATCTTGAAGAAGTGGACCAACCCGTCTAAAGCTTTGACGAGGGGCTTCGCCTGCTCGATTCTCTCAAAATCCAGGGCGACAATTAAATGATCCGCGGCGTTGATTTTGCTCATTTGGTTTGGAACTCCACGTTATGTCTCTTCTCCTCAGGGAAAAGCGGAAGGTTCAGTTGCTTGGCATACCTGCGGATGATCGTGTCAACGCTCTCGCTGATCAGAGTGCTTCGGGAAATTTTCGTTCGTCGCGTAATCTCGTCGAGCGCATCGATCTGTTCTCGTGAGAGTGAGACACTCACACCGTGCTTCCGAATCGCCATAACAAAGTTATTATAACAATTTTGTTAAGACGAATCCACCAGCGCAATGAAGTCTCAGTTTACCAGTTTGGTTCAACTTCTCCCCGGTGAAATTCGTTGCATTTTCGTGCAAAACCGGCTTCCTTTTGCTCTAGGGGATGACAATATGACTTTTGGATCGGGGGCCTATATGAGCAGGAGCGGGCAATCCTCGGATCATTCTGGTCTGATCGCAAGTTTCAGAGTTTCCAGCCCTGGATCGTACCCGGATCTGGCCTGAACCCCTTTTCGGCACAGAGCCGGTTACAATTCTCGTATTCAGAAAGTATGAAGCAAAATTGCGAATTAGGCCGGGTGCTTCTCGGAGGCGGCCTATGCGGTGCCGCTGGGATACGGCTCCGAACCTTGCTTGAGCCATGCAAAAGCAACGACCATGACCAGTAATGCGAGTATCCATTTGGAATTTTCTACCGAAGCCTCATGGATAACCGGCTTTCGTAAGCTGCCGAATCGGCTGAGTTGCGCTGCAGCGTAGCAGTAGACAATCACTCCAAAAACGACCGCGCGAGTACGGAATGCTATCCAGCGTCGTAATAGTGCTTCCTTATTAGCAAGTGCGCGAATAGTGATCGCCGCCCAAAAGAATTGGGCTGAAGAAAGCGCAGTTCCAGGGAAAGAGTCTAGATGGGCATGCCACTCTTCGCCATACCTTTCACGTTCGGATGCGGGCAGTAGGCGCACGGACACTTCAAAGAATCTGCGGGCGCACCAGGGAAGACAAGCCTTCAATTCATCTCCAGCCCATTTGAGGAGCCAGAGTCCTACGAGGCTGAGCACAGCTACGCCCTTTGCCACGCGACACCTCCGATCATTTCCGATACCAACGCGCATACGGAACGTGCCTGTCGCTCGCCCTCAGGGGTGAGTGTATAGGTGCGCCGTCGGGGTCTGCCCAGCGCGGTTGGCACGGCCTCTTCCCATTCGCTCTGGAGCCAGTTTGCGCGTTCAAGCCGGAAGAGCGCCGGATACAGCGTCCCCGACTTCAGGCCAGTCCTTTTGGCGATGTCGGACCCTGCAAGGCCGCGATTCGAAACGGCTAAGAATGCGCCGAGGATCGCAAGCATTTGGGCCGTGATTCTTGGTGCCTGACTTCCCATAGTCGAAACTCTACATAGGGGCACAGGTTGTGTCAATAGTTTCCTGCTCATACTAGTCCATTGAGCCATCGCCGAGGAACCGGGCGATCAACGGAAGATAGCGATTGGCAGGCTCGGTTGCGTTGCGTTCCCAGTTGGTGACGGTCAGTTCGTGAACCCCGATCTGCGCGGCAACTTGCGACTGGAAGAGGCCGAGGTCGATCCTGCGAGCGCGGATATGGTCCCCTAAGGTATTCAATTCTCTGGGATAACGCTCGGATTTCGGTCGAGGCGAACGAGCAGCGAAATGGCAAAAAGGCAACGCAGGGATGAACCTCTGCCACGGCGGGCAGCATGAAGCTCGAAAGAAATCGCGAGTGAACATCCGTGTTGGATATTCACAGATAATCATGCGGGCGGTCAGGAAAAATAGACTTTCCTCTTGACACCTGATTGCCGACTGTTATCTTTTCTGCAAACCAGTTTTACGTTCCATCCTTGCATGTGTCATCTACCTGCGCTAGGCAATCTGGGTCTACGCCGATTTGCGCGAGGTTTTCCCATCCTGCGAAGCTTTCCGCACCAGTAACTGCGGCGGCGATGACGATCCGCGCCCCAAGGCGGTTCGCCAATCCTTCTGCGGCATCGACCGGATTTCAGTAGCTTGCCCTAATCCTGCATACGTATCGGTCAATGCTCAAGGAGGCTTATGGACAAACTCAGCGCCCTAGTGGCCACGATTCTCGCCGTCAGCATCGCGTCAGAGCGGATTGTCGAGATTCTCAAGGGCCTTTTTCCGGGCTTGTGGCTTTTCGAGCCGCGTACCGGCAACCCCGAGGCTCGCCGGTGCGCGGCGATTCACGTCTTGGCCGGATTGTGCGGTGTATTTGTTGCGTGGGCGAGCGGAATCGACATTCTCACGCTTTTGGGCATGTCCCGCAGCCCGAACGGCGGAAGCGCATCCCATATGCTCGGCTATGCAATAGTAGGGCTGCTGGCTTCCGGAGGGTCGGCGTTCTGGAATCATGTGCTCGACATTTTGCAGGCTGCGAAGGTGCAGCGGGAGCAGCAGGCTACAGCCATTGTGGCGAGTGCCGGTTTGCAGGCGCAGACATCTGCGTCTACGCCGACGCAGCCAGCGATTGCGCCCGCCAGAGTTTAGTGCCCGACAATCGACCCTTAGCAGCACCCCGTGTCCGTGCTCCAAAGAGAGGATATGCCTATGATCAATCCGCTTCGTCCAGGTTTTATCGCGCTTGCGCTGATGTTTCTGCTTACGGCCACCACGACTGCCTGCAAGATTCAACTGATATCCGACTATGACAGCGTCCTCGACCAGGATGTAACGACACTCCAACAGAACACAGAAATGTTCTTGAACCAGCTCCAGAATGAAGCCGGTACGCCAGCAGCCGACTACAGCGCAAATACAGACTTTTACGTGAAGACGAACGCCTCCCTCGCGACGATGGCGACACGTGCGGCGTCGCAGCCCAAGAGCAAAATCATCGTCGGAGAAGTCAACGCACTTCAAAGCACTTTCACCGACATGCAGAAACTGCATCAGTTGAACGGCGACAAGGGATTGTCGGCAGCAAACATCGCGAACACGAGGAGCGCGCTTGAAAGCGAATTCACGTCGATCCTGACCTTAGAGCTGGCCCTCAAGGCTAACGCAACCGTCCCCTCGGGAGCCCTGGCTCCTACCAAAACCCAATAATCGGTAATTCGATTTAGATGGAGGAGTGACATGGCTCTCAACGTAGCGTCATTAGCGTCAAGCATGCTGACTGCGGCAAAAGGATCTGTGACAACGGGATGGAACACGCTGGCTCCATTTGCCCAGACCCAATTCACGAATATCGCTCAACAGATCGTGGACATCGAAGCTCAATTGGCGGCGGCCTCCATCACTCAAGCGCAAGCGTCGCTTCTTCTGGACATGCAAAAGAACGCCTCTCGCGCCGCCCTCCTTAGTGTCGAGGGTATAGGACTCCTGACTGCACAGAATGCCATAAATGCAGCGCTTGGGGCTGTCGCCACTGCGGTGAACGGCACCCTTGGCTTTGCGCTTCTATGAAGCGTAATGAGCTTACTACGACTTGAGGTCGATCAATGTTTCGACGGATCATTCTTGTCCTGCTGTTCGTGATGGGCGTAGCGCTGCTAACTGCGGTCTTTAGGTACTCACAGACCTCGGCCGCGAGTGCCCGCCCTCACTGCGACAACGCGTTGACCGAACGGCAAAGAACCTACCTCGACCGTCACACCGACGTGACCAAATGGCTGATTGCACTCAGCTACGCGATGCTCGGCGGCCTCGTGTCAAAAAGTTTTGGATCGAAGCACGATCCCAGGATCGGCTCATTCTCATGCTCAATCGGAATAATCCTTCTGCTCTTGTCCCTCTACGCAGGATTCTTATCCTACGAATCGCTTCTCCTTCTCATGGCCGAATATCCTCTGTCGTACATTGGAAGCGACCTTACTGCATTCCCCGTCGGTGCCCAGATGGTTCTCTTGTTGGCCGCCACGATAGCACTCGCGTATTCCTTCCTCAGGTCTCCGGCGACTCATTCTCACACGAAGGGAATAGCTCATGAATCCGGGGCATCAAAAGACTAGACGGCGGGTTGCCGTGCTGCTGCTTGCAGGCTGTTTCTGCGGGTTCTCTGTGTTGGCCGGTTCAGCGCAGCAAAAGCCCACCAGCCCATCCGCAGTTTCAAATTGTATCGATGCATGGCGCACAACCCGAGGCATTAGCTCTGATCAGCTTAGTACTCAGACCGCCGAGTCTCTGATCCGGATTCTGAGCAGAACGGAGCCGGATATTTTGACGGATGGGTGCGAAGGAATCAACGTTGTGTTGGATAAAGTTCGATCCGATGCAAGCAGCCCCACTAGTGCAGAGGTGACTTTCGGAACGGGTGAGAATGCAAGCAAGGTGCAGGCCGACTTCAAGCAAGCGGGCAATCTCCTCTCGTTCTCTGGCGATGAGTTCACTTTGTCGGGCACATCCGGATCGAATGTCTTCAAAGGCACATACAACGTGGATAACAAAGCTCGTACGCTACAGATATCTAACGTCACGTACGAAGCAGCACCTCTCGCAGAACCTGGACCCCTTCAAAAAGGCACTACGGCGGCGCTGGTTATTAGGGGCATTGTCTCCAAAGCCCCGAGTCCCCTCATCAAATCAGAACCGGTCACGATCAGATTACTACCGCACTCAGGTCCCTCGCTCAATGTCTACATCCTCTACCATCTTCCAGCGACGGGCGAACAGTACTGCGGGGGACCGAACTGCGAAGGATACGCCGACGAAGTGTTTCGCAAGCTGATCGAATGGAGCCACTTCTTCGCTCAACCGGTTGGTTTTCTTGATTTCGATTTCACCGCGCCACCCGTTCTGACGATATTCCTGGACGGAGAGCCGGTGCCGGAGTTTGAACGGGAGGCTGCGGTTGCCGCGAACAGAGATCACGTCGTAAGGGCAATGGACGGGTCCAAGGTTTACTGGTCTGCCACGCTTCAAGTGCAAAGCAACGGGGTCCGGCATTGCCCCGGTACGGGCACGCCATAGCTGGGCATACTTGCCGCACGTCTTCGTCTCTCATGGATTCGTCCAGCCTGCTGCGCCTGAGTGATATCGAAGCCCCTTTGTAAATAGACCAAGTCCTGAAGTTGTGCGGGCTTCCAGTGCTTTGCTCCCAGGTATGAGGTCACGCGATCATCTCCTGAAAGCTCTTTGCGATCTTCTTGGCCAGATCCGACGACTCTTCGTTCAGGTCATCAAGTTCAATGTGCAAGTCGCGCATGGCCTCTTCAAAGTCGAAATCCTCGTCGGCCTCTTCCGGCGCCACGCCGACGTAGCGGCCCGGTGTTAGCGTCCAGTCGTTGCGTTCGATCTCCACCAGATCGACGAGCTTGACCAGTCCGGGCACATCGGTGAGCTTGGCTTCCGGAAATCGCTCGATGAGCCATGCTGCCTGGCGGTGGAAATACCGGACCTGCCGCAATCCTTCCACTAGCACGTGACGTGCTTCGTCCAGCCCCTTGCGTGCCCGGTTGATGTCTTTGGTGACCCACAGATCGCTTGAACGGGCGTCAAGCTCCTTCTCGCACACCTCAATGAACCGCTCCGCAACCTTATATAGGTGGTCAGCCTGCTTGCCCAGTTCGCGGGTCTTCTCGGCGGCTGCCGCGGCGTCCTCGGTCTTTTTCTTGAGCGCAGCGGCGTGGTCCCTTTCGGCGGCATGGGGAAGGCGGGTGAGCGCGGCCATCAGGGCTTTAGCGTCGGCCTGGAACTGCACGATGGCGGACCGGAACTCCCCTTCCGGCCCGACGTGGGCGGCGGCGCTATCTCCATTCCTGGGGGCCTGCGTATGGAGGAAGGCCTGGGTGAGCGGCGCGATGGCGGCGGCCGTCTGCTCAAAATCGGCAACCAGCGCGGGGACCAGGGCGGCCTCGTCACGGGTGCGATTGAGGTACCCGGCCACCAGAGCGCGGAAGCGCTGCGCCTCGCCCCGATAAAGCCAGACGATGGAGAGCAGGTTCTGGAGCTGCTCGGGGCTGAAGTCGTAGATTTTGCGCGTGACCTTGCGGTAGACGCCGCGCGCATCGAGCATGAGCAACTTGTCCCGGTGCTCGGTGGGCTTAGCCTTGTTGAGGAACCACAGCTCGCAGGGGACGGCGCGGGTGTAAAAGAAGTTCGAACGGATTGCCACCATGACGTCCACGTGGCCGGATTTGACCAGGCCCTGGCGGACTTTGGCTTCGTCGCGGCCGGCGCTGGAGGCCTGCGAGGACATGACGAACCCGGCCCGGCCCCGGGAGCTGAGGTAGCTATAGAAGTACTGGATCCAGAGGTAATTGCCGTTCTGGACCCGGCCCTTGCCCTTTTCATCTCCGTTCTTCTTGCCCTTGGCAGCGGTGACGCCGGGCAGGCCAAAGGGCAACCGAGGATCGTTGGCGATCTTGCCGGCGTCAACCTCGTCCACGTTGAAGGGCGGATTGGCCATGACGTAGTCGCACTTGTGGAGCAGGTTGAGCGGGTCTTCGTAGTAGGTAATGTTCTGCTGAATATCCCCCTCGAGGCCGTGGACGGCCAGGTTCATCTTGGCGAGGTTGACGGTGGTCTTGTTCTTCTCGTACCCCCGGAAGGTGAGCCGCTCGGCGGGGTTCTGGTGGTGCTGCTCGACGATGCGGGCGCTTTGCACGAACATGCCGCCGGAGCCGCAGGCGGGGTCGAGGACCGTGCCCCTGGTCGGCTCCAGGACGTTGGCGATGAACTGCACCAGCGAGATGGGGGTGAAGAACTCGCCGCCGTCGTGGGCCTTGAGGTCGGCGAATTTGGTCAGGAAGTACTCGTAGATGCGCCCGAAAACGTCGCCGGTGGCGGTCTTCAATTCCTCGGGATTAAGCGTGCGCACCAGGTCGCCGAGCAGGTCGGCCGGGATGGACTGGTACTCCTGTTTGGGCAGGACGCCCTTGAGGCCGGTGTAGTCGTCCTCGATCGTCTCCATGGCGTGGATGACGATGGCCGGGAGCTTGGGGTCGGACGCCTTAGCGATGAAGTAGTCGAACTGGGCCTCGGGACGGAGAAAGATGGAGCCCTTCTGGCTGAAGTCTTCCTTCGTGAGGGCCCGGGTGACGCCGTGGCGGGACGGGAGCGCGGCTTCGATGGCCGGCTTGACGGCCAGGAAGCGGCTGTAGGCATGGCGCAGGAAAATCAACCCCATGACGGGCATGAAGTACTCGTTACTGGCCAGCTCGGAGTTCGAGCGGAGGAGGTCCGCCGCCCGCCAGAGCCGGGCTTCGATAGCCTCTATACGGTCTAATTGCGCCATGCTTACAGGGTCCCCAAAGCCGAGTCGGCCGAGCGCGCGCAGTTCCCTCAAGATGCCACCTTAGGCAGCCGGGTCATCGACCGGCTGCACGGCGATCCTCGGTGGGAGTTGTGCGCGCTTGGGGGAAGTATAAAGCGAGATGGGAGCGCAGCCGAAGCTCTACTCGGGACGCCACAGCTCTCTCTGTCCACGATTACTGTCGGATTGATTTGGGTCACCTTAAGAAGCGCCGGGGAGCAGGCATGATCGCGCTGATTCTGGCCGGCCTACCTCCAGCACTTCTCGCGGTATTCAAAGTGGGTTCCGCCTAAGCGGCAGCCGCCGTCATCTCTCTACGCCGTTCCTCCTTACGGCGGCGTCTTGCACCCTCAGGATGTGCCTTGCGGTAGGCATCCCGGTACGCTTTGTCGTATCTTAACCGGCAAGCATGATCGCTTATCCATAGGATCCTGGCAAGCGATACATAACCGTTGACACCTGGGTGGTTGAGAAGCCACCAATAGGCATAGATATCCCTGAAGGAGGACCCGGGGACTCGTTCGCCGACGTAGTGCTCGGTCAGGTCCTGTATCAATGCCGAAAGCCGGTCGGACGAAAAGGCCAGCCCCCTCCTCGTTCGGAAGAGCGGGCCGGGACTGTTCCCGCGATACTTCAGGTACAGTCTGAGAATAGGAACAAGCCGTTCAGGCAGAGGCGCGGTGGCCGCTCGCCTGAAAGGAACCTCAAGCGCGGTGAAGCGATAAAACCACCGGCCGTCCTTCTCAAAAAGGTTCGCGTTTTCTGAGTAGACCCTGCAGTTTGCCAAGCAATGCAGGGGCCAAGGAGCAGTCACGAGGAATAGCATCAGGAACTCGCACATGATCATCCACTCGCGCTCGCGGTGACTGAGATTGAGCTTGGCGATTCGCTCGTCGCGGATCTGCACCGGTATGGTCTCAAGCGAATCGTAGTCGTAGTTGAAGGCTCTTGCTTCGAGTCGCTGTTCTTTCTTGCTCTCCGCCTCCGGACGGAATTCCGTGATTAGGTCCAGCATCCATTCCCAGTCTTGAGACGAATATGGAGATAACACCTTAAACACGGAATGGAACCTATGGATAAACATCCTGACCGTATCTTTGGTCCATTTCCTTTCTTTACACCCGTGGCGCGCGCAGCTAGTGATGACATGCTTGTTGAAAATCTGATCGAGATCGGAGAGTTCCGTGTTCGCAATTCCCAACTCCTCCGCATGCTCCCGGGCGTAACCATAGAGTTGCCTCACCTGCAGAGCAAAGGCTTTGCGGGTGGACTTGCTCTTGCAGATGACTTCCTTGTCATCGAGCTGCTCCAGCAGATGCAGCATTCCGTGAAGCTGCTCCGCGGCGAGCGGATGCATTTCGTCAATTCCCACGCAGGTGGGCATTGGCCTCTTCGGCTGGACATCGAGGCTCGGAAACTCCGATTCGAGATGAGACTCTCGAATAGCCAGTTTGAACTGCGAAATTGACGCGCGGATAGCCTGGCCAGTCAGACCCCGCCCTTCGCAGACGTTCGCCCAACTCTCCAAGTGCGCTTCAGTGACATCGCGGGGGCGGATTCCGGAGCGTTTGAGAGCCAGCTTAACTCTTTTTGCCTGATTGTCCATCTTCGTGAATTTCAGCCGATCCCACTCGTCCAGAGCTTGGAACGACGGGTGTGACAGACCCATTGCCCGACCGCAGGCCAGAATCAACTCCAAGGCCCCGGAGTGTTTCACGCCGATACTGGTGATGACTGTGCCAGCCCGCTGATAGCCCAGGTTTCGATCAGCTCCGATGATTTCGACGATCAGGGTGTTGTCGCACGCCTTGGTTTCGATTGGCACTCTCCGTTCACCGAGGGACTGACAGATTGCAGCCGCCGATTTTCGAATTTGCAACATCGTCACTCTAGCCCAGCCCTTATATGACCCCGGTTCGCTGCCGACCACCTCTTCGAAGGCACGCACAGCGTCAGCGACGGTTAGTTGATTCGGGTCTTTGTTACCCGAGTTGACACACCTCTCCGCCAATAGAAGATTCTTCTTGCTCGTCTTCAACGGCCCCCCATTCATCGCGGCAGGCATGGTGTACCGTGGGATGCCTGCCGCTTGGTTCTACTCCAGGGCCGCATATGAACCCTGGAAATGTTGGTCGATCGCAGCGGTACCTGCCGCCGCAAATTCCAGATCGGCGTACTTCTCGGTTGTCCTCCCATCCACCTGCCAGGAACACCGTTGCGCATATGCGAAGCCTTTGCCAATCCCGATTGCGGCCTGAAACATGATCCTGGAGATCAGAATGCTGCGCCATAGGTGCGGATGAACAGAGGTGCCAACTGTGGCCTTCGTCATATAACGAACAATGCTCCACATACTCGACTTCGCAAGCGCCCCGCCACGCTTGCTGGGGAAGAGGAAGCCCTTGTCGTTTTTCTGGTGCTTCTCTGGGATGAGATTCTTGCGGTGGTTCTGGATGTAGTCATCGATAATCGCGGCCGTGGCTAGAGGGAGAATAACCAACTCCCACCGATCCTCCTTCGTGTGCTCCTCGGGGTACATCAGCATGAGGAAGTCCTGCTGCTTGTTGTTGTTCCACGCTGCCCTGACGCAATCGGGCATCTCGAGGTCGTGCTCATGAGCCATTCGGTTCGTGATTTTCCTCCACTTGAGATTGATTGTGAGTTCGCAGGAGCGCACGTTGCGCTGCCTCAGGAACAGAAGCAGCATGGACGCGATCGCCGCGTTGCGGCGCAGACGCGCCACTTGGTAGATCTTCAGCCCCGGTTGCTGGCTTTGCGCCAGAAGTCTGTCGGGAATGTCCTTGAGCTCTTCGCAAGCGATGGCGTCTTCTTCTTTTCGCTCGGTCCGTTTGTGGCTGCGCTCGACGGGCACTTGCCCAATCCTCTCGAGGATGAAATCGAAATCCATCCCGCGGAAGAGAGGATGCTTGACGGCAATCGCATGGAGTGGACCGACCATGGCCCACACCGATTTTCGGAATCGATGCTTGTCGTTTTGCATGTGGTCGATCCAGGGAATGACATTTGCGGGGACGACCAGATCGCGGAGCGAGTCGGGTGTCACCTTCGTGCGTTGGCCTGCGTGGGCGTGCAACATGCGGATGGAGGTGGACATGTGATCGGCGGATACCGCGCGGACCGCATCACCGGCGTCCCGGCCGGGGACCCACGGCGTAGTCAGGAATGCCTCGAGCTGGGCCAGCTCAAGTTGAGCAAGCTCTGAAAGGTCACGGACGGGGTCAGCGCAGTCTTTGTCTCTCTTTAGCCTCACGTCCATCAAAGTGAATAGAGACTCCAATTGGGCCTGACGCATCTTGGACCGGAACAGAGCAAGAAGCGTATCTGCTGTGCTCACTGCCATTCCAAGTTGGATTCTGGCTGCTTCGAAGTCTTCCTCTGTCGCTTCAAACGTCGTCTTGCGCATCCCGACATATTCGACCAGCCGAAGCAGACCCCGCTCTACTCCTTGAAGCGAAGCTGTAACTTCATTCCAGGTGTTGAGCAACGTGAGAGCGTGGCAGGTGAAGCCATTGTCGACTGCGAAGGCGAGAATCTTGCGACAATTGCATGCGCACCGTGCCTGGTTATCGGTGCTGGCGCCACGGTCAGCTTCCCAGCGAGTTAGGCTGGCATCAAGGAAGAGCAGCCGTTCGAGATTGATGTGCATCCAGTCTTGATCTTTCAGCACGTCTGCGATCGCCTGGATGGTGCGGCGCAACTGCCAGGTGCGCTCCCGCCGGGTATTTGACAGTTCTTTTGACCACGAATAAAGCAGTGATGTCACTGCGTCGCCCAGAGTGCTCATCGTGGGCGGTGGACTATGATGAGGAGGTAGTGCTAACGCAGGCATAGATAGGTCTCCAATGAAGGGAAGGGCTGAGCTGGACGGTGGGTGAAGATGCTCACCCGAGGAGCGTCTAGTAGGCGATGGAGGGCGGAAGCAATATGTAGAAGGCAATTTCCAGTTTTAGGGTCCAGAGCGCTCCGTTGACTTCTCGCTGATCGTGCCGTGCGTCCCATCTCTTCCCTTTCGAACTTCCCCGGCTTCTCATTCCAACGCAGCGTCGCGAACGCAGGGATTTCCCTTACGTCGGCAGCTAGCCGATCTGCTCGCCATGCTTTTGCGGTTTCCCTCGCTCCTCTTCGTTGGCCGAGGTGTGCTACTTCCCCAGGGCGACTCAAGCGGTCTTGCGAGGCAGCCCGACGCCGACATTAACTGCGATCACTTGCGTTCTCAACGGCGTCGTTCAATGCTTCTGACACTACTCTTGATCCGCATTCGAGTCACTCAGAAAAGGATTCTAGTGGTCAGGTACTACCCCCGGTATCGGGGGTTCATTGTGGCCGCTGGTGTCGAGAGCGAATGCGTGCGATCCATGCGCCTAAAGAATCGGTAGTTGGGCTGATTAGCCGCTCCGAAAAGTACGGTAATTACCTACCCCGAAATCGGGTTACCGGTGTACACTCGGTTTTTTCAGGAGAAACTAGATGGCGGACCATCAATCGCTACGTGGAACACTGGATCTTCTCGTATTAGGAGTTCTATCCAGGAGGAGACGGCTCACCGGGTACGCCATTCAACAGGCGATCGAAGAGGCGTCGAAGGGTAAGCTCCGAATAAAGGACAGTTCGCTCTATCCGGCCCTCCAACGGATGGAAGAGGCTGGCTGGGTCGTCGCTACTCGGGGAGACAAGTGGGGGCGCAGCAGATCCCAGTGGCATTTGTCATCTGAAGGCAGAGAGCAGTATGTGACAGAGAAGCTGCGTTGGGGGCAGTTCCGTTCTGCAGTTAATGCGGTACTGAGAAGGCGAGCTTAGTCGAACACGAGCCGAACTGTCGTTGTAATCAGCCCCGAATGCGAAGACGCATGGAAACGCACGGCAGTTCCTCAAATTGGCATCGCACCTGAGGCTCGCGGGGGAAGTCGAAATCCACGATGGTGAAGTCCGCTCTGAGCCGTGATTGGCGTCACATCAACGAAGCCGGCTAGCGGCAAACATAGAGTAGGGATCTCTATAGATCGAGAGGAGCGCATTCCGAAGAGGATCATGAGTTGCCGGACGATGCCAAGGGAATTTCTGGAGATCGCCCGCTTGAGCGAGGAACTTCGAGCCGATCTCCAAACGGACAGAGAGCACAACCCTGACGCAGAAAGCTGGGAGGCAGTCTGGAGCATCGACCAGCCCCTTCGAGCCGCAATCTCAGCTCTGAGTAATGAACAGCTACAGCGCTTAACCGGATGGGTTCTATTCGGTCGTGATTGCGCAGGAGCCGAGAACCCCGAAGAGGAACTTGGGGAATGTATAACGGACGCGTTCGTCAGAGATCGCGACGCTGCTATTAGCTACGTGATGGGGAAGCCCATCCATAAGTATCTGCGCAAGGCTCAAGAGACTCTGCTGCTGAAAGAGAGATCGTAATGCTCAGGTCTGCCGGGGAGAATCCTCGTACATGATAGAGACATTTGTGCGTTGACTTGCTTCTGAAATTTGCACCATGCCGAAAAACGGTGCGCTGGAGTGCGCAGCCGCTGTGAATCGCTTCCGCAGCCTGTATGTCTTCGAGTGCACGGGAGTTCGAAAGCCTGGAATGGCTATCCGCCTCCTTGGCGCCATCTGTGAGCCCGATCACGGCCGCAGTGAAAAACCAGCGTCGTGATCAAGGCAGATCTTTGGGTCCCCAACCCCGCTATCCCCCGCTGACTAGTTCACCTTCGAGCCTTCCTATCCGCCAAGCCC
The DNA here is from genome assembly GCA_046566985.1 of Acidobacteriota bacterium. GTDB lineage: Bacteria > Acidobacteriota > Terriglobia > Terriglobales > Acidobacteriaceae > Telmatobacter. Next base: position 36,162 of record JBKICT010000002.1, on the reverse strand, counting down.
TAGAACTCACCCGATGAACCCTCCTGGTCGCAGTTGAAGGCCTGATCTCTGGCTCTCAGTTCGTACACCGTCCTTCTAAAGAAGGAGATTGCGTTCCTCTCAGCTACAGAGGCGTACTTTCATCCAGTGGATTCCGATTTAGGGAGCTTCCCATAGCATTTGGGGCTCAGGCCGGCTCACAGGGGGGCGGCGGCACGCACGAGATACAGGTGGAATCCTAGCGCGGTGGACTCTTCCCGGGCATTCCTGCTCGTGCAGCCTCTGCTCATGCATGCTCCCTCTCCCTTCGCAAATTTGCGAATCGCAAGCCTGCGATCAGCCATTTCCGCTTTCAGCTAGCCTGCGACGGCGTCAGATCTTCCCCTTCAACGTGTCTGGAAACGTGAACTTGACCCTGGCACAATACCAGATCGCGAACACCATCACGCATTGCCAGTATCGGAGCCGATCGCCTCCGAACACGGCGCGGATGGCACCCGGCGCGAACACGTGATTGACCACCCAGGCAATCGGAAAAGACATCAGCAACGCAGTACCGGTCCAGGAGAGCAGCACTCCGGCCATTCCAAGCACCGCATCCCAGCCTCGCATTGTCACGGACTTTCTATCGACTTTCATTGGGCTCCTTTTCTACCAACGACTAGCTATACCGGCGTCGCATTGCACGCGCGATTTGGCGTCTGTCTTTGTATGTGGTTATCTCACCTCGGATCCCAGGCCGCCCAGCCCGTCGATTCCTTTTGCACGGCCTGCGCCATCCAGCGGTTCACAGCGGCCAAACTTGGCGTTCGTCTCGGCGAATCCGATGAGGCGAAATCGGCAGGTGTATGGATTGTGGTCGCGGGTCGCAGTGGGCCCAAATTTATGGATGAGGCTATTCTGATTCGACCTTGCCAACTCTTTGGGTCCCAACCCCAGCCGCAACTCCCGCACGGCAGGGCAGGACACCAGGATTTTTCCCTCCGGGGGCAAAATCGGCGACGATGTGCCCAGTCATGAGCCAATCGAAGAGGCCGCAGGTCGCCACCAGCAGTGCTTCACCGTCGGCGCAGATCTTTCGCGAGACTCGATCTCGACCCAGGTGGCGACGTGTGCGCATTGCCGATCTACGCGGCGAACAACTCCAGGAACCGCATCGGGGCGCACTTCCCCGCGCGAGCAAGCGGGCAACTGCGGACGGCCAATGGGAACGAGTTCGCTCATCGGCGTCATCCCTTCGTCAGTGGCCTGCGCACCAGGCGTCGAGCATACTGCGCACCTCGTGCAGCGCTTCGACGCCGCCCTGGGCCATGCAGGCGAGCGGGCGCCGCTCGCCGAACCTGGCGTCCCGGTTCGGCAGGCCGACCCAACGGTCGGCCATGTGCTTCCCAAAGTACGTGTGCAGCGCCTTGTAGATGCCGATCACGTACGAGATGCGCACCATCTGCTCCTGGCTTAGCCGCTCGGGATCGAGCTCGTCCGGGCTCGTGCCCGGCGCGAGGCCAAGCAATTGCCGTGTTTCTTCGCCAGTGGCCCCCCAAGCCTCCAAGATCTTCCGGAACCCTGTCAGGCCGGTCGGTCCCAGCCGCCGACGCACCGCCTCATCGCCGAAATCCGGCGCTTGGCTCAGTTCAGCATTCGGATGCATATCGCTTATTTCTCTCTCCTTGTGCGGTTCCGCGGTACCCACCAAGACATTCGCTACTGAGAGCACAGAGGAACACCCGCGTGTTCCTGCCCGTCGACTTCGATCACGCCCTCCCCTGGGCCAGAGATGTACTGCTTCGTTCCTGCCGCTCCGGAAATTCATGTGGGAAAGTTGCCTGTAGCACCCGGGATCCTTTTACCGCCTCTCCACGGCCGTGGAAGTAAAAATTCTGTGCCTGCTCGGAGACTTCAAACCATGTACTGGGAATCCGATTCCAGCCGAGGGCAGCACCGATCGCAAGGCGGAACTCTTCGGCGGGAATTTCACGGGCATCGAGGCGGACCGTAAGGGCACGCCCGTATGCGGCGCGGCGTCCGACTAAAAGACTTTGCCAGCCACGCGGAGCGAGGCCTCGCACCGCCAGAGCGGAGGCAATGTCCTGACGCGAGAGCTCGGTGGCCCAATCGTTGCCACCTCTTCGAGCGCAATATGGATCGGGGCGTGCGGGAAGGTAGTCGACTGCGCGGGCATTCGGCCAGATCTGATTCGGGGCAGCAGTGAAGCCGCCGCAATCCTTATTGAAGTAGGCGAGCGCCGGCTGGTTGTGAAACCAGAGAGTCTCGCCTGCGGTGGCGAGCGTGGCAGCGTGGGCCGCTGCGGTGCGGTTGGGGACGCCATGCCAATGAAGTAGCTGACAGTGCGTGGAGTCGCAGAGATCGTATTCGCGATGCCCATGCGGGACGTGGAGCGCATAGGTGCGAACGACGATCGCCAGCGCCTTGAGGGATTCGAGCGTGTCATTCGGGCCTGACTCGCTGGCTGCAACTCGCTCAACGTAGCTCTCTACGGGTAGCGTCACGGCCAGGAACAACTCCCCGTCTCGGGCAGTAGCGGTGAGCGGATGGTGCAGCGTCTCGGATTCGCCGTGGGCCCTCAGCGTCACGGTGCCGTCAATCCAGACAACGGCCTGAGGGGTGGGCGATGCTCCCGCGACGCTGTTGCGGACAGCATGGAGGACGAGGCCGTGCTTCAGCGGATGCCCGGCACATCGGGCACAGGTGCGAAGAGTTGTGGACCCGGTGGGCAAAACAGCGACTTCACGATCATGCCAGAGCGTCCACATGCCAACGCGGAGGACTGCGGGTGTGCTTCTCTTGATCGCCACCGCGCGCTCGTTCTGCGACGCAGCTTCGGCGGAGCCCGATCGAAGACCGGTTTCAAAACACAAGAGGGCGCAGATCGCTGCACCGAGGTAGAGAACCGTAGAGCCGCGCATCATCGGTGCCTCAGGGGAGAGCCGGCGAGGATCATGCTGGCGAGGTGAGCGGCATCGGCGCCGCGCCCGGAAGGCACAAAAACAACAACGACGACCCTCGGCTGATTTGCCGGAGCCAGCCCGGCAAACCAGCCGTGCGTGCGAGCTGTGTCAGTGCCTTCCGCAGTCCCGGTTTTTCCCGCTATGGATACGCCGCCAAGCCCTGCTTGGCCGGCCATGCCGAAGGTCGCTGAATCGGCGAGCCCGGCAAGCACTGTGCGCGTAGCAACGGAGCTAGGATTGCTTGTTAGCTCCCGGCCCAGCCAGCGATATGCCTCCGCCAGTTCAAGCGGGGTGATGCGAATACCATCGACTCCCAGCAATGCGAGCTCGATCTGGACGGGACTCTGCGGTGGATAGAAATCCGCCAATGCTTCGCCCGGGACGAGGCCGGTTGGTCCGAGTAAGCCCGTGGAGTGGAGGAGGCCGTCTAGTTCGCTTGGCTGCAACGACCTCGCCACCTGAGCGAAGTACGTGTTGCAGGACCAGGCCAAGGCTTGGCGGGCATCAAAGGCCGGGGCAGCCGGGTGCGAGCATGCCATCCGATGGCCGCCAATCATCAAATCGCCTGTACAAGCAACGCGCGTACCGGGATTCCATCGATTCTGAGCAAGAAGTTGAAACAGCACAAGCGGCTTAAGGGTTGATCCGGGCGCTGCGACCGTGCGGGCTGCTTCGCCGAGTTGCTGCGATGCGAGGACGCGGTTTGTCTCTATATCGACAACGAGAACGCGAGCGTCCTGAGAGGTGCGGGAAGCAGCGTTCACTGCCGATTGCCAGCGCGAAACTTTCCCATGCGCGGACCCGCACAACGCAAAGCCACAAGCAAAAACAGCCACGACACGCGCATAGGGAAACACAGGAGAAGTATCGCCCATTCAGCCTAGATCGCAAGCAACGCGCTTTCAGAGGTTCTGAATTCGCGCTCTCTGAATGCGGATTGACCTGCAGCAGCCGATGCTGGGAGGTGGCAGCAGAGCCATATTCAAACCTGCGAATCCTGCGCTCCGACGCCCAGAGAGGGAGTGATATATAACTCACTTATTGCTTGCAATAGAGAATAATATGATGTATACATCACTCATGAGAACCTTGGCAGAGCTCGGCGATGCAGTGGCGGCACGGCGTAAGGCCCTCAACATGAGCCAGAGCGAAGTCGCAAGCCGAGCTGGACTCACCCGAGAGACGCTCGTGCGATTCGAGCGCGGACAGGTGACGGAGTTCGGCTCACGCAAATTGATGGCTGTACTAGCCGTTCTCGGAATGGAGATGACCCTCGCTGAAGCCGGAATGGCAGGAACTCTCGATGAATTGCGCCGTGAGCGAGGTGGGGAATGAAACTGAATGTCCATGTTCTCGACAAGCATGTCGGAGTTCTCGAGCAAGTCGGCGATTTTCGAAGCGTGATGGCATACGTCCCGGATGCTGCGCCTGAGGATCTCGTCTCGCTGACAATGCCGGTTCGAACCGAATCTTATCCGTGGGACGATGAGCTCCATCCGATTTTTCGGATGAATCTCCCCGAAGGATATCTCCTGCAGGTCTTGCAGGAGGAGTTCGGTCCGCACATTGGCGCCAGCTCGGTCGCCCTGTTGTCCGTCATCGGCCGAAACATGGTCGGGAGGCTGAAGATAGCCCCTGCCGGCGCGGTGCTGGATGAACCCGCCAAGCCAGTCGAAGTGGCCGAACTGCTCAAAGGAGACAACTCCGAGGAGGCATTCTCACACCTGGTGCGCGAGCATGCGAAGAGCGGTGTATCCGGCATCTTGCCAAAATTCCTGGACATCGAGAAGCAGAAGCAGACCGGACTGGGGAAACATCCCAAGGCGACTCTGCTGACCCACCGGCACATCATCAAGGGATCATCCTCGCGGCTCCCATTCGCAACCGCAAATGAACACCTCTGTATGCAGGTTGCCGCTCGGGTCCTGCCCACGGCCACGACGGAACTCTCAGAGGACGGGAACGTGCTCGTTGTGCACCGATTCGATGTAGATGAACGTGGAAAACCCTACCGAGCTCTAGAGGATTTTTGTGCTCTGCTTGGACTGCGACCTGCGCAGAAGTATGAAACCACCTGGGAGAGGATTGCAAAGGCAGTGCGGTCGCATGTGCCGGGTCCGACCCAGTACGAGACGTTTCAGAAACTGACCGCAATGCTGCTGCTTACTTATGCACTGCGGAATGCTGACTGCCATTCGAAGAACATTGCGCTGTTGTACACATCGCGCAACGATGCGAGGCTTGCGCCTGCGTACGATTTGTTCACCACAGCGGTATACGCGGGATACCAGCACAATCCGCCCGGAATCAGCTTCATGGGCAAGAAAACGTGGCTGCCTGGCAAGACCCTGGCACGATTCATTACCGCGCATTTCGGTATACCTGAGAAGGAACAGAAACAGATCGTTGAACGCATCAGCGACGCTGTATCGGACACGGCCCCGGCAGTTCGCGAAATGATGAAACGCCTGAGCGGATTTCAGGATACCGGCAAGCGAATGCTGGTCGCGTGGAATGAAGGCATCGAGCAGCTGCGTGATTCCCGCATGTACGCGATGATTCCATGGAAATCGAGCTCGGCTTTCGAGGGAATTTCCGATCCGCCGAAGCTGGAGAACCAGCGGACCGTCGTCGGTAGGTCGGAACTTCTCTCGAAGAAGGTGCCGCGGCGCAAGCCGAAATGAGATCCGGCGATCGGCTTACTTTCGGCGACTGTCTTATCCCGTCGCACAGTTAATCATCCGCCAATGCAGTCAGCGACGTTGGAGTTCCGACCAGCTCTGCCGGATTACCAGAATGACAACGTCGCGATCGCGAGCAGACCGCAGAGAGCAACTGGTCGTCAGTATGTGTGAACAGTCCACGCGTGATTATGCCTGTCGTAATTGAGTTTGCTGCCATCCGCGAGCAGGACGTCGCCATACTTCTTCGCGTCTGCGTAACCGGAGTTTTGGCCGCCCGGGGCAATCGACATTCACGGCAATGCTTTCTTTCTCCCCGTGAAGGTGCTGAGCCGTGTCTTCCGCGGCAAGTACCTCGCTCTGCTCCAGCGCGCGCTTCGGAAGCGCCGCATCGACTGTCCTTCAATACTCGTGCGTGCACTCTACAGGAGCGACTGGGTGGTCTATGCCAAGCCTGCCTTCGGAGATCCCGTTCGCGTGCTGCGCTATCTTGGCCGCTATACACACCGCGTCGCCATCAGCAACCAGCGCCTGCTCAGCTTCGATGCTCACCATGTACGTTTCCGATGGAAAGACTACGCGCATGGCAACAAGCAGCGCGTCATGAGGCTCACCGCAAGCGAGTTCCTGCGCCCCTTCTGTCAACATGTGCTGCCCAGGGGCTTCGTTCGCATCCGCCACTTCGGCTATCTCGCCAACGCTCGACGGGCTGCCCTCATCGCGCTCGCTCGCCGGCAGCTCGCTTCGAAAACTCCCCCACCGCCGCTTCCCGGGTCCGCACTAGCCATATGGCGCTGCCCACGATGCGGCGCTAACATGAACATCGGGCCCAACCTCACTTCACAACAGCTGGCATTTCGATGCAAGCCACCGGATTCGTCATGATCCTAAGCCCATCCAACGGCTCTCTGAGATGTGACCCCACGTCTTCGCACACCTACGTCTTCAGCGCGAAGTTGCGGACTAATCAACTGTTCTTGCTTGTATGCAGTTCGCGAAATCGCTCCATCTTGGGAGGACTATCTGCCTTCCCGCCTGCAGGATGAGCGACGTGGGAAACGTTGCCACTGCGCGTGGATAGCCAGTGAGGCCGGTAGTTGTCGCCGTACCGCAAATCCTTTAGCTTGTACCGCTCTCCGGGACAAAGCGAGAGCAAAAGCATCCGCGAGTTTCTGCGAAGATTGACAATCGTATTCGCAACTCGCAAGAATCCTTCAATCGAACACTCTTCGCGCAACTCCCCGTGTTCGCTTTTGTTCTCTATGGCGATACTAGATCGCTTTCGGCTCGATGGTAAAAACGCGTTGGTGACTGGCGCCGCCAGCGGACTGGGTGCGGCCATCGCGTGTGCGCTCGCGGACGCTGGAGCTGCGGTTGTGTGTCATGGAAACCGCCGACCCGCAACCGAGACGGTGGAAAAGATTCGCGCCATCGGCGGCAGGGCTGAGGCAGTTGCGGCGGACCTGACCAATCCAGATGGCGCGACTCGGCTTTTTGATGAAAGCGTTTCCATGCTCGGCGCGCCCGACATCCTGGTCAACAATGCCGGAATGATCTACCGTCAGGCCGCGGAAGACTATGACATTGCAATGTGGCATCAGGTGCTGCAGGTGAATCTGAATGCCCTCTTCCAGCTCTGTCAGCTCGCGGCACGTTCCATGCTCGAGCGACGTCGTGGAAAGATCGTCAATATCGCCTCGCTGCTTTCTTTTCAGGGTGGCATTCGAGTTCCCGCTTACGCGGCAGCAAAAGGCGGCGTTGCTCAGATCACAAAGGCCCTGGCGAATGAATGGGCCGCACGCAACGTGCAGGTGAACGCGATTGCCCCCGGATATTTTCGCACCGCAAATACCGAGGGACTGCAACAGGACGAGACCAGGAACCGGCAGATTCTGGAACGCATTCCGGCAGGACGTTGGGGTGATCCGGATGACCTTGCCGGGGCTGCGGTTTTTCTTGCATCGCCGGCCAGTGACTACGTCAATGGGGAAGTGCTGGTGGTGGATGGCGGGTGGATGGCGAGATAGAGGAGTGAACTTGGCAACTGAAACACAGCATCACGGTCCAATCGCATTGCATCAAGTGACTGCGATCGCCGCAGAACAGGGACTGGCGCGCCAGGTTCTGGCAACGGGCGAGCAGATGATGCTGGTGCGGCACGTGCTGCGGGCAGGTTGGGAAGGCGCTCGTCACAGCCACCCGCACGAGCAGTTGGTTTACGTCATTCGCGGACGTCTGATCTTCACTCGCGGCACCGAAGAGTTCCAAGCACTTCCCGGCGACAGCTTTGTGGTGCCGGGCGGAATTGAGCACCAGGCGATCGCACTCGAAGAATCGGAGGTGCTGGATGTATTTGCGCCCCCGCGTGAAGACTACGAGGGTTTGCGTTGATGACAAATTCCCTTCAGAAACCACTAGCAACTGTTGCAATGTGGTTGGCGGGTTGCGCCTGTGCGTTTGCTGCGCACTATCGCAGCCCGTGGGATGCGCGCCAGGTGCCCCTGACAGGTGCGCCGTACACTTGCCCCGCAGTCGTTCACCTTTCGCGCGATCTCAAGACGGATGGCTTTTACTCCGATGGCAGGTCTTCCGTCATCGATCCCGCTAAATGGAAGGCCTACGCCGCGAGTTCGGGGCCTTACAAAGAGCTAGGCGCGCATGTTGTCGCAGCCGCCGATGCCTATAGGCAGACGGGCAGCCGGGCGGCCGCCCAGTGCGCACTCACGTTGATGGTATCGGCCGCCCGCGATGGCGTGTTTACGGGCAATATGTCCTCCCGCCAGGCATATTACGTGCAGGGGTGGGTGCTGGGCGCGGTGGCGATTTCGTATCTCAAGGTGCGAGATAGCGGCCTGGTGACCCGGGAAGACCGGAAACTGCTGCTCCCCTGGTTCAAGACAGTCACGCAACAAACTATCAGCTTCTACGAGAAGGGCAAGGCTAAGAACAACCATCTATATTGGGCCGGCGTGCAGGCAATGGCAGTGGCTGTGGCGACCGGAGACCCAAAGCTCTTCGATTGGGCGGTTGCGGCCTATCGCACCGGGGTGGCGCAGATTCAGCCTGACGGCTCCATGCCTCTCGAAATGAGGCGCGGGCAGCGGGCCTTGCATTATCACCTGTACGCCCTTGCACCGCTGGTGTATATTGCCGAATTCGGAGAAGAGAACGGGCTCCACCTGTACGCTGCAAACGATCACGCACTTTCGAAGCTGGTGCAGTTGTCCATCGGCGGCCTACGGGACAATCGGTATTTCGTAAAGGCAACGGGCATCGCGCAAGATACGCCGCATGGAAAGCCAGCGGCTGAGCAGATCAGTTGGGCGGAGATTTGGGAATCCCGCTTTCCCGATCCCAGCGTTGCAAAGTTGCTATCGGAGGCAAGCTCAATGAGCTACATGTATTTGGGCGGCTTGCCCCCGGGAATCCATCATTTCGCCTCTGGAGGTCAATAACAATGGCGAGCGCAAGTGGAACAGCAATGTCTCTGCTGAAAGCAAGCAGTAGCGAAGAAGGCCCCTACCAGTTACAGAGTCTGGCGCGTGCGGTGGCCGTGCTTGAGATGCTGGGAGAGAGCGAAGTCCCGCTCAGTCTCGCCGAGATTTGCCAGCGCATGGAGATTCACAAGAGCACGGCGCACCGGTCCTTGATGGTGCTGGAGAAGATCACGCTCATCGAGCGGACTCAGGACAATCGCTTTCGGCTCGGCCTCAAGCTGTATGAGCTGGGAAACCGTGCCGTAGAGCAAATCGATCTGCGCGCGCGCATTCGCCCGTACTTCTGGAAGCTTTCGGCGCAGCTTGGGGAGACCGTGCATCTTGGCGTGCTGCAGAAGACCAAGGTCGTTTATCTGGATAAGGCGGAGCCCAATCGCCGTATCTGCATGAGCTCGAAGACGGGAAGCTCGAACCCCGTCTATTGCACTTCTCTCGGGAAGGCGATTCTCGCGTTTCTGCCCCAGGACACGGTGGACGAGATCATCAGCCAGATTCGGTTTGTCCGCCTCACGCCCAAAACTCTTACCAACCGTGACGACCTGCTGAAGTCGCTCGAGCGAGTCAGGCGGCGCGGATTCGCCGTCGATGACGAGGAGATCGAAATGGGTGTGCGTTGTATCGGTGCGCCTATCTTCGATGAGAATCACATGCCCATTGCGGCCCTCAGCATGTCGGGCCCCACGGCCCGCGTCCGCCCGCAAAACGCCGCGGTAATTGCGGAGCGGCTCATCCGCTGCTGTTCGGAGGTATCGAGCTCGCTTCGCCTGCATCGGAAAAAGCGCGCTCATATCTTCTCGAATTATCTGCAGAACAGCGAAAACTGAACGTTACGGCTCCCGGACCTTTACCACAAACGCGCTGAACTCTCCGTTCGGAGGCAGCACCAGTTGGTGAGGTGTGCCTGCGGGAACGTGAATGATGTCGCCTTTCACCAAGGTGTGCTTCACGCCGTTCATGATCTCGGTGCCTTTGGTCTCCCCGTGAGCGTCCGTCTTCGCGTTGACGACTGCACCGCCGGTGATGAGGGTGGCCGATCCCCCCAGGACGACCATGACGTCATCAAAGTGCGCATGGATCTCGGCGCCGCCGCTTTTGGATCGCAACGAGAGGGCATGCAGTGATCAGCATTGCTGCTCGCCGCATTAACATTCCGCTCGATCGGGAGACTTGCTGAAGTTTCATCGCGCCCGGAATCCGCATTAAGAATCACGTTGTATATATCAGAATGCACGTGGCAGTTCCTGTGAATTGGCGGAAACGTGTACCGCTGAGCGGGATCGAGCGAAATGCGCTGCATGTCCCGCCGCGCGAGAAGCACAGGCGTGCAGCGTACGGCGATCGCGCCTCAGACACGTTATAAATGTGCCGGGACCACCATGCAGTCAAGAAGATCATTTCTAAAGAGTTCAGCATTTCTAGCCGTGGCCGTAATCTCCCCATCCATCGCTCGCGCCTCATCTCACGCCCTGAAGCATGCAGAAACCTGCAAACTTCTGGAACAGGGCTGGGAGTTCTTCCGGGGTACGCTTGGAGGACCCTGGGAGGCCTGGAATCTGCATGGCGCGGAGTGGAAACCGGTGCAGTTGCCGCACTGCTTCAATGCGCACGATGCCTGTGACCCAGACCATGAAGCCTACCGCGGGCAGGGTTGGTATCGAACAAAACTCAAACTCGACAATCCATTTCCCAGCGGACGGACGCTCCTGCACTTTGGAGGCGCCGGACAACGCACGAGCGTCTTCGCAGGGAATGAGCTCGTCGGGCGCAACGTCGGCGGTTACAACGAATTCGTCTTCGACATTACAGATGCGAAGCGTGATCCCGACGGCTCAATCCGCCTTTCTATTCTCTGCGACAATTCGCGCGATCTCGAGACCATTCCATCGGATATCAGCGACTTCACCCTCTATGGCGGAATCTATCGCCATCTGCGGCTGATCTATGTGCCGGCGGTTTCCATCGAACTCGTACACGTACGCTCAGAGGTCCCCAAAGGCCAATCTGCGCGCTGTCACGTTGACGCTCGACTGCACAATCCGAGTTCGATCCAGGAGAACCTGTCAATCGAGATTTCGGTCACGGATCCCACCGGAGCGACGGTGCACCATACGAGGCAGACGAGGCCGCCCTTGATAGACAAGCAAGAGCTATTGTCGTTCACAGTCGATCGCCCACAACTTTGGTCCCCATCGACGCCCGCTCTGTATGTGTGCACGGTGACGCTGGAATCCTCCGCGGGGCGCCAGGAGTTCCGGCAGCGCTTTGGATTGAGATCGGTCGGTTTTGAAGATCGCGGGCCATTCCTGCTGAATGGAGAAAGGCTATTCCTGCGCGGCACACAGCGGCACGAAGATCACGCCGGTTATGCTGCCGCGGTTCCCGACGCGATCACGCGGCAGGAAATGACGATGATCCGCGACATGGGAGCAAACTTCATCCGCCTGGCGCATTACCCGCAAGCGGAGCTGGTGCTCGATTTATGCGATGAGTTGGGCTTGGTCGTGTGGGAAGAGCTGCCCTGGTGCCGCGCCGGCGTCGGCGACGAGGCCATGCGCGCCAATGCACGGGATCTACTGCGGATCATGATCGAACAGCATTACAACCATCCATCCATCGCATTCTGGAGCCTCGGTAACGAGGAGGATTGGCCGGGCATGTACCCGGGAGATGGTAAGCTGACCGTCCCGCAATTCATGCAGAAACTGCAGGACGAGGCTCATCGGCTGGATCCGTCCCGCATGACAAGCTTCCGCCGCTGCGCAACAGCGACGCAGGTTCCCGACGTCTACTCGCCCTCCATCTGGGCCGGCTGGTACAACCACAACTACCAGGATTACGAAAAGATGCTGGAGGAGAATCGAGACAAGGTGCGGCACCTGCTCCACATGGAGTGGGGCGCGGACTGCCACGCGCGGCGGCATGCGGAGGAACCGTACGGCGAGCCAAATGCGCCGTTCGTCATCGGCGCATCGCCGAAAATGGATGACGTGAAGTTGCCGATTGCCAAATTCGGTGACTGGTCGGAGACGTATGCCTGCGACTTGTTCGATTGGTACCTGAAAACGCAAGAGACACTGCCCTGGTTTGCGGGATCGGCGCAGTGGATCTTCAAGGACTTCAGCACGCCCGGGCGCCCGGAAAATCCGATTCCGCGAGTCAACCAGAAAGGATTAACGGAACGCGATCTTACGAAGAAGGAAGGCTACTTCGTCTTCCAGTCGTATTGGGCGGAGAAACCAATGGTGCACGTCTATGGCCATTCGTGGCCGGTGCGCTGGGGCCGGGCCGATCAACAGCGTCTGGTGCGCGTGTATTCGAACTGCGAAACGGTCGAGCTGTTTCTGAACGGCAAATCGTGCGGAACAAAGAAGCGCAATTTCCAGGACTTCCCATGCGCTGGGCTCCGTTGGGCTCTTCAATTCGACCCAGGCCAAAATGCGTTACGCGCCGTGGGCAAGCATGGTGCAACCGAAGTGGACGACGAAATCCGCTTCATCTATCAAACTGCGGCGTGGACCACGCCGGCACGACTGCAATTGAGAGTAAAGGATCGCTCCGCCGAACGCGTCCTGATCGAAGCAACTCTGACTGATGCGCAGGCAGGGCTATGCCTTGATGCGCGGAACCGCGTGCAATTCGCTATCGCCGGCGCTGGAAGACTCGAAGACAATCTCGGTACTGCAACGGGGTCCCGCGTCATTGAGCTGTATAACGGCCGCGCGGAGATCGCGATGATGCCCGGCGCGCAGCCCTCGGTTGTAAGTGTGCGCGCCCAGGGCATTCCCGAAGCATTTCTTCGCATCGAGTAATGACAGCTAATACTGCATCCACAACAGCGGCTGCCGAATCGGGTGATTGCGAATCACCTCCGGCACTGTTGGATCCGGATTCAGTCTCCGCCACACCTCCAGGTACTCAGTCCGGCCATACGCCAGGCCAGCGAATAAGAGGCTCGGCTGGCGCACCGGCAGGTCATCAAAATACTCCACGTCGTGACGATAGGGCCATCTGCTCTTGTTCTCGATGTAGGGGAACATGAAGCGGAAGGCGGCATCGAGACCCCGTCCGTCCGTCGTCCTGTATCTCCATAGATCGATGCTCCGGTCGGAAAGCACCTGGGCGCTCATGCCCAAAATGTCGAGATCGAAGAGCGAATAGCTGTATGGCTTTGTGCGCGCAAGCTCCAGCGGGAGACTGCCTTCCTTCGCAATTTGGTTTGGTACCAGATCCGTTTCGAACCGTGACCGGCATGCTTCTCGAACCGACTGGTTACCCGTGTATGTGGCAAACGCAGCGGCCTGCAGCAGCCAGCACGAGCCGTGGTTATTCTTCTGGTCTCGTTCCTGGTGACCCCGCTTGGTGTTCGTGAGCCAGTCGAGATATTTGCCGAACCAGGCGTGCACGCCGTCTCGATCCGCCGCCTTCATTCCGTCATGCTGCTCAAGAATGAGCGCTGCTTGCGCAACTTCCACCAGGTGTACCGTGTCGATGATCCCGATACTGCGCCCCGTGTTCCTGCCATGGATCGCCTGCGCGTACTCAAGATTGGGATTCATGTGCGTGGCAGGTGTAATGAACCATGCGCGCAAGTGAGCCACGGCGCGCTCGGCGAATGCGGCATTCCTCGTCAACAGCCATGCGGCTGTCAACGCCGGCATCTGGATGCTGAAGCGCAGCAGCAGTTCGCGGTGCGCCACGAAGTTGTCGGGATTCGATTGGCCGTCGCGTCGGATATAGGGGCCTCCCGGATTCGCCGGATCCGGCCACCAGTAATCACCCTCCGAGTAAAAGTCGTGCAGGCCGCCCGCGCTTCGCGAGGCACGAATCGCGGTGATGGTCTTCGGCCGCTCATGCAGGTAATGATCCGCTGCCCGCAGCACGCGTGGATGCTCGATGGAAGCAAGCTCATGCCACGGATGGTCCCACGCCGCTGCACGCGAAGACAAGGCGGACTGCTGTGCTGCTGCTGCGGCAATCGATGAGATGAGAAAATCCCGGCGGGTGAATGAAGACATAGGTGTGCCTACAGCCAAATTAAAGAGGCTGATGGATGACTGCAGAATGATTCTTTGCCGGAAGTCCCGGAGGCCGGTACGTACGTTTCATGGAGTCCGCCTTACTAGACAATCGGGCGCGCTTTTTCGCTAAGATTGTGCTGCTCCGCAGAAAGTTCAGACGAGCGGCTTGAGTCATCAGGCAACACCGGCGGCGCGGAACGAAGGGGGTTTCTTAAGAATCATGGCAAACGTTTTCAATCGACGGGATGTCCTTAAAGGCGCCAGCGCTTCACTGGCCATGCTCGGTCTCTCTCCCGCTATCGCACAGAGCACCGGCGGCACTCCGGCTGAGCCGTCCGCCGGCGCTACAACCGAGATGCAGGAGCGCACCCGTGCCCAGCGTATGCAGTGGTGGCACGCTGCGCGATTCGGCATGTTCATCCACTTCGGCGTGTACAGCACCATCGGCCGCCACGAGTGGGTCATGGAAGACGAGGCGATTCCGATCGGCGAGTACACAGCGCATGCCCCCAATTTCCATCCCGCGCCCAACTGTCCGCGGGCGTGGGCCGCGCTGGCAAAGAAAGCCGGCATGAAGTACATGGTGATGACCACCAAGCATCACGAAGGCTTTTGCAACTTCGATACCAAGCTCACCGACTACTGCGCTCCCAGAAAAGGCCCCGGCCGAGATGTAGTGCGCGAGTATGTTGAGGCTGCTCGCGCCGAGGGCCTTCACGTGGGCTTCTACTACTCGCTGATGGATTGGCATCATCCCGATGGCGCCCGCTGCGCAAACGACGAAGCTGCACGCCGCCGCTTCGTCGACTACACTCACGGGCTCATCCGCGAACTGATGACAAACTACGGCAAAATCGACGTCTTGTGGTACGACGTGTCGTGGCCCCTCGATGTGAATGGCTGGGAGTCGGTGCGCATGAACGACATGGTCTTCCAGCTTCAGCCGCAGATCATCGTGAACAACCGCAACAAATTGCACGGCGACTTTTCCACGCCCGAGCAGAAGATCGTTGCCGCAACGGATGGACGCGCGTGGGAGTCTTGTATGACTCTCAACGATAGCTGGGGCTATCAGCGCGCCGACGATAACTGGAAGTCCTCGCGAACCGTGATTCGCAATCTGATTCAGTGCGCGCGCGACGGCGGAAACTACCTGCTCAACATCGGCCCGAAGCCGGATGGCTCGGTGCCCGAGGAGTCGGTTCGGATACTGAGCGAGGTAGGCGAATGGATGCAGACCAACGGTCACACTATCTACGAATCGGATGTGTGCCAGGTACGGCGCTCCAACTACGCGAGCTTTACCCGTAAAGGCAACACCCTTTACATGCATGTGCACTTCTGGCCGGGCGAGTACGTCGCCATCAGCGGCCTGCGCACGCGCGTGAAGTCGGCTCATCTGCTCAAATCCGGAGCCGAGGTCAAGTTCACGCAGGATGACTTCCAAACCAAATTGATCGGTCTGCCCGCTAAAGCGCCGGATTCGCCCGTCACCACGATCGCCCTGGACTGCGAATCGGAGCCGGTGCAGGACACGATCTATGTGAGAAACAACAAGCCGCGCGCTGGCGTCTAGACGCGTTGCCGCCCGCTCCCCGAGTTCACCGTTCCAAGTGTCTTCAAAATAAAGAGGAGTCGTAGGAATGCGCTTTCGCTTTGTAAACATGTGTCTTCCCGTTATGGCGGGGGTGATGCTCTGCGGTTGCCTGACCGCCGGCGCGCAGGTTGCACAAACGCCGCCGATGGGCTGGAACAGTTGGAATCACTTCCGCCGCAACATCGACGACAAAACCGTGCGCGAGCAGGCAGATGCCATGGTCTCGAGTGGAATGCGCGACGCCGGGTACGTGTACATCAATATCGACGATACCTGGGAAGGGGAACGCGATGCCCAGGGATTCATCCAACCCAACAGCAAATTTCCTGACATGAAGGCCCTCGCGGATTATGTGCACAGCAAGGGTCTCAAACTGGGCATTTACTCGTCGCCGGGAGCAAAGACCTGCGCCGGCTACGAGGGCAGTCTCAGCCACGAGCAGCAGGATGCGGACACATATGCGAAGTGGGGCATCGACTACCTGAAGTACGATCTTTGCGGTCTGCGCACGGAGATGAAAGCGGCGCCGACCCCCGAAGCCGCACACCGGATCATGATCGATGCGTATACCAAAATGCACGACGCATTGCAAAAGGCCGGGCGTCCCATCGTGTTCAGCCTTTGCCAGTATGGCAACGATGCTGTATGGCGCTGGGGCGGGGATGTAGGTGGCAATCTGTGGCGCACCACCGGCGATATCTCCGACCACTACGCGCGCATGAGTGAGATCGGCTTTGGGCAGGCAGGGTTGTCGCGATTCGCGGGACCGGGCCACTGGAACGATCCCGACATGCTGGAAGTAGGAAACGGCGGCATGAAGCCCAACGAGTATCGTACCCACATGAGCTTGTGGGCGATTCTCGCTGCGCCGCTCCTCGCCGGCAACGACCTGACGACCATGACACCCGAGACCGTGGCGCTTCTCACCAATCGCGAGGTCATCGCAATCGATCAGGACAAACTAGGCAAGCAGGGGGATCGCGTCTACGCGGAAGGTCCGATCGAGGTCTGGACTAAGCCGCTCGCCGATGGGTCGAAAGCAGTAGGTATCTTCAATCGCCATCCGGGGCCCATCACCGCCACGCTGAACTTCAACGACGTAGGCTTCTCCGGTCCCGTCCATGTGCGAGATATTTGGGCTGCAAAAGATCTGGGCGAGAGGAAGGATCCGTACACTGTGACTGTACCTGGTCATGGCGTGGTTCTTCTCCGCGTGCAGTGACACCACCCAGGTAAAAGCAATTTCCGCGACAGCAGAGGAGAGATGTATGCAGGGGAATCAACGCAGAGACTTTCTGAAATTTGCCGGCGCGGGCGCTGCTGGCATGCTTGCCGGTGCGGCTCCGTCGGCAATCGCGGCGGGCTCGGGCCGGGGTGAGAAAGACGCAAATCCAACACACGCCTCGTCGCTCTTCAACGTGCGCGCATTCGGAGCCACAGGTAACGGCGCCTCCATCGACAGCGACGCAATCAATCGCGCCATCGAAGCAGCGGCGGCGGCCGGCGGGGGCACCGTGCATTTTCCTGCGGGCCAGTATCTGAGTTACTCCATCCGCCTCAAAAGCAACGTGGCGTTGTTTCTCGACCAGGGAGCCGTGATCATCGCGGCCGATCCTCCGCCAGAGGGCCAGCCGGGCGGCTACGATGACCCCGAGCCGAGGCAGCCGTGGGAGGAGTACCAGGACTACGGCCACAACCACTGGCACAACAGCCTCATCTGGGGCGAAAACCTCAACGACATCTCCATCTATGGGCCGGGAAGAATCTGGGGCAGGGGACTGGTGCGCAGCAATGGGCCAACCAGCCACAATCCCAAATCGCGCCGTACTCAGGGCGTTGGAAACAAATCGATCAGCCTGAAGAACTGCCACAATGTGCAGTTACGCGACTTCCAGATCCTGCAGGGTGGATGGTTCGGCATCCTGGCCACCGGGGTAGACAACCTGCTCATCGATGGATTGACTATCGACACCAATCGCGATGGCATGGACATCGATTGCTGCCGCAATGTTCGCGTTTCCAACTGCGCGGTGAATTCGCCATGGGACGACGCCATCGTTCCCAAGAGTAGCTTTGCCCTCGGTTACGCGCGCCCGACGGAGAACCTGGAGATCGTGAACTGCTACGTGACGGGCGCCTATCAAGTAGGAACGATGCTGGACGGCACCTGGAAAAAGTTCGAGGAAGGCAAGCGGGTTCCTCACACCGGGCGCATCAAGTGCGGCACCGAATCGAACGGTGGATTCAAGAACATCACCATCGCGAATTGTGTATTCGACGGCTGCCAGGGGCTCGCACTGGAAACGGTGGACGGTGCACTCCTCGAAGATGTAACGATCAGCAACATCACGATGCGCGATATCGTATCCGCGCCCATCTTCCTGCGTCTCGGAAGCCGTTTGCGCGGTCCCAGGGAATCCACCAAGACCGGCACGCTGCAGAGAGTCACGATTTCGAACGTCCAATGCTCGAACGCAGCCTCACGATTTGGCTGCATCATCAGC
This sequence comes from Acidobacteriota bacterium, assembly GCA_046566985.1. GTDB lineage: Bacteria > Acidobacteriota > Terriglobia > Terriglobales > Acidobacteriaceae > Telmatobacter. The sequence goes on along the minus strand of JBKICT010000002.1, from coordinate 17,920 downwards.
GGAGTTCCCGGATTCGAGATTCGCGATCTGACACTCCACGACATCTTCATTCAGCATCGTGGCGGTGGCACACAGCAGCAGGCCGAGATCGATCCGCCCGAGGATGAACAGAAGTACCCTGAGCCGAACATGTTCGGCGATATGCCCTCGCAGGGTATGTATCTGCGGCATGTAAGGAATGTAAATCTGCGCGACATTGAGATTGTTGCAATGAACGACGATGCGCGTCCGGCGTTGGTGCTGGACCATGTGGAAGGAGCTGACCTGTTTCACATCAAGACGCCGCAGAACGCGCCCGTGCTGCACATGCAAAACAGCAAAGATGTGACTGCTCTGTGGGTTCGTGGCCTAAAGGATGGAATGCAGGAATAACTACTGTGTTTTGGGGGAGTTGACTCGTTGTGATGAGACCGAGGTATTCCACTCCTCGTTCATGATGAGGAAGGCTCCTAATCCGTGCAAGTCGTTTGTATTGCGTTTGCGATTAAGATAGTACTGCACATTGCCGACGTTCGTTCCCTCGCAGATTCCTGTCAGATTCGTCAGCCCGTCTGGGCCCAAAGAGATGCGAGAGACTACCCCGTGGTAGCCCTTCTCCGCGGTGCCGTGATATTTGGCTGAGACATAACCGCGCTTCACCGCCACATCGATGATGTATGTAAACATCGCGGAGCTCGAAGTCTCAGTCCAATTTTGCGGAAGCGTGGTCTTGTCCACAAGCTGATACCAGAGACCGGTCTGAGGATCCTGATCGCGCGCCAAGTCTTTCACAAGGCTCCGCACGATTGGGATCAGTTTTCTGCGTCGCGGGTCGTGGGGCGGCAGAACATCCAGCGTGTCCACGAGCGTCATGCCGTACCATCCGATCGCCCTGCACCAGAAGAACTCAGAGTGGTGAGTGTGCGGATCGGCCCATGGAGCTTTGCCGCTTTCGTCATACGCGTGATACAGCAGGCCGCGGTGCCTGGCCTTCAGGTGCTTATGGTAGACGAGAATCTGTCGCACAGCTTCGCTCTGCGCGTACTGCCCGTCATTGAATTCCTTGCCGTAGCGCAGGAGAAACGGCACGGCCATATAGTTGCCGTCGAGCCATAACTGCCATCGCCGCGATGGAACGGTCGCGTGCCAGAAGCCCCCGTCCGTCGTCCGCGGATATTGGTCGAAAGTGTGCCGGAAATTCTCTGCCGCGAGTTTGTACCGCTGCTGATGCGTTTCCTTGTACAGGACGACCAGGAGGTTCGCGGCGAGAACGTCGTCGAGCGCGTGAACCTTCCTATCTAGGTGACCTTGAGCGTCGACGTGCGAATCGACCCAGTCCTCGATGTATTTCAGGTAGCGCGGATCTCCGGTGCGCTTGTAGACTAGATACTGTCCGAAGAGATATAGCCCGCGTGGATAGGACCACGCGCCAAACTTGTGCGGATCCGGGTAACGGGTGAGTGTCGACTCCACGACTCGCTGAGACCACTCGAGCCCGGATTGCGGCTCGCCGGCTTGCACTGCAATATTCGGGGAGACGATCAAACAAAACAACGCTAGGGCCGCTATTGCCGCCGCACGGACGATGAGATGCGAAGAGTTGCGGGTCACAAGTCGCAGCATAGTTCTCCTGGGATTGTCCGCGGCGAATTCGGTCGAGTCAAAAGTTTTGTCGGAGTGCTGTCCCGGCCTGCGAGATCTCCTATCTCTTCGCTCGCGAATGTCCATCGGCCAGAATGTGCTCGGTGTAGCCAAGTTCGGCAGAGATTTCGTTGGCCGCCAGCTTCACGTCAATCGCAATGTCGGAGATGCGGGAACGATTCATGCGGGTCACCGGGCCGGAGACGCTGATGCTCGCCGCAATCTGACTTGATGAGTCGAAGATTGGCGCGGCCACACAACAAGCCCCTAGTTCGACCTCTTCATTGTCGATCGCATATCCCCGCCGTTGAATGCGGCCGAGTTCGGCCAGCATCTCAGCCAGGTTCACGATGCTGTGCGGGGCATGGCGCTCGAATTTGCAGGTTGCCAGCATCTCGTCCCGCATTTGCACGGGCATCCACGCGAGAAGTGCCTTGCCAAGGGCGGTGTAGCTCAACGCCCGGCGCATTCCTGCCTGGGATGAGAGTCGAAATGTGTGAGGACTTTCAATCACGTCCAGATAAAGGACCTCGCCTCGATCCAATGCTCCCAGATTCACGGTCTCATCGGTTTTCCGCCAGAGAGCTTCCATCACAGGCCGACTGATCTTGCGGATGGTGGCCTGATATGTGCTGTCGGCGCCCAGCCGCACCAGCCTCGGGCCAATGAGATATGCCCCCGTGAGATCGCGGACAAGATACCCCGCGCGTTCCAGGTGGGCAAGGAACCGATATGCGGTGCTTTTGTTGAGCCCCGTTTGTTCCGCGATGGACCGGAGTTGCAGTCCCCCTGGTGACCTGTCCAGCAGTTCGAAGATGGAGAGCACCTTGGTGAGGACCCCGACCGGAGCCGAATTGGTACGGTGCGTTCTGACTGGTGCGAAGGTCTGTTGGTGATCGCGAGTCATGGAATGTCCTTATGGTCTCCGATATTTCAGACGTCCTGAGGCGGAAAACGGATGACATTCTGCCCGCTCAGCCCGAATTGGCAGCCCGATCGTGATTTGAATAGTAAAACATAAATCTCACCCTTAGAAATATGCGCTTGACCGTCCGGCTCTACCTCGCCTAGATTACGCATGCGATCGAAGCCTATTCATGCATCCACAAATCTCCGAAGGCCAAGCGCGGCGTTGAATCTCCGCGAGATGTGGTTAGACCATGACGGCTCCATCGGAGGAGGGAAATTTGGAGAACACGAAATCCAATACTGTCGGCGATTCACCCCGGCGATCGGCCTTTACCCGCAGGCAAACAATCTCAGCTCTGGGCATCACCATGGGAGTTGGGTTGATGGCGGGCGCGGCGGCGGAGGAGACCAGGGACACCAAGCATGGCGGCGGAATAGGAACCTACGACATTCGTACCTTCGGCGCCAAGGGTGACGGTGTTACGGCCGATACCAAGGCGCTTCAGGCGGCGATCGACGCATGCGCTGCAGACGGTGGGGGGATCGTCGAAATACCGGCGGGTGTCTGGTTGATCGGAACGGCCGAGTTGAAGAGCAATGTCACCCTGCGAATCGCCGCCGGCGGAAAACTGCTGGGCAGCGGGAAGGGTGCCGACTACCATGCCGTCAATGCAATTCCTCTCCATGGCGACTCAACACTGGAAGATGGAAATTGGGCGTTGCTCTACGCAGTTGAGGCGAAGAACGTCACAATCGAAGGGCCCGGCACGATCGACGGGCAAGGGGCGCAATTTCATTCACCCGTGCGGGGAACGCCGCCGCCCAGCGGGATCGGTGGCAACAAGCGTCCCTATCACCTGCTGTTCTATCGCTGCGAAAACCTGCGTGTGCGGGACCTTACCCTGGTGGATTGCGCCTACCACAGCATCCGCGTGATTCAAAGCAAGCGCGTTTTCGTGGATGGCGTTTACATCCACAACCGCGTGAATGGCAATAATGACGGATTCCACTTCATCAGCGCGGAACACGTGGCGATTTCCAATTGCACCGTCCTCTCCCTCGACGATGCCTGCGCGCTCTTCGGAAGCTGCCGCGACGTGACGGTCACCAACTCTTACTTCAGCACGCGCTGGTCCGTCTTTCGCTTCGGTGGCGGCAACGCAGCAAACATCGCGGTATCGAACTGCGTGCTGCACCAAGTGTACGGATGCCCTATTAAATTCCACGGAACGCCCGGGTCGAGCTTTGAAAATATGAGCTTCTCCAACCTTGTACTGGATGACGTTACGGGGCCCATTCACTTCAGCATCGGGCCGCGCATGCCACGCCGGTCTCATTCGGGCCCGACCCCGGTCGACGCGCTCCCGGAGGCGACAAACGAGCCCCCCGCAATGGTTCGGAACATCGCTTTCAGCAACATCCACGGTACTGTGACCACGAACCCGGGACAGATGGAGGAGACGACCCTGACCAGCCACTACAACCCTGGAGAAAAGCACTCGTGCATCACGCTGAGTGCCGTGGCGGGGGCCATCCTCGAGCATGTTTCCTTCGAGAATATTCACCTTGTTTTCGGCGGCGATGGAACGGCGGAGGATGCGGCGCGGCGGCAGCTTCCGGAGATTGCAGGCGAATACTTCATGCTTGGCCCGATGCCTGCCTATGGCTTCTACGCACGCAACTCCAGGGCAATTACGCTCAGCGACGTTCGCTTCGAAACCGCGACTCCGGACTTGCGTCCTGCCCTCGTTCTAGATCATGTGACCGATGCGACGATCAACGGCCTCAATGTTCAGGGCAATCTCAACGCGGAATCCGCACTGCGCTTCATCGACGCCCAGCGGGTGCTTCTGAATGCGCCGCGTCTGTTGGCCGCCGCCAAGGTCTACCTGCAGGTAGAAGGAAAATCGAGCGCCAGGATTATCGTGGACGGGGGCGATCTGAGCGATGCGGTGGAGGCCCTGGCATTTCGTGACGGCGCTGATTCTGCCGCCGTGAAACTCAATGGGCAATAAAAACAGCCCGCGGGGCCGTCTCGGGCAGCGGTAGCGAGGATCCAACTCGTTCCGGAGAGCGAGATGCACGCAGACGCCGTGCATCTCGCAACCCTGCCAGATAAATGCTTTTAACAATGCGTTTAGCGCCTTTTAGTTCAAATAGTGAAACGGTAGAGTCAATCCGCGGTTTTTACCGTTGACGCCACCGCCGAGGAGCACGTAAAGTCCCGCTTCGATGGCTGATGTTCCATCAGCTACGCGGATTTCGAGGAGTTCAGCTTTCCGGCGCGAAGTGCGATTCCCCTGGCAATCCCACTTCGAACCAAGCCAGCTTGGTAACGTTTTCTGCGCTCCCGAAGTACACATCTCTGCGAACTTTCCTGGTGAGGCCAGGGAGAGCTCGTTCTATCAACAGGAACCAAGCCGCGAGCGGTGGCATACGGCGGCGCGAAGGGGGAGTATGAAGGCGATTCGATTTGCAGGGTTGATGCTGTTGCTCTCGATCCTGTCCGTTGGAATCCTCAAGGCACAAACCATCAGCGGCAGCATCAACGGGCGCGTGGTGGATTCGAGCGGAGCGGTGCTCCCGGGTGCCTCCGTAAAGCTTGTGCAACAGACCACGAACGTTGCCATCACCACCAAGGTGCTTTCCGACGGCAACTTCATCTTTCCCGCGGTGCAGCCGGGCATCTACACGCTGGACGTTCAGGCGAACGGATTCAAGGACTTCATCAAGAAGGACATGACCCTTACCGCGAATGAGCGTCTTTCTGCGGGGACGATTCATCTGGAAGTGGGATCGGTTACGGAGTCTGTTGTGGTTACGGCCGCAACCACGCCGGTGAATACCACGAGCGCCGAGAGTTCAGGCGATCTTGACGTGCACCAGCTCAGCAGCGAATTGGCCGAGGGCCGCGACTTCATGGCGATGCTGCGCACGATCCCGGGAGTCGCTTGGGACAATGGCTCGGGCTCTCTGGGCAGTGCCGGTACGCCCTACATTAACGGCACTCGCAACGTCTACAACTCCGCCTCTCTGGATGGCGTGGTCGGCACCCCGCGCCCTGGCCAGCACATGGACACTCCGCCGAACCTTGATTCCATCCAGGAGGTCAAAGTGCTCACCGCCGGCTATCAGGCGGAGTACGGCGAAGGCACAGCGGGCGCTGCCATCAATGTCGTAACGAAGAGCGGCACCAATCAGTTCCACGGCGAGGCCTACTACTACGTGCGCAATGAGGCCTTCAACGCCAACAACTGGTTCAACAAATACCGCGGGTTGCCTCGCGACCGCTATCGCTACAACACCATCGGCGGAAACATCGGCGGTCCGATCTTCTGGCCGCATCATTTCAACAAGGCCAAGAACAAGCTGTTTTTCTTCTACTCCCAGGAGTATTGGCCCAATCAGGTGCCGAATACCGCAAATTGGATGATGCCCACCCCGGCTGAAATCAATGGCGACTTCTCCCAGACTCCGGTGCAGGGCGTCATCAACCCGGGTCCGAATGACTACATCAACATCAAGAAGCCGGGAGCCTCCACCAGCAAGTGCCCGACCTCGGGGACCGGTGGAGATCACAGCGGCTGCTATCCCGGCAACATGCTTCCGCCTGGGTCCATCGATCCTTCCACGCAGGCCATTCTCAACCTGATGTACACCGCCGCCCAGGCGCCGGGATGGACGAAGATCACCGATCGCACCATTACCGAAGGCGACTACAACTACATTCAGCAGAGCACCCGGAATCAGCCGACCTATCAGGAGATCGCCCGCGTCGATTACGCTCCCACCGAAAAGATGCACATGTACGGGCGCGCTCTCTTCCAGGTAAACAACGACGACGGCTACCACTCCACTGCCAACAAACTGCCGTGGCTGATGAAGGTGAATTATCAAACGCCGCGCCAAAACATTGGCTACGATCTGACCTACACCTTCAGCCCCACGCTGCTGAATGAGTTGAACGTTGGCACCTCGACATTCGACGAGAATCAGCTCTATGAGAAATCGCAACTTGCTCTGGCGACCAAGAATGCCAATGGATACAGCCTCGGGCAAATCTTTCCGGCAAATAATCCTCTAAATCTCATCCCCGCCATGAACTTTGGAAGCAGCCACGGCACCAAGGACTCGCCATCAGGAAAGAACTTCAGTTGGGATTCGCGTTTTCCGATGCTGGACCGCGTACGCTGGTGGCAGGTGAACGACAACATCACCAAGATTGTGGGAAACCACAACATGAAGTTCGGATACAACTGGGCGACGGACAATTACCTGCAGGCACATTCCTCTTCGGGAATTCCCTCTGGCTCCTTCGATTTCTCCAGCAATTCCAACAATCCCAACGACAGCTACTACGGCTATGCCAATGCGCTGGAGGGGCTCTTTAATACCTACAGCGAACCGACCAGCCGCAACGACTATAACCCTCGCTTTTATGTCAACGAGTGGTTTGCCCAGGACCAGTGGAAGATCACTCCCAAGCTGACGCTCGATTATGGAATGCGCTTCTCCTACGGTTTGCCGATGTCGCTGACGATCGGTTCGGATTTCATTCCCAGCCTCTACGATGCCTCGCAGGCCCCGGTGCTCTACCAGTACGCTCCTGGCGGCGGGAGCGCGGTCGACCCGACCACAGGTGTTGCGACCTACCCAAAAGCCTATGTCGATCACTTCGTTCCGAACACCGGCAATCTTGCGAACGGACTGATTACGACGAAGAATCACCCCGGCTATCCTGAGGGCCTGGTAAATGGCACCGGATTGCAGTTAGGGCCGCGCCTCGGATTCGCCTATGACGTGCGTGGAGACGGGAAGACCGCCATCCGCGCGCATGTTGGAGTCTTCTTTGGCCCTGCCGTGCAGCAGGGCCAGGAAGGCGACATGACGCACCAGCCGCCGATCGAATTTGTGCCTACCCAGTACTATGGCGATATCCGCAGCTTCACCTCGGCTGGCGGACTGCTCGGGCCCACAAACTTCAACAACGGCTTCGATCCTCATCCGCAGGGAACCAAAATTTACGAGTACGGCCTGCAAGTTCAGCAGGAGGTCGGCTTCGGAACGGTGTTCGCCGTCGGCTATGAGGGCAACGTAGCTCGTCACCTGAGCGGCGGCCAAAACATCAATGAAGTCCCCTATGGCGCCGAGTTCCTGCCGCAGCACCAGTACTGCTCCAAGATGGGAAAATCCGGCTGCTCCACCTATTCGCCGCTTCCCGACGACTATTACCGGAAGTACCCCGGATATGGGAGCATCGGCATCCGTTCTACCGGCCTGACATCGAATTACAACTCGCTTCAGGTTCAGGTAACTCGTCGGTACAACAACGGTCTGGATTTCGGTGTGGCGTACACATGGTCCAAGTATCTTGACTTTGCCGACGAATACGACTCTACCGTTGCCACTTATCAGCCAATCCGTTTCTGGGATTATGGTCCGGCGGCAGAAGATCATCGCAACAACTTCGTGTTCAACTACCTCTACGACCTTCCAAGAACCCCAACCATGATAAGCAATCATTTCACGCGGCCGATTCTGAACAACTGGCACTTGTCTGGATTTGTGACCTATCTCAGTTCGGCCCCGGCCACACTCAGCTTCTCGACGCAGGACAGCGTCAATATTACCGGCGGCGGCGACGGCGCACGCATTGTGGTTACCGGCAATCCGAACAACGGTCCGAAGAAGTTTGGTGAGTACATCGACACCAGCGCGGTGCAGAGGCCGACGACAAGCTACTATGACGCGACCTCAGGCCAGATTGTGCCCACTAACGGCTACACCAGCCTAGAAGGAATCCAGATCTATCCTCCCAGCCACTGGGACTTCCAAACCGCTCTGTTCAAGGACTTCACCATCCGGGAGAGATTTGCAGTGCAGTTGCGGCTGGAAACCTACAACACCTTCAACAGTCCGGAATTCAATGGCGTGAACACGTCGGCCAAGTTCAGCCCGTTCAAGAATGGCACCGCCGATCAGATCAACGGCACGTTTGGCCAGATCTCTGGGAGCGCAGGGCCCCGCGTACTGCAACTTGCCGGACGCGTCAGCTTTTGATTGAGCGGTAAGCCTCCTGAACGCTCTTACTAGAGGGGCCAATCGGCCCCTCTCCTTTTTCTGAGGGAATAGAAATGTCAAGATCATCGAAATCGAATGCCATGCCGTTCGCGAGCGTTCTGGTATGCCTGGCGCTTTCGTCTGCTGTTGCTTTGGCTCAGCCATCTGGTGGTAACGATTGGCAACGTGTGCAGACAATTGTGGGCCGCATCCACGGAGTAAGTACCGCGCCCCCCAAAGGAATTATCTCCGCCAAGTACACCTCCGGCGCACTGCTTGGTAATGGCGACATTGGCGTCGTAGTCGGCGACACCGCGACAGACCGGCAACGCTTCTGGTTCGGCAAATCCGATTTCTGGGGCACGCATTGGAACGCAAAACACCACGCACCTGAAGCCTCAATCCTTTCGCTGGGAAGTCTGACGCTATCGTCGCCCGATCCTTCTCCGGATTCGGCCTCAGCGTACCGGGTCGATCAGGACATCCTCCAAGCCGAGGTCAGGTCCGATCTCAAGCTGGGCGACGCATTTGTTCATCTGCGGTCGTGGACGGCAGATGGAGAGAACCTCTTCCTCACCGAAATCACATGCGATTCGAAATCTCCTGCCCCGGCGCGACTGGTACTGACGCTCGCAATGCCTCCCGAGGATGATTCTCCGCACACGATTTATCCTTCCGCCGTCGGCCTAGCCGGTGGAATGCTCTGGGCCACGCGTGAGAACAACTCGACAGGTGGTTCGGACTACCACGCCAAAGCAGCGATTGTCGTCCGGGCGGTTGGGGCCCCGATTGCCCCGGGAATCAGCTCAGCGAGCTCCGCGGAAGAGACGCTAACTCTCAAGCCGGGGTCTCATGCCTGGATCGCTGTATCGTTTAAAAGCGATGCGCGCATTGGCGATGCCGGCCCGTCTCCGCGAGACCTCAGATATGCGGCGTTGCGGGCGGCGCGCAGCGCCACTGCTGCTCGTATTGCACAGCTTGAGAACCTGCACCGCAACTGGTGGAAGCAATTCTGGTTGCGTTCCTATGTCGATGTTCACGATCCGGTGCTCGAGAACTACTACTACGGCGCGCTCTATGTAATCGGAAGCAGCAGCCGGCCCGGTCATCTTGCGCCCTCACTGTGGGGCAACTTCATCACCACGGACGCTGCAGCCTGGGGTGGTCGGTACTTCATGAACTACAACGAGGAGGCGGCCTATTATGGCGTCTTCTCGAGCAATCATGCGGATCTCGCGATTCCCTACAATCAAATGGTTCTTGCACAGTTCCCCTTCCAGAAGAATCGCACCGCGCGGGCGGGATACAACGGAGTGTCGTTCCAGCGCACGTTCACGCCATTCACCACTATTGCTACCCCGCCACCGGCCATCCCTGTCGCGCCCGAGAAGAATTACACCAAGCTTCCCTCCGACCAAAAGTCGAACGCAACATTCAGCCTCCTGCCAGCCATTCAGTATTACGAGTACACCCAGGACAGGCACTTTCTGCGCGAGAAACTGTATCCGGCGATGAAGCAGTTGGACGCATTCTGGCGCGACTTTGCGGTGCGCGACCCGGCCACCGGAAAGTGGGCGTTCGAGCATTCCTCGGCGCACGAGGGAGGCGACGATGTGAATCCCAACCTGGATCTCGGGTTCGCGCGACGAGTGGAAACGGAACTCATCGACTCCAGCAAGCTTCTCGGGGTTGATGCCGGCATGCGCCCGGTATGGCGGAGATTCCTCGATAATCTTAGTCCTTATCCCACCCTGCAGGTGAACGGAAAGACGGTATATGCCATCGCCGCATCCATAAACAACAAGATCAAAGATCAGGGTCTCTTCGAACCTGGTGATCAGCCCATCAATTTGGAGGGACTGGTCTTCCCTGGAGAGAATCTCTCGATTGGCGGCGATGCCACGCAGTTGCAGATCGCGCGCAGATCCATGCAAGAGATGAACTCCTGGGGAGTTACGCACGGAGGCAATTCAAACAACGGATTCTGCAAGATCTTTCCCATTGCGGCACGCATCGGATGGCCCGCGGACGATCTGCTCAACAAGTTCAAGGCGGCCATCCTCTATCACTGGAGGCCGAGCAATCTCACGGTCTTTCAGGGCGGCGGCGGGATTGAAACTTCCGGGTCGGTTGAGGCGCTCGACTCCATGCTGCTTCAGCACGAAGACGGCGTAATGCGCGTGTTTCCCGATTGGCCAAAGTCGCGCGACGCATCTTTCGTGCGGCTCCGCGCAAAAGGCGCATTTCTTGTCTCAAGCGAGCAGACAGCGAATAAAGTCCAGTGGATTGACATCGTCAGCGAAAAAGGCGGCCCCCTGTTGCTCCAAAGCCCCTGGACTGGCCAGATGCCCCATTGCACCGGGTGCATGCGCAAGCTGACACAATCCCCGGATGGAAGGATCGAAATCGAGACGAAGCCCGGGCTTCATTACCGGCTCTCCCCTGAATGAACAGTCGCGCGCTGCGGAACCTTTGCAGCGCGCTCGCTGTCCTGCCCGCAGGCCATGTGGTAAGCCGCTACTTCACCACGACGGGCCCGCTGATCGCTGGCGCCCCTGGTCCTGCTTCGTTCACGGCAGATAGCCGGAACGTGTAAGTCCCTGGAGTAAGTCCAGAAATCACCTTGAATGTCGTATGCTTGCCATCCTGAAGTGTGAGCACATTTCTGCCTGTGAACGTCACTCTGCGATTACCGGGTTCGATGGTGACCTCATAAGACGTGATGGGGTTCTTATCGGCACCTGGATGTGCCACGCCCGGGCTCTGGAAGTGAACACTCACCTCGCCGTGGCCTCCGGGGTAAATGGAGACGGAGGAAGGCGGGGGAAGCAATGCGACCGTCCTACCTGTGGGCGTAACGGGGAAGGAAGGCAACGAAGCCTCGCTCGGTCCCTGTGCGTTCAACGCTGTCACCGTGAATACCACGGGCGCGTCATTGGGCAACGACGGGAAACGAACGAATGAATACTTTGCGAAATCGGGCGCGGAAATCGAGATCTCCCGGCCTGTCGATGCTCGTACTGTGTATCGAACTACTGCCGATCTCCCCTGAAACACCGGCGGGCTGAAGGTGACATAGGCAAAGCCATCCCCCGGCGATGCAGCCACACGTGAAGGTGCTTCAGGCCGAGTGAGGGGAACCAACCGCCGGAACCGCGCGTTGAGAGCGCTTTTGAATGGCGGCTGCAAGCCTGCATCCTCGATGAGTGCCCGCGGGACCTCATTCAGGGACGCAATCAAATGATTGCCCTGAACTGTGACGTTGCGCTTCGAGCTGTCGGGATCTCCTTGCTGCCAGTAATTGTCCGCAACCAACAGTGGATCGTAGTTCTTTCCATCCTGCCCGTCGTAGTAGTCGTGGTGGCGACTCCCCCAGTTGTCGTGATTGGCATTGAACATCACATTGCCACGCACGGTGATCATCGATGAGCCGTTATCGGTGTAAATCTCATGTCCAGAGCTGAATTGGTTATAGACCAGGTTTCCGGTGACCTTCTCTCCGTCTACCAGGTTGGTTCCAGTCAGGCCCTGGGTGTAGATTCCCCCGCCGTCGGCCAGAACCAGCATGAGATCGTGAATCAGGTTGTCAGCAACGATGTTTCCTCTCGAGTTATTCGCCTGTCCGGCCTGCTTGATCTTGTCGGGCCATCCTCCCCATCCCATCGAGATGGCCGCGTACGGCACATGATCAATCTGGTTGTGCGCGACGATCGTGTCGCGGGCATAGCCGACCACGATGGGAATCCCGCCGCGGTACTCCGCGCCCACGTTGCGAAACAAGTTGTTCGTTATCGTGTTGCCAGAGGTGAACTGCGCAATGGGTGCCAGCGGCATATCGACCCCGCCGAACTGCACACCGTTCCCGGAGATGTCGGTGAAGATGCAACCCTCCACGCGATCCTTCTGCGAGCCGTCGCCGAGCGTGAGCCCGGCAGCGCCGAGATGAACGAAATCGTCATCCCGAAACTCGATGTTGTGCGAAAACTGAAAGCTGATATTACCCGGCTCCTGGGTCCACGCACCAAACGGGCACGCTCCCCCGGGAACAAACTGGCAAAGGGCTTGCCGTGCGTAGCCGTCCCTGCCCGTAACCTGATAGTTCGCCTGGATCTCCGAGAAACCCTGTGGAGAGCTGGGACCAAGCCAGGTTGCGTAGGAGAATTGGATGCCGCGGAACACAATATTATGGATCGGCTGCTGAGGCGTGCCGGCCGCTTGTATCAGGGCCTCCAGCGACGGCATCTCAACGTCTGCCGTTCGCAAGTCTTCGCCAGGACGCGGCACGTAATAAAGAACGTGGCTTTTCCGGTCAAAGTAGAACTGGCCGGGAGTGCCTAGAAGTTCATACGCGTTTTCGAGATACTCCGGCCGTGCGCCAACGCTCTTCGGCCCGACCAGGTTCGCGGTGCGCGCGCCGTTCGGCAGCATGATTCGTTTGGTTGAGTTGTCCCAGCACGGCTGCTGCACGGTGATCGTTGCGCCGTGGATGGATTGGACTGGGCATCGCGGCTCCGTCCACGCGCCAAGACCTTCGGAATATTCAGACCAGATCGAATTCCCACCCGTGTAGACGAACTCCATATCCGATGGGTTTCGCCAGGTCGCCAGCTTCGCATTCGCTGCTTCGTATCCGATAGAAGTCTCGGTGAGAGCTACGGGCACTCGCCCGCGCGTTCTGCTTGCGCGAAGGCCATTCACGTAGAGCTGACGCGAATTGGCAAGGGTGTGCGGAACTTGTGCCGACCATAGGTTTCGCGATCGGTCGATGAGCCTCCAGCCGACGATCCGTACTGCGCCACTGATGACTGGATGGGTTCCAGGCATGGCTGTGAACACCAGATTATGACCGTTTTTCCCCGAGTCGGCTGCATCGAGCTCGAGTGGATCGGTAAGGCGAAATACGCCATCCTCGAGTACCACCCGAACATCGGATTTCCCCGTGTTCTTTGCGCGCGCAAGCTCTACGGCACGCGGCAGGCTGTGGACGGGATGAGCCGCAGTTCCGCGTGCATTGTCGCTCCCGCTCGGAGAGACATACACGGCGCTTGTGTTCTGCGCGACCACAGGGATGGTAACCGCAATTGCGGCAATACACGGGATCAAACGAAGGTTCATTGAGTCTCTCGCAAGCGGGAATGTGGGTGAAAGTTTGTGGAGCGACATGCGCACTTGCGCATCACCGCACCAGACATGGGCGTTTTGGATCGAACTTCCAGCCCGCCGAAAGGCACTGCATTCCAGCTGCATCGTCGCGGGCCGCGAGGCCGATCTTGCTGTAGAGTTGGTGCGCTTTCTCGATCTGCTCCCAATCGAGCTCGATGCCAAGTCCAGGCTTGTCCGGAACCGCAATGCTGCCTGCGCGAATCGTCAGTGGTTCTTGAGTCAAGCGCTGCCCGTCCTGCCATATCCAATGTGTGTCGATGGCCGCAATATTTCCGACTGCGGCAGCAGCTACATGCGTGAACATTGCCAGAGAAACGTCAAGATGATTGTTGGAATGCGAACCCCACGTGAGGCCCCAATCGCGGCAGAACTGCGATGCGCGCACGGAGCCCTGCATGGTCCAGAAGTGCGGATCGGCAAGCAGGATATCGACAGCCCGGAGTCGTGCCGCGTGCTGTAGCTGGCGCCAGTCTGTGGCCACCATGTTCGTGGCGGTTGGCATGCCTGTCGCATCGCGAAATTCGGCCATGATCTCGCGATCGGAGAAGCCGTGTTCCGCACCGCATGGATCTTCCGCGTAGGCCAGAACGCTTCGCTTTCCTCGGCAGAGCGCAACGGCTACGCTCAGCGACCATGCGCCATTCGGATCGAGCGCAATGCGCGCCCCGGGAAAGCGTTCCGCAAGCGCCGTGGCCGCTTCCATCTCAAACGTGCCGGCGAACACGCCGCCTTTGAGCTTGAAATGTCGGAAGCCATAACGCTCCTGAACCGCTTCCGCCAGGCGCAGTAACTCCGGGATCTGCACCGTCTCTTGATTGCGCAAGCGGAACCAATCGATTGAACTTTGCGCCTCGCTTCTGTAGGGCAGTGGACTCTTTTCCTTCTCGGCGACAAAGAAGAGATACCCAAGCACGGATACCTCATCGCGCTGCTTTCCTTCCCCTAGTAGCTCTGCAACCGGCAAATCTAGATGTTGCCCAAGAAGGTCGAGCAGCGCGGCCTCCACAGCGGTGGTTGCATGGATCGATGTGCGTTGGTCAAAGGTCTGTACCCCGCGCCCGTTAACATCGCGAGCAGCGAAGCGATGCTGCATCTCACGAAGCACAGCCTGAACATGCCCGAGGCGTTTGCCGATGACCAGAGAACGCGATTCCTCCAGGACCGCTCGAATCGCTTCACCCCCAGGAACCTCGCCTGCTCCAGAGCGCCCGGCGGTGTCGTGAAGAACAACGAGATTCCGCGTGAACCAGGGGGCATGCGCTCCGCTCAGGTTGAGGAGCATGCTGTCGAATCCCGCAACCGGAATCACTTGCATCTGGGTTACCCGAGGGGTATCGGCCGGAAGGGAAACATACTTCACGCAACTTCTCCTGCGATTGGTGCGGGCGCGCGCTCAAGGCGTTTGATCTCGCCGACGATCGGAACGTAGGCAACCACGGCCAGAAATGCGGTCACCGCTACAAACAGAAGAGCACCGGAAAACGATCCCGTCTTCCCAACAATGTAGCCGATGATGATGGGCGTAGTGATGCCCGCCAGGTTGCCGATCAGGTTGAAGAGTCCGCCGTTGGTTCCGACGATCTCTTTCGGCGAGGTATCGGAAACCACAGTCCAGCCCAGCGCGCCGAATCCCTTCCCAAAGAATGCCAACGACATGAATAGGATCATCGCGATGCGCGACTGAGCGTAGTTGCAGGCAACGATGCTCATCGCGAGCACCATTCCCGTAACAATGGGCGCTTTGCGCGCAAACGTAAGGCTGAAACTTCCACGAAGCAGTCGATCGGAAACCACACCGCCGAAGATGCCGCCCGCGCAACCGAACAGGGCGGGTAGTGCGGCGAGAAATCCCGCCGTGACGATGGGGATATGCTTGGCGCGGGTGAGATAGATGGGGAACCACGTGAGGAAGAACCAGGTAAGTGTGGTGATGCAGTACTGCCCCATATAGATCCCCACCATCATGCGGCTGCTGAACAGCCATCGAATGGCGGACCATGCCAGAACGGTCCCAGTTGGCTTCCGTGCATCCATGTTTACCAGACCGCCGCCGCGCTCAATCAGGCTGACCTCGGCGAGACTAATGGAGGGATGCGTCTTGACATCGTGGATGACGCGGAACCACACAAAGCACAAAATCACTCCGGCGATGCCGGCAAACCAGAAGCACTGCTTCCAGCCCCACAAGTGGGCGATCCATCCCATCGCCGGCGCAAAGAAGACAAGAGAGAAATACTGCGCTGAATTGAAGATCGCCGAAGCGGTTCCGCGTTCCGACTTCGGAAACCACGCGGCCACAATTCGACCGTTCCCTGGAAAGACGGGCGCCTGCACAAGTCCCGACAACAGGCGCACTACGAAGAGAGCGTAAAACGCGATGACAGCGGGCAAGTAGCCTGTCAGGCCCGCCAGAACTGCGAGGGCGGACCAGCAGAGGATACTCACGCCGTAAACGCGGCGCGAGCCAAAGCGGTCAAGCAGGCCGCCCGCTGGAAGCTGCCCAAACGCATAGGCCCACCCGAAGCCTGAGAGAAGATAACCAAGGTGCAGTGGATCGATCTGCAGGCCGTGCATCAGGCTCAGTGCGGCAATCGACAACACGATGCGATCGCCGTAGCTGAAAGTGCTGGCCACGAAAAGCACGAAGATGACCAGGTAGCGAACGTGGGTTTTAGTGGTTGAACTCATCTGGCCTCTGGGGAATCGAGTTCAGCGGACACTGCTTACCAAAGTGGTGAGCTCTTCCACTTCGGCCGCGCGGAGTTCCACCAGTGGAGGTCGTACAGGTCCGGCGGAACGGCCAACAATCTCCATTCCGGCTTTCACAATCGAGACGGCATATCCTTTCCGGCGGTTGCGAATGGCAATGTAAGGAAGCACGAACTGGCGAAGCATTGAAAGTACGGAGATCTGGTCCCGCCTCTTAACGGCAGCATAAAACTCGGAGGCGAATCTTGGCAGGAAATTGAAGATGGCCGAGGAATATGTAGCTACGCCGATCTCCAGATACGGTAGCGCGGAAGTCTCGGCGGTAGGTAACCCGCCAATATAGAAGAGGCGATCTCCAAGCCGAGCCCGAATGCGCGTGATGAGTTCGAGATCGCCATGCCCGTCTTTCAGGCCGACGAGATTTGGACACCTCTCGCAGAGATATTCAAGAGCCGATTCATCGAGCACAGCATTATCGCGGTTGTAGAAGATCACTCCGAGACGCGTAGCCGCGCAAACTTGTTGAGCGTGGGCAACCAGGCCGGCAGGGTCCGCGTTAACTAGATAAGGCGGGAGTAACAGCAGGCCATCCGCCCCCGCTCGTTCGGCCGTATCTGCGAACTGGATGGCGGTGCGAGTCCCATATCCGCATCCCGCGATTACAGGAACGCGCCGGGCTGCCTCCGCAACTGCCGCCGAAACCACGTGCGCATATTCCTGCATCGTGAGCGAAAAGAACTCCCCAGTTCCTCCGGCCGGAAAAAGGGCGGCAGGCTCGTGCTCAAGAAGAAACCCGACGTGAGCGCGATAGGCGCCTTCTGCGAAATCGAACGTGGAATTGAAGTGGGTGACAGGAAATGACAGCAGACCGCGCCGCGTCCGTTGCGCCATCTCATCGGGTGACATTAAGGAAGCTTGTGCCATTAGAACAGACAGCTCCATTTACTAATGCGAGCCATTACCGGATTCTTAAGCCGAGGGGTTTTCAGTGCAAGAGAAAACAGATAGGGGTGTCTCCGAGCGCGAGATGGCAAGGAGAGCAAAACTGTCTCTAGGATTCCGAGCCCCACCGGCAGCCGAGGAAATTTAGAGAAGCTTTCACGATGCGGTGATTACCTGTAGCGCGATCTTCTTGCTCCTTGTCGGTCTATTGATTCGCCTTCGAATACCTGAGCGAAGACTCAAATCCTAGCACCTCGCACCTTTTGTCGATGTTCAGCGAAATCCGTATCCCGCGGCCCTTTAGTTTGCAGCGATCCACCTCGCCGCGTAGTCGCCGACGCGTCCTTGTGCGTAAGCCGGCTGGCGATCTGGAATTCAATAGAGCGCGTCGCCCGTTTCCCGTCGTGCGCCGGGATAAACCGACATGTTGTAGGGGATGCAAGAGCCCTACGGGAAAGGAGAAAGCGACTCCATCCTGACCTCTAATCTTGCGTGGCCCATCGTGAGATGTGCTGCG
>JBKICT010000001.1:0-38230 GCA_046566985.1 Acidobacteriota bacterium | reverse complement strand
GCAGGGTTGCGGCGAACAACCGGGCCATACTTCGTTGTCGTCCTCGAATGTGGACCCGCCACACCCTTCGGACTCCGCCTCGTCTGGCCAGGTTTTCGCTCGCAACGCCATCCGCCCAGGGAGTGTTAACAGGCCCTAATTGCGTGCGCCGCCGGCGGCCGGGGCCGGACCTCCTGACGCGCCACCCATTCCACCACCCATCGAGCCGCCACCGAAGCCGCCACCACCTCCACCGAAGCCGCCATACGACGGCGCGCTCATTCCCGGGTTGGCCCATCCATACGATCCACCCCGCATGACTCCGCCGCCCGGGCCGATCCGCCCGATGCGGAAGCCGCCGTAGCTCATCTCCGTGTGGTAGGTGCCGCGCCCGTCGATGCCCATTGCACGGGCCTGCAGCCTTCCCTGCGTTCCTACAAAGGACTCCACGTGCGTGCTGATGCGGCCGTGGCTATCGACGGGCCGCGACAACAGGAAACTCTGCGTGGACCTGTCGTACACCAGATGGGAGTTCTGCGGGCCGTGCCCAACCGCCACTGAACGCGCGGCCGGCGTCAGGCTGCGCGCGACGGGCCGGGGCGCGTGCGCCTGCGCCAGCCGCATCGATACGGGCCGCAGATAGTGTGCCGGTTCTGCGCGCAGGGCGCGTACCGGGTCCCTGCCGTTAAATGGCATGTGTTCCACTTGCCTGCCGTGCATGAGAAAGACACCGTGGCGGAGGTTGAGCGGCGGCCTGCCCTTCACATCGCGCGGATTCAACGGCACAAATCCGGTCTTGTGCCCGTAGTGCACCCAACGCACCGGAGGATAGCGGTGGACCCTGTAACGGATATGCCGGCCCGTGCCGCCTTGCGTGCCACTCATAGTCGGTGTAACCCAGGCATAACCGCCATCGTATGGAAGCCACGAGCCGTAGCTGCACAGTCCCCAGTCGTACAGCGCCCAGTTTGGATCGACCGAGGCATCGAACATCCAATAGGGATCGCAGGGGAAGCCGAATCCCAACATTTCTGGTGAGTTAGCCCAACCCATTGAATACTGGCCGTCTCCGCCCAGCATGGGGTCGGCGGGGCCGCCATACCGGGAGGCATTCATGGCGACGGGCTCCTCGGTCTCTGCCTTCTTCTTTGAGGGGACCCAGCAGGTGCCGTACGATCCGCATTTAAAGAAGGTGCCTTTTCCATAGAAGGCCGCAAGCCCGGGAAGCGGCTGCTCAATCCCCGACTCCTTCATCACGGCAGCCATCTCCGTTGCGCGCTCTGTGACGCGCTGGTCCACCCACTGGTCCCACGCCGCCATCTCTGCGCTTGGTTTGGCCGCGTGTTCCGAGGGAAGCGTGTCCTGCTTTTTGGTCTTGTAGTAGACGGTCTCGCCCTTCCGCACCCAGCTCAGAATGCGATCTGCGTTGGGCATTTGCAGCATTCCATCTGCAAGCGGGGTAATCGCAAAGCCATCCAGATAGCTGGAAATGCTCAGGTAGGTGGGCTTTTCTTTCGCGGCAGTGACTCCCCCGGTAGGCATCAGCACCTTGAAGCTGCCGCCCGAGTCATCCACGTGCATCGTCAGGGTGCCCGTCAGCAAAGCGAGCGACGTGAATGGCACGTCGCCTTTCGAATGAATGTCGTTGAAGGCGAGAACAGAGTTCGGCGCCAGGTAGACGGTGGAAGCATCTTCAAACTCGATCTCCGCGCGCCCGTCGCCGCCCGTGGCAATGTAGTATCCGGTTTGGACCGGCAGCCCCGCGACCGCCACTCCCCAATCCGACTTCGATACCTTCTTGTCTTCATCCCCGCGCGACATGCGCACATCGCCTTCGACATAGCTGATGTGCACAAGCTGAGGGTAGATCTTTGCATCGGATCCCGCGTTCTGCTTCTTGTGGCTCTTCGCATGCGCCTGACAGGCCATGCCCATGCCCGCAACCACCAGAAAAGCCGCCAAAAGCCTGCCCCGATTTGCCGCCATTGAAGCCCCCAAATAATTCAGTCCCCGCTCATCCTGACACGGGCGAAAAGAGCAAAGTTGCGAATCTTGGGCAATTATTTCGCGCGAAGAACACTCAAATCACCACCGCCGCGGAAGCCCTGAGTCCCTGAACCACGTCATGAGTCGAGCGCGCCGCTGCCCGCCGGTCATCAAACCGCTGCGCCGGCGCGAAATGCACCTTGGCCGAGACTCCCGGCAACGCCAGCAGCTTCCAGAGATGCGGCGCAAATCCGGCATCGCCGAACCAGCAGGCCTCCCGCTCCGGCGTCCCCTCAGCAAGTTCGTAGCGAATCGCCGCCGCCGTTACCGCCGCTCCCGCCGCCACCGCCGGCTCGAAGAGCGACGAATGAAACCGCTGCACCCGCGCGCCGTCCGTGCTGGTGCCCTCAGGAAACAGCAGCACCGGAACAGCCCCCGCCAGCCTCGCCCGCATCGCCGCGCCGGCTTCCAGTGCACTGGCATGGCTCGCCCGATCCAGGAAGATGGTGCCGGCCGCGCGCGACGCCGGCCCGAAGTACGGCCACGCTGCCACATCGCTTCGCGAAACAAAGACGCACGGCACGATCGACGCGTACACCGCGATGTCCAGGTAGCTCAGGTGATTGGAGACCAGCAGTCCGCGCGCCGGCGGCAACCCCTCAAATCGCACCTCCATGCCCAGAACCGACACGACCCTGTAACAACAGGCCTGCAGCCAATGCGCGCGGCGCTCCGGCGTCAGCGGCCCCCGCAGCCGCATCAGCGCCAGTCGCAGAAAGAAGGATGGAAGCACGAAGGCCAGCGCCACAGCGCGCCGGCAGCGCAGCAGGCTCATTGCGTCAGGGGCGCCAGAAAGCGATGACGCGCCGCCGGCGAAAGCTCCTCGAGATCGAGCAGGGTGAGGAAATCGATGGTGCCGAAGGCGCGATCCCAGGCCGGAGGCGCGGCGATGCGCGCTCCGATGGCGAGATAGGTCTTGAGCAGCCTGGGCACCTTCACCGATTCCTGCACGCAGGCGGATGGCTGTGCGTCGACGCCTGCCGGCTCGGCGGGACAGGCGTACTCGGCAGTGGGCAGCGTCGCAAACTCCGGCGCAACCTGCCACGGCGCAAGCTGGCGGTACAACTGCCAGCCCTCGGCCGGATTGCGCGATGTGAGCGACGAGCAGCCCATAAGGTAACGCAGCCCCGTGGCGCTAGCATACTGCGCAATACCCCGCCACAGAAGCATGAGGACCTCCGGCGTGCGATGCTCGCGGTCGATTGAAGCCCGGCCAAGTTCCAGGATGCCCGCACGAAGCGGCTCATACGGCCCAAGCTCAAACTCCTGCCCGGAGTAGTAGCCGAAGTTGCGGGCCGCCGTGTAGCCCGACTGCATGCGATAGGTGCCAACGACCCGCCGCGACGAATGCGCGGCTTCACGATCTTCGACGAGAAGATGATCGCAGCAAAGATCGAAGCAGTCCGTGTCCAGCCCCGTCTCGTAGGAACTCTCCAGCCCTTCGCCCAACTCAAGATTGAACACGCGAAAGCGCAGGCGGCACGCAGCTTCGCGGTCCTCGCGAGTTTCAGCCAGCCGCAGGCGATAGCGGCCCATCTCCGCGTACACGAGAGGGTTGCGATGCGACAAGAGATGAGCCGGCGAGCCGATCTGCATGCAATGCACTCGATCAGACACCGGCTCAGAAGCGGCCGTAGAGAAAGTGGAGGGATTCACGCGGCCAGTATCCCGTCCGGTGAGTTAGCGGAGAGTAAATCGAAGGCTAATGTTTGTTGAAGTGCTGGTCACAGGCGGGTGAATGCGTACTCAGGCGCGAAAGGGATCGGCCGCTGTCTCGCCCGCGGTCGCTTGTTGACACGTTCCATGTTGGACCTCCCCATCGCTATTTCAGCACTGCCCCGCCGCGCGTTAAAATTCTTTCCTGTTCCGCTTCCCCGCTCTTCAAGGAGTCCAATGAGAATCTCCAGCCGTCTTCTGCTCTCTGCCGCTGCTGTTCTTTCCGTCGCCGCAATCGCCCAAGCCCAGGTCAATCCCGCGCTGTTCTCCGATATGCGCTGGCGCGAGATCGGCCCCATGCGCGCCGGCCGCACGCGCGCGCTCGCCGGCGTTCCCAGCGAGCCGGCCACCTTCTACTTTGGCGCGGTGAACGGCGGAGTTTGGAAGACCACCGACGCAGGCGCGACATGGCACAGCATCTGGAACCATGAGCCGAGCGGCTCTATCGGCGCGATGGCCGTTGCGGCGAGCGATCCCAACGTCATTTACGTGGGCAGCGGCGAAGGCCTGCAGCGGCCCGATCTCTCCACCGGCGACGGCGTGTACAAATCCACCGATGCCGGAAAGACGTGGACGCACCTCCCAGGGCTGCGCGACGGCCAGCAGATCGGCCAGGTCGCCATCGACCCGAAAAACCCCGACCGCGTCTTCGTCGCCGTGGAAGGCCACCCCTTCGGCCCCAATAAGGAGCGCGGCCTGTACCGCACCACCGATGGCGGCAAAACCTTCCAGCGCGTCCTGTTCGTCAACGACCGCACCGGCGCATCGGATGTGCAGATCGATCCGCAGAATCCGCAGATCGTCTTCGCCGGCATGTGGGAACGCCAGGAGGCGCCGTGGGAGAACGGCTCCTTCGGCGGCGCGGACGGCGGCCTCTATCGCTCCACCGACGGCGGCGACCACTGGACCAAGCTGACCGGCAACGGCCTGCCCGATCAGATCCTCCAGGTGAATCTCACCATCTCGCCCACCAATCCCAAGCGCATCTACGGCGAGATCGCACCGGTACACGGCACAGTGCAGTTCATGCGCTCGGACGACGGCGGCGACCACTGGATTCACACGCCGGTCAATGACTCCCGCCCCGAAGAGCGCATCGGCGGCGGCGACGTGCCCGTGCCCGTCGTCGATCCCAAAGATCCCGACACCGTCTACGTGGCCAGCATCGTCTCCTGGCAGTCGCACGACGCCGGCAAGACATGGCGCGCACTGCGCGGCTCGCCGGGCGGCGATGACTATCAGAACGTCTGGATCAATCCCAACAACACAAAGATCATCGCCGTCTCCAGCGACCAGGGCGTCGTCATCTCGCAGAACGGCGGCAAGAGCTGGACGCAGTGGTACAACCAGGCCACCGCGCAGATGTACCACGCCACGGTGGACAATGCGTTCCCCTATCGCGTCTGCGGCGGCCAGCAGGACTCCGGCTCCGCCTGCGTCGCGAGCCGCAGCGACGACGGCCGTATCACCTTCCACGACTGGCATCCGATCGGCGTTGAAGAGTACGGCTACGCCGCGCCCGATCCGCTCGATCCCGACATCGTCTACGGCGGCAAGGTCACACGCTACGATCGCCGCACCGGCCAGATCCAGAACGTAGAACCAAAGCCCCTGCGCAACTATCGCGTGCTGCGCACCGAGCCGCTGGAGTTTTCGCCGGTCGATCCGCACAAGCTCTACTTCGCCGCCAACACGCTCTGGCTCACCGAAGACGGCGGCAAGAACTGGAAGGAAGTGAGCCCCGACCTCAGCCGGGAGACGTGGCAGCTTCCCGCTGTGGATGAGGACTTTAAAGATTCGCCCGCCGCAAAGGTTACGCGCCGCGGCGTGATCTATGCGCTCGGACTTTCGCCCCTCGACGGCAACCGCATGTGGGCCGGCACCGACGACGGCCTGATCTGGACCACCACGGACGCGGGCGCGCACTGGTCCAACGTGACGCCGCCCCAGCTCAAGCCCTGGTGGAAGGTCTTCAACATGGACGCCGGCCACTTCGATACGCAGACCGCCTATGCAGCCATCAACACCATGCGCCTCGACGACATGCGACCGCATCTCTTCCGTACGCATGACGGAGGCAAGACGTGGACCGAGATCGACAACGGCATTCCCGACGGCGCCGCCACCAGCGCCATCCGCGAAGACCCCAAGCGCAAGGGCCTGCTCTACGCGGGCAGCGAGACCCAGGTCTACGTCTCCTTCGACGACGGCGATCACTGGCAGTCGCTGCGGCTGAACATGCCGGCAAGCTCCGTGCGCGACCTTGAAGTGAAGGGCGACGACCTGATCGCCGCCACGCATGGCCGCGGCTTCCTGATCCTCGATGACGTCACGCCGCTGCGCCAGATCGCCGCAAACCTCGCCGACGAAAACGCGCATCTCTACACGCCGCAGACGGCGCTGCGCATCCGCAACGATATGAATCCGCCCACGCCCTGGCCCGCCGACATGGCCACCGGCAAAAATCCGCCCGACGGCGCCATCCTCGACTACTACCTCGGCCCGAACACCTCCGGCGTGGTCTCGCTGGAGATCGCCGACAAGGACGGCCACACCATCGCCCGCTTTAACTCGAACGACCCCGTCCCGCCGCCCGATCCGCGCTATCCCGATCCCACGCTGTGGAGGCGCAACCCGCGACTGCTCTCCGCCGCGCCGGGCGAGCACCGCTTCCTGTGGGACATGCAGTACCCGCAGGTGCCGGGCCTGGCGACGGAACCGGATGACGATCGTGCGATTCCGCACGATACGCCGAACGTCTCCACCGCGCCGTGGATCATGCCCGGCGACTACGCCGTGCGCCTCATCGCGGACGGCAAGACGCTCTCCGCGCCGCTCAAGGTTGTCATGGACCCGCGCGTGAAGGCCTCCACAGCCGATCTCGAAACACAGTTCACGCTGGCCAAACAGATCTACGACCAACTGCTCCAATCCACCGCCGCGCTGCACGAGATCAGCATGCTCCGCGAGCAGCTCAAGGCGCGTTCGAAGCAGCCCATCGTCGGGCAGGTGGGGCCATCGATGGACTCGAAGCTCGACGCCATCGCCGGGCCGGAGCACCGCTCGGAGTTCTTCCGCGGACCCGCCGGGCCACCGACGCTCAGCTCCGTGCGCATGGGCCTCGTGGTGCTGCTGCACTCCATTGAGAACGCCGATGCGGCGCCGACGGCCGCGCAGCAGGATGCGTACAACGTCCTCTCCAAGCCGCTTCCGGACCTGCTGGAGCGCTGGAAGCAGCTCAAGGGCTCCGAGGTGCACGCGCTGAACCAGAAGCTCCGCAGCAGCCACCTGGCCGCGATCGATCTGAATCCGCAGAACGCCAAGGGCGGCCTGGAGGATGAGATCGAAGTGGGCGACCGCGACTAAGAAGCGCGTTTGCAGCCGCGGTACGGGAACCCGGCGAATGAGAAAAGCAGGGGGCGAGGGAACGAGGGATCCGTCGACCGAAGCGCCGGTTGAGAGGGCAGCCCTTGCAAAGCGAAGAGAGTGCAAACCGCAAAGTGCGTGGTTGGATAGGGCATTCACCTCGGTGGCTCGTTTGCTTCGTAAAGACCCTTGACCGGGCCACCTGCCCGTCAGTCTGGGTGGATACTGGAGCGAGGCTCACCCGTCCCCCGACGTCTCGCCCACGTTTTCCAGTGAGTCAGATACTTCTGTTCATGTTCTCGAAACTCTTGCTCACTCGGTCCTCCCCACCCATATTCGTTCGCGATATCGGATAAACCACGCACGGCGTAAAAGCGCACCATATTGTCGGGGTCATCCAAATCCCGAACCAGAGCAGGAACGGCTGCGGGATCCGCTATGTGCCAGAGCACCGAGGCGGCAACCTCGCGAAGTTTGGCTTGCGACGAAGTTAATAACGGAACAAGCATTTGCACGGCACGAGGATCCCTAACATAGTTTGCAAGGACATAAAGTAACCACTCCTGTTCAGAACTGCCGGCAGTGCCCTCTGTTATGAGCTTTACTACCTCCGGCAACTGACTCAGGTCGCCGAACCGAATAAGGTCGCCCTGGATGCGCCCGCTCAATTCTCGATCTGCGGACACGTTCAGCCCCTTTCGCAGCGCCTCTATCGTTTCCTTCGTGCTGGGCAGCGCATAGTCGACGCGGAGAATCTCGCGCTTGGCTGAGGTTGACGCGTTAGAGGATGCGACGACGGCCAGCATGTTGCTCAGCACTAAATCTGAGATTTCATTCCGCTGACCAGTGACCTCAGGTGGGGCCAATTCGGCCGGAAAACTAGAGTAATAGGGGTTAGCAAGAGTGTAGTGGTCAACTTGTCGACTTAGGAACACCATGCGAACCCCAGGCCTCAAACCGTTGTACCCGACGAACGTCTTGGGAAACGCGTAGGCAACGAAGATGTTACTGGACACGGTTCCCTTGATGGTCCGCAGAACCGACAGTTCCGCTGAATACGCCTCGGCGGCCAAGGAAACGTTGTGGAAGCGAACAGGCGGAGCCGGTCCAACATCTCGAACCTTGGTTACGTCCGCGACCACTATGACCTCAGCAGAGTTGGCGATCCCATCGATCGTGAAATGCGGAATCCCTACTGCTGGCGCATGGAAGCACCAGAAAATTCCTATCGCGATCAGCATGCGGCGGCTCATTTTGATGACCCTCAAATGTCAGACAACTGTTGCGGCGGTTGACTTGGGCTCCGTATCGCGTCGTGCCTCCCATATCCCGTCAGCGGGGCCGTCCTGCGCATTACACTCCAGGCGGATTTCAACACCGCAGCCGCTCAACTGAACCGGATCAATAATCCGGTGCTTCGATCCGACATGCTCATCGAGTATGGTGCGGTCGATATCGCCGGCAAAAAATTCATTTGCCCCGTGCGCGCTGTCTCCGTCATGAGCACGTGGACTCTCGGAGCGCATGGGCCGGTCGACCAAACCATGTCGAAGTCCGATGGCGCCAAGGCCGCAAAAAACGCGCTTGCTGCCATGGAGTTCTCTCGCGTCACCGCCATCAACGAAAGTACCTTCCGCCAATATCACCTGTTCGGATCGGAGATGCGGATGATAGGCGAGCCAACCTCCACGCCGCCAAACCACTAGAAGCAGAATTTGAGGCAGCCGGACGGGATCCGTACGATGAGCATCGCCCGTGCTTACGCATGCAGCACCTCCGCGGGAGCAAAGGTGAGGTTGAGCACAGTGATGTCGTCTTCCTGGCCGAACTGCTGGCTGGTAGCCCTGATCTCCACATGCAAATCTTACCTTGAGGGTGACCCCGGTCCTCAAGTGCGCGGGACCCGGGGGCACCCTCATCTGTGGGTTAGGGAAAGAGGTTCGGCACCGGGGCCACTCGCCGGATGAGGACCAGTCTGGAATGGGTCGGTCACCTGCCGGCGTAGGCGCGCATTCCGATGGGCATTGGTGCAATCCCACCCATCGGACGGTGAAGCTGTCCGATGGATGGGGCACACGCGGTGGTGGAACAGCAAGCTGCGAATTGGGCGGGCCACCTGCCCCACCTGCCTCCCAGGGTGTCTTAGTTGTGGATCACT
Source organism: Acidobacteriota bacterium (assembly GCA_046566985.1). GTDB lineage: Bacteria > Acidobacteriota > Terriglobia > Terriglobales > Acidobacteriaceae > Telmatobacter. Next base: position 28,965 of record JBKICT010000001.1, on the reverse strand, counting down.
ACAGGCTGCCAGCGGATTGCCAAGTGACTATTGGCGTGTTGGTGATGATTTTGGGGCGGCAAAGCGTGATGACGTGCGATTCCGATTTCGTGGCCGCATCCGGTGCATTTGTACACTCCCCCAAACGGTGCGGCTTGACCCGGTTCGTACGAGAGGTTGAATGCACCGCTGGTGCTAAAGGTTAAATCTGCAGAGTTTCTGTAGTACGCCATTTCTTCCATCTCCATAGGTTGATGAAACTGGTTGCGTCAAGCCCTAGGAATGGTGCTACTATGGCGTCGCGCCATTCCATTGGCCAATTGAAGCTGAACGGGTCGCGGCCCTGGTAAGCTATGCGACCCGCTTAGCCCTGCTCAAGACCCGATTTTCGGCCGTAAGCAGATGCAAAATTACCGCTGTCTGTAGAGGGTGTCAACACTAATCCACAAGATCTCGTGTACAGTGCGTGAGAATCACTGCCCGGTCGCGCCCTTTCTCACAATGAGACCGTGAAAAGGAGGGGCACCTGGAGCTTTGGCGGAGTGGATGTCCCGAGAGCCGTGCTGGGCAGGTGGCCCGGTCATCGATTTATCTCCTTGGCCTTTGAGGCTGGATTGCAGCTCAGTGGTGTGCCCCGTTCATCGCGCTTTTTGCGATGAGCGGGCGGGCGATGCCTTCCCCTCATCCTGCATCCTTTGCAATCCCTCCGGCAGCCGGTTTCCCCGCCCGAACGCGGTCCACTGCGATTCGGGCCGTTCCCCTCACTCCGCTTGCAGGGTTAGAACGAGACGTCTGCTGGCTCGGTGGCTAGCAGGACCGACTGATCCCCGGTCATCTTTTTCCAGGCGGAGCGGATGGCGTCGAGCTTGGCTCGGGTGTCCGCGGTGTTGGGGATGTAGAGGACGAGGAGCTTGGTGTGGAGGCGCTCGGGGGTGGTCTTCTGCTTGCCCTGCCATTGGCCGTAGACGTCGAGGACGCTGAGGCCGCTGGGGAAGCGTGGAGTGACCTGGCGGTCGAGGAAGAGGCGCCAGCGGGCCTCGCTGATTCCCTTCTCCGGGTGGTCGGCGGGGCCGATGCCGAAGTAGAGTTTTGCCTCTATCCAGCCCTGCGTCTGGGCCGGATGGGCGGCGTCTCCAGTGAGCGTGGGCGGGGTTGCAGGAGGCGCGTTGCGCACATGAGGCGCGCATCCGCATAGAAACACGGCGAGGGCGGCACAGGCGAGCACGCGCATCGGCTGGGGCTTACTTTTCGACCTCGACGCCCCGCCAGAAGGCGACATAGCCTTTGATCTTGCGGGCGGCGGGCTTGGGATCGGGGTAGTACCAGGCGGCGTCGGGATTGTCCTGGCCGTCAATGAGCAGGCTCATGTAGCGCGCCTGACCCTTCCAGGGGCAGGTGGAAGTGGTGCTGCTGGGCCGGAAGTACTCCCGCTTGAGGCTCGACTCCGGGAAGTAGACGTTACCCTCGACGGTCTCAGTCTGCTCGCTTTCGGCAATCACTTTGCCGTTCCAAATCGCTTTTGCCATTGGGTTTACCGGTTCTTTGAGACGTGCATACCCTCGCCGGCGGATTGACCGGCCGGCAAGGGCAACCGATACGACATTAACAGAGATTTCGGGCTACCGCGAGTTCCAATCCGGAATTGGGGCCGGGCAGGAACCTACTTTGCCGCGGAGATTGAGTCGATGTGGACGGACTTGTTGGCAGCGTCCACGGTGGCCGAGACGGTGACGTGGCTGCCGTAGAAGCCCTTCACCTTGTCGGGGTTGTCGATCTTCCAGACCGCTTTTTTGCTCTGGTCGACGAAGACGGGCTGCATGCCGCCCTCAATGCACTTCTTCACGCAGGATGCGCCGCTGCCGGCGTGTTTGGCGCCGCACATGGAGTCGGAGATCCAGCCGTTGATGGTTTTGGTTCCGGCGGCGCTGGCCGCGACTGCGCCGAAACAGACAGCTGCAGCGAAAAGAGCGATGGTGCGTTTCATGTTAGACCTCCAGGAGAAAGGGGAAGTTGATACGCAACCATCATCCGCCGCCAGAGTGGTTTCGGCAAGCGCGGCTTTGGCCTGACCGCAAATTGTGGATGCCGGCTGCGATTCCATCGAAGCCGAATGCTTACTGCTGGCGGGCGGCGCGCATGTTCTCCACGTTTTTGAGCGTGAGTTCGTAGCGGGCGGCCGCCGCTGGAAAGCGCCTCACCAGATCCGAGGTCTTGGACAGGAACATGGGCTGGCGTTTGCGGATGTCGTCAAGGAAGGGCGCAAACTTGGCGAGCAGGAAGAAGCCCTCGCCGTTGCAGTCGACGAAGAGTTCGGCGGAGACGGTGCCGTGGAGGACGAATGCGGCGGCCATCTCCCAGAAGCTGGTGACCTGGCGCAGGTAGGCGTTGTGCTCGTCGGGATTGGCCATCACGGCGAAGTAGTCGTCGGCGGACTTGGGCCAGAAGGAGCCGAGGACCCAGGCGCGGGCCTTGCGCATGACCTCTTCGCGGCGCAGGTCGTAGAGCTTCAGGATGATTTCAGCGTCGGCAGGGGTAGCGAGCGAGCTTTGTGCGGGCGAGTGTTCCATGTGCAGGTCTCCGAGGCCATCGTAGCAGTTCCCGGCGACGGCACGGGAAGACTCAGGCGGCGGGCTCTTCCGCTTTGGATTGGGGCTTGGGTGTCGAACGGCCCGTGGCCGCCCCCGCGGCGAGTTCTTCGTCGGTGTAGAAGCGGCCGGAGCCGTCAAGCTCGCCAGAGGCGAGGCGGCGGTCGACTTCTTCCAGGGCGCGATGAATTGTCTCGTGAAGTTCGTCTGAATTCAATCTCTTCATCGAGACACCTCCTCGATCCTGCCCCAACGTGCGGCATCGCAAACTTGAAGACCTCGCCCCTTCCGCTTTTGGGCGATCAGGACGCGCGGGCTAAGAGAATTATCGTAGATTTCCGCCTCATCCGCCAGCGGCAAGTACAGATTGCACATGTTCCAGATTCCTGTGCGATAGCGGCGATGGATCACTTCTAATGGAATCCCGTGCCCTCCCTCCGCCACTCTGCAAGCGACGCGACGCGCGGACAGTTCCGCTGATGGCAGCCAAAAGTATAAAAGTACGATTCGCCAACCTTCGTTCCGGCACTGCTCGAAAATCCTCAAATAGGAGCGGCCAGCACATGTAGTTTCCAAGGCAAAGCTGCCTTGTTCCCGAATCAGCCTGTGCATGCGCACGAGAAATTCGCGACCCGCCGCTAATGCTGCCGCTTCCGGGTTCGCCGGTGAAATCTCCCGTGCAATGTCATCCGCATTCAAGAAATTGCGCTCGTGCAGAAACTCGGGAAGCAACACTCGCGCCGCAGTTGTCTTCCCCGCCCCGTTTGGTCCGCCGATGATAAAGATGTCCCGCTCGAGCTGGGTCACTTCGCACTTCCCATTCGACCTCGGCCTCCAGGGGACGCCTATTGCCTGTTCCCGGGCTTTATGCCGGTTGCAGCGCGCGCTTCTTCTCCGGCTTCTCCGACACGGGGCCGTGCGTCTCCGCGGTAGGAGCAGGCGGCAGGTCGCCGATGCGTTTGGAGTACGCGCAAGCCACGGCCGTTTGCGGCTCGGGCTCGGCGGCTTTCTTGCCGCGTTTCTTCGGCGCGGGAGCTTCTTCCTCGGCGCCGCGCTTTTTGTTCGGGCACTCGAGGTAGACGCCATCCTTCAGCGTCTTCTCCAGCAAGTACGGGCTCCCGCACTCCGGGCACTTCTCCGCCACCGGCTTGAAGTTCGAGGTGAAGTCGCACTTGGGGTAGTTGGTGCATCCCCAGAACATGTTTCCGCGCTTGGCCTTGCGTTCCGCAATGTCACCGGTGCCGCACTTGGGGCACTTGAGGCCGGGCACCAGGTTCTGCTTCACGTACTTGCACTTGGGGTAGCCGGAGCAGGAGACGAACTCGCCGTAGGAACCCTGGCGCAACACCAGCGGCTTGCCGCACTGCGGGCAGTCTTCGCCGGTGGGCTGCGGCGCGCTCTGCTTCTGCTGCTGCTTGGAGCTGAGCTTGCGGAAGGTGCGGCAGGGCGGATCGGCGTTGTAGTCGGGGCACGCCATGAACATGCCGAACGGGCCGCGGCGCAGCACCATGACCTTGCCGCAGTTCTCGCAGTACTCTTCCTGCTCCGCGGCGTCCTGCGCGTCGGGCGTGTTCAGGTCGGGCTTGGCGGCGGTATTTTCCTTGGTGAAGGTGCAGCTTGTCGGATCCTTCTTGTTGTAAGCCGAGCAGGCGTAGAAGCTGCCGAACTTGCCCCACTTGAGCAGGAGCGGCGAACCACACAGATCGCACTTTTCGCTGGTGGGTTTCTCCCAGCGCTTCACGTTTTCCATGTGCTTCTCGGCGTCTTTTAGCTCATCCTCAAAGTAGCCGTAGAAGCCCTTGAGCAGATCGGTCCACTTCTCCTTGCCGTCTTCGATGTCGTCGAGTTCTTCTTCAAGGCGCGCGGTGTACTGCGTGTCGAAGATGTAAGGGAAGTTCTTCACCAGCAGATCGCAGACAACGACGCCGATCTCAGTCGGATAGAAGCGGCCGGCGATCTTGGTGACGTACTCGCGATCCTGAATGGTGTTGATGATGGAGGCGTAGGTAGAAGGGCGGCCGATGCCGCGCTCTTCCAGCACCTTGACGAGCGAGGCTTCGTTGTAGCGCGGCGGGGGCGAGGTGAAGTGCTGCTCGTCCTTCAGTTCGTCCAGCGCAAGTCCCTTCACGCCGTCGAGAATGGGCAGCTTATTCTTCGACTCGTCCTCTTCCTCGGAGCTCTTCTCTTCGGCTACCTCGTAGATCTTGAGGAAGCCATCGAAGCGCACGACCGAACCGCTGGCGCGGAAGTCGTAAGTCTTGCCGGTCTTACGCGAGACTGCTGCGATCTTCGCGGTGGTGACGTCGAAGATGGCGGGCGTCATCTGCGAGGCTACGAAGCGGTTCCAGATGAGGCGGTAGAGCTTGAGCTGCTCATCGCTGAGGTACTTTGCGATGGATTCGGGCGTGCGCGCGGCGTCCGTGGGGCGAATGGCTTCGTGCGCGTCCTGCGCTCCCTTTTTGCCCCGATACTCATTGGGCGTTTCCGGCAAGTAGCGCTCGCCGCAGTTCTTCAGGATCCACTCGCGCGCGCTCACCTTGGCTTCAGGAGCGACGCGGGGAGAGTCGGTACGCATGTAAGTGATGAGGCCGATGGTTCCGTCCGGGCCCAGGTCCACGCCTTCATAGAGGCGCTGCGCCACGCCCATGGTGCGGCGGACGTTGAAGCCCAGTTTGCTGGCAGCATCGCGCTGCAACTGGCTGGTGATGAACGGAGCGAGAGGGCGGCGCTGCTGCTGCCGCGATTCGACCGAGACGACGGACCACTGAGCATCTTTCAGCGCGGCGAGGATTTCGTCGATGGATTTTTTGCCGGAAACGGCGCTGGCGATGAACTGGTCTTTGCCGTCTTTGTCTTTTCCATTGGCAACGCGCGCAGGCTCGCCGTCGATGCCGATGAATCGAGCCTTGAGGCGCTTGTTCGCATCCACTTCGGCGTGAAGCAGCGCGTCGAGTGTCCAGTATTCGACCGGCTGGAACGCGCCGATCTCGCGCTCGCGTTCGACGATGAGGCGCACGGCGACGGTTTGCACGCGGCCGGCGGAGAGGCCGCGGCGCACCTTGTCCCACAAGAGTGGCGAAATCTGGTAGCCGACAAGGCGATCCAGAACACGGCGGGTCTGCTGCGCGTCCACCAGATTGCGATCGACGTCGCGGGCATGCTGGAACGCGTCCTGCACGGCCTTCTTCGTGATCTCGTTGAAGGTGATGCGGTGAATCTTCTTTTTGTCGGCGCCGGAGCCGAGCTGCAGCGCGAGGTGATAGGCGATGGCCTCGCCTTCACGATCCGGGTCGGGCGCCAGGAAGATCTGGTCGGCTTTGGCCGCGGCCTTCTTGAGCTGCGTTACAACCTTCTCTTTGCCAGGGGAGACGATCAGCGTGGGCTCGAACGTGCGCTTCTTCAGTTCCACGCCGATATCGTTTTTGGGCAGGTCCATGATGTGGCCGACGGAGGCCAGCACTTCGTAGCCCTTGCCCAGATACTTCTCGATCGTCTTCGCTTTGGCGGGCGACTCGACGATCACAAGTGATTTGCTCATTGCCATCCTTATTACTACCGATCCCGCCCGGGTCTATTGGACTCGCACTCTCGGGATTTGTCTTCAATCTGATTACCCGCTGTGCCGGAAGGTTTCACCCGGCGAGACGGGCCGGCGGCCGGCCCAGGTTCTGAATTGGCCGCGAAACTTGGAAAGTATCACGGAACGCCGGTCCGTTTCCACTGAATGTACGCCAGCCGGTTCGGTTGCCGCACTCAAATACAGCGATTGCAAAGACTTTCGAGCCGTCGATTTTCGTTTTGCGCGGGGCTCGAAGATGCGCGTGATCACAGGGTGCGCACGTAGTTTTTGCCGGGAAGCTGCCGTACGCGGCCGGCCATTTCAAGCTCGAAGAGAGCCGTAAAGACTTCGGATGAGGTCAGTTGCGTCTCCAGACGTTCCAACACTTCATCGATCTGCAGCGACTCGTCGGAGCGGAGTACCTCAAGCACCATGGCCTCTTCGGGCCGCAACAGGGGGTCCGGCAAAAGAGATGCAACAGGATGGGGTTTGGATGCAGCGCCGGCTTCGCATTCCAGTTGAACACGAATGTAGGAGGGCAGTTCTTCCCATACGTCCTCCCACGTCGCCGTCAGCTTTGCGCCCTGTTTAATCAGCGTGTTCGGCGTCCACGATCCCTTGTTCGTCACGTTGCCGGGCACGGCGAACAGGTCGCGATTCTGCTCGGCGGCGCAACGGGCGGTGACGCGGGTGCCGGAGTTCTCCGAAGCCTCGACGACGAGCACAGCAATGCTGAGGCCGCTGATGATGCGATTGCGGCGGGGAAAATTCTGCGGAGCCGGGAACGTGCCCATCGGGACTTCGCTCACGATTGTGCCGCCGGCGGCGAGGATATCCTCGGCCAGCTTCTTGTTCTCCTTGGGATAGACCACGTCGATGCCCGTGCCCCACACGGCAATCGTGGGCTTGCGCGCGGCTAATGCGCCCTTGTGTGCGCAGGTGTCGACACCGCGCGCCATGCCGCTGACGATCAAGAGGCCGCGAGCGGCGAGATCGCGCGAAAGCATCTCTGCAACGCCGGAACCATAAGGTGAAGGATGGCGCGTGCCCACTACCGCGAGCGACGGCCGCACCAGCAGGCCAGGATTGCCGCGCAGCCACAGCACCGGCGGCGGATCGTAAATCTCCTTGAGCATTTCCGGATAATGGGCCGAAGAATAGGTGAGGATGGATGCGCCCTGCGCGGCCACGGCAGCCCACTCGTCTTCGGCGGCTCTGCGCGCTTTTCCGTCGAAGAGAAACTGCGCGGCCTCGGCGGGAAGCCGCAGTGCTTCGAGGCCGGTCAACGGCAGTTCGAAGACCTCCGCGGCGCAGCGCAGTTCGTTCACGGCTTCCAGAATGCGCCGCGGGCCGAGCCCGGGAGTAAGTGCCAGCGCGAGCCATGCAAGGTCGTCTTCCGAAAGCGCGCCGTGCCCCGCGGCTGTTGTCTCCTGTCCTGTTGCGCTCATGCGCACTCTCCCGCCTGCCGTACTACGCCCGGCAGTTTCGATCCGATTTCTACGGGGAATGCGGCAAACTTATTCCGCGAGGCAAAGGAAAGTCAAGGGAAGGCGTCACAAAGGCAGGGAACATGGGAACAAGGGAACGAGGGAACAAGGGAGCAAGACAGCGAGGGCAGGGGGACGTCACCAGAGATGCCTGATCGCAAGTTGACCGCCTACCGGCGATTTACACTAGCAATGTGGCCCTGTCAGAACGCCGGCTCCGTATTGCTGCCATTCGCTTTCTCAATCCCGCACCGCTGATGTGGGATTTCGAGCACCCCCCACTCAATGCCGAACTCGCCGCACGCTACCAGATCGACTGGATGCTGCCTTCGGAGTGCGCCGACCGGCTGGCCAGCGGCGATGCCGATCTTGGGCTGGTGCCGATTGCCGCTCTGCCACTCAATCCGGCGCTGCGCATTGTGCCCGGATGCACCATTGCCTCGAAGGACTATGTACGATCGCTGCTGCTGGTGCGCCGATCGCGCACCCCGCTCTCCGAGATTCGCTCCGTTGCCGCGGACACGGCCAGCCGCACCACGATCGCTTACACGCGGATGCTCTTCCGAATGTGGGGCAACGCGCAGGCGGAGTTTATCCCCATGGCTGCGAACCTGGATGCCATGCTGCAGCGAGCCGACGCAGCCATCGTGATCGGCGATCCCGCGCTGCTGGCGCTGGAAGAGCTGGCCAACCGCAGCGAGCGCGCCGAAGAGGAACTGACCTATCACGATCTGGCGCACGAGTGGCGTGCGACCACCGGGTTTCCCTTTGTCTCTGCCGTCTGGGCCACGGCATGGGGCGGCCCTTTGGACAAGATCGAGATAGACTTGGTCCGTTCCCGCGATCACGGGCTGTCCAACATCGAAGCTCTTGCCCAGGAGTGGTCCGGCAAGCTGCCATTGAGCGAGCAGACGGTTCGCACGTATCTGAGCGAGAACATTCATTACGTTCTGGACGAAGAGTGTGCGGAAGGTATGCGGGAGTTCTTCCGGATGGCGGCGAAGGGCGGCATTCTGCCGCCGTATGAGCCATCGTTCTAGAGCAGATACCCTCTGAAGGATCGTCGGGCGAAGGCGTTGCCGGGGAGAATCCGCGGCTCTCAGGGGTGGCTCTGCGCGCCTTGTGCGACTTCAATGCCATGCTTGAGCAGCGGAAGGATTACGCCCAGGCTCTGCTCCGCGCCGCGCTTGCTGCCGGGCAAATTCACGATGATCGTCGCGCCCTTCAGCCCGGCCACGCCGCGCGACAGCCACGCGTAGCGGTTCTCCGCCGCGCCCAGCGCGCGCATTGCCTCGGCCAGTCCCGGCGCTTCGCGGTCGATCACGCGCCGCGTTGCTTCCGGCGTGCGATCGCGCGGACTGAAGCCCGTGCCTCCAACCGTCAGCACCAACCCCGCTCCGTCGGCCGCAAACTGTTCGAGCAGGGCTGCAATGGCGTCTTCTTCGTCCGGCAGCAGCGCCGTGTCAATCTGCGCGTGGGGCCACTGCTCGTGCAGTAGAGCGGCCACGGCGGGGCCGGCCGTATCGGTCATCAGCCCCTGCGAACAACGATCCGAGATGGTGATGACGGCGAGCAGCATGGCAACATCTTAGCGCCGCCAAGAGCAGTGGCACGGAGAGAATTCCGCAGTTCTACGGTTCTACGTTGGGCGGCACCAGCAGCGTCACGGTTTGATCCGTAATCTCGATGCGCACCGGCAGGTGCCCCAGCACTTCGCCATCCGCCTCCGCATAGATCTCCGGCTCATACAGAGGGCGGCACTCGATGCTCTGCGCCGTGAACAGTTCCACCTGGTCGCCAAAGGTCTGACGCGCGGCCACCACCGCAAGAATGAAGCGAATGTACTTGATCCGGCTGCGTGTCTTGACCGCGATCGCGCTCAGGTTGCGCGATTGAACCGACGCGCCCGGCGCAAGCCTGCCGACCGCGCCACCGAACGTCCGGACACGAACCGTGAGCAGTTGCGACGCCTGAAATACCCTTCGCTCCCCATCCACGCCTTCCACCGTCACCTGAAACAGCGGAAAGCGGTGGCTCACCCAGATGCGGAACGCCTCAAGCACGTAGAGGACGTAGCCCAGCCGCCGCTTGAGCACCGGGTCCATCCGCGCCATCAGCAGTGCGTCTGCGCCTACGCCGGCCGCCACCGTGAAGTAGCGAATCTCCTCCTGCCCCGCCGCATCCCTTCCGATCACCCGGCCCACCGGGACGTCTACCCGCCGCGCTTCCAGAAGCTTCTTCAGCGCCGACTGCGGCGAACGCCCCAACCCCAGGTCGGAGGCCAGCGCGTTGGCGGTGCCCATGGGCAGAACTCCGAGCGCAACAGGCGTGCCGACCAGCGCCTGCAGCACTTCGTGCACGGTTCCGTCGCCGCCGCACACCAGCACGGCGTCACAACCGTCGGCGATCGCCTGCCGGGCCAGTTCCCTGCCGCTTCCGGGGCCGTTGATCAGCAGATGCTCGCTCGCAACCCCGGCGCGCTGGAAGGTGGCAAGGGCGAGGGCCAGGGCCGCTTTGCGCCGCGGCGAAGGCTGCCCGGAACCTGGATTTTCAATGATCGCCACGCGGCGGAACGAGGGTGCCATACCACGCTCATTCTCGCAGAGCCACCGGGCCGTCAGGGTCCACAATCGGTTCCAAAACAACTACTCACAGTTCGGTGTGCATCTTTTCTTGGTAGACAGCACCGGAGCAAGGCGCCGGGCTGCGGGGGTGCACAAACCATGGTCGCTCTGTTCCTGATTCCCGCTCTCATCCTCGTTCTGGTTGCCATCGTGCCCGCGTGGCCCTATAACAAAAACTGGAGCTACTACCCGGCCGGAGGCATGGGCGCGCTGGTCGTCGTGCTGATCGTCCTGTTGTTCCTCAACCGCATCTGAGCCCCACTCGGTCATCTGAGCCCCACTCGGTCCCGGAGAAAGTCCCATTGAAGACAGCGGCGCTTGCCGGTTTCCTGTTCATCGCGCTGCTTCTCACTCCCTCCTCTTCCGGGTATTCCGTGCTCACCCACGAAGAGATCGTCGACCTTCTGTGGACCACGCACATCCGCCCGCTTTTGCTCGAGCGCTATCCTGGTCTCTCCGAGAAGCAATTGATTGAAGCGCACGCCTACGCCTACGGCGGCTCGGTCATCCAGGACCTCGGCTACTATCCGTTCGGCAGCAAGGAGTTCAGCGACCTGACGCACTACGTCCGCAGCGGCGACTTTGTGTCGGAGTTGATTTTGGAGAGCCGTAACGCCAACGAATACGCATTTGCCTTAGGCGCCATGGCGCATTACGTCTCCGATATCGACGGTCATCCCGCAGTGAATCAGGCTGTCGCCATCGAGCACCCACATCTGCGTTCGCGCTTCGGCCGCATCGTCACCTATGAAGACGATGAATCCGCGCACCTGAAGACGGAGTTTGGCTTCGACGTAGAGCAGGTGAGCCGGCACCGCTATGCCCCGCAGGACTACCGCAATTTCGTGGGCTTTGATGTTTCCATGCCGCTGCTGGAGCGCGTGTTTCCCATCGTGTACGGCGTTGAGCTCGACCAGGTGCTGAAGCACCAGAGCCTGGCGGTGGGCTCCTATCGCTGGGCGATCAGCCAGTTGATTCCGCACATGACCAAAGTGGCCATTCAGGCCCAGAAGAAGGAACTCAAGCACCATCGCCAGCCCGACACCGCGGCACAACAGATCTTTCTTTACCACGTCTCGCGCGCGGACTACCGGCATAAATGGGGCAAGAAGTACCGTCATGCAGGGCTGGGAACGCGATTGCTGGCCGCGTTGCTCAACCTGGTCCCCAAGGTCGGCCCATTCAAAGGGCTCGGCTTTACGCCGCCACCTGAAAAGGCGGAGGAGCTTTACCTGAAGAGCATCGATAAGACCTACGCCGATTACGATGCGCTCTTAACCGATGCAAAGGCCGGGACGCCACAGCTCCCCGATCGAGATCTGGACACTGGCGCGCGCACCAGCCTCGGCGAATACAAGCTGGCGGACAGAACCTACGGCAAACTTCTGCGGCAACTCGATAAACAGCGCTTCGCCGATGCCGACGGTGCGCTGCGCAAGAACATCCTTGGGTTCTACGCGAGCGGCCCCAAGCCAAAGGGATGGCGCGCGCGCCACCACTGGCACAAGATCAAGAAAGAGCTGAAGCAGATGCAGGCAGCTCCCACGGCGGCACACCCCGCCCATGCCGGCGATTAGAGGACCATCTCAGCGGGCTGAGACAACCGTTCCCGCGCAAACTCCAAAGCCGATGCGCGGCAGGCCTTCGCGCTGCGCGCAGGCGCGGAACGTGACTTCGTCACCATCCTCGAGGAAGACGCGCGTCTCACCGGTGGGCAGAGGAAGAGGCTCGGCGCGGTGCTTCATTTCGAGCAGGCAGCCCTCCGAGCCTTCTTCGGGTCCGGAGATGGTGCCGGTGGCGAGCAGATCGCCGGAGCGGAGATTGCAGCCGTTGCTGGCGTGGTGCGTGACGAGCTGCGCCGGGGTCCAGTAAAGATCGCGCAGGTTGCCGCGGCTCAGGCGCATGGGCTCAATTCCCTGCTCGCGCATCTTGCGGGATCGGAGATAGACCTCCAGCGTTATGTCGACGGCCTGCGTGGGCTCCGCGGCGAGGTACGGCAGCGGCGCGGGATCGCCGGCGACGCGGTCCGACGGCGCAACGCGATAGGGCGCAAGCGCCTCCATGGGCACGATCCACGGCGAGATGGTGGTAGCGAAATTTTTGGCAAGGAACGGGCCGAGCGGCTGATACTCCCACGATTGGATGTCGCGCGCGGACCAGTCGTTGAGCAGGCAGAGCCCGAAGATGTGCTGCTCCGCGTGGCCGATGGGAATGGGCTCGCCAAGCAGATTGCCTGCGCCGATGAACATGCCGACTTCGAGTTCGTAGTCGAGCGACTTTGCCGGCCCGAAGTTCGGCTCAGGCGCTTGCGGCGGCTTGGTCTGTCCGCTCGGACGCCGAATTTCTTCGCCGCTGATTACGATCGACGATGCGCGGCCGTGATAGCCGATGGGCACGTACTTGTAGTTCGGCAGCAGCGGATTGTCAGGCCTGAACAGCTTGCCAACGCGCGTGGCATGGTGGATCGACGCGTAGAAGTCGGTATAGTCGCCGATCTCCGCGGGCAATTGCATCTGTGCCTCGCGCATCGGCACCAGCATCCGCTCAACGCGGCGCTTCTCGTCGTCCGTCGCGTTCACGCTGAGCAGGTGCGTGATGCGTGCGCGTAGCGCGGACCATGCCTCCGGACCGAGCGCCATCAACGGATTCAGCACGCTCGCCGTGCAGGCATCGACGACGACGCTGGGCAGAGCAGCCAACAGCCCTTCGCTCGCGGCGGCGCGGAGATCGAAGATGCTTTCGCCGATGGCCACGCCAATCCGAGTCTGGCCCGCATGGCGAAACACGCCATACGGCAAATTCGCCAATGGGAAATCGGTGTTCGGGTCGTTGGCCGATTCCACCCAGCTCTTCACAGCCACCCCATGGCCTCCAGGTCGGCGATCGGCTCGGCGAAGGAACACGAGCCGAAGCTGACGAAGCATTCCCTGCGCATCGAGTTTAGCTCGCCGGCGCTCCAGTCGAAGTCGCGCCAGCCAAACTCCTCGGCGGAGATGCGGAAGGCTTGCGGGTCCTGCTCGCGCAGAGCGCGGCTGGCATCTTCGGCTGCGCCGCCTCGATTGAGAATCGCAACGCATGCCAGCAGGTTGAGGAAGCCATGCATCAGGTCGCAGGCACTGTCGGGGGCGTACGTGAGCTTGTGCTGCGAGCGGACGGGATGATGCAGGCCCGCGGTGGCTTTGAATGCGATGCCACGCGCGATGAGTTCCTGCAGGATCGCAACGACAGGCTCAGCCGCCGGAAATGCCTCCGGAGTCACGCCGCCCATGCGCAGCTTGGCGCGGAGGCCGGCGGTCTTCAGCGCATCGAGCATCGCGGATGTAACCGGCGAAAACGGAATCTCGCAGTAGCAGTCCACTTGCGGGGGAAGCGCGGACTGGGTGCGCGCGATGCTCAACGTATCCGCCGACTTGGTCTCGATGCATTCAATGTTGAAGCCGTCCTCCCGTGCGCGCTCGATGGCGGAGAAGTCTCCGGCGGGGGCGATCACGCTGAGGGGTATCGCAGCGAGATGCTCGCCGGCGGCCTCGCGCAGATCGTCGAAGCGGCTGACATCGACGATGAAGCGTCCCAGCACTTGCGCGTGGGCGCTGCCGCGATAGTCGAGGTAGTTGCGAACAGCGGTTCGCATGTCGAGACCGGCAGGCGGATAGAGCCCCGCGTAATCGATCAGGCCGGTGAGCAACGATTCGATTGAAGTCATTCTTTGGGGGATTTGAAGTGTTTTTTCAGTGGCTGCCAGCATTCGAAATACTCGTGTTGGAGGATGCGCGAGTTCATCGCGAATTCAGTGGGCCGTACTACGAGCTGCGTCTCAAACATAAACGCCAGCGTGTTCGCCAGGTACTGCGGTTTCAGGTCGGCGTTGCTTGCGCGTTCAAACGTTTCGGCGTCCGGTCCGTGGCCGGCCATGCAGTTGTGCAGGCTGGCGCCGCCGGGGACGAAGCCTTCGGCTTTTGCATCGTAGGCACCGAAGACCAGGCCCATAAACTCGTTCATCAGGTTGCGATGGAACCACGGCGGGCGGAAGGTGTGCTCTGCCACCATCCAGCGCGGCGGAAAGATGGCGAAGTCGCAGTTCGCCGTGCCGGGGTTGAGCGAGGGCGCGGTCAGCACGGTGTAGATGGAAGGATCGGGATGATCGAACGAGACCGTGTTGATGCAGTTAAAGAGCGCGAGATCGTATTTGTACGGAGCATAGTTCCCATGCCACGCCACCACGTCCAGCGGCGAGTGATCGATGAAAGCCGACCAGAGCCGGCCGAGCAGCTTGGCGGTGATGTGGAACTCGCCTTCGCGGTCTTCGTACGCGGCGACCGGATACAGAAAGTCGCGCGCGTTGGCCAGGCCGTTCGCGCCGATGGGGCCAAGCTCCGGCAAACGGAACGGCAGGCCGTAGTTTTCGCAGATGTAGCCGCGCGCCTGCTTGTCGGCGAGGACGACGCGAAACTTGACGCCGCGCGGAATCACGCAGATTTCCCCGGGCGCGACTTCAAGGATGCCGAGTTCCGTATGAAAGAGCAGCGTGCCGAGCTGCGGCACAATCAGCATTTCGCCGTCGGCGGTGTAGAAGAACCGGTTCTCCATCGACGCATTGCAGGCATAAAGATGTATGCCCAGGCCGACCTGCATCGCGGGATCGCCGTTGCCACCCAGCGTGATGATGCCGTCGACAAAGTCCGTAGGCCCGTCGGGAATCGGCAGCGGATCCCAGCGCAGTTGATTCGGCGTAGTCGGCACCTCGTTGAAGGGGCCGCTGCGCATCAGCGTAGGCGGCATCTCTTCGTAGGGCCGGTGCGTCACGGTGGGCTTGATGCGATACGTCCACGTGCGGCGGTTGACGGCGCGCGGCGCGGTGAACGGCGTTCCGCTGAACTGTTCGGCGTACAAGCCGAGAGGATGTTTCTGGGGCGCGTTCTGGCCCTGCGGAAGTCCTCCGGCTACGGCCTCCGTGGCGAACTCGTTGCCAAAGCCGGACTGGTACTGAATCTCATCGGACATGAGCCTTGCCTTTCACAAGCGAGGTGTTACAGGCGGCCGGCGAGCGCGCGCTTCTCCGCTTCGCCCATGGCCTCGTAGATCTGGTCGAAACTCTGCACTGCGAACAGCACCTTTTGCAGCTCATCCACCTTAACCGGTGTCTCGATGACCTCGTCAAGCGAGAAGTCGTGCACCGCGCAGCCGCCGTTGATCACGTTGCGGCACTCGCCCTGCGAGCTGATCACGCCGCTGCCGTACACCTTGATCTCGCCGCCCTGCCGAATCAGCCCGAACTCCACCGTGTACCAGAACAGGCGGCCCAGCTTCTCGAGGACCACGGCATCTGAGGTGGCGGCGCATACGCGGCCGTAGTGCTCCAGAAAATCTCCGAAGACCCGGTGCGCGTGCATCGGCACGTGGCCGAAAACGTCATGAAAGATATCCGGCTCCGGCGTGTACTCCAACGACTCCCGGCTGCGCAGCCACGTCGTCGTCGGAAAGAGCCGGTTCGCAAGCATCTCAAAGAAGGCAGGCGCGGGCAGAAAGCCACTCACCGGCGTGGAGCTCCATCCAGTCCGCGGGCCCAGCCGCTTGCTGATGGCCGCGAGATCCGGCAACCGGTCCGGCTGCAGGCCGATGATGTCGAATCCTTCCAGGTACTCGCGCGCGGCATGCTTCTGCACATTCGGCAGAACCCGGCCCACCAGCTCCGCCCAAATCCCGTGCTGCTCCTCGGTGTAAGCCGCATAGTCCTGCTGAATCAAATAAGGCGCAGCAGCGGTCAGCGTAGCGGTTGCCATAATCTTCCATCTCCATTTCTGTCAGGCGGCTAAGCCTCAGTTAGCCCCACCGCAGGTGGCCGCAGTTGGCCCCACCGCAGGCGGTTACAGGTTGCCGCGCAGTTGCTGCTCACGCTCGATAGCCTCGAACAACGCCTTGAAGTTACCCTTGCCGAAGCTGCGGCTGCCCTTGCGCTGAATGATCTCGAAGAACAGCGTGGGGCGGTCTTCCACCGGCTTGGTGAAGATCTGCAGCATGTAGCCTTCGTCGTCGCGATCCACCAGAATGCCGAGCTTCTCCAGCTCTTCGATCGGCTCATCGATCTTGCCCACGCGCCCCTGCAGTTCCGCGTAATACGTGTGCGGCACCCGCAGAAACTCCACTCCCTGCTCGCTCAGCAGCCGCACCGTCTGCAGAATGTCCTTCGTCGCCAGCGCAATGTGCTGCACCCCCGGCCCCGGATAGAAGTCGAGATACTCTTCGACCTGCGATTTCTTCTTCCCCTCCGCCGGCTCATTGATGGGGAACTTCACGTAGCCGTTGCCGTTGGACATTACCTTCGACATCAGCGCCGAGTACTCCGTCGAGATGTCCTTATCATCGAAGTGCTGGTACAGCGAGAAGCCCATCACGTGGGCGTAGAACTCCACCCACTTATCCATCTCGTTCCAGCCCACGTTGCCCACCATGTGGTCGATGTGCAGCAGCCCCACAGGCCGCGCCACGGTATCGTTCTCCATCGGCTTGAACCCGGGCATGAACACCCCGTTGTAGTTTCCGCGCTCCACAAAGGTGTGAATCGTGTCGCCATACGTCCGGATGCTGGCCAGCACCACCTCACCGTTCTCATCGGACTTCACATACGGCTCGGCAAAGCTCACGGCGCCGCGCTTCGTCGTCTCTTCCCAGGCCTTGCGCGCGTCGTCTACCCACAGCGCAACCACGCGCACGCCGTCGCCGTGCTTGTGCACATGTTCCGCAACCGGATCGGTCGAGCGCAGCGGCGTCGTCAGCACAAAGCGCACCTTGCCTTGCTGGACGACGTAGGAGGCGCGATCGCGCTGGCCGGTCTCAGGACCGGCATACGCCACCAGCGACATGCCGAAAGCGGCGCGATAGAAGTACGCGGCCTGGCGCGCATTGCCCACGTAGAACTCCACGTGATCGGTGCCCTTCAGCGGCAGGAAATCCTGTTCGGCGGAAAGATTTGCGGCGTCAGTGTGCGAAGCCACGGGAGCGGCTGCGGGAGAAGCGCTCATAAAGACCTCACTGCCGGGGCGAGGAGTCAGGGAAAAGCCCGGCTAAGGCCAAGGATAGGTCTGCCGCACCCGCCGGGAAAATGGGCGATCGAAGGAAACCGGGTTCCGCAACCTAACATCTTTCGGCATAATGGTGTCTGCACTTAAGGATGAACGGCGAATGGCTCACAAGAGTCTCCCCAACGTGGTTGAGCTGGATGCAATTGCCTGGAAGATCGTGGAGTGCCTGCAGAAGAACGCGCGGCTTCCGTTTGCCGAGTTGGGCCGCAAGGTCGGGCTCTCCACACCGGCGGTGGCCGAACGCGTGCATCGTCTGGAAGAGGCCGGCGTGATTACCGGCTATCACGCAGCGGTAGACGTCTCCAAGCTGGGCGCGCCCATCCGCATCCTGATGCGGCTCACGATTCCCGGCGGCGATCTGCAGATCAGCCGCACCGTGGCGGCCATCAAGGAACTCAGCGAGGTGCATCGCTGTCACCGGGTTACGGGTTCAGAGTCGTTTGTGATGGAGGCCGACGTGGTGTCGATCCGCCACATGGAGGCGCTGATCGACAGGCTGTCCGCGCTGGGCGCCACGTCCACCTCAACCGTGCTCTCGTCCCCGGTGGAGCGGCGCGAGTACACGGCCAAGCAGATCGAGTCGTTCGCGAAGTACCTTTAGGCCTCTTGGTCGGCAGGGCACTCCAGTGTGGGAGTGCAATTCTGCGGTGCGATGGCATCTTCCCTCACCATGAGCCGGACACGATCGCGCCAGCCAAACCGCGCCTCCGCCCCCATCGAGCTCTGCGCAAACAGGAGGCATAGGCATGCTCCCTGGATCAACATGGCAAGCGGCACTGGCCGGGCCAGGATTGCCGTGAGCAGTTCGCCCCGCAGCCCCTGCGCCGCGTGTCGCAAAGCGAAAGTCGCCGCGCCAAAAAGCTCAAGAAGCGGATTGGAACTTACCAAAGCCGTGAATGCTGACGCAATCACAGCCAGTCGGGCAGCTCCCCTGGGCCTGGAGATGAGGATGGCGCAGGCAGGAATCGCGAGGATGAGGAGCCGGGTATCGTGCTGGCGATGGTAGCAGACCAACATTGAGATCGGGACAATGGCCGCGAGCCCCATCCAGTCCCGCTCTTGCGACGGCCGCCCTCGCAGGACTGCGGCCCCCCACAGCAGGATGAATGGTGCACACAGGATGTAGACGATCCCGTTGTAGAGGATTGGTCGGGCCGTAAAGATCCCCACGACAGTCTGCAATGAGACGATCATCGCGCCATGGCATGCCGGTTCCACCATGGCCAGGGGACTGTTAACCTGGCCTGGAGCCGACGTCGAGAGCAGATTCGCGCGCAGTTCCTGCAACCAATGCGGCGAAACGTGGTACATCCATAGAGCGGCAGGCAAAAAGAAGGCCGCGGAGAGTGCCAGGATCTGCCAGGCGCGCCGTCGGTGTTCTCCTCCTGCAAGAAAAAAATAGAGCCAGACGAATCCCGCGTCTTGCGGTTTACACACCAGCGCAAGACCGAGACACACAACACCGATCGGCACATATTTCTGCTTGATCAGGCAATAGGCGCCGCAAATGCAGAAGCTGATCGCGATGCCGGCAAGGTTTCCTGTTTCCACCTGCGATTGACTGCCGGAAAAAAACAAAAATAGAAGAACCCCCGCGACAAGTGGTGACCAATCGCTTGCGACCGTCCACATCAGCCAGCCCGCAAGAATAAGGCTGACTCCCAGCAAAGCCGGCCAGACCACCGTCGCCACCTTCCATGGAAGCAGCGCCATCGGAACGAAGAACATGACCGTGGTGGGCAAGTTGACACAGAGGGTAACGCTGCGAAGGTATTGCGGCGGAGTCGACCTCATCGCGTAGTTTTCGGGAGCCGAATAGTAGATTCCCTGCAATACGTGTTCGCTATACGGATTTTGGTGATGTGCCAGAGCCTGCGCCGCATAGGATACGGCCTTGAAATCGCACATTCTGAAGAGTTGGTCCGAACGCCAGAGACACCCGAGAATCAGAAAGAGTACCGCACCCGCCGCAAACAGATAGAGTCCTTCGACCTTGCGTTTCGACATGTCGCGCTCCCTCTGCTCTCTCCTTCCCGTGCCACGCATTCTCATGGAATCCGGGGAGAGTTCGCGGTCCTTCTCATCTGGTTAAACCAACCACAGATCGCAATTCCGATAGCGCGGCATCGACGAACCATCTCCCAGGCCGCTTGCGCAGAATCCTTCCGAACAGAAATAGCCCGCCAGAAGTGCAAAACTCACCGCGGAAGGCCCCAGACGCTTACTATGCCGTCAGGCAGGACGACGCCTCCGGCGAAGTTACTGCGCCGGAACCGGAACCGCATCTGGAAGTTTCTCTGAAGCCGGCTTCTGCTTCTCCTCGTGGTACTCCATCTCCGTGTTGATGGCCCAGATGTTGTCCTTCGACGTGATGCCGAGGACGATGTTGTCGACGGCCGTCATTGCGGTAAGCATGGAGTGATCCTGGTTGTTGTACTTGTGCATGCCGTTGCGGCCCACCAGGAAGAGGTTTTCAAATCCGCTTACGTAGTTGCGCACCACGTCGAAGCGATCGTAACTGCCGAAGTATGCAGGGTAGGTCTTGGGCACGCGGACCACGTGACCGTCTTCGCAATCCTCCGCGGCGACGATACCGATCTTCGAGACTTCTTCGATGGCCAGCTTCATCATCGCTTCGTCAGAGAGCTTCCACAGCGGGTCGGTGTCGTTGCAGAAATACTCCAGGCCGATCCACGTCTTGGTGCTGTCAGCCACCAGCCAGGGGCTCCAGTTGTTGAAGACCTGAATACGGCCGACCTGGACATCCGGCTCCTGCACGTAGATCCAGTTGTCCTTGATGGCGCTGCCGTCCTTCTCCTTCACGGAGAGCTTTTTCGCGAGCAGGCCCACGGTGATGAAGTCGCGGTACATCAGGCCCTCGCTCACTTCGCGCACCTCGTTGGGTACTTCGGCGGAGAAGCTGCGCACCAGTTCCTTCACCGGCATTGTTGAAAAGAAGTAATCGCCGGCAAAGGTGACGGTCTCGCCGGCGGCGTTCTTCCCGGCGATGTTCACGACGCGATGGCCGTCTGTCTCCACGCGGTCGACGGAGATGCCGGTGTGGATCTCGCCGCCCGCCTCGGTGATGAGTTGCGCAACGCGCTCCCACAACTGGCCGGGGCCGAGTTTGGGATAGATGAAGCGCTCGATGAGAGAGGTTTCGGTCTTCTTCTGCGCCAGGTCGCCGGACTTGTCGGAAGCGAAGTTCTTCTTCAGGAAGTGGACGACGACGGCCTTGAGCGACAGGCCCTTGATGCGCTGCGCGCCCCACTCGGCGCTGATCTGATCGCAGGGCACTCCCCACACCTTTTCCGTGTAGGACTTGAAGAAGGTGAGATAGAGCTGGTTGCCGAAGCGGTTGATGAGGAAGTCTTCGAGTGTGCGCTCCTGGCGCTTCGGCATCATGGCCGTGCGCATGTAACTGAAGCCGCAGCGCACGGTGCGCGCGAAGCCGAGCTGGCGGAGCGTGTTGTAGCTCAGCTTGATGGGATAGTCGAAGAACCTGCGCAGGAAGTAGATGCGGCTCTTGCGCTCGCGGATGAGCATCACGTTGTCTTCGCTGGCAGGATCGGGAGCCGTGCCGTTGGTCTCCAGCGAGCGGGTGCGGCCGTGGTACTGGATGTTCAGCGACTCGTCGGCGGTGGCTTCCACCGGCATCAGGTTGAGCCACCACTGCATCACGCGGTCGGACTTGGAGAAGAACCGGTGGCCGCCGATGTCCATGCGGTTGCCCTTGTACTTCACCGTGCGGGAGATTCCGCCGATCTCGTTGCTGGCTTCAAGGATGACCGGCTGGATGCCGGTGCGGCGCTGCAGCTCCAGTGCAGCGGTGAGGCCCGCCGGCCCCGCGCCGATGATGATGGCTTTCCGTTGGCTCATGGGTAGATTCCTTGCGGGAGTACCGGTCCCGTGCCTTACTTACCCCACCTTGAGTTGCAATTAACTTGCCGAAGTCAGTGCCAGATCCTTTTCGGAGACGAAAGTTGTAGAAGCGTTCTCGGTGGGCCGGCTGCGCACGTACTCCCAGAGAAAGAAGCAGCCCATGGCCAGAAGGATTACGGGAGGAAGCACTGAAATGGCCGTGGATTTTGCGTCCGACTCCGGCCCCGCCGGAGCGACTCCCGTCCATACCAGCAAGATGGCCTGAACAATCTCGCAGGTGATGAGAAGCCCCGCCGCAGTCAGGCCGATGGAGACCCAACGCCTGAGACCCGCGCTACGCCACAACATTGCGCACGCGGGGAAGGCCAGCATGAGCATCTTTGCGTCGTATGGGCGGTGGTAGATGGGAAGCAACGTGAGCACCGCAACGGCAGCCAGACCCAGCAAGGTCTGTTCCTGCGTGTTGCGCCTGCGCAGGGTGATCCAGAGCCAGATGGCCAGCAGCGGCCCCGCAATGAGATAGCTGACCAGGTTGTAAGCCCGCGGATTGTGGATGATCACGCTCAGCGCCGCCTGCAAATCGAGAATGGCTCCCACCTTGCCGCTTGTGATGCCCGCAATGGACGGATCGGAGGTGCTACCCGGCTGCGACACAATCGTGTGGTTCTCGTGCAGCTCGTGGTACCAGTGCGGCGAAGCAGGCGCGATCCACATGGCAGCCGCTGCGCCAATGACACACGTGATGGCCAGCGCCTGCAGCGCGCGCTTGCGAGGCACTCCCCCGGCAAGCACGAAGTAGAGCCACACGAAACCGACGTCGTGCGGCTTGATGAGAAGGCAGAGTGCGAAGAGAACGGCTCCAACGGCGGTCCAGCGGTTTTTGAGGAAACACCAGGTGGCAATCAGAGAGGCGCTCACCACGAAGCCGGCGATGTTGCCAATCGCCAGCAACTGAACGCAGTTCGCCAGCACGAAGCCCACCAGGCAGCCGAAGAGTTTCGGGTTGGTGCTGCCGCAGAGGTCCCAGATCAGGTAGCCGGCCACGAGAAAGGAGATCGCCGTGATGAGGGTTCCAATAACCTCGACGGCGCCCCATGACAAGAGTGCGAGCGGAGCCAGCAGGAACAGCGTGGTTGGCAAATTCACCTGAAGAGTGGTGACGATGAGGGCTTCCTGCCTGAGCGGGCCTTCCTTGGGCGGAAACTTTCCGCCAGCATCCAGGAAGACCTTGAGCACAGTCTGCGGATCGTATGGATCCTGGTGGTGCATGACGCAGCGGGAACCCAGGTAGATCTCGCGAAGATCGCCCATAAAACCGACGCCGGTCTTGGCGTCTCCGGCGCGAAAGCTGTTGCTCCACAGGACGGAGATCGCCATGCAAAACACCAGAACGGCCAGTCTTCCGAATTTAAATTGGTAGGGACGGGAAATCTCCGGCGACATGGCGTGCTCGCGGATGTGGGCCTCGGTGGATGCGTCTGCTGTCAAGCCAGTCATGCATGTCTCTCAAATTCAAGATAGAGTTCTTTCTACGCAAAAACGGAGGGTGCGCTCGAGCATCCACGTGCTTGAGTACTCCCTCCGCGATATGCGCCCGCTTTCGCGATTCAGAAACGAAAGCCTGGAGAGGCATTGCTCTCGTTGAAGCCAGCCTCCCATGCGAAGCCGGCTCCCAGACGCCGGATGCGTGGTGATGTTCAAAGCCAGTCGTCAGCTTACGCCGAATCGGCTGGGCACTGGCCGGTGCCCCGTACCGGGCAGAACCGGATACCACATTGCTGCTTAGACCGCGGTAGAAAGATGGGTGCCCACGCTGTTGAACGCGCCGTTAATGTCGCCGGCAAGAGTTTGCATGCCCACGACTGCGGCCAGCGAAATCAGAGCGACGATCAGCGCGTATTCAACCAGGTCCTGGCCCTCTTCGCTAGACAGAAGAAGTTGTAGCTTGTCCAGCAATGATTGAATTGCGAGTCGCATGCCTGCCTCTTCCTGTGAAACGTCTGAACGGAGTTAATGTTTGGAGACGGAGGTCAAGCGGCGAGCAAACGCGGCTGTTTTCCTCCGCCTCCCGAAACAACGGGGACGATGAGGTTCCGTTGCTTGGCTTAGATCGACGTGGAAAGCTTGTTGCCGACGGTGTTGAACGCGGTGTTGATGTCGCCCGCAAGAGCCTGCATGCCCACAACCGCAGCCAGCGAGATCAGAGCGACGATCAGCGCGTATTCGACCAGGTCCTGGCCTTCTTCATCCTGCAGCTTCGACTTCAGGTCCTGGAACTTGATGTACAGCTTGAGCAAAGTGTCCTTCATTGGAATCATTCTCCCCGTGTGTGAGATTTGCCGGCGCAGCCGGAATTGCCCTATAGACAGCAACTGGTATGCCAATCCTGGAAAAACGCTCTATTTCGGGGAATCAATTGGGTTATCGGCGGGGGGGCCGGAGGTTACTGTGCACGCTCGTATACACGGGGCGGCCCGCAGAGCCAGTCTGTACACAGGAGTAATACTGCGGAGCACCGCCTGAGCCCTTCATTCGCAATCATTTGCGGGCTTCACAAAGGAGAGCCCTGCCCGCGCGTGCAGGGATGACGCGTGTGCCGGATGAAAAGAGAAGATGCCGAAGGTAATTGGCGAAGGAACGGCACGAGGAGCGGAGCATCGCTCCGTTCAAGCGGGCTGCGGCCGGCCATCCATTCCGGCGAATCCACGTGGTGTATCCGGTGTGCGGCGTGCACGGCCGCGGTGTCAGCACGACCTGGCCTGAAGGGTTGTTATTCAGCGGCCGAGAAGACAAGCTCATCGCCGGCGTCTACATGCGCCTGGCGAAGTGTTCCGGCGGGCAGTTCGAGGACCGAGTGCGCCCTGAGGCAAGCGGAGATCCGCGCCGGCGGGACGCTGTGCCGCACCTTGAGGACGCGCCGGCGGCGGTCCAGATAAACAAGGTCAATGGGAAAGCGCATCGCGAAGGTGTGCACCGCTTCGCATGGCACAATCCACAGGCCCTGGCCCGGTGCGAGACCGTCCCGTCCCAGCAGCCCCTTGCGGCGCAGAGGGCCACGATCCGCGGTTTCAATGCGATTGCCCAGCTCGGTTTGGCGGGTCGTATTCACAATACGGAGCAACGCCTGGGCTGCCTCTTCACGAGGGGCAACCAGGCGTCGCAGCGATGCCAAGGACGTTGAGCGCCGTCGGGGCATTGTATTCGCGGAACTCATTGCGGGCTGCCTCCTGTACTGGCGCCGCCACCGCCACTACCACCACCGCCCGGACCCATCGAAGAATCAATCTCCAGCGGCTTCTCCGGCTTGAGCGACTCCTTGAGTTTTTCGATCGGCATGGGCGGCTGCGGCTTGGTGGGCACTGCGGCCAGTCCTTCCGGCGTGTGCATGGGGATCTTGGAATTGGGCGCGATGAACGGCTCCGGATAATTCAGCGCCGGAAGCGGTTGGCCGGCGGGAATAGGATTCACAATCTCGGGCGTGACGATCACGATGAGTTCGGTGTTCGTCTTGTTCCGGGACATCGATTGAAAGAACTTGCCGAGAATGGGCACGCTGCCGATGAACGGAATCTTTTCAAACGTGTCGGTTTCGCGGTTGTCGAGCAGGCCGCCGATGGCGAAGCTCTGCCCCTCCTGAAGCTCGACTTCCGTTTTCACCCTGCGGACATCGACCGCCGGGACCGAGAAGCCTGAGATCGTTACGCCATTTGCGAAGTCCAGTGAACTGACTTCGGGCGCCACCTGAAGCTGAATGGTGTTCCGGGGCGTGATGGTGGGGATGAAGTTCAGCCGCACGCCAAAATCCTTGAACATGATGCTGATGGCTGTGCCGCCGCCCGTGGCTTGAGCGATGGGATAGGGGTACTCGCCGCCGGCCAGGAAGCTGCCCTGTTTGCCGTCTTCGGCCAGCACATTGGGTTGGGCAAGAACCTCGGCCACACCCTTCTCTTCAAGCGCCTGGAGGGTGCCGCCGATGTTCAGGCCGGGCAGAAAGGCGAAGAGGTTCAGGTCGTTGGTTAAGGCCACCGGGCTGCCCGTGACCGAGGTGCCGGGAGCCACCAGCGGAGGCGAAAACTGGTTGGTTCCCGCAGCGCCCAGCACATTGCCGAAGCCGGTACTGAAGAGGTTGAGCCCCAGTTGCCTGCTGCGGTTGCGATCGATGCTGGCAAAGACGACCTTGAGCAGAATCTGCGGCTTGGATTTGGGCACGTCCACGTTCAGCAGGTTGACGACCTTGCCGGCGACGCCGGCGATCTGCTCGGCGCGATTGGAGCTGGTCAGATCCTTGGCCGTTCCGCTCAGGAAGATGGTGCCGTTGGCGGTTGAGATCTTGATGGCCTGGCCGGGAAGTTGCATGCGCAGTTCGCGCCGGATGTCCGCCAACTGGTCGACGGCGCCGTAGTTGCTCGGGCGGACCGTTACGTTGAAGAATTCGCGGTTGCCGCCTTTCTCCCAAAGAATCAGGCTTGTCTCACCCGCCGTCTTGCCGTTGACCATAATCTCCGTCGGGGAGATGGGCGTGGCTTCGGCGAATCCACCCAGGCCAATGGCGACGCGTTCGACGGGCTGGGCGCAATCCAGCAGCACGGTGCGGCCTACCACCACAGACAGATCGTTGGTCGCGTCCTCGCGCTCCACCGGGGCGGCTCCACCCGCCGCATGCGCGTGCGCGGCCAGCGCCATGCACAGTCCGGCCAGAAGACAGCTTGCTTTCGTTCTCATTCGTTCCCCTCGGCGATCGGGAATCTCTTTTCACTGCGTTGCGTTCCGTTGATGACTTCCACGACCATCATGGGCCTGGGTCTGGGGGCAAATCCGGCCAACCGCTGGCCGCCCTTCCGGGGTGCAGCGGCATTGTCGCCAGCGAACAGATTGGCCATGGCGCTGCCGGGAATGTTCTGAATCTTTGTGTCGAGCGGATTGCGCAACACAAGCTGGATCTGCGTGTGCGTGCTTGCGAGGCTGAGTACCTCTGCCTGTTCCGGGGTCACCAGCAGATTGACCACGTGCACCTGGATCGGCTTGCCTTCTGCGTCTTTCTGAATGTCAGTACCGGCGGAAAGGACCTCGAGGTTCTGCAGAAGCGTTTTGACCTGGGTACCCTCTTTGGGGTTGGCCTGCCCCGGAGGGTCGCCGGAGATGAGCACATCCACACGCATGCCGGGCGTGACGAATCCGGCCACGCCGACCACCTCATCTACTTTTACGGCGCAGGCGCGCATGCCCTGCTTGATGGTGGCGGCAAGACCGCCGCCGGAACCCTTGGGGGCGAGGCGCTCATCGAGGATCGGCTCACCCTGGTACAGATCGGAGATCACGCCGCGGCCGATGGCATCTTCGGGCTTGAGGATCGCGCCCTTGGGCAGGGGAGCCGCGACCTCGACCGTGGTGAGATTGGCGGCAGAGAGGATGGTGCCCAGCTTGATGTCGGCGGCCGCTGCAACAATGCGGACGGTGCTGACTTTCTGCACTCCGGCCACACGCTTGCCCACCATTTTGTAGACGGCGATGGTGCAGATGCCCGCAACGAAGAAGGCGGCAACCAGGATAGTGAGGAGTTTTCGATTCATGATGTGACCGTTCCAAACCGCACAGTGGCAGAGTTGGCTATGGAGTACCGTGGCAATCAGAGTGCCAAAGTCGCAAATCAGCTAAATCTCTGGAATCCCTGTAACTTATGGGAATCGTGAAGAGGGACTGTGAACATGTGTTTACCCCCGCACACCCATGTGTAGGGCGGTAGACAGGATTTGCGGGAGTGGCGCTAAGGCTTTGCGGGGTATGGCATTGCAATTGCAGCGACATCCGGGAGCGGAGCAATCGCAGCATCCGCTTCGATTCGAGCTTTGCCCATTCGCGAGGTCCACTGGACGTGACAAGCCTTTTCCATGAACAGCCCAGGGCGCGGCGCGGCTTCTCCGGCCTGGCGCTGTCATGTCTTTTGCACGCCGCCAGCATGGGGCTGGTGGTTTATGTGGTTCTTTACGCGCCGCGCATTGAGACGCGCATTATCGCGGAGCGCTACTCGGTCCGGCATCTGCAGTTGAACAGCCCGGACGCGCCCGATTTGGCCGGCGCGGATGGCTCGATTCAATACCCCGGCAAGAATGCGGGCAAGGCTTCCCTGGACTCGCTGCTTGCAGGCGACAGCAGCAACCAGCCCGAGCAAGTGCCGCCGCAGCCGCCGCAAACGGCCACCGGCCTGGGCGGCAAGCAGACCCTGCTGCAACCGGCGTTTCACCTCCGCGAGAGCTTTGCCGTGGAAACTCCGATTCCCACGGTTGCCATGTGGGAGCCGGACCCGGTGCTGCCGAAGTTGATTGTGGCTCCGCGGCCGGCCGCGCCCACGGCCTCCACGCAAAAGCCCTCACTGGATGCGCCGAACCGCGAACTGCACCTGGCGGATCAGGCCGTGGCGGCAAGCCCCGCGGATCCCAAATTGCCCGCGCCGCAGCCGGCTACCAGTTCTCCCGTGGTGACGCAGGTTCCCGCGCAGATAGAGATGGCGCCCGCCACTGTCTCCGTAACGCAACTGCAACCCACGCCGACTTCCCTGCTCTCGCTCTCCGATCTGCGCATGCCGCATGGGTCAATTACGGTGCCGCCGGTGAATGAGACCAAGGCCAAGTCAAACGCCGCGCAAGTTGCTCCCGCCGCGGCGAAGGGCCCCGGAACCGCGAAACTTCCGGGAACCTCGCAGGAAGCCAAGGTTGTGCTTCCCAACGCGCAACCGGCTGCGGCCGGCGGCGGAGATGGAAAGACTCTGCAAGCGCCGCCGAGCGCCGGCGTCAATCCGCCCGACCCGCCGGGCACGCAGCACATTGTTCTGCCCCGGGACGGCAAATTCAGCGTGGTGGTCGTGGGAACTTCGCTTGCCGATGAGTATCCCGAGACGCTGCAGGTCTGGAACCAGCGCACCGCCTATACGGCATACCTGCACGTGGGCCTCTCCCGGAACTGGATCCTGCAATACGCCCAGGTGCGCTCCGCGGATGCGGAAACGCAAGGCAGCGGCGGCCGCATCGAGGCGCCGTGGCCCTACGACATCTTCCGGCCCAACTTGATCGCCCACGACCTCAACGCCGATGCCTTGATGGTGCACGGGGTGGTGGACGAGAAGGGCCACTTCGAGAACCTGGCGGTGGCATTTCCGGCGGACTTCGATCGCGCCACCTTGGTGCTGCATGCCCTGCAGCGCTGGCAGTTCCGGCCGGCGCAGCAGAACGGCAAAGCCACCAGCGTCGAGGTGCTGCTGATCATTCCCGATGAATGGGAGTAGCGAGAACGGCGAACAAGGCGGGGCGCCTCGACCCACCCCCAGCGCTGTCATCCAGAACGAAGCGCAGCGCAGTGAAGGATCTGCATTGCGGGACATAGTCCAAACCACCCAAACTTCCCATTTGCCGCCCAGCCATCCACGGTCCGCCTTCCAGCACCCGCCCCGCTACCCTGAAACGCTGTCATCCTGAGCGAACGGGGCCCCGAACGTCTTTCAGTTCGGGGGTGGTGAGAGAAGGACCTGCGGTTGCTTTTCGAAACGTCCCCATCGCCGACCAAACACTTAGAACTGCGCCGTCGCCCTGGTTTCCTGCACCCACCCCGAGCGCTGTCATCCAGAACGGAGCGCAGCGAAGCGAAGGATCTGCATTGCGGCAGCTCTGCCAACTCTCCCATACTTCCACTTTGCCGACCAGCATCCACGGTCCGCCTTCCAGCACCCGCCCCGCTCCCCTCACGCGCTGTCATCCTGAGCGAACGGGGCCCCGAACG